>NZ_CABVPW010000008.1:0-233544 GCF_902499025.1 Burkholderia lata | reverse complement strand
CGCGGCCGGCGGGGCGCCGGGCCGCTCGCGCCGCCGCCGGCCGGGCCCGCCCGCCGGTAGAATGCAGGCTTCTTCCCGACCGCCGCCCGCCGCGCCCGCCTGCATGGAACTGAAATGGCTCGAAGACTTCGTTTCGCTCGCGGAAACGCGCAGCTTTAGCCGTTCCGCCGAGCTGCGGCACGTGTCGCAACCGGCGTTTTCGCGGCGCATCCAGGCGCTCGAGGCATGGCTCGCGACCGAACTGATCGATCGTTCGGTCTATCCGACGCGGCTCACGCAGGCCGGGCAGATCTTCTACGAACAGGCGCTGACGATGCTGTCGCAGGCGCACGAGGCGCGCACGCTGCTGCGCGGCCACGTCGGCGCGCCGGTGCCGACGATCGAGTTCGCGGTGCCGCACACGCTGTCGCTCACGTATTTCCCGCGCTGGCTGCAGCGGATCGAGGCGAAGATGGGCCAGGTCCACACGCGGCTGCGTGCGCTGAACGTGCACGACGCGGTGCTGTCGCTCGTCGAGGGCGGCTGCGATCTCGTGATGGGTTACCACCACCCGAGCCATCCGGTCGCGCTCGACCCGGCGCGTTACGACATGCTGATTCTCGGTAGCGAGCCGATCAGCCCGTTCTCGGCGCCGGGCCGTGCAGGGCGGCCGCGTTACACGCTGCCCGGCACCGCCGACGCGCGCGTGCCGTACCTGTCGTATACGCCGAACGCGTATCTCGGCCGGATGACGGAAGTCATCGTCGCGAATGCGTCGACGCCGCTGTTCCTCGATCGCGTCTATGAAACCGACATGGCCGAAGGGCTGAAGGCGATGGCGCTCGCGGGCCACGGCGTCGCGTTCCTGCCGCACAGCGCGGTCGAGGATGCGGTCGCGGGCGGCCGCCTGATCCGGCTCGACCGGTCGGTGCGCGGCGGCGCGCACCCGTTCACGCTGACGATGGAGATCCGGTTGTACTGCGACAAGCTCGCGCTGCAGGGCGACGATCCGCGGCAGAAGCTCGTGCGTGCACTGTGGGACGTCGTGCGCGACGAACTGCGCGAAACCGCGGGTTAACCGTGGGCGGTTAACCGCCAGCCGGCTGTCGTCGAGCTTGCGGCGCCTGTCGGACGGCTGTCCGGCGGCCCTCCCGCACCCAGGAAACACGATTTTTCACGCACGCGATGCACGATCGATCGCGTGCGTTCTTGCGCAAATCGACCGCAGATTTGCGAAAAATCGCGATCATGCAAGAAACGCATAATCGAATAAGCAAACGGCATTGGATAAAAAAAACGGGTTTTTCGACAATGTGCGCACCTGTTGACCGTTGGAGCATCCATGTCTTCGCAATTGCAGTCCATCCCGTCCTACCTGCACGCCGACGATCTCGGCCCGTGGGGCAACTATCTTCAGCAAGTCGATCGCGTCGCGCCGTACCTCGGCTCGCTGTCGCGCTGGCTCGAAACGCTGAAGCGCCCGAAGCGCATCCTGATCGTCGACTGCCCCATCGAACTCGATAACGGTACCGTCGCGCACTTCGAGGGCTATCGCGTGCAGCACAACGTGTCGCGCGGCCCGGGCAAGGGCGGCGTGCGTTACCACCAGGACGTGACGCTGTCGGAAGTGATGGCGCTGTCCGCATGGATGTCGGTCAAGAACGCGGCCGTGAACGTGCCGTACGGCGGCGCGAAGGGCGGTATCCGCGTCGACCCGCGCAAGCTGTCGCGCGGTGAGCTCGAGCGCGTGACGCGCCGCTACACCAGCGAAATCGGCATCATCATCGGCCCGAACACCGACATTCCGGCGCCGGACGTCAACACCAACGAACAGGTGATGGCGTGGATGATGGACACCTACTCGATGAACCAGGGCCAGACGTCGACCGGCGTCGTGACCGGCAAGCCGATCGCGCTCGGCGGTTCGCTCGGCCGCAAGGAAGCAACGGGCCGCGGCGTGTTCGTCGTCGGCTGCGAAGCGGCGAAGAAGAAGGGCCTCGAGATCGACGGCGCACGCATCGCGGTGCAGGGCTTCGGCAACGTCGGCGGCATCGCGGCGAAGCTGTTCCAAGAAGCGGGCTCGAAGGTGATCGCGGTGCAGGATCACACGGGCACGATCTACCAGCCGGCCGGCCTCGATTCGAACAAGCTGCTCGACCACGTCGCACGCACGGGCGGCGTCGCGGGCTTCGAAGGTGCGGAGCCGATGCCGAATGACGAGTTCTGGACGGTCGAAACCGACATCCTGATCCCGGCGGCACTGGAAAACCAGATCACCGAGAAGAACGCAGGGAAGATCCGCACGAAGATCATCGTCGAAGGCGCGAACGGCCCGACGACGACGGCGGCCGACGACATCCTGACCGCGAACGGCGTGCTGGTGATCCCGGACGTGATCGCGAACGCGGGTGGCGTGACCGTGTCGTACTTCGAATGGGTGCAGGATTTCTCGAGCTTCTTCTGGACGGAAGACGAGATCAACCACCGTCTCGAACGCGTGATGCGCGAAGCGTTCTCCGGCGTGTGGGCGGTCGCGGAAGAGCACAAGGTGTCGGTGCGTACGGCAGCGTTCATCGTTGCGTGCAAGCGCATCCTGATGGCGCGCGAAATGCGTGGCCTCTACCCCTGATCGTTGACTATGATCAATTCATGACGCAATCCACCCGATTGCGGAGATGAACCCTCGCGGGCGGTGCCGGATCCGGCACCGCCCGCGCGCGCATTCGGGGCGCCGGGAGCCGGGAGGAAGGCTTCGCGGAAGGCGCTGCGACGTGCGGTAAACAACAGTACTTTCAAAAATATTACTTTGATACACTGGCGCGGGTTTTAGCCAAGGAGATGACCAAAATGAAATACCAAAAGGCAGTCCTGATGTTCGCGGCGCTTTGCGCGTTCGCAAGCGGCGCGCATGCTCAGGAGACGGGCACGCTGAAGAAGATCAAGGACACGGGCGTGATCGCGCTGGGACACCGCGAGTCGTCGATTCCGTTCTCCTACTATGACGAAAAGCAGCAGGTGGTCGGCTATTCGCGCGAATTCCAGATGAAGGTGGTCGACGCGGTGAAGAAGAAGCTGAACCTGCCGAACCTGCAGGTGAAGAACATCCCGGTCACGTCGCAGAACCGCATTCCGCTGGTGCAGAACGGCACGGTCGACATCGAGTGCGGCTCGACGACCAACAACGCCGAGCGTCAGCAGCAGGCCGCGTTCTCCGACACGATCTTCGTGATCGGCACGCGCCTGATGACGAAGAACGATTCGGGCGTCAAGGATTTCGCCGACCTGAAGGGCAAGACGGTCGTGACCACCGCCGGCACGACGTCCGAGCGCCTGCTGCGCAAGATGAACAACGAAAAGCAGATGGGCATGAACATCATCAGCGCGAAGGATCACGGCGATTCGTTCAATACGCTGGAATCGGGCCGCGCGGTCGCGTTCATGATGGATGACGCGCTGCTCGCGGGCGAGCGCGCGAAGGCGAAGAAGCCGGGCGACTGGGTGATCGTCGGCACGCCGCAATCGGAAGAAGCGTACGGCTGCATGATGCGCAAGGGCGATGCAGACTTCAAGAAGGTCGTCGACGATGCGATCTCGCAAGTCGAGAAGTCGGGCGAAGCCGCGAAGATCTACGCGAAGTGGTTCGAGAACCCGATCCCGCCGAAGGGGCTGAACCTGAACTTCCCGCTGTCCGATTCGATGAAGAAGCTGTACGCGAACCCGAACGACAAGGCGCTCGACTGACCACACGGCCGTTGATGCAGAAATGACGCTAATGAGACGGAAGAGGCCCCGCTTCTTCCGTCTCTTTTTGCTGGAGTCTTGCCCATGTCTTACCACTGGAACTGGGGCATCTTCCTGAGCCCCGTGTCGACCGGCGAGCCGACGACTTATTTCGGATGGCTGATGTCCGGCTTCTGGGTGACCATCGAAGTGTCGCTCGTCGCCTGGGTCATCGCGCTGATCGTCGGTTCGCTGTTCGGCGTGCTGCGCACCGTGCCGAACAAATGGCTGTCCGCGATCGGTACCCTGTACGTGTCGATTTTCCGGAACATTCCGCTGATCGTGCAGTTCTTCGTCTGGTATCTCGTGATACCGGAGCTGCTGCCTGCATCGATCGGCACCTGGATCAAGCAGCTGCCGCCCACCACGCAGTTCTTTACCGCGTCGATCATCTGTCTCGGCCTGTTCACGGGCGCGCGCGTGTGCGAACAGGTGCGCTCGGGGATCAACGCGCTGCCGAAGGGCCAGCGCGCCGCCGGCCTCGCGATGGGTTTCACGCAATGGCAGACGTATCGCTACGTGCTGCTGCCCGTTGCGTACCGGATCATCGTGCCGCCGCTCACGTCGGAATTCCTGAACATCTTCAAGAACTCCGCCGTCGCGTCGACGATCGGCCTGCTCGACCTGTCCGCGCAAGCGCGACAGCTCGTCGACTACACCGCGCAGACGTATGAATCGTTTATCGCGGTGACGCTCGCGTACGTGATCATCAACCTCGTCGTGATGGCGTTCATGCGCTGGATCGAAGGCCGTACGCGGCTGCCCGGCTATATCGGAGGCAAGTGATGCATCAGTTCGACTGGAGTAGTATTCCCGGCGCGCTGCCGACGCTGTGGTCGGGGGCGGTCGTCACGTTCCAGATCACGCTGATCGCGATCGTGGTCGGGATCGTCTGGGGCACGCTGCTGGCGCTGATGCGGCTGTCGGGCGTCAAGCCGCTCGCGTGGTTCGCGCAGGCCTACGTGACGGTGTTCCGCTCGATCCCGCTCGTGATGGTGCTGTTGTGGTTCTTCCTGATCGTGCCGCAGCTGCTGCAGGGCGTGCTCGGGTTGTCGCCGACGATCGACATCCGTCTCGCATCGGCGATGGTCGCGTTCTCGCTGTTCGAAGCCGCGTATTATTCCGAGATCATCCGCGCCGGCATCCAGGCGGTGCCGCGCGGGCAGGTGAACGCCGCGTTCGCGCTCGGCATGAACTACGCGCAGGCGATGCGTCTCGTGATCCTGCCGCAGGCGTTCCGCGCGATGATCCCGCTGCTGCTCACGCAGGCGATCGTCCTGTTCCAGGATACGTCGCTCGTGTACGTGATCAGTCTCGCGGACTTCTTCCGCACGGCGGCCAACATCGGCGATCGCGACGGCACGACCGTCGAGATGGTCCTGTTCGCCGGCGCATGCTATTTCGTGATTTGCTCGTTGGCGTCTGCACTCGTCAAGGGTCTCCAGAAAAAGGTCACAAGATGATTTCCATCAAGAACGTTTCGAAGTGGTACGGCCAGTTTCAGGTCCTCACCGACTGCACGACCGAGGTCAAGAAAGGCGAAGTGGTGGTCGTGTGCGGCCCGTCGGGCTCGGGCAAGTCGACGCTGATCAAGACCGTGAACGGCCTCGAGCCGTTCCAGCAGGGCGAGATCCTCGTGAACGGCCAGTCGGTCGGCGACAAGAAGACGAACCTGTCGAAGCTGCGCTCGAAGGTCGGGATGGTGTTCCAGCATTTCGAGCTGTTCCCGCACCTGTCGATCACCGAGAACCTGACGCTCGCGCAGGTCAAGGTGCTCGGCCGCGGCAAGGACGAGGCGAACGAGAAGGGCATGAAGCTGCTCGATCGCGTCGGCCTGAAGGCGCATGCGCACAAGTTCCCGGGCCAGCTGTCGGGCGGCCAGCAGCAGCGTGTCGCGATCGCGCGCGCGCTGTCGATGGATCCGATCGCGATGCTGTTCGACGAGCCGACGTCCGCGCTCGACCCCGAGATGATCAACGAAGTGCTCGACGTGATGGTCGAACTCGCGCAGGAAGGGATGACGATGATGGTCGTCACGCACGAGATGGGCTTCGCGAAGAAGGTCGCGCATCGCGTGATCTTCATGGACAAGGGCGCGATCGTCGAGGACGACCGCAAGGACGATTTCTTCTCGAATCCGAAATCGGAACGCGCGAAGGACTTCCTCGCGAAGATCCTGCACTGAGCGTTCGCGCTCGTCGGCGCCGGATGTGCGTCGATGCGAAAACCGCCCGGCCGAGCGCCGGGCGGTTTTTTTTCGTCCGCCGCCGGCGGGCGTTACCAGCTGTAGCGGTAGCCGACCTGCCCGACGATGCCGCGCCGGTAGTCGCCGCCGATGTTGCGCGCGATCTTCGCGTTCGCGTACAGCTCGCCCGACTTGCCGAAGCCCGCGGTCACGCCGACGCCGAGCTCGTACCACGTGCGGCCGAGATGCGTCGCGAACGGCGTGCCGCCGACGACGGTCTGGCCCGGCGACAGGAAGTCGTGCAGCACGTCGGCCGTGAAGTACGGCGTGGCGGCGCCGCCGCCCGAATCCGACTGGAGGTTCGGCCGGAAGATGCGCACGCCGACGCGGCCGCGCAGCGCGTTCGTCGTCGTGCCCGATACCGCCGAGACGTTGTCGTTGAACCCGTTCAGCTTCAGGTACTGATACATCAGCTGCGCCTGCGGCTCGACCGCGACCGGCAGCGCGCCGATCGCGAACGGCTTGCCGACTTCCTGCGACAGCGCGATGCCGAAGCCGTTCTGCGATGCCTCGTTGCCGTAGCTGTCGCGATAGCGGTTGCCGTAGTGCGTAACCTGCCCGACGCTGTCGAAGTACGTGCCGTCGGACAGGTACTTCGTCCAGTAGCCGCCGATGCTCTGTGCATGCATCTCGACCGAGCCCGTCGACGTCGACACGTTGGCCGTATCCGCACGTGCCATGTCGCTGAAGCTGGCGTTCGACACGCCGATGCTGGCCGTCACGCCCGCATGCGTGCTGCCGCCGCCGTTCGGCGCCTGGTCGAGCGTCCAGTCCTTGCCGAACTGCGCGAAGAACGTGCGCTCGTCGGCCGCGAAGCGGCCCGCGTTCGCGTCGAGGCTCTGGCCGCCGATGCGCCCCCACACGCCGTCGCGATTTCCCGGCTGCTGCTTCTCGAGGTTGTAGATGTCGCCGACGCGCTCGTGCAGCTTGCCCAGTGTGGAGAAGCCGTAGTCTGCGTTGAGCAGTGGCGTGAGTGCGTAGCCCGAGACACCGGGGCGATACGCGAGCGTGCCACCGTTGCCATTCCCGTTGCCGTCTCCGTCGCCGCCACCGGACGGGTGGATCGGGTCGCCGGGATCCGACGGATCGAGTTGCGACCGCAGGTACCAGCCGTTCGCGTCGCCTTGCCCGCCGCGATAGAGCCGGTATTCGTACGCGCCCGCCTGCACGGGCCCAGCGAGCTGGAACGCCGATGCGGTGGTCGTGCCGCCGTTGGCCGTGACGACCACCGGAATCCCGTCGCCCTTCGTCTGCGCGCCGGTGCCGGCCGTGTTGGCGATCTTCAGGCCCGTCGTGCCGCTCGCGGTGCCGCCGTTCACGATCACCCGGTCGGTCGGCGATGCATCCGCGCCGAGGAACGTGTTGAGCGCGATCGTGCCGCCGTTGCCGACGTAGCTGCCGGTCGTCAGCGTCTTGTAGCTGCCCGCGAGCGTCGGCGAACCGGTCGGTGCGGCGAACGCGACGAGGCCCGCGTTGTTCAGGCTGCTCAGCACGGAGCTGCCCGTCATGCGCCACGTGCTGGTGTTGTCGATCGACAGTGCGACCGGATCGATCTTGCCGGTCAGCGTCGTGCCGTTCGCGAGGAACACGTTGCCGGTGCTCGATGCGTCGGAAACGATGTCGCCGGCCAGGTTCACGGCCGATGCGGTGAAGGTGGCGTTGCTGCCGTTCGACAGGTCGAGCAGCGTGCCGTTGCCGGCCGTCACGACCGTGCCGTTGCGCACCGCGATGTCGGCCGTGCCGCCGCGTGCGGCGAAGGCCGGCCCGGTGGCGGACGTGACGCTGCCGCCGTCGACGAGCACCGAGTTCGTCGCGCCGTTTGCGAGCGTATCGGAAATCAGCACGCCGGCCGTCGCGCCCTTGAGCGTCGTGCCGGTCAACGCGAGCACGCCGCCGCTGTCGGCGGTTGCGCCGTTGCCGGCGGCGCTGGCGATCGTCGAGCCCGTATCGCCGATGCGGCCGCCGTTCTGCGCGACGAGGCCGTCGGCCGCCGTGCCGGCAGCAGTGATCTTCGTGCCCGACAGCAGCGCGGTCGCACCGCCGCTCGTCACGATCGCGGCCGAACTTGCGCCGGTCGTCGCGATGGTCGTACCGTTGGCCGCCAGCGTCGAATCCGCGCCCGACACGAAGAGGCCGCGCGCGTTGTCGCCGGTGGTCCGGACGACGGTCGCCGCATCCGCCGCGATGCGTGCGCCGGCGCCCGTCGACGACAGGCCGTCGGCGCCACTGCCGGTCGTGCCGATCTGCGTGCCGGACAGCGCGATCGTCGCGTTCGTCCCCTGGTTGTCGATCCCCTTGCCCGAGCCGCCGACCGCGATCGATGTCGCGCCGGCCGCGAGCCCGCCGCCCGTGACGGTCGAGTCGATCAGCACGCCGTCGGCGCTGCCGTTGGCGCTCACGGTGCCGGCGCCCGACAGCGCGACCGATGCGCCGGCGCCCGTCAGGTGCACGCCGGCGATGCCGTCGTCGGCTTCGATCGAACCCGTGTTGGCGAGCGTCGCCGACGCACCCTGCACGAGCGCACCAGTGCCGTCGGATACGCGGATCGTCGACGCGTTGTTCACGGTGCCGAGCGTGCCGATCACGACACCCGTCGAACCGGCGCCCGTCAGCAGCACCGTGTCGCGGTTCGCGAGCGTGCCGAGGTGCTGCGCGACGAAGCCCGTCACGCCGGCCGTCGATGACGTGACGGCGGCGTCGTTGGTGAGCGTCGTCGCGACCGGTGCACCGGCATTGGCGCCGGCGAGGTCGTGCGCCTGGCCGTCGACGATGCCGGCGATCGCACCGGCCGCGTTCAGGTTGATCGTCGCGCCCGTGTCGATCGTGCCCTGCGCGCCGCCTTCGACCGCGATCGCGATGCCGTTCGCGCCGTTGACGTTGTAGATCGCGTTGCCGGTCGACAGCACGGTGCCGGCGTCGGTCGCGAGCACGCCGTGCGCGCGCTGGCCATTGACGTCGGTCGTCAGCGCGCCGGCCGTCGACGTGCCCGTGTAGACCGCGCCACCGGCAACGCGGAACAGTGTCGAATCGTCGGTGTCGACGCTGAGATGCTGCGCGGCGACGTTGATCTTCGAGCCCGCGCCATACGCGTAGAAGCCGATCTGGTTGGTGCCCGACATGAAGGCGGGCACGGCATTGGCGCCGACGTCGATCGTCGCGCCCGAACGCGCGTGTGCGCCGATCGCGCCGGTGCCCGTCAGGTTGAGCGCGCCGTCGAGCGTGGCTTTCGCGAGCGGCCCCTCGGCCCACACGCCGTAGTTGCGCGTGCCCGATGCGGGATCGAGGCCGCCGGCCACGTTGATCGTGCCGGTCGAGGTCGCCGCTGTCGCGGTCGGGCCGGTCCCGACGACCATGATGCCGATGCCGTTGACGCCGTTCAGCGTGATGGTGCCGGTGTTGGTCACGGTCGCGGCCGTGTTGGCCGCGAGCATGCCGACGTTGGCGAGCGGCGTGCCGGACGCCGCGCCGTTGACGACGAGCGCGCCCGCGTTGGTCAGCGCGCCGGCGGTCGAGCCGATGCTCGCCATCGCGGCGCCATTTTGCGTCTGCGAGCCGATCACGATCGTGCCGAGGTTGCTTGCGGTGCCGGCATTACCGAGCAGGATGCCGTATGCGTGCGCGGCGAGCGCGACGTCGTTTGCCGTTCCGCCGGGCGCGTACTGCGCCGAGCGGCCGAGGTAGATCGTGCCGCCGGCTTCGTTCGTGAAGCTGCCGCCGGCGACGAGGCCGCCGATCACCTGGCTGTCGAGCGTCGTCGCATTGACGCCGACATTGATCGTGCCGGCGTTCGACGCGGTCGCGCCGCCTGTCACGGCGACCGCGTAGTTCTGCAGGTCCGGCTGGTTACCGTCGAGCGTCCACGCGCCCACGTTCATCACGCCGTTGTTGACGAACGACGTGCCCGCGCCGTTCGCAAACACGCCGTTGCCTTCGGTGTACGCGTGAAAGTTGAAGTTGTTCGGCGGCGTGCTGCCGCTCGTGTCGAAGTCGTCGCCGGACGCGTACCCGGACGAGATCGCGCCGTTGTTGACGCCGCTTGCACCGCTCAGCAGGCGCACCAGCGTGAAGTCGCCCGACAGGCGCCCGTCGTTGATGAAGTGCGCGCCGTTTTCCGCGAGGACGGCCGAGCTCGAGACGATCGTGTTGACGCCGCGGAAGTCGATCTGGCCGTCCTTGCCGATTTGCAGTGTCGCGTTCGCGCCCGTGCCGTGCATCACCGACAGGAAATCGATCGGCAACGTGTTCTTGTCGCCCGAGGACGCGTTGTTCTGATACTGGAAGGTTTGCTGCGAGAACGTGACGGCCTGGCTGAGCGCGCTGTCGTAGGCGGCCTGCGAGCCGAGCGCGCCGCTTTGCACCGAGCGCACGAGAAAGTCGTTGTACGCGGCGAGCGACGCGGCGTCGGTGACCTTCCACGTGCTGCCGTCGAATGCGGCGAAGGTGCCCGCGTAGGCCGGCACGTCGAGCTGGCGGCTGCCGATCGCGCCGCCGTCCGCAACGTAGTCGCCGGTGGTGAACTGGATCTGGTTGCGCGAGTTCCAGTTGACGGTGCTTGTCGTGGCGCCGGTGCCGTCCGCAAAGGTCAGGTCGGTCCCCTTCGCGGCCATCGAGATCGCGTTGCCGGCTGCATCCGGCGCGTTCGCCGCATTGCCGATCGACACGTTGAGCGTACCGCCGCTGGCGGTGACGGTGCCGATGCGCGTATTCACGTACTGATCGCCGTTCACGTCGTGGTAGACGGGCACCGCGGTCGCGCCGGCCGTCGACGCGGAGAACGCGGACGAGTCGTAGGTCGCGACCGTCGTGTGGGTGCCGGTGATCGAGTCGGGCGTGCTGACGCTGTGCGTCTTGCCGCCGAGCGACAGCAGCGGCTGGTTCGGGTTGCCCGACACGATGGTCGTGCTGCCGATCGGCGTGAGCGTGTAGCCGGGGTCGCCGCCGGCGCGGGTCCATGTGCCCGACACGCCGACGGTGTCGCCGCCCGAGACAGTGGCCGAGCCTGCCAGGTTGTCGTTGACGGTCGGGCTGAAACTGCCGGGCGCGCAGGTGCCGCCGCTCGCGACGGTCGCGCCGCTGCCGCACGTCGATGCGTACGCGGAGCCGGCCGACAACGCGGCCAGCGCGGCGCCGACTGCCGCGATGCGAAGCGATGTCCGGTGCGTTGCCGCGTGTGCGGCGCGGCGGCTCGCGCAGGATGAGCGGCCCGAACGCTTGCCGCGCGCCCGTGCCGTTTCCGCAGCCGCAACCCAGCAGCCGGTGGCCTCGCTCCATATCGATCGAAATGAATGATTCACGACAAGCCCCTCTCTCTTGTTTTGATGTGGTTTTCACCGCGGCGCAGTGAAATCGCAATCCGCAGTGAGGAATGGCGTGAATGGGTGTGCGGCGGCCGTGGCCGTTTCTCCGCCAATCGCGATTCGTTACACCGAGGATGGGGCGGAGTCTATTGGCCGTGCCGGTGATTGATTGTCGGGAAGCTAACAAATGCGGCAATCATGTCGATTTCATCCGGTATATCTGGATTGTGTGATGAATCGAACTGAAAGCCTTGGTGGGCAAGGATTCGGTGGATTTGATCGATGTGAGTCGGCGATTGCCGGCTCGGTGAGGTGGCGCACGGTTTGCGCTAAATTGGCACGTTAAAATGCGGCTCCCGGATTATATGTTGCCCGGGATCTGTATATTGTTTTTCGTCTTTTAGTTATTTTCGTTTGAAAATAAATTAAATCGCGCGGATGTCGTGCGGCGTCGCTTCGATATATCGGACTGCGATCCGGATGAAGCGAAGTCGGTGCCGGGGCAGGCCACTTGCTCCGACGGAGCGCGTCGCTGTATCGCCGGCGCGCGAAGCCAACGCCGCGATCGGACGCGGCGAGCCACCGACTTGCCGTGCTGCGGCGAAAACGTGAAGAGAAGAGGGCGCGGGCGCCGGGCTCAGAAGTCGATCGCGTCGTCGGAATCGACGTCGGCGGCGGTGGCGAGCGCCTCGCGTGGGTCGCGCGGTGCCGACGCCGATGCGTCGAGCGACGGATTGCGCAGCTTCTCGAGCACGCGTTCGGGCACCGGGATCCGCATCCGCGCGGCGACGTCGCCGCACTGGAACATGATCAGTTCGCCCGGCTCGAACGCGGTCCACACTTCGTTGTCGGTGAGCGGCTGCGTTGCGATCACCGCGACGCGATCTTCGGGCGTCGTGTATTTCGCGAAGTCGATCGACAGGTCTTCGTCGACGAGGTGCGCGGTCGAGAACGGCCAGCGTCGCACGAGGTAGTGCAGCCGCGTCGAGCAGTGCGCGAACAGCGCCTGGCCGTTCGACATCAGGAAGTTGAACACGCCGTGATCGGTGATGCCGCGCGTCAGCTCGCCGACGCGCTCGAACAGCTCGGGCAGCGGCGGCTGCGCGCCGGGGAACGCTTCGCGCAGCCCCTGCATCAGCACGCAGAACGCCTGTTCGCTGTCGGTCGTGCCGACCGGATGGTAGACGCTGCCGTCCATGTCCGGAGCGTAGTCCTGCAGGTCGCCGTTGTGCGCGAAGATCCAGTGCCGGCCCCACAGCTCGCGCATGAACGGATGGCTGTTCTCGAGCAGGATGTGGCCTTGCGTCGCCTTGCGGATGTGCGCGATCGTGTTCTTGGACTTGATCGGGTAGCGCTTCACCATTTCGGCGATCGGCGACGTGGCCGATGCCTGGTGATCGATGAACAGGCGGCAGGCTTTATCTTCGAAGAACGCGATGCCCCAGCCGTCGGCATGGTGATCGGTGAGCCCGCCCCGGGCCGCGAAACCTGTGAAGGAGAATGTGACGTCCGTCGGCGCGGCGCAGTTCATTCCTAAGAGTTGGCACATTTTACTTGGGGCAGCAGGCTGAGGCGGGGGGGTAACGAACCGGGCGAACCCCGGTACAATGCGGCTTCTAGCATATCACCGAGCCCTGAGCGGTAAAAAGCGGATTCCGCCGGCCGAAGGCCCCGTGTTGCGGTTTGCCGTCAGTCGGCCCGCGCACGCGCGTTCCGGCCCCGCCGATGGCCAGCCCGTTCCTCACGACGCCTCCTATGACTGCCTCGAACGCTTCCTCCCCGGCGACGCTCTCGCTCGCCCGTCCCGACGACTGGCACCTGCACCTGCGAGACGGCGACATGCTGGCCGCCGTGCTGCCGCACACCGCACGCCAGTTCGGCCGCGCCATCGTCATGCCGAACCTGAAGCCGCCGGTGACGACCACCGCGCAGGCGCAGGCCTATCGCGAGCGCATTCTTGCCGCGCTGCCGGCCGGGATGACGTTCGAACCGCTGATGACGCTGTACCTGACCGACAACACGCCGCCCGACGAGATCCGTCGCGCGCGCGAAAGCGGCTTCGTGCACGGCGTGAAGCTGTATCCGGCCGGCGCGACGACGAATTCCGACCACGGCGTCACCGATCTCGCGAAATGCGCGAAGACGCTCGAGGCGATGCAGGAAACCGGCATGCCGCTGCTCGTGCACGGCGAGGTGACCGATGCGTCGATCGACCTGTTCGACCGCGAGAAGGTCTTCATCGACCGCGTGATGACGCCGCTGCGCCGCGATTTCCCGGGCCTGAAGGTCGTGTTCGAGCACATCACGACGAAGGACGCGGCCGACTACGTGCGCGACGCCGACGCGGCGCCCGGCCTGCTCGGCGCGACGATCACCGCGCATCACCTGCTGTACAACCGCAATGCGCTGTTCGTCGGCGGGATTCGCCCGCATTACTACTGCCTGCCGGTGCTGAAGCGCGAGACGCATCGCGTCGCGCTGGTCGAAGCCGCGACGTCGGGCAACCCGCGCTTCTTCCTCGGCACCGACAGCGCGCCGCATGCGCGCGACGCGAAGGAAACCGCGTGCGGTTGCGCGGGCTGCTACACGGCGCTGCACGCGCTCGAACTGTATGCGGAAGCGTTCGACACGGCCGGCGCGCTCGACAAGCTGGAAGGGTTCGCGAGCTTCTTCGGCGCCGATTTCTACGGACTGCCGCGCAGCGCCGAGACGGTTACGCTACGTCGCGAGGCGTGGGAGCTGCCGCGCGAGATCTTCGCGGGCGATACGCCCGTCGTGCCGCTGCGCGGCGGCGAGACGATCGGCTGGAAACTGGCCTGACCTTCGCGCCGCCGCGCGAGCCTGGCCGCACGGCCGGCGGCGCGCAGTGCTAGAATGCGCGTCGCAAAGCAGGCCAGGCAGTCGCGGCCTCGCCGCCTTCGGGCGCGCGGGGGCGAGGAAAGTCCGGACTCCACAGGGCAGGGTGATGGCTAACGGCCATCCGTGGCGACACGCGGAACAGGGCAACAGAAAGCAAACCGCCGATGGCCCGGCGCAAGCCGGGATCAGGTAAGGGTGAAACGGTGCGGTAAGAGCGCACCGCGGCGACGGCGACGTTCGCCGGCACGGTAACCTCCACCCGGAGCAATTCCAAGTAGGCAGGCGCGCATTTTCGGATGCAGGACGGGGCCCCCGTCTCGTCTGCGGGTAGGAAGCTTGAGCGCGTCAGCAATGGCGCGCCTAGAGGAATGGCTGCCACGCGTTGCGTGCTTCGGCGCGCAGCGTGCACAGAATCCGGCTTATCGGCCTGCTTTGCCGTTCGAATGCGAAAGGGCCGGCGTCTCCCAACGGAGCGCCGGCCCTTTTTTCATGCGCGCCCGCCGTGCGTTCAGCCGGCGACGATGTCGAACGAATGCGTGAGTTCGGCCGTTTTCGCGATCATGATCGACGCGGAGCAATACTTGTCGTGCGACAGGTTGATCGCGCGTTCGACCGTGGACGGGTTCAGGTTGCGGCCGGTGACGGTGAAGTGGAAGTGCACCTTCGTGAACACCTTCGGGTCTTCGCTCGCGCGTTCGGCCTTCAGCGTGACCGAGCAGCCGCTGACTTCCTGGCGGCTCTTCTTCAGGATCAGCACGACGTCATAGGCCGTGCAGCCGCCGGTGCCGAGCAGCACCATTTCCATCGGGCGCGGCGCGAGGTTGTGGCCGCCGCCTTCGGGCGCGCCATCCATCGTGACGAGGTGGCCGCTGCCGGTCTCGGCGGAAAACGCCATGCCGTCCTGCCCCATCCAGCTTACTTTGCATTCCATGCTTGCACTCCAGCTTTGCCTGATTCGGATTCGATCCGGCATTGTAGCCCGCGGCGCAACGGTCGGCTGATGCGCTGCACGACGGTCAATGCCGGAGCCGCGCGAGCGGCGCGCCGGACGGCCAATTCACCGTCGTATTTAGGGGTTTTGCTCTAGAAGAGGGCGATTCGTGATCCTGCCAGCCGGGATCAGATGGTTGATTTTAAAGGGAAAATAAATTTTTCAAACGCGCTTCGAAATATTCCGCATTATGGTGTTTGATTTCGTAATGCAAATTTTCTTGTGAAGTCGGAGACGCGTTCGTATAATGAGCCTCATTGGTTGTCGCGCTGCGGCAACCTCCGAATGTCTCCTCCACCCTCCTCCTATGGTGGATTAAGCCCGAACCAGCCGTTCGGGCTTTTTTTCGTCCCATGCAAACATCGGCGCGCGGCTTGCGCGCCCCGGCATCGTTACACCGGTTGCTTCGCGGCGGGCTGCGAGGTCGCACCGGGCGAGCGTGCGCCAGGTGCCGGCGCGTGGACGGCCGACGCGTGGCCGTGGCCGCGTGCGCAGAAGTGGCGGACGCGTTCGCGCACCGCGCGCAGGCGGGCGACGCGATCCTCGGCATGGGCGGCACGGGCTTCGGTAATCCGTGTATCGAGTGCGTCGAGCTTGGCTTCGCAGTCGGTGCGGGCGGCGACGGCAGGCGCCGCGGCGGCCAGCAGGGCGGCCGCAAGGAAGGGCGTAAGTCGTTGATTCATCATGCTTGTTTGTTGTTTTCCGTATTCGGCCGGTCTGGCGCGGCGAGGTCCGGTGCCGCGCGTCGATGGGTGCCTCCCCCGGGCGCTCGGTTCGCCTGGCTTGTCGGGGCACGAACGGATTTTGGCCCATTTCGGCCGCCGTGGGCACGGGGAGTGGATTCCCTTTGACCGCGTTGCCGTATTTCCTTTATAATTCAGGGCTTTTCCGCATTCATGCCCACGGAAAAAGAACAGGGAGAGCCTGCACCGCGCCTCGAAGCGCACACAGACAAGCAGGACGAACACATCGGGCAAAGCATTTTTTTTGGATCGATCATGAAGACGTTTTCCGCAAAAGCCCATGAGGTGACGCGCGAATGGTACGTGATTGACGCGACGGATAAGGTTCTCGGCCGTGTTGCCAGCGAAGTGGCACGCCGTCTGCGCGGCAAGCACAAGCCTGAGTTCACTCCGCACGTCGACACTGGTGATTTCATCATCATCGTCAACGCGAGCAAGTTGAAAGTCACGGGCAACAAGACGCTGGACAAGAAGTACTACCGTCACTCGGGCTACCCGGGCGGTATCTATGAAACGACGTTCGGCAAGATGCAAGAACGCTTCCCGGGCCGTGCGCTCGAGAAGGCGGTCAAGGGCATGCTGCCGAAGGGCCCGCTCGGCTACGCGATGATCAAGAAGCTGAAGGTCTACGCAGAAGCGACGCATCCGCACTCGGCTCAACAGCCGAAGGCGCTCGAGATCTAAGGGGACCCACATGATCGGTAACTGGAACTACGGTACGGGCCGCCGCAAGAGCGCAGTCGCACGTGTCTTCATCAAGGCTGGCAAGGGCGACATCATCGTCAACGGCAAGCCCATCGCTGACTACTTCTCGCGCGAAACGTCGCTGATGATCGTGCGTCAACCGCTGGAACTCACGAACCACGGCCAGACGTTCGACATCAAGGTCAACGTCAACGGCGGCGGCGAAACGGGTCAGGCAGGTGCAGTGCGCCACGGCATCACCCGTGCACTGATCGACTACGATGCGACGCTCAAGCCGTCGCTGTCGAGCGCAGGCTTCGTCACGCGCGATGCGCGTGAAGTCGAGCGTAAGAAGGTCGGTCTGCGCAAGGCACGCCGCGCCAAGCAGTTCTCGAAGCGTTAATTCCGCTTCATGGCATCGCCGCTTCCGGGCGGCGTCCGCCGAAAAAACCGCCAGCTTTCGCGCTGGCGGTTTTTTTATGTCCGTTTCCAGGCGCGTGCTGCCGCGGCCCGCGCGGGCGCGTTTGATGAAATCGACAAGAACCTATTGATTTCATGGACTTCAGCACGATCTTCTGATCGGCCCTACAATAGCGGCTAAAGCTTTTTGGAGAGTTCGCAATGAACGCTGTTACCGAATCCGCAGCAACGACGGCCGAAATGCCGGTTCCGTTCGTCTTCACCGACGCCGCGGCCGACAAGGTCAAGCAACTGATCGACGAAGAGGGCAATCCCGACCTGAAGCTGCGCGTGTTCGTGCAGGGCGGCGGCTGCTCCGGCTTCCAGTATGGCTTCACGTTCGACGAGGAAGTCAACGAGGACGACACCGTGATGAACAAGAACGGCGTCCAGCTCCTGATCGACTCGATGAGCTACCAGTACCTGGTCGGCGCCGAGATCGACTACAAGGACGACCTCAACGGCGCCCAGTTCGTGATCAAGAACCCGAACGCGAGCACCACCTGCGGGTGCGGCTCGTCGTTCTCGGTCTGACCGCACGGCAGGTCTACACCGGTTCGTCGGAATGAAAAACGGGGCTTCATGCCCCGTTTTTTTATGTCCGTCTGCGATGGCAATGCGGCACCCGCCGCGCCGCAGGCGTCGCGTCAGCGCGGATAGAGCGCGCCGAGCACGCGATTGCCGGCGGCACCGGTGACCGTCGCAAGATTGCCGGGCTGGCGCGCCGTGAAGCGGTATGCGAGCCACGCGAACGCGAGCGCCTCGACTTGCTGGGGCGGCACGCCGAGTGCGGCCGTCGTATCGACCGTGGCCGGCACACCTGCCTCGTGCAGTGCGTTCCGGAGGGCGTCGAGCAGCACCGGATTGCGTGCGCCGCCGCCGCATACGAACACGGCCTTGCAGCCCGCTGCGTGCTGCGCGATTTCGCGTGCGACCGACACGGCCGTGAGCGCGGTGAGGGTTGCCTGCACGTCCTGCGGCGCGACCTGTGCGAACGCGGCGAGCTTCGCGTCGAGCCATGCGGGATTGAACAGGTCGCGCCCGGTGCTCTTCGGCGGCGGTGCGGCGAAATACGGCTCGTCGAGCAGCGCGTCGAGCAGCGGCGCGTGGACGGTGCCGCGCGCGGCGAACTTGCCGCCGTCGTCGTACGGCTTGCCGAGATGACGGGTCGCCCATTCGTCGAGCAGCGCATTCGCGGGGCCGCAGTCGAAGCCGCGCACGTCGCCGCCTTCGCCGGGCAGGATCGTGATGTTGCTGATCCCGCCGAGATTGCAGACGACGCGCGTCTCGCCCGGCGCGCCGAATACCGTCGCATGGAAGGCCGGCGCGAGCGGCGCGCCGTGGCCGCCTGCGGCGACATCGCGGCTGCGGAAATCGGCGATCACGTCGACCTGGGTCAGCTCGGCAAGCAACGCCGGGTTGTTGATCTGCCGCGTATAGCCGCGCTCGGGGCGATGGCGCACGGTCTGGCCGTGCACGCCGATCGCGCGGATCTCGTCGCGCGACAGCCCGGCCGTGCGCTGCAATTCGTGGCAGCACACCGCATAGCGTGCGACCAGCGCGTTCGCGGCGACCGATTCGCGGTCGATTTCATCGTGGCCGGGCTGCTGCAGCGCGAACAGCGCGTCGCGCAGCGATTGCGCGAAGCCGACGAACGCTTCCGCGAGCACGACCGGCGCACGGCCGGCCTCGAAACGCACGGCGACGCCATCGACGCCGTCCATGCTGGTTCCCGACATCAGCCCGAAGTAGATGCCGTCGGCCGGATGGGCGTTTTGCGGCTGTCGTTGCGGCACGTGGGGTCCTCCTGGATCGTGCGGCGCGGGCCGGTGCCGCGCGCCTTGCGCCCGATTATCCGCGCAACATGACGCGCCGTTAAGCGATGCGCGCGCAAGTTATGGGAAAATCCCTGCTTTTGCGACATTCTTCCTGGCACCGATGAGCACCGAACCCAGTTCCAAGCCTGTTTTCCCGATCACCGACGAAGTCCGGCATGCGCTCGCCGTCACGAAGCGCGGCGTCGACGAGCTGCTGGTCGAGGAAGAGTTCGCGCAGAAGCTCGCGCGCAGCGCGGCCACGGGCACGCCGCTTCGCATCAAGCTCGGCCTCGACCCGACCGCACCTGACATCCACATCGGCCATACGGTCGTGCTGAACAAGATGCGTCAGCTGCAGGACCTCGGCCACACGGTGATCTTCCTGATCGGCGATTTCACGTCGCTGATCGGCGACCCGTCGGGCCGCAACGCGACGCGCCCGCCGCTCACGCGCGAGCAGATCGAATCGAACGCGAAGACCTACTTCGAGCAGGCCGCGCTCGTGCTCGACCGCGACAAGACCGAAATCCGCTACAACAGCGAATGGTCGATGCCGCTCGGCGCGGACGGGATGATCAAGCTCGCGTCGCGCTACACGGTTGCGCGGATCCTCGAGCGCGAGGATTTCACGAAGCGCTTCCAGGGCGGCGTGCCGATCTCGATCCACGAATTCCTGTACCCGCTGATGCAGGGCTACGACTCGGTCGCGCTGAACGCCGACCTCGAGCTCGGCGGCACCGACCAGAAGTTCAACCTGCTGGTCGGCCGCGAACTGCAGAAGCAATACGGCCAGGAACAGCAGTGCATTCTCACGATGCCGCTGCTCGAAGGCCTCGACGGCGTCGAGAAGATGTCGAAGTCGAAGGGCAACTACGTCGGCATCAGCGAGCAGCCGAACGACATGTTCGGCAAGCTGATGAGCATCTCGGACACGTTGATGTGGCGTTACTTCGAACTGCTGTCGTTCCGCCCGATGGACGAGATCGGCGGCTTCAAGCGCGAGATCGAAGGCGGCCGCAACCCGCGCGACTTCAAGGTGCTGCTCGCGCAGGAAATCGTCGCGCGCTTCCACTCGCAGGCCGACGCCGAGCGCGCGCTCGAGGACTTCAACCACCGCGCGAAGGGCGGCGTGCCGGACGACATTCCGTCGGTCACGCTTGCGGGCGCACCGCTCGCGATCGGTCAGTTGCTGAAGCAGGCCGGCCTCGTGCCGTCGACGAGCGAGGCACTGCGCAACATCGAGCAGGGCGGCGTGAAGATCGACGGCGCGACCGTGTCGGACAAGGGCCTGAAGGTCGAAGCCGGCGAGTTCGTCGTGCAGGTCGGCAAGCGCCGCTTCGCACGCGTCACGCTGACCGCATGATCGCGCTGATCCAGCGCGTGAAGCGCGCCGACGTGCGCGTCGGCGACCGCACGACGGGCGAGATCGGTGCGGGCCTGCTCGCGCTGGTCTGCGCGGAGCGCGGCGACACCGACGCGGCGGCCGACAAGCTGCTCGCGAAAATGCTCGGCTACCGCGTGTTCAGCGATGCCGCCGGCAAGATGAACCTGCCGGTGTCGAATATCGACGGCGAGGGCCGCGCAGGCGGCCTGCTGCTCGTGTCGCAGTTCACGCTGGCGGCCGATACCAACAGCGGGCTGCGTCCGAGCTTCACGCCGGCCGCGCCGCCCGACGAAGGCGCGCGGCTGTTCGACTATTTCGTCGCGGCCGCGCGTGCGCGCCATCCGGTCGTCGAGACGGGCGAGTTCGGCGCCGACATGCAGGTGTCGCTCGTCAACGACGGCCCCGTGACTTTCTGGCTGCAAGTGCGGCCCTGATTCTTCCCCGGAGACGCGCCGCGATGGCCACCACGCAGATTCTTTTCATCCGCCATGGCGAGACGGCCTGGAATCGCATCAAGCGCATCCAGGGTCATATCGACATTCCGCTGGCCGAAACGGGCCTCGAGCAGGCGCAAAAGCTGGCCGCGCGCCTCGCACGCGACGCGCGTGACGGTGCCCGGCTCGACGCGATCTATTCGAGCGACCTGATGCGCGCGCAGCAGACCGCGCAGCCGTTCGCCAACGCGCTCGGGCTGCCGCTGCGGTTGCGGGAAGGGCTGCGCGAACGCTCGTACGGCCAGTTTCAGGGGCATGACAGCGCCGAGATCGAGACGCTGTTTCCCGACGCATACGCGGCCTGGCAGACGCGCGACCCCGGCTTCGCGCCGGAAGGCGGCGAGTCGCAGCGCGAGTTCTACCACCGCGTGCTGCATGCGCTCGAGCCGATCGTCGCCGAGCATCCGGGCGGCCGGATCGCGTGCGTCGCGCACGGCGGCGTGCTCGATTGCGTGTACCGGTTTGCGAACGGCATCGAGCTGTCGGCGCCGCGCAATTACCAACTGCTCAATACGAGCATCAACGTCGTCGATTACGTCGATGGCCGCGCGCAGGTGGTGCAGTGGGCCGACGTGTCGCATCTGGACGCCGCGAGCGACGACGACGACGGGTACCGCAAGGTCCTCTGAGCCAGCGGGCCCCGTCCGGCGTCGCCGGCCGGGGTTTCCGGTGCCGGCTGCTTACTGCGGCAGCGCGTGGCGCGTCTTGTAGTCGAGCGCGTACGCGATCTTGCCGGGCTTGTCCGCCGCGATCGGCTGGCGCAGCTTGTCGAATTCCCCCTTGTTGTATTTCTTCCCGCCGTTGATCGCGTCCGCGCGCCCGAGGTCGGCCCCCGTCTTGCCGTCGATCACCGGGTCCGTGGCCGCGACCATGCGCGTCGACGCATTCCAGACCGCGTTCAGGTAGCCCGTGTCGGCTTTTGCCGGATCGGGGTCGGTTGCGCCGGCGCGCGCCAGGTCATAGCCGGCGAGCGAGAACGTGCCCGGTTGCGCGCGCAGCCAGTCGGCCCAGTAGAACTCGAGATAGTCGGTGGCTTGTGCGGGCTTGCTGTAGCCGATGTCGCGCGTGAAATAGACGAGCGAGCGGTAGCGGTCGTTCGTCATCCCGAGTTTCAGGCCGAGCCCGGTCGGCAGTTGGGCGGTCGTGATCGCCTTGCCTTCGCCGTTCTTGAGGCGCAGATAGCCGCGGCTCTGCATCTGCTGCCAGAACGCGTCACCCGAGTAGCCGCTGAGGTTGTCCTTGACGACGACGTGCACGTGCAGCGCCGGGCCGCCGTCGGGCGTCTCGTAGTAGGTCGACAGGCCGTGGTGGCCGTCGGTCAGGTACAGCGCATCGCCGTTCGGGCCGATCACGACCGGGTTCAGCACCGAGCGGTCGCGGGCGTTCGCGTCGGTCGTCGTGCACGTGTAGCTCGCGGGCTCGCGCAGCGCCGACCTGGCCGTATAGCCGCCCGAAGCGACGCCGCCGAGGCCTTCGTCCGCGCAGAAGTCGTCGAATTTCTTGTCGGGCTGCAGTTCGTAGCGGCCGAGCTTGTAGTAGATCTGGTCGTAGCCGATCGCACCCTGCGTCGGATGGAGGTCGCCGAGCGTCACGTCGATCAGGTCGCCTGCGCGAGCGGCCTTCCATTTGCCCGGTTGCGGCGTGACGGTGGCGGGCGGCGCGGGGGCCGGCACGGTCGGGGTGCCGCCGGACGGCGTTTGCGCGTCCGAACGCGCGACGGCGGCGACATCGTCGCCTCCGCAGGCGGTGAGGGCGAAGACGGTGGACAGGCTGGCGGCAAGGGCGAATCGGATCGGCAGGCGTGGCATCGCGGGCATCGGGTGTCGGTCGGGTGGGCGGGACACCGCGCGGGTCACGGACGGGCGGAACGGACGGCGCGTGCGACCGTGCGCGGGTGCAAGCCCGTCAGCTTGTCACAGGTATTTGACAGTAAATTGAAATGATGTGAGGAAGCGAATCGTCAGGCGGGCGGCGTGCCGTCGGGCGGTGTCGCGGTAGCGCGGCGGCGCGCACGCCTGGATGCGCCGTTCACGAGCGCCCAACGCAGCACGGGTGCGACGACCCGGATGCCGGGCCGGACCACCGCGCGGCGCAGCGGTGCGAACGCCGACACGCCGAGCATGCGCTGCGCCCATGGCGGCAGCAGGTCGATGCCGGCGTGCATCACCAGCGACGCGGCCGGCCGCAACGCGGGCTTCGCGACGGGCACGTTGAGCAGGATGGACATCACGTCGAACGTGCGCGGTCCGGCCTCGAGTTCAGGCTGCATGCGCGCGAGATACGCGGCCACCTCGGCGCGCGAACGGGGCACCCCATGTGCGCCGAGCAGTTCGGCGATCAATGCCGTTTCGGCGTAGTAGCGGTCCTGCAACTCACCCGGCAGTGCCGGATTCACGTAGCGCAGATGCGCGGCGAGGAAACTCGACACTTCCGCGACATGTACCCAGGTCAACAACGCCGGATCGTCGGCACGGTAGGGCCGGCCGTCCGGTGCGGTGCCCGATATGTGCGCGTGGATCGATTTCACGCGCTCGATCAGCGCGAGTGCGTCCGCGCGACTGCCGAACGTCGTACCGGTGATGAATGTGGCGGTGCGCCGCAAGCGGCCCAGGATGTCGGTGCGAAACGACGAGTGATCCCAGACGCCCGCGAGCGCGAGCGGATGGAGCGCCTGCAGCAGCAGCGCGGCGATGCCGCCCGTCATCATCGACGTGAAGTCGGCATGCACGCGCCAGCAGACGGCATCGGGGCCGAACAGCCCGGGGTCTCCCGGCGGCGAAGAAAGGTCGAGCGACGGGCCGCCGCCGCCCGCCGTCAGGTGCGTGACGCCGGCCACGAGCCGCTTGCGGATCGGCTCGGCCCAGCGCGGGCCCGGTGCGGGTGCGGCGGGGTGGTGGCTGGGCGGCGTCGTCATGGTGGGTGCGGCTTGGGCGACGGGTTACTTCCCGTCGGGGGTATCCCACTCGCCGCGTTCGGTGCGGCCGGTGTCGGGCACGGAAAGCCCGAAGTGGCGATAGGTGAGCAGCGTCGCGACGCGCCCGCGCGGCGTGCGCTGCAGGAAGCCCTGCTGGATCAGGTACGGCTCGAGTACGTCCTCGATCGTGTCGCGTTCTTCACCGATCGCCGCCGCGAGGTTGTCGATACCGACCGGGCCGCCGTCGAACTTGTACAGGATCGCCTCGAGCAGCTTGCGGTCCATCAGGTCGAAGCCGACCGGGTCGACGTCGAGCATCGCGAGCGCGGCATCGGCAACGGCCGCGGTGATCTGGCCGTCGGCCTTCACTTCCGCGAAATCGCGCACGCGGCGCAGCAGCCGGTTTGCAATCCGCGGCGTGCCGCGCGAGCGCTTCGCGATTTCGAGCGCGCCGTTCGGATCGATCTGCGCGTTCAGCAGCGACGCCGAGCGCCGCACGATGCGCGACAGTTGGTCGGCGTCGTAGAACTCGAGGCGCGCGACGATCCCGAAGCGATCGCGCAGCGGGTTGGTCAGCATCCCGGCGCGGGTGGTGGCGCCGACCAGCGTGAACGGCTGCAGGTCGAGCTTCACGCTGCGCGCGGCCGGGCCTTCGCCGATCATGATGTCGATCTGGTAATCCTCGAGTGCCGGATACAGGATTTCCTCGACGACCGGCGACAGCCGGTGGATTTCGTCGATGAACAGCACGTCGTTCGCCTCGAGGTTCGTCAGCAGCGCGGCGAGATCGCCCGCGCGCTCGAGCACGGGGCCCGACGTCTGGCGCAGGTTCACGCCCATCTCCCGCGCGATGATGTGCGCGAGCGTCGTCTTGCCGAGGCCCGGCGGCCCGAACAGCAGCACGTGGTCGAGCGGCTCGGAGCGGCGCTTGGCGGCTTCGATGAAGATCTCGAGCTGGCCGCGCACCTTTTCCTGGCCGACGTAGTCGTCGAGCTGGCGCGGCCGCAGCGCACGTTCGAACACCTCCTCGTGCGACGAGGTGGGTGTGGCGGCGATGATCCGCTGCTCGGTGGCGAGTTTGTCGGTTTCAATCATGCGGCCATTGTACCGCGCGCCGCTGTCCCGCCCACCTGGCCGAACGGCCGACTGGCGAGCGCCCCACGGCCGCGCGACACTGGCTTCAACGCACCGATAGGCGGTGCGTCATGCGGGCATTACACCTTCGACAACGCCTTCAGCGCGAGCTTGATGCCTTCGGATACACCGGTGCCGGCCGGCACGTTCTTGATCGCGGCGAGGCCTTCCTTTTCGGAATAGCCGAGCGCGAGCAGCGCGTTGAGGATGTCGGTTGCGTGGTCGGACGGCGACGCGGCGCCGGCGAGCGCACCGAGATCGGCGCCGAGCTTGCCCTTCAGTTCGAGCAGCAGGCGCTCGGCCGTCTTCTTGCCGATGCCGGGCAGGCGCGTCAGGCGCGCGGCGTCCTGCATCGTCACGGCCTGCGCGAGTTCCTGCACGCTCATGCCGGACAGCACGGCGAGCGCCATGCGTGCGCCGATGCCGGTGATCTTCAGCAGCTCGCGGAAGGTCGTGCGCTCCTGCGGCGTCAGGAAGCCGTACAGCAGGTTCGCGTCCTCGCGGACGATCTGCTGCGTGAGCAGCACGACGCGCTCGCCTGTTTGCGGCAGGTTGTAGAAGGTGCTCATCGGCACGTCGATTTCGTAGCCGACGCCGTTGCAGTCGACGAGCAGGTGAGGCGGGTTCTTTTCGAGCAGGATGCCGGCGATGCGACCGATCATGGATGGCGGGATGCGAGGAAGAAAGCGCGAGTGTAGCGCACGTGCGGCGCAATGCCGACGGGATCGGCCATCAGGCCGGGGCGAGGTGGGGGCGTGGGCGCGCCGCGTGCGGTCAAGAGGGGCGATCCGGTGCGCCGCACGCCGGCATGCGCGGCATCAGCCGACGAGGCGCCCGCGCCGCACGCGCAGCCCTTTCTTCGCGAGCGCCGGCGCGAGGCCGCCGAGCGTGCTGAGCGTGTTGCCGCCGTGCGCGTGGCAGATCGCCATGCCGAGCGCGTCGGCCGCGTCGGAGCCCGGTTGTCCGGAGAGGTTGAGCAGCCGTGTGACCATTTCCTGCATCTGCGTCTTGGTCGCGCGGCCGTAGCCGACCACGGCCTGCTTGAGCTGCAGCGCCGTGTATTCGGCGACCGGCAGGCCGCCCGCGACGAGGCCGCAGATCGCGGCGCCGCGTGCCTGGCCGAGCAGCAGCGTCGACTGCGGGTTCACGTTGACGAACACCTTTTCGATCGCGGACTGATCGGGGGCGTGCTCGCGCACGATGGTCGAGACGCCCTGGAAGATCGTGCCGAGCCGGGTGGCCAGGTCGGCGGTCGGCGTGCGGATCACGCCGCTCGCGACATACGCGAGCCGGTGGCCGCTGACGTCGATGATGCCGAAGCCGGTAACGCGCAGGCCGGGGTCGATGCCGAGAATTCGCATGGGTAAGGAGAAAAGCCTGATGCAGCGATACTACAACGAATGGTGCGGCGCGCTGGCCGCACGGTCGCGTACGAGGGCGCCGCGCAATAAAAAACCCGGCGGGTGCGATGCCGCCGGGTTGTCGTGCAGCGACCGCGCGGGCCGCATGCGATCAGTGACGGAAGTGGCGCACGCCCGTCAGGATCATCGCGATGTTGTGCTCGTCGGCGGCGGCGATCACTTCGTCATCGCGCATCGAGCCGCCCGGCTGGATCACGCAGGTCGCGCCGGCCGCCACGACGACGTCGAGGCCGTCGCGGAACGGGAAGAACGCATCCGATGCCACGGCCGAGCCGGCCAGCGTCAGGCCCGCGTTCTGCGCCTTGATGCTCGCGATGCGCGCGGAATCGACACGGCTCATCTGGCCTGCACCGACGCCGAGCGTCATGCCGTTGCCGCAGAACACGATCGCGTTCGACTTCACGTACTTCGCGACGCGCCATGCGAACAGCAGGTCGTCCATTTCCTTCGGCGTCGGGTGGCGCTTCGTGACGACACGCAGTTCGTGCGGCTGCACGTTCTTCGAGTCGAGCGACTGCACGAGCAGGCCGCCGCCCACGCGCTTCAGGTCGAATGCGTTATGGCCGTCGCCGAGCGCGATCTCGAGCAGGCGCACGTTCTGCTTCGCGGCGAACACCTGCTTCGCGGCGTCGGAGAACGACGGTGCGATCAGCACTTCGACGAACTGCTTCGCGACGGCCTGGGCAGCCGCTTCGTCGACTTCGCGGTTGAACGCGATGATGCCGCCGAATGCCGACGTCGGGTCCGTCTGGAACGCCTTTGCGTACGCATCGGCCGAATCGTTGCCGACCGCGACGCCGCACGGGTTCGCATGCTTGATGATCACGCAGGCCGGTGCGTCGAACGTCTTCACGCATTCCCACGCCGCGTCGGAATCCGCGATGTTGTTGTACGACAGTTCCTTGCCCTGCAGCTGGCGGTAGTTCGCAAGCGCGCCGGCCGGCGTCGCGAGGTCGCGGTAGAACGCGGCGCTCTGGTGCGGGTTCTCGCCGTAGCGGAGGTCCTGCACCTTGTCGAACGCCAGGTTCAGCGTCGCCGGGTACGCGCTGCGCGATGCGTGCTTCAGCTCGTCGGTCAGGCTCGTCAGGTAGTTCGTGATCGCGCCGTCGTATTGCGCGGTGTGCGCGAACACCTTCGTCGCGAGGCGGAAGTTGGTCGCGTAGCCGACCGCATTGCCGTTCGCCTTCATTTCATCGAGCACGACCGCGTAGTCGGCCGGATCGACGACGACCGTCACGTCGCGGTGGTTCTTCGCGGCCGAGCGCAGCATCGTCGGGCCGCCGATGTCGATGTTCTCGATCGCGTCGGCGAGCGTGCAGTCGTCCTTCGCGATCGTCGCGACGAACGGGTACAGGTTCACGACCAGCAGGTCGATCGTCGGGATGCCGTGTTGCTCCAGCGCCTGCATGTGCTCGGGCAGGTCGCGGCGGGCCAGGATGCCGCCGTGCACCTTCGGGTGGAGCGTCTTCACGCGCCCATCGAGCATTTCCGGGAAGCCCGTGTAATCGGCCACTTCGGTAACGGGCAGGCCCGCGTCGGCGAGCAGTTTCGCGGTGCCGCCGGTCGACAGGAGCTTGACGCCGAGGTCGGACAGCGACTTCGCGAAGTCGACGATGCCGGTCTTGTCGGAAACGGAAATGAGCGCTTGCTTGATCATGATGGAACCACCAATAGCCAGGGAAACGGGGACGGGACGGCCGCCTACAGCAGGCCGTGCTGCTGCAGCTTCTTGCGCAGCGTATTGCGATTGATGCCGAGGTACTCCGCGGCGAGCGACTGGTTGCCGCCTGCCTGTACGAGCACGACCTCGAGCATCGGCTTTTCGACGCAGGACATCACCATTTCATAGACGTCGTGCGGATTGGAGCCGTCTAGATCCCGGAAATACACGTCCAGGCTCTCGCGGACACATTGTTCGATGTTGTGCTTGCTCATGCTGCTAACTGGTTATGGTCGTCCGACTCGCCCTGGCCGTTTTCCTCTTCGTCATCCACGTAGACGAGGTGGTCCGACAGCGCCTTTTGCGCCTCGAAGAATGCATTGACGGCGGCGAGCTGCTCGCGGGAGGAATCGAGCGTGTTCATCCGGTGCCGGAACCCGTTGGCACCGGAAAGGCCGCGAGTGTACCAGCCGATGTGCTTGCGCGCAGTACGGACTCCCGTGAATTCACCATAGAAAGCGTAGTGGTCTTCCAGGTGTTCGTTCATCACGTGCTGGATCTCGTCGATCCGCGGCGGGGGCAGCAGCTCGCCGGTTTGCAGGAAATGATCGATTTCGCGGAACAGCCACGGCCGACCTTGCGCGGCACGACCGATCATCAGTGCATCGGCGCCGGTTGCGTCGAGCACGGCCTTCGCCTTCGCGGGCGACGTGATGTCGCCGTTCGCGACCACCGGAATCCGCACGGCCGCCTTCACGGCCGCGATGGTGTCGTATTCCGCGTCGCCGCGGTACAGGTCGGCGCGCGTGCGGCCGTGCACGGTGAGCATCGAGATGCCGGCGGCTTCGGCCAGGCGCGCGACGGTGATCGCGTTCTTGTGCTCGCGATCCCAGCCCGTGCGGATCTTCAGCGTGACGGGCACCGCATCGGGGCCCGTGCCGACCGCCGCGACGACGGCCTCGACGATGCGCTGCACGAGCGGCTCGTTCTGCAGCAGCGCGGAGCCGGCCGCGACATTGCAGACCTTCTTCGCCGGGCAGCCCATGTTGATGTCGATGATCTGCGCGCCGTTGTCGACGTTGTAGCGGGCCGCTTCGGCCATCATCGCGGGATCGGCGCCGGCGATCTGGACCGCAATCGGTTCCACCTCGCCTTCGTGGTTCGCGCGCCGCATCGTCTTCGCGCTTTTCCACAGCTGTGCGTTGGACGCGACCATCTCGGACACGGCGTAACCGGCTCCCAGCCGCTTGCAGAGCTGGCGGAACGGACGATCCGTCACGCCGGCCATCGGGGCGACGAACAGGTTGTTACGCAATACGTGAGGGCCGATAACGGGCATCGCAATGGCACCGCCCGCGGCGGGCGCGGGCAGGGAAAGGGCAGACGGAAACGCGCATTTTACCGTATTCCCATGCCCCGCCGATTTGACCCGGTTTGAGTGGCGCGACTGTGCGCGCCGCGCGTCAGTTGCGCTGGCCGAACATCATCTGGCGCGCGATCACCTTCTTGAGCGGCGGCACGAATTCGAGCGCGGTGAGCGCAGCGCCACGCAGCAGCGGAAGCGGGCCCGAGTCGATCGTGAACAGGCGCGCCAGCGTGTCGGTTGCGCCGATCGTGAAGCGCCGGTCGAGCGCGCGCCGCGCGTTGAAGGTGGCGAGTGCGGTTGCTTCGAAGCCTTGCGCGGACAGCGTGTCGACGAGCGTATGGGCATCGCGCAGCCCGAGGTTGAGCCCCTGGCCCGCGACGGGGTGCAGGGTTTGCGCGGCATTGCCGACGATCGCGACGCGGCCGTTGACGAGCGTCTGCGCGGCGGTCAGGCCGAGCGGGAACGATGCGCGGCCCGCGATCGCGACGAAGTCGCCCATGCGTTCGCCGAACGCGCTGCCGAGCTCGCGCAGGAATGCGTCGTCGGGCAGCGCCGCGCGCCGCGCCGCTTCATCGGGCGTGCAGCACCAGACGAGCGCGTACTCGGCTTGGCGTGGCCCGCCGAGCGGCAGCAGCGCGAGCGGGCCTTCGTGCGTGAAGCGTTCCCATGCGACGTTCGGGCGCGGTGCCGATACCGTGACCGTGCCGACGAGCGCGGTCTGTCCGTAGTCGCGGCGATGCTTGCCCGTATCGGCCTGCTGTTCGTGGAACAGCCCGCCTTCGGCATTGATGACGACGCGTGCGCGCAGCGTGCGCTCACCGTGCGGGCCGTCGAGCGTCAGCGTGACGCCGTCGGCATCCTGCTGCGGCGTGCGCGCGGTGGTCGACGTGAGCCAGTCGATGCGTGTGCCGCGCACGGCGTCCGCGAGCGCCTGCATCAGCGAGCCGTAGCGCACGACATAGCCGAGCGCGGCGACGTCGTGCTCGTCGCGGTCGATCAGCGTGCGGCCGAAATGGCCGCGCTGCGATACGTGGATATGTTCGATCGGCGTCGCGTCGGCGGGCCACGCGAGCGTGTCGAGCAGCACGCGGCTGCCGTGCGACACGGCGATCGCGCGCGGGTCGTTCGCGCTCGCGGCCGGTTCGCGTGCATCGATCAGTGCGATCGACGCATGCTGCGTGGCGCTGCGGCGCGCGAGCCAGCCGGCGAGCGCGAGCCCGACGGGGCCCGCGCCGACGATGGCGAGGTCGTAGTCCGGCGTGGCCGGGGAGGAGGCGGTCGTCATCTTGATTCGTGAAACGGTGGTAACGGTCGGCGGCAGCCGGTCATGCGCCCGCGCGCATCAGCGCTTCGATCTCGTCCGCCGCGACGGGCACGCCGCGCGTGATCAGCTCGCAGCCGTGCTCGCGCACGATCGCGTCGTCCTCGATGCGGATGCCGATGTTCCAGTACTCGGGCGGCACGTCGTCGGCGGCGCGCACGTACAGGCCGGGCTCGATCGTCAGCGTCATGCCGGCCTTCAGCGTGCGCCACGGCAGCGCGCCGTTGCCGTCGCGCTCGGCGAGCCGCTCGCGGTAGTCGCCGCAATCGTGCACGTCCATGCCGATCCAGTGGCCGGTGCGGTGCATGTAGAAGCGCGTGTAGGCGCGCTCGGCGATCACGTCGTCGACGTTCGAGAAGCGCGTTTTCGGAATGATGCCGGTGTCGAGCAGCCCCTGCGCGAGCACGCGCACGGCCGCGTCGTGCGGCGCCTCGAACGGCACGCCGGCACGGGTCGCGTCGATCGCGGCCTGCTGCGCGGCGAGCACGATGTCGTACAGCGTGCGCTGCGCGGGCGAGAAGCGCCCGTTGGCCGGGAACGTGCGTGTGATGTCGGACGCGTAGCCGTCGAGTTCGCACGCGGCGTCGATCAGGATCAGGTCGCCATCTTTCGCGGTTGCGTTGCCGGCCGGGTAGTGCAGCACGCACGCGTTCGCGCCGGCCGCGACGATCGAGCCGTACGCGGGCGACTGCGCGCCATGCTTGCGGAAGACATACAGCAGCTCGGCCTCGAGCTCGTATTCGCGGACGCCGGGGCGGCACGCCTGCATCGCGCGGCGATGCGCGAGTGCGGAGATGTGCGCGGCGCGCATCATGATCGCGAGCTCGTGCTCGTCCTTCACGAGCCGCATGTCGTCGAGCAGCGGCGTGAGGTCGAGCATCGCATCGGGGGCGGCGACGCCCGTGCGTGCGAGCGCGCGCACGGCGTCGACCCAGCCCGCGAGCTGGCGGTCGAAGTCGGCCGAGGCGCCGAACCGGTAGTGCACGGTGCCCGCGTCGGCGAGCAGGCGCGGCATCTCGGTATCGATCACGTCGACTGCGAACGCCGCGTCGAAGCCGAACGTGTCGCGCGCGGCTTCGGGCCCGTAATGGAAACCTTCCCAGATTTCGCGGTCGGCATTCTTGCCGCGGCAGAACAGGACCGACTCCGGCGCGCCGTGCGGTGCGGCCGCGTTCAGCACGAGCACGGCATCCGGCTCGCTGAAGCCCGTCAGGTAGTGGAAGTAGCTGTCGAACCGGTACGGATAGTCCGTATCGCGGTTGCGCGACACTTCGGGCGCGGTGGGGACGATGGCGACGCCGCCGCCGGCGGCACGCAGTGCGGCAAGCACGCGTTCACGGCGCTGGCGGTAGACGTCGACGGCGATGGCGGTATCGAGGGGCGCGTTCATTCGTGCGATTGTAGCGCCGCGGGGCGCCGTGCGTGAGAGAGGGGCCGGAAGCCGCCTGGGAAGGCCCGCGCGGCGCTTGTTGCAAACCATCCACAGGCCGGTCGGGCGATTTTCTATCGCGCGATGCTGGCCGGTTATGATCGGCGACAACGTATACTCTCGGCGGTTCCCTTAAAAAGGCAGATGATGAAATTAATCGGTTCGCTCAGCAGCCCGTACGTCCGCAAGGCGCGGATCGTGCTGGCTGAAAAGAAGATCGACTACAAGCTGGAGCTCGAGAACGTGTGGGCGCCGGAGACGGATATTCATGCATCGAATCCGCTCGGCAAGGTCCCGTGTCTCGTGATGGAGGATGGTGCCGCGGTGTTCGATTCCCGCGTGATCTGCGAATACGTCGATACGCTGTCGCCGGTCGGCAAGCTGATTCCGCCGTCGGGCCGCGAGCGCGTCGAAGTGCGCTGCTGGGAAGCGCTCGGCGACGGCGTGATCGACGCGGCGGTCGCGATTCGCGTCGAACATACGATGCGTGACGAGGCGCAGCGCAGCGCGAGCTGGATCGCGCGCCAGCAACGCAAGATCGACGACGGTCTCGTCGCGATGTCGCAGGGGCTCGGCGGCAAGACGTGGTGCGTCGGTAATCATTACACGCTCGCCGACATCGCACTTGGCTGCGCGCTCGGCTATCTCGATTTCCGGATGCCCGAACTCAACTGGCGCGATCGCCACCCGAACCTCGACAAGTACTTCGTGAAGCTGCTGCAGCGGCCGTCGTTCGCCGACACGCTGCCGCAGAACTGAGCCGCGCGCGCATTCACGCATTCGGCAGACAAAAGAAAAGCGCCCCGCAGGGCGCTTTTCTTTTTGCCGGGCAGGGCGGCGTGCGTCACTCGATCGACGCGTACACGGCCTCGCCGAGCGTGAACGAATCGCTGCGCGCAATCGGCCACCACTTGTCGTACAGCGTAAAGCCGCAGGTGTTGCCGTCGAGCAGCGCGCCGGGCTTCAGGTACTTCAGCAACTGCGACATCAGCCGGACCTCGTGCGGCGCGATGCGCTGCACGATGTGATGCGCGCGCAGCTCGGAAGGATGCGCGAGGCCGGCCGCCTGCACGAGTTCCTGCAGCGCGTGCAGCGTGTTGCGGTGGAAGTTGTACACGCGGTCGGCCTTGTCCGGCACGACGAGTGCGCGCTGGCGCACCGGGTCCTGCGTCGCGACGCCGGTCGGGCAGCGGCCCGTGTGGCAGGTCTGCGCCTGGATGCAGCCGACCGCGAACATGAAGCCGCGCGCCGAGTTCACCCAGTCCGCGCCGATCGCGAGCGTGCGGGCGACGTCGAACGCGGTGATGATCTTGCCGCTTGCGCCGAGCTTCACGCGATCGCGCACGCCGATCCCGACGAGCGTGTTGTGCACGAGCAGCAGCCCTTCCTGCAGCGGCACGCCGACGTGGTCGGTGAATTCGAGCGGCGCCGCACCGGTGCCGCCTTCCGCGCCGTCGACGACGATGAAGTCCGGCACGATGCCGGTCTCGAGCATCGCCTTCGCGATCCCGAAGAATTCCCACGGATGGCCGACGCACAGCTTGAAGCCGGTCGGCTTGCCGCCCGACAGCGTGCGCAGACGTTCGACGAATTCGAGCAGCCCGCGCGGCGTCGAGAATTCCGAGTGCGTCGCGGGCGAGATGCAGTCCTTGCCCATCGGCACGCCGCGCGTCTCGGCGATTTCCGGCGTGATCTTCGCGGCCGGCAGCACGCCGCCGTGGCCGGGCTTCGCGCCCTGCGACAGCTTCACCTCGATCATCTTGACCTGCGGATCGGCGGCCTGCTTCGCGAACTTGTCGGGGTTGAAGGTACCGTCGTCGTTGCGGCAGCCGAAGTAGCCGGACGCGATTTCCCAGATGATGTCGCCGCCGTTTTCGCGATGGTACTTCGACAGCGAGCCTTCGCCCGTGTCGTGCGCGAAACCGCCTTTCTTCGCGCCGAGGTTCAGCGAGCGGATCGCGTTCGCGGACAACGAGCCGAAGCTCATCGCCGAGATGTTGAAGATCGAAATGTCGTACGGTTGCGCGCGGCTCGCGCCGACGCGGACGCGGAAATCGTGGTTCGGCAGCTTCGTCGGCGCGAGCGAGTGGCTGATCCATTCGTGTGCGACGGCCTTCACGTTCAGCTCGGTACCGTACGGACGGTTGTCGGCGACGTTCTTCGCGCGCTGATAGACGAGGCTGCGCTGCGCACGCGAGAACGGCTTCTCGTCGGTGTCGTCCTCGACGAAATACTGGCGGATTTCAGGTCGGATGAATTCGAACAGGAAGCGGAAGTGGCCCCAGAGCGGGTAGTTGCGCAGGATCGCGTGGCGGTCCTGCTTCAGGTCGTACAGGCCGAGGGCGACGAGGGCGACGGGAATGACGATCCAGAACCAGGAAAGTGCGTGGATCGAGGCGAGCGCGGCCGCGGCGACGAGCAGCAGGACGGCACACCACATCGCCAGATAGCGTCGTGAAAGCATGGGGACTCCGTAAGAATCTTGAAATGCCGCCATGCGTACGCTGCGCGGCGGCACGCCGGCCGCAGCGGAATCGTGTTCCGCCGGGCGCGGCGTGCCGCAAGTCTAAACCGAATATGTGTCAGCGTGCTTCGGCGAGTGCCCGCGCGGGGCCGTCCGCCGGGGCGGCCTGACCGGGCTGGCCGGCGGCCGCGGATTCGATGATCCCGCCGCCGAGGCAGATTTCGCCGTCGTACAGCACGGCCGACTGGCCGGGCGTGACCGCCCACTGCGCGTCGTCGAAAGCGAGCGAGAAGCGTGCTTCGCCTGCCGGGCCGGGCGTGGCGGCGCCGAATGCGCATGCGGCGTCGGCCTGCCGGTAGCGCGTCTTCGCACCGCACGCAAAACCTTCGGCCGGCGGTTCGCCGGCGACCCAGCTCACGTTGCCGGCGACCAGCTCGCGCGCCAGCAGCCACGGATGATCGTGGCCCTGCACGACGTACAGCGTGTTCGACGCAATGTCCTTCGCGGCGACGAACCAAGGGTCGCCGTTGCCGCTCTTGCTGCCGCCGAGGCCGATGCCCTTGCGCTGGCCGAACGTGTAGAACGCGAGGCCGATGTGTTCGCCGACGACCTTGCCGTCCGGCGTCTTCATCGGGCCGGGTTTCGTCGGCAGATAGCGGTTCAGGAAATCGCGGAACGGCCGTTCGCCGATGAAGCAGATGCCGGTCGAATCCTTCTTCTTCGCGTTCGGCAGCCCGATCTGCGCGGCGATCTCGCGCACCTTCGTCTTCGGAATCTCGCCGAGCGGGAACATCGTCTTCGACAGTTGCGCCTGGCTCAGCCGGTGCAGGAAGTACGACTGGTCTTTCGTATGATCGAAGGCCTTCAGCAGTTCGAAACGCCCGTCGCGTTCGCGCACGCGCGCATAGTGGCCGGTCGCGATCATTTCCGCGTCGAGCGACATCGCGTGGTCGAGGAACGCCTTGAACTTGATCTCGGCGTTGCACAGCACGTCGGGGTTCGGCGTGCGGCCGGCCGAGTATTCGCGCAGGAATTCGGCGAATACACGGTCCTTGTATTCCGCCGCGAAGTTGACGGCTTCCACGTCGATGCCGATCAGGTCGGCCACCGACACGACGTCGATCCAGTCCTGGCGCGTCGAGCAGTATTCGCCGTCGTCGTCGTCTTCCCAGTTCTTCATGAACAGGCCGACCACGTCGTAACCCTGTTCCTTCAGCAGCCACGCGGTCACCGACGAATCGACGCCGCCCGACATGCCCACTACTACACGGCGCTTGCTCATTTGTTGACCGCCTGACGTTCGAATGCCTCGGGGCGCGGTGCGACCGAATGCGTGTGCACGAAATCGAGCGGAATGCGCCGCCCGGCGAGGTAATCGTCGACGCAGCGCATCACCGCGGGCGAGCGATGGCGCTCGCTGCAGGCGCGCAGTTCGTCGGCGGTCATCCACAGCGTGCGGACGATGCCGTCGTCGAGCGCGTGGCCCGCGATCGGCTCGCCGGCCGCGCCGCAGAACGTGAAGCGCAGGTAGGTTGCGCCGGCGGTGCCGGGACGGTCGTAGTGCGCGAGATAGACGCCGACGAGCGCGTCGGGCGTGAACGGGTGCGCGGTTTCCTCGAGCGTCTCTCGGATCACGGCGTCGGCCAGCGTTTCGCCGGCTTCGAGATGGCCTGCCGGCTGGTTGATGCGCAGGCCCGACGAGGTTTCTTCCTCGATCATGAGAAAGCGGCCGGCGTGCTCGACGAGCGCGGCGACCGTCACATGCGGGGTCCAGATTTCGGGTTTCATGGTTCGGCATTTTACCGGTTGCGCCCGAACGGTGCCGGTCGCTGCGCTAAACAACTCCGACCCCATCAATTTGTCTGCCCGTCGATGCGCGGCGACGCCGGCCGGGCTGGCGTCGCCAACTTGCACGACCGTGCGGAGCCGCTGGTACGGCCCTCGCTTTCGCCTAAAGTGGAGAGTGAGTGTCGTCGCTCGTGAGCCGGCAGTCAGCCTGCCCGGTTCGTTGTGCAGTAGAAATCGCCACAAACGAAACACCTGCAATGACTGGAGGGACCGACGATGCATATTGGCGTGCCTGCCGAAACGCGGGCGAACGAGGCGCGTGTGGCCGCGACGCCGGAAACCGTGAAGAAATACGCGGCGGCCGGTCATCGGGTCAGTATCGCGAAAGGGGCCGGCATCGCCGCGAGTTATCCCGACGCAGCCTATGCCGACGCCGGTGCCGAGCTGACCGGCCAGCCGGCCGCTTTCGATGTCGACATCGTGCTGAAGGTCCAGGCGCCGACCGACGCCGAACTGCCGCTGCTCAAGCGTGGTGCCGTGCTGGTCGGGATGCTCGAGCCGTTCGATGGCGAGCAGGCGGCGAAGCTCGCCGCGGCCGGCGTGACGGGCTTCGCGCTCGAAGCCGCGCCGCGCACGACGCGCGCGCAGAGTCTCGACGTGCTGTCGTCGCAGGCGAACATCGCGGGCTACAAGGCCGTGCTGGTGGCTGCGACGCTGTATCCGCGCTTCTTTCCGATGCTGATGACGGCCGCGGGCACCGTGAAGGCCGCGCGCGTGCTGATTCTCGGCGCGGGCGTCGCGGGCCTGCAGGCGATCGCGACCGCGAAGCGCCTCGGCGCGGTGATCGAGGCGTCCGACGTGCGGCCGGCCGTGAAGGAGCAGATCGAGTCGCTCGGCGCGAAATTCCTCGACGTCCCGTACGAAACCGACGAAGAGCGCGACGCGGCCCAAGGCGTGGGCGGCTACGCGCGCCCGATGCCGCCGTCGTGGCTCGGCCGTCAGGCCGCGCTCGTGCACGAGCGTGCGAAGCAGGCCGACATCGTGATCACCACCGCATTGATTCCCGGGCGCCCGGCGCCGACCTTGATCTCGGTCGAAACCGTGCAGTCGATGAAGCCGGGCTCGGTACTCGTCGATCTCGCGGCCGGCCGCGGCCCGGAATTCGACGGCCGCAAGAGCGGCAACTGCCCGCTGACGGTTGCCGACCAGGTGATCGTGCACGACGGCGTGACGATTGCCGGCTACACGAATCTCGCGTCGATGGTCGCAGCGGACGCATCGGCGCTGTATGCGCGCAACCTGCTCGACTTCATGAAGCTGATCGTCACGAAGGACGGCACGCTGAACATCGACCTGACCGACGACATCGTCGCCGCGACGCTCCTGTGCCGCGACGGCGAAGTCGCGCGCAAGTAACCGGGGGGAGGAGGCGACCATGGAAGTCATCAATCACACGGTGATCAACGTGATCATCTTCGTGCTGGCGGTGTACGTCGGCTACCACGTGGTGTGGAACGTCACGCCGGCGCTGCATACGCCGCTGATGGCCGTGACCAACGCGATCTCGGCGATCGTGATCGTCGGCGCGATGCTGGCGGCGGCGCTTACCGTCGGCACGACCGGCAAGGTGTTCGGCACGCTTGCGGTCGCGCTCGCGGCCGTCAACGTGTTCGGCGGCTTCCTGGTGACGAGGCGCATGCTCGAGATGTTCCGCAAGAAGGCGCCCCGGCAGGCCGAAGGCGGCAAGGAGGGCGCGCGATGAGCATGAACGTCGTCACGCTGCTGTACCTCGTCGCGTCGGTGTGCTTCATCCAGGCGCTGAAGGGCCTGTCGAACCCGAAGAGCGCGCGGCGCGGCAACCTGTTCGGGATGGTCGGGATGGCCATCGCGATCCTCACGACGATCGCGCTGATCGTCAAGCAGGCCGCGTGGCTCGGCGCGAACCTGCCGCTCGGCATCGCGCTGGTGCTCGGCGCGCTGATCGTCGGCGGCGGCGTGGGTGCGTTCGTCGCCGCGCGCGTCGAGATGACGAAGATGCCCGAACTCGTCGCGGCGATGCACTCGCTGATCGGTCTCGCGGCCGTGTGCATCGCGTACGCGGTGGTGTCGGAGCCGGAAGCGTTCGGGCTCGTGCCGCAGGACGCGGTGTCGTCGAACTTCATCCCGTACGGCAACCGCGTCGAGCTGTTCATCGGCACGGTCGTCGGCGCGATCACGTTTTCCGGTTCGGTGATCGCATTCGGCAAGCTGTCGGGCAAATACAGGTTTCGGCTGTTCCAGGGCGCGCCGGTCGTGTATGCGGGCCAGCACCTGCTCAACCTGATGCTCGCGCTCGCGATGCTCGGCTTCGGCATCCTGTTCTTCATCACGCAGTCGTGGCTGCCGTTCATCGTCATGACCGCGATCGCGTTCGCGCTCGGCGTGCTGATCATCATCCCGATCGGCGGCGCGGACATGCCGGTGGTCGTGTCGATGCTGAACTCGTACTCGGGGTGGGCGGCGGCCGGCATCGGCTTCTCGCTGAACAACGCGATGCTGATCATCGCCGGCTCCCTCGTCGGCTCGTCCGGCGCGATCCTGTCGTACATCATGTGCCACGCGATGAACCGGTCGTTCTTCAACGTGATCCTCGGCGGTTTCGGCGGCGAGGCGGCGGCCGGTGGCGCGGCGGGCGCGAAGGAGCAGCGGCCGGTGAAATCGGGCTCGGCCGAAGACGCGTCGTTCATGCTCGGCAACGCGGAAACGGTCGTGATCGTGCCGGGCTACGGCCTTGCCGTGGCCCGCGCGCAGCACGCGCTGAAGGAGCTGACCGACAAGCTGGTCGAGAAGGGCATCGACGTGAAGTACGCGATCCATCCGGTCGCGGGGCGGATGCCGGGGCACATGAACGTGCTGCTCGCGGAAGCGGAAGTGCCGTACGAGATCGTGCACGAGATGGAGGACATCAACGGCGAATTCGGCCAGGTCGACGTCGTGCTCGTGCTCGGCGCGAACGACGTCGTGAACCCGGCCGCGAAGAACGATCTGCAATCGCCGATTGCGGGGATGCCGATCATCGAGGCGTACAAGGCGCGCACGGTGATCGTCAACAAGCGCTCGATGGCGGCCGGCTACGCCGGGCTCGACAACGACCTGTTCTACATGGACAAGACGATGATGGTGTTCGGCGATGCGAAGAAGGTCATCGAGGACATGGTGAAGTCGGTCGAGTAACGCATGCGCCGGCAGCGCGGCTCGATCGAAGAGGCCCGACCGGCGCAAGCCGGCCGGGCCTTGTTCATGGTGCGACGCGGTTCGCGACGCACGCGGCGATCGTGTCGCGTACGCGCACGATCGCCGGGTCGCGCTGCGTGCTCGTGCGCCAGCCGATTTCGACCGGGTAGTGCGGCAAGTCGACCGGGCATGCGAGCGCGCGCAGCGGCGTCGATTGCGCGATCGCGCGTGCCGCGTGCGCGGGAATCGTCGCGACCGCGTCGGAGCCGGCGAGCAGGTACGGCAACGCGGCGAAGTGCGTGGTCGACGCTGCGACGCGCCGCTTGTGGCCGAGCGTGGCCAGCGCCTCGTCGACGATCCCGATCACGCCGCCCGACGACACGAGCAGGTGGTCGCGCCGCAGGAAATCGGCGAGCGTGAGTGTGCGCGGCGGCTTCGGGCGGGTGGCCGGGTCGATCAGGCACGCATAGCCGCCCGTCGCGACCGCGCGCCGGCTGAGGCCGTTCGCCGAGAAGCCGCCGGATGCGATCGCGAGGTCGACGCCGTGCCGCAGCAGCGCGTCGCCGGCGATGCCGCTGTGCGTCTGCCGGAAGATCAGCCGGATGCCGGCGGCTTCCCGCGCCACGGCGTCGATCAGCGCGCGGCCGAGCGCGATTTCGAAGTCGTCCGACAGCCCGATCGAGATCGTGCGGCCGATGCGGTCGCCGCCGTCGGCCGCGATCGCGAGGCTTTCACGGCAACGGTCGAGCGCGTCGGACAGGATCGGCTTCAGTTCGTCCGCGCGCGGCGTCGGCGCAAGCCCGCGGCCGGTGCGCACGAACAGCGGATCGGCGTAGATCACGCGCAGCCGCGCCAGCGCCGCGCTCACCGCCGACTGCGTGAGGCCGAGCCGCAGCGCCGCGCGGCTCGCGCCGCCTTCCTCGTACAGCGCCTCGAACACTTTCAGCAGGTTCAGGTCGAGGCTGGCGATATCATCCGCATTCATGACACTTATCGTTCTATCGATTTGATCGATGACATCATATCGATAAAGATGGCGTTACCCCATTCACCGGAGACGCCTTCATGTCCACGTCAGTCATCGCCGCGCTGCAGATCGGCGCATCGCCCGCCGGCACGCGCGCCACGCTCGACACGATCCTCGGCTACGAAACCGCGATCCGCGACAGCGGCGCGTCGCTCGTCGTGCTGCCCGAGGCCGTGCTCGGCGGCTATCCGAAAGGCGAGATCTTCGGCACGCGGCTCGGCTACCGGCTGCCCGAAGGCCGCGACGCGTATGCGCGCTATGCCGCGCAGGCGATCGACGTGCCGGGGCCCGAAACCGACGAGCTGGCCGCGCTGTCGCAGCGCACCGGCGCGAGCTTCGTGGTCGGCGTGATCGAGCGCGGGGGCAGCACGCTGTACTGCACGGCGCTGTTCTTCGACCCGCGCGACGGGCTCGTCGCGAAGCACCGCAAGCTGATGCCGACCGGCACCGAGCGGCTGATCTGGGGGCAGGGCGACGGCTCGACGCTGCCCGTCGTCGACACGGCCGCGGGCCGCGCGGGCGCCGCGATCTGCTGGGAGAACCACATGCCGCTGCTGCGCTGCGCCATGTACGCGAAGGGCGTGCAGATCTGGTGCGCGCCGACCGTCGACGAGCGCGACGTCTGGCAGAGCTCGATGCGGCACATCGCGCACGAAGGGCGCTGCTTCGTCGTCAGTGCGTGCCAGGTGCAGCCGTCGCCGCGCGCGCTCGGCATCGACGTGCCGGGCTGAGATCCGGAGCGGCCGCTGATCCGCGGCGGCAGCGTGATCGTCGGGCCGCTCGGCGACCTGCTGACGGAGCCGCTGATCGGCGAAGCCGGGCTCGTGACCGCGCGCATCGATACCGATGAACTCGTGAGGGCGCGCTACGACTTCGACGTGGTCGGGCATTACGCGCGGCCCGACGTGTTCTCGCTGCACGTCGACGAGCGGCCGAAGCGGACGGTGGTGTTCGGCGCGTAGGGAAGTGGGCCGGGCGCTGTCTGGCGGCCCGGAACATGAACGGCGGCGGCGGCGCGTAGCGCGCCCGCCGTCGTGCCGCGTCAGCGCATTGGCGCTTCCGCGATCCGCATGTAGTCGGCGATCCGCCGTCCTTCCATGTCCGGAAACTGCTCGTGCACGGTGATGTCGCCCATCCGCGCGATGTCGAAGGTGCGGAAATCGTCACGCAGCTCGCACCACGCGCCGATCGTCCAGCGCCCGCCCCAGTAGACGAGCCCGAGCGGCCACACGCGGCGTTGCGAATGCGCGCCGAGCCGGTCGCGGTAGCCGAAGCTGACCACGTGGCGCGTGTCGATGGCCTGGTGGATCGCGTCGACCTTCGCGCAAAACGTCTCGTCGATGTGGAACGACGGCGCGAACACCGGCAGGCGGTCGAGCGCCGTGCGCTTGTCGGCCGGCATCGCCGACGCGATCTTCGCGAGCGCCGAGCGCGCGCCGCTCGCGAAGCGCGCACCGCCCCAGGTTTCGAGCATGCGTGCGCCCGTGGCGAGCGCCGCCAGCTCCTCGGCCGTGAACGTGAGCGGTGGCAGGCTCGCGTTGCGGTTCAGCCGGTAGCCGATGCCGGCTTCGCCTTCGATCGGCACCCCTGACAGTTGCAGGTCGCGCACGTCGCGATAGACGGTGCGCGGTGACACCGACAGCCAGTCGGCCAGCTGTTGCGCGGTCGTGAGACGACGCCCGCGCAACAGCTCGGCGATCTGGAACAGGCGGTCGGCACGGCGCGTCATGACGGCACCTCGACTCCAACGGCGATGGGGATGTCGCGATGATAGCGCCGCGCGCGCCCGACGGCCGCTGCGCTCAGTGGCATTTCGGCGCGTGCAGGCCGACGCGGTTGCCTTCGGTGTCGATCAGGTAGCCGACGTAGCCGTAGTTGTTCGGCAACTCGACGACCGTGCCCTGCACGACGCCGCCCGCGCGTTTCACGCGTTCGAGCGCCGCGACGACCGATTCGCCGGCGTTCAGGTAGACGAGCACGCCGTTCGCGCTCGGCTTCATCTGCTGCGGATCGAACACGATGCTGCCGCCCGTGCTCGATGCGTCGCGGTCGAACGTGGCCATCGGCACGCCGCCGATGACTTCGCGCTGCAGCGTCGTTTGCAGCACGGTTTCGTAAAAGCGGATCGCCCGGTCGAAATCGAGGGACGGAATGTCGAACCACGCGATCGCGCGTTCCAGCGTGGCGGTGGCAGTTGCGGACGTCATGACGAGCTCCTTGTTGCGGTGTGTGTCGTTCGGGTTCGGTGCGGAAACCAGCTTGCATTGCGCCGGGATTGCAGTGTGATCGCGGCCTGCTGACACCGTATTGTCAGTAGAGTTGTCACCCTTGACATGCAACCATTTGGTTGCATAATAAGGTCATTGACCCGGGAGCGGCATGGATCTCGTTTTCAAGGCGCTGGCCGATGCCACGCGCCGCCAGTTGCTCGACCTGCTGCACGCGAAAAGCGGGCAGACCCTGTCCGAGCTGTGCGATGGGCTCGCGATGAGCCGGCAGGCCGTGAGCAAGCATCTCGCGCTGCTCGAGGCCGCGAATCTCGTCGCGACCACGTGGCGCGGCAGGGAGAAGCTGCATTACCTGAATCCGGTGCCGATCCACGACATCGCGGAACGCTGGATCGGCAAGTTCGAGCGTCAGCGCCTGCAGGCGCTGGCGGACCTCAAGCGCGGGCTGGAAGCGGCACGCGAATCTGGAGACGACGATGAGTAATCCCGCCTTTGTGTACGTGACGTTCATTGCGTCGACGCCCGAGCGCGTGTTCGACGCGCTCACCAACGCCGAACTGACGAAGGACTACTGGGTGCGGCATCGCAACGCGTCGCCCGACTGGCGGCCGGGCTCGCGCTGGGAACATCAGGACTACGACGATCCGTCGCGCGTCGACATCGTCGGCGAAGTGGTCGAGAACGATCCGCCGCACCGGCTGGTCGTCACGTGGCGTACGCCGTCGGGGGAGAGCGGGGAATCGCGCGTGACCTACGTCGTCGAGCCGCACGAGGGCGTCGTGAAGCTGACCGTCACGCACGACGGGCTGGTGCCGGGCTCGGAGATGGATCGCGGGATTCGCGGCGGGTGGCCGGTCGTGCTGTCGAGCCTCAAGACGCTGCTCGAGACGGGGCAGGCGCTGCCGTTCACGATGGGGCGCTGGGAGTGCTCGAAGCACTGAAACGAAACACCGCCGTTGCCGCGGGTGCGGTAACGGCGGCGTTCCGGGTGCCGCGATGGGGCCGCGCCAGCGACGCCAGCGCGGCCATGATGCGGATTACGCGTCGCCTTCCGGCGTGGCCGGGCGCGCCTTCACGCTGCCGGCGATCAGGTCGAAGCGGAACAGCCGGCATTCGAGCGCGCCGTTGAACAGCGGCGTCTTTGCCGATTCGCGCAGCCGCAGCTGGCCAGGCAGCGACCGGTCGGACGTCAGCAGGAACGCCTGCCAGCCCGTGAAGCGCTGCTTCAGCGCATCGCCGAGCGCGTTGAAGAACTCGCTGTCCGGTGCGTCGGTGTGAGTACGGCGGAATGCGTCGTCGTTGCCGCGGTTGCGGCCCGTCTCGCGCACCTCGCCGCGCGCGCTGCGGCCGCGCACTTCGATCCGCTCGCCGTACGGCGGGTTCGCGAGGATGATGCCCGGGCCGTCGCACGGCGGCGTCATCCCGCGCGCGTCGACCTGCTTGAGCCAAACCGACGGCACGCCCGCGCGCTCGAGGTTCGCGCGCGCCTTCTCGAGCATGTCGCCGGAGATGTCGCTGCCGTACACGCCGAGCGCTTCGCCGCGTTTGCCGCGCGCCGCGCGCTTCGCATCCAGCGCCGGGACCTTCAGCCCCTGCCACGCGGTGATGTCGTACTGCTTGAGTTTCTCGAAGCCGAACCGGCGCTCGACGCCGGGCGCCACGCCGAGCGCGATCTGCGCGGCTTCCGCGAGGAACGTGCCGCTGCCGCACATCGGGTCGTACAGCGCGGTGCCGGGCGTCCAGCCCGTCAGGCGCAGGATGCCGGCCGCGAGGTTCTCGCGCAGCGGCGCCGCGCCCTTGTCGAGACGCCAGCCGCGCTTGAACAGCGGCTCACCGGACGTGTCGAGGTACAGCGTGCATTCGCCCGCCGTCAGGAAGGCGAACACGCGCACGTCCGGCGCACCGGTGTCGATGCTCGGGCGCGCGCCGGTCTTCTCGCGCATGCGGTCGCAGATCGCGTCCTTCACGCGCAACGTCGCGAATTCGAGGCTCTTCAGCGGCGACTTGATCGCGGTGATGTCGACGCGCAGCGTCTGCGTCGCCGCGAACCAGCGCTCCCACGGCTGCTCGAGTGCGAGCGCGTAGACGTCCTGCTCGTTGCGGTACGCGCGGTGCGCGATCTTCAGCAGGACCCGGCTCGCGATCCGCGAATGGAGGTTCGCGGCCATGCCGGCGGCCCAGCCGCCGCTGAAGTGGACGCCGCCCGGCACCTGCGCGCCCGCGGTGAACGGCGCGCCGTTCAGGTGGCGGCCGGCGATTTCGGCCAGCTCGGCGGCAAGCGCCGCTTCGAGGCCGCGCGGGCAGGGGGCGAAGAATTCGTACAGGGTGGGCGAGGACATAAGGCGGGTGAGGACGTGCAAAAGTCCACTATTGTACGCGGCGCGGGCGGCCGGGGCCGGCGTTGCGTCGCGTTTCGGTGCTTGCCGCGCGGGCCGGGGCGCCGCGCAGGCGTGCCGGGCGGCCGTGCGGCGGCGCCCGGGCGGGCACCGCCAAGCCGCCGCGGGGTCAGTGCGAGCCCGTCTGGCCGGCGCGTGCGGCCTGGCCGCTGCCCGGCCAGAACAGCGCGAGCGGGTTCTTCAGCACCGTGCGGACGATCGCGGCGATGAGCGCGCGCACCTTGGTCCGGCGCAGGCTGCGCGAGCGCACGGCCATCGTGAACGCGAGCGCGAAGCTGACGAGCACGTTGAGGATCGCCATGCTGAGCACGCCGGCGCCGGCCCACCACAGCTCGGGCGTGCCGAGCGCGTCCTTGCCCAGCACGCCGAGCGCGATGCCGATCGAGCCGGCCGACAGCGTCACGTGCCGCACCTCGAACGGGAACATGAATACGGTGACGATCGCCGGAATGAGGCCGAGCATCAGGCCGAGCCCGACGTTCGCGACCACGCCGGCCACGTTCGACCGGCAGAAGTGCGCGAGCTTCGCGGCACCGGCCGCACCGAGCGTGAGGCGCAGCCGGCGGTTGTACGTGAGCGCGTCGCCGACCCGGTGCAGTACGAACCAGTTGTCGGCCCAGCCCGCGATCAGGCTCGACGCCCACAGCAGCACGCCGGTCAGCGCCGCGTAGAGCGGCGTCGGGCCGAGCAGCGAGAACGAGTGCAGCGTCGCGTGGGCTTTTTCCGGCGAGATCAGGTTCGCGTGCAGCAGGTTGCCCGCGAACAACTGCACCAGCAGGCACACGGGCAGCACGACGAGCACGTTGCCGGAAATCGCGGCGGCCTGCGTGCGGATCAGCGCGATCACCGACGCCACGAACGCCTTCACGCCTTCCTCGTGGCCCGTGTCGTCGAGCTCGCGCGCGAGTGTCGGCGCGGTCATCGCGGGCTGCTTGGTCGCGAGCGTGAAGTGCAGGAAGTGCATCAGCATGAAGCTCGCCGCGTAATTGACGCCCGCGAGCAGCCCTTCGAGCATCGACTGCAGGTGCGCGCCCGTGATCGCGAACTTCACGCACACGGTCACGACGGTGACGAGGCCGCCGCCCGCGGCCATCCGCAGCATCTTCAGGTACTCGGCACGGCCGCGCGAGATGTAGTGCTCGCCGGTGTCCGCGTTGGTCTCGACGAGCTTGCGCGCGAACAGCGAGAAGTTGCTGCGCACGAGGTGCGACACGCTCTGGCTGTTGTGGTTCGCGTCGACGAGCTCGGCCGTCAGGTGCGCCATCCCGTGCAGGTCGTCGCGCGCCATCCAGGCGTTCAGCAGCATCTCGGCACGCAGGATGCGCATGCGCATCCGCTCGACCTGGAACACGATGTCGACCGACACGCCGTTGCGGTACAGGTGCGAGAACACGTCGTCGACGGCGATCCGGCATTCGTCGAGCAGCACGCGCAGGTAGTTCACCTCGTGCAGCAGCTTGCTCGGGTCGCCGCCGTCCTCGACGGCCGCGTGCGCGGTCTCGACCGCGAGCATCGCGCGCGTGAGGCGGTAGAACGGCTGCGTCTCGTGCGGCTTGCGCGCGTCGTCGTCGGAGAGCCGGCTGCGCACCGTCTGCGACAGGCCGGTCGAGCTGATCTGGCAGGTCAGGTTGTGCAGCGCGGCCAGCAGGTCGCGCGAGAACGAGCCCGGCTCGTGGCGCTCTTCGTCGGTGACGTCGAACGAGATCAGCTCGGCGAGGCGGGTGAGGAGATCATTGGGCAGCGCGTCGATCCATTGCGCGTCTTCCGGCGTCGGGAACATCAGCGTGAAGAGTGCCGACAACTCGCGGCGGTTCGGCGCGGGCGGGATCAGCGACGAGTCGATCCGTTCGAACAGCGCGCCGAAGAAGCCCGAGTGCACGGGCATGCCGGCGTCGCACAGCAGCGAGATGCCGTCGCATTCGCGCAGGATGCCGCGCAGGATGCGCGCGGCGTGGGTTTTCCACGCGGGATTGCGATCGAGCACGTGGAACAGGTAGCGCAGCCGCGCATGGGCCGGATACGCGCGCGCATCGGCGTCGCGATCGGCCGGCGCGTCCTGCGCGGCCTGCATCGTGCCGGTGCGGCGCAGCCAGTGCGCGAGCTCGATCAGCCATTCGCTGCGCTCGGCGTACGACGCATCGGCGTCGGCGTGCGCGAGCAGCGCATCGAGCTGGTGACCGGCATTGCGCGACGCGCGCCACTTCTTGATCAGGGTCGTCAGGGAACGAAACATAAACGGAATAGCGAAAGCCCTGGACGGGCGGGTTCGGGATGCCGGCCGGTGAAACGGCGCGGCGCCGGGGAGAACGGGTGAGACGGGGCCGGTTGCCGGACGATGCGCGGCGACCCGCGATGCGGCTGCCCCGCTGCGGTGCACGCCGATCGCGTGCGGGCGCCGGGAGGCACGGCGGTCGGGCCGAACGCGGCCCGATACCGCTGGCTGGCGCGCACGACGAACGGCGCGAGCCGGAAAGTGCGTAGGATCGTCAATCGGGCCGGAAAACGCAAGCCGACCGTATGGCAGGGCGCCGGTTCCGGCCGACTTTGACAAACAATGCAAAGTGGCCGTCCGGCCGATGGGCGCGGTGCGAGGCAGGCGGTGGCCGGGTCGCGCCGACGGTTGCCGGCGCTCGCTGCCGGACTTGCCGGGCCGGACGCAGCCTGGCGACGAACGCTGCGTCGAACGCTCGCCTGCGCGCCCGACGCTTACGTGCCGGACTTGCCCGTCGCGCCGGCGTCGCCGCCGGACGTCGGGTTGGCCGGGCACGGCACGACCGGCGCGGCGGCCGTCTTGCTGCCGGCCGCAGGTGCCGTCGAAGCAGGTACGCCGCGGCGCGCGGCCATCGCGCGCACGCCGGCCGCGGCTTGCGTGGCAATCACATCGAGCGCGCGCCGGTGGCCGGCGACGAGCGCGTCGTAGCCGTCGGCGACCGGTTCCGCGACGCTCGTGCGGCACGTCATCACGGCCTGCGTGGCGAGCGAGCGCACGCTCCACACGGCGTCGACCGCCGCGCGCTTGGCCGGCCACGATTCGAAGCGCTGCACGTTCACGCTGATGCGATACACGGGCACGCCGGGCGGATAGGCGGAATTCGCGACGTCGATCGTACCGAGCTGCGCGGCGAGATCGTCCGACAGCGCGCGGCGGATCTCGTCGGCGGGCGGCGACGCCCAGCGTTCCTGCTCGAGCACGTCGACCTGTGCGGCGTTCTTCTGTACGACCAGCTGGTTCTTCGCGACCTGTTCGGGCACGCCGACGGACGGCACTTCGATCAGGAACGCCGGGTTGGCCGGCGCGGTGCGCAGCGGCGTGGCGGCGTCGGCCGGGCTGAGCGTGTAGAACCGCGCGGGCGGCGAGCTGCACGCGGCAAGCGCGAGGGCGGCGACAGCCGCCGCCGCACCGCTCGCGAAACCGTTCACGCGTGTCGTCATGGTTGATCTCCTGGCTTGCCCTTGAGCAGCGATTCGGGGTGACGCTCGAGGTAGTCGGCGAGCGCGTTCAGCGACTGCAGCGTGCGCGTGAGCTCCTTCAGCGCGCCGCGCACGTCGGATTGCAGCGGCGAATCCTGCTGCAGCGTCGCTTCGGCGGTCGAGAAGGTCTGCTTCGCGGCCGACAGCGTGTCGCGCGCTTCCGGCGCGACCTGCGTGTCGAGCTGCTTGAACAGCTTGTCGGCGTTCGACAGCGCGCTGTTCAGGTTCGCGCCGATCTGGTCGAACGGCACCTTGTCGAGCTTCTTCGCGATGTCGGCGACCTGCAGCTGCAGCTCGTCGAGCGTGTTCGGCACGGTCGGCAGCTCGAGCGGCTGGCGTGCCGTGTCGATTTTCGCCGGCTGCGCCTTCGGGAAGAAGTCGAGCGCGACGTACAGCTGGCTCGTCAACAGGTTGCCGGTGCGCAGCTGGCCGCGCAGTCCGTGCTGGACGAGCCGCTCGACGATCTCGCGGCGGGCCGGTTCGCCCTTGCTCTCGATCGTCTCGCGGAAGCGGCGGCCGAGGCGCTCCGGATAGATGTTCATCGTCACCGGCATCAGGAAGTTCTTCGTCTTCGGATCGAAGTCGATGCCGATGTTCGTCACCTCGCCGAGCACGATGCCGCGGAAGTCGACCGTCGCGCCGACGGCGAGCCCGCGCAGCGACTGGTTGAAGTTCATCACCACCTGCAGCGGCTGGCCGTCCGGGTCGCGCATCGCGTCGCTCTCGTCGGAGCCGAGGCGGAAGGTCGAATTGTTCGGCGCGGTCGTGCCGGAGCCCTGGTTCGGCGGCGTCTGGAACGCGATGCCGCCAAGGATCACCGTCGCGAGCGACTGCGTGTTCAGCTTCAGGCCGCTCGAATCGAGCCGCAGGTCGACGCCGCTCGCCTGCCACCAGCGCGAGTTCACGCCCACGTACTGGTCGTACGGCGCGTTGACGAACACCTGGAACGTGACGCCCGTGCCGTCCTTGTCGAGCGAGAAGCCGACCACCTGGCCGACCTGCACGCGCCGGTAGTAGACCGGCGAACCGATGTCGACCGAGCCGAGCGAATCGCCACGCAGCACGTATTGCGTGCCCTTCTGGTCGCCGGTGACGGCCGGCGGTGTCTCGAGACCCGTGAAGTCGGTCTGGTAATCCTGCGAGCGCCCGGCGTCGACGCCGATGTACGCGCCGGACAGCAGCGTGCCGAGCCCCGACACGCCGGTCGCGCCGACGCGCGGCCGCACGATCCAGAAGCGCGAGTCCTTGACCGCGAAGTCTTCGGCTTCCTTCTTCAGCTGGACCTGGACGAGCACGCGCGTCAGGTCTTTCGACAGCTTGATCGTCTTGACCATGCCGATCTCGACGTCCTTGTACTTGACCTGGGTCTTGCCGGGCTCGAGCCCTTCGGCGCTGTGGAAGCTGATCGTGACTTCCGGGCCGCGCTCGCGCACGGACTTGATCACGAGGCCGATGCCGATCAGCGCGGCGATCAGCGGCACGAGCCAGACGAGCGACGGCAGCCAGCCGCTTTTCGTCGAGATCGTCGGATCGGGCGGCCGGGGCGCGTCGTGCTGCGGGCCTTGTGGACTATTCATGGTGATTCCCTGAGGTTTCGACTGGATCCCAGATCAGGCGGGGATCGAACTGCATCGACGCGAGCATCGTCAGGATCACGACGGAACCGAACGCGAGCGCGCCGGGGCCGGCCGTGATGATGGCGAGCGAACGAAAATGGACGAGCGCGACGGTCAGCGTCACGACGAAGATGTCGAGCATCGACCAGCGGCCGATGCGCTCGACGATCCGGAACAGGCGCGTGCGCTGCAGCGGCCGCCAGGCGGTGCGGCGCTGCGCGCTGATCACGAGGATCAGCAGCACGCCGAGCTTGAGCATCGGCACGAGGATGCTCGCGACGAACACGACGACCGCGAGCGGCCAGTCGCCGGAGACCCAGAAATAGATGACGCCGCTCATGATCGTGTCTTCCTGCGAGCCGACGATCGACGCCGTGCGCATGATCGGAAGCAGGTTCGCCGGAATGTACAGGATCGCGGCCGCGAGCAGCAGCGCCCACGTGCGCATCAGGCTGTTCGGCGTACGGAAATGGAGCGCGCTGCCGCAGCGCGCGCAGTGCGCGTGCGGATGATCGAGTGTCTGCACGAGCCCGCATGCGTGACAGCTGGCGTAGCCCTCGCGGGCCGCGGTCGGGATCGTCATCGGCGGGCGGCGTCCGGCAGCGGGGCGGCATCGTCGGGCTGCCCGGGCGAGCGCCCGGCGCGCAGGTCGTCGGCGATGTCCCACAGCGTGCGCGGATCGAACATCAGCACGACGGCGATCATCAGCGTGAGCGCGGCGAACGCGAACAGCGCGGCATCGGGAACGACTCTTGCGAGACTCACCATCTTCACGATCGTGACGAGGATCCCGAGCATGAACACCTCGATCATGCCCCACGGTCGCACGAGCTCGATCGCGCGCAGCACCAGGTTGAAACCGGGCGGTACGAGGCCGCGCCGCATCGGCAGCAGCAGGTACAGCAGCGCGGCCATCTCGACGAGCGGGAACAGCACGGTCGAGCAGAACACCATCACGCCGACGATCGCCATGTCCTGGTGCCACAATGAATCGATCGCACCGATCAGCGTGGTCTGCACGCGGTTGCCGTTCACGTCCATTTCGAGGATCGGGAACGCCTGCGCGATCGTGAACGTGATCAGCGCCGCGAGCGCGAGCGCGCAGATCCGCTCGATCTGCGCGGCGCTGTTGCGATAGAGCAGCGCGTCGCAGCGCGGGCAGCGCGCGGATTCACGTCCGCTCAGGCGCGGTTTGTGCAACAGTGCGTCGCACTCGTGACAGGCAATCAGGTCGTTTCGTTGCATGGAAAAGGCAGTTGTGCGACGGCTGGGGAGACGCGTCGACGGGGCCGGAACCCGCGCCAATCTTACCAAAAGGCCTTTTTCGGCGTGTCAACGATCGTGTGTTCGGTGACTGATCGGTAACATGACAGGAAACTGTCAGACGGCTGGCGCGCCTGTCTTCAGAGTCCGCGCGTGTCAAAAGGTTGCGGTAGCATGGCGCCCTTGACAAGCGTCGGACGCATTTCCGGCGCGGCCGTTCGCTGAACTGAGGAATCCAAGATGGCATCGAAATCGCTGCCGGCCCGGCCGGTACGCTATACGCAGACGGCGATCGCGCTGCACTGGCTGATCGCGCTGCTGATCGTCTGTGCGTTCGCGATGGGCTGGGTGATGACCGACATCCCCGGCTTCACGCCGACCAAGCTGAAGTACTTCTCGTGGCACAAGTGGATGGGCGTGACGATATTCGCGCTGGTCGTCGTCCGCCTGCTGTGGCGTGCGACCCACGTGCCGCCGGCGCTGCCGCGCGATACGCCGGGGTGGCAGCGTGCGGCGTCGCACGGCGTGCACATCCTGTTGTACCTGCTGATGATCGTGATTCCGGTGACGGGCTACCTGTACAGCTCGGCGGCGAACATCCCGGTCGTCTACCTCGGCATCGTGCCGCTGCCGCGGCTGATCGATCCCGATCCGGTGCTGAAGGAAACCTTCAAGACGCTTCACGTGTCATTGAATTACATTCTGCTTGCGCTCGTCTCGCTGCACGTGCTCGCGGCGCTCAAGCATCAGTTGTTGGACCGCGACGGGCTGCTGTCGCGGATGCTTCCCTTTGCCAAATGAAGGATCCCATGAAAGTGTCTTTCTCCCGCTCCATGCTGACCGCGTTCGCCGCGGTGTCACTTGTCGCGTCGGGCGCGGCGCTCGCCGATGTCGATCTCGCGAAGAGCAAGGTGTCCGCCGTGTCGAAGCAGATGAACGTGCCGACCGAAGGCGCGTTCAAGAAGTTTTCGGCCCAGTTGAAGTTCGACCCGGCGAAGGCCGCGCAGGGCAGCGCCCAGATGACGATCGACGTCGCGAGCTATGACCTCGGCGACAAGATGTACAACGACCAGGTCGCCGGCAAGGACTGGTTCGACGCGAAGGCGTATCCGCAGGCGACGTTCGTGTCGTCGGCGATCGCGCCGGCAGGCGGCAACAAGTACAACGTGACCGGCAAGCTGACGATCAAGGGCAAGTCCGAGAACGTCACGGTGCCCGTCACGGTCACGCAGAGCGGCGCCACGCAGACCTTCGACGGCGTGCTGCCGATCAAGCGCTCGGCGTTCAACGTCGGCACCGGCGAGTGGAAGGACACGTCGGTCGTCGCGGACGAAGTGCAGATCAAGTTCCATCTCGTCGCTACCAAGTAAGCGGCGGGCTGTTGCCTCACCCGAACGCCGCGCGAGGGCGCGGCGCCGTTCCAAGGAGAAAGAGTTTGAAAAAGCAACTGATCATCGCCGCGGGCGCGCTGGCAGCGTCGCTGTCGTTCTCGGCATTCGCCGAAAGCGTCACGTACCAGTTCGACCCGAGCCACACGTACCCGAGCTTCGAGGCTGACCACATGGGCGGCCTGTCGGTCTGGCGCGGCAAGTTCGACAAGTCGAGCGGCTCCGTGACGCTCGACCGCGCGGCGAAGACGGGCACGGTCGACGTGACGACCGACATCGCGTCGATCCACACCGGCAGCGCGAAGCTCGACGAGCACCTGCAGACGGCCGAATTCTTTGACGTCTCCAAGTTCCCGCAGGCGAACTACAAGGGCGCGATCAAGTTCGACGGCGACAAGCCGGTGTCGGTGGTCGGCAACCTGACGCTGCATGGCGTCACGAAGCCGGTCACGCTGAAGATCGATTCGTTCAAGTGCATGCCGCACCCGATGCTCAAGCGTGAAGTGTGCGGCGTCGACGCCGTCGGCGAATTCGACCGCAGCGATTTCGGCCTCGACTACGGCAAGCAGTACGGCTTCAAGATGAAGACGAAGCTGCTGATCACGGCCGAAGCGCTCAAGCAGCAGTAAGCCCGCCGGCCGGGCAGGCCTTCGCGCCGGCCCGCTGCGAGCCCGCCGCCGCGTTCCCGTCAGGGGGCGCGGCGGTTTTTATTTGCGCGCCTATAATCGCCCGAGCGCCGTACCCGGCGCCGGGCAGGCCGACGGCGCCCGAGCGGCTGCCTCGAACAGAACGTACAACGACAAGGAGATCGCCGATGCATGCCGTCACGCAGTCCCGTTCCATTGCCTCGTCGCCGCGCGTGTGGCGCGCGGTGGTCGCCGCGTCGATCGGCAATGCGCTCGAGTGGTTCGATCTCGTCGTCTACGGCTTCTTCGCGGTGACGATCTCGAAGCTGTTCTTCCCGTCCGGCAACGACACCGTGTCGCTGCTGCTCACGCTCGGCACGTTCGGCGTGTCGTTCTTCATGCGCCCGCTCGGCGCGATCGTGCTTGGCGCATATGCCGACCGCGAGGGCCGCAAGGCCGCACTCACGCTGTCGATCCTGTTGATGATGGCCGGCACGCTGATCATCGCGGTGCTGCCGACCTACGAGACGATCGGTGTCGCGGCGCCGGTGATTCTCGTCGCCGCGCGGCTGATGCAGGGCTTTTCGGCCGGCGGCGAGTTCGGCAGCGCGACCGCGTTCCTCGCCGAGCACGTGCCGGGCCGGCGCGGCTTCTTCGCGAGCTGGCAGGTCGCGAGCCAGGGGCTCACGACGCTGCTCGCCGCCGGCTTCGGCACCGTGCTGAACGCGCAGCTCACGGCCGCGCAGATGGCGTCGTGGGGCTGGCGCGTGCCGTTCTTCTTCGGCCTGCTGCTCGGGCCGGTGGCGTACTACATCCGCACGAAGGTCGACGAGACGCCCGAATTCCTCGCGGCGGAAGGCACCGCGAACCCGCTGCGCGACACGTTCGCGTCGCACAAGGCGCGCCTCGTCGCCGCGATGGGCGTGGTCGTGCTGGGCACCGTCGCGACCTATCTCGTGCTGTTCATGCCGACCTACGGCGTGAAGCAGCTCGGCCTCGCACCGTCGGCCGCGTTCGCGGCGATCCTCGTGGTCGGCGTGATCCAGATGGCATTCGCGCCGCTCGTCGGCCACTGGTCGGACACTTACGGCCGCGTGCGCGTGATGATCGCGCCGGCCATCGGCATCCTCGTGCTGATCTACCCGGCGTTCGCGTACCTGGTCGCGCATCCGGGCTTCGGCACGCTGATCGCGCTGCAGGTGCTGCTCGCGTTCCTGATGACGGGGTACTTTGCGGCACTGCCGGGTTTGCTGTCCGAGGTGTTTCCGGTGCAGACGCGCACGACCGGGATGTCGCTCGCGTATAACGTCGCGGTGACGATCTTCGGCGGCTTCGGGCCGTTCATCATCGCGTGGCTGATCAAGGCGACCGGGATGAAGACCGCGCCGAGCTTCTACCTGATGTTCGCGGCCGTGCTGAGCCTCGTGGCGCTGGTCGTGCTGCGCAAGCGGTTCGGGTTCCGGTAACCGGGCGGGCGGCGCGCGTCAGTTGCCGGCGCGTTCGCATGCGGGCTGCGCGGGCATCAGCCGCGGTCTGGCTTCGACGGTCTGCACCGGACGCCCCGCGAGCGCGGCGAGCGCCTGCCTGAGCTGCCAGTCGGTTGCCGTGCCGAACTCGCGCTGCGGCAGCGCCGCGCTCTTCGCCGTATCGATCTTTGCGAGCGCACGCTGCTCGCGCAGCTTCTGCCGTTCCTTGCGCACCTTCGCGAACGGATCGGGCGTCAGCCGGTCCGCATACGGCGCACGGGCGAGATCGGCTTCCCGGTACCACAGCAGCACGCCGTCGACGTCCGAATCGCGGCGCGGCGCCACGAGCCAGTCCGGTACGACACCGTAGCCGTCCATCGGGCAGCCGTTCGGCCGCAGGTTGCGCGCGAACGTGAAATTCAGGCGCGTGCCGTCGATCAGGTCGACGCCCGTCTGCGCGAGCCCCTTCCCGTAGGTCGGCATGCCGAGCAGCTTCGCGCGGCCGAGATCCTTCAGTGCTGCCGCGGTCGCTTCTGCAGCCGACGCGCTCTGCCCGTCGACGAGCACGACGAGCGGCACGGTACGCCACCAGTCATCGGCCTGCAGCGGCGCGAGCGGATCCTGCCCGTGCATGACCGGCAATTCGTAATCGGGCCAGTTGGTCATGTAGCGGCGGCGGTTGGCGTCGCCGCGCTCGACCGTCACCATCGCGGTGCGGTCGCGGCCGGCGAACAGCGCGGTGATGCCGATCGCTGCATTGAGCGCGCCGCCGCCGTTGATGCGCAGATCGAGAATCAGGCCTTTCACCGGCGGTCCCGCGCGGCGTGCGGCCTGCACGGCATCGATGTAGTCGCCGACGGCCGGTTCCGGAAAGCTCGACAGCCGCGTGTACAGGATGTTGCCGTCGAGCCGTTTCGCGGTCGCCGGATGCGGCTTGAGGATCGCCCGCACGGGCGCGAAGCTCAGCACCGCGTGCGACGGGCCGCGCCGGACCGTGAGTTTCAGCGGCACGCCCGCGTCGCCCTTGGCGAGTCTGGTCAGGTCGGCGGGGTCGATTCCGACGACGCTCGTATCGTTCATCGCGACGACGAGATCGTCGGGGCGCACGCCGGCTTTTTCCGCGGGCGCGTCGGGGATCACGTCGACGATGTGCAGCCCGTCGGGCCGCGTCTCGAACACGATGCCGATGCCGGGCGTGCCGTCGCGCGCGCGCCGTTCGTCGTCGAGCCGCTCCTGCTCCTCCTTCGCATCGAAGAAACGCGCGTACGGCAGCGTCTTGATCCCCGCGTGGGTCGTTGCGTCGAGCAGCGCGCCGATGTCGACGTCGGTCAGGTGCTGCCGCTTCAGGACTTCCACCGCTGCCTTGAGCTCGCAGATCTGCGGCTCCCAGTCGGGCGGGCAGGGCGAAGGTGGCTGGGTGGGGGCGGGCGAAGAGGCGGGTGCGGAGGCGGCGGAAGCGGGCGGGGCGGACGCCGGTTGTTGCGCACCGACGGTTGACGCGCACGGCAGGAGCGCGGCCGTGACGGCTGCGCAAACGGCAAGGCGAAGAACGGCACGCGTGGGAGGCATCATCGGGACCGCACGTTTGAACGGAGGACGAAGGTGCTGTTCCGCCTACGCGGCGGGACGGTCTCGATTGTAGCCGACGCGCGTGACGGGGCAGGGCGCGCGGGCTGCGCGATGCGCGGCGGTGGCGCGCAGGCATGAAAAAAGCCGGCCCAACCGGGCCGGCTTTTGGTCTGTTCCCAGACAGCGCGTGCGCTTAAACCTGCGCGCCCGCGTTGGGATCGTCCGGATCGTGCGCGGTCTTCTTGTCCTTGATCAGGTCTTCGCGCTTGATGCCGAGCCACATCGCGAGCGAACCCGCGACGAACACCGACGAGTAGATGCCGAACATGATGCCGACCGTCAGCGCGAGTGCGAAGTAGTGCAGCGTCGGGCCGCCGAAGAAGAACATCGACAGCACCATCATTTCGGTCGACGTGTGCGTGATGATCGTGCGCGACATCGTGGTCGTGATCGCGTGGTTGATCACTTCCTGCACGCTCATCTTGCGTTCGCGGCGGAACGTTTCGCGGATCCGGTCGAAGATGACGACCGACTCGTTGACCGAGTAGCCGAGCACCGCGAGGATGGCCGCGAGCACCGCCAGCGAGAACTCCCACTGGAAGAACGCGAAGAAGCCGAGAATGATCACGACGTCGTGCAGGTTGGCGATGATGCCGGCCACTGCGTACTTCCACTCGAAGCGGAACGACAGGTAGATCACGATGCCGATCACGACGCACGCGAGCGCGAGCAGGCCGTCGGTCGCGAGCTCCCGGCCGACCTGCGGGCCGACGAACTCGACGCGCTGCAGCGTGACGTCCGGGTTCTGCGCCTTCAGCGCGCCCATCACCTGGTCGCTCTGCTGGGCGGACGTGAGGCCTTCCTTCAGCTGCAGGCGGATCAGCACGTTGCGCGACGTGCCGAAGTTCTGCACCTGCGCGTCGGCGTAGCCGAGCGTGCCGAGCGTCGCGCGCACGGGTTCGAGTTCCGCGGCCTGCTGGTACTGCACCTCGATCACCGTGCCGCCGGTGAATTCGACGGACAGGTGCAGCCCGCGGTGGAACAGGAAGAACACGGCGGCGAGGAACGTGACCAGCGAGATCACGTTGAACACCAGCGCGTGCCGCATGAACGGAATGTCTTTACGGATGCGGAAAAATTCCATGGTCTCGTCTCCGGGGCCTTATTGGGTCGAGCCCGGTTTCTTCGGCGACACGCCTTGCTGCGCGCGGTTGCGCAGCTGCGGCTTGCCGGCGCGCGGCGCGTTGCTCTTCGCGGGGGCGGTAAGCTTCGCGGCGCGTGCGGTGTCGGTCGATTCGTCGGCGTCGGTGAACGACGCGCCGGCGGTGGCGCCTTCCGGCTTCCACACCTGGCCGATCGCGAGCGACTTCAGCTTCTTGCGGCCGCCGTACCAGAGGTTGACGATCCCGCGCGAGAAGAACACCGCGGAGAACATCGACGTCAGGATACCGAGGCAGTGCACGATCGCGAACGCGCGAACCGGGCCCGAGCCGAACGCGAGCAGCGCGAGGCCGGCGATCAGCGTCGTGACGTTCGAGTCGAGAATCGTTGCCCAGGCATGCGCGTAGCCGGCCTGGATCGCGGTCTGCGGCGGCTGGCCGGCGCGCAGTTCTTCACGCACGCGCTCGTTGATCAGCACGTTCGAGTCGATCGCCATACCGAGCGCGAGCGCGATAGCGGCGATACCGGGCAGCGTCAGCGTCGCCTGCATCAGCGACAGCACGGCGACGAGCAGCAGCAGGTTCACCGACAGGCCGATCACCGACACCACGCCGAACAGCATGTAGTACGCGATCATGAACACGGCGATCGCGCAGAAGCCCCAGATCACCGAGTGGACGCCCATCTTGATGTTGTCGGCGCCGAGGCTCGGGCCGATCGTGCGTTCCTCGATGATGTCCATCGGAGCGGCGAGCGAACCGGCGCGCAGCAGCAGCGCGAGGTCGGCTGCGGCCTGCGGCGTCGGCTGGCCCGTGATCTGGAAGCGGTCGCCGAGTTCGGACTGGATCGTCGCGACCGTCAGCACTTCGCCCTTGCCCTTCTCGAACAGCACCATTGCCATCGGCTTGCCGATGTTCTCGCGCGAGACCGCGCGCACCGAGCGGCCACCCGCCGAATCGAGGCGGATGTTGACCGACGGACGCTGGTGATCGTCGAAGCCGGCCGATGCATCGATGATGCGGTCGCCCGTGAAGATCACGTCCTTCTTCAGCAGCACCGGCGCCTGGTTGCCCTGCGTGAACAGCTCTTCACCCGGCGGCACCGGGTCGTTCGGGTTCGGGTGCGTGTTGATCGGGTCGGCGAGGCGCGCCTCGAGCGTCGCGGTGCGGCCGATGATGTCCTTCGCCTTCGCGGTGTCCTGCACGCCCGGCAGTTCGACGACGATACGGTCGCTACCTTGCTGCTGCAGGATCGGCTCGGACACGCCGAGTTCGTTCACGCGGTTGTGGAGCGTCGTCAGGTTCTGCTTGAGCGCGGCGTCCTCGACGGACTTCTGCACGGCCGGCGTAAACGTGCCGACGACCTGCGTGCCGCCACCGCCCGGCTGGGTTGCCCATTGCAGTTCGGTGATCGACAGCGCGAGCACCTTGCGGGCGTCTTCCGCCGTCTGCGCATCGCTGAAGTTGACGACCACGGACTGGTCGACGCGGCTCACGCCGCCGTCGCGGATGTTCTTGTCGCGCAGCAGCGTGCGCGCGTCGGACGCGTCGGAATCGAGCTTCTTCGTCAGCGCGCCCGTCATGTCGACCTGGAGCAGGAAGTGGACGCCGCCACGCAGGTCGAGGCCGAGATACATCGGCAGCGCGTGCAGGGAGGTCAGCCAGCGCGGCGACGCGCTCTGCAGGTTCAGGGCGACGACGTACTGCGGATCGTTCGGGTCGGCGTTCAGCGACTTCTGCAGCAGGTCCTTGACGCGCAGCTGCGTATCGGTGTCCTTCAGGCGCACGCGGATGTTCGCGTTGGTCGCCGTGTTCTCGAAGGTGACGTCGTCCGGCGTGATCTGCGCGGAGGCGAGCGCCGATTCGACCTGGGTCAGCGTGGTCGAGTCGAGCTTGACCGTGGCCTTGCCGCTCGACACCTGCACCGCCGGCGCTTCGCCGAAGAAGTTGGGCAATGTGTACAGAAGGCCGATGGCGAGCGCCACGACCATCACGACATATTTCCAGAGTGGATAACGATTCATGAGGGAGCCGAACGGGTGGTTGGCGTGAAAGCGTCGCGTCCGGCGCCGCGGCGGCCCGCTCTCTCAGGCGGGCACGGCGCGGGGAGCCGGACGCTCGGTGAAGGGCTTACAGCGACTTGATCGTGCCCTTCGGCAGAATGGTCGTGACAGCAGCCTTCTGCACGGTGATTTCGGTGCCTTCGGCGATTTCGACGCCGATGTAGCCTTCGGTGACCTTCGTCACCTTGCCCACAAGGCCGCCGCTCGTGACGACTTCGTCGCCCTTGGCCATGGCCGCGAGCATGTTGCGATGCTCCTTCTGACGCTTCATCTGCGGACGGATCATGATGAAGTAGAGCACGGCGAACATCAGGATGAGCGGCAGGAAGCTCATCAGGCTCGATTCGGCGCCACCGGCACCTTGCGCGAAGGCATTGGAAATGAACGGCACGTTGGTCTCTCCGTAGGGGAAGATCGAAAAATAAGCCGGATATTCTACCACCGGCCCCATGCGCAAACGGCGCGGCAAATGCGCTTTGAGATCAAGCTGTTAAAGCGCGAACCGACGTCGCTGCGACTTGTTTGGAAAGGTAATTGTAATATTTGGCGACCCGGAGCGGCAGTTGGGGTGCGTTATTTAGTACACGTCCCATGTGACGGGCCGCCCATCGGGCCGCCCGCGCGTCTGCCGGCCCGTCAGTCGACACCTCTCGCGCGATCCTCCGCGAAGCGCTGGCGGAACGCGTCGAACGTGTGGGTCTCGATCGCTTCGCGGATCTCGGTCATCAACTGCAGGTAATAGTGCAGGTTGTGGATCGTGTTGAGTTGCGCGCCGAGGATCTCGCCGACGCGGTGCAGGTGATGCAGGTAGCCGCGCGAGAAGTTCTGGCACGTGTAGCACGTGCAGCTCGCGTCGAGCGGCTTCAGCGAGTTCTTGTGCGTCGCGTTGCGGATCTTCACGTCGCCGAAGCGCGTGAACAGCCAGCCGTTGCGCGCGTTGCGGGTCGGCATCACGCAGTCGAACATGTCGATGCCGTTCGCGACGCCCTCGACCAGATCCTCCGGCGTGCCGACACCCATCAGGTAGTGCGGCTTGTTGGCCGGCAGCTTCGGGCCGACGTGCCGCAGCACGCGCATCATGTCTTCCTTCGGCTCGCCGACCGACAGCCCGCCGATCGCGAGGCCGTGGAAGCCGAGTTCCGCGAGGCCCGCGAGCGATTCGTCGCGCAGGTCCTCGAACATCCCGCCCTGGACGATCCCGAAGAGGGCATTCGGGTTGCCGAGCCGGTCGAACTCGTCGAGCGAGCGCTTCGCCCAGCGCATCGACATGCGCATCGAGTCCGCTGCTTCCTTGTGCGTGGTCGGCACGCCGTTGGTCGCATACGGCGTGCACTCGTCGAACTGCATCACGACGTCGGAGTTCAGCACCTTCTGGATCTGCATCGACACTTCCGGCGACAGGAACAGCTTGTCGCCGTTGATCGGCGACGCGAACGTGACGCCGTCCTCGGTGATCTTGCGCAGGTCGCCGAGCGAGAACACCTGGAAGCCGCCCGAGTCGGTCAGGATCGGCTTGTTCCAGCCCATGAAGGCGTGCAGGCCGCCGTGCGCGTCGATCGTGTCGAGGCCCGGGCGCAGCCACAGGTGGAACGTGTTGCCGAGGATGATCTGGGCCTTGATCTCGTGCAGCTCGCGCGGCTGGATCGCCTTCACGGTGCCGTACGTGCCGACCGGCATGAAGATCGGCGTCTCGACCACGCCATGGTTGAGCTTCACGCGGCCGCGGCGCGCATGGCCGTCGGTCGTCAGCAGTTCGAATTCAAGCCCGTTCGCCGGGCGGTCCTGCACGGGGGCGTGCGTATCGTGGGACGAACCTTCGGTCATCGCGTCATTCTCCTCGCTACCGGAAAACAGTCCGGCGCAGGTTGGAAACGCCGCCGGAAGCCGGCGGCGGGGAAAAAACGGGTGCGTGCCATCGTAGCGCGCGCAGCGGGCACGGCGTTACCGCGCACGGCAATTTCTTGCGGTGCTTGCGGGACGTGCGTCGCTTATACGGCGTCGACCGTCTCCGGCGCGTCGCGCCGCGTGAGCAGCATCGCATCGCCGTAGCTGAAGAAGCGATAGCGTTGCTCGATCGCGTGCCGGTACGCGGCGCGGATCGTCTCGACGCCCGCGAACGCGGACACGAGCATCAGCAGCGTCGACTTCGGCAGGTGGAAGTTCGTGACGAGCCGGTCGACCACGCGGAACCGATAGCCGGGCGTGATGAAGATGTCGGTCTCGGCCTGCGTGGCCGCGAGCGGGCGACCCGCTTCGTCGGCCGCGCGCGCGGCGGCTTCGAGCGCACGCATCGACGTCGTGCCGACCGCGATCACGTTGCCGCCGCGCGCGCGGGTCGCGGCGATCTTGTCGACGAGCGACTGCGGCAGGTCGTACCACTCGCTGTGCATCTTGTGCTCGGCGATGTTGTCGACGCGCACCGGCTGGAACGTGCCGGCGCCGACGTGCAGCGTCAGCGTCGCGCGTTCGACACCCATCGCATCGAGCCGGTCGAGCATCGGCTGGTCGAAGTGCAGCCCGGCCGTCGGTGCGGCGACCGCGCCCGGGTTGCTCGCATAGACGGTCTGGTAGCGCGTCTCGTCGGTCGCGTCGGGATCGTGCTCGATATAGGGCGGCAGCGGCAGGCGGCCGTACTGCTCGATCAGGTCGAGGCACGGCTCGGGGAAGTTCAGCGTGAAGAACGGGTCGACGCGCTCGCCGACGGTCACGTCGAACGCATCGGCGAGCCGCAGCGTCGTGCCGGCGCCCGGCGACTTGCTCGCGCGGATCTGCGCGAGCGCCGTGTGCGTGCCGGTGACGCGCTCGATCAGCACCTCGATCTTGCCGCCGCTGGCCTTCTGGCCGAAGAAACGCGCCTTCAGCACCTTGGTATCGTTGAAGACGAGCAGGTCGCCGGCCGCGATGCACGACGGCAACTCGGCGAAATGGCGGTCGGCCAGGCGCGCGGGCGCGACGGTGCCGTCAACCTCGAGCAGGCGGCTCGCGGTGCGATCGGGCAGCGCGGTTTGTGCAATCAGCTCGGGCGGCAGATTGAAATCGAAATCGGAAAGCGTGAACATGCGGGCTGGTTCGAAGCGGCCGGCGGGCGTCGCCGGCAGGGCGGAAACGCGTAAATGGGGCGCGCGAGCCGCTATGATGACGGGATGCGCGGCCTGGCCGGCGTCGTTCGTTCGGACGACGTGAAAGCCGCTATTGTACTTGCCTTGCGAAGCACCCAGACGATCCGATGCCTGTGTCACCACGCCGTTCCCCCGCCGCCGTTGCCGATTCCGCCGATCCGTTCGACGCGGAGGATGTCGCGCCGCCCGCGCCAAGCGCGGAGGAGCGTGGTTCCGCCGAGCGCGCCGCACCGCGTCGTGCCGGCCCGAAGCGCGGCGCCGACGGCAGGCTCGCGCAGCCGGCCGCCGCCGCGCCCGATACCGATGCCGATGACGCCGCCAGCGATGCGGCGGGTGCGGCCGGCGCGAAGCGCAAGAAGAAGCCGGCCGCGGATAAACCCGTGAAGACCGTCGACAAGCTCGCGAAGCTCGGCCTCACGCGCTCGATCGATCTCGTGCTGCATCTGCCGATGCGCTACGAGGACGAAACCACGCTCACCCCGATCGGCGACCTGCTGCCGGGCGGCATCGCGCAGGCCGAAGGCGTCGTGTTCGACAACGAGGTCGCGTACCGGCCGCGCCGCCAGCTGGTCGTGAAGATCCAGGACGACGACGGCGAGCACCTCGTGCTGCGCTTCCTGAATTTCTACGGGTCGCAGGTCAAGCAGATGGCCGTCGGCCAGCGGCTGCGCGTGCGCGGCGACGTGCGCGGCGGCTTCTTCGGGATGGAGATGGTGCATCCGGCGGTGCGCGTCGTCGAAGCCGATGCGCCGCTGCCGCAGGTGCTCACGCCCGTCTACCCGAGCACGGCCGGCGTGTCGCAGGCCTATCTGCGCAAGGCGATCGAGAACGCGGTCGAGCGCACGCCGCTGCCCGAACTGCTGCCGCCCGAGATCCAGCGCGACTACCTCAAGCCGCTCGACGTACCGACGCTCGAGCAGGCGGTGCGGATCCTGCACCACCCGCGCGTCGATTCCGACGAAGCCGCGCTGATGGACGGCTCGCATCCGGCGTGGACGCGCATCAAGTTCGAGGAGCTGCTCGCGCAGCAGCTGTCGCTCAAGCGCGCGCACGAGGAGCGCCGCACGCGCGCGGCGCCCGCGATGCCGCGCCGCACCGCGAGCGATGCCGGTGCGCTGACGACCCGGCTCTACGCGGCGCTGCCGTTCACGCTGACGGGCGCGCAGGCACGTGTCGTCGACGAGATCGCGCACGACCTCACGCTCGCGCACCCGATGCAGCGCCTGCTGCAGGGCGACGTCGGCAGCGGCAAGACCGTCGTCGCGGCGCTGGCTGCCACGCAGGCGATCGACGCCGGCTACCAGGCCGCGCTGATGGCGCCCACCGAAATCCTCGCGGAACAGCACGCGCGCAAGCTGCGCGCGTGGCTCGAGCCGCTCGGCGTCACGGTCGCGTGGCTCGCGGGCAGCCTGAAGGCGAAGGAGAAGCGCGCGGCGATCGAGGCGGCCGCGCTCGGCACCGCGCAGCTCGTGATCGGCACGCACGCGATCATCCAGGACACGGTCGAATTCGCGCGGCTCGGCCTCGTGATCGTCGACGAGCAGCACCGCTTCGGCGTCGAGCAGCGCCTCGCGCTGCGTGCGAAGGCCGCGAATGCGGCCAACGGCGCGCGCGATTTCCAGCCGCACCAGCTGATGATGTCGGCCACGCCGATTCCGCGCACGCTCGCGATGACGTACTACGCGGATCTCGAGGTCTCGACGATCGACGAGCTGCCGCCGGGCCGCACGCCCGTGCTGACGCGCCTCGTCGGCGATGCGCGGCGCGAGGAGGTGATCGCCCGCGTGCGCGAGGCCGCGCTGACCGGGCGCCAGGTGTACTGGGTGTGCCCGCTGATCGAGGAAAGCGAGACGCTGCAGCTGCAAACGGCCGTCGAGACTTACGAGACGCTGGCCGCCGCGCTCCCGGAGCTGAAGGTCGGGCTCGTGCACGGCCGGCTGTCGCCGGCCGACAAGGCGGCCGTGATGGAAGCGTTCACGCGCAACGACGTGCAGCTGCTCGTCGCGACGACCGTGATCGAGGTCGGCGTCGACGTGCCCAACGCGTCGCTGATGGTGATCGAGCACGCGGAGCGCTTCGGCCTCGCGCAGCTGCACCAGCTGCGCGGCCGGGTCGGGCGCGGCACCGCGGCATCGGTGTGCGTGCTGCTGTACACGGGGCCGCTGTCGCTCACGGGCCGCGAGCGGCTGAAGACGATGCGCGAGACGACCGACGGCTTCGAGATCGCACGGCGCGACCTCGAGATCCGCGGCCCCGGCGAATTCCTCGGCGCACGCCAGTCGGGCGCGGCGATGCTGCGCTTTGCGAACCTCGAGACCGACGGCTGGCTGATCGACCCGGCCCGCGACGCCGCGACGCGGCTGATTGCCGCGTATCCCGAGATCGTCACGCAGCATCTCGCGCGCTGGCTGGGCGCACGGGAGCAGTATCTGAAGGCCTGATTCGCGGGTCGGGGCCGGATTTAAAACCGCCGTTTGAAGCATTCCGATGCAGAGAAACTTGGCGAACCGGTGCCACAGGGTGTATAAATTAAACCTATCGCCTGTATATCTCTGATTGACCCACAATGACGCTGACTGAATTGAAATACATCGTCGCGGTCGCGCGCGAACGGCATTTCGGCCGCGCGGCCGAAGCATGCTTCGTGAGCCAGCCGACGCTGTCGGTGGCGATCAAGAAGCTCGAAGACGAGCTCAACGTGCAGATTTTCGAGCGCGGCGCGAGCGAAGTGAGCGTAACGCCGATCGGCGACCAGATCGTCACGCAGGCGCAGCGCGTGCTCGAGCAGACCTTCGCGATCAAGGAGATCGCGAAGCAGGGCAAGGATCCGCTGGTCGGCCCGTTCCGCCTTGGCGTGATCTACACGATCGGGCCGTACCTGCTGCCGACACTCGTCAAGCAGATGATCCAGCGTGTCCCGCAGATGCCGCTGATGCTGCAGGAAAACTACACGCTGAAGCTGCTCGAACTGCTGAAGCAGGGCGAGATCGACGCCGCGATCATGGCGCTGCCGTTTCCGGAAACCGGCCTGATGGTGCGCCCGCTGTACGACGAACCGTTCGTCGTCGCACTGCCGGCCGGCCATCCGTGGGAAAAGCGCGAGGAAATCGACGCCGAGGACCTGAAGCAGGAAACCATGCTGCTGCTCGGCAACGGCCACTGCTTCCGCGATCACGTACTCGGCGTGTGCCCGGAACTGATGCGCTTCTCGCAGACGGCCGACGGCATCCAGAAAACCTTCGAGGGTTCGTCGCTCGAGACGATCCGTCACATGGTTGCGAGCGGCGTCGGCATCACCGTGCTGCCGCGGATGTCGGTCGCCGAAGTCGGCCCGCGCGCGAACGGCCCCGATGCCGAACTGCTGTCATACGTGCCCTTCAACGAACCGGTGCCCGACCGCCGCGTGGTGCTCGTGTGGCGCAAGAGCTTCACGCGGATGCCGGCGATCGACGCGATCAGCGACGCGATTTCCGCCTGCGAGCTGCCGGGCGTCGCGAAGCTCGACATGCCGGCGACGATGAACTGAGCACGCTGCAGCATGCGTGTGTGGCAACACGATGAACGGGGTCTTGCGACCCCGTTTATTTTTCTCTATCGCATAGATAAAATTTATCAAATTAAAGTAATTGATAGATGTAGATAGAATGCTCTACATGGATCGGCGTCGTGTCGACGACCGATCCGCACGTTGAATGCAAGCGTCAAAGGAGGATGTCATGATGCGGTCGGTATTGCAGCACGCGCAGCGGAACATCCCGTCGCGCGACGCGGTCGTACATCGCGCCAGGGCGGCGGTTCGCAGCCTGCGTCCGATTGCGTTCGCGTACCTGGCGGACCGCGTGTATGGTGGCTGAAGATCGCCGCGCGCCGGTTCAGTGTTCCCCCGATTCACCCGCCGTCAAGCCATGAGGGAGCAGCGCATGTCCGAAAGCTTCAATACCGCCCGCAGCGCCGGCACGACGCCTGCCGGCAGCCGGTTCCCCGAGCGTCCCGCCTGCGGCACATCGCGGCGGGAGCGCGCGCCACAGGCCACGCACGACATCCCGTAGTACGACAGGAGGACCAACCTGTTCCGTTTCCCATCCCCGCAATGACACTCCACCCACCGCGCCCGGCATGCCGCCGGAGCAAACGGATGGAGTCATACGAGCAAGCCAAGGAGAAATCGCATGTCGAACGAAACGAAGTGCCCGTTCAACCACACCGCTGGTGGCGGCACGACGAACAAGGACTGGTGGCCGAATCAGCTTAACCTGAACATCCTGCATCGGCATTCGGCGCTGTCCGATCCGATGGACAAGGATTTCGACTACGCAGAAGCGTTCAAGACGCTGGACCTCGCGGCGGTGAAGAAGGATCTGCACGCGCTGATGACGGCGTCGCAGGACTGGTGGCCGGCCGACTTCGGCCACTATGGCGGCCTGTTCATCCGCATGGCCTGGCACAGTGCCGGCACGTACCGCACGGCCGACGGCCGCGGCGGCGCGGGCGGCGGGCAGCAGCGCTTCGCGCCGCTCAACAGCTGGCCGGACAACGTGAGCCTCGACAAGGCGCGCCGCCTGCTGTGGCCGATCAAGCAGAAGTACGGCCGCAACATCTCGTGGGCCGACCTGCTGATCCTGACCGGCAACGTCGCGCTCGAATCGATGGGCTTCAAGACCTTCGGCTACGCCGGCGGCCGCGTCGATACGTGGGAGCCGGACGACGTGTACTGGGGTTCGGAAAAGATCTGGCTGGAACTGAGCGGCGGCCCGAACAGCCGCTACTCGGGCAAGCGCGACCTCGAAAGCCCGCTCGCCGCGGTGCAGATGGGCCTCATCTACGTGAACCCGGAAGGCCCGGACGGCAACCCCGACCCGGTCGCCGCCGCGCATGACATCCGCGAGACGTTCGCGCGCATGGCGATGAACGACGAAGAGACGGTCGCGCTGATCGCGGGCGGCCACACGTTCGGCAAGACGCACGGCGCGGGTCCCGCGTCGAACGTCGGCGCCGAGCCGGAAGCCGCGGGCCTCGAGCAGCAGGGTCTCGGCTGGAAGAGCACGTTCGGCACGGGCAAGGGCAAGGATGCGATCACGAGCGGCCTCGAAGTCACGTGGACGTCGACGCCGACGCAGTGGAGCAACGACTTCTTCAAGCACCTGTTCAGCTACGAGTGGGAGCTCACGAAGAGCCCGGCCGGTGCGCACCAGTGGGTCGCGAAGGACGCCGGCGACGTGATTCCGGATGCCTTCGATGCATCGAAGAAGCATCGCCCGACGATGCTGACGACCGACCTGTCGCTGCGTTTCGATCCGGCCTACGAGAAGATTTCGCGCCGCTTCTACGAGAACCCGGCCGAGTTCGCCGACGCGTTCGCGCGTGCATGGTTCAAGCTCACGCACCGCGACATGGGGCCGCGCGCCCGCTATCTCGGCCCGGACGTGCCGGCCGAGCATCTGTTGTGGCAGGACCCGATTCCGGCCGTCGACCACCAGCTGATCGACGCCGCCGACGTCGCGGCGCTGAAGGCGAAGGTGCTTGCATCGGGCCTGTCGGTGTCGCAGCTCGTGTCGACCGCATGGGCGTCGGCTGCGACGTTCCGCGGTTCGGACAAGCGCGGCGGCGCGAACGGTGCGCGGATCCGCCTGGCGCCGCAGAAGGACTGGGAAGTGAACCGTCCGGCTGAACTCGCGAAGGTGCTCGCGACGCTCGAAGGCGTGCAGAAGGCGTTTAACGACGCGCAGACGGGCGGCAAGAAGGTGTCGCTCGCCGACCTGATCGTGCTGGCCGGTGCGGCCGGCGTCGAGCAGGCAGCGAAGAACGCGGGCGTCGCGGTGACGGTGCCGTTCGCACCGGGTCGTGCGGATGCGACGCAGGAGGAGACCGATATCGAAGCGATGGCCGTGCTCGAGCCGGTCGCGGACGGTTTCCGCAACTTCCTGAAGCACGCGTACCAGACACCGGCCGAGGCGCTGCTGGTCGACAAGGCGCAACTGCTGACGCTGACCGCGCCCGAGATGACGGTACTCGTCGGTGGCCTGCGTGTGCTCGATGCGAACGCAGGCGACGCGAAGCAGGGCGTGTTCACCGACCGTCCGGAAGCGCTGACGAACGACTTCTTCGTGAACCTGCTGGACATGGGCACGGAATGGAAGCCGGTGTCGGCCGCGAACGACGTGTTCGAAGGGCGCGATCGTGCGACGGGCAACGTCAAGTGGACCGGCTCGCGCGTCGACCTGATCTTCGGCTCGCATGCGCAACTGCGTGCGCTGGCCGAGGTGTACGGCAGCGAGGACGCGAAGGAGAAGTTCGCGCACGACTTCGTCGCGGCCTGGAACAAGGTGATGAACCTCGACCGCTTCGACCTCGCGTAAGTGTCGCCGTGCCGTAGTGCGGTGATGCAGTAACGGGAAACGGCCGGTCGTCCGACCGGCCGTTTCTTCCAGACCCTCAGTTTCGTTGAAGGAGTGACGATCATGACGCAAATGATGCTGAACATGCGCGCCGTACTGGCGTCGCCGGCCGAGATCGCGCGGTACGTAGTCGGATTCGCGATCGTCATCGGCGGTGCGGCCGAGCTGGTGTCGCAGGCGGTGCACGCGATCGCCTGAGCGCGGCGCTTCACGCGCCACGCAGCGTGGCGAACCGTGTGCGCGGATGGCGCGGTATCGAGAGGCAGGTAACCCGATTCGTTTTCATTGCTCTGGTTCATTGAATAAGGAGTCCGGAACATGTCCAGGAAGATTCACGCTGCCCAGATCGATATCGGCATCAGCGACAAGGACCGCAAGACGATCGCGGAGGGCCTGTCGCGCCTGCTCGCCGATACGTTCACGCTGTACCTGAAGACCCACAATTTCCACTGGAACGTCACGGGCCCGATGTTCAACACGCTGCACCTGATGTTCGAGGCGCAGTACAACGAACTGTGGCTCGCGGTCGATTCGGTTGCCGAACGCATTCGTACGCTCGGCGTCGTCGCGCCGGGTACCTTCGGCGATTTCGCGAAACTGTCGTCGGTGCCGGAAGCGAACGGCGTGCCGGCGGCCGAAGACATGATCCGCCAGCTCGTTGAAGGGCATGAGGCTGTCGTGCGCACCGCTCGTGCGATCTTTCCGCTTGCCGATGCGGCGAGCGACGAGCCGACCGCCGATCTGCTGACGCAGCGCCTGCAGATTCATGAAAAAACCGCGTGGATGCTGCGGTCGCTGCTCGCGTAGGCATGCAACGGGCGGCAGGCAGGCTGAAGCTCTCGTAGACCGGCTCCGGCCCTGATTGATTCATACGCATCGGGCCGGGCCCAGGCCGCTGCGCCTGACGGATCCGCGCGTGCGTCGGCTCTGTCCCTTGATTGATGTGCTTCGCGGCTCGACGATGTGCGGCGGGCACCGGCAGCGCGCTGGCGTCCGGCAGCAATCGCCCGCGGGCCGCGCCGACATGACGCGAAGCACCGCTCGGCTCTAAAATGCCGGGGTTATCTTCCCGGTGCTTCGCCATGCTTGCCCGCTTTCCCCTGTATCTGCGGCTCGTCCGGATGGACAAGCCGATCGGCAGCCTGCTGCTGCTGTGGCCGACGCTCAACGCGCTGTGGATCGCGTCCGACGGCCATCCGCGCTGGCCGCTGCTCGTGATCTTCTCGCTCGGCACGCTGCTGATGCGCTCGGCCGGCTGCGCGATGAACGATTACGCCGACCGCGACTTCGACCGCCATGTGAAGCGCACGGCTGACCGGCCGCTGACGTCGGGCAAGATCCGCGCGTGGGAGGCCATTGCGATCGCGGTCGGGCTCGCATTCATCTCGTTCCTGCTGATCCTGCCGCTCAACACGCTGACGAAGCAACTGTCCGTCGTCGCGCTGTTCGTCGCGGGCTCGTATCCGTTCATGAAGCGCTTCTTCGCGATTCCTCAGGCGTATCTCGGCATCGCGTTCGGCTTCGGCATTCCGATGGCGTTCGCGGCCGTGCAGGACACGGTGCCGACGATCGCCTGGGTGATGCTGGTCGCGAACATCTTCTGGTCGGTCGCGTACGACACCGAATACGCGATGGTCGATCGCGACGACGACATCAAGATCGGGATTCGTACGTCCGCACTGACGTTCGGCCGCTTCGACGTCGCGGCCGTGATGCTGTGCTACGCGGTGACGCTCGGCATCTACGTATGGATCGGCGTGACGCTCGGCTTCGGCCTCGCGTACTGGGCCGGCTGGGCTGCGGCGGCCGGCTGCGCGCTGTATCACTACACGCTGATCAAGGACCGCGAGCGGATGCCGTGCTTCGCGGCGTTCCGCCACAACAACTGGCTCGGCGGCGTGTTGTTCGCGGGGATCGCCGTGCATTACCTGCTGGCAGGGAGCTGAGCTTCCCGATCTGTCCGCCGGCGTCATGTCGTGCGGAACGCGGCAACAAAAAAAAGCGGCCTGGGCCGCTTTTTTTGTTGGTCGAGCAAGGCAAGGGGGCGGCCCGTGCGACGCAGAGCGCACCGGGCCGATACCGCGGGCGCGCTTACGCGCGGCCGAGCTCGTCGCCCATTTCCTTCGCACGCGCTTCGGCTGCGAGCGCGCCGCGCACGATCGCATCCTTCACGCCTTGTGCGTCGAACGACGCGAGCGCGGCGGCCGTCGTGCCGCCCTTCGACGTCACACGCTCGCGCAGCACGCTCGCCGGCTCACCCGATTGCGCGGCGAGTTGCGCGGCGCCGGTGAACGTCGCGACCGCGAGTGCGCGGCCCTGTTCGTCGTTCATGCCGAGCTGGCGCGCGGCTTCCTGTAGCGCTTCGATGAAATAGAACACGTAGGCCGGGCCGCTGCCCGAAATCGCGGTAACAGCGTCGAGCTTCGATTCGTCGTCGAACCATACGATTTCGCCGACCGCGCCAAGCACGTTCGATGCGAGTTCGCGGCCCGCCGCATCGACGCCCGGCAGCGCAGCGAGGCCCGTCACGCCCATGCCGACGAGCGCGGGCGTGTTCGGCATCGTGCGCACGATGCGCGTGTAGTCGCCGAGCCAGCGCGCGAGGTCCGTGCCGCGGATACCGGCCGCGATGCTGATCACGAGCTGCGACTTCAGGTGCGGCGCGAGCGCTTGCGCGACATCCTTCAGCACCTGCGGCTTCACCGCGAGCACGACCGCGTCGTAGTCGGCGAGCGTCGCGTCGATGGCCGCGCCGGTGCGTACGCCGAATTGCTGCGCGGCGCGCGCGCGCACATCTTCGTTGACGTCGATGGCGTACAGGCCGTCAGCGGCGACGCCGCGCTTGATCAGGCCGCCGATCAGGGCCGCGGCCATGTTGCCGCCGCCGATGAATGCGATTTTCATGATGTCCGATTGAGCGAGTGAGTGAACGGTAGGGCGTAAAGGGTGCGGTGTTCAGTGCGAGTAATCGCGCGCGCCGAAGATCGCAGTGCCGACGCGCACGATCGTCGCGCCTTCGAGCACCGCCGCGTCGAGATCGGCGGACATGCCCATCGACAACGTGTCGAGCGGCAGGCCGTCGGCGCGCAACGTGTCGAACAGGGCGCGCAGCGCACGATGCGGCGCGCGTTGCGCGTCGGTGTCGCCGGCCGGTTCGGGAATCGCCATCAGGCCGCGCAGCCGCAGCGACGGCAGCGCGGCGACCGCGCGCGCGACCTCGGCCACATCGGCCGGCGCGACGCCGCTCTTCGACGCCTCGCCGCTGATGTTCACCTGCACGCACACGTTGAGCGGCGGCAGGTGCGCGGGGCGCTGTTCCGACAGGCGCTGCGCGATCTTCAGCCGGTCGACCGAATGGACCCAGTCGAAGCGTTCGGCCACCGGGCGTGTCTTGTTCGATTGCAGCGGCCCGATGAAATGCCATTCGAGGCCGGCGCGCAGGTCGGCGAGCGCGTCGATCTTGTCGATCGATTCCTGCACGTAGTTTTCGCCGAAGGCACGCTGTCCGGCCGCATGCGCGGCGCGCACGTCGTCGGCGGGAAACGTCTTCGAGACGGCGAGCAGCGATACGGTGGCGGGATCGCGGCCGGCCGCACGGGCGGCGTCGGCGATGCGGCGATGAACGGATTCGAGGCGAGCGGCGAGATCGGACATGACGGGCATGAAAGCAGGCACGGAAGCGGGCATGTAGCGGATGCGTCGCGGCACGCGACGCATCGATCCGCTCATTATACGGACGCCGCGCGCGAGGCCCAGCGCCAGCCCGTCATTCGCGTGAACCGACCCTAGCCGTACAGCAGATGCTCGACGAGCTGGATCCAGTGGGCGACCGGAATCTGCGTGCCGCTCTGCAGGTGCGCGATGCAGCCGACGTTCCCGGAGACGATCATCTGCGGTTCGAGCGCCTGTAGCTTCAGCAGCTTCTGCTTGCGCAACCGGTACGACAGCGACGGCTGCGTCAGCGAATAGGTGCCGGCCGACCCGCAGCACAGATGGCTGTCGGCCGGCAGCCGCACGTCGATGCCGAGCGTCTCGAGCAGGCGCTCGACCTTGCCGCGCGACTGCTGGCCGTGCTGCAGCGTGCACGGCGGGTGGTACGCCACCGTATGGATCGCGCGGCGCCGCGCGAGCGTCGCCAGCTCGGCCTCGAACGCGAGCAGCACATCGGAGATGTCGCGCGTCAGCGACACGATGCGCTGCGCCTTCTCCGCGTAGGCCGGGTCATCGCGCAGCAGGTGCGCGTATTCGAGCACCGTCGCGCCGCAGCCGGACGCATTCATCACGATCGCCTCGACACCCTGTTCGACATGGGGCCACCACGCGTCGATGTTGCGGCGCGCGTCGTCGAGCGCTTCGTCGTGATAGTTCAGGTGCAGGCGGATCGCGCCGCAGCAGCCGGCGTCGGGCGAGACGACCGTCTCGATGCCGAGCGCATCGAGCACGCGCGCGGTCGCGATGTTGATGTTCGGCAGCATCGACGGCTGTACGCAGCCGCCGAGCATCAGCATCTTGCGCGTATGCGTGCGGTGCGGCCATTCGAGCAGCCGCGTGCGCGGCGGCACCTTGTCGCGCAGCCGCTTCGGCAGCAGCGGCCGCACGTGCTGGCCGAGCCGCATTACCGGCGAGAACAGCGCCTCGTTCGGCACGAGGCTCGCGAGCAGGCGGCGCACGAGACGCTGCTGCACCGGGCGCTTCACCTGCGCCTCGACGTGCTTGCGGCCGATCTCGACGAGCCGGCCGTACTGGACGCCGGACGGACAGGTCGTCTCGCAGCTGCGGCACGTGAGGCAGCGGTCGAGGTGCTGCTGCGTGCTGCGCGTGACGGGCGCGCCTTCGACCATCTGCTTGATCAGGTAGATACGGCCGCGCGGGCCGTCGAGTTCGTCGCCGAGCAACTGGTAGGTCGGGCAGGTCGCGGTACAGAACCCGCAATGCACGCACTTGCGCAATATCGCGTCGGCCTCGTCGCCGTCGGGCGTATTGCGGATGAAATCGGCGAGGTTCGTTTGCATCGATCCCTCAGAGGTCGGGGTAGAGCCGGCCGCGGTTGAAGATGCGCGCGGGATCGAACGCGGCCTTCAGCCCGCGGTGGATTTTCATCATCGGGGCGGGGAGCGGCGTGAACACGCCCGCGCTGCGGTCGTACGCGTCGCCCGCGCGGAACAGCGTCGCGTGGCCGCCGGCCTGCTTCGCGCTCATCCGCACGGTTTGTGCATCGGCGTCGGTGATCCACCAGCGCTGCGCGCCACCCCATTCCATCAGCTGGGTGCCGGGCAGGTGCATCGGTTCGGTGATCGACGGCAGCGCGAGGCGCCACAGCGCATAGCCGGGCGGGATGCCGTTGAAGAACGGGTCGGTATGCTCGCGCAGGCCGGCCCAGAAGCGTTCGGCCTCGACCGCGTCGACGACTTCGCCGCCGAGCAGCGTCTTCGCGGATTTCACGGCCGCTTCGGCGCCCGACAGGCGCAGCACGAGCGTGCCGTTGCGCCACCCGCTCGCGCTGACGGGCAGCGGATGGCCGCCCCATTCGTTGAGCTTGCGCACGGCGTCGGTCGCGGTCATCTCGAACTTCAGCGTGACTTCGGCGACGGGCATCGGCAGCACCTTGATCGACAGGTCGAGCATCAGCCCGAGCGTGCCGAGCGCGCCGGCCATCAGCCGCGACACGTCGTAGCCGGCGACGTTCTTCACGACCTGGCCGCCGAAGCGCAGCATTTCGCCGCGGCCGTTCATCAGCGTGACGCCGAGCACGAAATCGCGCGGCGCGCCGCAGGTGGCCCGCCGCGGACCCGCGAGACCGGCCGCGATGCAGCCGCCGACGGTGGCCGCGCGGCCGAAGTGCGGCGGCTCGAACGGCAGCATCTGGCCGCACTCGGCGAGGACGGTTTCAAGCTGCGCGAGCGGCGTGCCCGCGCGGACCGTGACGACGAGTTCGGCCGGGTCGTACGACACGACGCCCTGAAACGCGCGTGTGTCGAGTATTTCGCCCTCGAGCGCCTGGCCGTACCAGTCCTTGGTGCCGCCGCCGCGAATCCGCAGCGGCCGGCCGTCGGCACTGGCGGCACGGATGCGCTCGGCCCATCCGGCGACGATGTCGTCCTCTTCCATGTTCTGTTGCTGCCTCGACTTGTTGTTCGGTCGATTGTACCGGGGTGGCGCGATTCCACATCGCGACTATCCCTAAGCCCCGTATTGTCGGCCGCATGCTTGCGCGATCGCACGAACGGGCCGCGCGGACGTGGCCGTCCGCCGCGACCCGGCCGCCGGCACGGGCCGCGTACCGCGCGCGATGCTCAGAAGCGCGGCAGGTCGGGGTGCGGCAGCAGCCCGCCGCGCACGTGCTGGCGACCGTACTCGGCGCAGCGTGCGCGGGTCGGGATGCCCTTGTCCGGGTTCAGCAACCCCGCCGGATCGAAGGCGCGCTTGACCGCGAAGAACGCATCGCGCTCCTGCGGCGAGAACTGTACGCACATCGAATTGAGCTTCTCGATGCCGACGCCGTGCTCGCCCGTCACGCTGCCGCCGAATTCCACGCAGCATTCGAGGATTTCCGCGCCGAACTGCTCGGCGCGGTGCAGTTCGTCCGGATCATTGGCGTTGTACAGGATCAGCGGATGCATGTTGCCGTCGCCCGCGTGGAACACGTTGATGCAGCGCAGCCCGTAGCGCGTTTCGAGCTGCTCGATGCGCGCGAGCAGCGGGCCGATCGCACGGCGCGGCACGGTGCCGTCCATGCAGTAGTAGTCGGCGGAAATCCGGCCGGCGGCCGGGAACGCGTTCTTGCGGCCCGACCAGAAGCGCAGCCGCTCGTGTTCGTTGCGCGATACCTGGATGCGCGTCGCGCCGTGCTCGCGCAGCACGGCGGTCATCCGCACGATCTCCTCCGCGACTTCTTCCGGCGTGCCGTCCGATTCGCACAGCAGGATCGCTTTTGCCTCGAGGTCGTAGCCTGCGTGCGTGAACGCCTCGACGGCCTGCGTGGCCGGCTTGTCCATCATTTCGAGCCCGGCCGGGATGATCCCCGACGCGATGATCGCCGCGACGGCCTCGCCGCCCTTGACGACGTCGTCGAAGCTCGCCATCACGAGCTGGGCCGTTTGCGGCTTCGGGATCAGCTTCACCGTGACCTCGGTGACGATCGCGAACATCCCTTCGCTGCCGATCATCACGGCGAGCAGGTCGAGGCCCGGCATGTCGAGCGCGAGCGAGCCGAATTCGACGATCTCGCCGTCGATCGTCACCGCGCGCACCCGCATCACGTTGTGCACGGTCAGCCCGTATTTCAGGCAGTGGACGCCGCCGGAATTCTCCGCGACGTTGCCACCGATCGTGCACGCGATCTGCGACGACGGATCGGGCGCGTAATAGAGGCCGTACGGCGCGGCGGCCTCCGAGATCGCGAGGTTGCGCACGCCGGGCTGCACGGTTGCCGTGCGTGCGTAAGGATCGACTTCGACGATGCGCGTGAAGCGCGCAAGCGACAGCACGACGCCGAGCGCGATCGGCAGCGCGCCGCCCGACAGGCTCGTGCCCGCGCCGCGCGGCACGATCGGCACTTCCATGCGGCGGCAGATCTGCACGATCCGCTGCACCTGCGATTCCGTTTCGGGCAGCGCGACCGCGAGCGGCAGGCGGCGGTACGCGGACAGGCCGTCGCATTCGTACGGCGCCGTGTCTTCGTCGCGGTACAGCAGGCAGTGCGTCGGCAGCACGGCCATCAGCGCCTGCACGACTTCACGCTGGCGCTGCGCGCGTGCCGCGCTCGACAGTTCGACGGGAGCGTTCATTGGGTCTCCTGCAGCAGGAGGCGCGGCGTCGCGCCGCCGTGTCAGCACGTGAAAATCTTGCCCGGATTCATCAGGTTGCGCGGATCGAGCGCGAGCTTGATCGCACGCATCGTATCGATCGCGTTGTCGCCGTGCTCCTTCGGCAGGAAGCGCATCTTGTGCAGCCCCACGCCGTGCTCGCCCGTGCAGGTGCCGCCGAGGCGCAGCGCGCGCTCGACGATCCGGTCGTTGATGTGCTCGGCTTCGGCGATTTCCTCGGGTTTGTCGGGGTCGATCAGGATCGCGACGTGGAAATTGCCGTCGCCGACGTGGCCGACGATCGGGCAGGGCAGCGACGACGCGCGCAGGTCGACTTCGGTTTCCTCGACGCACGCGGCGAGCTGCGAGATCGGCACGCACACGTCGGTCGTCACCGCGCGGCAGCCGGGTTTCAACTGCAGCATCGCGAAATACGCGTTGTGGCGGGCGGCCCAGAGCCGGCTGCGGTCTTCGGGGCGGGTTGCCCATTCGAAGCCCTGGCCGTGGTTCTGGCCGGCGAGCGCCTGCACGAGTTCGGCCTGCTCCTTCACGCCGGCCTCGGTGCCGTGGAATTCGAAGAACAGCGTCGGCGCTTCGGTCAGCGTCAGGTTCGAATGGCGGTTGATCGAGCGCACGGCGAGCGCATCGACGAATTCGACGCGCGCGATCGGCACGCCGATCTGGATCGTCTCGATCACGGTGCGTACCGCGTCGCCCATCGACGGGAACGTGCAGATCGCGGCGGATACCGCTTCGGGCAGCGGATGCAGGCGCAGCGTGATCTCCGTGATCACGCCGAGCGTGCCCTCGGAGCCGACGAACAGGCGCGTGAGGTCGTAGCCGGCCGACGACTTGCGGGCGCGCGAGCCGGTTTTCACCACGCGGCCGTCGGCGAGCACCGCGGTCAGGCCGAGCACGTTCTCGCGCATCGTGCCGTAGCGCACGGCGTTGGTGCCCGACGCGCGGGTCGCGGTCATTCCGCCGATGCTGGCGTCGGCGCCCGGATCGATCGGGAAGAACAGGCCGGTGTCGCGCAGCGCTTCGTTGAGCGCCTTGCGCGTGATGCCCGGCTCGACCGTCACGGTCAGGTCTTCCGCGTTGATCGACAGCACGCGGTTCATTTCCGACAGGTCGAGCGAAACGCCGCCGCGCACCGCGAGCAGATGGCCTTCGAGCGACGAGCCGGCGCCGTACGGGATCAGCGGGACGCTGTACAGCGAGCACAGCGACACGACTTCGCGCACGTCGTCCGCGCTGTGCGCGAACACGACGGCGTCGGGCAGTTGCGGGTCGAACGGCGATTCGTCGCGGCCGTGGTGGGCGCGGACGGCGTCAGCGGTCGATACGCGCTCGCCGAAGACGGCGCGCAGCGCATCGAGCATGGCGGGGGGAAGCGGGCGGCGCGTAGCGGCCGGCGGGGCAGGGTAATTCACGTACGTCTCCTTGTCGATCCGGGTGAGCGCGTTGGCGCCGCCCCGGCTCCCGTGCTGCAGGGTTTCGGCCCATTCTACGCTGTAACGCCCGCTGCGCCTGCCGCTGCGGGCTGCGATAATCACGTTCGAACGCAACCGGGCCGCCTCGCGGCCGCGCACGAGAGGACATTCGCATGGGCAACCGCTTGAGCAAGATCGCCACGCGCACGGGCGACGATGGCACCACCGGCCTTGGCGATGGCCGACGCATCGGCAAGGACGACACGCGGATCGCCGCGATCGGCGACGTCGACGAACTGAGCTCGAACCTCGGCGTGCTGCTCGCCGAAACGCTGCCGGACGAAATCCGCACGGCGCTCGTGACGATCCAGCACGACCTGTTCGATCTCGGCGGCGAACTGTGCATTCCCGGCCATACGGTGCTCGACGACACGCATCTCGCGCGTCTCGACCGCTGGCTCGCCGACTACAACGCAACGCTGCCGCCGCTGAAGGAATTCATCCTGCCGGCCGGCTCGCGTGCGGCGTCGCTCGCGCACGTGTGCCGAACCGTGTGCCGCCGCGCGGAGCGCTCGATCGTCGCGCTCGGGCGCACTGAAACGCTCAATGATGCGCCGCGGCGCTACGTGAACCGGCTGTCGGACCTGCTGTTCGTGCTGGCGCGCGTGCTGAATCGCACCGACGGCGGGTCGGACGTGCTGTGGGAGCGCGGCCGCGTCCGCTGACGCTTTGTCCCCTTTGCCGCACTGCGACAATTTGCCCGGGGAGGCTCCGTTTTTAAAGATGTATCGTATGTGCATGTTTAACGGAGAACGAACATGACCCACATCACCGCTGATCAGATGGCTCGCGTGAAGGCCACTGCCCCTGTCCTCGCCGTGCACGGCGCGACGATCACGAAGCACTTCTACCAGCGCATGTTCGCGCGCCATCCGGAACTGAAGAACCTGTTCAACCAGACGCACCAGAAGACCGGCAGCCAGCCGGAAACGCTCGCGAAGGCCGTCTACGCGTATGCGGCGAACATCGACAACCTCGGCGCGCTGGGCGGCGCCGTGACCAAGATCGCGCACAAGCACGCGAGCCTGAACATCCGCCCCGAGCATTACCCGATCGTCGGCGAGAACCTGCTTGCGTCGATCGTCGAAGTGCTGGGCGACGCGGTCGATGCCGAGACGCTCGAGGCGTGGCGCGTCGCTTACGGCCAGCTTGCGCAGATCCTGATCGGCGTCGAGGCCGACCTGTACGCAGGCGCCGCGTGGAGCGGGTTCCGTCCGTTCAAGGTCGAGCGCAAGGTGCGCGAAAGCGACGAGATCACGTCGTTCTACCTGACCCCGGCCGACGGCGGCGCGGCGCCGACGTTCGAGCCCGGCCAGTACATCACGGTGAAGCGCTTCGTCGGCGACCTCGGTGTCGACCAGCCGCGCCAGTACAGCCTGTCCGACGCGCCGCACGGCAAGTGGCTGCGCATCTCGGTGAAGCGCGAGGCCGGCAAGCCGGAAGTCATTCCGGCCGGCAAGGTGTCGACGCTGATGCACGATGGCGTGGAAGAGGGGGCGATCGTCGAGGTGACCGCGCCGATGGGCGAATTCTCGCTGAAGCGTGGCGTCGAGACGCCGGTCGTGCTGATTTCCGGCGGCGTCGGCATTACGCCGATGCTGTCGATGGCGTCGACGCTGATCGCCGAGGGCAGCAAGCGCGAAGTGCGGTTCGTCCACGCGTGCCGCTCGGGCGCGGTGCACGCGTTCCGCGACTGGCTGAACGATACGGTGCGCGACCATGCGAACGTCAAGCGCACGGTGGTGTACGAACTGGTCGGCCCGAACGATCGCGCCGGCATCGACTACGACCTGGAAGGGCGCCTCACGCCGGAACGCTTGCAGCAATACGCGCTGGTGCCGGACGCCGACTACTACATTTGCGGCCCGATCGGGTTCATGAAGGCGCAGCGTGACGCGCTCGTCGCGCTCGGCGTCGCGCCGGAACGCGTGAACACCGAAATCTTCGGTTCGGGCGCGCTCGAGTGATGCACTGGCGGAGGGTCTCCGGCCAATGAAAAAGCCCGGCGCGAGCCGGGCTTTTTTGTTGCGTGCATGCGTCAGGCGCGCAGCATCAGCGTCGCGTGATAGCGCCACACTTTCGGATCGGCGCTGACGAGCGGCATGCCTTCATGGAGTGCCTGCGCAACCATCACGCGGTCGAACGGATCGGCATGGTCCGGAAAATCGGGCAACGCGGCGACGCCTTCGACGTGATCGCTGCTGATCGGCAACTCCGCGAAACCTGCGAGCCGGAACGCCGAGCGTGCATCGCGCGGATGAACGGGCAGATTGCCTTTGCGGTATTTGATCGCGATTTCCCAGATGGACGCGGCGCTGACGTACAGCGTGTTTTCGGGATGCTCGATCAACGCGGCCGCGGTCGCTGACAGTTGAGGCGCGCCTTCGGCCGCCCATAGCGCGATGTGCGTATCGAGCAGCAGCTTCACGGCGCGAGTCCCTGTTCCGAACTGGCGTCGAAGTCGGCGGAGATCGATTCGTCGCCGGCGTTGAACGCCTCGACGGTTGTGGGGATGTTCAGCCCGGCAAGCAAATGACGGGCTGCGCCGATCCGCTTCGGCGCCGCGTAAGGAACGATGCGCGCAACCGGATGACCATTGCGGGCGATCACGACTTCGGATTCGCGTCCCAATTCGAGCGCTTCGACGAGGCTTGAGAGCCGCGACTTGGCATCGTGCATGTTGACGGTCGGCATGATCGCCCCCGTGGTTAGCTAGACAATGTTAGCTAGTCTAGCAGAGCGAAACGACGACCGCACGCTGGCCGCATGGCCAACCCGCCGGCAGGCGGGGACATGCGGCCAGCCTGTCTGCGCCCGTCAGTTGCCGCTGCCGCGCGTGACGCGGCGTGCCTTCACCGATTCAGCGAGGCCCTCGAGCACCTTCACGCTGTCGTCCCACGCGATGCACGCATCGGTGATGCTCTGGCCGTAGGTCAGTTCGCAGCCTTCCTTCAGGTCCTGGCGACCCTCGACGAGGTGCGACTCGATCATCACGCCGACGATCCGTGCGTCGCCGGCCGCGATCTGTCGGCCGATGTCGGCACAGACGGGGATCTGGTTCTCGTGCTTCTTCGAGCTGTTCGCGTGGCTCGCGTCGATCATCAGGCGCGCCGCGAGGCCTGCCTTGCCGATGTCCGCGCAGGCGGCGTTCACGCTCTCCGCGTCATAGTTCGGCGTCTTGCCGCCGCGCAGGATCACGTGGCAGTCCTCGTTGCCGGCCGTCGACACGATCGCCGAATGGCCGCCCTTCGTCACCGACAGGAAATGGTGCGGCTGCGAGGCGGCCTTGATCGCGTCGACCGCGATCTTCACGTTGCCGTCGGTGCCGTTCTTGAAGCCGACCGGGCACGACAGCCCCGATGCGAGCTCGCGGTGCACCTGCGATTCCGTCGTGCGTGCGCCGATCGCGCCCCACGAGATCAGGTCGGCGATGTACTGCGGGCTGATCATGTCGAGGTATTCGGTCGCCGCCGGCAGCCCCATCTCGTTGATCTGGAGCAGCAGCTCGCGCGCGGTGCGCAGCCCTTCGTTGATCTTGAAGCTGTTGTCGAGGTGCGGATCGTTGATGAGGCCCTTCCAGCCGACCGTCGTGCGCGGCTTCTCGAAGTACACGCGCATCACGATTTCCAGTTCGCCCTTGAAGCGCTCGCGCTCCTTCACGAGCCGGCCCGCGTATTCGATCGCCGCCTTCGTGTCGTGGATCGAGCACGGCCCGACGACGACGATCAGCCGGTCGTCCATCCCGTGCAGGATGCGGTGCATCGACTGGCGCGAGTTGTAGATCAGCTCGGACGCGGCTTCGGAGCACGCGAATTCGCGGATCAGGTGGGCGGGCGGCGTCAGTTCCTTGAGTTCGCGAATGCGGACGTCGTCGGTGTTGTGCGGGGGCATGCTGTTTCTCCTTGGTTCCGGGCGCCGTTCGGTCAGTGCGAGTGCGCGTGCGGCAGATTCATCAATTCAAGCGATTCAGTGGTTTCGGTCGGGGCCGCGGGACCGCTGCGACGGCGACCGGGTGGCGAAGGGCGAAAAAAAACCGCCGGGTTCGCCGGCGGTTTTTTCGGGAATTTCGGTTGCGCTTTACGCGCCATCAACCCTCTCGATCCGCCAGCGGTCTGAGATACCAAAAAAAGTAAAAGTAAAACTTGGCGGACATGACGGAGATTCGGTTCGTCAAAAAAGTTGATTCGGAATTTATACCCCGTCGCCGGGCGGCTGGCAACCGGGAAACGTCGAAAATGCGGAAATTCCGCGCGTTTTCTTCAAAATGCGCGGAATGTCTGCGCCGCGATGCGGTTATGCCGTACCGCCGACCGTCATCCTGTCGATCCGCAGGGTCGGCTGGCCGACGCCGACCGGCACGCTCTGGCCTTCCTTGCCGCACACGCCGACACCCGAGTCGAGCGACATGTCGTTGCCGATCATGCTCACGTCCTTCAGCGATTCGGGGCCGCTGCCGATCAGCGTCGCGCCCTTCACCGGGTAGGTGACCTTGCCGTTCTCGATCATGTACGCCTCGGATGCCGAGAACACGAACTTGCCGTTCGTGATGTCGACCTGGCCGCCGCCGAAGTTCACCGCGTACAGGCCGTTCTTCACCGACGCGATGATTTCCTGCGGATCCTTGTCGCCGTTCAGCATGTACGTGTTCGTCATGCGCGGCATCGGCAGCGCCGCGTACGACTCGCGCCGCGCGTTGCCGGTGACCGGCATCTTCATCAGGCGTGCGTTCAGCGTGTCCTGGATGTAGCCCTTCAGGATGCCGTCCTCGATCAGCGTCGTGCACTGCGTCGGGTTGCCTTCGTCGTCGATGTTCAGCGAGCCGCGGCGGTTCGGCAGCGTGCCGTCGTCGACGACGGTCACGCCCTTCGCAGCAACGCGCTCGCCGATCCGGCCGGCGAATGCCGACGAACCCTTGCGGTTGAAGTCGCCCTCGAGCCCGTGGCCGATCGCCTCGTGCAGCAGCACGCCCGGCCAGCCCGGCCCGAGCACGACCGTCATCGCGCCGGCGGGCGCGGGGCGGGCGTCGAGGTTGACGAGTGCCGCGTGCACGGCGTCGTCGACGTAGCGCGACAGCACTTCGTCGGTGAAGTAGCCGTAGTCGAAGCGGCCACCGCCGCCGCCGGAGCCGATCTCGCGGCGGCCGTTCTGCTCGGCGATCACCGTGACCGACACGCGCACGAGCGGGCGGATGTCGGCCGCGAGCGCGCCGTCGCTGCGTGCGACCAGCACGACGTCGTATTCGCCGGCGAGGCCCGCCATCACCTGCGTGATGCGCGGGTCGCGGCCGCGCGCCATCTGCTCGATGCGTTCGAGCAGCTTGACCTTGGCCGTCGCGTCGAGCGACGCGAGCGGATCGGACGGCAGGTACAGGTCGCGGCCCGAGATGCCCTTCAGCGACGTTGCCGCCTTGATCTTCTGGCGGCCGCCGCCGGCTGCCGCGATCGCCTTGGTGGCGGCAGCGGCTTGCGCGATCGCTTCCGGCGACAGGTCGTCCGAGTACGCGAACGCGGTGCGGTCGCCCGCGACCGCGCGCACGCCGACGCCCTGGTCGATGCTGAAGCTGCCCGATTTGACGATGCCTTCCTCGAGGCTCCACGCTTCGCTGCGGGTTGCCTGGAAGTACAGGTCCGCGTAGTCGACGCGATGCGTGAAGATGTCGGCGATCGTGCGCGTGAGCAGGCTTTCGTCGAGGCCGTACGGCGTGAGCAGGATGTCCTTCGCCAGCGCGAGGTTGCGGATGCCGGGTTCGATGATGTTCATGCGGATATCGGGGTTTCTCAAAAAGTTGTCGGGTGCTTCTGGGCAGATGGGTTGGCCGCGCGGCGTTTCAAGCGGCGCGGCGGATTCAGGTCAGCACGCGATGCCGCCACGCGGGCAGGCTCTGGCGCACGTCGGCGATGCGTTGCGGATCGATCGCGCCGAGCACGACGCTTGCGCCTACGTCACGGACCGCGACGATCTCGCCCCATGGGTCGATCAGCATGCTGTGGCCCCAGGTGCGCCGGCCGTTCTCGTGCTTGCCGCCTTGCGCGGCCGCGAGCACGTAGCACTGGTTCTCGACGGCCCGCGCGCGCAGCAGCGTTTCCCAGTGCGCGCGGCCCGTCGTATACGTAAACGCCGACGGTACGACGATCAGCGCGCAGTCGCCCATCCTGCGATACAGCTCCGGAAAGCGGAGATCGTAACAGACCGACAGGCCGACCCGCCCGAACGGCGCGTCGAACGCGACGACCGTATCGCCCGCGCGGATCGTGCGCGCCTCGTCGAACGACTCGTCGCCTTTCTCGAAGTTGAACAGGTGGATCTTGTCGTAGCGCGCAGCTTCGTTGCCGGACGGATCGAACACGAGCGTCGTGTTGAGCACGCGGTCGGGCTCCGGCGCCTTCAGCGGCAGCGTGCCGCCGATCACCCAGATGCCGTGGCGACGCGCGGCGTCCGCGAGGAAGTGCTGGATCGGGCCGTCCCGGTACGGTTCGGCGAGCGCGAGCTTGTCGGTGTCGCGGTGGCCCATGAAGCAGAAATACTCGGGCAGCAGCACGAGCTGCGCGCCTTCGCCGGCGGCTTCCGCGATCAGGCGGCGCGCCTCCGCGAGATTGCGCGCGACGTCCGGCGTGCTCACCATCTGCAGCGCGGCGACCTGGAAGGGCGTGGCGGAACGGGTAGGGTCGGTCATCGCAGGATCGGTTGCGTCATAAATGGGGTGCGGCCCGGCACCGTGCGCGATTCGACGCGCGGCTCAATGGCTCGCCGCATCGGCCGGACCGTGATTCATCTTACCCTGATCGCCCCGCACCCGCTCGATGTGCGGGTGCGCCCACGAGCCGGTGATCGCGTAGTCGAGCGCGAACGCGCGCGACAGCGTTTCCGACAGCGCGTAGTTCGCGGCCAGCACGCCGACGCCGAGCAGCGGGTTGATGATGGCCGCCCCGATCGCGGCTGCGCCTGCACTGATTTTCGGCGCGACGTGCGCATGCAGGTCTTGTGTCTCGGTGCCGAGATCGACTGCACCGCGCACGGTGACGTTCGCGGGGCCCGTCATCATCGAAAAGTCGTCGGTGCGGGCGATTCCGTTCGAGATCTGGCCGGTGCCGGTGATCTTGTCGAACGGCAGCCCCTTGCCGATCACGTCGCGGAAATTCAGCGTCAGGAAGCGCGCGAGGCTCTGCAGGCTCAGCACGCCGAGCAGCTTCGCCGCGCCCGGATCGACCTTCAGGATCTGGCCGTGCTCGAGATCGATCGCGATCTGGCCGCCGAGCGACGGGAAGTCGAGCGCGGTCGGGCCGCCGCGCCAGCCGACCTTGCCCGTGACCGAGCCGTGGCCGTCCGCAAGCGTGCGCGGCAGGCCGACGCGGTCGAGCAGCGCGCCTGCGTTGTCGATGTCGAGCTTGAAGTCGAACACGGTGCGCCGCGGCGCATCGGTTTCATCGGCACCGCGGGCGAGCGCACGGCGCGACGTGCGCCAGTTGCCGGTGGCCGTCAGCTTCGCGGCCGGGTTCGACAGTTCCAGCTTGTCGAGCTGCCACACGGGCGTGCCGGCTTCGTCGATATTGCGCGCGTTGACGACGAGGCGGCCGATGTCGTGGTTGCGCTCGACGACCTGGTCGACGATCAGGTCGATCGACGGCATCGGGCGGTCGGTCGGCGTCGGCAGGTTCATCGCGCGACCGACGAGATCGTGCTGCGCGCTGTCCGGGATCACGAGCTTCGCGAGCCGCGCGTTCAGCACGCCCGCGCCGTTGTGGCCGCCGCCCGGCGCCCACGACAGGTATCCCGACACCTGGTTCGATGCGATGTTCGCCTGCCACAGCTCGTCGACGTGCGACGCGCCGATGATCACGTTTTCCCAGTTGCGCTTGAGCAGCTTCAGCGTGCCGAAGTGGAGCGCGAAACGCTTCGGCGTGAAGCTCGCGAGATCGACGCGCGACGGTGCCTGCGGCTCCTGCGCGCGCGGCGTGTCGGGCTTCAGCGTATGGGCCAGCGCGAGCCACGCATCGGCGTCCAGTTCGTTGACGTCCACGGCCGCGCTCACGCCGTCCTGCGGCATGTCGGGCATTCGGTGGATGCCCATCGCGCCGCGCACCGCGCGCAGCGGCTGGCCGCGCGTCGCGTCGAGCAGGTAGGTGGCCGACACGGGGCCGAGCGTCAGGTCCGCGTGTTCGAGGCGCTTGCCGTCGGTTTGCGGCGCCGGCTGCAGCGTGAAGCTGAACGGCATCGGCGTGCCGGCCGCCTTCGCGAACGGCGCCGGGAACTGCAACGCGACGCCGGTCAGGTCGGAATGCGCGCTGATGTCGGGCAGGCGGCCCGGTGCGCCGCGCACGGCGACCTTGTACGGTGCGTCGCCGACCACGTGCTCGAGCAGTGCGGCGGCCGGGCCGTGCAGGTTCAGGCCGCGCGCGGCGTCGAGCGCGAGCCGGCCGTCGACGTCCACCGTGTACGGGCCGTGCGACTGGAAGTTGCCGTTCGCGCGCACCGGGCCGCCGAGGAAGCGCCCCGAGAGTTCGTGCAGCGACGCGCCGGCCTCGGTGAACCGGACACTGCCGCGCAGTGCCGACAGCGGCGGCACGCCGCTGGTCGTCAGCGTGTTGCCGCCGAACGCGAGCGCGCCTTCGACGTGCGTGTGCGGATGCGCGACGTGCTGCGGAATCGTGATCTTGAGCGCGAGCGACGCGGGCCCCTGTGCATCGATCCGCTGGCCGATGTGCCCGCTCATCGTGCCGAGCGAGCTGTTGTCCGCGTAGTCGATCAGGTCGGCGAGCGGGCCCTGCGCATGGCCGTCGATGATGAGCGGCGAGTGGGTCGGATTGCCGAGATCGTCGATGCGGCCCGCAACCTTCGTCAGCGCGACGCGCTTGTAGTGCGCGCGGTGGATGTCGAAGCGCAGCTTGTTCTGCGCGAGCTCGAACACGCCGTCGATCCCGTCGAGCGCCGGCCAGACGCTCGGCGTACCGTTCGCGAGCTTGCGCGGCGGGTACGGCGTCGGCTCGAAGCGGCCGCCGGTGAACGGCGCGACGATGTGGAACGTGCCGGCCGTCGGCTCGTGTTCGAACGGGAATTTCTCGAGCGGGCCGCGGGCGACGATCGACGCGCCCTTGGTCACCTGGCCGTCCTGCAGCGCGTGGCCGAGATAGTCGCGCAGGTGTTCGGACATCCCGGTCGGCAGGTAGCGCGGGATGCGCGCCACCGACGCGCGCGCGAAATCGGCGCGCAGGTCGAGCGTGCCGCGGCCGTGGCCGGGGTTCGTGTACGAGCCGGACACCGCGATTTCGGCATCGGGGTTCGAGACGAGCAGGTCGGGCAGCGATACCTCGACGCGCGCGTGCTTGTCGCCGGGCTCGGGCGTGATCGTCCATTTCGCATTGCCGCGCAGCCGGTCGAACGTCAGGCGCGGCTCGTCGAATTCGCCGGGCACCGTGACGGCTGCGTTGACCGTATCGAAATGCGCGGAGCCGCCCGTCTCGTTCGCATCGACACGGCCCCACAGGTTCTCGACACCCGGCCAGCCGGCCCGCGGGTGACCGCGCGGCGAGAGCCCGGGGGGCGGTTCCTGCGCGGCGAAGCTGATGCCTTGCAGATCGCCGAGGAAGCGATAGCGAACGATCGGCGCGGCGCCCGTGCGCCGCTCCTCGTCGGCGAGATCGGCGTGCGCGGGTTTCGCGCGTTCGACCTCGATCTGATAGTTCGACACCATCCCGCGCGGGTCGATCTTGATCAGCTCGTTGCGCAGGCGCGCCGGCAGCGGCAGCCCGCGGATGAATTCGCTGAGGATGCCGAGATCGACGCGGTCGCCGACGACGCTCAACAATTGCCCCTGGTTCGCGGTCGGCACGCGGTAGCGGGCCGTCAGCGTCGACAGCGCGAGCGAGCGGGCGAGCGGCGTGCCGTCCGGTAGCGGCGGCTGGCCGAGCTCCGCGTTGAAGCGCGTCAGGTGCAGCGTGTAGTCGTGGCCGGCGTCGAGCTGCATGTCCCAGCCGAAGCCGACCGTCGGCACGTCGAGCCGCGGCTGGGTCGGGCGCACGCGCAGTGCGACGTCCGCGCCCTGCAGGTCGCCGCCCGCCGAGTGCAGGTGGCCGTCGCTGAAAGTGGCCCAGATCGCGTTGTCGATCCGGCCCGCGTGGATCGTGAGCGGCATCTCGAGGTAGCGCGCCAGCGTCTGCAGGTCGACCGGGCCGGTCGACAGGTACGCGTCGCCCGCCCAGTTCGACGGCTTGCCGATCGGCGCGAGCGGCTTGTGCTTGAAGCGCGCGCGGAAATCGAGCGGGCCGAGCAGCAGCGTGCCGTTCGCGGGCGCCTGCAGCGCGGCCTTGTGCATGCGGCCGTCGTTGAGCACCGCGAGCCGGATGCCCGACAGCACGAGCTCCGGCGCGTCATGCTGCGCGTCGCGCCAGCGCAGCGTGCCGCCGCGCAGCACGATCGCTTCCTGCTTCAGCAGCCACGTGCCGAACGTGTCGTTGCCGCCGTGGGTGGTCGCCACGCCGACGCCCGCGATGCTCAGCGAGCCGTCGGCCGCACGCGCGACGACCAGGTCGGGCTGGTCGACGATCAGGCTCGACAGCGCCGGCGACAGCCGTAGCAGCGACATCCAGGACAGTGCGGCCGTCGCATGCGGCACCGACAGCGCGACCTTGCCGTCGCGGCCGCGGATCGTCAGGTTCGTGAGTTCGACGCCCGGCTGCATGCCGGACCAGTTCGGGGAAAGCTTGCCGATCGAAAGCTGCGCGTGGAGCTTGTCGGACACCGCGCGCTCGATGCGCGGGCGGAATTCGTCGATACGGGGCAGCAGTACGTAGCGCAGCCCGAGGAGCGCGCCGGACGCGACGAAGTAGGTGCCGATCCCGACTGCCAGCGTCACCCTGAACACGCGACGCAGGACCGGATGATCGTGCTTCGGAGGTCCCGCTTCGGGCGCAGCTACGGCGGATTCCTGACGGTCGGACATGCGGCGGACGGGCGGCGATATGGTAGTTTTGCAGACTGACGTTGAAATGTATCACACGGGTTCGTGCCGGCGGCCGTTGCGGCAGCGCGGCACGGGCTTTCCGGCGCGCGGTTTCGCGACGGGCACGCACGCCCCGCGATGCCGCGCCGAGTCCATGGGGCCGGTCGGGTGCGGGGCGCGCATGCGTTTCCCGTGCCGGCCGGCCTTTCCGCCAGGCCCGCTTCTCGATGACCGACGCTTCCGCCCTGATCTGCACGTCCTATTCCCGTTACCTGGCCCGCGCGGCCGCTGCGCGCCCCGCGCTGGCCGACCAGGTCGCCGCGTGGGCTGCCGCGCCGCTCGGTCGCGCGCAGCTCGACGCGCGCCTCACCGAACTGCTCGCGACGCCGGCCGGCACCGCCGCGCCGACCGAGGAGCAACTGAAGCGCGCGCTGCGACAACTGCGGGCCGAGGCGTTCGGCGCGGTGGCGGAGCGCGACCTGCGCGGGCTGGCGGACGTCGCCGAGGTGACGGGCGCGATGACCGATCTCGCGGAAGTGGCGGTGCAGCGCTCCCTCGCGCTGCTGTCGGCCGAACTCGAGGCGCTGTACGGCGAGCCGCGCGGCGCCGACGGCCAGCGCGTCGTGCTCGGCGTGGTCGGGATGGGCAAGCTCGGCGGCCGCGAGCTGAACGTGTCGTCGGACATCGACCTGATCTTCGTCTACGAGGACGACGGCGAGACGACCGGCGGCGCGCGTTCGCCGCTGTCCACGCAGGAATACTTCACGCGGCTCGGCCGGCGCCTGATCGGCGTGCTGTCGGAAGTCACGGCCGACGGCTACGTGTTTCGCGTCGACATGCGGCTGCGCCCGAACGGCGATTCGGGGCCGCTCGTCTGCAGCCTCGGCATGCTCGAGGAATATTTCTACGTGCAGGGGCGCGAGTGGGAGCGCTATGCGTGGATCAAGGGGCGGCTCGTGTCGGAAGGCGACAGTGACGCGGCACAGCGGCTGGAGTCGCAGCTCGAGTCGATCGTCAAGCCGTTCGTGTATCGCCGCTATCTCGACTTCGGCGTGATCGGCGCGATCCGCTCGCTGCACCAGCAGATCCGGCAGGAAGCCGCGCGCCGCGCGTCGATGCGGCCCGACAAGGCCGATGACATCAAGCTCGGGCGCGGCGGGATCCGCGAGATCGAGTTCAGCGCGCAGGTGTTCCAGCTGATCCGCGGCGGCCAGGATGCGGAATTCCGCGTGCGGCCGACGCTCGCGGTGCTGCGCCATGCGCAGGCGCGCGGGCTGATCGGCGAAGACGTGCGCGCACGCCTGGCCGACGCCTACAATTTCCTGCGCACGCTCGAGCACCGGCTGCAGTACCGCAACGACGCGCAGACGCACGCGATGCCGGTCGAGCCGGATGAACGCGCGGCGCTGGCCGCATCGCTCGGCTTTGCCGACTACGGGGCGCTGATGACGGTGCTGGATGGCCACCGGACTTTCGTCGAGGCGCAATTCCACGAGATTTTTGCCGACAAGGTGGGCGGCGGTTCGTGCGCGGCGGGTGACGATAGCGCGGCCGCGTGGATCTGGAGCGGCGCGCTGGCCGACGACGGCGAGGACGACGCACTGGTCGCGCGGCTCGACGGCCTCGGCTTCGCCGATCCGGCCACCGTGCTCGCGCGGCTGCGCGCGATCTGGCAGTCGTCGCGCTATACGGGCCTGCCGGAAAAGAGCCGGCAGCGCTTCGACAGCGTCGCGCAGCGGGCGCTCGAGGCCGCGCCGAAGATCGATGCCGCGCGCCGCGACGACACGGTCGTGCGCCTGTTCGATCTCCTCGAAACGGTCAGCCGGCGCGGTGTCTATCTCGCGCTGCTGACCGAATATCCGGCCGCACTCGACCGCGTGCTGTCGGTGCTCGGTGCGACGCGCTGGGGCGGCGGCTACCTGATCCGCCACCCGCAACTGCTCGACGAGCTGCTCGACGACGAGGCGATCGCGAGCCCGTTCGACTGGCCCGCGTTCAAGGACGCACTGCGCGCGCGACTCGCCGCTGCCGACGGCCCCGAGCAACAGATGGACCTGCTGCGGCACGCGCAGCACGCGGAGGTGTTCCGGATCCTGCTGATCGATCTGGCCGGGCAACTGTCGGTCGAGCACGTGAGCGACCGGCTGTCCGAGCTGGCCGACGCAGTGCTCGACGTGACGATCGAAGTCGTCTGGTCGCAGCTCGCGAAGCGCCATCGCGACGTGCCGAAGTTCGCGGTGATCGCGTACGGCAAGCTGGGCGGCAAGGAGCTCGGCTACGCATCGGATCTCGACCTGATCTTCCTGTACGACGACGCCGACGAGCGCTCGGCGGACGTCTACACGACCTTCACGCGGCGCCTGATCACGTGGCTCACCACCGCGACAGGGGCGGGCGCGCTGTTCGACATCGACCTGCGGCTGCGGCCGAACGGCGAGGCCGGGCTGCTCGTCACCGATCTCGACGCGTTCCGCCGCTACCAGCTGCGCGAAGGCGACGCCGCGAACACCGCGTGGGTCTGGGAGCACCAGGCGCTGACGCGTGCCCGCTACAGCGCGGGCGACGCGCAGATCGGCGCGGATTTCGAGGCGATCCGCCAGCAGGTGCTGACGACGCCGCGCGACGGCGGCGTGCTCGCGAAGGAAATCGTCGACATGCGCGGCAAGGTGTTTGCCGGTCACCCGAACCAGACCGAGCTGTTCGACCTGAAGCACGATCGCGGCGGGATGGTCGACATCGAGTTCATCGTCCAGTACTGGGTGCTGCTGCACGCGTCGAGCGACGCCGAGCTGATCCGCAACACGGGCAACATCGCGCTGCTGCGCGAGGTCGCGCGCTTCGGGCTGATGGGCGAGGACGAGGCCGAGCGTGTCGGCGCGGCGTACCGGAAGTACCGGAAGCTGCAGCACAAGCTGCGGCTCGACGGGATGGAGAAGGCGCGGGTCGATCCGGCCGTGGTGGCCGACGAGCGGGCGGCCGTGACGGCACTGTGGGAGCGCGTGTTCGGGGCGGTTGAAACGGGTAGTTGAAACGGATAGTTGAAACGGCCGTTCGATGCAGGGAGGCAGGGCGGACATGATTGTGCCGCCGTGCCCAAAAAAAGACCGGCGCGTGCGCCGGTCTTTTGCGTTCGATGAACGGATAACGGGTGGCCGGCGTCAGGCCGCGAGCATTTCCTTCGCGTGCTTGCGCGTGGTCGCCGTGATCTCGAGCCCGCCGAGCATCCGCGCGACTTCCTCGATCCGGTTGGCGCGGTCGAGCGCGACGACGGTCGACACCGTGCCGCCACGGTCGTCGGCGCCTTTTGCGACCTGGAAGTGGTGATCGCCGCGCGCGGCGACCTGCGGCAGGTGCGTCACGCACAGCACCTGGCGATCGCGCCCGAGCTGGTGCAGCAGGCGGCCGACCACTTCGGCGACGCCGCCGCCGATCCCCGTATCGACTTCGTCGAAGATCAGCGTCGGTGTCGGGCTTGCCGCGCTGGCGATCACCGCGAGCGCGAGGCTGATCCGCGCGAGCTCGCCGCCCGACGCAACCTTCGCCAGCGGCCGCAGCGGCACGCCGGGGTGCCCGGCGACCCGGAATTCGACCTGTTCGAGCCCGTGCGGGCCGCCGTCGGCGAGCGGCACGAGCGCGACCTCGAAGCTTCCGCCCGCCATCGACAGTTCCTGCATGCCGGCCGTGACGGCCGTGCCGAGCGTCCTGGCGGCCTGTGTGCGCGCCTTGGACAGATGTTTGGCGTCGGCGAGATAGGCCTCCCGCGCCTTGGCCTGCACCGCTTCGAGCGCGCCAAGATCGGCGGCCGCGTCGAGTGCGGCGAGCTGCGCGCGGCGTGCCGCGTGTTCTTCGTGGAGCGTGTCGGGCGGCAGTCGAAACTTGCGGGCGGTCGAGTGCAGCGCATCGAGGCGCCTTTCGACCTGCGCGAGCCGCTCGGGGTCGAGATCGACGCGCTGCGCATAGTGTGACAGCGAGTAGACGGCTTCCTGCAGCTGGATCTCGGCCGGTTCGAGCGACGCGAGTGCGTCGCCGAGCGAGGTGTCGTAGTCGGCGAGGCTGCGCAGCTTCGACACGATCGCACCGAGCTGCGCGAGCATTGCGTCGTCGGACTCGGACAGCGCGTTGAGCGCACCGCGCACGCCTTCGATCAGGTTCGCCGAATGCGACAGGCGCTTGTGCTCGTTGCTGACTTCGTCCCATTCGCCGGCTTGCGGCGCGAGCTTGTCGAGCTCGGCGAGCTGCCACGCGAGCTTTTCGCGTTCGAGCTGCAGTTCGCGCTCGTGCGCCTTCGCAGCGTCGATCGCCTGCGTCGCGTCGCGCCACACGCGCCACGCGCGGGCGACGTTCGCGGCATCGGCGACGAGTCCCGCGTGCGTGTCGAACAGTTCGCGCTGCGCGTCGGGGCGCATCAGCAGCTGGTGCGCGTGCTGGCCATGGATGTCGACCAGCATCTCGCCGAGTTCGCGCAGCTGCGCGAGCGTTGCGCTGGTGCCGTTGATGAACGCGCGCGACCGACCGTTTGCATCGATCACGCGGCGCAGCATCACGGAGTCCTCGGTGTCGAACGCGTGTTCGTCGAGCCAGCGCGCGACGCGGTCGTGCGGCGTGAATTCGGCGGTGATGTCGGCGCGGCTGCAGCCGGTGCGCACGACGCTCGCGTCGGAACGTTCGCCGAGCGCGAGGGCGAGGGCGTCGATCAGGATCGATTTCCCGGCGCCGGTCTCGCCGGAAAAGACGGAAAAGCCGCTGTCGAATTCGAGATCGAGCGCGGCGACGATGACGAAGTCGCGGATCGAGAGGTGGCGGAGCATGGTGTCGGGCGGAGCGGCGTCAGGACGCCTTGTCGTCTTCGTTCGAGGCGTGTTCGTTCCAGTGCAGCTTCTTGCGCAGCGTCGCGTAGTAGCTGTAGCCGATCGGGTGCAGGAACGGCACCGTGTGCTTCGAGCGGCGCACCTCGATCGTGTCGTTCAGTTCGAGCGCGGTGAACGACTGCATGTCGAAGTTCACGTTGACGTCGCGCCCGCCGACGATCTGGATCGCGATTTTCGAATCGTCGGGCAGCACGATCGGCCGGTTCGACAGCGCGTGCGGCGCGATCGGCACGAGCACGATGCCCGCCAGCTGCGGATGGAGGATCGGGCCGGCCGATGACAGCGCGTAAGCGGTCGAGCCGGTCGGCGTCGCGACGATCAGGCCGTCCGAACGCTGGTTGTACATGTACCGGCCGTCGACCGACGCGCGCAGCTCGACCATCCCGGAGAAGCCGCTGCGGTTCACGACGACGTCGTTGAAGGCGATCGCGTGGTAGATCGGTTCGCCGTCGCGCATGATCCGGGCCTCGAGCAGCGCGCGCTCCTCGCGCTCGAACTTGCCCGACAGGATCACCGGGACGAGCGCCTGCATGTCGGCCGCCGCGATGTCGGTGATGAAGCCGAGCCGCCCGTGGTTGATCCCGATCAGCGGTGTCTTGTACGGCGCGAGCTGGCGCCCGATGCCGAGCATCGTCCCGTCGCCGCCCAGCACGACCGCCACGTCGGCGCGCGCCCCGATTTCGGCCGGGGTCAGCGCCGGGTAGCCGGTGATGCCGATCTCGCGCGCGGTCTCGGCTTCGAAGACGACCTCGAAGCCCCGCTTGGCGATGCAGGCGGCCAGCGTGGCGAGCGGCTCGGCGATGTTGGGCGTGTTGCTCCGGCCGACGAGCGCGACAGTGTTGAACTGATTACCGGTTTTCATGCCGGCATTACACCATAGCTCGTTGACGAAAAGAACCGGCTGTGCGCAGTCGGGGCCGGATCGGGCCGGCCCGCGCAACGGTAGCCGACGCCACTCGCCGCGGTCGCGCGGTTGCGCTAAAATTTTCCACCATGCTAGATCCTCGCGCACGAACCCTCCTGAAAACCCTGATCGAACGGTATATCGCCGACGGTCAGCCGGTCGGATCGCGCACGTTGTCCCGTTATTCCGGGCTCGAGCTGAGCCCGGCGACGATCCGCAACGTGATGTCCGACCTGGAGGAGCTCGGCCTCGTGTCGAGCCCGCACACGTCGGCCGGCCGCGTGCCGACGCCGCGCGGCTACCGGCTGTTCGTCGACACGATGCTGACGGTCGAGGCGCCGATCGACGCCGAAGCCGTCGCGCGGCAGGTGCAGAACACGCTGCAGGCGGGCGAGCCGCAGCAGCGGGTCGTGGCGGCCGCGGCGAGCGTGCTGTCGAACCTGTCGCAGTTCGCGGGCGTCGTGCTGACGCCGCGCCGCAGCCACGTGTTCAAGCAGATCGAGTTCATGCGCCTGTCGGACAAGCGCATCCTGCTGATCATCGTCACGCCCGAGGGCGACGTGCAGAACCGGATGCTCGCGACGCCGCGCGACTACTCGCCGTCGCAACTGACCGAGGCGTCCAACTACATCAACGCGCATTTCGCCGGACTGTCGTTCGACGAGGTGCGCCGCCGCCTGCGCGACGAGATCGACCAGTTGCGCGGCGACATGACCGCGCTGATGCACGCGGCCGTGACGGCCAGCACCGAGGTGCCCGACACCGAGGACACCGTGCTGATTTCCGGCGAGCGCAACCTGCTCGAGGTGGCGGATCTCTCGTCCGACATGGCGCGGCTGCGCAAGCTGTTCGACGTATTCGACCAAAAGACGGGCCTCCTGCAACTGCTCGACGTGTCGAGCCACGCCCAGGGCGTGCAGATCTTCATCGGCGGCGAATCGACGCTCGTGCCGATCGAGGAAATGAGCGTCGTCACCGCGCCTTACGAGGTGAACGGGCAGATCGTCGGCACGCTCGGCGTGATCGGCCCGACCCGCATGGCTTACAACCGCGTGATACCGATCGTCGACATCACCGCGCGCCTGCTGTCGCTCACGCTGAGCCAGCAGTAGCCGGCCTCGCCAGCCTGATCCCGCCCCGTCATCGTGCCGCGGCACCGCGTAACCGGACAGTCGGCCGAACGGCCAGCCGACCGGCGCGGGGCGGCCCGCTATAATTGAGAGCCGTCCGGTCCCGTGCCCCGAGCACGTTATTGCCCATGCGTTTCGATCTTGAGCCGCCTTCGAGCATCGCGGCTGCCCATCGCATCGGCGTGCTGCTGATCAATCTCGGCACGCCCGATGCGCCCACGCCGCGCGCGGTGCGGCGTTACCTGGCCGAATTCCTGTCGGATCCGCGGGTCGTCGAGATTCCGCAGGCCGTCTGGCAGGTGCTGCTGCGCACGCTGATCCTGCCGCTGCGCGGCCGCGCGTCCGCGAAGAAATACGCAGCCGTCTGGATGCCGGAGGGCTCGCCGCTGCGCGTGCATACCGAGCGGCAGACCGACAGCGTGCGGCACCTGCTCGTGTCGAACGGTTATCAAGTGCAGGTCGATTACGCGATGCGCTACGGCAGCCCGAGCATTTCGCATGCGCTTGCGCAGTTCAAGCGCGCGGGCGTCGAGCGCGTGCTGCTGATGCCGATGTATCCGCAATACTCGGCATCGACCACGGCCACCGCATTCGACGCCGCATTCGACGCACTCGCGCGCATGCGCAACCAGCCGGAGGTGCGCACGGTGCGGCACTACGCCGACCATCCGGCCTATATCCACGCGCTGGCCGAGCAGGTGCGCCAATATTGGGCGCAGCATGGCCGGCCCGACTTCGCGGCCGGCGACAAGCTCGTGCTGAGTTTTCACGGCGTGCCGAAGCGCACGCTCGACCTCGGCGACCCTTATCACGACCAGTGCCAGCAGACGGGTGCGTTGCTGATGGCCGCGCTCGGGCTGTCGACGACCGAATGCCGCGTCACGTTCCAGTCGCGCTTCGGCAAGGCCGAATGGCTGCAGCCTTACACCGCGCCGACGCTGCGCGAGTTCGGCGAAGCCGGCGTGCGGCGAGCCGACGTGTTCTGTCCCGGTTTCACGGCCGACTGCCTGGAGACGATCGAGGAGATCGGCATGGAAGTGCGCGACGAGTTCCTCGCCGGCGGCGGCAAGGCGTTCCACCGCATTCCGTGCCTGAACGGTGCGCCCGCGTGGATCGGCGCGCTCGGCGAAATCGTCGCCGAGAATCTGCAGGGCTGGCCGGTCAGGGCCGCGCAGCCCGAAACGGTGAGCTGAGATGAAACGACCCCCACGCTCACTTCGTTCACTGCCCCCCGAGGGGGCGGTCAGCCTCCTTGGGGCGGCCCGGCGGAGGCTGCGATGAACTACAAGATTTCGACCGAACCGGGCGCGAAGCTGCGCATCGACAAATGGCTGTGGGCGGCCCGGTTCTTCAAGACGCGCTCGCTTGCGACCGATGCGGTCGACAAGGGGCACGTGAAGATCGGCGGTGCGGCGGTCAAGCCGGCGAAGGAAGTGCGCGTCGGCGACGAGGTCGAGATTGCGATCGACGGCATCGTCTGGCACATTGCCGTGCTTGGCGTGTGCGACGTGCGCGGGCCGGCGAGCGTCGCACAGACGCTTTACGCGGAAACGGAAGCGGGGCGGGCCGCGCGGCTCGCCGAACTGGAGCGGCGCCGCACGTATCGCGAGCCGGCAGCCGAATTGCACGGCCGGCCGACGAAGCGCGACCGGCGCATCATCGACAGATTTTCTGGTGGGAGCTGAACATCTGGTCGAACGTCGCCCGCGCGCTCCCGTATTCGGTCGTGCGGTCGGTAACGGCTCCCGACAGGCAGATGGTGGTGGTGCCGGCAATGAGTACCAGCGCGACCACCGAGATCGCAAAGGTCAGTTTCACGGTACTCCCCTCGAGAAGAAGGGTGAAAACGGCGCCAGGTGGATGTCAGGCGGCGGTCAGCTAGGGGTAAACACGCTTTTCCGACGCTTGAGTGCAGTGTAGTGCAGCGGGCCTGTGCCAAGCTAGTACTTGCCAGGTAAGCGTTGTTACAGCCCGTTTCGCCCGTCATGGCGGACTATGCGGGCGATGCCCCGGCGTGACGCGCGGTTGTTTCGCGGCATTGGAGAATGCCGGCGAATAACCCTCTTGAAATTGTAGTTTTCACCCTTATCTGCACCAGCAATGTGCGGTACCGCCGGGTATACGGTCCGGCGGTTGCCGATTTGGCTTCAACCTCTAATCGACTTTCAGCGACATGGAAAACACGCAAGAGAACCCGGCTACCCAATCGGCCGAAGATATCGGCAGCGAGAAGCAGGCGGCACAAGGCGCTGCTCCCGCCGCCGAAGCAGCCGACGCGGCGCTCGCGGAGGCTCAAGCCAAGGTCGCCGAGCTGCAGGAGAGCTTCCTGCGGGCGAAGGCCGAGACCGAGAACGTCCGCCGACGCGCGCAGGACGACGTCTCGAAGGCGCACAAGTTCGCGATCGAGAGCTTCGCCGAGCATCTGCTGCCGGTGCTGGACAGCCTGGAAGCAGCCGTCAACGATACGTCCGGCGATATCGCGAAGGTGCGCGAAGGCGTCGAGCTGACGCTGCGCCAGCTGACGAGCGCGCTCGAGAAGGGCCGTGTCGTCGCGCTGAACCCGGTCGGTGAGAAGTTCGATCCGCACCAGCACCAGGCAATTTCGATGGTGCCGGCCGAGCAGGAGCCGAACACCGTCGTCGCGGTGCTGCAAAAGGGCTACACGATCGCCGACCGCGTGCTGCGTCCGGCTCTCGTTACCGTCGCCCAGCCGAAGTAAGGCGGTCGCGATGGTGCCAGCCGGCGTCGATCCCGCCATGTTTGACGCCCCGAAGGAAGTCCCCTTGGGGGACGCGTTCGACATGCAGGCGCTGGACGCCGGCACGTTCGACGCGGCGATCGACGGCGCGGGCGATGCGCTCGCGGTGGTGTTCTTCTGGGGCGTGGACTGCTTCAACTGCGAGATCGCGAAGAAGGCGATGCTCGCCCAGCCCGACGCGATCCGCGCGCTGGACCTGAAGTGGTTCCATTGCAACGTGTACGAACATCACCAGCTGGGGCGCCGCTTCGCGCTGCACGGCGTGCCGACGTGGTTCTTCTTCCATCGCGGCAAGCGGCTGGGCCGCGCGACGGGCTGGCATGGCCTCGCGCAGTTCCAGGCGGCGGTGTCGGCGGCACGCGCGAAAATCGCCGCGCCGGGCGGCGATCCCCTAGCCGGCGGCGATTGAAAAAATTTAATATCCGCATCGCTCGTCGGGTCTTGAAAACGGACCGGACGGACGCATTTCGGGAACAGAGTTGAATTCTGGCGCGCGAAACCACCCCAAAACGCGGGGTTTTGCGCAGCAAACAAGCATTTCTGGAGATTAGGAAAAAATGGGAAAGATCATCGGTATTGACCTCGGCACCACGAACTCGTGCGTCGCCATCATGGAAGGCAACCAGGTCAAGGTCATCGAGAACTCGGAAGGCACGCGCACCACGCCGTCGATCATCGCCTACATGGACGACAACGAAGTGCTCGTCGGCGCGCCGGCCAAGCGTCAGTCGGTGACCAACCCGAAGAACACGCTGTTCGCAGTGAAGCGCCTGATCGGCCGCCGCTTCGAAGAGAAGGAAGTCCAGAAGGACATCGGCCTGATGCCGTACACCATCATCAAGGCCGACAACGGCGATGCATGGGTCGAAGCACACGGCGAAAAGCTCGCACCGCCGCAGGTTTCGGCGGAAGTGCTGCGCAAGATGAAGAAGACGGCCGAAGACTACCTCGGCGAGCCGGTCACGGAAGCCGTGATCACGGTGCCGGCGTACTTCAACGACAGCCAGCGCCAGGCAACCAAGGACGCCGGCCGCATCGCGGGCCTCGAAGTCAAGCGGATCATCAACGAGCCGACCGCAGCTGCGCTCGCGTTCGGTCTCGACAAGGTCGAGAAGGGCGACCGCAAGATCGCCGTGTATGACCTCGGCGGCGGCACGTTCGACGTGTCGATCATCGAGATCGCGGACGTCGACGGCGAAATGCAGTTCGAAGTGCTGTCGACCAACGGCGACACGTTCCTCGGCGGCGAGGACTTCGACCAGCGCATCATCGATTACATCATCGGCGAGTTCAAGAAGGAGCAGGGCGTCGACCTGTCGAAGGACGTGCTCGCGCTGCAGCGCCTGAAGGAAGCCGCAGAAAAGGCGAAGATCGAGCTGTCGTCGGGCCAGCAGACCGAAATCAACCTGCCGTACATCACGGCAGACGCGTCGGGCCCGAAGCACTTGAACCTGAAGATCACCCGCGCAAAGCTGGAAGCGCTGGTGGAAGACCTCGTCGAGCGCACGATCGAACCGTGCCGCATCGCGATCAAGGACGCAGGCGTCAAGGTGTCGGACATCGACGACGTGATCCTGGTCGGCGGCCAGACGCGCATGCCGAAGGTGCTGGAGAAGGTGAAGGAATTCTTCGGCAAGGATCCGCGCCGTGACGTGAACCCGGACGAAGCCGTCGCAGTCGGCGCGGCGATCCAGGGCCAGGTCCTGTCGGGCGACCGCAAGGACGTGCTGCTGCTCGACGTGACCCCGCTGTCGCTCGGCATCGAGACGCTCGGCGGCGTGATGACGAAGATGATCAACAAGAACACGACGATCCCGACGAAGCACGCGCAGGTGTACTCGACGGCGGACGACAACCAGGGCGCCGTGACGATCAAGGTGTTCCAGGGCGAACGCGAAATGGCGGCCGGCAACAAGCTGCTCGGCGAGTTCAACCTCGAAGGCATCCCGCCGGCACCGCGCGGCGTGCCGCAGATCGAAGTGACCTTCGACATCGACGCGAACGGCATCCTGCACGTCGGCGCGAAGGACAAGGCGACCGGCAAGGAAAACAAGATCACGATCAAGGCGAACTCGGGTCTGTCCGAGGCTGAAATCGACCAGATGATCAAGGACGCGGAAGCGAACGCAGCGGAAGATCACAAGCTGCGCGAGCTGGCCGATTCGCGCAACCAGGGCGATGCACTGGTTCACAGCACGAAGAAGGCGCTGACCGAGTACGGCGACAAGCTGGACGCGGGCGAGAAGGAAGCCATCGAAGCGTCGCTGAAGTCGCTCGAGGAAGTGCTGAAGGACTCGTCGGCCGACAAGGCTGCGATCGACGCGAAGGTCGAGGAACTCGGCAAGGTTTCGCAGAAGCTCGGCGAAAAGATGTACGCCGACATGCAGGCCCAGCAAGCAGGTGCGGCCGGCGCAGCGGGTGCAGCGGAAGGCGCGGCCCACGCGGGCGGCGCGCAACAGGCTGCCGACGATGTCGTCGACGCCGAGTTCAAGGAAGTGAAGAAGGACTAAGCCGGGTTGCCCCGGTGCCGCACGCCGCGCGCGCAACACGCGCGCGGCGCGGCTGACGGGTTGGCTGACAAGCGGTCTGTCTTTCCTTCCGGATGGCCGGATCGACTCCACGCCTGGCGGGCTTCGCGGCCCTCCGGGCACATTTGTTTTTTGGCGGGTGCTGCACGAGCCGTCCGTGGACGGCGCAGTGCCAGACGAGTCGAGAGACTTTACTGCAGGCGAAAGGAGCCGCGCGTGCGCGATGCGTGGCGGCACAGTGAATCGATATGGCGAAACGGGATTACTACGAGGTTCTGGGCGTCGCGAAGAATGCGAGCGACGACGAAATCAAGAAGGCATATCGCAAGCTTGCGATGAAGTATCACCCTGACCGCAATCCGGACAACAAGGATGCGGAAGAGCATTTCAAGGAGGTGAAGGAAGCCTATGAAATGCTGTCGGACGGCCAGAAGCGCGCAGCGTACGACCAGTACGGCCACGCGGGCGTCGATCCGAACATGGGCGGTGCGGGCGCACAGGGCTTCGGCGGTTTCGCGGACGCGTTCGGCGACATCTTCGGCGACATCTTCGGCCAGGCTGCGGGCGGTGCCGCGCGCGGCGGCCGCGGCGGCCCGCAGGTGTATCGTGGTGCCGACCTGCGCTACAGCATGGAAATCACGCTCGAGCAGGCCGCGCACGGCTACGACACGCAGATCCGCGTGCCGAGCTGGGTGTCGTGCGAGGTCTGCCACGGGTCGGGCGCGAAGCCCGGCACGAAGCCGGAAACCTGCCCGACCTGTCACGGCCAGGGCACGGTGCGCATGTCGCAGGGCTTCTTCAGCATCCAGCAGACCTGCCCGAAGTGCCACGGCACGGGTACCTACATCCCCGAGCCGTGCGTGCATTGCCACGGGTCGGGCAAGGTGAAGGAAACCAAGACGCTCGAAGTGAAGATCCCGGCCGGGATCGACGACGGGATGCGGATCCGCTCGGCCGGCAACGGCGAGCCGGGCATCAACGGCGGGCCGCCGGGCGACCTGTACGTCGAGATCCACATCAAGCCGCACTCGGTGTTCGAGCGCGACGGCGACGATCTCCACTGCCAGATGCCGATCCCGTTCACGACCGCCGCGCTCGGCGGCGAGATCGAGGTGCCGACGCTGGCCGGTCGTGCGTCGTTCCCGGTGCCGGAAGGCACGCAGTCGGGCAAGACGTTCCGCCTGCGCGGCAAGGGCATCAAGGGGCTGCGTTCGAGCATCGCGGGCGATCTGTACGTCCACGTGCAGGTCGAGACGCCGGTGAAGCTGACCGACAACCAGCGCGACCTGCTCAAGCAGTTCGAGAAATCGCTGGCCGAGGGCGGCGCGCGTCACAGCCCGCAGAGCAAGAGCTGGTTCGATCGTGTGAAGAGCTTCTTCGAGTAACTCGAGTAACAGCATGACTGAAGGCAACGAGAGCGCGTCGTTCGCGCTCTTGGACGATTGCGACTCGACCGCGTCCGCGCGGTCGAGTCGTTTGTATTCGGGGTTCGTGCGCGAACGTGTGTGCACGGATCCGGCTCGGCTCGACGAGGTCGACGCGGCAGTGGCGCAGGATCTGCGCGACGGGCTGCATGCGGTCGTCGTCGGCGATTACGAATTCGGACGCAACCTGCAACGGGCGCAGCCGGGCCATGCCCCGCTGCGCTTTTTGCTTTATGCGCGCTGCGAGCACCTGTCGCGCGACGAAGTCGACGCGTGGCTTGCGCAGCAGGACGGCGGTGGCATGCCGTCGATCGCGGGCGTCGCGCATGTCGAAAAGAGTGTGTCGCGCGATGCATTCGACGCGTCGATCGCCGCGGTGCACGACGCGCTGCGCGCCGGCGATTCGTATCAGGTCAACTACACGTACCGGCTGAACTTCGACGTGTTCGGCACGCCGCTCGCGCTGTACCGGCGGCTGCGTGCGCGCCAACCCGTGCGCTACGGCGCGCTGATCGCGTTGCCCGACGGACCGTGGGTCGTGTCGTGTTCCCCCGAGCTGTTCGTCGAGAAGCACGGCGACGTGCTGCGCGCACGGCCGATGAAGGGCACGGCACCTCGTTCGGCCGACCCTCGCGACGACGCGGCGGCGGCTGCGTTCCTCGAGAACGATCCGAAAAACCGCGCGGAAAACGTGATGATCGTCGACCTGCTGCGCAACGACGTGTCGCGGATCGCGCGCACCGGCACGGTCCGCGTGCCGGCGCTGTTTTCCGTCGAGCCGTATGCGTCGGTGTGGCAGATGACGTCGACGGTCGAGGCCGGCTGGCGCGACGGTACGACGTTCGCGCAGATGCTGCGTGCGCTGTTTCCGTGCGGATCGATCACGGGTGCGCCGAAGTACAAGACGATGCAGCTGATCGATGCGATCGAGTCGACGCCGCGCGGGCTCTATACGGGCGCGATCGGCTGGCTCGATGCTGCGAAGCAAGGTGCCGATGCCGACGCGCCGGGCGATCGCGTGGCCGGTTGCGGCGATTTCTGCCTGTCGGTCGCGATCCGGACGCTGACGCTCGACGCGGCCGGCGAGGGCGCGACGGACGAAGGCGATGACCGCGAAGGTGCGACGCGAGCCGATGCCGAAGCACACCATCCGGCAACGGCAACCGCCGGCCGGCGCCGCGGCACGATGGGTGTCGGCGCGGGCATCGTGCTCGACAGCGTCGCGGCCGACGAATATGCGGAGTGCGAATTGAAAGCGCGATTCCTGACGGACGCCGATCCCGGCTTCCAGCTGTTCGAAACGACTGCCGCCACGCGTGCGGACGGCATCCGGCATCTCGATCGCCATCTCGCGCGGCTGCAGCGTAGCGCGGATGCGTTCGGCTTCCGCTTCGATGCCGACGCATTGCGTCGCGGGATCGACGCGCGCTGCGCGGCGCTCGACGGCGACGGCGCGTACCGGATGAAGCTCGCGCTTGCGAAGGACGGCACGGTGGAGATCGTTGCGGCACCGCTCAAGCCGCTGCCGGCGGGTGCGGTCGGCGTGATGCTGGCGTCCGCGCATGGCTTCGCACCGACCCGTGCGAGCGATGCGCTGCTGCTGCACAAGACGACGCGCCGCGCCGAATACGATCGCGCGTGGCAGGCAGCGGAGGCGCTCGGCGGTTTCGACATGCTGTTCGTCAACGAGCGCGGCGAGGTGACGGAAGGCGGGCGCTCGAACCTGTTCGTGAAGCTCGATGGCCAGTGGGTCACGCCGCCGCTCGAGTCCGGCGTGCTGCCGGGCGTGATGCGCGGTGTGCTGCTCGACGATCGTGCGTTCGGTGCGACGGAGCGGGTCGTGACGCGCGACGATCTCGCGCGTGCGGAGGCGCTGCTGCTGACCAACGCGCTGCGCGGCGCGCTCGACGCGGTACTGAAGTAACCAGCAGATAGTCGACCGCTGCCGGCAGCGGGAGAAAGAAAAAGCGCGGCGCCCCGCAAAGGGCGCCGCGCTTTTTTCATCAAGGGACCGGCGAACGCATCGCCGGCCCCGTGAAGGACGTCAGAACGAATGCTCGGGGCCGGGGAACGAACCGTCCTTGACCGCGTGCACGTACGCTTCGACGGCCGCCTGGATGTTCGGCTGGCCCTGCATGAAATCCTTCACGAAACGCGGCCGCTTGCCGGGGAACACGCCGAGCATGTCGTGCAGCACCAGTACCTGGCCCGAGCAGTCGGCGCCCGCGCCGATGCCGATCGTCGGCACGCGCAGCATGTGCGTGACTTCGGACCCGATCAGCGTCGGCACGGCTTCGAGCAGGACGACCTGCGCACCGGCTGCTTCGACCGCGCGCGCGTCGCGCAGCAGTTGCGCGGCGCCGGCTTCGGTCTTGCCCTGCACCTTGAAGCCGCCGAACGCGTGCACCGACTGCGGCGTAAGGCCCACGTGCGCGCACACGGGCACCGCGCGCTCGACGAGGAAGCGGATCGTCTCGGCGAGCCATTCGCCGCCTTCGAGCTTGACCATCTGAGCACCGGCGCGCATCAGCTTGACGCTGCTTGCGAATGCCTCGGCCGGCGTGCCGTACGTACCGAACGGCAGGTCGGCCATGATCAGCGCGCGCGGCTGCGCGCGGGCGACGCAGGCGGTGTGATACGCGATGTCGTCGAGCGACACGGGCAGCGTGGTCGTATGGCCCTGCAGCACGTTGCCGAGCGAATCGCCGATCAGCAGCACGTCGACGCCCGAACGGTCGAGCAGTGCGGAAAAGCTCGCGTCGTAGCAGGTGAGCATCGCGATCTTCTCGCCGGCGTCGCGCATTGCCTGCAGCTTGGGCACCGTGACGGCAGGCCGGCTCGATTCCTGGAGATAGGTCATGGGAAATCCGGTTCGAATGGGTGATGAACGACAGGCGAGGACGCGTCAGCGCGTCGTCTCGCCCTTGACGAAGAACTCCTTGCGGCCGCGCATCGTCTCGATGCGCTCGACCAGCAGGGCGAGATCTTCGGGGGAATCCAGCGGGTTCAGGTGTTCCGCGGCGACCGTCAGCACCGGCGTGCGGTCGTAGTGGTAGAAGAATTCGTTGTACGCGTCGACGAGCGAGCGCAGGTACGCATCGCTGATCTGCAGCTCCATCGGCAGCCCGCGCTTCTGGATGCGCGAGAACAGCACTTCCGGGCTCGCCTGCAGGTAGACGACGAGGTCGGGCGACGGCGCCTGCGGCACGTCCACGTGCGTCGCGACCGAGCGGTAGAGCTGCCACTCGTCTTCCGGCAGGTTCAGCCGCGCGAAGATGTCGTTCTTCTGCGGCATGAAATCGGCGATGACCGGGCGGCCCGTTTCGAGCGCACCGATCAGCTCGCGCGCCTGCTGCGCGCGCTGCAGCGCAAACGACAGCTGCACGGGCAGCGCGTAGCGCGCGGTGTCGCGATAGAACCGTTCGAGGAACGAATTGTCCTGCGGGCGCTCGAGCAGCGACTGCATCGACCAGCGCTCGGCGAGCTGGCGCGCGAGCGTCGTCTTGCCGACGCCGATCGGACCTTCGATCACGAGATAGCGATACGGGGCACGCAGGTCGGGCGCGGTGACGGTGAGGGGAGTCGGGGTCATCGGCAGCGGTTCTTGTCGGCGTCTTCGCTGGCAGCGAGCGCCTTCTGCATCAGGCACTGGCAGGTCTGCACCTTCTCGACGCGCTGGTCCGCGACGGCGGCGAGGAAGGCATCGGCACGACCGCGCGCAGGGATGTCGAGTGCCGGCTCGATCTCGACGAGCGGCACGAGCGCGAACGCACGGTCGGTGAGGCGCGGGTGCGGGACGATCAGGTCGGGCTCGTCGATCGAATCGTCGCCGAACAGCAGGATGTCGAGATCGAGCGTGCGTGGCGCGTTGCGATACGGGCGCTCGCGGCCGAAGTGATGTTCGATCTTCTGGCAGAGCGCGAGCAGCTCGCGGGCCGACAGCGTCGTGTCGAGCTTGACGACGCAGTTGTAGTAGTCGTCGCCGCCCGCTTCGAAGGGCGCCGTGCGATACAGGCTCGATTTGCCGAGGATCGAGATGGTGCGCTGCTGCGCGAGGCACACCACCGCGTCCTTCAGGGTCTGGCGCGCATCGCCGAGATTCGCCCCCAGTCCGATATATGCAACCGTCATGGCATCACTTCCTACGTCGTTCGCCGGCGAGCGCGTCAGTCGTCGGAACCGTCCGAGGTGTCCGGTGCCTGCTCGGCAGCACCTTCACCCGGCTTGCGGTTTCGCACGCCGCCGCGGCGGCGCCGCTTGCGGGGCGATTTTTCCTTCGTGCCGCCCTGCGTGAGCAATGCCTCGCGAGCGGCCGCGTCGCCTTCGATGAAATCCGTCCACCACTGTCCGACTTCCGCATCGAGCTCGCCGGATTCGCAGCGTAACAGGAGGAAATCATACCCCGCTCTAAACCTTTGGTGTTCCAGCAGCCGCATCGCGCTGCGGCCCGAGCGTTTCTCGAGGCGCAGTTGCAGGCCCCAGATCTCGCGCATGTCGGCCGAATAACGCTTGTGGATCGCGAGTTTCTCGGTCTGCATGTCGAGCACGTCGTCCATCGCGCGATGGAGCGCCGGCACCGGGATTTCGCCTTCGGCCGTGTATTGCTCGAAGCGCTGGCGCATGTCGTGCCACAGCAGCGTCGCGAACAGGAAGCCCGGCGAGACCGGCTTGCCGGCGCGCACGCGTGCATCGGTGTTGTTCAGCGCGAGCGTGATGAACTTCTCGCCCTGCGGCTGCTCGAGCACGACGTCGAGCAGCGGCAGCAGCCCGTGGTGCAGGCCTTCCTTGCGCAGCTGCGTCAGGCACGCGAGTGCGTGGCCCGACAGCAGCAGCTTCAGCATTTCGTCGAACAGGCGCGCGGCCGGCACGTTGTTGATCAGGTCGGCGAGCGCGTTGATCGGCTCGCGTGTATGCGGTTCGATCTCGAAACCGAGCTTCGCCGCGAAGCGCACGACGCGCAGCATCCGCACCGGATCCTCGCGGAAGCGCGTGGCCGGATCGCCGATCATCCGCAACAGGCGGGCGCGCACGTCGGCCATCCCGTCGTGGTAGTCGAGCACCGTCTGCGTCGACGGGTCGTAGTACATCGCGTTGATCGTGAAGTCGCGGCGCGCGGCGTCTTCGTGCTGCTCGCCCCACACGTTGTCGCGCAGCACGCGGCCGCTCGCGTCGACCGCGTGCGTGCGGCGATCGAGTTCGTCGCGCTTCAGGCGCTTCGGCGGTTCGGCGGCGGCCGCCTCGGGCGGTGCGTCGACCAGCGCGCGGAACGTCGACACCTCGATCAGCTCCTGGCCGAACTGCACGTGGACGATCTGGAAGCGGCGGCCGATCAGGCGCGCGCGGCGGAACAGGCGCTGCACCTCGGTCGGCGTTGCATCGGTCGCGACGTCGAAGTCCTTCGGCGCGATGCCGAGCAGCAGGTCGCGTACTGCACCGCCGACGATGAATGCACGGAAGCCCGCCTGCTGCAGCGTGTCGGTCACGCGCACGGCATTCTTCGAGATCAGCGCCGGGTTGATGCCGTGCACGCTGGCCGGCACGATGGTCGGCTCATGGTTGCTGCGCGGTTTCTTCGCGCCGCCGCCGCGGGCGCCCTTCGGGGCGCGAGGGGTAGCAGGGGCCGCTTCGTCGGCCGGGGCCGTTGCGGGAGACGTTTGCTCGGTTTCGTCCTGGCCGAGCAGCTTGCGGATGAATTTTTTGATCACGACGTTCAGAAGAGATCGAGGATGCGCCAGCCGCGGTTGCTTGCATGCGCACGCAGCGTGTCGTCAGGGTTGGTCGCGATCGGGTCGGTGACTTTCTCGAGCAACGGGATGTCGTTGTGCGAGTCGCTGTAGAAATAGGTGTGGGTGAAGTCGCTCCATTGCTTGCCGAGCGACGCGAGCCATGCTTCGGTCCGCACGATCTTGCCTTCGCGATAGCTCGGCGTGCCGGTCGGCCGGCCCGTGTACGGCGAATCGGGATGCCCGTCGGTCGTTTCGACCTCGCAGGCGATCAGCGTGTCGACGCCGAACGCGGATGCGATCGGGCGCGTGATGAATTCGTTGGTCGCCGTCACGACGCAGCACAGGTCGCCCGCATCGAGGTGTTTGCGCACGAGTTCGAGTGCGGCGGGTGTCATTGCGGGTCGGATCACCTCGTGCATGTACTGCTCGTGCCACTCGGAGAGCTGCGCGCGCGAATACTTCGCGAGCGGCGTGAGCATCGCCGTGAGGTACGCGTGGATGTCGAGCTTGCCGGCCTTGTAGTCGGCGAAGAACTGATCGTTCTGACGCGAGAAGCTGTCCGCGTCGACGATGCCGAGCTTCACCATGAAGCGGCCCCATTCGTGGTCGCTATCGGTCGTGATCAACGTGTGATCGAGGTCAAAGAGTGCCAGATTAGTCATGGAAGCGCATTTTACTCGAAGCGGTTCGGGCCCGTGCCCGGTGGTGTGATGTCGTCGCCGGGACGCGCCAGCATGCGGCGCAGCAACGGCAGCGTGACGGCGCGTTTCTGCTCGAGCGAAAAGCGGTCGAGTGCGTCGAGCAGTGCCATCAGGCTGGGCATGTCGCGGCGGAAATGGGTCAGCAGGTAGGCGGCGATGTCGTCGGTGAGCGCGATCCCGCGCTCCTTCGCCGCGAGCTTGAGCACGGCGATCTTGCCGGCGTCCGACGGCGGCGACAGGTGGAACACGAGTCCCCAGCCGAGGCGCGTGCGGAGATCCTCGCGCACGTCGAGCGCGAGCGGTGCCGTGGGGCCCGCTGCGACGAATGCGCTCGACGGGTGCGCGCGTACTTCGTTGAACAGGTTGAACAGCGCGACCTGCTGCGTGTCGCTCATCCGGTCGCAGTCGTCGATCGCGTAGATGCCGATGCGCGGGTCGAACGTGAACGCACCGAGCGGGCTCTGCGGCGTCAGGTAGCGCGCATAGCCGTACGACGCGTCGCTCACGAGCGCCTGCAGCAGATGGGTGCGGCCGCAGCCGGGCTCGCCCCAGATGTAGAACGAACGATCCGGCACGGGGCCCGCCGCGAGCGCGAGGTCGAGCTTCTGCAGGCGCGAGATGAGCTCGTCGTTCTCCTCGTTCATGATGAAGTTGTCGAACGTGGCGGGCGGCGGCGTGCCGAGATCGAGCGTCAGTTGACGGGACACAACAGTCACAATGCGGGTCGGTTGAAAATACGCGTGCCATACGCCGGGCACGCGCCGGGAACTGCACCTTCACGGGCTTCACGCGCGACCGTACGCACGGCGCCACGCCGGTTTCGGCGCGGTTCGCTCGGCGATGAAAACGGGGACGTGTTGACCAAGATGCAATCCCTGACGATTCGGTGCTGGGAATTCCGGCCAACGGGCCGGCTTCGGGTAAAATCGCATTTTACCGACCTTCTCGCATTCCCCCATGAATCCTCCGAAATCCGCTCCTGACGCTCAGGGTCTGTCCTATCGCGACGCAGGTGTCGACATCGACGCGGGCGACGCGCTCATCGACAAGATCAAGCCTTTTGCGAAGAAAACCCTGCGCGACGGCGTGCTCGGCGGCATCGGCGGGTTCGGCGCGCTGTTCGAAGTGCCGAAGAAGTACAAGGAGCCCGTGCTCGTGTCGGGCACCGACGGCGTGGGCACCAAGCTCAAGCTGGCGTTTCATCTGAACAAACACGACACCGTCGGCCAGGATCTCGTCGCGATGAGCGTGAACGACATCCTCGTGCAGGGCGCCGAGCCGCTGTTCTTCCTCGACTACTTCGCGTGCGGCAAGCTCGACGTCGACACCGCGGCAACGGTCGTCAAGGGCATCGCGCAGGGTTGCGAACTGTCGGGCTGCGCGCTGATCGGCGGTGAAACGGCCGAAATGCCGGGCATGTACCCGGACGGCGAATACGACCTGGCCGGCTTCGCGGTCGGCGCGGTCGAGAAGAGCAAGATCATCGACGGCAGCACGATCGCCGAAGGCGACGTGGTGCTGGGCCTCGCATCGAGCGGCATCCACTCGAACGGCTTCTCGCTCGTGCGCAAGATCATCGAGCGCGCGAACCCCGACCTGTCGGCCGATTTCCACGGCCGCTCGCTGGCCGACGCGCTGATGGCGCCGACGCGCATCTACGTGAAGCCGCTGCTCGCGCTGATGCAGAAGCTGTCGGTGAAGGGCATGGCGCACATCACGGGCGGCGGTCTCGTCGAGAACATTCCGCGCGTGCTGCGCGAAGGCCTCACCGCCGAGCTCGACCAGAACGCATGGCCGCTGCCGCCGCTGTTCAAGTGGCTGCAGGAGCACGGCGGTGTCGCCGATGCGGAAATGCACCGCGTGTTCAACTGCGGCATCGGCATGGCCGTGATCGTTTCGGCGGCCGATGCCGACGCAGCGATCGCCGACCTGACCGCCGCCGGCGAGCAGGTGTGGAAGATCGGCACCGTGCGTGCGACCCGCGAAGGCGAGGCGCAGACGGTCGTGGTCTGACGCACTGCCTGCAGCAATTGCAGCAAGAAAAGCCGCCCGGAGTCGATCCGGGCGGCTTTTTTCATGCCGACGGACGCGGTGCGCCCGAATTCGCGGCGCGTGTACCGGCCAGCAACGGCGGGACCAGCAGGTAAAGCAGCGCGGCCGCGGCCCAGACGAGCCCCGGCCACGTCGTGCGGGTGGCCGCATAGGTCGCGGTGACGACCAGCGGCCCCGCGACGCCGATCAGGCTTGCCACGCTCGCGAGCGCGCCCTGCAGTTCGCCCTGGCGCGCATCGTCGACCTGCCGCGCGAGCATCGCCTGCAGTGCCGGCAGCGTCATGCCGCCCGCCGCGAACAGCGGCAGCAGCGCGAACGGTACCCACGCGGCGGTCGCGAACGCAATTGCCGCGAGCCCGAGCGCGTCGCCCGCGAGGCCCAGTGCGAGTGCGCGGCGTTCGCCGAGCCGCGCGATCAGCGGCCCGATTGCGAATGCCTGTGCGAGTGCGTGACACGCGCCGTAGCCCGCCAGCGACAGCCCCGCGATCGGTGTAGACCAGCCGAAATGTTCCTGGCCGTACAGGATCCACAGCGTCGCGGGTGCCTGCGACACCAGCGCCACGATCACGTAAATGCCGATCAGCGGCACGAGTGCCGGTGCGCCGCTCAGCCGGCGCAGGCTGGCGAACGGGTTGAGCGCGCCGACTGGATGGTCTTCGCGGGCCGAGCGCGGCCGCGATTCCGGCAGCGCGCGCCAGACGAGCGCGAGATTGAGCGCGTTGAGCACGGCGGCCGCGACGAACGGCGCGCGCAGATGCAGCGCGCCGAGCAGGCCGCCGATCAACGGGCCCGCGATGAAGCCGATGCCCATCATCGCGCCGAGCTGGCCGAAGCGTCGTGCGCGGTCGGGTTCGGCGGTGACGTCGGTCACGTACGCGGTCGCGACCGCGACGTTCGCACCGGTGATGCCGGCAATCAGCCGCCCGACGTAAAGCCACGCGAGGGTCGGCGCGAGCGCCATCAGCAGGTAGTCGAGCGCGGCGCCGGCGAGCGACACGAGCAGGACGGGCCGGCGGCCGAAGCGGTCGCTCAGCGCGCCGAGCAGCGGTGCGCACAGGAACTGCGCGAACGCGTACAGCGCGAGCAGTATCCCGTAGTGGGTGTCGCTGCTGCCTGCGTCGACGAGCGAGCGCAGCAGCCCGGGCAGGATCGGCATCACGATCCCGACGCCGATCGCGTCGAGCAGGACCGTGGCCAGGATGGCAATCAGGGACGGATTCAAGAGCGTGACTCTATCGGTGATAGAGTGGCGATTATTCCACAGCTTTCCCTATCGGTGATAGAGATGAAGGACACAGGGGCGCGGCTGACGCGCGACACGGTATTGCGCGCGGCGCTCGAACTGCTCGATGAAGTCGGCATCGACGGGCTGTCGACGCGGAAGCTCGCCGAGCGGCTCGGCGTGCAGTCGCCGACGCTTTACTGGCATTTCCGGAACAAGGCCGAACTGCTCGACGCGATGGCCGAGGCGATCATGCTCGAGCGCCACGATGCGTCGCTGCCGCGGCCGGGCGAAGCATGGGATGTGTGGCTTTTCGACAACGCGCGCAGTTTCCGGCGCGCGCTGCTGGCCTATCGCGACGGCGCGCGCCTGCATGCCGGCACGCGGCCGCGCGCGCTGCATTTCAGCTCGATCGAACGCAAGGTCGAGTTGCTCGGCGACGCGGGTTTCGCGCCGGACGAGGCGGTCGACGTGATGTATGCGCTGGGCCGCTTCGTGGTCGGATGGGTGCTGGAAGAGCAGGCGGAACCGGACGGCGAAGCCGATGCGCCGCTGCCGGACGCGGCCGAGTATCCGTTGCTCGCCAAGGGTTGGGCCGCGCTGCGCGAGCGCAGCGGCGACGAGGCGTTCGAGCGCGGCGTCGCGTGGATCGTCGACGGCGCCCGCGCGCGCCTGGCAGCGCGCGAGCGCGGCTGACGCGGTCAGCCCGGCGTGCGGCCGTCGAGCACGCGTTCGAGCGCGTCGAGTGCGCGGGCCGTCGAGTCCGGCGCGATGCAGTCGACGACGATCCGCTCCGGCATCGCGCGCAGCCAGGTGATCTGGCGCTTGCAAAGCTGGCGCGTCGCGAAGATGCCCTTGTCGCGCATTGTCCGGTAGTCGGTGTCGCCGTCGAGGAATTCCCACGCCTGCCGATAGCCGACGCAGCGCATCGACGGCAGGTCGGGGTGGAGGTCTTCGCGACGGCGCAGCCGCTCGACTTCGTCGATGAAGCCTGCGTCGAGCATCGCGTCGAAGCGCTGCGCGATCCGTTGGTGCAGCACCGCGCGATCCGACGGCTCGAGCGCGACCGGCACGAAGCGGTAAGCGGCGGCCGCATCGTCCGTGCGGCGCGGGGCGGCGAGCAGTACCGACATCGGCTGCCCGCTCAGCATGAACACTTCGAGCGCCCGCTGGATCCGTTGCGAATCGTTCGGCGCGAGCCGCGCGGCCGTATCGGGATCGACTTGCGCGAGCCGCGCGTGCAGTGCAGGCCAGCCATCGCGCGCGGCTTCGGCATCGAGTGTCGCGCGCACGTCCGGATCGGCGCCCGGCAGGTCGTTGAGCCCCTGCGTCAGCGCCTTGTAGTACAGCATCGTGCCGCCCGCGAGCAGCGGCGTGCGGCCGCGCGCGGCGATCTCGCCGATCAGGCGCAGCGTATCCGCGCGGAAACTCGCGGCCGAATACGCGTCGGCCGGATCGATGATGTCGATCAGGTGGTGCGGCACGCTCGCGCGCTCGTCGCGCGACGGCTTCGCGGTGCCGATATCCATGTCGCGGTAGACGAGCGCCGAATCGACGCTGACGATCTCGATCGGGCGGCGCGCGGCGAGCGCCAGCGCCGCGGCCGTCTTGCCCGATGCGGTGGGGCCGAGCAGGCAGGCGATCGTCGTCGGGCTGGGGCTGGAGTGCGGTGCTGCGCTCATTGGCCGCGCATGAAGAGGCGGTCGAGATCGTTCAGCGTGAGCTGATACCACGTCGGCCGGCCGTGATTGCACTGGTCCGCGCGTTCGGTCGCCTCCATCTGCCGCAGCAGCGCGTTCATCTCGTCGAGCGTCAGGCGCCGGTTCGCGCGCACCGCGTGGTGGCAGGCGAGCGTGCCGAGCAACTCGTGCTGACGTTCGGTGAGCACGCGCGAGCCGCCGAACGCGTGGAGGTCGGCGAGCACCGCGCGCGCGAGCGACTGCAGGTCGGCATCCTTCAGCAGTGCCGGTACCGCGCGGATCGCGAGCGTCGTCGGCGACAGCACTGCCAGGTCGAAGCCGAGGGATTCGAGCGTGTCGCGTTCTTCCTCGACCGTGCCGATCTCGACCGGCGTGGCCGTCATCGAGATCGGCAGCAGCAGCGCCTGCACGGCGACCGAGCGGTCGGCAAGCGCGTTCTTGAACTGCTCGTACAGGATCCGCTCGTGGGCCGCGTGCATGTCGACGATCACGAGGCCGTGCGCGTTCTGCGCGAGCACGTAAATGCCGTGGATCTGGCCGAGCGCGAAGCCGAGCGGCTGCTCGTCGTGCGTGGTGGCCGCAATCGGCGATGCGGTGATGCCCGCCAGTGGCGCAACCGGCGCGTCGGCCGAATCGCGGGCGATGGTCGTCGTGCCTTCCGGCGTGCCGGCGCCCGTATCCTTGCGGCCGAACAGCGCGTCGTAAAGCGCGAGCGGCTGCGCAACGGGCAGCGTGCCCTGGGTCATCCGCGCCTGGCGCATCCAGGTGTTGCCCGACGATGAGGACGACGACGGCGAGAAGCCGCTGCCACCCAAGGCGTTGCCTTGCTGGCTCTGGCCGAGCGGCGTATCCAGGAACGACGACGGCCCGCGTGGAGCCGGTGAGAGTTGCGCGGCATGGCCGCCCGCCGTGGTTTCCGGCGACGCGCCCGCGTGGCGCGCAAGCGCGCGCTGGACCGCATGGAATACGTACTGGTGGATCGAGCGCGAATCGCGGAAGCGCACCTCGATCTTCGACGGGTGCACGTTCACGTCGACGGCTTCGGGCGGCAGATCGAGGAACAGCACGTACGACGGGTAGCGGTCGCCGTGCAGCACGTCCTCGTAGGCCGCGCGCACCGCGTGCGTCAGCAGCTTGTCGCGCACGAAGCGGCCGTTGACGAAGAAGTATTGCTGGTCGGCGCGCCCGCGGCTCGCGGTCGGCAGGCCGGCGCAGCCGTAGACCGCGAGCGGGCCGGCCTGCTCGTCGAGCGGCAGGTGTGCGGTTGCAAAGCTGTCGCCGAGGATCTTCGCGACGCGCTGCGCGGGCTCGGTCGCATTCCAGTGCTCGACGGCCTTGCCGTTGTGCAGCACCGAGATCGCGACGTCCGGCCGCGCGAGTGCCGCGCGGCGGATCATTTCCAGGCAGTGGCCGAACTCGGTCTGCTCGCTCTTCAGGAACTTGCGCCGCGCGGGCGTGTTGAAGTACAGCTCGCGGACCTCGATCGTCGTGCCGGTCGCGCCGGCGGCGGGCGACAGCACGCCCGTCTGCGCGTCGATCTTCATCGCATGCGCGGCATCGGCCGTCCGGCTCGTGATCGACATCTCGGCGACCGACGCGATCGACGCGAGCGCTTCGCCGCGGAACCCGAGCGTGGCGACTGCCTCGAGCTCCTCGAGCGAGCGGATCTTGCTGGTGGCGTGGCGCATCAGCGCGAGCGCCAGCTCGTCCGGCGGAATCCCGCAGCCGTCGTCGGTGATCGAGATGCGCTTGACGCCGCCTTCTTCCAGCACGATGCGCAGCGTCCTGGCGCCGGCGTCCATCGCGTTCTCGAGCAGCTCCTTGACGACCGACGCCGGGCGTTCGACGACCTCGCCGGCGGCGATCTGGCTGATCAGCTGGTCGGGCAGGGGCTGGATCGCGCGCAGCGGGCGCGGAGCTGGGGCGGGCGCGGCGCCCGCGGCCGTTTCGGTGATATCGGACATGGCCGAATTATAGCGAGGCGGCGAATGCGTGCCGGGGCCACCGGCGGTTACGTTTTTTCACGGAGCCTTAAGGTAGTTTCGGTATCATGGGTTCGTTACACGCACCGCCTTGACCGGCGGGCGCTTCAGCCTTTTTCGGCCGTTCCGGCCCTATCGCCTTCGAGGAATCGCATTTGGATACGCTGCTTCATTTCGTCAACCTTGTCCTGCATATCGACGCCTTCCTCGGCGATTTCATCCGGCAGTACGGCGCATGGGTCTATCTCGTGCTGTTCCTGATCGTGTTCTGCGAGACGGGGCTCGTCGTGTTCCCGTTCCTGCCCGGCGATTCGCTGCTGTTCATCGGCGGCGCGTTCGCGGCGACGGGCGAAATGAACGTCGGCCTGCTGATCGTGCTGCTGCTCGTCGCGGCGATTTCCGGCAACACCGTGAACTACCTGATCGGACGCTGGGTCGGCCCGAAGGTGTTCAATACGCACATCCCGGTGCTCGAGCGCTTCCTCGATCGCGCCGCGCTGCAGAAGACCCACTCGTTCTATGACAAGCACGGCGGCAAGACGATCGTGCTCGCGCGCTTCATTCCGGTCGTGCGCACGTTCGCGCCGTTCGTCGCAGGGGCGTCGTCGATGAGCGCCGCGCGCTTCCAGCTTTTCAACGTGATCGGCGCGCTGGTCTGGGTGCTGCTGCTCGTGCTGCTCGGTTATTTCTTCGGCAATATCCCGTTTATCCGCCAGTACCTGAACGTGATCGTGCTGGTCGGGATCGGTGCGGCGGTTGTGCCGGTCGCGCTTGGTGCCGTGTGGAAGCTGGTGCGCGGGCGGCAGTCGGATGGTACGCAGAAGACGGGCGGGCGTTGAGCGGGGGCTTCGTTTTCAGGGCAATAAAAAAAGCGTGGCGGATGCCACGCTTTTTTTTCGTCCGGTGCCGCTGTTACGCGTTGCGATGCGAGACCGGCGTTTCCGGAGTCGGGTACTGCGCGTCGCGGAACGTCTCGAGGATCACGCGGTTGGTATCGCAGTACACCTGCCAGTAGTTCTCGGGTGCCGTGGACGGGCGCACGAACAGCAGCGGGCCTTCCGGCGTGAACTGCAGCACGCCGACGTCCGGCGCCGGGGTGGTCAGCACGTTCGGGATCTGCTGGATCGACGTCTTCAGGCGGTTGATCGCGTCGACCGCATCCACGCCGTTCGCGATCTTCGCGGTCAGGTCGACCCGACGGTACGACGTTGCGCTGTAGTTCGCGATGTTGTCCGAGAAGATCTTGTTGTTGCCGACGATCGTGACGATGTTGTCGGGGGTGACGATCGTCGTACCGAACAGGCCGAGCTCCTTGACCGTGCCCGTGACGCCGCCCGCGTTGATCACGTCGCCGATCTTGAACGGACGCAGCACCTGCATGAACACGCCAGCGGCGAAATGCGCGAGCAGGCCGCCCCAGGCGGTGCCGATCGCGAGGCCGAGGCCGGCGAGCAGGGCGGCGAACGAGGTTGTCTGCACGCCGAAGATCTGCAGGATCGCGAGGATCAGCAGGATCGTCAGCAGCACGCCGACGACGGAGGTCAGGTAGTCGGTCAGTGTCGGGTCGACCTTGCCGCTGCGGCGGACGACCTTGCCGAGCAGGCGCGTGCCGATGCGGATCGCCCAGCGGCCGACGAACCACAACACGATCGCGGCGAGGAGGTTGAGGCCGAAGTCGAGACCGCGGGTCATCAGGAATTGCTGGGCTGTGGCGAGATCGATCATGCGTTCTCCGAAGTCAAGAGTAGAAAGGGCGGCGCATGCACCGGGTGGGTGGCGCTTTTATAACCTGACCTGTGCGGGGCGGGCAACCTGCCTGACATTGCTTGACGTAATGAAAAACGGGCAGGACGCGTGTGCGTGCTGCCCGTGGCGGGTGCAGGATCGCGGCCGGTGGCGGCGCGCGACCCGGAACGGCTTGGCTTACTTCGGCGCCCGGCCGTAAGTATCCTCGAAGCGAACGATGTCGTCCTCGCCCAGATACGCGCCCGATTGAACTTCGATCAGTTCGAGCGGGATCTTGCCGGGGTTCGTCAGCCGGTGGGTCGCGCCGAGCGGGATGTAGGTCGACTGGTTCTCGGTCAGCATGATTTCCTTGTCGCCGTTCGTGACCATTGCGGTGCCCTTCACGACGATCCAGTGCTCGGCGCGATGGTGGTGCATCTGCAGGCTCAGTTGCGCACCGGGGTTCACGATGATGCGCTTGACCTGGAAGCGGTCGCCCTGGTCGATGCCTTCGTAGGAGCCCCACGGGCGGATGACGCGGCGATGCGTAACCGATTCGTGACGACCGGAAGCATTCAGCCACTCGACGATTTTCTTGACGTCCTGAGCCTTGTCGCGGTGTGCGACCAGCACGGCGTCGGCGGTTTCCACGATGACGATGTCGTCGAGGCCGATCGCCGCAACCATCCGGTGTTCCGCGCGGATATACGAGTTCTGCACGGCGTCGGTGAAGATGTCGCCGATGAGCGCGTTGCCTTGTTCGTCGGCGTCAGCGATGTCCGCAAGCGCGCTCCATGACCCGATGTCGTTCCAGCCGAGGTCTGCCGCCGCGACGACAGCGGCGCGTTCGGTCTTTTCCATCACGGCATAGTCGATCGAGACGCTCGGGCAGGCTGCGAACACGTCCGCGTCGAGGCGGAGAAAGTCGTTGTCTCGCTTGGCGGATTCGAATGCGAGTTCCGCCTGACGGGCGATCTCCGGTGCATGGCGACGCAGTTCCTCCATGTACGTGGACGCTTTCAGCATGAACATGCCGCTGTTCCAGGAGTAATTGCCGTCGCTGAGGAAGCGCTCGGCCGTCGGTGCGTCGGGCTTTTCGACAAACGCGTCAACCTTGTAGACCTGCTTGCCGTCCACGATGGCCTGGCCGCGACGGATATAGCCGAAGCCGGTGTGCGCTTCCGTCGGCGTGATGCCGAACGTGACGAGGTGCTGGTCTGCTGCGATGGCCGCTGCCTCGCTGGCTGCAGCGATGAATGCCGGCTCGTTGAGGATGACGTGGTCCGACGGCAGCACCAGCAGCAGCGCGTCAGGCGATTCGTGCGTGGCGAGCAGCGCCGCGATCGCGATGGCGGGCGCGGTGTTGCGGCCAACCGGCTCGAGCACGATCGACGACGGCGTGATGTTGACCTGGCGGAGTTGTTCCGCGACCAGGAAGCGCTGTTCGTTGTTGGTGACGACGATGGGGGCTGCGGCACGGGGAATGTGCTGAAGGCGCATAGCGGTCTGCTGGACGAGCGTCTGGTCGCCAGTCAGCTTCAGGTATTGTTTCGGATAGCCGCCGCGCGACATCGGCCAAAGGCGGGTGCCGCTGCCGCCACACAGAATTACCGGATATATGTTCATGGTTGCAATCCCCGAGTCAAGTTGCCAGTTTTGTGACCGGCTCACGACGCTTCGCGAGCCTTCTTCTTCGTGATTTGTTGCCTGCGCCAAGATAAGTGATGCGCTGCATTACGGCTCCAGCGCATGGCCTTCAGGAACGTTCGTGTCCGGTCGGCGCTTATTTGCGCGAGCGGACGAGCGGCGAGTGGTGCGAGCCGCTCAATGACCGCTTCCGGCGTCGTGTAAAGCTGTAGACGCCAGTCCCAATAGATCGGGTAGCGTAGCAGCACACCTGCCGTAAGCATGTCGAGCGACAAACTGCGTTTTCTCCAGGGCATGGGCGTAACCGCGTCATGCGTGAGTCCCCAGCCTGCGTAAAACGGCAGTCCATACGTGAAAACCGCCTTGCCGCGCAGCAACGCGTCGAAGCCGGCGAGCGACGACAGCGTGTGTACTTCATCTGCTGCGTCGATCAGTGAAATGAGATCCGAATCAATGTCAACAACGTCGGCTAGCCGCTCTGCATCGACGAGGCCATTCCGGTTGCCGGAAAGGACATCGGGATGGGGCTTGTAGACGATGTAAGCGTCGGGGAGGCGCGCGCGCACTTCGCGCAGCAGTGCGTCGGCAGTGGAAATTGTACGAGTGCCCAGGCGAATCGAGGCGTCGTCGGCCACTTGCCCCGGGACTAGCGCAATTCGTTTTCCAATAGGCGCTTGCCAAGTCGGTCTGCGCCGCCCAAGGTTGTACTTGGTCAGACCGAATCGGATGATCTGTGCACGCAACCTGGCGGCCCGAGAGAGTTCCTCGTCGCTGAATGTCGTTTCATTCAGCAGAACAGTAAGATCGCTCGGACCGCTTGCGTCGAAATACAGGCCGCGCATGTCGACCACTTGGCTACGGGGGGCAATCATGTCTGAGCCAAGCCCGGTTGAATGGAGAAACCCGTCCTCGATCCTCACGTGACGTACACCTTCGGGTAGACCGTCCGAACTGCGTGCACCCCAAAGTGCCGCATATTCGCCGGGACGCAGCGAGCCGGGCTCTGGTGCCCAGCGCAGGGCACCGCCGCCGGCCGTGAGGAACGGGGTGGCGAACGGGCGCTTCCACCACTGAAAACGCACGCCGACCACCTCGCGCAGTTCGGCGAACCGTTCTGCAGTGGCGCGCTGCAATTCAATGCTGTCGAGCAATGCATCGAGGCGCCCCGGCGCATGCGTTGCCGGGTTCAGGTAATTCGCCAGACGCAAGAAGACAATATCGAAAAGCGCGGCTACGGTAGGCCTCTCGGTGCGGCCGCACATCTTGCCGCGATCGTTTGTGAGTCCCCAGCCCGCATAGTACGGTGCACCGAATGTATGAACCGGGACACCTGCGAGCAATGCATACATGCCTTCAGGCGCAGCTACCGTATAGACATGATCGACGCGACGAAGCGTGGCGCATAGCGAATACTCGTCGCCAACATACTTTGTGCCGGGCGGTAAGTCGCGAATCAACGACGATAGCCAACGGCCGGTGCCGTAGTCACCGGTCCGTGCGATCCAGAACTGAGCATCGGGATGCGAGGCGCGCGCAGTGTCGATCATCTGCGCGAACAACTTTCGACGCTCAGTCACGGATTCGTCCGCACATGCTGATCGCATGCGCTCGTCGATCAGTAGCACGCGCGGGAAGCGGGACGGCTCCAGCAGCGCTGGCAAACAACGCGGCACGCGGTGTTCCGGATCCAGCGCGTGGGTGTCGAGCACCCGCCCCATCAATCTTGCGATATCGGGTGATGTACCTGCGTCGCGTGCGGTTGCAAGTGCATCGTTAATCGCACCGGAAAGTGTTTGTGGGCCGGCTTCGGTGCGGGGCAGGACGAACCATGAGGTTAGCAGCGTACGTCGATCGATGCGTGCCAACAGCGGTCCCGGTGAGGCTGCCTGGACGGTTAGCCCTGCAGCGCGTGCGATGCGCAGCACGAGTCGTCCCGGAGAGTTGTCTGTCCAGATCCAATTCGACCGACGCATCAGCCAGCTGATGAAACGCAACCCGCGCGTGATACCGCGAAGATCGAAGACCGGATCGCGCAGACCCGGATACGGACGCCCCGGATCGCTCATCTAGTGCAGTGTTTCGAGGAAATGGTCGACGTGGTCAAAGTGTTCGGCCCACGTGGGCTCGCGAAAGTCCCCGATACGTTCGAGCTGCGCATCGCGCTCCGTGCACTCTGCCCGGCTGTATGCCTCAATGCGAGCGAGCCAGTTGGGACCGTCCAGCGGATCGAGATAGTCGGGGATGCCGGCGGCAATTTCGCGAAATACGCCGAGGTCGCTGGCGAGAACCGGTACGCGCAACGCAAGTGCTTCGACGAGCGGCATGCCATAGCCTTCGACGAACGACGGGAAAAGCAGTGCGCGTGCGTGCTGTAGCCAAATGTGGAGTTGATCATCGGAACAGTCCGTTTCCTCGATCACCGCCCCGCGCAGGCTCGAGCAACGGTCGAGCATATCGATCACGTTCTCGCATTCCCACCCGCGCCGGCCAATGACGACGAGTTTTGGCGCCGCCGTACCGTGTCGTTCGACGAGCCTGCGCCATACATGCAGCATGAACCAGTGATTCTTGCGCGGCTCGATGGTGCCAAGCATGACGAAGTAGGGATGATCCAGAGGGCTCAACCCTTGGGCGCGAGTGGCGACGCCGGACGCCAGGGGCGCTACCACCGTTGGTGGAAGGGGGAGCCCTGCGAGGTCGGCCTCGGTGATAAGCGAGTCGAGTGTTGCTTGTGAGTTGGCAATCAGGCCATTGGCTTGCTGGAACGCAGTGTGGATGCGTAGTCGATGAGCGTCGTCGACACCGGGTCTGCAGTATTCCGCGTGCGTGAGCGGAATCAGATCATGCACCATAAATACGGAGCGGGCGTTCCGACGCGCCATGGCGCGGTAATAGCGCTGAAACTCCATGCCGTTGTGGCTCGTATGCAACAAAATGCTGCGTGAAAAATCTTTAAATCGCAGCTGGCTCATGACGCCACGAATCACCAGCTTTTGAATCGCGCAACGATTACGAACGGACGACAACAGCATTTCAAAAATTTGCTGTGAATCTCTGTCCGTCAAAACGGCAGAAAATCCGCGTTCGCTCAGTACCGCGTTTGCCTGGGCGCCGTACCTTTCCACGTAGGCGAGCCCCACACGATCTACGCCGGTTGGCCGCAAGCCGTCGTAGAGGCGTGACAGCAGGCGAGTGACGTCCAAGAAGATATGTGACACGCGAATGCAAAATTTCTGTGGTAACGGGTGCGGGGCAGGAGGATCCAGTCCCGCATGCGTGGTTTTTTTGCTCGCGACATTCTATTTGATTCTGTTACGTGAGACAATTTGCGCCGACCATAAATTACCAAGACTACTAGGCAATGTCGCGTGTTCGGGTGAATGCTTTTTGGGTTTCGATTATCGGGGGAGTCGCCTTGTTGGCCGGCTGTGCAGGGGTGATTCCTACATCCGGACCGAGCAGTGCTCAGATCGATCGGGCGGCGCAGGCGCCGAATGCTACGGGCATTCAGATCGTCGATTTGACGGACGACGTCGCTCGCAAGCTTCTTGCCGAACGAACCCGCGCGGATTTCTTTAGCGGACTCGGCAATGACACGGCATTTCAGCGGCGGTTGGGCATTGGCGACACGATTCAGGTGTCGATCTGGGAGGCGCCTCCCGCGACACTGTTCGGTGCCGCGCAGACCGACGCGAAGAGTGGTGCCAGCGGTGCACACGCGACGGTTCTGCCAGATCAGACGATCGACGGCGACGGGAATATCAGCGTGCCCTTCATTGGCCTCCTGAAGGCGGCCGGGCGCACGCCGACCCAACTGCAGCTGGACATCATGGCGCGCCTCAAGTACATGGCGCACAATCCGCAAGTGTTGGTCAAGCTGTCGCAAAACGTCACGTCATACGTGACCGTGGTGGGTGACGTGGAAAAGAGCAATCGCATGCAGCTGACGGCGCGCGGCGAGCGGCTGTTGGACGCGCTGGCGAGCGCTGGTGGGACGCGCCAGGCGATCGACAAGATCACGATTCAGGTGACGCGTGGCGACAAAGTGGTGTCATTGCCGCTGGAGACCGTAATTCGCGATCCGCACCAGAATGTTCCGCTGCATGCGGGGGATGTGGTAACTGCGTTGTTCCAGCCGTACAGCTTTACGTCGCTTGGTGCGACAGGCAAGAATCAGGAATTCAACTTCGAAGCGCAGGGCATTACGCTCGCGCAGGCGCTGGCGCGAGCTGGCGGGCTGGAGGATTCGCGCTCGGATCCGCGAGGCGTGTTCATTTTCCGGCTTGAGGATGCAAACGCACTGCCGTGGCCGAATACTCCGGTTCGCGTCACGGCTGATGGCAAGGTGCCAGTCGTGTATCGCGTGAATCTAAAGGATCCGAGTTCGTTTTTTGTTGCCCAGAGCTTCATGATCGACAACAAGGACTTGCTGTATGTATCGAACGCGCCGATTACCGAGATTCAGAAAGTGCTGAATCTGGTGTTCTCGGTGGCATATCCGGTGGTTACAGGGGTTCAGACGTTTAAGTAAGCCCGTGGTCGGGCGAAGAGCTTGAGCGGCATCGGTTTTGTGACTGCTCACGTTGTCGCGGATCACGTGAATTGCCTTTCTGTCTGGCCGGGCCGGTACCGTCTCGGTGAGGAGCGCGCCGAAGCGGGCGCTGATATGGCGTGGGGCCGTCTTGCCCAACACTTCGCCGGTGGCCATATTCAACGTGGCAAACAGGCTTGGGGTGCTGTTGCGTTCGTATTCGAAGTCGTACCTCTCGGCGCGTCCGGGCGAACGCGGCAGCATTCGGTTTATGCAATCAAGCGCCTGAATGGTCGTTTTCCCATCCATGCAGAACACCACCGCATGCAACCGCGGGTTCAGGTACAGGCCGATCGCATCGACAGCCTTGGCCGCAAAGTCGGGATCGTTGAACACCATGTTGGTATCGAGATGATGCGGCCGATTGCCGTGGTTGCGTTAGATATGCCGCACCGCCGTGAAGGGCGCGCCCAACTACGTGGCCAACTTTCCGTGGCTGCAGTGTGTCGTGCCGTCGGCCAGTTTGCGTCGCAGCGTGTAGTCCCGCACTCTCGCTTCAAGACGCGCCAGGTCACCATGCGGAGCACGACCAGGGTGCCTATCGTACAAGCCCGCCAGGCGGTCACTCGCAAAGCGAGTGTGCGATGTCGTGATGAAACGCGAATCGCATCGCAATTCGTTCATGATCGCCCCGCGCGAGGTCCCTTCGTCGAGCAGCAGGATCGATCGCGCTCGCCTCGCCTTGCCAACGGCCATCGTTCGGCTGCACGCACCGACAGCGGTTCTTCGCGCTCGGATTCATTCAGATTCATTTTGCCGGTGTATCCCTAAATCGGTGCGAATTCATTGGTTCAACGTACCGGTTGACAGTGGTGTGTGAGTGGTCCTTTGGGGTGCGTCAGATCGACGTGAAGGCTAAGATTTTGTTTGGTGGTTCCATGGTTAAGAAACGCAAACTTGACGATTGTAAAGAGGTGCCGTGCCCTCCCATGCCGTTGACATTAATCAATCGGTCAATCAAGGCGGCGGCATTGTTTGAAGTCGTCGTGCCAATCAAGCCGTTTCAGAAATTCGTCTGCGCTGATAGTCCGCGCCTATCGCAACCTCAAGACGCTGATCGCCGTAATAGCATGCGCGATGACGAGCAAGGGGAGAGTTGCCTCCCGGATCAGTCTATCCCCGCTTACATGCCCTCCATGGCAAGCGCTTTGAAGCGGTTGATGGGTGAAGTGAGCCGTAACAGCGTGCGCGATGATGCACAAGAGAAGACTAGCCTGCAGGATCAGTCTGTTTCTACTCACACGCCTACCATGGCGAGCGCTTTTAAGCGGTTGATGGGTGAGGTGCGCTGCAATAGCGTTCGCGATGACGCGCAGTGGGAGAATTCCCTCCAGAATCAGTCGTCGAATGTCGAGCCGACCCGCGATATTGGGGCGGAGCGCGATCTTGGGCAGGAGTCGGGCCTGAAATATGACGCCAGCATGGGTGACATGCTACGGAAGTTAATCTCTCCGCGTCCTATAATCACTACTTCGGGCGGGCGGTCGGATAACGTCGGTTTCAATTCCCCGATTTTGGATCCTCTCCTGAACAGCGAGGGTGGTCTGGAATATCTGCTGTCACTGGATGGCGACGACTTCATTCGGGCTGCGTATTTGAAGGTTTTGAACCGGGCGGTGGATCCGACGGGTCTGAATTACTACCGTCAACGTTTATTTATCGGGATTTCTCGTCGCGAAATACTGGGGCAATTGGCGCATTCAAGCGAAGGGCGGAGCACCGGGGAGTGGCGAAGCAGGCTGCGTCATTCGTATTCTGTATTGCGACGCCGAAGCGTTACGCCTTTCCGATGGGCGACGGAAATCATTAGCGCGTTCAAAAAATATCATCTTCATGAGATAACCCGTCGGGACGGGGATCAATTCATCATGGAGGCGTTTCGCGCTGTTTTGGGTCGTTCGCCCGATAAAGCGGGGTTCGAGCACTATCGCATTCAATTGTTGAGCGGTCGCGATAAAGTTTCGATCCTCGCGGATATGCGGATGTCCAAGGAGAGCAAAGCAGTCGGTAATCGGGTTGCAGGGCTGACGGCTATCGCCTGGTTGAGAAAATTCAGGCGTACGATTCTTGTCAAGCAACTTGTCGATATTCTTAATCTGCCTTGGGTTGCGGCGGATATCCTCAAGAATCTGCGTGGCCTTGCCCTGGAAGTCCGCGAGCTTCGTTCGCAGCACGAATCCCGGTTCGATACCGTATTGGAGTCGCTTCGGGCTGACCGTGCGCAAGCGTTAGCTCTGTCTGAGCAGGCATTGACGCGGTATCAGGATATGTCTGACCTTCTTTGGCAGCAGAAGGCGGCGTTGACTTCCGAAATGGTGACGTTTGCGGACGACATCAAATCGATGTTAATTGCAGCCCAGGCTGCCGGGCAGGACAACCTAAAGCATGCAATACGCCAGGCGGACTTGTCGTTTGAAAAGTCGGTTGGGGTGATCAAAGGGGATATTTCAAGGCGGCTGGAGACTGCGCAGGCGCAATTGCGTGCGCAGGGCGATCAATATGTAAAGGACGTCACGGCGCTCGTTACCCGTGAGCATGCTGCGGCGGGCGTTGAGGCGCGACAGTTGCAACAGAAGGTGGATCGGCTCAGCGCAGCGCTGCCGAAAGCGATCGACGACGCGAAGGTATCAGTCCTGAAGGCGCTGAAAAAGAGCACGGCGGCGGACGACGCGGCGCGACAGTTGCAACAGAAGGTGGATCGGCTCAGCGCAGTGCTGCCGAAAGCGATCGACGACACGAAGGTATCGGTCCTGAACGCGCTGAAAAAGAGCACGGCGGCGGACGACGCGGCGCGACAGTTGCAACAGACGGTGGATCGCCTCAGCGCAGTGTTGCCGAAAGCGATCGACGACACGAAGGTATCAGTCCTGAACGCGCTGAAAAAGAGCACGGCGGCGGACGACGCGGCGCGACAGTTGCAGCAGACGGTGGATCGCCTCAGTGCAGCGCTGCCGAAAGCGATCGACGACGCGAAAGTATCAGTCTTGAACGCGCTGGAAGAGAGCACGGCGGCGGACGACGCGGCGCGACAATTGCAGCAGACGGTGGATCGCCTCGGTGCAGTGCTGCCGAAAGCGATCGACGACGCGAAGGTATCGGTCCTGAACGCGCTGGAAGAGAGCACGGCGGCGGATGACGCGGCGCGACAGTTGCAGCAGACGGTGGATCGCCTCGGCGCAGTGCTGCCGAAAGCGATCGACGACGCGAAGGTATCGGTCCTGAACGCGCTGGAAGAGAGCACGGCGGCGGACGACGCGGCGCGACAGTTGCAGCAGACGGTGGATCGCCTCAGTGCAGTGCTGCCGAAAGCGATCGACGACGCGAAGGTATCGGTCCTGAATGCGCTGGAAGAGAGCGAGGCGGCGGATGACGCGGTGCGACAGTTGCAACAAATTGTGGACCGACTAAGCCTGGCGTTGCCGAAGACTATCGAAGACGCCAAGACGTCAGTCCTTGACGCGTTGGAAAAAGATGCGGTGAGCCAGAATCTCTTGCGCGAACAAGTCAGCCGTGACTTTGCTAGTGCGGGAGAGCTGCTCGGCCATAAGACTGCCATGCTGGGTGACGAGACGCGTAAGTTCGCAAATGAACTGCAAGCTCAATTGCGTGAGATGAACGGCAATATCACTCACGCGGTTCGAGAGACGTCCTCCCATCTGGAGCAGACCTTCCCGCAGAGTATCGAATTGGCTCGAGGCGCGATTTCGTCTCAAATTGCTGAAAATCAGGCTATTCAGCAGCAACTACGTGCAGAACTGCAGCAGTTTAGTCCGCAATTCGACCGAATCGAGCTCTATAGCCTTAAAAGCGCGCGAAGGGTCGCCGTTCCCTGTGGTGAGAATGATATTTTGGTGCGCACGAATATAGGATACGTCCTATGCGCCAGCGATGATCATGCCTTGGTCGCGACACTCGTGGAAGCCGGCGAACTCGAGCCAGGTATCCGAATGTTGATTCAACGCCTTCTTTCGCCTGGAGACGTGTTTCTGGATGTGGGTGCGAATGTCGGAATGCATAGCATCGCGGCCGCGCAGACTATGCGCGGACAAGGGCGCATCATCGCTTTCGAACCCTATAGTCCCACGGCTAAGCTGCTGGAGAAGACTGTTTGGATCAATGGTTTTCAAAATATTGTTGACGTAAAGAACGAGGCTGTTTTTGATGTGCAGGGCGAACGCGCACTTCACCTCGGGGCGACCAGTGGGCATCACTCGCTTTTCCCTCATGAGGGTCACTTGCCGATAACCGACACGGCCGTCAACGTACCTGTCACAACGCTGGATCATGCCGTTGCAAATTTGCCCAGTGCGAACCTTATTAAAATCGATGTCGAGGGGGCGGAGTCGGCGGTGATGGCCGGGGCGGGGGCGTTGTTGGGCCGCAGTAAAGATATTGGTATCATCGCCGAGTTTGGGATCTCCCATTTAAGACGGGTTGGTGTTGGTGTGCATGATTGGTTGGCAAGCTTTCACAGGCACGGTTTTGTACACCGTGCTATACATGCTGAAAGCGGTGCGATATACGAAATTTCGATCGACGAATTGGAAGCTGCAGATTCGGTAAATCTTTTTTTTGCGAGACCACTTTCGCCAATTTTGGAAAAAGCGGAATATAAAAAATGAATAATTCAGTGATTGTCCTGGGGGGCGGAGGACATGCGAAGGTAGTCATCGAAATACTTAGATCTACCGGATACGATGTCTCCTATTGTATTGCCGCATCCGACGATGTGCCGTATTGTGTTGGCGTACCCGTGCTATGCGGGGATCATCATCTGTCGCGGCTCTTGGATGCCGGACATTCGAAACTATTTCCGGGAATCGGATCCAACGCCGTCCGCGGGCGTGCTGCTGAACAGGCGCTCAAGCTGGGTTATGAGTTGGTGAATGCGGTTAGCCCGATGGCGTCTATCTCCCCCTCTTCGATTATTGGAAAGGGCGTCGCCATCATGGGCGGTGTGATTGTAAATGCAGAATCACGGATCGAGGATCTCGCGATTATCAACACGGGTGCCACCGTCGACCATGATTGTCATGTTGGTTTCTCCGCGCATGTTGCACCGCAGTGTGCGCTTGCGGGCAACGTAAAAGTAGGCGATTTCGCATTTTTGGGTATCGGTACCAAGGTTATTCCTGAAATCGTCATTGGGGAGAACGCTCTTGTTGGTGCCGGGTCGATCATCATTCGGGATGTGCCGCCCTCGAGCAAAGTAATTAATCGAATGCATCAAATTGTGTCGCAGCGCGGGTAGAAGATTGTGCATGCGCAAGGAGTGAGTTGTTAGTTGGCCTTCAAACAAGAAGGTCGCCATATTTTCAAGGTTTGATTGAGCTTGGTTGAGTGCCTAATTGGCCGCGGCGAAGCGAAGTTCGTTGTTTTGGCAAAGTCGAGTGAGTCTGCTCGTTGCGCAGATGCTCAACGCGACGTCATGAACGATTCTTGCCGGAAGGGGCCGTGTCAACAGCGTCGACGATGTGGGGGGGCGGCGTTGTAGGTGCTCGAAATGAATGGGTTGACTAGCGATGATGCTGGTAATGCTTTGGTCGGTGGAGTGTTCGATTGACAAGTGCCAATTAACATTCCCGGTGTGCCTTTGGTGAAGTATGTGGCCTCCGTTTTCGTGAGCAATTAATAAGGAACTAACGTTTATGAAGCGAATTTATGTGGCTGAGCCCAAATTGGCGGGTAAGGAGCGAGAATATGTGCTGGACTGTATCGATAGCACGTGGATTTCGTCCAATGGGAAATACATAACCGCATTTGAGAATGAATTTGCGCGCTTTTGCGGCGTGAAGCATGCAATCGCAACCAATAATGGCACGACTGCCCTCCACCTGGCACTTGTCGCAATGGGCTTGCAACCTGGCGACGAAGTTCTCGTTCCAACGGTCACATACATAGCGACGGCCAACGCGGTACGCTATTGCGGTGCCACACCTGTTTTGGTCGATGTACAACCCGGGACGATGAATATCGACCCGGATGATCTTGAGCGTCACATCACGCCGAGAACGAAGGGCATCATTCCGGTTCACCTTTATGGTCACCCGGCTCAGATGGAGCCGATTATGCGAATCGCCAAGGATCACGGCCTGTTTGTGCTCGAGGATGCGGCCGAAGCGCATGGTGCGGAATACATGGGGCAAAAAGTCGGGTCGTTCGGCACGTGCAGCACATTCAGCTTCTTCGGTAACAAGATCGTTACGACTGGCGAAGGCGGGATGATCACGACCGACGATGATGAACTGGCGGCAAAGCTTCGACTCTATCGTGGCCAAGGAATGGACCCGAATCGGCGTTATTGGTTTCCGGTGGTCGGTTACAACTACCGGATGACAAACATTCAGGCGGCTATCGGCCTCGCTCAAATGGAAAACATTGAGCAAGCTATTTCGGCTCGGGAGCAGGTCGCTGCTTGGTATAACGACGCTTTGGCGTCGTTGGTGACGAAGATATCGCTTCCGGAGGAAGCCCCGTGGGCTAAGCAAGTGTATTGGATGTACAACATTTTCTTGCGCGAGGGCGGAGAGGAGCGGCGTGACGCAGTGATGCGTAATCTCGATTTGCAGGGCGGAATCGAAACGAGGCCCGTTTTCCATCCGATGCATGTCATGCCGCCGTATGCGCAGGCTAGTACCTTCCCGGTGGCGGACTCTTGGGCGCAACGCGGGATCAACCTGCCCACGCATCAATTGTTGACTCGAGACGACGTCTACCGAATCGCGGATGCACTTGCTCATGCTATTGGATAAGTATGAAAATTGCACTTTGCTCGTCCTATACTCCATTTGCGGATGGTGGCGATAGGGACGTTATGGAGTGGCTAAAAGCAGCTCTCCTGAAGGCTGGGCATCAGGTTGAGCTTGTCTATTTGCCATATTCTGCGGCGGCGGAATCATTGCTTACGCAGATGGCCTCCTTTCGTTGGGTGGATCTCACGAGTTCTGCCGATCGAATTGTTTGTTTTCAGCCGCCTGCTTATTTGATTTCGCATCCGCACAAAATTATTTGGTCCGGTTGCCATATTCGTGAATTTCTCGACTATTTGAGCAATGAAAACGGACAACTTTCTGTCGGCGAAGAGCGTCAGGCAATTGACGACATTTTGTGCAGCTTAGATGCAGCTGCATTTAATGAGGCGAAGGCAGTTTTTTCTCACTCTAAATCCGCCGCGGATTGTTTGCGTCGATTTAATGGCGTAAATAGTGAGATTCTGTATCAGCCGGTGTCGTCTCCGGAGCGTTTTCGACACAACGGTTTTGGCGACGAAATTGTCTGTATGGCGCGACTTGAACAGCGTCAACGACAGCATCTTCTCATTGAAGCGATGCGGCATACACGCACGGCGGTGCGGTTGCGATTGTGTGGGGTGAGTTCCGGGGATAAATACTTGCAGCACCTGGAGGATTTGATTGCATCCCTGGGGCTGCAAGATCGCGTTCGACTCGAAAATCGTTGGACTGACGAGGGTCAAAGAGCTGAACTGCTTTCGGATTGTCTGGCCGCTGCGTACATCCCGTCAGATGGGTGGACACACGGAAATCCCGCACTGGAGGCGTCCCATTCGTCAAAACCTGTTTTGACTACCTCGGATGTCGGTGCGGGAGCGGAGTTGATCGAGCACGATCATAATGGATTGGTGGTCGCCCCGGATCCGAAAGCGCTAGCTGCAGCTATGGATCAACTGTATGTTGACCGAAATCGAACTCGAGAAATGGGACTGCATGCTGCAGCTCGTGTAAATGAGATGAATATTTCGTGGTCCACGGTGCTGACGAGGTTGCTCGCATGAAGGTTCTTGTCGTCAATAATATGGCCCCGTTTGTTTGGGGCGGCGCCGAGGAGTTGGCTACTCATTTGGCGAAGAATTTGATCATTGCCGGGCATCAGGCGGAAGTGCTGCGAATTCCATTTCAGTGGGAACCTTCCCACGGGATTCCGTCGCAGATGCTGATGGCACGAAGTCTTGACCTGAGTGGGGCGGACCGAGTAATTGCATTGAAGTTTCCTGCTTATTTGGTTAGACACCCGAAGAAGACGCTATGGTTGCTGCATCAATATCGCCAAGCCTACGATCTCTTCGATGCAGGGCAAACGAACATAAGCGCCGATTCGGTCGGCGATGAACTCCGTTGCATCATCAAGAGTGCCGATGATGAAGCGTTTGCTGAAAGCGAGCGTATCTTCACCAACTCGGAGGTCACTCGCAATCGGCTCGCGAAGTACAACGGCTTCGATGCAGAAGTGCTTTTGCCGCCATTGAACGATCCTGAGTTGTTTGTCGGCGGGCCTTCCGGCAAGTACGTATTTTCGGGCGGGCGTGTAAACGGCTTGAAGCGGCAGCACCTCCTGGTGGAAGCAATGGCGCGTACGGCGCCGCATGTGCAACTGGTTGTAGCGGGGCCGCCGGATACGCCTGAGGATTCGGCTCGCCTTCATAGGCTGGTCGAGCAATATGGGCTGCAGGGCCGCGTTCATCTTGATCTTCGCTTCCTGTCTCGGCAGGAACTCGCGCGCTACGTCAATGAGGCCGCCGCATGTGCGTATCTGCCATTTGACGAGGATTCGCTGGGTTATGTGGCCATGGAAGCCGCGACGGCGGGAAAGGCTCTGATTACCGCGTCTGACAGTGGGGGTATTTTGGGCTTGGTTCGACAGCACGAGACCGGCTGGATTGCGGAGCCTACAGCCGAGAACTTGGCATCCGTACTTAACGAAGCTTGTCGCGATACACGTTCCGTCCGGGAAATGGGACAGGCTGCGCGAAAACTTTGGGCCGACATGGAAATTTCGTGGCCTGCTACCGTCGAAAGGCTACTTGCATGAGGATCTTATTTTTCACCCCCATTGCGCTGGCTTCTGCGATCGGTCGTGTTTCTGCGCTCGTGGTGGCAGAGTTGGTGCTGCAAGGCCACGAAGTTGTCGTCGTCCGGACGGAGGATCCAGCCGAGTTTGGCGGCCCGACTCATCGATTTTCAGGGGACGTCGTTGCCTGGAATGAAACTGAGCGTGTGGCGCACCTCGCGGCACACTCCGAGATTGTCGTCTACCAGGTCGGAAATCACTTCCCCTATCATCGCGGGTGTCTGGAGTGGTTGCCGACGGTGCCCGGATTGATCGCATTGCACGATAACTTTCTGGGGCATTTGTTTTGGGCATGGTCGGATGCGGTCGGGCGAAATAACGCACTCGACGTACTGTCGACCTTATATGGTGAGCACACTGCTGCGGCTTTTTTTAATCAAACTGATTCAACGCAGTTTCTTGAGTTCGCATCTGAGTCCGCTCCGCTGACCGAGTGGATCGCTTCGATGGGCTCGGCAGTGATTGTGCACTCCAGCTGGGCGATGGAGCGAATCGTCGGCTCGTGCGCGGGGCCGGTTGAGGTGGTGCCGCTTCCGTATGACGCGCCTTACCTGGGGCAACCGGAGTCGAATTCGGCAGGGAATAATTCGCAGCGCCTCGTCGCGTTGACGGTGGGGCACGTCAATCCAAACAAGCGATACGAAAGCGTAATTAGAGCACTCGGAGAAAGTTCATTCCTCCGCAACCATGTGTCGTATCGGGTGGTCGGCCCTGCCGAGCCAACTACGGTGCAAGAGCTTACGTCATTAGCAGCCCAGCTTGGAGTTGACTTGGTCATGACTGGTGCGGTGGACGACAGGCAGCTTGCGACGGAAATTCAAGGAGCGGATATCATGTGCTGCCTGCGCTGGCCCGCTCTCGAGGCCGCTTCTGCTTCGACCATCGAGGCAATGTTGTATGGCAAGCCTACGGTGGTGACAGACACCGGGTTCTACCGCGATCTGCCGAACGACTGCGTTGTAAAGATTTCACCCGACGCCGAGATTCAGGACTTGCGCCTGGCGCTAGAGAAGCTGAGTAAGTTCCCTGAGGAAAGAGTGGCTTTGGGGGAGCGTGCGCACAAATACGCGTCGAGAACATTCAGGGCCGACAATTATGCGCGTGCCATCGTCCGCACGGAGCATCGAATTAAGCGGTCCAGAATAATTGGTCAATCAGCCGAAGTTTTTTCATCGACCCTGAAACGGTGGGGCGCAAGTGGGAGTGGCATCATTATTGATGCAGTCGCACGTCCGCTCGACCTGTTTAGGTGAATTTAAATTTTCAAATAACTGATATATATTATATGAACAAGGCGATCATTACCGGCATTACTGGTCAAGACGGGGCCTATCTTGCGCAGCTTCTGCTGGAAAAAGGCTATGTGGTGTACGGAACGTTTCGACGGTCAAGTTCAGTCAATTTCTGGCGGATCAAAGAACTGAACATCGAAAATCATCCGAACCTTCACCTGGTGGAGTATGATCTCACCGATCTGAGTTCTAGTATCCGTCTCTTGCAGACCACGAACGCGACGGAAGTTTATAATCTGGCCGCGCAGAGTTTCGTGGGTGTCTCGTTCGACCAGCCTGTCACGACGGCCGACATTACCGGTCTTGGACCGCTATACCTTCTTGAGGCGATTCGCATCGTCAACCCGGCGATTCGTTTTTATCAGGCAAGCACGTCCGAAATGTTCGGGAAAGTGCAATCCATTCCGCAGACGGAGTCGACGCCATTTTATCCGCGGAGCCCGTACGGTGTTGCAAAACTGTACGCTCATTGGATCACGGTAAACTACCGCGAAAGCTATGGGATCTTCGGTGCAAGCGGGATTTTGTTCAACCATGAGTCCCCGCTGCGTGGCCGTGAATTTGTTACGCGCAAAATTACCGATAGCATCGCGAAGATCCGCCTCGGCCAGCTTGACGTCCTCGAACTCGGGAACTTGGACGCCAAGCGCGATTGGGGCTTTGCAAAAGAATATGTGGAAGGCATGTGGAGGATGCTCCAGGCCAAGACGCCGGACACCTATGTGCTGGCGACGAACCGTACGGAAACGGTTCGGGACTTCGTGACTATGGCAGCTAAAGCCGCAGATCTGGATCTTGCATGGGAAGATCAAGGTGAAAAGGAACTGGCGATCGACCGCAAGTCGGGCAAAGTAATTGTCCGGATCAATCCGAAGTTCTATCGTCCTGCCGAAGTGGATCTCTTGATCGGCGATCCGGCCAAGGCGCACGAAGAATTGGATTGGAAGCCGCACACGTCACTGGAGCAACTGTGCGCCATGATGGTAGAGGCCGATATTCGCCGCAACGAGACCGGATTCTCCTTCTAATATGAGGCGGGTACTTATAACGGGCATCGGCGGGTTCACGGGGCGACATCTTGCGAACTCGCTTTCTCGGGCCGACTTTTCTGTCGTGGGCATGTCGCATCGGCCGTTGAATGCGGACGCATGGCCCACGCATGTATGTGATTTACTTGACCGTGAAAAGCTCTTAGACATTGTTGCCGCGACAAAGCCCGATTTTGTTGTGCATTTGGCCGCTGTCGCGTCTGTTGCGCATCCATCTCCGGCCGCGATTTATGAAACGAACATTGTCGGTACCCGCAACTTACTAGATGCTCTGCTGGCTTCCGAGAGCCAGCCCCGCGCAGTATTGCTGGCGAGCAGCGGAAACGTGTACGGCAACGCGACGGTTCAACCGATTGCCGAGACTCAGTCGCTTGCGCCGACGAATGACTATGCGCTAAGCAAGCTCGCGATGGAGTATATGGCAAAGTCGTGGCAGACTAGATTGCCAATCGTAACTGTCAGGCCATTTAACTACACCGGCATTGGTCAACCGATAGATTTTCTATTGCCGAAGTTGGTCTCTCATTTTCGTTCGAAATTACCAGTATTGAAATTGGGTAACCTCGACGTAGTGCGGGACTTTTCAGACGTACGCAGCGTCACCGAGGCCTATACGCGGTTATTGACGCAAGATAATGTGGCCGGGCAGACTTTCAACGTCTGCTCGGGCGTCGGCCATGCATTGAAGGATGTTCTGACGATGCTGCGTGAGTTGACCGGACACCATCCTGATGTCGTGTCAACACCAGAACTCGTTCGCGGGAACGAAGTTCATACGTTGATCGGTGACCCTTCGCGACTGCAGCGGGCAGTGGGTCCAATGAATTGGATCCCTCTTCGCGAAACGCTAGTCTCGATGTTGGAAGCTGGGGTATGAGACTGACATTGGGTGTCGATGCACTCGTACCTCCACTCACCGGGATCGGTCGATACACTTTTGAGCTGGCGAAACACTACCAGTTGCATCGGTCGCAACTGGCTGTGCGTTTTTTCTTCGCGGGACGTTGGGTATCGGATCCGGCGGCGTTATTGCAGGAGCCGGTGTGTCGCAAGCCCGGACAGTTGCGCAAGCTTTGGGAGCGAAATCGCTTGCGCAAGTGGCAAACGGCGCGCGAGTTGCGCCGCGGTGTCTACCATTCGCCAAATTACTTCCTTCCCCCGGCGGTTGAGGGCGGTGTGGTGACAGTTCACGACCTGTCAGTCTTTAAATATCCGGAGACACATCCGATCGAGCGAATTCGGCATTTTGAAGCCGGATTCGCATCAACGCTCAAACGCGCGGCACACTTGATTACCGATTCGGAGGCTATTCGCGAAGAGGTCGTCGAGCAATTCGGGTGGCCGGCTGAAAAGGTGACTGCGATCAGCCTCGGTGTACCTTCCGTTTTCCACCCGCGAGACGATGCCGAACTGCGTCCGATGTTGGCAGCGCTTGGATTGGAGCCTGGCGCATATGTGCTTTGCGTTTCGACGCTTGAACCGCGCAAGCGCATTGACGCGCTCCTGACTGCGTATCGCGCGCTGCCGGACTCGCTTAGGCAGAGGTACCCGCTGGTTCTCGCTGGCAGCAACGGCTGGCTGAGCGAGAGTTTGTTGGCACAGATCCAGGAAGGTGAATCACAGGGCTGGGTGCGCTATCTGGGCTTCGTCGCAGAGCCGATACTACCGTTTCTGTATTCGGGTGCGCACGCGTTCCTTTTTCCATCCGTCTACGAAGGTTTCGGGCTGCCGGTACTGGAGGCGATGGCTAGTGGCGTGCCTACCCTGACTTCAGATTGCTCGTCGCTACCTGAGGTGGCCGATGGCGCAGCATGGTTAGTACAGCCTGGCGATCATCAAGGGCTCTACGACGGCATTATTCGTGTTCTATGCGACGAAGTCTGGCGGAAGGGCGCACGAGATCGGGGCCTCGAGGTGGCGGCCCGTCACACTTGGGAAAGCTGTGCGGAGCGTACTCTCGATGTATGTCGACGCTTTATGTAGATCCTATGTAGCTGTGGGGGCTCGACACGACATACATTCGTAAGCGGCTATCTCCGCTGCCGCCCAAGCTCTGTCGTCAAGGCGGGTTGGCTAGTCGTGAAGCGTCAAGCGTGTGTTTCTCGACCCAGGAAGTCTGGCCATCGGCGCAACGCCGCCGATGGCGCCATGAGCACGAGGCCAGTTGCAGTAGTGCGCCAACTCGCCAAGGCTTCGATGCGATGGGCGGAGCTCTGGTATGTCCATGCGTAGGCCCATTCGCGTCACGCTGACTGGATGACGCGTTCGGCCTTGCCGTTAGTCTGCGGACGATGCGCTCGCCTGATTTTGTGCCGGACACCCAATTTCCGGCAGGCCTGAGCACCAGACTCAGTCCGGATGAATCGTCGATACAACCTAGTGAAGCTTTACCGCTAGTCGCTTGCGTACATCCCGATGGCGCTTGGCTTGATCGAGTCATTTTCCCGCAAGAGACACGGCTCAGGCCTGCGTGCGGTCAAGCTCTATCAAGAGGGTGCGAAGTTGCTGGGCGCTCTCGGCCCATGTCAGTCGCGCCATATTGCTGCTGTCCGGCGCGCTCGATTCATCGATTTGATTGAGCCATGCTGCTAATCGAGGCGCGAGTTCTACTCCGGTTCTTTCTCTAAAATATGTCGCGTTGTCGCCTGCGATCTCTCGGAACACCGGGAGGTCCCGGACGAACAGCGGCGTGCCGAATTGTGCCGCTTCGACAAGCGGCAGTCCGAACCCTTCGGCTTCAGAGGCCATCACAAAACCGTCGGCAATCGCATAGAGGGATGTGAGTGTCGCGTCGCTGACGTCGCGGAGCCATATCAGGCGTTTTCCCGTCTCCGGGTGTTTCTCCAGTCTGGCAGCCACATCTTCCACGTGCCAGCCCTGCCTTCCCGCAATGACGAGTCTGACATCAACACCCGCGCTCCATAAGCACTCGAACGCGTCAAGTACCAGGGCATGTGCTTTGCGCGGCTCCACTGTGCCAACCATGATGACTGTGCGGCTGATCGAAGGTTCAAAAAGCCGGGAAATGTCGACCTCGTTCAGATCCGGGGGGAGGCCTTGTGCCGGCAGGTCCGCGCCGAGGTGGAACCAGCGGATGGCTGGCTGGTCGTTTGTCAGGTGGTGGTGGTCTTCTAGTCGGCGTCGAACGTCCGCAGCTACCGATGAGGATATGCAGAATAGCGAATCCGCATGGATCGAAATGCTAGTAACCCAATGCTGGAAAAATTTGCTTGAACGACGTGTAAACCAGTCTGGGTTGGTTGCGGGAAGCAAGTCATAAACGACAAACGCATGACGGACGCCTTTCGCGCGCCACTCGAGCAAGTCTGCTTGCCTGCGAGGCAGGATTCTACTTGTCAAATCGAGGCCGAGAAAAATATCCCCCTGATCAACGTTGATCGCCTCCGCCGAGGGCGGAGCGCTGCCCGTGAGTGCTGAAAAATACTGGTCAGCATAGCGATATCTCTGCTTGCGCGTCGCCATCACGGGCCGCACGACAAATCCCGGCGGTGGTTCGCTTATCAACTCGCGAAGTAGCGAACGAACCACGCGCTGAATGCCGGTGCCGGCGTCGTGCACGGCAATGATGGAAACATCGACCAAAAGTTGGCGGCTGGCAGTCGATTGCGCCAGTTTGCCGGTTCGTATCGATTGCACGGCCCGACGGGCGTCTTTCGTGAAGTGGGGCGCCCACCGCGTTGCCATTAGCGTCAGCAGTATTGCTTTTATTTTTCGTATCAAGGGGCGATTTTCACGTTAGGTCGCGGGATGCCGCGACTTCGGTCTGACCTGCTTTGGGCGAGACGCGGAATTTGCTGTACTGGATGCCAGGAGGCCTGGAAAATGGACATTGGTCAGCACCAAGATGACCCAAGCCTGATCTGGGTCGCGCGCATCTCCTTAGTGCGGGAGGGTCACCCGCTGAGGAAATGCTGCACATCGCCTCACATGACGCTTTCCTTGTAGAACGCGTATGCGTCGTCCAATTTTTCAAAATCGTGTAACTTACCATTGACCAACACCGCCGCACGATCGCAGTGTTCCTGGATGTATCCGGGATCGTGGCTAACGATGATAAGAGACCGATCGCGACGTCGTTCAAATAATTCGTGATGGCACTTCGTATGGAATCGACTGTCCCCAACGGCGATGATTTCGTCGATTAGAAAGCAATCGAATTCGACGGCCATCGAAATCGCGAATGCCAGTCGAGCTCTCATACCCGCCGAGTAACTCTTCACCGGTTCGCGCAAGTAGTACCCAAGTTCGGAAAAATCCTGAACGAATGCTTCTGCAGCTTTGGGGTCGGCACCATAGACCCGGCAAATGAAGCGAAGATTATCCATGCCGGTCAGGCTGCCTTGAAACGCACCGCCGAAAGCGAGTGGCCATGACACGCTCATGGTCCGGGTGATGCGTCCGGATGTCGGGAGTTCCGCTCCGCTGATCATCCGGATCATCGTTGATTTGCCCGCGCCGTTCCGGCCCAAGATTCCGACTTTTTGCCCTTTGGTTATTCTTATGTTCACGCCATCCAGCACCAATCGCTGACCTTGTCGCGTATGGTAGGCTTTTGACAGGTTCTCCATTTCAATCATTCTGGTTCCACACGCTTACTGGCTTCTCTTACTAGAAATAGCCCGAGAAGCAAAAGTAATAAATCGGCCGTGATCATGTAGCTTACGTCGTAGTGGGCCTTGACTGCAGCTCCGAAGTATCCCGCGCGCAGCATTTCGGCGCCGTGGACCATCGGTATGAGCAGGATGACCTTCTGCGCAGGGACGGGGAGCCAATCGACCATGAACAATGCCCCGGAAAGCGGAAAAAGCAAATAGGCCGCTGTATGCCAGACACGATCGATCGTTTCGCTTCGCTCGCTCAGAGCCCCAATGGTGAACCCGAGCCCGGTGCCGAGAATGATGAGATACACCCAAGCCTCGATCATCAGTACGACGTCGTGCGGGGGGGCCATTAGTCCAAGCACGATGAAAAGCGTGGAGAGGAACACCAGGGAAATCGTTGCGCCGGACACTTCAAGCAGGACACGCGCAATAAAGAAATCAATCACGCGCACGTTGCGGTGATAGAGCAGGCTTTGATTTGGAAGAATCGCGAGCGCACAGCGGTTTACGCAGTTACGCCACAAAAGGACCGTCGAGTAGCCCGTAACGGCAAACGCCGTGATAGGGAGATTCGATCCGTGCGTTGACTTCGTGGCTGTCCAGAGACCGGTCACGCCGAGCGTGAACATCATCGGTTCGAAGAACACCCATAGGAAACCAATATTGTGGCGACCGTAGCGCGTCAGGATTTCTCTCATCAGCAGCGCGCCCACGACTCTGCACTGTATCTGGAACGATCGATACAGTGGCGCAACGTGCTTCTGCGGGATCTCGCTCATTCGTGATGCTCGCGAACGCCGGCGAGCAGCAGCGTCAGGACGCCCCAGACGATCATCCCAAGCGCGAACACCTCGAATACCGACTTCAGTCGCTTCGGCTCGATCGCCACATCTGGTGCATTCGGCTGGACGAGTCTTTCCAGATAGAGCTGCTTGCGCTCGGCTTCGGCACGAGCGTTTTCCAACGCCGACATCGCCGAACCAAGCTGCTTGTCGCTGAATTGCGCATCCAGTTGCAGCCGCGCATAGTTCGCAGCCTTCTGCGAAAGCGAGTCCTTGCCGCCAGTCACGCCTCCGGTCGCCGCCTGTATCTGCTTCTGCAGCGATTCGATGTTCGTTTTCAACACGGGAACCTGCGGGTTCTGCGGCGAAATCGACTGTAGCTGCATGAGCTGCGTCTGCGCGGCGAACATCTGTGATTGCAGGCTCGTGACCTGCTGAAGCTGCAGGGCGGACTGCTTTTCCGGATCAAACACCGTAAACGAGTTCCGGTAAGCCGCGAGCGCTGCTGCTGCATCCTTTGCCTTCGCCGCAGCGAGACTGACTTCGCGCTGCGCGAACTGGACCGTATCCGACGATGCCCGTTCGTTCATCCGATTGACGAGCCGTTCGCTGATTTCCAGCAGCGTCTGGTTGATCTTTTCAGCGTCCTTCGACGTGAACGCCCGAACCTGCAATGTGGTAATGGCGGACGTGGAATCGAAGTCTATCGATACGACATGCTTGCCGTAATACTTCCACAACGCTTCAAAGCTATCGTCGAGGCTAGAGTTGAACCGGCTGATGATGTCGCCGCGATTCGAGTACGCGTCAAGGAGGTAGTTGCCGCGGTTCAGCTCAGTCAGCGCGTCGCGCGACTGGATATAGTCGATCACAGGGTAGGTATCGTCCTGTGCCCGCGCGAACCCGGTACCTTGCAGCAGCGCACCGACCACGCTCGTTTGGCTCTGCCGCTGGGCGCTGCGCACGACGAAGCGCGACTCCGAAACGTAGACGTCGGACGCCACGAGGCCATAGTAGATAGTGGCAATCGTGGTGGGCACGAGTACTGTCAGCGCAAAGAGCCGATTAATCTTCTTGATCCGCGCTATCAGGCCTTTCTTATTGACCGTTGGCGACCCCGATGTCGCTGTCCTGCTAGATACGTTTTCCAACTCTTTTCCAGGCTGTTTGGCTCCGTTGCACTATCCGCCGCGTGTGGCGATTTTGTGACAAAGGAGCGAAGAATATTCGTGAAACTGTGTCGCCAACTCTAGGAAAAACGTTTCAAACAGATTGGCAACCTGCTTAAGCACCCCGGTTGCGCCATGCCGCGTTGGCGCGCTGCGGTGCCGCGGTGGCCTGCGATCTGTGCGACAGATGCGCGTAGATCGTGCCACGGCGGCTGATTATAGCCACACGTTATGCAAGGCGCCATCGCGGTGGGGTTGTTGCGACACCTTGCCGTATTTTTCGCCGCGTCTATATTGCTTTCAGCTGCGATGCTGTATTCTTCGAACCTTGCCGGGACCAAGCAATTTTTTAACAAATATTACGGGCTTACTACATCGAAGGTGTCGCGGGCGGCGTCGCAGCATTTCGAGCAGGCCATATTCGCTGTTTGACCAGACAAGATGCCTCGTTCATTCCTTGTGTTGCAAGGGACGGCTTCGCCGTTTTTCAACCGCCTCACCGACGCTTTGCGGGAACGCGGACACGCAGCACGCAGGGTCAATTTCTGCGGCGGCGATCTTCTTTACGGCGGGGCAGGCAATGCGTGGGACTACCGCGGCACGCCGGACGACTTGTCCGGCTGGTACGCAAGGCTTGCGCAAGCGGGTGATTTCACGGATGTCATCATGTTTGGCGATTGTCGCGAGATTCACCGTCATATGCATCCGGTATCGCAGGCATTCGGCCTGCGGGTTCATGTTTTCGAAGAAGGCTACGTCCGCCCGCACTGGCTCACCCTCGAGAGGGGTGGGGTCAACGGACGTTCGCTGCTGCCGCGTGATCCGTCCTGGTATCTCGACCAGCGGAGCGTGACCCCGCCGAGCCCGGTTGGCCGTTCCACCGGCTACAAACTCAGCGAGCGCGCGTATCACGACATTCGTTATCGCGCCGCGAACATGCTCTACGCGACGCGCTTCCCGCATTACCGTAGCCACCGCCCACGAAACGGCGTCGCGGAATACGCCGGCCTTGCCGTGCGCGCGCTCCGCCAGGGGCAACATGATCGCCATGCTGAGCGTGTGACGCGTGAACTCCTCGATGCCGGGCGACCGTACTATCTCTTTCCGCTCCAACTGAACTCGGATACGCAGATTGTCGTCCATTCGCCGTTTGACGGTATCCGCGATGCGATCGCCAAGGTCATGCGGTCATTCGCGAGCCACGCGCCTGCGGACGCGTGGCTCGTCATAAAGAATCACCCGCTCGACACGGGGCTCATCGACTATCGCCATTATGCGCGGCAACTTGCGTGCGAACTCGACATGGCTGATCGCTTGCGTTTCATCGACGCAGGCCATTTGCCCACGCTGCTCGAGCACGCGCGAGGCGTCGTAGTGGTCAACAGCACAGTCGGACTTTCTGCGCTGCATCATCGCCGCCCGCTGATTGCGCTCGGCACGGCGATCTACAGCATGCCGGGACTCACCGCGCAGGGTGAGCTCGACGACTTCTGGCGCGGCGCGTCGCCGCCGGACATGCACCTGTACCAGGCGTTTCTCGACTACGTCGTCCATCACACGCAAATCAACGGCGACTTCTACACGCGCACCGGCATCGAAATGGCGACTGCCGGTGCGGTTTCTCGTCTCGAGGCGGTACATGGCTAGTTCCGTGCCGCACCACATCGTCATTACCGGCGCGAGTGCGGGCATCGGGCGCGCGCTCGCTATCGCCTATGCGGCGCCGGGTAGGGTGCTGGGGCTCGTCGGACGGGATACGGAGCGGCTTGACGCTTGCGCCGACGCCTGTCGCGCACGCGGCGCGCAGGTGGTCACCGCGCAGGTCGACGTGCGAGACGCAGCGGCGATGCAGGCATGGCTATGGCAGTTCGACGACGCATATTCGATAGATTTGCTGATTGCCAACGCCGGGGTGGCGAGTACCCTCTCGTCGGCTCGCGACTGGGAGAGCCTCGACCGCACGTCGGCAATCGTCGATACCAATTTCTATGGGGCGATGCATGCGGTACTGCCGGTGATGGAGCGTATGCGGCCGCGCCGACGCGGGCAGGTTGTGCTGGTGAGTTCCCTCGCGGCAATACGTGGCATGGCCATTTCGCCCGCGTACTGTGCAAGCAAGGCCGCGCTCAAGGCGTATGGTGATTCGGTTCGCCCCTTGCTAGCGCGTGACGGCATCCGTCTGTCGGTTGTGATGCCCGGCTTCGTGAAAACGGCGATGAGCGACGTGTTCCCAGGTGACAAGCCGTTCCTCTGGAGCGCCGAGCGCGCAGCCGCATACATCCGGCGCCGGCTTGACGCGGGCCGCAGCGAGATTGCATTCCCGGGCCTGCTGGCATTCGGCATGCGCCTCCTGACGCTCTTGCCTGCCGCACTCGCCGACGCAATCCTCGACCGTCTGTCCTATCTGCCATCGAAGGACAGGGTCAATTGAGCGCGCGTCTTGCCGTGATGCTTGCGGCTACCGTTGCGCTGTCGTTCGCGGTCGATGCGATTGCCGTCCCGCGGGCGCCGCTGCGGCGCCCGCCAGTGTCGTCAGTGTTTCACATTCTTTCCGTAGTCTTCCTGTTCGACATGGTGTTCGCTGTTACGTCGCGGCCGCTCTTCTCGGCCTGCGCGGCGCTTGCGCTCGTCGGTCTTGTCGCCGCGGTCAGCAATGCGAAGTACGAGTCGTTGCGCGAGCCGTTCGTATTTACCGATCTGAGCCTGTTCAGCCAGTTGTTTTCGCATCCTCGTCTTTATTTGCCGTTCCTGAGCGTCGGCAAGGTCGTCGCGATCGGTGCCGGCATCCTGCTTGTGATCGCGGGCTTCGTCGTCGAGCGACCGGTGCACCGGGGCTCCGGCGCGATGGCGTGGCTGGCGGTGGCATTGCCGTTCGCGATCGCCGTGCCCATCGCGGCGCGCTTGCCGCTCACACTCGATCCCGATGTCGATCAACGTCGGCATGGCTTTTTTGCCGTGTTCGTCGCCTATCTGCTCAACGGGCTGCGTCCTGCGACGTTCCGGAAGTTCTGCGAGGTCCTGGCGGCCGGGCCGTTCGCAACCGGCAAGCCGACAAGACGTCCCGACGTGATCGTGATCCAGAGCGAATCGTTCTTCGATGCGCGCCGGCTCGGTGAGGCGGTCGAGCCGAATCTCTTCAGGCGCTTCGACCAGGCGCGTCGCGAGGCCGTCTGGCATGGCGAGATGACGGTCCCTGCGTGGGGGGCAAACACCATGCGAACGGAATTCGCGGTGCTGACCGGCACGGAATCCTTTTCGCTTGGATATGCGCGCTTTTATCCTTACGCATTTGTAAGAAGTAAAATCGCTTCGCTCGCATCCTGGTTCAATCGTTGTGGCTACGATACAGTCGCGATTCATCCGTATTACGCCGATTTCTTCGGGCGGCACCGGGTATTTCCGTTGCTCGGCTTCACGCGTTTTCTCGATATCCGCCACTTTGAATCGGCCTCCCGTGCCGGTCCGTACGTGGCGGACGCCGCAGTGTCCGAGTCGATCATCGCGGAACTCGATGCGGCGGGCGGCGACTGCCCGCGCTTCGTCTTTGCGATGACCATGGAAAATCATGGCCCGCTGCATCTGGAGCAGGTTTTGCCTGGAGAATCGTCTTCGCGGCATACTCTCGGCGAGGTTGCATCCTGGCGCGATCTGACGGCATATCTGCGGCATATCGAAAACGCGGACGCCATGATCGGGCGCCTGCTCGATCATTTGCGCGCCAGCGATCGTGAAACGGTCGTTTGTTTTTACGGTGATCACGTTCCCGCTCTGCATCATGTATTCCAGAAGCTGGGCGTTTCTCCACAACGCAGCGACTACTTCATTTGGCGAAATTACGGCACAGTTGCTCCTGAATGCCGGCATTTGGCCGCCGAAGAGCTGGGGGCGGCTCTGCTGAATGTGGTACAAGACGACGGAAATCGCATGGAAGAGCCGTGCGCATCCGAGAAAGCGACATAAAAGATGAACAGTAAGATTGCAATAATTGGGATCGCTTGTCGGTTTCCCGGGAGTGCAAACAATCTCGGTGACTTCTGGCAACTGCTGCGCGACGAACGTGACGCAGTCACCGAAATCCCCGCCGATCGCTTCGGCACCGATTTCTACCAGCACCCGTCCAAGCGCGAACCGGGCAAGAGCTACACGTTCTCGGCCGGCGTCGTCGACAACGTCGCCGGCTTCGACGCCGCGTTTTTCGGCATTTCCCCACGCGAAGCGGCCCAGATGGACCCGCAGCAGCGCCTGCTGCTCGAACTCGCGTGGGAAGCGTTCGAGGATGCGGGCGTGCGCCCGGCCGACATGCGCGGCAGCAATTGCGGCGTCTTCGTCGGTGCCGCCAGCATGGATTACGGCAACCGCAACATGGACGATCTGAACGTGATCGATCCGTATTCGGCGACCGGCAATACGCTGAGCATCGCGTCGAACCGCGTGTCCTACCTGTTCGACCTGCGCGGCCCGAGCATGTCCGTCGACACGGCCTGCTCGTCGTCGCTCGTCGCACTCCACCAGGCCGTCAAGGCACTGCAGTCCGGCGAGGCCGACGTGGCGCTCGCAGGCGGCGTCAACCTGCTGCTGCACCCGTTCGGCTTCGTCAGCTTCTCGAAGGCGTCGATGCTGTCGCCGCGCGGCCGTTGCCGCGCGTTCGATGCGACCGGCGACGGCTATGTCCGCTCGGAAGGCGGCGCGTTCGTGCTGCTCAAGCCGCTCGATCGCGCGCTCGCCGACGGTGACACGATCCATGCGGTGATCGCCGGCTCCGGCGTGAACTCGGTCGGCCACTCGCCGGGCGGCATCAGCGTGCCGGGCGCGGCCGCCCAGGCGTCGCTGCTGCGCAGCGTGTATGCGCGCGCGGGCATCGATCCGCAGTCGCTGGCGTATCTCGAGGCGCATGGCACCGGCACGGCGGTCGGCGATCCGATCGAGGCGCGTGCGTTGATCGACGTCGTGTCGGGCGAGCGCCCGGCAGATCGTCCGCTGCTCATCGGTTCGGTCAAGACCAACATCGGCCATCTCGAGACGGCATCCGGCATGGCCGGCCTGCTGAAGGCCGTGCTGTGCCTGAAGCATCGCGCGGTACCGCGCTCGCTGCATTTCGTCACGCCCAATCCTGGCATCGATTTCGACGGCGGGCGTCTGCGTGTCGTCGATCGCTACATGCCGCTCGACGCAAGCGACGCGCCGCTGACGGTCGGCGTCAACTCGTTCGGCTTCGGTGGAACGAACGCACACGTCGTGCTGACGGAGGCGCCGGCTGCAAACGAGGCCTCGACGGCCGAGCTCGAGCCGACGCACGCGCAACTGTCTCCGCTCGTCCTGACCGCGCGCAGCGCGAACGCGCTCGGCGCGCTCGCGGGCCGTTATCTGGCGGTGCTCGAGAACGGCGGTGACTGGCAGACGCTGGCCGCCGCGGCTGCACGTCGTCGCCAATGGCTCGAGCATCGGGCGATCGTCGCGCCGGCCGACGTGGCCGAAGCGCGCACGGCGCTCGCGGCGCTGGCCCAACCGGCGCCGGAAGGGCTGCCGGCGTGCGTGGCGACCGGCCAGGCCCCGACCGATGCGGTGCGCACCGCGCTCGTCTTCTCGGGTAACGGTTGCCAGTGGGTCGGGATGGGCAACGAGCTCTATGCCGAGAACGCGGTCTTCCGCGCGGCGCTCGACGAAGTCGACGCGCTGTGGTGCGCCGATGGCAGCCCGTCGCTCGTCGACGTGATGCGTGGCGGCCCGAGTGCGGAATGGCTGGCCGGCGCGGGCGCCGAATGGCTCGCCGCGACGGAGAACGCGCAGCCGCTGCTGTTCGCGATCCAGGTCGGCATGATTCGCGTGATCGACGCGCGCGGGATGCGTTACGACGCGGCGATCGGCCATAGCGTCGGCGAGATTGCCGCGGCGTGGGTGACGGGCGCGCTGTCGCTCGCCGACGCGGTTCGCGTGATCAAGATCCGCAGCCGCGCGCAGGCCATGACGCGCGGCAGCGGCCGGATGGCGGCCGTCGGCATCGGCGATGCGGCGGCGCGCGAGCTGGTCGCGCGCCACGGACTGGCGCGGCGCGTCGAGATCGCCGGCATCAACAGCCCCGATGCGGTAACGCTCGCGGGTGAACTGCAGGGCTTGCAGGCACTGGAGGCCGCGTTGCGCGGCAGCGGCAAGTTCTTCCAGATGCTGGATCTCGACTACGCGTTCCACAGCAGCCACATGGACCGCATCGAGCCGGTCGTGCTGGCCGAACTGGCGAGCCTGCGGCCGCAGCCGGGTAACGGCACGTTCGTGTCGACCGTGACCGGCGGCGCGCTGGCCGGCACCGAACTCGATGCCCGCTACTGGTGGCGCAACATTCGCGAGCCGGTGCGTTTCGGCGACGGCATCGCGCATCTGATCGAGCAGGGCGTCCGGCTGTTCGTCGAGGTCTCGCCGCATTCGATCCTGCGCACGTACGTGAAGCAGGCATTCGCGGCCGCCGGCGCGACCGGCGTGGCGCTGCCGACGCTCAAGCGCGATCACGGCAGCGCGGCGACGCTGCGGCAAGCGATTCTCGCGGCGATCGCGCACGGTGCGAGTGTCGATCCCGACCGCTTCGCGCCGGGCGAATCGCGCGCTGCATTGCCGTCCTATGCGTGGCAGCGCGACCGCTTCTGGCTGACGCCGACCGTCGAAGGCTATGGCCTCGTCAATCGTCGCCGCGAGCATCCGCTGCTCGGCTATCGCCTGCACGAGCACGCATTCGCGTGGGAAAACCAGCTCGATCCGGCGAAGCTGCCGATGCTGGCCGATCACGTCGTCGACGGCGGCGTGGCGTTCCCGGGTGCGGGCTATGTGGAAATGGCGCTCGCCGCGGCGCGTACCTTCTTCGATACGCCGGATGCGGCACTCGAAAACGTCGAGATCCGCACGCCGGTGGTATTCCAGCCGCAGCAGGCGAAACTGTTCCGGCTCGTGATCGAGCCGCGCACCGCAACTTTCACGATCGAGACGCGCGACCGGATGTCCGACGGCGCATGGACGCTGAACGTGACGGGGCGGATGCTGGAAAGCGGCAACGCGCTCGGTGAAGCGAGCGTCGCGCCGGCCGACACGCTCGATCGTCTGTTCGCGCTGCCGGCCGCCGACGGCGACACGCTGTACGCAAACACGGCGGCCATCGGCCTCGGCTACGGGCCGGCGTTCCGCTGGGTCCGCACCGTGCGGGTCGCCGTGGACGACGGCGCGGCGCTGGCCGACGTCGCCGCGCCGGCCGCGTGTGGCGATGCGCGGGCATTGTCTGCCTATCTGCTGCACCCGGCGCTGATGGACAGCGGGTTTCATCCGCTGTTCGCACTGCTCGCGGCGCATGCACGCGAAGGCGAGCACCCGGCTTACGTGCCGGTGCAGATCGGCCGGGTCGACTATCTGCGCGGCGACACGGTCGAGCGGGTGCTGGTGCGGATCGACCGTCACAGCCCGCATTCGATCGTCGCGCATTTCGAATTCCTCGACGCGCGGGGCGCGATCGTCGCGCGGCTCGGCAGTTGCCGGTTCCGGCGCGTCGATCTCGTCGGCCGCCGGCAGAACCTGCCTGCGCGCTTCGTGTACCGCCTTGAAGAAATGCCGCTGCCGGGCGACGTCGATGCCGCCGGTTTGCCGGCCCCCGACGCGCTGCTCGCGCAGGCCGTCGCGCGGCTCGATGCGACCGGGCACGACGGCCGCCGGACGCAGCATCTGACCGAAATCCTGCCGCTGCTCGACGTGCTGGCGAGCCTCTACGCGCTCCGCGCGTTCGATGCGCTCGACGCATTCGCCGGCACATGGCGGCCGGCGGCCGGGCGTGAGGCACTGGCCGCACGTCTGGCCGACATGCTGGTCGAGGATGGTCTCGCTCATCGCGATGGCGCGCTGCTCGTGCGCGACGACGCGGCGTGTGCGGCGTTGCCGCCGCTCGACGAGCTGTGGCGCGGGCTGCTGGCCGAATCGCCGGGGCACGTGGCCGAGCTGACGCTGCTCGCGCATTGCGGCGCCGCGTTGTCCGACGTGCTGGGCGGCACCAAAGACGGCGCGCGCCTGCTGTCGCCGACCGGGCACAGCCTGGTCGAACAACTCCTTGCCGCATCGCCGACGTGGCAGCACGTGCACGCGTTGCTGACCGCAGGCGTCGAGCAGGCAGTCGACGGATGGCAGCCGGCACGCCGGCTGCGCGTGCTCGAACTGGGCGCGACGGACGGCGACGTGCTGCAGACGCTCGGCATGCATCTCGCGGCCGCGCGTTGCGATCACACGATCGCAGCGACTGCGGGCCAACTGGCCGGGTTCGACGCGGATGCGGAAGCGGCGGTGCGCACGGTTGCATTGCAGCCGGGCGAGCGGTTGTCGCTGGCGGCCGACGAAGCCGGCCCTTACGACCTGATCGTCGCGAACCGCGCATTGAGCGGCCGTCACGATGTGGCCGACGCGCTGAATGCGATGCGGTCATGGCTGGCGCCGGGCGGATTGCTGCTGCTGGCCGAGTCGCGCCGCGGCCGCTTCTCCGACCTCGTATTCGGCGCGCAGGCTTCGTCGACGGAAGCCGACGCGCCCGCGCCGCTGGCGCCGGCGGACCTCGATGCGGCGCTCGAGCGCGCGGGCTACGTCGATGTCGTGCGTCACGTCGAGCAATCGCTCGATCTGGACGGCACGCCGACGTTCGTCATCGCGCGCAACCCTGCGAACGCGGTTGCTGCACAACGCGGCGACGAGCCGAGCGATCTCGATACGCTTGCACGCAGCGAACAATGGCTCGTGATGCACGCACCGGATGCCGCCGGCAGTTTCGGCCGGCAGTTGGCCGATGCGCTGGCGCGCGCCGGTTATCCGGCCGATATCGTCGACGTGACGCACGCGGCCGATGCGATCGATTCGTTGCCGGCCGGACAGCCGGCGCATGTCGTGTTCTGCGCGCCGGAAACGCCGCTCGCCGAATCGGCGACGGGCGATGGCCTGATGGCCGCGCAGCGTAGCGGCGTGATCGCGCTGGCGGCGCTCGTTCGCGCGCTGGGTACGCAGCCGAACGCGGCGACGCGGCTGACCGTCATCACGCGTGGCGGCGCGCCATTCGCCGGCACCGCGAATGCGCATCCGGAACAGGCCACGCTGTGGGGCCTCGGGCGTGTGCTGGCGAACGAGCATCCCGAACTTGCGTGCCGCCTGATCGACGTCGATCGAGCGGCGGACCGGATTCCCGACGCGCTGATTCGCGAGCTGACCGGCGTGGCGGTCGAGGAAGAGGTCGTCCTGGGCGCACACGGGCGGCAGGTGCCGCGCATGCTGACGGCTGCGCAGGCCGCGGCCCGCAACGATGGTGCGATCGCGCGTGCGGCCGTGCTCGCGTTCGATGCGCCGGGCTCGCTGCGCAATCTCGAATGGTTCGCGTTGCCGGAAAGCCCGCTGGGCGCCGACGAGGTGGAGATCGAGCCCGTTGCGACCGGCCTCAATTTCCGCGACGTGATGTATGCGATGGGGCTCTTGTCCGATGAAGCGGTCGAGACCGGCTTCGCGGGCGCGACGATCGGCATGGAGCTGTCCGGCCGAGTCGTCCGGGTGGGCAACGCCGTGACGGGATTCGCGCCGGGCGATGCGATGCTCGGCTTCGCACCGGCGTCGTTCGCGACGCGCGTCAGGACGCGCGCGCAAGCGATCGCACTGAAACCCGAACGCCTGTCGTTCGAGGAAGCGGCGACCGTGCCGACCACGTTCTTCACCGCGTATTACGCACTCGTCGAACTCGCGCGTCTGCGTCGCGGTGAGCGCGTGCTGGTGCACGGCGGCGCGGGCGGTGTCGGGATCGCCGCCATCCAGCTCGCGCGCCACTTCGGCGCGGAAGTGTTCGCGACGGCCGGCAGCGACGAGAAGCGCGAGTTCGTGCGCCTGCTCGGTGCCGACCACGTGCTCGATTCGCGCAGCCTCGCGTTCGCGGACGAGATTCGCGCACTGACGGGCGGCCAGGGCATCGACATCGTGCTGAATTCGCTTGCCGGCGAGGCCATGGTGCGCAGTATCGACACGCTGCGGCCGTTCGGTCGTTTCCTCGAGCTCGGCAAGCGCGACTTCTACGAAAACAGCCATATCGGGCTGCGGCCGTTCCGCAACAACATCAGCTATTTCGGCATCGACGCCGACCAGCTGATGGGGGCGTTGCCGGAGCTGACCGCGCGCCTGTTCGGCGAAGTGATGGCGCTGTTCGAGGCAGGCGTGCTGCATCCGCTGCCGTATCGCGCGTTTCCTGCCGAACGGGCGGAAGATGCGTTCCGCTACATGCAGCAGGCGCGCCAGATCGGCAAGGTGCTCGTGACCTATCCGTCCGGCACGCCGGCCCCGACGCGCGGCGTCACGCGCGCGGATTCGCTCGCGCTCGATCCGCATGGCACATACCTGGTGGTCGGCGGCACGGGCGGGCTCGGTTTCGCGAGCGCGCGCTGGATGGTCGAGCGCGGCGCACGCCGGCTGACGCTGGCGAGCCGTTCCGGCGAGCTCGCTGCTGCCGCACGCGAGGAAGTCGAGCACTGGCGCAAGACGCTCGACGTCACGGTCGACGTCGTGTCGTGCGATGTGACCGACGCCGCGGCGGTCGATGCGATGATTGCCGCGATCGTCCGGCGCGACAGCCCGCTCAAGGGCGTGCTGCATTCGGCGATGTCGATCGACGACGGCCTCGTGCGCAACCTCGACGACGCGCGCATGGCCGCGGTGCTTGCCCCGAAGGTGGCCGGCGCGTGGAACCTGCATCGCGCGACGCGCGCATTGCCGCTCGACCTGTTCGTGGTCTATTCGTCGGCAACGACCTATCTCGGCAATCCGGGGCAATCGAACTACGTCGCGGCCAACAGCTTCCTCGAGGCGCTCGTCGAGCATCGCCGCGCAGCGGGATTGCCGGGTACGTTCATGGCGTGGGGGCCGCTCGAGGACGTCGGCTTCCTCGCACGCCACGCGGATACGCGCGAGGCATTGCAGTCGCGGATCGGCGGGGCCTCGATCACGTCCGACGAGGCGATGGTCGCGCTCGAGCGCGCGCTGGTAGCGGGCGCGGCGGGCGAAGCCGTGGTCCGGCTCGACTGGCACGCCGTGGCGCGCGGGATGCCTGCCGCGAAGGCACGCCGGTATGCGTTGCTGCAATCGCATGCGAAGGGCGGCGATGCACGCGACGGCGGCACGCAATTGCGGGAAGAAGTGCTGGCGTTGCCGCGTGACGAAGCGATCGCGCTGGTTGCCCGGACGCTGCAGGGGCAGATCGCGCGAATCCTGCACATGACGCCGGATCGCATCGCGCTCGACAAGTCGGTGCTCGACATGGGCATGGATTCGCTGATGGGGATGGAACTCGGCCTCGCGGTCGAGGAAGCGTTCGAGGTCAAGCTGTCGGTGATGGCGATTGCCGAGGGCGCGTCGGTGACGACGCTGGCCGGACGCATCGTCGATTCGATCGATGCATCGACCCATGCGGACGCCGGTTCCGAGACCGACGCCGCGCACGAGGCCGTCGCTGCGCTTGCTGCGAAGCATGCGATCGACGGCGAAGCGCGCGCGATGCTCGATACGCGGCCGGTGACGGGCCAGGCGTCGCCGACGCTGGAGGTCGCGCGATGAGCGCGCCGTCCGGCTGGGCGACGCGTCAGGGCACGCTGGCACGACCGCTGGCGATCGACGGTCACGGGCTGCACACGGGGCGCCGGGTCGGGGTGCGGATCCTGCCCGGGCGTCCGGAAGACGGCGTGACGGGCATCGCGTTCCGTCGCGTCGCGCAGGGGCGCACGCTCGCGACGCTGCCGGTCGATCCCGCGTTGCGCCGCGCGCAGCCGCTGTGCACGATGCTGCGCAATGCCGACGGCGTCGGCGTTCGCACGATCGAGCATCTGCTCGCGTCGCTGCTCGCGTGCGAGATCGATCACGCGATCGTCGAGATCGATGCCGAGGAAGTGCCGATTCTCGATGGCAGCGCGGCGCCGTGGGTGGACGCCATCCGCGCGTGCGGCCGCGTCGCGCTCGATGCGCCGAAACGCTTCATCCGCGTGCTGCGGCCCGTCGTCGTCACGGACGGCGAAGGCGACCAGCGGCGCGAAATGCGGGTCGAACCGGCGCCGCGTTACGAATTGAGCGTGCGCAACGACTTGCGCGGCTTCGGCAACATGCACTGGGATGGTGCGCTGACGCCGGCCGCATTTGCGACCGAAATCGCGCCATCGCGCTCGTATGGCCGCGTGAAGTGGGCCGTGCCCGCGATCGTCGCCGGTTATCTGCGCGGGGTGCCGATCCTGCGCGGCGCACGGCCGTCGTGCACCGCGTCCATCGTCGGCAATCGCGTGCTGGGCGGGATGCGGCTGCCGGAGGAGTTCGTCCGGCACCGCGTGCTCGACCTGGTCGGCGATCTCGCGCTGGCCGGCGCACCGCTGCTGGCGCGCGTGAGCGCACTGCGGCCGAGCCACGAGATGAATTTCCGGCTGGTCGACGCGCTGCTGGCCCAACCCGACGCATGGCAGTGGGCCGAGTTTCCCGACGCGTGACACCACGCTTTTTCATGATGCGCGGCGTAACATAGCGCCTTTTCGAGATACAGCGAAGGAAGCAATGGCACTGGGAGAGCATCTTCGCCAGCAACTGGCGGCGAAAGCGTTGAAACGGCAACTGGAGCGCGCGACCGATGCTGCCGCGGCACCGGGCGTGCCCGGCACGCTGGCCGCGCAGACCGCATCGGCGCGCAGCCGCTTCGAGTCGATGCCGCAGTATCAGCAGGTCCGGATCATGCGCGAGATGGGCGAGAAGCTGCGCGTCGACTCGCCGTTTTTCCGCGTGCACGACGGCGTGGCCGGTGCGACGACGCAGATCGGCGGCCGCGAATACCTGAACTTCGCGAACTACAACTACCTCGGCCTTGCCGGCGATCCGGCCGTGTCGTCGCGCGCGAAAGCCGCGATCGACCGCTACGGCACGTCGGCCTCGGCCAGCCGGATGGTCGCTGGCGAGCGCCCGGTGCAACGCGACCTCGAGCGCGCGCTGGCGGCGTTCTACGAGACCGACGATTGTGTCGCGTTCGTGAGCGGCCACGCGACGAACGTGACCGTGATCGGCGCACTGTTCGGCCCCGGCGATCTGGTCATCCACGATTCGCTTGCGCACAACAGCATCGTGCAGGGCGCACAACTGAGCGGCGCGAAGCGGCTGAGCTTCGCGCACAACGACTGGCAGGCGCTCGACGAACTGCTGTCGCGCGTGCGCCGGGAATACCGGCACGTGCTGATCGCGATCGAGGGGCTGTACAGCATGGACGGCGATTTCCCCGACCTGCAACGCTTCGTCGACGTGAAGACGCGTCACGGTGCATTCCTGCTGGTCGACGAGGCACATTCGCTCGGCGTGCTCGGCGCGACCGGCAAGGGCATCCGCGAACATTGCGGCGTCGCGCCCGACCAGGTCGACATGTGGATGGGCACGATGAGCAAGACGCTGGCCGGCTGCGGCGGTTTCATCGCCGGCTGCCAGCCGCTGGTCGACATGCTGCGCCACCTGGCGCCGGGCTTCCTGTACAGCGTCGGGCTCGCGCCGACGCTCGCCGAAGCGTCGCTGGCCGCGCTCGAGCGCCTGCAGGCCGAGCCGGAGCGCGTCGCGCAACTGCAGGCGCGCGGGCGGCAGTTCCTGACCGAGGCGCGCGCCGCCGGGCTGAACACGGGCACGAGCGCCGGGTTCGCGGTCGTGCCGGTGATCACGGGGAGCTCGCTGAAGGCCGCGCAGTGGGCCAATGCGATGTTCGACGAAGGGATCAACGTGCAGCCGATCTTCTATCCGGCCGTCGAGGAAAAGGCTGCGCGCCTGCGCTTCTTCATCTGCTCGACGCACGAGCCGGAGCAGATCAGCCGGACGGTCGCCGTGTTGTCTCGACTCGCAGGGCGCAGCGCATGACGCTGGCCGGCGCGTTCGCGCAAGCGGCCCCGCGCGCCGGCGAGCGCGTGCGGTTTCGTGCGGCCGATGCAGGCGACGCGGCTGCGTGCGCACCGCTCGTGTTTGCATCCGGCGTGGCCGAATTCGGGTTCTTTCTCGGCGAAAGCGACGCGCGCTGCATCGCCTTCCTGCAGCAGGGGTTCCAGTCGCGCCATGGGCGCTTCTCGTGGCGCCGGCATCGTGTCGCGGTCGCCGACGACGGCACCGTGCTCGCCGTGATGGCGATTCACGACGGGCAGCAGACGATGTTCGACGACGTGCATGTCGTGTGGGCGCTGGCGCGCTTCTTCGGCGTGCGCCGCACGATTGGCCAGTTGTTGCGCGGGCTGATCCTCGAAACCGAAATTCCGGCACCGAAGCGTTCGCAGATTCTCGTCGCGCATTGCGCAACCGACGAGCGACAGCGCGGTACGGGGATCTTCAGCGCGCTGTTTGGTGACGCGCTGGACACCGGCGCATTGTCGGCCGACGCCAGCCGCGACGTTGTGCTCGACGTGCTGACCCGCAACGTGCGGGCCCGCGCGCTGTACGAACGGCTCGGGTTCACTGCACTGCCGCGGCCGCGCGCCCGTTCGCGCCGGCTGCCCGCCGAACTCGATTCGATCCGGATGAAGTTTTCGCGCCGCGCCTGACGGCGTGTACGGTACCCGCCTGTCTACTTGTGCCGCGGGCTGAACGGCCGCTGCTGCACATCGGCGCCCTGCGCGACGATCGCCATGCTTTCCGGTACTTCCTCCCACGCACCCCGCAGGTCGACGAGCGGCTCGGACACGACCATGAACGCGTCGTCGCCGGCTTCGGCGATGCGCGGGTTGTGCGGATACAGCTCGTGCAGGTGCTTGAACGACGTGCTGTGGAACAGCGAACGCGATTGCCGTTCGCTCGAATAACGCACCGCGATGATCCGTTCGCCGTCGGTCGCGCAGATCGTCATGTTGAGCGGGTCGGCCACGCGATGCCGCGCGGCGGTTTCCTCGACCACGCCGACCATCCGCTCGAGCGCCGGCAGCGGGGTCTGCTCGAGGCCATAGGTCAGCGCGAGGCGGAACATCAGTTCGGAATCGGTCGAGCCTTCGAGCGTCGGGAACAGCGCAGGATCGACCTTCATCGTCAGGTCGCGGCGCAGCTTGTGGAAGTCGCGGATCAGCCCGTTGTGCGCGAACAGCCAGCGGCCGTGGCGGAACGGGTGGCAGTTGGTTTCCTGCACGGGGGTGTCGGTGGCCGCGCGGATGTGCGCGATGAACATCCGCGAGCGGATCGCACGTGCGGCTTCGCGCAGGTTGCGGTCGTTCCACGCAGGATGCACGGAGCGGTAGCGGAACGGCAGTTCGTCAGGGTGCCCGTACCAGCCGATGCCGAAGCCGTCGCCGTTGGTGGTCGTCGCCCCCAGCTCGGAATGCAGGCTCTGGTCGATCAGCGAATGCTTCGCGCGGAACAGTACGGTCTCGAGATGAATCGGATTACCCGTATAGGCGAGCCAGCGGCACATGGAGCGCTCCTTCACGATGGATCGTTCGCAGCATGGTAGCCGACTTCGCGGCGTATCCGTGCTGGTGCGGACCCGGCCGGTCATTCGGGCAGGTACGCTGGCCATTCTTCATACATCGCTTGTCTGCCCGGATGCGCGACGCGCAACCGGGTGGCCACACGGCCGAGCGCCGCCACCTGACGGCAGCGCCGCGGCCGTCAGGTTCACTCTCCGAGCGCGTCCATCACACGCGCCGAATAGACGAGCGCCGCACCCGCGTTCAGCGCAATCGCGACGCCGAGCGCTTCCGCCACTTCCTCCTTGGTCGCGCCATGCTTGGCCGCTTCCGCCGTGTGCACGGCGATACAGCCGTCGCAGCGCGTCGTGACGGCGACCGCGAGGGCGATCAGTTCACGCGTCTTCGCGTCGAGATGACCTGTCTTGGCACCGGCGCCGGACAGCGCCTTGTAGCCGGCCAGCGTATCGGGCGACAGCTTGGCGATCTCGCCGATGCGCGTCGAGAGTTCCTTCCGGTATTCGTTCCAGTTCAGCATGATGCGTCCTTTCGAGTAGGGGTGAGGAGGGCGGCGGGCGCCGCGATCTCGGGCGATGCAGGGCTATTCTGATCGTTCGCGCTGAGGGTTTCGATACGCTAGAGTGTCAATTTTTAGCGCGATCGTCTCATGGATGCGTTGAGTCAACTGTTGTCGCTGGGCCGCAGCCATGTCGAGCTCGACCTGCGCTGCCTGCTCGACGGGCCGTTCGCGATGCCGCACGACCCGCTGCCGCCCGGCGAGGCGGCGTTTCACCTGGTGCTGGCCGGAACGTGCCGGCTGCGTACCGCGGACGGGCGCACGCTGCAGCTCGCCGACGGCGATTTCGTGCTGCTGCCCGCGGGTGGCGCGCACGACCTGCTCGATGCGGGAGGTGGCCGGTCGCGGCCGGCTGCGGCACTGCGCGAGCAGGGCACCGGCGGCGGCGCGGTGCTGCCGGTCAAGTCGAATCTCGATCCGGCCGAACCGGGCGGCGCGAGCGTGGACCTGCTGTGTGGACGGTTCGTCTATGCGCGCGGCGCGGGCGAACTGCTGATGCGCACGCTGCCGCACGTGCTGCATGTCGGGCTGCGCGAGGCGTCGGGGTTCGCGCCGCTGCAACTGCTGACGAGCGTGCTGCGTACCGAGGCGTCGAACGGGCAGCCGGGCGCCGGTGCGATCGTGAACGCGCTCGGCCAGGCGCTGCTCGCGTATGCATTGCGCGCATACGGTCGTGGTGCGCGTGTACCGTCCGGCTGGCTTGCGCTTGCGGCCGACGCGCGGCTCGGCCCGTCGGTCCAGGCCGTGCTGCAGGCGCCGGAGAAGCCGTGGACGGTCGAGTCGCTCGGCGACGCCTCCGCGATGTCGCGTGCGACGTATGCGCGGCATTTCCGCGAGCGGGCCGGAATGAGTGTCGGCGCGTTCGTCGCGCAGATCCGGATGATGCACGCGTGCGCGCTGCTGCAGGACACGCAGCGCGGGCAGGCGGAGATCGGGCAGGCGGTCGGCTACCAGTCCGAGGCCGCGTTCGGCAAGGCGTTTCGCGCGGTGCTCGGCACGACGCCGGGGCGCTGGCGGCGGGCGCAGCGCGAATTGTAAGACTGCAAGCAAGCCGTCTTGCCGCGTGCCAAAGCTGCTACCATGCGCGAAACGCAGTTCAACGAAAACGATTTCGAACAAGAAGAAAGAGAGGGCAAAGCAATGAACCAGACCACCATCCAGCAGCCGTCGTTCGCGTTCGTGGCCGCGTCGTGGGCCGCGCTGCTCGCCGGTTTCGCGGCATTCCTGATCGGTCTCTGGAACGCCGGCATGCAGCTCAACGAGAAGGGCTACTACTTCACCGTGCTGGTGTTCGGTCTCTATGCGGCAATCTCGCTGCAGAAAAGCGTCCGCGACCGCGCGGAAGGCATTCCCGTCACCGGCATCTACTACGGCCTGAGCTGGATCGCGCTACTGCTGTCGATCGCGCTGCTGGTCGTCGGTCTCTTCAACGCGACGCTGCAGTTGAGCGAGAAGGGCTTCTACGCGATGTCGTTCGTGCTCGCGCTGTTCGGTTCGGTCGCCGTGCAGAAGAACACGCGTGATCTGCAGAACGCAAAGCCGCGCTATACCGACGCCGAATCGGCGCCGTCCGTCCAGGAGTGACGGCACGCGAGGCGGGCGCCTTCCAGGCCGTCCGTTTTGCGACAACGGTCGCGGGCGACCCGCATTCGCCGATGCCTCGCGGGCTCCCCGCCCATTCGTTTCATCCATGCCGGTGCGCATGACGATGGAGATATTCCGGATGCCAGACTTCCCTGAAACCACACGGCACAGCCGTGCGGCCGCCCGTTCCGTGGCGGCGCAAGCCGCGCTCGTGCTGGAGACGAACAACCTGCGCGGCGGCGCGGGCCTCGCGCAGGCCGTCGACAGCCTGAAGCGCCTCGTATCGGCGCTGTCGAAGCAGACCGTACCGCCCGCGGCGCTCGCGCAATGGATCATCACGCACGACGGGCTGCCCGCCGATGCGTGCGCGGAGATCGCCGCGCTGGCCGGCCGCCCGGTCGACTTCGTCGAGATCGGCGCGAGCACCGGCTACTACGATGCGAAGAACGACGGGTTCGACCGTGTCGACGCGGCGCGCTGCGACATCGTCGTGTTCGGCGATGCCGATTGCCGGCCGGCCGACGACTGGCTCGAGCACCTGCTCGCGCCGTTCGCGCGCGAAGCCGGCGATGCGCCTGTCGCGGTGGCGGGGCGCACCAGCTATGCGCCGAACGTGCTCGGCATCGCGCTGACATCGATCGATTTCATGTATTTCCCGAGCCCGCTGCGCGACGGTGCGACGCGCAATTTCTACGCGAACAACGTCGCGTTCCGGCGTGACGTGTTCGCGCAATTCCGCTACGAGCCGCTCGACGGCGTCTATCGCGCGCATTGCCAGGTGATGGGGCTGCGGATGCAGGCGGCCGGCGTGGCCGTCGAGTTCGCGCCGGCGGCACACACCGAGCATCGGCTGCCGGACACGCAACGCGAATCGCTGAAGCTGCGCTGGATGCGCGGCGAGGACAGCGTCGGGCTGACGCCGTATCTCGTGAACGCGTACCTGCCGCGCGGGTGGCAGTGGCTCGGCCGCAGCGGCCCGCTCGGCCCGTTCTGCGTGATGGCGATGCGGCTCGGCTACAGCCTGCGCGCGCTCAATCGCCAGCAGTTGCCGCGACTGGGTGCGGCCCGCTATCTCGCGGCCGTCGGCGTCACGATCGCCGCGTCCGCCGTCGATACGCTCGGCGCGCTCGCGCGCGGTTTCGGTCTCGCCGGGCGCGCATCGGCGCGGCGCGATCTCGAAGCGCTGTCCTATCACCGTCATTGAGCCGGTGCCGCGCATCGCGCGGCCATCGCACGCCGACCTCCTGGATCCATCCCGACAACGACCATGTCCTCTCTCGCTACCCGTGTTGCCTGCCTCGCCCTGTTTGCCGTCGGCGCCGGCGCCCATGCCGCGCCGGTCGATCACGCCGGGCGCGGGATCTACCACTTCGCGTCGCAAAGCGGTTGCCCGTTCGCGAATGCAGCCGCCACGGACTGCAATCGCGTTGCGCTCGATGCGTCCGACGTTCACGCGAGCATCGACACCGATGCGCACGCGATCGTGTTCTCGAGCGATGCGACGCGCCGCACGAAGGACGTGCTAGGCGACGTGCTGCTGCAGGGCACGGGCGTCGACGGCGACGGCCGGCGCGTGCCGTTGAGCGTACATGTGCTGCTGCGTCGCGACGGCGCGAAATGGGACCGCGACGTGTACGTCCATGCGCCCGTGCACGGCACGTTCACCGATGTCCGGATCGATCCGTACCGTGTGCGCGTGAAGGAGGGCGACGGCGAGCGCGACGTGCTCACGCCGGACGAAACGCTGGCGCTGTTCGCGCATCCGTCGCTTGCGTCGCGGTTCGCGCGGCATCTCGTGAAGGTGAGTGCGACTGATCCGAAACAGCCGTCCGCGGACGACATCACGATCGCGCTCGGTGTCGCCGGCCTGACGAAGTCGGTCGCGCGTGCGAGCTTCACGTCGAACGCGCCGCACGATGCCGACGTCGATCGCGCACTCGCGTCCGGCACGTGGACGATTCGATTCGATGCGCTGAGCAATCACATTCCGGTGTGGGTCGCCCAGCGCGAGCTGTTCCTGTTCGGCCTCGACGGCAGCGCGCTCGTGAAGGACATGCGTGCGCGCGGCTTCAAAAAGAACGACCGGATCGAGTTCGGCGCGCGCGACGGTAACGGCTATCTGCGCGTGAACGGCCGCGAGGAGGCATTCGCAGGGGCGGCTGCGTCCGCGCACGCGTTCATGCAGGAAAGCTTCATCGGCCTGATCCTCGGATGGCGTCGCGATCCGGCCGCCGCTGCGGCATCCGCGACGAAATCCGCATCCGTACGGGGCGTGCCGGCATGAGCACGGCGGGCGAGCTGCCGGCGTCGCCGCAGGCGGTGCGCGACGTGCGCTTCGACTGTCTCGATGCACCGGCGCCGCGCGGCGCGGCGCGGGTACGCGCGTACCTCGTCGATCGCATCAAGCGGACGGCGATCCGGCAGCTTCATCGCAGTACACATGGCGAGCGCTGGGTGCTGCGCATGTACCTGATCGGCGAGGAAGCGACCGAGTGCGCGTTGCACGACGACTGGACCGGACAGCCGCCGGACTGGCTTGCGCCGCGGATCGAGCAGCACCTCGCGGACGAGCGTCGCCACGCGGCCGCGTTTGCCGAGGCGCTGCGCGAGCGCGGCGTCGCGCCGTCGACCGCGCCGCACGAGCCCGACTGGCTAAGCCGGCGCAAGATCATGCGATGGCGCCGGCTCGCGCAGCGCCATGCGCCGTATTTCGCGCAAGGCGTGCTCGTGCCGGCCTATGCGACGGGTCTGTGCGCGGAACAGATGGCGATGCGCGTGCTCGCGCGCCACTGCGAGACGATCGGCGTTGCGCATCCGTTGTATCCGTTGCTCTCGCGTGTGCTTGCTGACGAGACGCGGCATGTCAGGCTCTGCTCGGATACCCTGCGCCGTCTCGTTGCGCCGTCCGAGGTAGCGCATCTTGCCGCGTTGCTGAACGAGATCCGCGCGATCGAAGCCGGTTTCGGCGTGACGGGTGCACTGGCGATGGTTGCGGCCGGCTGGCTCCAGTCGCTTCGTCCGCGCGCATGATGCCGCGGATCGTCTATCTCGCGACGGCCGACGCGCGCGGCCACCTGATGCGCGCGCAACTGCTCGTGCACGCACTGCGTGCGGCCGGCGCGCAGGTCGACGTGCTGACGACGTCCGATGCGGGGCAGGCGTTCCTGGCTGCGTTCGACATCGACGCGGCCGTGCTGTCCCGTCACTACGCGGTGCAATTCGACGAACGGCAAAACATGCTGCGCGATGCGACCGATCGCAATGTCGCGCACTACGTGTTCAGGCCGACGCGGATGCTGCGTGACATCGCGCGGCTGCGTGGGATCGCCAGCGATGCCGATCTCGTGATCAACGACTCGTTTCATCCGGCGCTGCTGTTCATGGGCGCGATGCCGGGCTGGCGGCGCCGCGTCGTCCACGTGTATGGCGGCAGCCTGCGCCGCGCGTTGACCGCGAATTTCGATGCGCGGCTGCCGCGCGCACTGGCGCGTACTTTCGCGCGGATCGTCGACTGGCAGATCGATTCGGCGCGGTGCTGCATCGAGCACGATTTTGCCTGCGATGCCGCCGATGAAGTCCGGCGATCGTGCGCGCATTACCGGCTGCCGACGCCGGTGCCGGTCGTCGCCGAGCGGCCGGCTTCGGAACCGGCTGCGGCGGCCGTCTATCTGAACCCGCACTTCCGCGATATCGCGCTCGCCGATGCGTTGTCGGCCGGCATGCGCGACGCGGGGCTCGACACACACCGCGTGGGCGAGGGCTACGCCGGGCACGATGGCTGGACCGGCGTCGACGCCGACTGGGTGACGCGCGCCGCTCATGCACCGCTGATCGTGTCGGCACCCGGCATGGCCGCGCTGTCGATCGCACGCGTGTATCGCCGCCCGATCCTGCTCGTGCAGTCCGATCAGCCCGAGCAGGCGAGCAACGCCGCACGCGCCGCGCAACTGCAACTCGTGCATCGCGTCGTCACGTGGCGCGGCGATGCGGCCGCGTTCCGGCGGGAAGTCGGGCAGGCCGCGGCTGAACTGATGCGCAATCCCGGTACGCAGGCAGGGACGAGCGCCGGCCGCGAGCATGCGCGTGCGCGTGTCGACGCATGGACGTCGCGCCTCCTCGCGCTGCGTCCGCGTGCGCAGGTGGCCGATGCCGATACGCGATGCGAGGCGTCGGCGCCACGATGAATTCGCTGTCGTTTCGTGACGATCGCCGGCCCGACATCCGGCAGATGCTGGCCGCGACGTTCGGCATGGTCGCCGGCCTCGCGATCTTCTTTCTGCTGGAGCGCAGCGTCACGCCGCGCTACGTGTTTGCCACGGCGATCGATGCGCGGATTCCGTTCATCGCGTGGTCGTGGTTCGTCTATGTCGGCTTCTTTCCGTTCGTGATTGCGCTTGCCGCGTATGCGCGGCCGCCCGCGTTCGCCGCGTTCAAGGAGGCCGTGCTGATCGCGTTCGTGCTCGGTATCGTGTGCTTCCTGCTGTTTCCGGAAGCCGTGCCGCGGCCCGACGTCGCGGAGATCGGCAACGCGTTCGTGCGCCATCGTCTCGCGCGCATGTGGCAGCTCGACCTCGCGGCCAACGGCTTTCCAAGCCTGCATGTCGCGGTGACGTGTCTTGCCTGCCGGATGCTGGCGGACCGGGGGCGGCTCGTGACGGTGGCGGTCGGCCTGCTGATCTGCGCGTCGACGCTGACGCTCAAGCAGCATACGGTGGCCGATGTGCTGGGCGGCGTGGCGCTCGCGATGGTCAGTGCGCTGTGGGTCGAGCGACGTTCGCTGCGAGGGAGGCTCGCGTGACGGATACCCGTGTTCACCATGCCGGGCCGAACGCCGAGCTTGCGCGTTTCGTGCCCGATCCCGCGTTGTTTCGCGTGAGCACATCGCGCGTCGGCGCGGCGCTGGCAGGCGACTGGCTGATGATTGCCGCTGCGTTCGCGGTTGCGATCGCGTTTGCGCATCCGCTCGTGTACGCATTGGCCGCGATCGTGATCGCGCGCAGCCAGCTTGCGCTCGCGGTGATGATGCACGAAGGCGCGCACGGGTTGCTGGCGCAGAACCGGCGTGTCAACGACGCGCTGGGCCAGCTGTTCGCGGCCGGCCCGTTGTGGCTGTCGTTGCGTACGTATCGTGCCGGCCACCTGAAGCACCATCGCGCACCGATGGAGCCGGACGATCCCGTCGCGCTGCTGTTCGGCGTGCACGACTATCCGGTGACGCGCGGTCGGCTGATCGGCCGCCTGCTCGCGTACGCATGCGGGATCGGCTACGTGACGAGTATCGTGAAGCTCGCGCGCGGCGAGTTTGCGCATGCGATGCCGAAGGTCGGGAAGTCGCGCGCGTATGCCGCGTGGGAAGTGGCGTCGATGCTGGCCGGCAACGGTGTGCTGTTCGGCGCGCTCGCATGGGCCGGACACCCGCTGCTTTACGTCACGTTGTGGATCGTGCCGTCCGTCACGCTGCTGCCGCTCGCCGGGCAGGTGCGCGCGATCTTCGAGCATGCGGGGCTGCCGGCCGGTGCCGACCAGAGCCGCAACGCGCGCACGATCGTCCGGCGTTCGTGGCAGACGTTCCTGTTCGGCCCGCACGCGATTCATTTTCATATCGAACATCACCTGTTCACGCGGATGCCGTTCCATAACCTGCCGGTCGTGCATCGGCAGCTCGCCGAGCGGCAGTTGCTGCCTGACGGCAATCTGTACACGGGATACGGTGGCGTGCTGCGCGACGTCAGTGTGCGCTGATGCATGGACGGTGCATTGCCTGCCCCGTCCGATTTGGGGGTCGTGAGCGGATCGATATCGGGAAACAGGATGGCCGACAAAATCGGGCGGTTCAATTGCGTGGCGCTGGCCATCGGCGTGATCCTGGCAGTGTGGAGCGCGGCATCGATCGACGAACGGTTCGCTTTCATCGGAGCGTCCGTTGCCGTGCAGGGAACGGTCGTCCGGTTGACCCACGGCGAACATCACCCGCTGATCGAGTTCGTGACGAAACGCGGTGAGCGCGTATCGTTTCCGGGGAGCTTCGTGACGGTGGAGGTCGGCGACACGGTGCCGGTTCGCTATGACCCGGCCAGGCCGCTAGCCAGCGCAACAGTCGACACGTTCTCGAACATGTGGCTCGAGTCGATCATCTCGATCGCTTTCACGGTCGCGTTTCTTTACGCCGGCTTGAAGGGGGAGGCGCTTCTGCCGAAGCCAGGGGGAGGGGGAGGCTGAGTATGTGGCGAGCATCACCGGGAGGCCGGGCTCGACACGGAAGCGACAGACGCAAAAAAGCCTCCACTTGGGAGGCTTTGATTTGCACTATCGAAGATAGTTGGTAGGGTGGGAGGGACTCGAACCCTCGACTCTCTGATTAAAAGTCAGATACTCTAACCAACTGAGTTACCACCCCACGTTCTTGAAACCGGTTGGTTCGTTGCTTCAACAACTTGAACAACGACCCAAAGAGCAAAAGATTATAGCGACGGATTGTCAGGCTGTCAACAACCCGCCGCGATAATTATTTGATCGTCTCGAGCTTGCCCTGCGCGGTCTGCGCTGCGTTCGACCCGGCGTACTGCGACACGACCTGCTCGAACGTCTTCTTCGCGGCCGCCTTCTGGCCTTGTTCGAGCTGGTTCGTGCCGATTGCCACCAGGGCGTCGGCTGCGCGCGGATGCTGCGGGAACTTGCTGACGATCCCTTGCCACGTTGCAGTCGAACCGCGGTAGTCGCGCAGCGCGTATTGCGCATTGCCGTACCAGTACTGCGCGGTCGGCTGGTAGGGGCTCTGCGGATACTTCGCGATGAACGCGCGGAACGAGGCCGCGGCCGCCTTGAAGTTGCCGTTGCGGAACTGCTGCTGCGCCGCGCTGAGCGCATCCGTTTCACCCGGCTGCACGGTGCCTTCCACGCCGTCGATCGTCGCCTGCTGCGGCTCGAACTTCTTGAGCCGCGTGTCGAGATCCTGGTAGTACTCCTTCTGCTGCCGCTCGAGCGTCGTCAGCCGGTTCGTCAGGTCCTCGTTCTCGCCACGCAGCGTCGCGACCTGCTGATTCAGCTGGTCGAGACGGCCGGATTGATCGAGGATCGTACGCTGGGCGGCCGACAACTGGCTGGACAGGTTGTCGGTCTTGCTGCGCAGATCGAGCACGGCGCGGCGCGCTTCGTTGTCGTCGAACACGCCGGCGTGCGCCGGCGCGGCCGACCACGCCGCGCCGGCGACGCAGAATGCTGCGGCAACGCGCAGCAGGGATACACGGTGCGTCATACGGCGATTCTTCCGTTACTTACTGTTGGTAGACGAGGTCGGCGCGACGGTTCTGCGCCCACGATGCTTCGTCGTGACCCGCTGCCTGCGGCTTTTCCTTGCCGAGGCTCACGGCTTCCATTTGCGAATCGTTCACGCCGAGCAGTGCCATCGCACGACGGACGGCTTCCGCACGCTTCTGGCCCAGCGCGAGGTTGTACTCGCTCGTGCCGCGTTCGTCGGTGTTGCCCTGGATCAGCACGTGGCGCTGCGGGTGGCTCTTCAGGTACTGAGCGTGCTGCTGCATCAGCGGCTGGTACTCGTCCTTCACCGAATAGCTGTCGAAGTCGAAGTAGATGCTGCGCTTCGCGAGCGGGCTGTTCGGGTCGTTCAGCGGGTCGACGTTCACTTGCGCGACGTTGTCGGCGCTCGGTTGCGTGCTGACCGCACCCGCGTTGTTTGCCTTGTCGTCGAGCTTCACGCCCGACTTGCACGCTGCGAGCGCGCTGATCATCATCACGGCCAGGGCCAGACGAGCTTTATTCGACATCATGTTTACTCTCCTTGTGGTCATTGCATGAAGGGCCCCCACGACGGTTCACGAACGGAGCCGCCCTGGACGGACAGGATTTGCGGCGGCGCGCTGCCGTCGGAGGGCACTGCTGCCAGAACATTTCGACCACCCGACTGGGTAGCGTACAGAAGGTACTGGCCGTTTGCCGCGAAGCTCGGCGATTCGTCGCGATTCGTATTCGTGATGGCGTTCGCCGCGCCCGATTGCAGATCCTGAACGTACAGCTTGAAGCCCCCGCCCGTGCGGGAGATGTAAGCGAGCAGCTTGCCGTCCGGGCTGATGCGCGGACTCGTGTTGTAGCTGCCGGTGAAGGTCACGCGTTGCGCCGCGCCGGCGCTTTCGCCCTGCGCGGGCATCCGGTAGATCTGCGGCGCGCCGCCGCGATCGCTCGTGAAGTAGATCCAGCGGCCGTCCGGCGAGTAGAACGGCTCGGTGTCGATCGAGCTGCTCTGCGTGAGACGGCGCAGGCCGCCGCCGGTCGAGTTGACCGTATAGATTTGCGTATTGCCCGACAGCGACAGCGCGACGGCGAGCGTGTTGCTGTCCGGCGACCATGCCGGTGCGCTGTTGTTGCCCTTCTGGTCGGAGACGATGTAGCGGCGGCCGGTCGGCAGGTCGTGGATGTAGACGATCGGCTTCTTGCGCTCGAACGACACGTACGCGACCTTCGTGCCGCTCGGCGACCAGGACGGCGAGATGATCGGTTCGGTGCTCGACAGCGCGATGCGTGCGTTCTGGCCGTCCGAATCCGAGATCTGCAGCTGGTAGCGGTTACCGGTCTTGATCACGTACGACAGGCGCGTGGCGAACACGCCGCGCACGCCGAGCAGCTTCTGGTAGATGTAGTCGGCGATCTTGTGGCCGGCCGTGCGCAGCGTGGTGTCGGTGGCCGTCAGCGACAGGCCGCCGAGGCTTTGCTGCTTCACGGTGTCGTACAGGATGAAGTTGACCTTGTACTGGCCGTTCGCCTCGCGGTTCACGCTGCCGGCGACGAACGCATTCGCGCCCTTGGCCTTCCATGCGCCGAGATCGACCGATGCACTCTCCGGCACCGGCGTGCTGCCGGCGTCGATGTTGGTGAATTTGCCGCTGCGGGCGAGGTCGGCACGGACGATCGACGTGACCTGCTGCGGCAGGTTCGCCTCGTTCGCGAAATTCGCAGTGGCGATGGGGAACTGGGTCGACCCGACACCGGTGATCAGCACGTTGACCTGGGCGTTAGCGGCGCTGCCCGCCGTAATCAGACACGAGGCCACGAGTGCCCTGAAACCTAGCTTTGTCATCAAACTCATGCTTCTTGCTTCCCGTATGACTTGAATCGCTGCGCAACGGCAGAGACAGTAAAAATACCCGATTCGTTCCCGTCCGACAGCGAAGCCCGGAGTGTAAGCGCATTTCCTTTCACTCCGCAGCCTTGAAGGTAATCGTAATGTCCGACGGGGTACGACCGTTAGAATCGGGCGGCAACGGGACCGATGCGTGGATCGCATTGACCACGGCTTGATCCCACCCCGAATTCCCGCTGGAGCGGGAAACCGATGCGCTCAATACGTCACCGGACGGCGTGCACCGAATCTTGACGACGGTGGTCAGGCCTGCTCGCTCGCCGCCCCAAACGATGTTCGGTTTGACGCGGCGGCGCACCTTGTCGGCATAGCCGGGCGTGGCGGCATTGCCGCCGGAGCCCGTGCCCGTGCCGCTTTTTGCGAGGCCCTCGCCGCCGCCTTCACCGGCGCCGGACAGGCCCTGCATCTGTGCCAGACGCGCGCTGCGCTCGCGGTCGAGCTTCGCGTTCGCCGCTGCATTGGCCTTTGCGCGCGCCGTGGCTTCGGCCTTCGCCTTGGCCTGGGCTTCCGCCTTTGCCTTCGCAGCCGCGTCGGCCTTCGCCTTCGCCGCCTGCTGCGCTTCGAGTTGCGCCTGCTTCTGCTGCTGGAGTTTCTGCTGTTCGAGCTTCTGCTGCTCGGCGAGCTGCTGTTGCTTGAGCTTGTCGGCCTGCTTCTGCTTGTCGCGTTCCGCGGCCTTCTGCGCGGCGAGTGCGGCTGCCTGCTGCGCCGCGAGCTGCGCGCGGGCTTCCTCTTCCTGCTGGGCCTTCAGCTGCTGCGCGCGGCGCTGCTGTTCGAGCAGCGCTTCACGCGCGGCCGCTTCCTGCTGCCGCTTCTTCTGCTGCAGCGCGATGTCGGCTTGCTCGTCACGCACCGGGGGAGCGGGCGGCGCGACCTTCACGGGCGGTGCGGGTGTGACAACGGGCCGCGGCGCGGGGACATCGGGCACCTCGGTCCACAGCTCGGCTTCGGCGCCGGCCGGCGTGCTGTTCTGCCACTGCACGCCGTGATAGAGAAACAGCGCGAGCAGCACGTGCATCAGCGCGGCGAGCGCGAATGCGCGCCAGGTGCCGCGCTCGCGGGGAGGCTGAGGCGGGTAGGCGGAGCTGCGCGTGGATTGCTGCCGGTTCATTGCGATTTGACGAGGAGGCCGACGCGCTTGACGCCGCGCGCCTTCAGATCGGACATCACGGTCATGACTGCATCGTACTGCACGGTCTTGTCGGCCGCGATCACGACCGGCTGGTCGGGATGATCGGCCTGCCGGGCGGCGATGAAGCTGTCGAGCTCGGCCTTCGTCATCGTGTCTTCCTGGGTCGCGCCCGAGTCGCCCTTGTACTTGACGCTCATCGTGCGATCGGCCTTGATGTTGACGACGACAGGCGGCGTCTGCTCCTGCGGCGCGGCGTTGCCGACGGTCGGGAGGTTGATGATCGACGGGGCGACGAGCGGTGCGGTGACCATGAAGATCACGAGCAGCACCAGCATCACGTCGATGTACGGCACGACGTTGATGTCGGCCATTGCGCGGCGCGAGCGGCCGCCGCGCATGCTGGATCGGATGGGACTTCCTGCCATGGCGCGCTCCTTACTGGGCCTGACGCTGCAGGATGTTCGAGAACTCTTCGATGAAGGTCTCGAAGCGGATTGCGAGGCGGTCGATGTCGTGCGCGTAGCGGTTGTACGCGACCACCGCCGGAATCGCGGCGAACAGGCCGATCGCCGTGGCGACGAGCGCCTCGGCGATGCCCGGCGCGACGTTCGCGAGCGTGGCCTGCTGCACGTTCGCGAGGCCGCGGAACGAGTTCATGATCCCCCAGACCGTGCCGAACAGACCGATGTACGGGCTGACCGAACCGACCGACGCGAGGAACGCGAGGTTCGCTTCGAGCACGTCCATTTCACGCTGGAACGACGCGCGCATCGCGCGGCGTGCACCGTCGAGCACGAGGCCCGGATCGCTGATGCGCTTTTCCTTCGCCTTCAGGAATTCGCGCATGCCCGATTCGAAGATGCGCTCGAGCGCGCCGATCGTGTGGCGGTTGTTGGCTGCGCTCTGGTACAGCGCCTGCAGGTCGCCGCCCGACCAGAAATCCTTCTCGAAGCGTTCGGTCTGCGCGCGTGCGCGGCGGATCGCAAACCACTTGCGGAAGATGAAGGTCCACGACATCAGCGACAGCAGCAGCAGCAGCCCCATCACGGCCTGGGCCAGCACGCTCGCGTTGAGGACGAGGGAAATGATCGACAGGTCTTGAGAAGTGTTCATAGAGGTTTGAGTAACGTCCCTTCGGGGCGCCCGGTATGCGTGTGGCGCGGCGCGCCGGCCATGCCTGGCGCCGAACCTTGCTTAGTATCGAATCAGAAAGGCAAGTTCATAGGCTTTGTCTAAACGGCGCTCATGCGAGCTTCGTTGACAGTGCAGTCTGCCCGTCGTTGATGACGGGCCCGCGCTGCAGCGCGTCGAGCACGGCCGGCGGGATGGCCGCGGGCCGGATGCCGGTACGGTCGACGCAGCCGAGGCGGATGTGTCCGGCCACGAGCAGCGTGTCTCCACACCAGGCTTCCTGCGTGAATTCCACCGATGCACGGCCGATGCGTCCGGGCCGGCTCGTGATCGCCAGTGTGTCGTCGAGTCGCGCCGGTGCGCGGTAGTCGAGCGACGTGCTGCGGACGACGAAGATCGCGTCGGTATCGTCGGCGAGCTGACGCTGGTCGATGCCACATGCGCGCAGCCACTCGGTGCGGGCGCGTTCGAAGAACTTCAGGTAGTTGGCATAGAAGACGATGCCGCCTGCGTCGGTATCCTCGTAGTACACGCGCACCGGCCAGGTGAAGCCGGAGGGCGCGTCCGGGGAGCGGGTAGGCTGGGTCATGGCGCGCATTCTACCGGAAGGCAAGGGCCTGATTCGTAACCGATTCGTAACGGAATGTAGTATGCCGTAGCACACTGCGGACCGGCCCGCAGGGGCCGGGCCCGCGTGACTTCAGCCGCGGTGGACGGTCGGGCCGCCGGGTGCCTGTGCGATCGGCATCAGCTCGATCGTGTTGACGTTGACATGCGCCGGGCGCGTCGCGATCCAGTAGATCGTGTCGGCGATGTCCTCGGGCATCAGCGGCTGGACATTGTTGTAGACGTTCGCTGCTTTTGCGTCGTCGCCGCGATAGCGGATGTTCGAAAATTCGGTGCCGCCGCACAGGCCCGGCTCGATGTCGGTGACGCGCAGCGGCGTGCCGAGCAGGTCGGCGCGCAGGTTCAGGCTGAATTGTCGGACGAAAGCCTTGGTCGCGCCGTAGACGTTGCCGCCTGCATAAGGGTACGAACCCGCGACCGATCCGAGATTGAAGATGTGACCGCGGCCACGATCGATCATGCCGGGCAGCAGCGCGTGCGTGACCGTGACGAGGCCGGTGCAGTTCGTGTCGATCATCGTGTGCCATTCGTCGAGACTGGCCTTCTGGGCCGGCTCGACGCCGAGCGCGAGGCCGGCGTTGTTGACGAGCACGTCGAGTGCTGCGAATTCGGCGGGAAGGGCGGCCGGCACGGCCTCGACGGCCGCGCGATCGCGTACGTCGAGCTCGAACGGCAGAAGGGAATCGCCGAGTTCGGCGGCGAGCGCATCGAGACGATCCTTGCGGCGCGCAGTCGCGACGACGCGGTGGCCTCCCTTGACGAAGGCACGGGCGATGGCGGCGCCGAAGCCGGCGGACGCGCCTGTGACGAACACGATCATTGCTGCTCCTGGTCGATGACAAAATAGCGGGTGGACTCCCGCAAGCCTACTGAGATTGCCGCACCGCGGCAAGGCGGCAAAGCGTTCCGGCACGGGCGCGTAGAGTCTGGCCCCAATTGCTTCCGGCGCACCGCCGTGCGGTTGCCTATTCATGACGCATCCAATACACTAACGCGCTCATCACCCCCGCGTGACTGGCGATAGAACCCTTCGGGTTCAAGGTGGAGCATCCCACCGTGAAGCGCGGGGCGCCGTTTTTGCCGTTCGCCTGGGCAGCCGTTGTGCGCCGTCGCGTGCATCGCCGGTGGCTGTCCTGCCTCGCGTCATACGGATTCTTCCGCCACGTCGAGCTGGTTCCGCCAGCAGCGCACCGTACTCGGCCGCTCCGGTCAACCTGTACACACTTAACGGAAACCGTATGTTTGACAGAGCCCAAAGCACCATTGCGAACGTCGATCCCGAAATCTTTGCCGCGATCGAGCAGGAAAACCGCCGCCAGGAAGATCACATCGAGCTGATCGCGTCGGAAAACTACACGAGCCCGGCCGTGATGGCCGCGCAGGGCTCGCAACTCACGAACAAGTACGCGGAAGGGTATCCGGGCAAGCGCTACTACGGCGGTTGCGAATACGTCGACGTCGTCGAGCAGCTGGCGATCGACCGCGTGAAGCAGCTGTTCGGCGCGGAAGCCGCGAACGTGCAGCCGAACTCGGGTTCGCAGGCGAACCAGGGCGTGTTCTTCGCGATGCTCAAGCCGGGCGACACGATCATGGGCATGAGCCTCGCGCACGGTGGCCACCTGACGCACGGCTCGCCCGTAAACATGTCGGGCAAGTGGTTCAATGTGGTGAGCTACGGCCTGAACGAAAACGAAGACATCGACTACGAAGCGGCCGAAAAGCTGGCACAGGAACACAAGCCGAAGCTGATCGTCGCGGGCGCGTCGGCGTTCTCGCTGAAGATCGATTTCGAACGTCTGGCGAAGATCGCGAAGTCGGTCGGCGCGTACCTGATGGTCGACATGGCCCACTACGCGGGCCTGATCGCGGCAGGCGTGTACCCGAACCCGGTGCCGCACGCGGACTTCGTGACGACAACGACGCACAAGAGCCTGCGCGGCCCGCGCGGCGGCGTGATCCTGATGAAGGCCGAGTACGAGAAGCCGATCAACTCGGCGATCTTCCCGGGCATCCAGGGCGGCCCGCTGATGCACGTGATCGCGGGCAAGGCGGTGGCGTTCAAGGAAGCGCTGTCGCCGGAGTTCAAGGCGTACCAGGAGAAGGTGGTCGAGAACGCACGCGTGCTGGCTGAAACGCTGGTGAAGCGTGGCCTGCGGATCGTGTCGGGCCGCACGGAAAGCCACGTGATGCTGGTGGACCTGCGCGCGAAGAACATCACCGGCAAGGCGGCGGAAGCAGCGCTGGGCGCGGCACACATCACGGTGAACAAGAACGCGATCCCGAACGATCCGGAAAAGCCGTTCGTGACGAGCGGCGTGCGCCTGGGTTCGCCGGCGATGACGACGCGCGGCTTCGGTCCGGCGGAAGCGGAGCAGGTGGGCAACCTGATCGCGGACGTGCTGGACAACCCGGAAGATGCAGCGACGATCGAGCGCGTGCGCGCGCAGGTCGCCGAGCTGACCAAGCGTTTCCCGGTCTATCGCTGATCGACGATGCGCTGCCCGTTCTGCCGGCATGACGACACGCAGGTCGTGGACTCGCGCGTGTCCGAAGATGGCGCCGCGATCCGGCGGCGCCGTCGCTGCTCGGCTTGCGACAAGCGCTTCACGACGTACGAGCGGGTCGAGCTGTCCCTGCCGTTCGTCGTGAAGAAGGACGGCAGCCGCACGGAATTCGACCGTCGCAAGATCGTCGCCAGCATGCAACTCGCGCTGCGCAAGCGGCCGGTTGCTGCCGATGCGATCGACGCGGCGGTCGCCCGCATCGAATATCAACTGCTCGCGACAGGCGAGCGCGAAGTGCGTAGCGAGAAGCTCGGCGAACTCGTGATGAACGAGTTGCGCGGCCTCGATACGATCGCTTATGTCCGCTTCGCATCGGTGTATCGCCGGTTCGAGGACGTTTCCGAATTTGCCGACGTGATCGAAGAGTTCCGTCGCGCCTCTCCCGCCAAGACTCCGCGTAAGCGCTGACGCGCTGCGTCCGTTCATCGTCTTCTCCGTTGGTCAGTTCGCGCCGATTGTGTCGGTCGCGATCGCATGCCGCCAGTCGGCCGTTCGGCAAATGGTGCGCTTCCGCACGCATCGCTACAGTCGTCGCATCACCTTGGCGAAGGACGACTGCGATGGGACTGCACGCTCAACCCCTGAAAAATGTATTGCGACGCTCGGGCGGGTTCACGCTCGTCGAGCTGATGGTCGCCATCTCGCTGGCGGCCGGGCTCGCGCTTCATGCGGCGCCCGCGTTCGACCAGTGGCGCATGCGCGAACGCGTGGATGCACGCTCGCGTGCGTTGCTCGGCGCGCTGTCGTTCGCACGTACCGAGGCGACGCGTCTCGGCGTGCGCGTCACGCTGTGCCGGGCCGGGAGCGGCAGCACTTGCCTGCGCGCGGGTGAGCGGTGCGATCCGGCCGAATGGTCGTGCGACTGGATCGTCAGCGGGCAGGTCGACGGGCAGTCACGCGTGCTGCGGCGCTATCCGCGCGATGCCGAAGTGGCCGTCACGGGTGCCGCGCACGATCTCGCGTTCGCACCGCCGGTCGGTCAGGCAATCGGTGGCATCCGGCGCTTCGAACTGCGTCCGCGACGCGACGTGTCGGGAGCCGACGGCGCGCATGCATCGCGTTGCGTGCGGATCGCGGCAGGCGGCCGGGCACGGGTTGTCGCCGGCCGTTGTGACGCGGCGTGAGCGTCATGCGCAACATAATGCGCGGCACGTCGCTGATCGAAGCGATGCTGGCCATCGCGCTGCTCGCGACCGTGATGCTGGCTGTAGCGGGTAGTCAGCTTGCGATGGCGCGTGCGCAGCGCGCGACGATCTGGCGTGAACGCGCGTTGTGGCTGGCCGATGCGCGTATCGAGCGTTTGCACGTAGCAGAGGAGGCCGACGATGGCCTCGCGGCGCGGGCCGCGTCGTCGCTGCCCGGTGGCGCGGTGACGCGTGGTGACGGGCCGGATGGCGTCCGCTACACGGTTGTCGGGTGGCGCGGCGTCAATGCGGCGAGCGGGCCGCAATGCGAAGCGGCGGGAGAGGCGGCGCAGCCGCCGTCGTGCGTCCGGATTCCGTATCGGGAGACTGACGCCGATGAACGCTGATCGCCGTACGCGTGCACATACGTTGCTTGAGGTGTTGATTGCGATGACCGTCGGTCTGCTCGTGCTCGCGGCTGCCGGTGCGCTGTACCACGCGCAGCGCGTCGCACAGCGGCGCGCGGACGACGGGTTCCGGATGCGGGATGCGGCCGGCACCGCACTGATGCTGATCGGCCAGCAGATCCAGATGGCCGGATTCCGGCCGCTCGATGTGGAAGGCGTGTCGTCGTTGCCACCCGTGTTCGGCTGTTCGATGGCGCGTGTGAGGGGAGAGGGCGCGCAGGTACGGTGCGAGCCCGCACGCGGTGCGTCGGACGCTTTGCTGATCCGGTATGTCGGCGATGCCGTGTCGACGTGGCTCACCGTTAGCGGCCAGGTGTCGGATTGCCTCGGTCAGGGTGTCGGCGTGTCCGGCGAACCTGCGCCGGTGGAGAACCGCTTCGATGTGCATGTCAGTCCGTCGACGGGCGAACCGGAACTGTATTGCGAAGGAAGCGGCCGTCCGGGCACGCCGCAGCCGGTCGTGTCGGGAATCGATCAGTTGCGGGTGCGCTATCTTCGTCGGGGCGGCACGCAGTTCGTCGCCGCCGATGCAATCCCGGGCGACGACTGGCGCGATGTCGTGGCCGTGCATGTCTGCGTGCGTGCACGCGGCGAACCGGCGGGTGAGCCGGCACGGCACGTCGACTGCGACGGTCGCACTGTCGTTGCGCAAGACGGCCGCGCGCGCCTGACGCTCGATCGCATCGTCGCGTTGAGGAATTCCGCGCGCGTATTCGACGATAAGTCGCGCGATGCGACGGATGAACGCGAGGTACTGCGATGAACGGGGCGGGGCAGTCCGCGCGGGAGAGGTCGCGATGGATTGCGGCAGACATCACGCATGAGCGTATCGCGACAAACGACGGCGAACCGCGGCAGGCCGCAGGTGCGGAGGCACTGGCAGCGGGCCGGCGAGCGCCGCACATGCGGTTGCGATCGTTCAGCCGCGATTGGCGTCGCGACGCGGGCCTCGCATTGCCAGCGGTGATCGCGGTTGGCGCAGCGGTCGCGGCGCTGACTGGCACGTGGTTCGAAGCCGCACTGACGGAATCGCGCCGCACGCGTGCATTGTCCGATCGGTTGATCGCATTCCACGCGGCCGATGCCGCGCTTGCTGCGTGCACTGCGCGATTGCGACGGGGTTCGGCACCCTACGTGAGCGAAGGCGACTCGCATGCGGAGCCCGATGCGTGGCGGCGCATGCCGATGCTGGCGGCCGCCGAAGCGTTTGCGCCATTCGCCGGATGGCCGATGGCTGCGCAACCGCCACGATGCCTGATCGAAGCGTGGCGCGGAGCAGGGCCGGCCGGCCGTCGCGCATACGTCGTCACCGCGCGCGGCGTCGGTGCGCATGCATCGAGTGCCGTCTGGCTGCAGCATCAGGTCGCGATCCGCGACGGCCATATCGTCGCCTTGCACTGGCGTCACGTCGCAACGGTGCTTCGATGAACGGTCGCCCATCCGTATACCGCGCGGCGGGATTCACGCTGATCGAGCTGATGATCGTGCTCGCGATCGTCGCGGTGCTGGCCGGATGGGGCATCCCGTCGTATCGCGAGCATGTCGTGCGCGTTCATCGCGCGTCGGCGGTTGCCGCGCTTTACCGGGCGGCCCAATATCTCGAAACACGGGAGGGTGTACTGCCTTCGGCATTGCCGTTGGCGCTCACGCAAGCGCCGCCGGACGGGCGCGCGATCTATCGATTGGCGCTTACGCGGCCGGACGGTGGCGATTCACCGGTGAGCTATGAACTGCAAGCCATCCCGCTCGACACGGGCCCGATGCACGACGATGCATGCGGCGCATTCACGCTGCGCGCGGACGGGGCGAAAGGCAATGTGCGAAGTGACGGCGCCGACGGGCAGATCGCGGCGTGCTGGGGTGTGCGTTGAGATCGCAAAGAAGGCGCGCCACGGCGCGTGGCCGTGCGCGCAGGATGCCGACGGTCAGTCGTCGTGCGTGTCGAGCCCGCGCTCGTCGCGGGACTGCTTCCAGATCCGGTAGACCTCCCATGCAGCGAAACCGAGGGTGCCCCACTTCAGCGCGGGCCCCGCGCTCGCGCGCAGCAGCGAGCGAACGGGTTTGGCGAGCACGAGCGATGCGAGCGAACTCAGCATCGGATACTGGTTGACGAGCTGGCCGAAGCTCGCGTTCAGGTTCTTGGCGGACTGGCTGAACTTGTTGGTGGACAGGCCGGGGATAAACACCTTGAGCCAGCTGAAGCGCGTGACGGCCTGGCGCATTTCGCCGGCGGCTTCCGCGAGTTCGAGCCGCTCGACTTCGGATCGCAGGATCAGCAGTTCCTTGCGGAGCGCGCGATGCTGCGACGCGCTCCAGTTCGATCGCGACGAATGGGAGCGGGGTGAGTTGCCCGTGATGTTCTGGCTCATGGCGCGTCGGCGAAGTAGGTGGGAGGGGTGAACGGGACTGCGTTCACGGCTTGCTGCGGAACAGTTCGCGGTCTTTCTCGAGTTCGGCGAGCGTTGCCTCGAATACGGTCGGCGCATCGCGCAGGCCCGAGCGGGCCTTCAGTGCGCATACGATGCCGCCAGTGGCATACAGCGCGGTGATCGCCGCAAGCGACTGCCAGCGGTAGGTATCCCAGAACGCGATCGCGACGAGTACGGTCAGGCTGATGAGTGCCATCGTGGCGAGCATCATCGCGGCGAGCCCGAGGAACAGCACGCCCATCAGGCGCTCCTTCTCCTCGGCAAGCTCGATGCCCACCAGTTCGAGGCGCGTTTGCAGAAGGCCGATCGCGGAGCCGACGAGGCGGCGCAGCGGTCCTTGGCCGGACGGCTGCGAGGTGGTGTCTGTCGTCATGGGTGAGGTGCGTGCGCGTGCAGTGTGCAGCTAGGACAAAGCCGGCCGGCGGAAACCGCCGGCTGGCTTCGACGCCCGTAGGCCGCGCGACGCGGCCAACGGGACGAAACGGCGCAGGGCGCGTTACTTGCGGTTGATCAGCAGGCCGATCAGCACGCCGACGCCGGCGGCGACGCCGATCGACGTCCACGGATGCTCGTGCACGTAATCGTCGGTCGCGCGTGCGGCCTTCTTGCCTTTCTCGACCACCACGACCTGGACGTCGGCTGCCTTTTCCTTGGCCTGCTTCAGGCGCGACATGGCTTTCTCGCGCAGCTCGGCCGCACGGTCGCCCGTGCTGCTCGCAGCTTGCTTGAGCAGGTCTTCGGCGTCCGAGAGAACGGTTTTGATATCCGACATCAGTTTCTCCTTGTTGATTTCCGACATTGCAACTCCCATCGTGCTGTCATGCTGCAGGTTCACATCCTAGCGAAACGCCTGCCTGCTGGCGAGCCGGGAAGACACACGACGGCAGTGCAAGACCGCATGGTAAACGACTTGTAATCATTCACAGAGCGGCAAACGGGGTGAAAAGTTTCCCGCGTGGGCGCCCGTCCGGCGCCGACACCGCGCAAAAATGACAAAAAAGTATGAATATCAAACGGAATAATCGTTCGCACGCCCCATTGCTTCCCGTAAGCTGACAGACTTTCCCGCGCCGACCCGGGCGCGGTTTCAACCAGCATCGTTCGAGGAGGGAACATCATGAGTCTGCGTCTTGGCGACATCGCACCGGATTTCGAGCAGGAATCGAGCCTGGGCACGATCAAGTTTCACGAGTGGCTGGGCAACAGCTGGGGTGTCCTGTTCTCCCACCCGGCAGACTACACGCCGGTGTGCACGACCGAACTCGGGCTGACCTCGAAGCTGAAGGGCGAATTCGAGAAGCGCAACGTGAAGGTGATCGCGCTGTCGGTCGACGGTGTCGAATCGCACAAGGGCTGGATCAACGACATCAACGAAACGCAAGCGACGGTCGTCGGCTTTCCGATCATCGCCGATGCGGACCGCAAGGTTTCGCAGCTGTACGACATGATCCACCCGAACGCGAACGAAACGCTGACGGTGCGTTCGCTGTTCGTGATCGACCCGAACAAGAAGGTGCGGCTCACCATCACGTACCCGGCCAGCACGGGGCGCAACTTCGACGAAGTGCTGCGCGTGATCGACTCGCTGCAGCTGACCGACAACTACAAGGTCGCGACGCCCGGCAACTGGAAGGATGGCGACGACGTCGTGATCGTGCCGTCGCTGCAGGATCCGGAAGAGCTGAAGAAGCGCTTCCCGAAGGGCTTCAACGCGGTGCGTCCGTATCTGCGTCTGACGCCGCAGCCGAACAAGTAAACATCGGCTGCAGAGGAACGCGGTACCGGGCCGACGGCCCGGCGCGCGGATCCGATGAAACACGGCCCGCCCGGCAGTCATGCCGGGCGGGCCGTGTCTTTTGCGCGTGAGCGGCACGGCATGACTGCCGCACGCGCCGCACCGGGACGATCAGAAGAACGCCTGGATGCCTGTCTGTGCGCGGCCGAGGATCAGCGCGTGGATGTCGTGCGTGCCTTCGTACGTGTTGACCACTTCGAGGTTCACGAGGTGGCGCGCGACGCCGAATTCGTCGGAGATGCCGTTGCCGCCGAGCATGTCACGCGCGAGCCGGGCGATGTCGAGCGCCTTGCCGCACGAGTTGCGCTTCATGATCGACGTGATCTCGACGGCCGCCGTGCCTTCGTCCTTCATCCGGCCGAGGCGCAGCACGCCTTGCAGGCCGAGCGTGATTTCGGTCTGCATGTCCGCGAGCTTCTTCTGGATCAGCTGGTTCGCGGCGAGCGGCCGGCCGAACTGCTGGCGGTCGAGCACGTACTGGCGCGCGGTGTGCCAGCAGGATTCGGCGGCGCCCAGCGCGCCCCATGCGATCCCGTAGCGCGCCGAGTTCAGGCAGGTGAACGGGCCGCGCAGGCCACTCACGTTCGGCATCAGGTTCTCTTCCGGTACGAACACCTCGTCGAGGACGATTTCGCCGGTGATCGATGCGCGCAGCCCGACCTTGCCGTGGATCGTGGGCGCCGACAGGCCCTTCCAGCCTTTCTCGAGGATGAAGCCGCGGATCGCGTCCTTGCCGTTCTCTTCCAGCTTTGCCCACACGACGAACACGTCGGCGATCGGCGAGTTCGTGATCCACATCTTCGCGCCGGACAGCGAGTAGCCGCCGGGCACCTTCTTCGCGCGGGTGACCATGCTGCCCGGGTCGGAGCCGTGGTTCGGCTCGGTCAGCCCGAAGCAGCCGATCCATTCGCCGGTGGCGAGCTTCGGCAGGTATTTCTGCTTCTGCGCGTCGGAGCCGAATTCGTAGATCGGCACCATCACGAGCGACGACTGAACGGACATCATCGACCGGTAGCCCGAATCGACGCGCTCGACTTCGCGGGCGATCAAGCCGTAGCTCACGTAATTGAGGCCGGGGCCGCCGTATTCCTCGGGAATCGTCGGGCCGAGCAGGCCGACTTCGCCCATTTCGCGGAAGATTTCGGCGTCGGTGCGCTCGTGGCGGAACGCTTCGGTCACGCGCGGCGCGAGCTTGTCTTGCGCGTAAGCCTGCGCGGCGTCGCGCACCATCCGCTCTTCTTCGGTCAGTTGCTGGTTGAGCAGCAGCGGATCGTCCCAATGAAAAGTTGCAGCACTCATCGTCTCATCTCCTGTCGACCCGAGTTAGCGCTTCAGCGCTTACTCGGGTCCCATGCTTTGCGGTCGACCCGAGGTGGCGCTTCAGCGCTTACTCGGGTCCCATGCTTTGCGGTCGGCCCGAGGTGGCGCTTCGGCGCTTACTCGGGTCCCATGCTTTGCGGTCGGCCTGAGTTAGCGCTTTAGCGCTTACTCGGGTCCCATGCTTTGCGGTCAACCTGAGTTAGCACTTCAGCGCTTGCCCGGGTCCCATGCTTTACGGTCGGTCCCTGATTCAGCCGGGTTTCTTGCCTGAGAGTTTGCTTGACGGAAGTTCCGCTGTGCGGAACAATGTTTTGCAAATCGAACCCAGTGTAGCACCAGATGACACTTTCAACCATCGACGAAACCATGATCGACGAACGCAAGTTCGTCGTCGCGCTCGCGCGCGGGCTCGACCTGCTGCGCGCATTCCGGCCGGGCGAGACGATGCTCGGCAACCGCGACTTCGCGGAGCGCACGGGGCTGCCAAAGGCGACCGTGAACCGGCTCGCTTACACGCTGACCGTGCTCGGCTACCTGCGCTACGACGAGACGCTCGGAAAGTATGCGCTCGACGCCGGCGTGCTGTCGCTCGGCTACGCGCTGCTGTCGGGTTCGGGGACGATCGACCTCGCGCGGCCGCACATGCAGGCGCTCGCGCGCGACATCGGCGCGGCCGTGTCGCTCGGCTGCCGCGACGGGCTCGACATGATCTATCTGGAGACTATCCGCAGCGAGACCGCGCTGACGCTCGGGCTTGCGCCCGGCTCGCGGCTGTCGATGCTGACGAGCTCGATGGGGCGCGCGTACCTGGCCGTGCAGCCGGAGGACGTGCGCCGCGCGCTCTATGCGGAGCTGCATCGTGCAGCCGGCGGCGCGGCCGACGCCGATGCGCTCGTCGCGGCCGCGCAGCAAGCGGTGGCCGAGTTCTCGGCGGGTGGTTGTTGCTATTCGTTCCGCGCGTGGCACCTGGACGTCAACGCGGCGGCCGTGCCGTTTCGCGAGCCGCGCGAGGGGCGCTGGCTGATCCTGAGCTGCAGCGGCCCCGCATCGTCGATGGACGAGGACGTGTTCCGTACGCAGGTCGGGCCGAAGCTGAGGGCGCTCGCGCAGCGGCTCGGGCAGACGGCCTGAGCACACGGCGGGCGGTACGGGTTCGGTCGCCGGTGCGGGCGGTAACGCACGAGAGTAGTACCGCAGCCGCCGGTTGTGCCGCAGGCGCACCGCGCGCATGATCGTTCGCCTGCTCACCGACGAAGAGGTTGGCCATGTCTCGCGCGGAACCGATGGAAGGCGGGTGCGCATGTGGCGCGATTCGGTACCGGATCGCCCATGTGCCGGCCGACGCCGGTTTTTGCCACTGCCGGCTCTGCCAGCGCACGACCGGCGCTGCGGTCGTCGCATCGGCATCGGTGCCGATCGACGCATTCGCTTACCTGCAAGGGGAGCCGACGGTCTATGCGTCGAGCGCGTGGGGCGAGCGGCGCTTCTGCGGCCGTTGCGGCGCGCAGCTCGAATACCGGCTTAGCGATGCACCCAAGACGGTCGAGATCAATTACGCGACGCTCGACGAATCGTCGCGGCTACGCCCGGCCTGGCATGTCTGGTATGGGGATCGTTTCCCGGGCATCGAGATCGGTGACGATCTGCCCAAGTACGACGATGGCGGAAGAGCGTAAGCGGTAGCCGTCGGCACTGACCGTGCCGGAAACGAGGCGCGTACGCGCCCGCGAAGCCGGTCTTTCCAAGAGGCCGACACCAACCCGCCGCATATCGGGCGACGGGTCAAGCCGGGCGACCTGATCCACGGTCACATCACCTGCATTCCACATTCGGCACGCGACGCCCCGCGTAAGCGGATCACCTCATCCACTCAGGCTCAGGCCGTCACGACCTTCGCAAACACGGGCCCCTGCATGAACCGCACGTCGTGCTGGCGCAGCAGCTCGCACTGCGTTTCGTCGACGACGCCGTCGAAGATCAGCGGAATCCGCACGCGCTGCGCATACGCGACGAGCGCCTTGACCATCCCGTCGCGCAACGCGATGCCCGCATCCATCTTGATGTAGTCAGGGCGTGCCATCTCCGATTCGACCGCGAGGATGCGGCCGGGGTCGGGCAGCTTGTCCGCGACCTTGAAGCCGTGATGCTGGTAGCTGCGTGTCAGGTAGCCGAGGAAGGTCTTGTGCGCGACCGCGACCGCCGGCAACTCGATCACGATCCGCTCGGTCGGCAGCCCGAAGCGCTGCAGCACCGACGAGAAATGCTTGCCGTGGTCGTACTTCACGCTCTTCAGCAGCCGTTCGTGCACGCGCAGGAACAGCAGCCCGTGGCGCTGTGCGCCGAAGAAGTTGATCGCGTGCAGCGAGCGCGACAGGCGGTCGATCGCGACGAGCGTCTGGTCGTCGACGGCCGAGTCGACCGGATCGTGCGGCGCACCCGTCACCAGCGTGACGGCCTGGAAGCCGAGCTCGTCGCCATAGCGCTCGATCGCGTCGGCGAACGACGTCGATTGCGGCGCACCGGGCATCGTCACGTCGTAGATCGGTTCGTAGGCGCTGCCGAGCGTGCGCTCGGGCAGGTTCGCGCTTGCGGTGCCGCCATCGGCGAGCGCGAGGTGATCCCGCAGATACGGCAGTTGCCCGGCACGGGCGACCAGCTCGGGAATGGTGGGCGGAATCATCGGCGTAAGAAGGAAAAACGGCGGCCGAACGGGCCGCCTCGTAGCTTGATATTAGCAGCGCCGGCCAAGCTCGGCTTGGCGTTTCGTTCATATGGTTATCCCGTCGTCGACGCTTCGCCTAGGGTTTACGTTGATTTCACTATTAGTAATTGGTTTTACTATTCGTAAATCCAGGATTTGTCGCCGATCAAGAAATGCGGCATGCGGGCGCCGCGAGACGGCGCCGTTCACGAATCAACAGGAAGCAAGGAGCGAGACGTGGCGGTTGACAGGAATTGCACGCGGGACGGCGGCGCGGCGCGCCGGCAGGCGACGGGCGGGATGACGGGCGTGCCGGCGAGCGCCCGGCAGGGTTGAGGAGCGGATGGCGACCATGAGCATCGATTACCAGACGCTGAAGTTCGAATACCGCCCGCGTGCGCAGGACACGACCGTTCACCCGGTGATCGTCGTCGGCGCGGGCCCGGTGGGCCTCGCGGCCGCGATCGACCTCGCGCAGCAGGGCGTACCCGTCGTGCTGCTCGACGACGACGACACGCTGTCGACCGGCTCGCGCGCGATCTGCTTCGCGAAGCGCACGCTGGAGATCTTCGACCGGCTCGGCTGCGGCGAGCGCTTCGTCGACAAGGGCGTTAGCTGGCACGTCGGCAAGGTGTTCCTGCAGGACGAGCAACTGTATGCGTTCGACCTGCTGCCCGAGGAAGGGCATGCGCGCCCCGCGTTCATCAACTTGCAGCAGTACTACGTCGAAGGCTATCTGGCCGACCGTGCGTTCGAGCTGCCGAATATCGACATCCGCTGGAAGCACAAGGTGACGGGCGTCGAGCAGTCGGCCGAGCACGCGGTGGTGACGATCGAGACGCCGGAAGGCGTCGCGACGCTGCGCGCGCAGTACGTGATCGCGGCCGATGGCTCGCGTAGCCCGATGCGCACGATGATGGGCCTCGAAAGCCACGGTCGCACGTTCAAGGACCGCTTCCTGATCGCCGACGTGAAGATGAAGGCGGAGTTTCCGACCGAGCGCTGGTTCTGGTTCGACCCGCCGTTCCATCCCAATCAGTCGGTGCTGCTGCACCGCCAGCCCGACAACGTGTGGCGCATCGACTTCCAGCTCGGCTGGGATGCCGACCCCGTCGCCGAGAAGCAGCCGGAGCGCGTGATCCCGCGCGTACGCGCGCTGCTCGGGCCGGACGTCGAGTTCGAACTCGAATGGGTGAGCGTCTACACGTTCCGCTGCCAGCGGATGGAGTCGTTCCGGCACGGCCGCGTGCTGTTCGCGGGCGATTCCGCGCACGGCGTGTCGCCGTTCGGCGCGCGCGGCGCGAACAGCGGCGTGCAGGACGCCGACAACCTCGCGTGGAAGCTGAAGCTCGTGCTCGACGGCCGTTCGGCCGACAACTTGCTCGATACCTATGCGAGCGAGCGCGAATTCGCGGCCGACGAGAACATCCGCAACTCGACGCGCTCGACCGACTTCATCACGCCGAAGAGCCCGGTGTCGCGCGTGTTCCGCGACGCGACGCTGAAGCTCGCACGTGATTGCGAGTTCGCACGCAAGCTCGTGAACAGCGGCCGCCTGTCGGTGCCGGCGGTGCTGGCCGATTCGCCGCTGAATACGCCGGACCGCAATGGCGACGCGTTCGCGGGCGCGATGCGCCCGGGTGCCGCGGCGGCCGATGCGCCGGTGCGGGCGCAGGGCGCGTCGGGCTGGCTGCTGCAGCATCTGGGCAGCGGCTTCACCGGCGTGCTGTTCGGGTTGCCGGGCGATGCGGCCGCGCTCGCGCAGGCGCTCGACGGCCTCGCGCTGCCGGTGCGGCCGGTGCTTGTCGTGCCGGCCGGGCACGCGCAGCCGGTCGCGGGTGTCGACGTCGTGGAGGACGTCGACGGTTTCGTTGCGCAACGCTATGACGCGAAGCCCGGCACGTTCTACCTGCTGCGTCCCGACCAGCACGTTTGCGCGCGGACGCGCACGCTCGACCGTCAGGCGCTTGCCGACGCACTGGCGCGCGCGACCTGCGCACGCTGAAAACGATAAAGACACCGGAGACTCCGTCATGCCCCCACTCGACACCCGCCCGCGCCTGGCTGACCCTGACGCGTTCTACGAAGCGCTGATCGACATGCATCGCGACCTGTCCGACGCCGACAGCCAACTCGTCAACGCGAAGCTGATCCTGCTGCTCGCGAACCAGATCGGCGATGCCGATGTGCTGCGCGAAGCGATGGCGCTCGCGCGCCAGGGCGTGACGCCGCCCGTGCATCCGGCCGCCGAGGTGACGCAATGAGCGCGGCGCTGGCCGACGCACGCGTGCTCGAAGTCGAGCACGTGATCGACGAGACCCATCGCCCGGGCTTTCACTGGATGCTGCTGGTGCTGTGCGGGCTGTGCCTCGTGATCGACGGTTTCGATGCGCAGGCGATGGGCTACGTCGCACCGAGCGTGATCGCCGAATGGGGTGTGCCGAAGCAGGCGCTTGGGCCCGTATTCAGCGCGAGCCTGTTCGGGATGCTGCTCGGCGCGCTCGGGCTGTCGGTGCTGGCCGACCGGATCGGGCGGCGCCCGGTGCTGATCGGCTCGACGCTGTTCTTCGCGGTGACGATGCTCGCGACGCCGTTCGCGGGTTCGATCCCGGTGCTGATGGCGCTGCGCTTCGTCACGGGCCTCGGCCTCGGCTGCATCATGCCGAACGCGATGGCGCTGGTCGGCGAGTTCAGCCCGGCCGCGCATCGCGTGAAGCGGATGATGATCGTGTCGTGCGGCTTCACGCTCGGCGCGGCGATCGGCGGCTTCATCAGCGCCGCGCTGATTCCGGCGCTCGGCTGGCGGTCGGTGTTCTTCGTCGGCGGCGCGGTGCCGCTGGTGCTGACGATCGCGATGGTCGCGCGGCTGCCCGAATCGCTGCAGTTCCTGGTGCTGAAAGGGCGCGTCGCGCAGGCACGCGACTGGCTCGCGCATTTCGCGCCGCAGTCCGGCATCGATGCGAATACGCGGCTCGTCGTGCGCGAGCGCGCCGCGACCGGCGCGCCGGTCGCCGAGCTGTTCAGCCATGGCCGCCTGCCGGTCACGCTGCTGCTGTGGGCGATCAGCTTCATGAACCTGATCGATCTGTACTTCCTGTCGAACTGGCTGCCGACCGTGATGCGCGACGCGGGCTATTCGCAGGGCACTGCCGTGATCGTCGGCACGGTGCTGCAGACGGGCGGCGTGATCGGCACGCTGTCGCTCGGCTGGTTCATCGAACGCTACGGCTTCGTGCGCGTGCTGTTCGTATGCTTCGCGTGCGCGGCCGTGTCGGTGGGGCTGATCGGCTCGGTTGCGCATGCGCTGCCGTGGCTGCTGGTGGTCGTGTTCGCGGGCGGGTTCTGCGTGGTCGGCGGGCAACCGGCCGTCAACGCGCTCGCGGGCCAGTATTACCCGACGTCGCTGCGCTCGACGGGCATCGGCTGGAGCCTCGGCATCGGCCGGATCGGCTCGGTGCTCGGGCCGCTCGTCGGCGGACAACTGATTGCGCTCAACTGGTCGAACGGCGCGCTGTTCCACGCGGCCGCGGTGCCCGTGCTGTGCTCGGCGCTGTTCGTCCTGGGGCTTGCCGGTGTGACGCGGCGCAACGGCGCGCAGGCGCCAAACGCCGCGATGAATTGAGGGAGAAAGGAAACGATGACGCTTGACCTGTCGAAACCGGCGACCGCCGGCTACCAGAGCGGTTTCGCGAACGAATTCGCGACCGAGGCACTGCCCGGCGCGTTGCCGCACGGCCGCAACTCGCCGCAGCGCGCGCCGTACGGGCTGTATGCGGAGCAACTGTCGGGCACGGCGTTCACCGCGCCGCGCGGCCACAACCGCCGCTCGTGGCTGTACCGCATCCGCCCGGCGGCCGTGCACCGGCCGTTCGAGCCGTACGCGGGCCCGCAGTGCCTCGTGTCGGAATTCGGCGATTCAGCCGACGTGCCGCCGACGCCGCCGAACCAGCTGCGCTGGGATCCGCTGCCGATGCCGGTCGATCCGACCGATTTCGTCGACGGGCTCGTGACGATGGCCGGCAACGGCTCGGCTGCCGCGATGAACGGCTGCGCGATCCACCTGTACGCGGCGAACCGTTCGATGCAGGATCGCTTCTTCTACAGCGCGGACGGCGAACTGCTGATCGTGCCGCAGCAGGGGCGCCTGTTCATCGCGACCGAATTCGGCCGGGTCGACGTCGAGCCGTTCGAGATCGCGGTGATCCCGCGCGGCGTGCGTTTCACCGTCACGCTGCCGGATGGCGACGCGCGCGGCTACATCTGCGAAAACTTCGGCGCGCAACTGCGCCTGCCGGATCTCGGCCCGATCGGCTCGAACGGTCTCGCGAACCCGCGCGACTTCCTGACGCCGCAAGCCGCGTACGAAGACCGCGAAGGCGCGTTCGAGCTGATCGCGAAGCTGAACGGCCGCCTGTGGCGTGCGGACATCGGCCATTCGCCGCTCGACGTCGTCGCGTGGCACGGCAACTACGCGCCTTGCAAATACGACCTGCGCCTGTTCAACACGATCGGCTCGATCAGCTACGACCATCCCGATCCGTCGATCTTCCTGGTGCTGCAGTCGCAGAGCGACACGCCGGGCGTCGACACGATCGACTTCGTGATCTTCCCGCCGCGCTGGCTCGCGGCCGAGGATACGTTCCGCCCGCCCTGGTTCCACCGCAACGTCGCGAGCGAATTCATGGGGCTCGTGCACGGCGCATACGACGCGAAGGCCGAAGGTTTCGTGCCGGGCGGCGCGAGCCTGCACAACTGCATGTCGGGCCACGGGCCCGATGCGGATACGTTCGAGAAGGCGTCCGCGAGCGACACGACGAAGCCGCACAAGGTCGACGCGACGATGGCGTTCATGTTCGAAACCCGCACGCTGATCCGGCCGACGCGCTATGCGCTCGACACCGCGCAGCTGCAGGCCGACTACTTCGAATGCTGGCAAGGCATCAAGAAACATTTCAATCCGGAGCAAAGATGAGCGATACCCAAGACTGGCGCGCGACGCTCGACCCGGCCCGCAAGAGCTGGGTCGACACGGCGAACGATCCCGCCTGCGATTTCCCGATCCAGAACCTGCCGTTCGGGATCTTCAGCGATGCGAAGCAGGCATCGCGTCGTGCGGGCGTGGCGCTCGGCGACCAGATCGTCGACCTCGCCGCGCTTGCGCGCGCGGGCCTCGTGACGCTGCCGGCCGGCGCCGACGTGTTCGCCGCGCCGACGCTCAACGGGTTCGTCGCGCTCGGCCGCGACGCATGGCGCAGCGTGCGCGTGCAGCTGTCCGACCTGTTTTCGCGCGACAACGCGCGGCTGCGCGACGATGCTTCGCTGCGTGCCCAGGCGCTCGTCGCGCAGCGCGACGCGACGCTGCATCTGCCGGTCGAGATTCCCGGCTACACCGATTTCTATTCGTCGAAGGAGCACGCGACCAACGTCGGCTCGATGTTCCGTGATCCGAAGAATGCATTGCTGCCGAACTGGTCGGAGATGCCGATCGGCTACAACGGCCGCGCGTCGTCGGTGATCGTGAGCGGCACGCCGGTGCGGCGCCCGAACGGGCAGCTGAAGCTGCCCGACCAGGAACGCCCGGTGTTCGGTGCGTGCCGCAAGCTCGACATCGAACTGGAGACGGGCTTCATCGTCGGCCAGGGCAATGCGCTCGGCGAGCCGATCGCGTGCGAGGACGCGGAAGCGCATATCTTCGGGATGGTGCTGCTGAACGACTGGAGCGCGCGCGACATCCAGCAGTGGGAGTACGTGCCGCTCGGCCCGTTCAACGCGAAGACCTTCGCGACGACGATCTCGCCGTGGATCGTCACGCTCGACGCGCTCGAACCGTTCCGCGTCGCGCAGCCGGAGCAGTCGCCGCAGCCGCTCGCGTATCTGCAGCACGCAGGCAAGCATGCGTTCGACATCGCGCTGGAAGTGACGTTGCGCGCGGAAGGGGCGGCCGAAGCCACGTCGATCAGCCGCACGAACTTCAAGCACATGTACTGGACGATGGCGCAGCAGCTCGCGCATCACACGGTCGCGGGCTGCAATACGCGCGTGGGCGACCTGATGGGTTCGGGCACGATCAGCGGGCCGACGAAGGATTCGTTCGGCAGCCTGCTCGAACTGACGTGGAACGGCAAGGAGCCGGTCGCGCTGAACGGTGGCGGCAGCCGCGCGTTCATCGAGGACGGTGACGAGCTCACGCTCGCCGGGTGGTGCCAGGGTGACGGCTATCGTGTCGGCTTCGGTGCGTGCGTCGGCACGATCCTGCCGGCGTTGAAGGCGTAACGCGCGACGTAGCGCGACCCGGAGCATGACGGCCCGCATTGCGCGGGCCGTCGTCGTTTTCGTAGCCGGAGTATCAGTGACAGGGCGGAGCGCTGTGGTGTGCTCGCGTCGGCATCAGACCGCGCGCTGCAACGCGGCGCGGCGCTCCCACAGTGCGGCCGCGACGAACGCCGCGACGCAGACGACCAGCACGCCGACCAGCGCGTTGCTGCCCAGTTGCTCCATCAGCGCACCGGCGACCAGCGGGCCGCCGAAGCTCGCGGCGCTCCACGACGCCGACACGAGCGAGCTCGCGGTGACGAGCGCCGCACCGCGGAAGCGTTCGCCGCACGCGACGAGCGACAGTGTGTAGATGCTGCCGGCCGCCGCGCCGAGCACGAACAGCAGCGGCCAGCACAGCCACGGATTCGCGATCACGAACGGCAGCAGCGGCAGGCCGGCGAGCACGATCCAGCCCGCGCCGAGGTGCACGCGCTCGCGGCCGAGCTTGTCCGCGAGCCAGCCGATCGGGAACTGCATCGCGGTGTCGCCGAACAGCATGATCGACGCGAGCAGCACGGCGGTCGCGCTCGCGACGCCGTGATCCATCGCGTAGAGCGGCAGCAGCGACAGCGCGAGCGTATCGAACAGCGCGAAGAAGCCGGTGCCGATGATCAGCGCGGGCATGCGCGGCAGCACGGCGAGCCAGTGATCGTGCTGCGCGTGATGCGCGTCGTCGCCGGCGAGCGGCGCGCGCCGGATCGTCGCGAGCGTCGGCAGCGCGAGCAGGAACAGCGCGCCGCACAGCGCGAAGCGGATGCTCGTCGCACCGGCGATCTGGCTCACGAGCACGGGGCCGGCCATCTGGAACAGCGTGAAGTTGGTCGCGTAGATCGCGACGACGCGGCCGCGCGTCGAATCGTCGGCGAGCTGGTTGACCCATGCCTCGCCGATCGTGAACAGCAGCATCAGCGCGGCACCGCACAGCACGCGCAGCACGCCCCACAGGATCAGGTTCGACGTGAACTGCATCAATGCGGTAGCCGCCGCGAGCAGCACGACCGACACGACGATCGCGCGGCGCGAGCCGATATGCCGTGCGAGCGCGGTGACGAACGGGACGATCGCGAGGCCACCGAGCGCCTGCGCGGCCGTCAGCATGCCGACGACGTTGGTGCCGTGTCCGGCTTCGGTCAGCGCGAGTGCGGTGAGCGGCAGCGTGGCGCCGGTGCCGAGACCGACGACCGCGACGCTCAGGATGAGTGCAAGGAAATCGCGATTAAGAATGGTTTTCATCGGCGGGGATGCTACACCGCGGACCTTGAAAGGTCCATGAAGGCCATCAGGTTCGCGTGGAGTTGTGGTCGCAACGATATCAACAGGGTTGTGTCAGACGTACTCGGTCGGCACGGTCACCGGGCGGCGCTCGAGCGATGCCGACCACAGCGTGAGCGCGAGTGCGGCGACGGCCATCGCGACGCCGACCCACGGCAGGTTCACGAGCGACACGCCGGAGCCGATCGCCATCCCGCCGAGCCACGCACCGGTCGCGTTGCCGAGGTTGAACGCGCCCTGGTTCAGCGTCGATGCGAGGTTCGGTGCGTCGCTGGCGCGGTCGACGATCAGGATCTGCAGCGGCGGCACGATCGCGAACGCGAGGATGCCCCACACGAAGATCGTCGCGAGCGCGGCGAACGGCAGGTGCATCGTGCCCGCGAACAGCGCGAGGATCACGCCGATCAACGCGAGCGTCGCGATCAGCGACGGCATCCGGCGCCAGTCGGCGAGCTTGCCGCCGAGTGTGCCGCCAACCGTCAGCCCGAGACCGAACAGCAGCAGCACGTAAGTGACCTGGCGCGGCGAGAAGCCCGTCACGTCCTCGAGGATCGGCGTGATGTACGTGAACACGCTGAACAGGCTGGCCGATGCGAGCACGCTGATGCCGAGCACCATCAGCACCTGCGGGTGCTTCAGCACGCTGAATTCGCGCGTGATGCTGGTGTCGGGCATCGCGAGGTTCTTCGGCAGGCAGACGGCGAGCGCGGCGGCCGCGGCGATGCCGATGCCGGTGACGGCCCAGAACGTCGCGCGCCAGCCGTATGCCTGGCCGAGCGCGGTGCCGAGCGGCACGCCGAGCACGTTCGCGAGCGTGAGGCCGGTGAACATCAGGGCGATCGCCTGCGCGCGACGGTTCGGCGCGACGAGGTTGCTCGCGACCACCGAGCCGATGCCGAAGAACGCGCCGTGACAGAACGCGGTGACGACGCGCGCGGCCATCAGCACCGCATAGCCCGGTGCGATCGCGCAGAACAGGTTGCCCGCGATGAACAGTCCGATCAGGCCCATCAGCGCGCGCTTGCGCGGCATTTTCGCGGTGACGATCGCGAGGATCGGCGCACCGATCGTCACGCCGAGCGCATAACCCGACACGAGCATGCCGGCGGCCGGGATCGACACGCCGAGATCGCGCGCGACATTGGGCAGCAGCCCCATGATCACGAACTCGGTGGTACCGATTCCAAATGCGGCGACGGCGAGGGCGAAAAGAGGTAAGGGCATCGCGGTAGGCTCGGGAAAAGCCGCCGCTCGGGCTGGCGCAGGATGCGCGGGACGGGCGGACGGTAAGGCGAACGACAGCCGCGATTCTACTTCAGTGAAAACCCCTATGCTTGGGGCCAAAATGGTTGTTGCCGGCGTGCGACGCGGCAGCGCGCGTGGCGCTCACAGTGTGGGATTCGACGGGGTTGGCGGCGGTGAAATTGCCGGGGTCGGAACGGTGGCGGCGGGGCGCTCGTCAGGCGATGCGTTCGGGGGAACTGTCGACGCTTGCGGTCGACGCGCTTGCGGCGTCGGTGCCGGTTTCCTTTACCGCGTCCGCCACGTCCGCGCGCAACGAAGGCGAGCCGGCGGCATCGATCGCGGCCGGATCGTCCCAGCCGTTTTCGAACAGGCACGCTTCGATCGGCATGCGTGCAGCCCAACGCTCCTGCTCGAGCATCGGCTTTGCATAGAACGCGTCGACGTGCCCGACGCACAGCACGGCGATCGGCTTCGCGCCGTCGGGCATCCGCAGCAGCGTGCGCAGCGCATCGACGTCGAACAGCGATACCCAGCCCATCCCGAGCCCTTCGGCGCGGGCCGCGAGCCACATGTTCTGGATCGCGCACGCGGCGGATGCGAGATCCATCTCCGGCAGCGTGCGGCGGCCGAACACGTGGCGCTCGCGGCCGTCGGCGAGCGCCACGACCAGCAACTCGCCGCATTCGCGCACGCCTTCGACCTTCAGCCGCATGAATTCGTCCTGGCGCTCGCCGAGCGCGTCGGCGGTCGCACGGCGTTCGGCCTCGACCAGCGCGTGGATCGCGCTGCGCAGTGCGGGATCGGTAATGCGGATGAAGCGCCACGGCTGCATGAAGCCGACGCTCGGCGCGTGATGCGCCGCGCGCAGCAGGCGCGCGAGCACGGCCGGATCGACGGGCGCCGGCGTGAAGTGGCGCATGTCGCGTCGTTCGAAAATGGCGCGGTAGACGGCGGCGATGTCGGAATCGTCGAAACGCATGGGCGGGAGGGGCGGGGTAACGTCGGCGCAACGATAGCAGACGGCGCACGGGAATCGTTACATCAGTCGAAACAAAGCGCGAAATTGTTGATGAAAAAGATCGCGTTTTCAGCGGCGAACAAAAGCAAACGATTGCGACTGCGCCGACAATCGTGAAATGAGCCGGTTTCGTCGATTTCTCAGCGATTCGCCATCACGACGTTCTGCGGTGCGCCCGCATGCCACGCCTCGATGTTCAGCAGTGTCGTATGCGCGATCTCGGCGAGCGCCTCGCGCGTGAAGAACGCCTGGTGCGACGTGACGATCACGTTCGGGAAGGTCAGCAGGCGCGCGAGCACGTCGTCCTGCAGCGGCAGGTCGGAGTGATCCTCGAAGAAGAGCCCGCTTTCCTCCTCGTACACGTCGAGCCCGAGATGGCCGAGCTGGCCGCTCTTGAGCGCGTCGACCAGCGCCTGCGCATCGACGAGGCCGCCGCGCCCGGTGTTGATCAGCATCGCGCCATGCTTCATCCGCGCGAGCGTCCGTTCGTTGATCAGGTGGTGCGTCGACGGCAGCAGCGGGCAGTGCAGGCTGACGATGTCGGCGTGGCGCAGCAACTCGTCGAGCTCGACATAGCGTGCGCCGAAGGCGATCAGCTCGTCGTTGTACGGCGGCACCGAGTGCGCGAGCACATGCATCCCGAAGCCCATCATGATCTTCGCGAACACGCTGCCGATGATGCCGGTGCCGATCACGCCGACGGTCTTGCCGTGCAGGTCGAAGCCGAGCAGGCCGTTCAGCGAGAAGTCGCCTTCGCGGGTGCGCGCGACGGCGCGCGGCAGGCGGCGGTTGAGGGCGAGGATCAGCGCGACCGCGTGCTCGGCAACCGCATGCGGCGAGTAGGCGGGCACGCGCACGACCGTGATGCCGAGCCGCTCGGCGGCCGCCAGGTCGACATGGTTGAAGCCCGCCGAGCGCAGCGCGATCAGGCGCGTGCCGCCGTCCGCCAGCCGTTCGAGCACGGCTGCGTCGACGGTGTCGTTGACGAACGGGCAGACGACGTCATAGCCATGCGCGAGGATCGCGGTTTCCGCGTCGAGGTGCGACGGCTGAAAGTGCAGCCGATAGCCGAACTGCCGGTTGGCGGCAGCAAACGAATCGTCGTCGTACTGCCGGCTGCTGAACAGGATCACGCGCACGCTGCACCTCCGATGGCTGACGCGCGCAGTTTACTGCAGCCCCGTGACGATGTCGGAGCGGTCGGGCCCGCGCGACGGCCGCATGAAGCCGTAGTCGGTGCGTTCGCGGGCGGGTTGCGCGCTGAAGTGATCGAGCGCGTGCTCGACGAAGCTGCGCGTGCGGGCCGGCACGTACTGGCGGTTCGGGTAGACGAGCGACAGCTGCGTGTCGGGATCGTCGATCCGGTAGCCGGCCATCAGTCGCACGAGCGTGCCGCTGGCGAGCGCGCTGGCGACGCACGGCTCGGGCAGCACCGCGATGCCCGCGCCGGCCACGGCGGCCGCGTGGACGAGCGCGAGCTGGTTGACCGTGCAGGCCGGGCGCACCGTGACGGAATGCGCGACGCCGTCATGGCCGACCAGCTGCCACGCGGGCGCATGCTGGTGCGGCGCGAGCGTGACCCAGTCGTGGCCCGGCAGGTCGTCGGGCACGCGCGGCTCGCCGCGTCGCTCGAGATAGGCCGGTGCCGCGACCGCGACGAACGGGTTCGGTGAAAGGGCGTGGCCGATCAGCGTCGGGTTGCCGTCGAGCCGGTTGCCCGTGACGATGCCGACGTCGTAACCCGAATCGAGCACGTCGAGCGGCCCCTCGGCGACGGTCAGCTGCACGCGCAACTCGGGGTAGCGGTGCCGGAAGCTGCTGACGAGCGGCGTCAGTGCAAGCGGCGACAGCAGGCCCGACGCGACGACGCGCAGCGTGCCGGCCGGTTCGCGCACGGCATGCGCGACGGACGATTCGAGGTGGTCGAATTCCTCGAGCAGCGCGCGGCACCCGTCGAGGTAGCGCACGCCGGCCTCGGTGAGCGACAGGTTGCGCGTGGTGCGGTGGATCAGCCGTGTGTTCAGGTGGCCCTCGAGCATCGCGATCGAACGCGTGACGAGTGCATTGGACACGCCGAGATGGTGCGCCGCGCGCCGGAAGCTTTGCTGCTCGGCGACGCAGACGAATACACGCATGGTCTGAATCTGGTTCATGGCTTGCGTATTTCTGGCCCGGTTGATTGATTATGGTTGTGGTGTTTCGCCGCGCAACCCCGAAAGCGCATCGCGCGGCACCCAGTTCTCTTTCGTATCGAAAAATCGTTTTTTTCGATTCCGCAGATGATTGTTCAATACAGAAGCGATATCCGTCAACCTGAGAAAAGGGGCGGGTTGCGGAAAATCGAAATCGGGAGTAACGCGTTAAACGTCGCGTTGTCTCGCATGCCTGCCGTTCAAAGGCGGCAGGGTATTTGAGCAGGTATGGAGGGTGCGAATATTTCTTATGTTAATCAATAAGTTGTGAACTATTCGAGCGGGCGTGCTTCGGTATTTCCGGGAAGCGTGCCCCAATACCTGCTGAAGTAATCGATGTTTTTCAGCCGAGCGAGGAATTTGCGTATCGGATTCCGTGCGGTGATTTTTATCACGGATCCGGTCTATTTCGTTCGATACAGAAGTTGTGCTGAACCAGCGGTGTCGACGAAGCACGGTGTTATTGACGGAGAAAATCGTGCGCTTGACGGACGAATGGAACCGTTTCACCACCTTGGCGGCAATCCTTTTTCAATCCGGATGACTGGCGTGCGGCCCGCGCCCGGCCGGCTGGCCCGGCCGGGCGACCGGGCCACCGTCGTGCTGTCCGGCGACGCGTGCCTCTTGCGCGAGGCGGCGGAACGCGGAATGATCGATCAGTTCGCCATGCCGCGCGGCGGGCGTCCTGCACTTCCTTTCCTCACCTTTTACCAGCCATGTCCATCGATTACTCGCCGATTCCCTGTCCCGTCGTCGTGCCGCTCGACGCGATCCTGCCCGAAGAACCGCTGCTGATGATGGGGGCCGGCCCGGTTCCGATCCCGGCCGCCGTCGCGAAGGCGAACACGATCGTGATCAACCACCTCGGCGCGACGATGGCGAAGATCATCGAGCAGGTGAAGGAGATGGCGCGCTACGTGTTCCAGACCCGCACGAAGTGGGTGCTCGGCGTCGCGGGCCCCGGTTCGGCCGCCATGGAAATGGCGATCTCGAACCTCGCGTGGCGCGGTACGCGCGTGCTGTCGATCCGCAACGGCTTCTTCAGCGCGCGGATGGCCGAGATGGCCACGCGCGTCGGCGCCGACGTCGCGACGCTCGAAGTGGCCGACCGCGCGGTTGCCAGCCTCGACGAGATCGCGGACGCGATCGCGCGCGAGCGGCCCGAGATCGTCACGATCGTGCAGGGGGAGACGTCGAACACCGTGTGGAACCGCGACCTGCGCGACATCGCGGCGCTCGCGAAGGCGGCCGGTGCGCTGGTCGTGGTCGACGCGGTGTGCACGCTGTCGACGATGCCGCTCGAGATGGACGCGTGGGGCATCGACGCGGTGATCACCGGCGGCCAGAAGGGGCTGTCGTCGATTCCCGGCGTGTCGCTGATCGCGTTTTCCGATGCCGCATGGAACCGCATGAAGCAGCGCCCGGAACCGAATGCGCACTGGTGCCTCGACATGGCGCTCGCGGAGAATTTCTGGCACAACGCCGGCTATCACTACACGGCGCCCGTGTCGGGCGTGCTCGCGCTGCACGAAGCGCTGCGGCTCGTCTGCGCGGAGACGCTCGAAAGCCGCTTCGCACGCCATCTGCGCTGCTCGCTCGCGCTGCAGGCGGGCGTCGAGTCGATGGGGCTCAAGCTCTATGCGCCGAAGGACTGCCGGCTCAATTCGGTGGTCGGGATCGAGACGCCGGAAGGGCTCACGCCGGGGATGGTCTGCGGCCATATCTCGAAGCAGTACCAGGTCGAGATTTCGGGCTCGTTCGGGTTGCCGATCGTGCGGATCGGGCAGATGGGCGAGCAGTGTCGCGAACACAACCTGTTCCGCACGCTGCATGCGTTCGGCCGCACGATGGTCGACCTGAAGGTGCCGGTCGACCTGCCGGCCGGCGTCGCGGCGCTCGAACAGGAGCTGTCGCGGCGCGGCGCGTAAGCCGCCAAACGACGAGAGGGGCCGCGCTCAGCGGCCCAGCATCGCGCGCCGGTACGTATTCGGCGTCGTGCCGTGCGCGTCGCGGAAACGATGGCTGAAGTGGCCGGCGTTCGCGTAGCCGCAGTCGGCCGCGATCTGCGCGAGCGGCAGCGCCGTCGTGCGCAGCAGCTCGCGCGCCCGCGCCAGCCGTTGCTCGGCCACCCAGGCGTGCGGCGCGCGGCCGAACGACAGCCGGAACATCCGCGAGAAGTGGTATTCGGACAGCGCGGCGACGTCGGCGAGTTCGCCGAGCGTCAGCGGTTGCGTCAGGTACGTGTCGATGTAGTCGCGCACACGGCGGCGCACGGCCGGCGCGAGCCCGCCGCGGAACGACGTGTCGGTGCGGGTCGTGCTCTGCCCGCGCAGCAGCAGGCTCAGCACCTCGTGCGCGGTCTCGTTCACGCGCAGCCGTTCGTCGGCATCGTCCCAGCCGTCCAGCGCGAGCGAGCGCAGCAGCGTGGCGACGCGCGCATCCTCGAAATAGGTGCGATCGGCGAGCTTCAGCTCGCGCGGCTCGCGGTCGAGTTCGCGGATCGCGCGCTGCGTGAAGTGCTCGGGCAGGAAATACAGGTGGATGAAGTGCATCTCGCCGCGCACCCACCAGCGCGATTCATGGTCGCCCGGCAGCGCGCACAGCAGGCTCGGCGCGCCGTAGCGCGGCACGCGCTGGCGCTCCGTCCGGTAGCCGCCGTCGAGGTAGCACGACAGCGTGTGGTGGCCCGGCTGCTCGTAGACCGTCTCGCTTTCGTCGGTGATCCGGGTCCATTCGGCGATCGCGAGATGGTCGCCGAGCCATGCGAAGCGTTCGAGCGTCGCGTTCGCGTCCGCGAGCGTGCGGCAGACCGACTGCAGGCCGAACGGCAGATCGCCGCCGGCCAGGGCGGCGGGGTGATCGACGGGCGGAGCGGAAAGGGAAAAGCTCATGATGGGCCGAGTATAAGCGGGCGCGCGGCGCCGCGTGCGGCGGCCCGAAAAAGACCGCAATTCCGGACAATCGGCGCGCGCCGGGCGGCGGCATAGTCGGGATCCGTTTCACCTGTTTTTTTTGGATCGTTGCCGCCATGAACCTGTCGCTTTATTTCGTCACCGTGCTGATCTGGGGCACCACCTGGATCGCGATCAAGTGGCAGCTCGGCTCCGTGCCGCCGCCCGTGTCGATCGCATGGCGCTTCTGGCTCGCGGCCGCCGTGCTGTTCGCGCTGCTGCGCGTGATGCGCCGGACGGTGCGCCCGCCGCGCGAAGCGTGGCGCTTTCTCCTGGCGCAGGGCTTCGCGCTGTTCTGCCTGAACTTCCTGTGTTTCTACTATGCGGAGCAGGTCGTGCCGAGCGGCCTCGTCGCGGTGATCTTCTCGACCGCGCCGCTGCTGAACTCGATCAACGGCCGGCTGTTCATGGGCCGTCCGCTGCGGCCGTCGGCGATCGCCGGTGCGCTGCTCGGGCTGGCCGGTATCGCGTGCCTGTTCTGGCAGCAGATGGCCGGCCACCTCGACGACCACGCGACGTGGATGGGGCTCGCGATCGCGTTCGCGGGCACGATGTGCTTCTCGATCGGCAACCTGCTGTCGAGCCGGATGCAGTCGATGGGGCTGCACCCGCTCGCGACCAACGGCTGGGCGATGCTGATCGGCGCGGCGATCCTGACCGTCGGCAGCATGGTGGCCGGGATGCCGTTCACGCTCGACACGAGCCCGCGCTATCTCGGCGCGCTCGTCTATCTGGCCGTGCCCGGCTCGGTGATCGGCTTTACCGCGTATCTGACCCTCGTCGGCCGGATCGGGCCGGAGCGTGCCGCGTACTGCACGGTGCTGTTCCCGATCGTCGCGCTGGCCGTGTCGACGGTGTTCGAGGGCTACCAGTGGTCGCCGCTCGCGGTGGTCGGGCTGCTGCTGGTGGTGGCCGGCAACCTGGTCGCGTTCGACCTGACGCGGCGGTTGTTTCTGCGGGCCGCCTGACCGGCTTGCCCGCCGCACCGGCCCCGTCCGGATACAAAAACGCCCGCGCGATGCGGGCGTTTTCTTTTGGGTGGCCGGTGGCGCGACCTGCGCGACCGGCTGCCGTGCGGCAAGCGATATGGTCAGGCCGCCGCGCTACTCCCTTCGACCCGCGCCTGCCGCTGGTACAGCACCATCGATAGCGCGACGCCCGCGGCAGCCGCCACTGCCGCGAACAGGAACACCTGCGGATAGCCGAACGCGCCCGCGACATAGCCGGCGAGCGGGCCCGTGATGCCGAGCGACAGGTCGAGGAACACCGAGTACGCGGACAGCGCCGCGCCGCGGCTCGCGGGCGGCACGAGCGCGACGGCCTCGACGCCGAGCGCCGGGAAGATCAACGCGAAGCCGAAGCCCGTCAGTGCGGCGCCGACGAGCGCGACGTGCGGCACCGGCGCGAGCCACAGCAGCACGAGGCCCGAGCATTCGAACGCGAACGACACGATCGCGACACGGAAGCCGCCGTAGGTCTTGATCGTGTTCGCGAACAGCAGGCGCGCGCCGATGAACAGCGTGCCGAACACGGTCAGCGACAGCGCGGCGTTCGGCCAGTGGCGCGCCGCGTAGTACAGCGTGACGAAGGTCGCGATCGAGCCGAAGCCGGCCGAGCCGAGCGCGAGGCCGAGGCCGTGCGGCAGCACGCGCGTGAACACGCTCGCGTACGACATCCGCTCGCCGTGCACGAGCGGCACGGAAGCGATCAGGCGCGCGAGGTAGAAGCCGGTCGCGGCGAGCGCGATCACGATCACGCCGATCAGCGCCGGATTCAGCGTATGCGCGATCGCGACGCCGACCGGCGCGCCGAGCGCGAGCGCGCCGTAGGTCGCGATGCCGTTCCACGAGATCACCTTCGCGTTGTGCGTGACGCCGACCCGGCCGATGCCCCACAGGATCGCGCCGGTGCCGCACAGGCTCTCGCCGACGCCGAGCACGAGCCGGCTCGCGACCAGCAGCACGAGGCTCGCGACCGGCAAGTGCGCGAGCAGCAGCGCGACGAGCAGCAGCACCCCCGACACGCCGCAACCGACCAGCCCGCGCAGCACCGTCTGCTTCGGCCCGAGCGTATCGGCCAGGCGCCCGGCGAGCGGCCGCGACGCGAGCGTCGCGAAATACTGGACGCTGATCGCGCCGCCCGCGACGATCGCGGAAAAGCCGAGGTCGTCATGGACGAAGCCCGGCAGCACGGCGAGCGGCAGGCCGATGGTCAGGTAGCAGATGAACGTGAAGCAGACGACGGACACGATTTGCAGCGTGACCGCGAACCCGCTGCGCGGCGGTGTGGCGGAATCGGTTGACATGGGGTCGGAACGAATGAACGAAACAGGCGGAGGACGGCGAAAAAGGGAATCGGGATTTTCCCATGGAACCGGTTTTCACGCAGGTACCATTTAGTTAATCGCGACCTGTTTTCGAGGATGACGGACGGTTGCGAGGGCGCAGGGACGGGGCTGGGAGCACCGTGCGGAAAGGCCGCCGGGCGGCCCCGGCGCTCATATCGCGGCAGTTATATGGGCCCCATGCGTGATGGGCTATGGGTTGCGGAATTTGATGGTGATAGCGTGCAAACTGTCAGAAAAACGTCGGTCGAGTGCACTGCGCAGGCCGCCTTGCCCCCCATTTGAAGAACCATCGAGACATGAGTGAGCCGATCCGCTTCTACCATCGTCACGCGATCCGCGAAGTCAGCGGCGCGGACGTTACCCGCACCGTGCTGCAATACCTGCGCGAGGACGTGCATTGCACCGGCACCAAGGAAGGCTGCGCGGAAGGCGACTGCGGCGCGTGCACGGTCGTCGTCGGCGAGCTGACCGACGCCGGCGCGGTCGAGTTCAAGGCCGTCAATGCGTGCATCCAGTTCCTGCCGACGCTCGACGGAAAGGCGCTGCTGACGGTCGAGGACCTGCGTCAGCCGGACGGCGCGCTGCATCCGGTGCAGCAGGCGATGGTCGACTGCCACGGTTCGCAATGCGGGTTCTGCACACCGGGCTTCGTGATGTCGATGTGGGCGCTGTACGAGAAGCACGGCCACGAAGGCTGCGGCAGCGCGTGCGCGAAGGCGAAGGACGTGCCGACGCGTACCGAGATCGCCGATGCGCTGACCGGCAACCTGTGCCGCTGCACCGGCTATCGCCCGATCGTCGATGCGGCCGTGCAGATGTTCGATGCGCCGGCACCGTCGGCGCCGGTCGACACCGCGGCGCTGGCCCGCACGCTCGCGTCGCTCAGGCGCGACGATACGTTCGACTACACGACGATCAACGGTGCGCGCTTCGCGGCGCCGCGCACGCTCGACGCGCTGGCCGCGCTGAAGGCCGAGCGACCCGACGCGCGCATTCTCGCGGGCAGCACCGACATCGGCCTGTGGGTCACCAAGCAGATGCGCCGGCTCGACGACCTGATCTATGTCGGCCAGATCGCCGAACTGCAGCGCCTCGTGGAGCGCGGCGACTGGATCGAGATCGGCGCGGGCGTGACGGTCGAGAAGGCGTATGCGGCGCTGGCCGGCCAGTATCCGGAACTCACGGAGATGTGGAAGCGCTTCGCGTCGCTGCCGATCCGCAACGCGGGCACGATCGGCGGCAACGTCGCGAACGGCTCGCCGATCGGCGATTCGATGCCGGGACTGATCGCGCTCGGCGCGCGCGTGGTGCTGCGCGGTGGCGACACGGTGCGCGAGCTGCCGCTCGAGGCGCTGTACACGGGCTACCAGCAGAAGGACATGGCGCCGCACGAATTCGTCGTCGGCCTGAAGGTGCCGACCCGCACCGGCGCGCGCGAGAAGCTGCAGTTCCGCACGTACAAGCTGTCGAAGCGGTTCGACTCCGACATCTCGGCCGTGTGCGCGGCGTTCGCATTCATCGCGGACGGCGACACGATCCGCGAGCCGCGCATCGCGTTCGGCGGGATGGCCGCGACGCCGAAGCGCGCGACCCAGACGGAAGCCGTGCTCGAGGGTGCGCTGTGGCACGAAGCCACCGCGCAGGCCGCGATGCAGGCGCTCGAGCGCGACTACCAGCCGCTGTCCGACATGCGCGCGACGAGCACGTACCGCCTCGATACCGCGAAGAACCTGATGTACCGATTCTGGCTGGAGACGCGCCCGCACGACCCGCTGCCGCCGCAAGCCCTGAATGTGCGTGAAGTGGCCGCCGAAGTCGGCACCGACGCGGCGCGCGTCTGAAGACGGAGAACACCGAACATGAACCAGCAAGCAGAACCGTTCCTGAGCACCCTCGACCCGCAAGCCGACGCCGCGCAGGTCCACGTATCGCGCGCGCACGAATCCGCGCACCTGCACGTCAGCGGGCGTGCCACCTACACCGACGACATCCCGGTCGTCGCGGGCACGCTCCACGCGGCGCTCGGGTTGTCGGCGAAACCGCACGCGAAGATCGTGTCGATGAACTTCGACGCGGTGCGCGCGACGCCGGGCGTGGTCGCCGTGTTCACGGCCGACGACATCCCGGGTGTCAACGATTGCGGCCCGATCATCCACGACGACCCGGTGCTCGCGAAGGGCATCGTGCAGTTCGTCGGCCAGCCGATGTTCATCGTCGTCGCGACGTCGCACGAAACCGCGCGGCTCGCCGCGCGCCGTGCAAAGGTCGACTATGAGGAGCTGCCCGCGATCCTCACCGCGCAGGAAGCGCGCGCGGCCGAAACCTACGTGATCCCGCCGCTGAAGCTGGCGCGCGGCGATGCGGCTGCGCGGCTTGCCGTCGCGCCGCACCGCGAGTCGGGCGAAATGCTGCTCGGCGGCCAGGAGCAGTTCTACCTCGAAGGGCAGATCGCGTACGCGGTGCCGAAGGACGACGACGGGATGCACGTGTACTGCTCGACGCAGCACCCGAGCGAGATGCAGCACCTCGTCGCGCACGTGCTCGGCGTCGCGTCGCACAACGTGCTCGTCGAATGCCGCCGGATGGGCGGCGGGTTCGGCGGCAAGGAATCGCAGTCGGGCCTGTTCGCGTGCTGCGCGGCGCTCGCCGCGTGGAAGCTGCTGTGCCCGGTGAAGCTGCGTCCGGACCGCGACGACGACATGATGATCACCGGCAAGCGGCACGACTTCCATTACCGCTTCGACGTCGGCTACGACGACGACGGCCGCATCGACGGCGTGGCGCTCGACATGACGTCGCGCTGCGGCTTCTCGGCCGACCTGTCGGGCCCGGTGATGACGCGTGCGGTGTGCCACTTCGACAACGCGTACTGGCTGGGCGACGTCGATATCGCCGGCTACTGCGGCAAGACCAACACGCAGTCGAACACCGCATTCCGCGGGTTCGGCGGCCCGCAGGGCGCATTCGCGATCGAGTACATCCTCGACGACGTCGCGCGCTCGCTCGATCGCGATCCGCTCGACGTCCGCTATGCGAACCTGTACGGCAAGACCGAACGCAACGTCACGCCTTACGGGCAGACGGTCGAGGACAACGTGCTGCCGGAACTGCTCGGCGAACTCGAGGCGACGAGCGACTACCGCGCGCGGCGCGCGGGCGTGCGCGCATTCAATGCGCGCAACACGGTGCTGAAGAAGGGCATCGCGATCACGCCGGTGAAGTTCGGCATTGCGTTCAACGTCACGCACTTCAACCAGGCCGGCGCGCTGGTGCACATCTATACCGACGGCTCGGTGCTCGTGAACCACGGCGGCACGGAGATGGGGCAGGGCCTCAACACGAAGGTCGCGCAGGTCGTCGCGCACGAGCTCGGCATCCGCTTCGGCCGGATCCGAGTGACGGCGACCGACACCAGCAAGGTCGCGAACACGTCCGCGACCGCTGCGTCGACGGGGTCGGACCTGAACGGCAAGGCCGCGCAGGATGCGGCGCGCCAGTTGCGCGAGCGGCTCGCGGTGTTCGCCGCGAAGCAGTTCGGCGACGGCAAGGTCGATGCGGCCGACGTGAAGTTCGGCAACGACTTCGTGTGGGTCGGCGGCGCGAGCGTGCCGTTCGGCGAAGTGATCGCGAAAGCGTATCTCGCGCGCGTGCAACTTTGGTCGGACGGCTTCTACGCGACGCCGAAGCTGTATTGGGATCAGTCGAAGCTGCAAGGCCGGCCGTTCTACTACTACTCGTATGGCGCGGCCGTGTCGGAAGTCGTGATCGACACGCTGACGGGCGAGATGCGCACGCTGCGCGTCGATGCGCTGCACGACGTGGGCGCGTCGCTGAACCCGGCGCTCGACATCGGCCAGGTCGAAGGCGCGTTCATCCAGGGGATGGGCTGGCTCACGACCGAGGAGCTGTGGTGGAACAAGGGCGGCAAGCTGATGACGCATGCGCCGTCCACGTACAAGATCCCGACGGTGAACGACACGCCGCCCGAGTTCAACGTGCAGCTGTTCAAGAACCGCAACGTCGAGGACAGCATCCACCGTTCGAAGGCCGTCGGCGAGCCGCCTCTGCTGCTGCCGTTCTCGGTGTTCTTCGCGGTGCGCGATGCGGTCGCTGCGGTCGGCGACTACAAGGTGAACCCGCCGCTCGATGCGCCGGCTACCGGCGAGTCGATCCTGCGCGCGGTCAGCGCGGTGCGTGCGGCGAAGGCAGGCTGAGATGAAACGACCCCCACGCTCACTGCGTTCACTGCCCCCCGAGGGGGCGGTCAGCCTCCTTGGGGCGGCCCGGCGGAGGCTGACATGAACGGCCCCGCACGCTCGCTCCGCACCGCGTCGACCCCGGCGTTCGCGCCGGGCACCGGCCAGCGCAACCGCGCGACCGGCACGCCCGCGCCGATGCACATCGTGTTGTTCGGCGCCGGGCATGTCGGTCACGCGCTCGTTACGCTGCTCGGCGCGCTGCCGTGCGTCGTGCAGTGGGTCGATACGCGCGACGAGCTGTTCCCGGACGAATGTCCGCCGAACGTGCAGCCGGAGCCGACCGACACGCCGGAGGCCGTCGTCGACGCGGCGCCGCCCGGCGCGTACTTCCTCGTGATGACGCACAACCACGCGCTCGACTTCTCGCTCGCCGCGCAGATCATGCGGCGGCGCGACTACGCGTACTTCGGGATGATCGGCTCGCGCACCAAGCGCGTGAAGTTCGAGCGCCGGCTTGCCGCGCGCGGCGTCGACCCGGCGCGGCTCGTGGAGATGGTGTGTCCGATCGGTGTCGCGGGCATCGTCGACAAGGCGCCGGGCGCGATCGCGGTGGCCGTGTGCGCGGAGCTGCTGCAGGCGCGCTCGGGCATGCCGGTGGCCGGCGCGAAGGCAACGGCGGCCGGGCGGGCGCGCGACGACGTGTCCTGCGCGCGGTAACCGCAGCGCGGCCGACGCACGGCCGCGCGTTTTTGCATACACTGCACGACGACGCGCGGCATCGGGCCGCGCCTTACCGTGCACGTGCCATGTCCGATCATCAGGTTTATCTCGACACGCTCGACGCGAGCCTCGTCGCCATCGAGCGCTGGCTGTCCGGCGTCGATACCGCGCCCGAGGCGCTCGACGCGATGCTCGCGCCGTTCTCCACCGATTTCACGATGATCCTGACCGACGGCCGCGAGGTCGATCGCGACGGTACGCGCGCGCTGTTCGCCAAGCTCGCCGGCGCGAAGCCGGGGCTGCGCATCACGCTGTCGGAAACTCGCGTGCTCGCGGCCGACGCGTCGCATGCGACGCTCACCTATCTCGAAGCGCAGCACGCGGCTTCGGGCGAGCTGCCCGCGCGCCGCGCGACCGCCGTGTTCGAGCGCGACGGGGCGGGCGTCGTGCGCTGGACCCATCTGCAGGAAACCTTCTGCACGGCCTGAAGTCGAGCGGCCGTGCCGCGTCTTGTGCTGCGTCTTGTGCCGTGGCTCAGCGCTTGCGGCTGCGGGGAACCGTCAGCTCGTCGGACACGCTCTGCATCAGCGCGCACAGCCAGGCGATGTCGGTCGGGCGGTCGGGCTGCGGATGCGTGAGCAGGTAGCTCTTGATGCGCGGGAACGGCACGGGCGGCGTGACGACGACGAGCGGCAGCAGCTGCGCATAGTGCGTTGCGAAGCGGCGCGTCGTCGTGAAGATCAGGTCCGACTGCAGCAGCACCTGCGGGACGATCCCGAAGTAGGGCAGCGTCGTCACGATGCGCCGCGTGAGGCGTGCGCGCGCGAGGCCGATCTCGATCGCATTGCGCTTGTCGCCGGTGTACGGCGTCGGCGCGACGTGCGCGGCCGACGCGTACGCTTCGCGCGTGAGCGGCACGCGCGCGAGCGGGTGCGCGTCGCGCATCAGGCACACGATCGTGTCGGAGAACAGGTCCTGGCGCGCGAACTGCGGGTCGGGTTTCGGCCAGTTGCCGATCACGAGATCGAGCGCGCCCGATTCGAGCGCGCCGGCATGATCGAGCGCGGGATTCAGCGAATCGATTTCCAGATGCGCATGCGGCGCCGCGTCGCGAAAGCGCTCGATCAGCGTCGGCATGAAGAAATCGTTCAGGTAATCGGGCGCGGCGACGCGGAACGTGCGCCGTGCGGACGACGGATCGAAGTCGCCGTGCGGCGTCGCGATGAAGTCGACCTCGCGCAGCGCGCGCTGTGCGGCCTCGAGCAGCGACGCGCCGTATTCGGTCGGCACCATTCCGGATTTGCCGCGCACCAGGATCGGGTCGTTCAGCGTCTCGCGCAGCTTGCGCAGCGCGGTGCTGATCGCGGGCTGGGTCTGGTTCAGCCGCAGCGCGGCCTGCGTGACGCTGCGCTCGAGCAGCAGCGTGCGCAACACGCGCACGAGCCAGATATCGAGCGAGGCGGTACGGTCGTCTTCTTCCATCGTTGAAGGGTGATTCAGGTGAAGCGTAACCTTACCGCAGCCGCGCGTTGGCGGGCGTGATACCGGCCATCACGCACGGCCCTTCGGCAGCGTGCTGATCCGCTTGACCTCGCGCGATTCGAGCCAGTTCGGCGTGCGCGCGCAGTACAGCACCATCGGCAACGCATCCTCGCCCCAGAACAGCTGCTGGTTCATCCAGAACGTCGGCACGCCGAACACGCCGAGCGCGATCGCGTCGGCGTTGTTGCGGGCCAGTTGCGCGGTGGTCTCCTCGAATTCGATCAGCTCGTCGCCGTGGCCGACGCCGACACGCTCGCACAGTGCCGCGAAGCCTTCCGGCGTCGACGGATCGTTGCCGTCGTGCCAGATGAAGCGGAACATTTCCAGCACGGTCGCGATGTCGGCGCGCAGCGCGATCGCGAGGCGCAACACCTTGTCGGAATCGAACGGATGGGCGGGCGGCATCTTGAAGCGGATGCCGAGCTGTTCGGCGCGAAACAGCGCGTGACGGTACGTGAACACGCGCTTGGCGGGCACGTCCGCGCCCGAGCGTTGCCCCCAGTGTCGCTGCAGCTCGGGCAGCGACACCGCGACGGGCTCGAACGGCACGTCCGGCCATTTGTCGAGCTGTTCGAGCAACAGGTAGGAGAACGGCGACACGAAGTCGTAGAACCAGGCGGGTTGGGCAGTGTCGAGGCCGGTTGTCATGGCGATCTCCAGAGGGTAGGGCGTGCGGCGCCTGGTGGCGGCCTCCATGTTACGCGGCGGCGCGCGCATGCGGCAATGATCGCGGATCGTCCGCTCACACGGAACCGGGAGTCGCCCGAGGGGGCGTGCCGGCCGGCGGTGCGGTGTCGGCACGTGCCTGCGGCGGGCCGCCGGCGCCCGGCGGGCTGGCCGGCGTGTCCTGGTCGTGCGCGGTGAGCCGTTCGCGCACGAAGCCGATGTGCTCGCGCAGCACGTAGAACTGCCCGGCATAGGCGAGCGGCATCTTCATCCGGTTCACGGCTTCCTCGATGTCGTCGAGCTCGTCGAGCAACTGCACGCGCTCCTCGGCCGTGTGCTCGCCGAGCGCGCTGCGCTCGAGCGCGATCAGCGCGCCGTACCAGCGGTAGATGCGCGAACGCACGCGCCAGCCGTACAGCGACGGCACGAGCCGCAGCCCGGGGATCAGCACGACGATCAGCGGCACGACCACGACGAGCAGCCGGTCGACGAGGCTCGCGACCCAGAACGGCAGCCGCCGGTACAGGAAGGTCTTGCCTGATTTGTAGTAGCGCGCGGCGTCGTCGGACAGCGGGAAGCCGCGTGTGACGGGCGACGGGAATTCGCCCGCGTGCTGCAGGATCGTCGCGTGGCCGTGCACCTCGCGCGCGGCCTCGATCAGCAGGTCGGACAGCGCGGGGTGCAGCGAGTCGCGTGCGACGAGTTCGATGGTCGGCGCGACGGTGTGGATGTCGGCGGGCGGCAGGTTGTGGCCGAGATCGTAGACGCCCATCGGCAGCGTGATCGCGGTCAGGTACGGAAAGCGCCGCGCATACGCCTCGGCCTGCGTGAACGAATACACGTGCACGCCCGGCGCGCGGAACAGCTTCGCCATCACCGGGATCTGCGTCGAGTCGCCGGACAGGAAGGCGGCGTCGATCTTGCCGTCGAGCAGCGCGGTGGCCGCATCCTCGCCGGCGGTCGGCAGCAGCTCGGTCGAGCCGCCCGGCACGATGCCGTTCATCTTCAGCAACGCGAGGCTCAACTCGCGCGCGCCGCTGCCTTCCGCGCCGAGCGCGAGCCGCTTGCCCTTGAAGTCGGACAGGCGCGCGACGACCGGGCCGCGGTACATGATCGCGAGCGGCACGTAGCCGATGCTGCCGAGCGACACGAGGTGTTCGTCGCGCTCCTTCGGGCCGATGCCGCTCTGCACGAAGCCGACGTCGACCGGGGCGTTCGGGTTCGACAGCCTCGCGAGGTTCTGGGCGGACCCTTCGGACGACTGGACGTCGAGCGTGACGCCGTTCTTCGCGAGGATCGTCTTGTATTTCTGCGCGGCGTTCCAGTACGTGCTGCCGGGCGGCCCGGACGAGATCACGAGCGTGGACGGCGGTGCCGGCTGGATCAGTTTGACCGCGAGCCAGACGGCCGCGCCGGCGAGCAGCACGGTCGGGCCGATCGACAGCGCGAGGTCGCGCCACGACACCGCGACGAAGCGGGCGAGGATGCGGCGAGGCGGGCGAGGGCGGGGTGGCTTCATGGGGCGGTGGATGACGCTGGCGTGACGGTTCGGTGACGGTCGTCGCGGACGATGGGATTCTCGCGGCGATGGTACCCGGTTTCGCCGGGCGTGCGCGAGTGGGGCGCGCCCGCGCGACGACAGCGGCGGGGGCCGCCGCGTCAAAAGCTTTGCGCTTCCGCGGGCGCTGGATTACATTGTGCGACGCAGCCGCGCCCGATTCGCGCGCGACCCGGCACGCAATGAGACCGGGCGCGTCCGGCCGGCGGCTGCCCGGCCCGGCCGGCCCGCTTTTCGCGTGCGCCGGCTGCCGGCCCGTCCCGCCTCTCTCGTATCGCCGTGGAAAACACCGGCTGTCCCGCCCGTTCGCGCGCGTGACGGCTGTTTTTGGGGGTATCCGGCCGTACTGTGCACGGCTGTTCCGAAGTGATAAGGAGATAGCATGAAGTCGATCGTGTTGAGAGCATTGGGCGTCGCCGCCGTGGCGGCCTGTCTGACGGGCAGCGTGTATGCGCAGTCGAGCGATGCAGCGGCAACGGAAGCGCCCGCGGCCACGACCAGCGCGCCGAAGGCCGCCGCGAAAACCGCGAAGAAGGCGAACCGCAAGCTCGGCTACGCGGTGCGCAAGGCGATTTCGAAGGAATCTGGCGTGAACGTGTCGAACCTCGTCGTGCGTTCGAAGGGCGGTGCGATCACGCTGGAAGGCACGATGCCGGCCCAGGACCAGATCGACAAGGCCGAGGCCGCCGCCAAGGGCGTGAAGGGCGTGACGTCGGTCACGAACAAGCTGACGGTTCAGCAGCAGTGATGCCGGGCCGCGGCGCGCAAGCGCCGCGTGCGCCCGTTTCCAGGCGGGCCCCGGCATGCCGGGGCCCGTTTGCGCTTGAGAGGCCGCAAGCCGCACGAAGCGGCAGCGGACCGATAACGATATCGAGAGGGCGGCGATGACGAGGCTCGGGTGGGGCAGGCGGATGGTTTTGGGCGCGGCGCTGGCCGCGGTCGCGATACTCGGCGCCTGCAACGGCGACGAGTCGGCCGAGCGCAACCGGTTGCCCGGTTTCGTGTCCGGCAGCGTGCGCACGACGGCCTATGACGGCGCGAGCGACGATCTGCTGACGGCCGGCCTCGGCAAGACGGGCCTCGGCTCGGCGAGCGCCCCCGGCTTTGCGAATGCCGCCCGGCCGACGAGCGCCGAACTGCGCCGCCTCGCGATCTGGTCGAACTACCGCGCGCTCGTCGACATGAGCGCGAACGGCGGCTACGGCCGCTTCTGGGGGCCGAACGTCGACCTCGACGGCAACGACACGCTCGGCGAAGGCAAGATCCCCGGCACCGAATATCTCGCATACTCCGACGACGGCAGCGGCAGCAAGAACGTCACGCTGCTCGTGCAGGTACCCGCCAGTTTCAATCCCGCGCAGCCGTGCATCGTCACCGCGACGTCGTCGGGCTCGCGCGGCGTGTACGGTGCGATTTCCGCGGCCGGCGAATGGGCGCTCAAGCGCGGCTGCGCGGTCGCGTACAACGACAAGGGCGGCGGCAACGGCGCGCACGAACTGATGTCGGATACCGTCACGCTGATCGACGGCACGCTCGCCAATGCGGTGCTGGCCGGGACCGCGAGCCTGTTCACCGCGAACGTCACCAGCGGCGATCTCGCCACGTTCAATTCCCGCTTCCCGAACCGCTATGCGTTCAAGCACGCGCATTCCCAGCAGAATCCCGAGCAGGACTGGGGGCGTGTGACGCTGCAGTCGGTCGAGTTCGCGTACTGGGCGCTCAACGAGCAGTTCGGACCGCTGATCGACGGCTCGCATCACGGCGTGCGCTATCGCGCGGGCGACATCACGACGATCGCCGCGTCGGTCAGCAACGGCGGCGGCGCGTCCCTCGCGGCGGCCGAGCAGGACAGCCGCGGCTGGATCACCGCGGTCGTGGTCGGCGAGCCGCAGATCAACGTACGGATGGCGCCGAACGCGGTCGTACGCTCGGGCGGCCAGCCCGTGCCGTCGTTCGGCCGGCCGCTGGCCGACTACGCGACGCTCGCCAACCTGCTGGAGCCGTGCGCGGCCGCATCGGCGTCGCTCGCCGGCGCGCCGTACCTGAGCGCGCTGCCGGCGGCGACCACGCAGTCCATCCGCACGCAGCGCTGCGCGACGCTCGCCGCGGCCGGGCTCGTGTCGGGCGCCGATACGCCAAGTCAGGCCGCCGACGCGCTCGCGCAGCTCCACGCGGCCGGCTACCTCGCCGATTCCGACCTGCTGCAAGCGCCGATGTGGGATTCGCAGGCGATTCCGGCGATCGCGGTCACCTATGCGAACGCGTACACGCGCTCGCGCGTCACCGACAACCTGTGCAATTTCAGCTTCGCGACGACGAACCCGGCGACGGGCGCCGTCGCCGCGCCCGCCACGTCGCCGATGCCGGCCGTATTCGGCGTCGGCAACGGCGTGCCGCCGACGGCCGGCATCAACCTCGTGTTCAACACGGGCGCGGGCGTCGACCACCGGCTCGCGACGCCCGATGCGAGCTTCGCGGGCGCGCTGTGCCTGCGCCAGCTCTGGACGAACGGGATGCTCGGGATGCCCGCGAACGTCGACGCGGTGCGCGTGAACGCGAACCTGCAGGGCAAGCCGGCGATCATCGTGCAGGGGCGCAGCGATGCGCTCGTGCCCGTGAACCACGCATCGCGCGCGTACGTTGCGCAGAACAGCATCAGCGAAGGTGGGCGCAGCCAGCTCGTGTTCTACGAGGTGACGAACGGCCAGCACTTCGACGCGTTCCTGCCGGTGCCGGGCTTCGACACGCGCTTCGTGCCGGTTCACTACTACGACCTGCAGGCGCTGAACCTGATGTGGAAGCACCTGAAGAACGGCGCGCCGCTGCCGCCGTCGCAGGTGATCCGCACGGTGCCGCGCGGCGGCACGCCGGGCGCCGCCCCCGCGCTGACGAGCGCGAACCTGCCGCCGATCTCGGCGGCGCCGGGTGCGAACGCGATCACGGCCGGCGCCGGCACGATCGACGTGCCGCTCTGACGGCGCCCGCCGCACCGCCCTCACGAAGCCGGACAGTCGTCCGGCTTTTTCTTTTGGCTGGTCTGGAATCGGTCCCGAACTGCCTTTTATCGGAATGGCGAGCGCCGTAACAAAATATTACTTTACGGCGGTAAATCAGGACCCTAATATGCGCCGGTATTTTCACTTAATTTAATAAATTCCAGATACGAGATATTCCTTTCCGTTTAGTTAATCTATCCTTTCGATTTTATTAAATCGGCTCGAGCTGCGATTGATTGCGATTTTGCGATTAATTGGCATCTCGCCGAGGGGGATTGTTCGTCTGTTCGAAGCGAGGCGCCCTTGTCGGGCTGGCCTTGCGGGGCATGTTTTTGCCGTCGGTTTTGTGCGTGTGCAAATACGTAAAATGAATTCGTATTGCTGCGGATTATTGAATTGTCGTTCGCAATGGAATTGATTCCATTGTGCAGTTGCAAAAAAATATGGGTGGGGTAAATCATGCCGATCGGTATTTGCCGATCCGGTAAAAAACTCGGAGTGCGTCGCATAACGAATGCATTCCCGGTGCGGAGCGCCGGCGCAAATGATCCTTTGCGACCGGCGGTATTTATCGTTCTGTTCGAGAGGCAATAATGACGACACGGAAGTCCTTGAAAGACGGTTTCGCGCTATTCGGAACGACACTGAGCGTGCCGCTCGCAGCCGCCGCGGCCGCAGCGCTGCTCGTCACGGGGTGCGGCGGCGACGACGGGGCGAGCCCGTCCGCGTCGGCCGCTGCCGCGGCCACGACGTCGGCCGGCGCCAGTACATCGGCCAACGCCAACGCCAACGCAACGGCCGCCGCGGCCGACCAGCCGTACGTCGACAACGACGTGTACGGCACCGGGCCGAACGACGCGGTCACGGATTCGACGGAAGGGGCGGCCGTCGTGCACCGCACGGTCACGATCGGCGGCAAGACCATCAAGTACACGGCCACCACGGGCCACCTGACGACGATCGACCCGACCACGTCGGCGCCGAACGCGAAGATGTTCTACGTCGCGTACACGCAGGACAATCCGGACCCGTCGAAGCCGCGCCCGGTCACGTTCTTCTACAACGGCGGCCCCGGCTCGTCGTCGGTCTACCTGCTGCTCGGCTCGTACGGGCCGAAGCGCCTGCAGTCGTCGTTCCCGAACTTCACGCCGCCCGCACCGTACAAGCTGCTCGACAACCCGGACAGCCTGCTCGACCGCACCGACCTCGTGTTCATCAACCCGGTCGGCACCGGTTACTCGGCGGCGATCGCCCCGGCGAAGAACAAGGACTTCTGGGGTACCGACCAGGACGCCCGCTCGATCGACCGCTTCATCCAGCGCTACCTGACCAAGTACTCGCGCTGGAATTCGCCGAAGTTCCTGTACGGCGAGTCGTACGGCACTGCACGCAGCGCGGTCGTGTCGTGGGTGTTGCATGAGGACGGTATCGACCTGAACGGGATCACGCTGCAGTCGTCGATCCTCGACTACGCGAACGCACTGTCCGCGCCGGGCATCTTCCCGACGCTCGCGGCCGACGCGTTCTACTGGAAGAAGACGACGCTCAACCCGACGCCGACCGATCTCGACGCGTACATGATCCAGGCCCGCAACTACGCGGACAATACGCTCGCGCCGCTCGTGCAGAAGCCGAACCCGCAGGACGGCGGCTTCGTGAACGTGCGCCTGAACCTGAACCTGCAGACCGCGCAGCAGATGGGTTCGTACATCGGCACGGATCCGACGTCGCTGATCCAGACGTTCGGCAACCCGGCCGCGCTCGGCAACGTGCCGTCGTCGGACGACAACCCGCCGTACACGTTCTTCCTGACGCTCGTGCCGGGCACGCAGATCGGCCAGTACGACGGTCGCGCGAACTTCACGGGCAAGGGCATCGCGCCGTACATCCTGCCGAACTCGGGCAGCAACGATCCGTCGATCACGAACGTCGGCGGCGCGTACACGGTGCTGTGGAACAGCTACATCAACACCGACCTCAAGTACACGTCGACGTCGTCGTTCGTGGACCTGAACGACCAGGTCTTCAACAACTGGGACTTCAGCCACACGGACCCGACCGGCGCGAACAAGGGCGGCGGCAATACGCTGTACACGGCCGGCGACCTGGCGTCGACGATGAGCGTGAACCCGGACCTGAAGGTGCTGTCGGCCAACGGCTATTTCGACGCCGTCACGCCGTTCCACCAGACGGAGCTGACGCTCGCGCAGATGCCGCTCGACCCGACGCTCAAGGCGCAGAACCTGACGATCAAGAACTACCCGTCGGGCCACATGATCTACCTGAACGACGCGTCGCGGACCGCGCTGAAGGGCGATCTCGCCAACTTCTACGACGGCATCCTGGCCAACCGCACTGCGCTGCAGCGCGTGTTGAAGCTGCAGATGCGCACGCAGCAGTTCAAGCAGCAGAAGTTGCAGCAGCAGGGGCAGTAAGCACCGTGGGCGGCTTGCGCCGCCCCGGACGGACAACAGCCCGATCGGCGCAGGCCGGTCGGGCTGTTTTTATTTGCGCAGGGCGATGGGCCGGCGCGTCGTGCGCCGGCGGGGAGGGCGCGTAACCGGTAACCGCGGGAGGGGCAGCCGCGCCGCTTACGCGAGCACGAGCCGGACGCCGACCGCGACGAGCGTCGCGGCGAGCAGGTTGCGCAGCAGCCGCTCGGGCGCGCGCGCCGACAGCAGGCTGCCGAGCACGATGCCGGGCAACGAGCCGAGCAGCAGCGACAGCAGCATCGACCAGTCGACCGAGCCGAGCAGCCAGTGGCCCATGCCCGCGACGAGCGTGAGCGGCACCGCGTGCGCGATGTCCGAGCCGACGATGCGGGTGGTCGCGAGGGCCGGATACAGCAGCAGGAGCACGGTCACGCCGATCGCGCCGGCGCCGACCGACGTCATCGACACGAGGACGCCGAGCACGGCGCCCGTCAGCATGGTCGACCACAGCGTGCGCGCGGGGCTCGGCGCGAGCGGGTTGCGCGCGGCGAACGCGGTGAGCTGCGGCCGGAAGATCAGCGCGAGCGACGTGAGCAGCAGCGCGACGCCGAGCACGAGCTGGATCATCCGCGCGGTGCCCGGCGAGTTCATTCCGTGCGTATGCAGCCACCACAGCGTGACGGCGGCAGCCGGGACGCTGCCCGCCGCGAGCCGGCCCGTGATGCGCCAGTCGATCGAGCCTTTCAGGCCGTGGACGAGCGTGCCGGTAGCCTTGGTCGCGGCCGCGTACAGCAGGTCGGTACCGACCGCCGTGGCAGGGTGGACGCCGAACAGCAGCACGAGGATCGGCGTCATCAACGAACCGCCGCCAACGCCCGTCAGACCGACGAGGATGCCGACGAACAGGCCGGACAACGAGTACAGCAGATCGATATGGGGAAGCGACATCGGAAGCAGACGGTTATGCGGCGACGGTTATGCGATGTTCGGCGGCGGCGCGTGGCCGCGGCGCTCGCGTCAAAGTCCGCCATTGTCGCAAAAGTGGCGCTTGGATGTACGACTGCGTTAAAAATCGGTGGGGAAAGCCCGTGGGGCGGGCATCCGGCCTGAAGTAAAACAGGCGTTTGAGCGGCGCGGGGACGGGGTGGCCCGCTCCGTCGCGGCGATCGGCCCGAAACGCCCGGTGAAACGGGAGCCGATGCCGATCGAGGCGCGCGTAAAAAAGGGCGCGACGGTGCGCGCCCTGGTTCGATGGCGGCGCTGGACGCCGCCAGACACCGGCCCCCGGTCAGTGCATCGCGGGGCCGACGCCTTCGACCGCATCCTGCCGCCGGATGCGCAGCGCGAGGCCGATCAGCGCGGCGACGGCGGCGAATGCCGCGCCGAACGCGAAGGCCGCATGGTAGCCGCCGTTCAGCGCGTCGAGCGGCGCCGCGCTCGCTGCCGCGAGTGCGTCGCTGCGGGCGGCCGCGAGGCTCGCGAGCACGGCGAGGCCGAGCGCGCCGCCCATCATGAATGCGGTATTGACGATCCCCGACGCGAGCCCGGAATCGGCCGGATCGACGTCGTTCATCGCGGCGAGCAGCATCGGGTTGAACGCGACGCCTGCGCCGATGCCGAGCAGCGTCATGCCGGGCAGCACGTGCCAGACGAAACCGCCGTCCACCGGTGCGCGAGAGAACAGCGCGAGGCCGCAGGCCGCGATCAGCAGGCCGGCTGCGATCGGGCCGCGGATCCCGAAGCGCATCACGATCCGCGCGGACAGCCCGAGCGAGAACGCGGCCATGATCAGGTTCGCCGGCAGGAACGCGAGCCCGACCTGCAGCGGCCCGTAGCCGAGCACCCGCTGCATGTACAGCGCGGACAGGAAGAACCACGCGAACATCGCGGCCGCCCACAGCACGGCGATCGCGTTCGCGAGCGCGACGTTGCGCGACGCGAACAGCGAAAGCGGCATCAGCGGATGCGCGGCGCGTGCCTCGATCGCGATGAACAGCGCGAGCAGCGCGGCGGCCGCGCCGATCAGCGCGACGGTCTGCGTCGACAGCCAGCCGGCCTCGTTGCCGCCGACGATCCCGTAGACGGCCAGCATCAGCGATGCAGTGACGGTGATCGCGCCCGCGACGTCGAGCCGCGCGGTGCCGGCCGGCGCGCGCAAGCGCGGCAGCAGCGCGACGCACATCGCATAGACCGCGATGCCGATCGGCAGGTTGACGAGGAAGATCCAGTGCCACGACAGCGAGCTCGTCAACAGCCCGCCGAGCAGCACGCCGATGCTGCCGCCGCCCGCGCAGACGAAGCCGTACACGCCCATCGCGCGTGCGCGCTCGCCGGGCTCGGTGAAGAGATTCATGATCAGCGACAGCGCGACGGCCGAGACGACCGCGCCGCCGAGCCCCTGCACCGCGCGCGCGGCGATCAGCATTGCCTGCGATTGCGCGAGGCCGCACGCAAGCGACGCGAGCGTGAACACGACGAGACCGGCGAGGAACATGCGCCGATGGCCGTACAGGTCGCCGAGCCGGCCGCCGAGCAGCAGGCAGCCGCCGAACGTCAGCAGGTACGCGTTGACGACCCACACGAGGGCCGTCTCGGTGAAGTGGAGGTCGGTGCTGATCGACGGCAGCGCAACGTTCACGATCGTGCTGTCGAGCACGATCATCAGCACGCCGAGGCAGAGGACGATCAGCGCGTACCAGCGCTTCTCGCCGTGAATCCCGTGGGTCATGGGCTTGCAGCCTTCTGATAGTTATTTGAAAGGATGCATTGTAGACCCCGTCGGCGCGGGCTTCCTGCCGGTTTGTGGCAGCAGCGAAGCGTAGCCGCGCGTCCGGGCGGGACGCGCGCGACGATGGATGCGACGGACGTTACGAGCGCGCCGGCAGTTCGCAGCCGTCCGGGCCGCAGGCGGCCGCATCGCTGCCGTCGAGTTCGACGATGCCGTCGCGCCATGCCTGGTCGAGCGCCTGCGCGAACGCGTCGGCCGGTTGCGCACCCGACACCGCGTAGCGGCCGCCGAATACGAACAGCGGTACGCCGCGACCGCCGATCTGCGCGGCGCGGGCGACGTCGGCTTCGACTTCGTCGCGGTACAGGTCGCTGCGCAGCACGGCTTCGACGGCCGAGCGCTCGAGCCCGGCTTCGACCGCGAATTCGGTCAGCTCGGCGTGATCGAACAGCGAGGCGTGCTCGCAGAAATACGCGCGGTACAGCCGCTCGGTCAGCGCATGCGCGCGGCCCGTCGCTTCCGCGAGCTTCACGAGCCGGTGGCCGTCGAGCGTATCGCCGACGAGCGTGCCGGGCAGGTCGTAGCGCAACCCGACGCTCGCAGCCGCATCGGTGACCTGGCGCAGCATCTGGTCGACCTGAGCGGGCGACATCCGGTACTTGCCGCCGAGCATCGCCTCGACCGGCTCGACGGGCTGGCCGGGCATCAGCCGGTACGCACGCAGCGCGACGTCGACGCGGTCTGCATGTGCGAACGCGGCGAGCGCCTCGTCGAAGCGGCGCTTGCCGATCCAGCACCACGGGCAGATCAGGTCGGACCAGATTTCGACGGTCAGGGTCGGGCGGGCAGTTGGGGCGGGAGCGGTCGTCATGGGCGGTTCCGGGCAGCAAAAAAAGTGTAACCGGGACTATATCACTTTGTGCTTCGGCGCTTCGTCCTGGCCGGGCGGGCATGCGAAACGGGTGCCCGGCGTATCACGAAGCATAGACACGGAAGCGGCGTCCCGATAGCAAGTGCCGATGCCGGCCGCCGCCGTGCCTCCCGGCGAACCGGCCCGCGAGGTGGTCCGCTTATGCGTCGCCCTGCGTTTCCTTCAGGTGCTTGAGGTGCTTGTAGACCGTCGCGCGGCCCATCCCGAGCACGTTCGCGACGTAGTTCGCCGCGCTCTTGCCGCGAAACGCGCCTTCCGCGTAAAGCGCTTCGACGAGCTCGCGCCGGTGCTCGCGCGTCAGCCCGTTCAGCCCGACCTGCCGTTCGCGCAGCCAGCCGTGCAGGAACGTGTTGATGCGCTCCTGCCAGTCGTCACGGAACAGCTCGTCCGGCTGCGCGACGACGCCCGCGCCCTTGATGAACAGGTCGAGCGTCGCGCGCACCTCGTCGAACACCGCGATGTTGAAGTTGATGCACATCATCCCGGCCGGGCGGCCTTCGTCGTCGAACAGCACGTTGCTCACGCAGCGCATCCGCCGGCCGTCCCAGTTCAGCTTCTCGTACGGGCCGATCACGCGCTCGCGCGCGGAATGATCGATTTCCTCGAGCGCGGAATCGTCGCCGACCTCGCGCTTCGACAGGTTGTTCGCGAGATACAGCACGGTCTGGTCGTGCAGGTCGTGGATCACGACTTCCGCGTACGGGAAGAACAGCGCGGCGATACCGTCGGCGATCGGCGCATAGCGGGTGAGCAGCAGGTCTTTGACGGGGGATTTCTTCTTGCGCATCGGGTTCGCCATCTCGGGTGGGCGGGGGCCGGGCAGCGCATCGGGCCGGCGCGCCGGCGCACCGTTGGCCGGCATGCCCGTGCGCCCGCGCGCGGCCGCCGCGGCGGTTGCGTCATTGTATCGGCCCCGCGCGCGCGTGCCGCTCATGCGCGCGTCAGGTGCGTGTACAGCGCATGCGCGATCGCGATGTCCTCGAGCCCGAGGCCGATCGAGCGGAAGAACGCGTGACGGGCGTACGACGGTGCCGGGCAGGTGCGGGCGACGAGCGCGGGCAGGTCGCCGACGATCCGCGCGGCGTCCCAGCCGTGTTCCGCCGTCGCGATCTGCATCTCGCCGGCGCTCGCGGGCGTCGTGTGCCCGTAGTCGCAGTACACGTCCATGTCGGGCAGCCACGCGGGCGGGATCTCGTGGGCGCGCGCGACGTTCGTGCTGATCGACGTGACGAGCGCGGGGCGCGTGAGCATCCCGTCGCCGAGCACGGGCGTGCCGGACGACGTGCACAGCATCACGACGTCCGCGTCGCGTACGCAGGCTTCGACGCTCGTCGCGGCGCGTGCGCGCGGATCGAGCTGCGCGAGCGCCGCCTGCTGCGCCGCGTCGCCGGCGAGCGAGGGCGAGTACACGCGAATCGTTTCCCAGTCGCGCAATCCCGCCGTGTGCCGCAGGTGTGCGAGGCCGACCGCGCCCGCGCCGACGATCGCGAGATGGCGCGCGTCGCGCGGCGCAAGGCAGTCGACCGCGAGCGCGGTCGTGCCGGCCGTGCGCTCGACGGTCAGCAGCCCCGCGTCGCACCACATCAGCGGCTGGCCCGTGCGCATCGACATCAGCGCGGTCCATGCGGTGACGATAGGCTTGCCGCCCGTCACGACATACGGCGACAGCTTCGCGCCGAACACCTGCGCGTCGGCGAGGGCGCCGAGATACGTGATGAAGTCGCCGGCCTGGTCGGGAAACAGCGTGAGCGTTTGCGGCGGCTGCACCGCGCGCGCCGCGGCGAGCGACGCGAACATGCTGCGCAGCGTGCCGAGCACGTCGAGCGACGGCAGGGCCGCGCGCACCGCGGCTTCATCGACGGTCAGCGGCAGGGTCGGGGCGGTTTGCGTCATGGGGACATCTCCGGTCGGGGCCGGACAGGACAGTCTCGATCGACGGTGTCCGGCAGTGTTCGTAATGGACGAAAAGTCTAATATAGACAAACAAAATCGGGAGAATTTTTCTTTTCGAGACTTCGTGTTGCCGTGGGGTTCGAAAAAAATCACGGTAAATCAAAGGCTTTCCGGATGAGTGGCGAATTTTCGACGCCGTGTATCGGGGCACGATTCTCGTATCCCCTATAGTCTATAGTAGACTTTGAGTCTATATTTCGCGTGCAGGACACGGCGCGTCGCCTCGAGGTGGCCGCCTGCCTCGCATGCCGATCCGGCGCCCGGCCGACGCCGGCGTGTACCGATCTTCATCGCCTCAATCCAGAACGGAAGGACCGTCATGAACTGGAAGCTCTCCCTTTGCGCCGCTGCGGCGCTTGCCTGCGCGGCCGTCACGGCCCATGCGGAACAGACCACGTTGCGCTTCGGGATCGAAGCCGCCTATCCGCCGTTCGAGAGCAAGACGCCGGCCGGTCAGTTGCAGGGTTTCGACGTCGACATCGGCAATGCGGTGTGCGCGAAGCTGAACATGAAATGCGTGTGGGTCGAGAATTCGTTCGACGGGCTGATCCCGGCGCTGCAGGCACGCAAGTTCGACGCGATCAATTCGGCGATGAACATCACGTCGAAGCGCCGTCAGAGCATCGACTTCACGCCGGCGATCTACGTGGTGCCGATCGTGATGATCGCGAAGCACGGCTCGCCGCTGCGGCCTGACGTCGCGAGCCTGCGCGGCAAGCACGTCGGCGTGCTGCAGGGCTCGTCGCAGGAGGACTTCCTGAAGGCGCACTGGGCCAATGCGGGCGTGGCCGTCGTGTCGTACCAGGATCAGGACCAGATCTACGCCGATCTCGTCGCGGGTCGCCTCGACGCGGCCGTGCAGGAAGCGCAGACCGCGCAGGACGGTTTCCTCGACAAGCCGGCCGGCCGCGACTACCAGATCGTCGGCGAGCCGCTGAAGGATCCGGCGACGCTCGGCGAAGGCACGGGCTTCGGGATGCGCAAGAACGACAAGGCGCTGCAGGCGAAGATCGTCGGCGCGCTGGACGCGCTGAAGAAGGACGGCACGCTCGGCGCGCTGTCGCAGAAGTACTTCAAGCGCGACATCGTCGCGAAGTAAGCACCGCCGCGCGCCGGCCGTCGCGCCGGCGCGTGCCGCATCGAATCTCGACGCAGTACGGGGAACCATGGATTTCGACGTCATCGTTCTGGGGGCCGGCATCGTCGGCGTGTCGTCGGCGCTGCATCTGCAGGATCGCGGGCTGCGCGTCGCGCTCGTCGACCGGCGTGCGCCCGGCGAGGAAACGAGCCACGGCAATGCCGGGCTGATCGAGCGCTCGTCGGTCGTGCCGTACGCGTTTCCGCGCCGGCTCGGCACGCTGTTGCGCTATGCGCGCAATCGCTCGGTCGATCTCTACTGGGACTACCGCGCGCTACCGGCGTATGCGGGCTGGCTCGCGCGTTTCTGGCGCGAATCGTCGCCGCAGCGGCTCGCGGCCGCCGCGCGCGACCTGCTGCCGCTCGTCGCGGCGAGCGTCGTCGAGCACGACGCGCTGCTCGCGCGTACCGATGCGCAGCCGCTCGTGCACGACGGCGGGTGGATCGAGGCGTTCCGTTCGCCCGCGCTGTTCGACGCGGAAACGCGCGCGCAGCAGCGCGTGGCCGATGCGCACGGGCTGCGGATGACCGTGCTCGACGCACGGGCGTTGCGCGCACGCGAACCCGGTATCAGCGATGCGTTCTGCGGCGCATTCCACTGGCAGGACCCGAAGACCGTGTCGAGCCCGGGCGGGCTGACCAAGGCCTACGCGCGGCTGTTCGAGCGCGACGGCGGCACGTTCGCGCTCGGCGATGCAAAGACGTTCACGCAGGTGGATGGCGGCTGGCAGGTCGGCACGGAACACGGGCCGATCTCGGCGCGCTCGGCCGTGGTTGCGCTCGGGCCGTGGTCCGATCATGTCTTCGAGCCGCTCGGCTACCGGATTCCGCTGCGCGCGAAGCGCGGCTACCACATGCACTACCGGCCGACGCGTGCGCCGTTGAACGTGCCGGTGTGCGATACCGAGGAAGGTTTCGTCGTCGCGCCGATGGAAGGTGGCCGCCTGCGGGTCACGACCGGTGTCGAGATCGCGCTGCGCGGCGCGCCGCCGACCGGCGTGCAGCTCGCGCGTGCCGAGCCGCTGGCGCGCGACGCGTTCGGCATCGGCGAGCGGCTCGATCCGGAGCCGTGGCTCGGGATGCGGCCGTGCACGCCCGACATGCGCCCGGTGATCGGGGCCGCGCCGCGCCATCGTCATCTGTGGTTCGCGTTCGGTCATTGTCACCACGGGCTTACGCTCGGCCCCGCGACCGGGCGACTGCTCGCCGAAATGATGACGGGCGCGCCGACCTATATCGATCCCCATCCGTACCGGCCCGCGCGCTTCGGCTGATCCGGCGGCGCGCGCTGCCTCGCGCGCGCCGGCCTTCACAATGTTTCATTCTGCTATCCGAATTACCGGAAATCGCGCGATCGGAAATGATCTGCGTAATCGGCAAGAAAGATAATCGCGAAATAAATAAAATCAGCAAATCGGCGATTTATCAATGCATTTTCATATTGCTGAAATGCGTAATGGGCAGCCCGTCATGACGGTGTAATGCACCGTGGCGGCGGGGTGTTCCGGTGTTACGAGGAATGTACCGGAACACGTTACCACGGGGCTCGCAAACGTTACGTTACATCCGCGCTCCGTCGGCCTTTTTCATCAGATGATTGTGCCGCCAGGGCCGTGAATTTCGTCTGAAATCGATTAAAAAAGCGCTATCGAACGTCAATAGGCAGACGAATCAATCCTGTTTTTCGAATTGGCACACTTCGTGCAATCCGTCCCCATGCTTTATCAACGTTGTGCCAACCGAGATGGGGAAAAATAAAGATGGGACACAATCTGAAATTGACGGGTGTGGCGCTGTCGGTTGCGACGGTGTTCGGGGTACTGGCTTCGGGTTCCGCGATGGCGGGGGCCCTTGATGCGCTGCCGATTCCGCAAGTGATCGTCAACCCGCCGACGAACAGCGTGTCGGTCGGGTTGGTCGCGACGGGTACGTCGCCGCTGGGCTCGGTCACCGTGGCGGCAGGCGGGGCGGGCGCGATCCAGACGTCGCTTGGCGATCCGGGCCAGGTACTGTCGGGCGCCGTGGGGGCGGTGACGGGCGCACTCGGCGGTGGCGGCGGCACGGTGCAGCCGCTCGCGCCGGTCCAGGGCGTGCTGAATCAGGTGACGGGTGCGCTGAGCGGCGGCAACCCGGCTGGCGCGCTGACCGGTGCGCTGAATACGGCGACGGGGACGCTGAGCAATGCGGTTGGCACGGTAACGGGGGCGCTGGGTAATGTCGGCGGCGGCGCGAATCCGCTGGCGCCGGTTCAAGGTGTCGTGAACCAAGTCACGGGTGCACTCGGTGGCGGCAACCCGGCTGGTGCGTTGACCGGCGCACTCGGCACGGTGACGGGCGCATTGGGCGGCATCGGTGGCGGCTCGAGCCCGCTGGCGCCGGTGCAAGGTGTCGTCAATCAAGTAACGGGTGCGCTCGGTGGCGGCAACCCGGCTGGTGCGTTGACCGGCGCACTGGGCACGGTCACGGGTGCACTGGGCGGCATCGGTGGCGGCGAGAACCCGCTGGCGCCGGTTCAAGGTGTCGTGAATCAAGTAACGGGTGCACTCGGTGGCGGCAACCCCGCAGGGGCACTGACCGGCGCACTGGGCACGGTGACGGGCGCACTGGGCGGCATCGGTGGCGGTTCGAACCCGCTGGCACCGGTCCAAGGCGTCGTGAATCAAGTGACGGGCGCACTGGGCGGCATCGGCGGCGGCTCGAACCCGCTGGCGCCGGTGCAAGGTGTCGTGAATCAAGTAACGGGTGCACTGGGCGGCATCGGTGGCGGCTCGAACCCGCTGGCACCGGTCCAAGGCGTCGTGAATCAAGTGACGGGCGCACTGGGCGGCATCGGTGGCGGCTCGAATCCGCTGGCACCGGTGCAAGGTGTCGTCAATCAAGTAACGGGCGCGCTCGGCAGCGGTAACCCGGCTGGTGCGTTGACGGGTGCACTCGGTACGGTGACCGGCGCGCTAGGTAATGTCGGTGGCGGTTCGTACCCGCTGGGGGCGGTTCAAGGCGTCGTCAATCAAGTGACGACGGCGCTCAATAGCGGCAACCCGGCCAGTGCGTTGACGGGTGCGCTCGGTACGGTGGCAGGTGAGCTCGGTGCGGGCAATCCGGCAGGCACGGTGACCGGTGCGATCGGCAACGTGACGGGGGCACTGGGTGCATTGGGCGCCATCGGCGGCGGTACGGATCCGCTGGCGCCGGTTCAAGGCGTCGTGAATCAGGTCACGGGTGCGCTGAGTGGCGGCAACCCGGCAGGTGCCCTGACCGGTGCGCTGAACACGGCGACCGGGGCACTGAGCAACGCACTCGGTACGGCAACGGGTGCGCTCGGCGGAATCGGCGGTGGCTCGAACCCGCTGGCACCGGTGCAAGGTGTCGTGAACCAAGTCACGGGGGCGCTTGGCAGCGGTAACCCGGCAGGCGCACTGACCGGCGCACTGGGTACGGTGACGGGCGCACTGGGCGGTATCGGTGGCGGCTCGAACCCGCTGGCACCGGTGCAAGGCGTAGTGAATCAAGTGACCGGCGCGCTCGGTAGCGGCAACCCGGCAGGGGCACTGACCGGCGCACTCGGCACGGTGACGGGCGCATTGGGCGGCATCGGTGGCGGCTCGAGCCCGCTGGCGCCGGTTCAAGGCGTCGTGAACCAAGTGACGGGCGCATTGGGCGGTATCGGCGGTGGCTCGAACCCGTTGGCACCGGTCCAAGGTGTCGTGAACCAGGTCACGGGCGCATTGGGCGGTATCGGCGGCGGCTCGAACCCGCTGGCACCGGTCCAAGGCGTCGTGAACCAGGTCACGGGCGCATTGGGCGGCATCGGTGGCGGCTCGAACCCGCTGGCGCCGATCCAGAACGTCGTCGACCAGGTCACGGGTACGCTCGGCAGCGGCAACCCGGCCGGCGCGCTGAGCAACGCGGTCAACACGATCACGGGCACGCTCGGCAACGTCGGCGGCGCGGGAAGCCCGCTGGCGCCGGTGCAGGGCGTCGTGACGCAGCTCGCCGGCACGCTCGGCGGCTCGAATCCGCTGGCGCCGGTTCAAGGCGTCGTCAATCAGGTCGTCGGTACGCTGTCCGGCGCAGGTGGCGGCAGCCCGATCGCGCCGATCACGAACCTCGTCAACGGCCTGCAGAACGCGCTGCCGACGGGCGGCAACGCGGCCGGTGCGCTGTCCGGCGCACTCGGCTCGGTGACGGGCGCACTCGGCAACCTCGGCGGCTCGAACGCGCTGGCACCGGTGCAGGGCGTCGTGAACCAGGTCGTCGGCACGCTCGGCAACAGCAATGCGGTCGGCACGGCCACGAACGCACTGGGTAACGCGGTCGGCTCCGTCGTGGGGGCACTCGGCAACCTCGGCGGGTCGAACCCGCTGGCGCCGGTGCAAGGCGTCGTGAACCAGGTCGTCGGCACGCTGTCGGGCGCGGCGGGCAGCAACCCGATCGCACCGATCACGAACCTCGTGAGCGGCCTGACGGGCGGCAGCAACCCCGCCGGCGCACTGACCGGTGCGCTCGGCTCGGTGACGGGCGCACTCGCGAACGGTCCGGTGGCTCTCGGGCAGGCGGCCGGCGCGCTGTCGGGCGCAGCCGGTTCGACGGCGGCGGCGGGCGGCAGCCTGCTCGGCTCGGGCGCGAACGCGGCCGGCGGCACGGCGGGTGCGGTCGGCTCGCTGCTGACGACGGGCGCCAACGCGACGGCGACGGTCGTCAACGCGGTCGGTACGACGGTGGGCACGGCGCTCGGCTCCGCGCCGGGCCTGTCGGTCACGCCGCATTCGGGCAACAGCGCACCGGGCAACCCGCTCGCACCGGTGTCGTCGCTGCTCCAGTCGCTGACGGGCGCACTGTCGAAGTAATCGGCCTCGCCCGCACGGCGGTGCCGGATCGGCCGCCGTGCGCAACGGGTCGCGCAACGCGGCATGACAGCGATGTCATGCCGCGTTGTCTTTGGGTGTCCCGCTTTCTTTCATCGCATGAATGGGCGCTGCCGGCGCGCGTCGGCCGGCGTGGAATATCCGGTCGCCTCCATCCGTTTACATACCGAAGCCCGGCAGCGCCGGCCGGCGGGATAATGGTCGTGACGAAGCCGATCGTCCCGGCCTGAGCCGCGCTGTCGCGATACCGTGCCAAGGAGAAAGGGCATGAAACGGATATGCGTCGCCGCTGCGCTGATGGCGGCAATCGTGCGGCCGGCCGCCGCGGAACCGCCCCGGGCCGGCGACGGGAAACTCGTCGACGACGATCACATGACGCTGTACGTGTTCGATCGCGATGCGCCCGGCAAGAGCGCGTGCGACAGCGCGTGTGCGGCCAACTGGCCGCCCGCGCGCGCCGACGCGTATGACAAGGCCGCGGGCGCGCTGAGTCTCGTCGCGCGCGACGACGGCGGCAAGCAATGGGCGTACCGCGGGCGCCCGCTGTATCGCTGGAAGCTGGATCGCAAGCCCGGCGACGCGGGCGGCGACGGGATCGGCGGCATGTGGCACGTTGCACGTCCTTGAGGGCGCGGCGGTGCGGCGGTGCGTGAGGCATCCTGATGAGCTACGAATCGGATCTGCTGGTGTGGTTGCCGCATCTCACGCGCTATGCGCGCGCGCTGACGGGCGACCGGGCCTGGGCGGACGATCTCGTACAGGACACGCTCGAGCGTGCGCTGAACCGCCCGCCGCGCGATGGCGGCAACCTGCGCGCGTGGCTGCTGACGCTGCTGCGGCACCGTTTCATCGACCAGTTGCGTGCGCGGCACGAGATCGCCGTCGATGACGCGACGGCACCGTGGCAGACGATGGCCGCACCGGCCGGCGAAATCGGCGGGCTGGTGCTGCGCGACGTGCAGCGCGCGCTGTACCGGCTGCCGGTCGAACAGCGCGAGGTGCTGTTGCTGGTCGCCCTCGAGGAATTGAGCTATCGCGAGGCCGCGGAGGTGCTCGGCGTACCGGTGGGAACGGTGATGTCGCGGCTCGCACGGGCGCGCGGGCAGATGCGCGCGCTGCTGTCGGACGAGCCGTCGGCGCACGGCACGGCCGCGTTACGGGTGATCGGGAAGACATGATGGACGATCCACGCAAACCTTCGAACGAGCGGGACGACGATGCGTCGGCGCAACTGCTGTCCGCGTTGCTGGACGGCGAGCTGTCCGGGCACGAGCGCCGCGAGGTGCTCGAGCGCGTGCAGGCCGATCCGGAGGAAGCCGGACGATTCGCGCATTACCGTGCGCAGCGCGACGCGCTGCAGGCGCTGTTCCCGCTGCCGGGCGCCGCGCCCGCGCTGTTCGTGCAGCGCCGTACGCCGCGGCGGCGCGGGATCGCCTATGCGTTCGCGGGGCTCGCGGCCGGGCTGCTGATCGGCGTTGCGCTGCATGCGGGCTGGATGGCGTTTGGCAGCGAACCGGCGTTCGCCGCGCGCGCGGATGTCGCGTACGCGACGTACGTGGCCGAGCGCGAACATCCGGTCGAGGTCGGCGCGGGCGACTCCGAACATCTCGTCGCGTGGCTGTCCACGCGTCTCGGGCGGCCCGTGCGTGCGCCGTCACTCGACGAATACGGCTACGCGCTGCTCGGCGGCCGGTTGCTGCCCGGTGAAGCGGGGCCGGCCGCGCAACTCATGTACCAGCGCGCGGACGGCGAGCGCGTGACGCTGTACATGACGGCCTACGACGCACGGCGTCTCGCGCCGCAGGCGATGTCGGCCGGCGATCGCTACACGTATTTCTGGTCGGATCGCGGGATGGGCTACGCATTGTCCGGCCAGGGCGACGAACGGCGCCTGCGCGAACTCGCGATCGACGCATGCGGCGAGCTCGGCGGCCCGACCGACGCGTGGAAGGGGTGACGCGCGCGGCGCCGGTACGGAGCAGGCGATGAAGACGACGATCACGAAGGGGCTCGTGCAGATGCTGGTGCCGGCGGTGCTCGCCGCGGGCGCCGCGCTTGCGCGGGCGGACGGCGACGCGCCGGTGCGCGTGCCCGTCGACGCCGACGGCGTGCAGCGGGTGGCGATCGTCGGCGGCAGCTATTTCTTCCGACCGAACCACGTGATCGTGCGGGCACACGTGCCGGTCGAGCTGACCGTGTCGGCCGAGCCCGGCCTGGTGCCGCACAGCTTCGAAATCGATGCGCCGCAGGCCGGCATCGCGGTGCACACCGAGCTCGGCACGACGCCGAAGACGTTTCGCTTCACACCGACGCAGCCGGGCCGGTTCGCCTACTATTGCACGCATCGGCTGCTGTTTTTCAGGAGCCATCGCGAGCGCGGGATGGAAGGCGTGCTCGATGTCGAGGCGGCGCCGTGATCGCCGCGTTGCTGGCCGCGAGCCTGATAGGAGCGAGCATGACCGCCGATCCCGTGACCGTCGCGCAGGCGCATTTCGACCACGTCCGCTCGTACCGCGCGACGATCCGCTCGTCCGCGCGCAGCGGCGACCACACCGAAATCCATTACGCGTACCTGAAACCGGGCTTCGTCCGGATGGATTTCGTGTCGCCGCATCGCGGCGCGGTGCTCGCGTACGATCCCGGCGACGGCAAGGTGCGGCTGCGCCCGTTCGGCGCGCATGCGCCGCCCGCGCTGACGCTGTCGCCGTCCAATCCGCTCGTGCGCGACCGCAGCGGCCACCGGGTCGACCGGTCGGACGTGGGCGAACTGCTGCGCAACGTTCATGCGCTGCAGGAAGGCGGCGCGACGGTGACCGAAGGCGAGGAGGCCGTCGGCGGCCGGACCGCGCTGCGCGTGTCGGTCACGGGCGCACCCGCGCACGCGGTCGATGGCGTGCATCGCTACCGGCTGTGGCTGGATACCGAGGACGGCTTTCCGCTGAAGGTCGTCAGTTTCGCGGACGATGACGACGTGCCGCTCGAAACCGTGACGCTCGACGATATCGAGATCGACGTCGCCTTTCCCGAACGCTTCTTCGCGCCCTGAGCGGTGCGCTGACTCATGCCCGCGACGGGCATGCCGGAGGCTGCATGGCGGAGTACCGGTTCTCGACGACCTGGCGCGTCGACGCACCGCTCGCGGTGGTGTGGGACGCGATCTACCAGGTCGACCGCTGGCCCGACTGGTGGAAGGGCGCCGTGCGCACCGTCGAGATCGAGCCGGGCGACGCGCGGGGTGTCGGCGCACTGCACCGGTACACGTGGAAAGGGGCGCTGCCGTACCGGCTGACCTTCGACATGCGCGTGCGACGCGTCGAGCCGCCGCATGCGCTCGAAGGCCGCGCGAGCGGTGCGATCGAAGGCGACGGGTACTGGTCGTTCATCGCCGACGGCGCACGCACGATCGTGCGCTACGACTGGCACATCCGCACGCACGTGCGCTGGATGAACCGGCTGGAGCCGCTCGGTCGCCCGCTGTTCCGGTGGAATCACGACGTCGTGATGCGCGAAGGCGCGAAGGGGCTCGCACGGCTGCTGGGCGCGGCCGTCGAAACGGAGGGCCGGACCTTCCGGCCGTTGTCGGATGCGGGTTGTGCCGATGCCTGACGGTGTGTGAGTGCGCGCAGTGGCGGGCCGCGCCGCTCAGCGCGCGTATGCCATCACCGCGCCATCCACGACCAGCGCGACGCGTTCACCGACGGATGGACACCGATGCCCCGGCACGCGTACGCGCACGAGGACGTCGAGATCCGCATCGAGGCGCACGAGCACGTCGGCGTCCTGGCCCGCGAACTGTGCGGCTTCGACGCGCGCAGTATGGCCGCGTGCCGCGTCGACGTGTGTGACCGGCACGATGCCGATCTGCTCGGGACGCAGCATCGCATCGGCCGGCCCGTCGGGCAGCGGCGCGACGAGCGGCAGTTCGCCGAGCGCGCAGGCGATGCGCGTGTTGTGCACGCGGCCGGCGAGCAGCACGGCCTGCCCGACGAACGACGCGACGTCGCGCGTGACGGGCTGCCGGTACAGCGTCTGCGGCGCGGCCGTCTGCACGAGCCGGCCGTGCCACATCACCGCCACTTCGTCGCCGAGCGTCATCGCCTCGGGCTGGTCGTGCGTGACGAGCACCGATGTCGCGCCCGCCGCGGCGAGCGCATCGGCGACCGCGCTGCGCGTTTCGTGGCGCAGCGACGTGTCGAGCGCGGAGAACGGTTCGTCGAGGATCACGAGCGACGGTTCGGGCGCGAGCGCGCGTGCGAGCGCGACGCGCTGCTGCTGCCCGCCGGACAGTTGCTGCGGCGCACGGTTCGCATACGACGCGGGCAGCCCGACCATCTCGAGCAGTTCGTCGACGCGATGATGGCGCCGCCGCGCCGCGCGTGGCAGCCCGAACGCGATGTTGTCGGCCACCGACAGATGCGGAAACAGCGCACCTTCCTGCGGCACGTAGCCGATCCGGCGCTGTTCGGGCGGCAGGTGCACGTCGGGTGCGGCCACGCGGCGCCCGTCGATTTCGACGGTGCCGCGCTCGGCGCGTTCGAAGCCGCACAGCACGCGCAGCAGGGTGGTCTTGCCGCTGCCGGACGGGCCGAGCAGCGCGAGGCGCGAGCCGCGCCGCACCGTGAGGTCGATGTCGTGCAGGACGGTATGCGATCCGAACGATTTGGACAGGCCGTGGATGCGTAGTTCGCTCATGGGCGGTTCCGGGGAAAGAGGGCGGCGCTCAGTCGCGCACCGACGCACGGCCGAGCAGCAGGAACAGCAGTCCCGATGCGCCGAGCGACAGCGCGACGAGCAGTGCGGCATAGGGCGCCGCGGCGGCGAACGCGAGCGTCGCCGTATCGCTCCACACCTGCGTCGCGAGCGTGCGGGTGCCGATCGGCGACAGCAGCAGCGTCGCGTTGAGTTCCGTCACGACCGAGATGAACACCATCGTCGCGGCCGCGCCGAGGCCGGGCGCCGCGAGCGGCAGCACCACGCGCATGAGCGTCGCGCGCCAGCCGAGGCCGAGCGAGCGCGCGGTTTCCTCGAGCCGGACCTGCACGTGCGACAGCGCGGCGCGCACGCTGACGACCGCGAGCGGCAGGAACAGGATCGCGTATGCGCCGACGAGTGCCGGTGCGCTCTGGTAGAGCGGCTGCAGCAGCCGCACCGTGATCGACACGATCGCCAGCGCGACGACGATGCCCGGCACACCCTGCACGGTCATCGCGGTGCGCTCGAGAAGCGTCGCGACGCGGCCCGGATAACGAACCAGCAGGAACGCGAGCGGCAGCGCGAGCAGCGTCGTGACGGCTGCCGCCATCAGGCCGTAGCCGGACGATGCGAGCGTGGCCTGCCACAGCAGCTCGGGCGACACGTCGGCCGGCGTGACCGCGGCCGCGCCCTGTTGCGTGAGCCAGTAGCCGATCATCGCGAGCGGCACGCCGAGCGTCGCCGCCGCGAGTACGGCGAACGCAACGGTGACAGGGCCGCGCAGATGGCCGAGCGGATAACGCATCGCGACGCGGCGCGCGGCGCGGTGCGTATGGCCGTAGCGCGCATGGCCGCGTGCGCGTGCCTCGATCGCGAGGCACAGCAGGCACAGCGCGATCAGCACGCAGCCGAGCAGCGATGCGCCGCCGCCGTCGAACGCGGTGCGGTATTCCGCATAGATCTCGGTCGTGAACGTACGAAAGCGCAGCAACTGGAATGCGCCGAACTCGGACAGTACGCCGAGCGCGACGAGCAGCATCCCGCCGCACAGCGCGGGGCGCAGCTGCGGCAGCACGACGCGGAAGAAGGTATGCCACGGCGAGCAGCCGAGCGTGCGCGCGCTTTCCTCCAGCGCGGGATCGAGTTCGCGCAGCGCGGCGGCCACCGGCAGGTAGACGAGCGGGAAGTACGCGGAGGTCAGCACGATCAGCGCGCCGAGGAAATCCTGCAGGTCGAGGCTCAGCGACACCCACGCATAGCTCGTGATGAATGGCGGCACCGCGAGCGGCGCGGCCGCGAGCGCGGTCCACAGCGGCCGGGCCGGCAGGTCGGTGCGCTCGATGAACCACGCGACCGCCGTACCGAGCAGCGTGCACGCGAGCGTCGCGGCGAGCGTGATCGACAGCGTGTTGACCAGCAGTTCGCCGACGAGCGGGCGCCATATCAGCTCGATTGCATCGTCGACGCCGAAGGTGGCCGCGCGGTACAGCGTGAAGCCGAGCGGCAGCAGGATCGCGAGCGGCCCGCACGCGGCCGCGGCGACGAGCGCGCGCGACGGGCGGCG
>NZ_CABVPW010000007.1:0-237866 GCF_902499025.1 Burkholderia lata | reverse complement strand
CAGCTTCGGCAGCTTCGGCAGCTTCGGCAGCTTCGGCAGCTTCGGCAGCTTCGGCAGCTTCGGCAGCTTCGGCAGCTTCGGCAGCTGCACCCGACGCGCCCGCAGCCACCGCCGAAGGCACCCCGCCCCCGGCACCGCGCGGCGGCTTCTTCCTGCCCGACGCGCGCACCAATCCCGACCACATCCGCTACGCACTGAAGACGACCGCCGCGGCGATCTTCTGCTACCTGCTGTATTCGCAGCTCGACTGGTCGGGCATCCACACGTGCGTCGTCACCTGCTACATCGTGTCGCTCGGCTCGACGGCCGAGACGGTCGAGAAGCTCACGCTGCGGATCCTCGGCTGCATCGTCGGCGCACTGCTCGGCACGGCGGCACTCGTGTTCGTCGTGCCGTCGCTGTCGTCGGTCGGCCACCTGATGGCCCTGGTGTTTGCCGGCGGGTGGCTCGCCGCGTGGGTCGCATTCGGCTCGCCACGCATCGCGTATGCCGGCTTCCAGATCGCATTCGCGTTTTTCCTGTGCGTGATCCAGGGCGCCGGCCCCGGCTTCGACCTGACGATCGCGCGCGATCGCACGATCGGCATCCTGCTCGGCAACGTCGTCGTGTATCTCGTGTTCACGCGCATCTGGCCCGTCAGCATCGGCAAGCAGATCGACGTCGGGCTCGCGGCGCTGATCGACCAGTGGCGGCGCCTCGTGCAGGTCGCGCAGCCGGCCGAGCGGCGCGCGCTCGCGGCCGAAGCGTTCGCCCGCCACGGCGCGATTACGCAGGAGCTCGGGCTGGTCCACTACGAACCGTCGTGGGTGCGGCCGGCCGCCACGTGGCTGGCCACGCGGCGGCGCGCGCTCGCCGAACTCGGCGCGCTCGAGGGGCCGCTGTTCCTGCTCGCCGAACGCAAGCCCGGCGACGCGGCGATCGGCGCGCAGCTCGCCCGCGTGACCGAACCGCGCGGCGACGAAGCCGCTCTCCACCCGGATTCGCCCGCGACGCCGGCCACTCCGCCGGGCACCGCCCCCACCGACCCCGCGCGCGACGCGCTGCTGAACCTGATCGACACGCGGCTCGCGCACATCGCCGACGCCGCCCGTCAAGCCACACCGAAGGAGCCTGCCCCCCATGCGCCTACCTGAACCGCCGGCCGCGTCGATCGCCGCCGCCGCCCTCGCGACCGCCGTCGCGCTGGCCGGCTGCGCGACGTCGTCGATCGATCTGGCGCCGGAGGCGTCCGATCGCCCATGGCAGCCGCAAACGTCAGCTGCGGGCGACATCGTGCCGGGCCCGCCGCGCGCGTCCGCGCAAGGTTCGCACGACTACACGCTGCCGGCATCGCCGGCGCTCGCGTCGGTCTCGCCGCCCGCCGCGCTCGATACCGCGCATGCGTACACGCTGCCCGAGTTGATCGATCTCGCCGAATCGGCGAACCCGCTGACCCGCATCGCATGGAACGACGCGCGCAACGCGGCGCTCGCGGTCGGCCTGGCCAAGACCGCCTACCTGCCGAAGCTGTCCGCGACGGCCATGGGCGGGTACCAGGCCAACCACGGCACGACGTCGTCGATCCTCGGCGACTCGTCGAGCAACTCCACCGTGCACGGCACCATCTCGGCACTGTCGCTGCAATGGCTGCTGTTCGATTTCGGCGGCCGCGCGGCGCGCGTCGAAGCGGCCGAACAGGCGTCGATCGCGTCGAACGTCGCGTTCACGGCCGTGCACCAGCAGGTGATCCACGACGTGACCGTCGCGTACTACCGCTACGAAGCCGCGCGCTCGCGCGCCCTCAGCGCGCAGCAGGGCCTCGCGAACGCGGACGCGATCCTCGCCGCCTCCCGCGCGCGGCTCAAGCACGGCGTCGGCACGGTCGTCGAGCTCGCGCAGGCAACGCAGAACCGCGCGCAGGCCAACCTCGCGCTCGTGCAGGCAAACGGCACGGAGAGCGACAGCTACCTCGCCCTCGTCTCCGCGCTCGGCATCTCGCCGCTGTCGAAGCCGACCATCGCCGCGCTGCCGAAACGGCCACTGCCGCCCGCACTCGGCTCGTCGGTCGACGCGATCGTGTCGGATGCGATTGCGCGCCGCCCCGACCTGCAGGGCGCATTCGCGCTTGAAAGGGCCAATCGCGCGAAGATCAAGGCGGCGGAAGCCGCGTTCATGCCGAAGATCTTCCTGTCCGCGTCGACGTCGTACGCGAGCGGCGGCACGTCCATCTCCGCGCTGCCCGCGATCGGCGACCAGGCGCCGACCGTCAACCTGAACGGCAGCCGCTACGGCGGCGGCGTGTTCCTCGGCGTGACGATTCCGCTGTACGACGGCGGCCTGCGCTCGGCCGTGCTGATGCAGGCGCGCAACGATGCGGAAAGCGCCTCCGCGCGGCTCACCCGGACCAAGGAGGAAGCCGTCCGTCAGGTCGTCGCCGCGCAAAACGCGGTGCAGACGAGCCTTGCGTCCCACGACGCCGCGAAGGCGCTCGTCGATGCCGCGCAGACGAGCTACGACGCGGCGCTGACCGCGTACCGGAGCGGCGTCGGTTCGGTCACCGATGCGACGATCGCGCAAAGCCAGCTGCTCGCGGCCCGCAACGCGGAGGTCGACAGCTATGCCGGCGCGCTGTCCGCTGCTGCCGCGCTCGCGCTTGCGACGGGGACGATCGGCTCGGCGCAGTAGCGCAACCGCCGCGAGGCGGTTGACGCATGCACGCGCCGCCCACTAGAATGCCGCCCATTCTTCCTTCAGGAACCATCGTGGACAGTTGCAGCACTCCGTTGCGTGCGCCGCTTGCCGCCTGAACGCCTGTCCGACGCAGTTCTCCTGCCCCGGCTCGCGTTCCGCGAGCCGCACGCCTACCGTTTCACACTGAATGACGCATTCGCGCGGTACAGTACCGCGCGATGACGGCTATCTTCGCGTCGCCTTCGGCATTGCGCCGCAGCGACGCGAAACGGCACGCGCTCCTTGCACGGCAGGACAACCATGACTTTCGATTTCGCACTTCGTCTTTTCACCGCGTTCGCCTGCGGCGTCGCCATCGGCATCGAACGCCAGATGCGCCAGCGCACGGCCGGTCTGCGCACGATCACGCTCGTCGCGAGCGGCGCGTGCCTGTTCGTCACGCTCGGCGTGCTGACCGGCAACGGTGTCGCGGGCGTCACGCAGATCGCCGCGTACGTCGTGTCGGGCGTCGGCTTCCTCGGCGGCGGCGTGATCATGCGCGACAAGGGCTCGATCCAGGGCATCAACACCGCCGCGACGCTGTGGTGCTCGGCCGCCGTCGGCGTGCTGTCCGGTTCCGGTCATTATGTGCCGGCGCTCGCCGGCACCGGCGTCGTGCTGCTGACCAACACGCTGTTGCGCAGCGTCAGCCAGGCGATCAACGCGACACCCGTGTCGAACGCCGATCTCGTGCGCGAATACCAGATCACCGTGATCTGCCTGGCCTCCGACGAAGTGCACATCCGCACGCTGCTGTCGAACGCGATGTATGCGAAGCCGCTGTCGTTCCAGAGTCTCACGAGCGAGGACGTGCCCGACCAGCCGGACCGGTTGAAGGTGACCGCGACACTGAAGCTGCATCCGAAGGATCAGCAGAAGCTCGAGCAGATCGCGAGCCGGATGAGCATGGAGAAGAGCATTTCCAGCGTGAGCTGGACCGCGAAGGAAGCGGAGCCGATGATGGAGTGAGCGGCCTGGCGGCAGTCGCATCGCGCGCTGCCGCCGCCGTCACGCTCGGTCAGGGGGTCTCGATCAGCCCGGCCGAGATTGCCTTGACGACTGCCTGGACCTTGTTCGTCGCGCCCAGCTTCTCGAGGATGTTGTTGACGTGAAAGTTGACCGTCCGCTCCGAGATGCTGAGGATCTGGCCGATTTCGCACGCGGTCTTGCCCTCGGCCGTCCAGCACAACACTTCGCGCTCGCGCGCGGTCAGCGTGACGCCCGCCGCCGGCGACAGCTTCGGCACCATGAAGCGGCTCATCAGCGAATGCGACAGGTTCGCTAGCCAGTTCGTCTGCAGCGTCAGCATGTTGATCTCGGCCGGCGTCAGCCGGTCGGCATGGCGGGCGATGCTCAGCAGGCCGAACGCACCGCGGGCCGCCCAGCTCGACTGCGCGACGCCCACCGACAACCCGAAATCACGCGCGTCCTGCCACAGCGGGCACGGGTCGATCCGGTCGACGTCCGGCCAGACGATCATGTTGGTGCTGAGCGCGCCGTCGCGAACCGTCGAGTCGATCTCGATGTAGTTCTGCGCCTGGTAATGCGCCATCCAGCCGTCCGGATAGGTATTGAAGATAGCGACCGCCGGCTTCGAAACGGGCAGCGGAACGCGAATGCCGTAACAGCAGTATTCGAATCCCAGCCGTTTGGAATAGGCGGCGATCCGCTGGAAGAGCTGCTGCTCGTCTTCCGCGGCGCTGAATTGTTGATAGGCATCCTGCCAGCGCAGTTCCATTCATTCTCCGACAACGTCACGCTGTCATACTTGTCAGGTTCCAGCACCCTTTCGAGGCTGATACATTCCGCGCATGACTTCACCTTTGCTGCACCCGGTCTCCGGCCCGTCCCCGGATGGTTATGTACGCCTGTCAGAAGGCGCACTGGCCGTGCTTGCGCTCGACCATGTCGCAAGCGGCCTCGACGCATCGCTGCTTGCGGAATTGCGCGACAGCGCAATTGACGCACGCCTCGCCGGCTATACCGAATGGCATCGCCCGGCCAGTGCCGGCGTCGCGTACGTGACGGTCGGCTGGGACTGGTATCTCGAACGCGCGACGGGCACGTTCGTGATCGCGGGCGGCGACGTCCGCAGCAACGTGATGGCCGTCGACACCACGGGCGCCGACATCGGCATGTTCCGCACAGCCGCCGCGCTCGCCGCGCGGCTCGCGTGCATCGACTGGCCCGCTGCGGTCGCATCGGCCCTGCTCGGGCACAACGACGCCTATCATGCCGGTCCGACGCTCCAGTGACAACTGGCCGCGCACTAATTCCTCTGACGATTTCGGCGATGCTGGCGCTCTTTATAAGCAAAAGCGGCACGATTTTCAATCCCGTTGATCAAGAAACCGTTACCACGTCCTAAACGGCCTCTTTCTACCGTCACCCTGTAAGAGTTACCAGTTACAGCCCCCTCGTGCTGCGCGATGTAATGCACGCATACAAAAGCACAGATCCGAGGACACCATGCGGACCTTCGTTCACGAAGAAGGGCGGTTGCCACACGAACTTGCAGCGGATCTCGGGCGCTACCGGCGCCGCGTGTTCGTCGAGCAGCTTGGTTGGGCGCTCCCGTCGGCGAACGAAAGCTTCGAGCGCGACCAGTTCGATCGCGACGATACCGTGTACGTGTTCGCGCGGAACGCCGGCGGCGACATGTGCGGATGTGCGCGCCTGCTGCCGACGACGCGCCCGTATCTGCTGAAGTCGCTGTTCGCCGACCTGATCGCCGAAGACATGCCGCCGCCGCAATCGGCCGCCGTCTGGGAGCTGTCCCGGTTCGCGGCAACCGACGACGAAGGCGGGCCGGGCAATGCCGAATGGGCCGTGCGCCCGATGCTCGCAGCCGTGGTCGAATGCGCGGCGCAGCTTGGCGCGCGGCAGTTGATCGGCGTGACGTTCGCGAGCATGGAGCGGCTGTTCCGCCGGATCGGCATACACGCGCACCGCGCAGGCCCGCCGAAGCAGGTAGACGGACGTCTGGTGGTCGCGTGCTGGATCGACATCGATCCGCAAACGTTTGCCGCACTAGGAATCGAGCCGGGGCAGGCCGCCCGGCAAGCCATCGCCGCCTGAGCCGGAACGCGCGTTTCTGGCCGGGCGGCATCGTAACGAAGGAGAATCAACGTGGACCAGTCTCAGGTCTTTCGCGCGATGATGCCCGGGTTGACGAGCGCCGATGGCGCCCGCATCGCGGTCGCCTACCCGTCGTTTCCCCGGCCGTTGCCGCTCGTGCGGCTCGACCGTCGCGGGCTCGTGTTCCGTGCCGCCGGCGCCGCGCCGCTCGTCTGCGGGCTGCCGCGTCCGGCGACGCTGCTGGTCGCGGACGAGCCGCTCTGCTCGCTGCGCCTCGTGATCCGCGACATCGCGCCGGCCGGCGAAGGCCGGCATGACCTGACGATGCAGCCGTCCGGCGCCGCCGGCGACGAATTGCTGTGGCATGCGTTGCGCGACCGCGAGCCCTACCGCCGGATTCAGCAGCCGCTCGCACCCGTCGACACATCCATCGCCGCTGACAGCGAACCGCGTGCATCGGCCGGCGAAGCCGGGTCGCGCCCGTCGCGCAGCGCGGCCTTCCGGCTGCCGTGCCACAGCGACGCACTGTTCTTTGCCGACTGGCTCGAATATCACTTCGACGAACTGCGTGCGCTGTCGCAACAGCACGGGCCGCAACTGCAGCTCAACCAGCTCGAGCGGCAGGTCGCCGACGACGAGGTCGGCGTACGCTTCGTCTACGACATCGATGGCCATGCAACGCGGCACGCGCTGACCGACTGCGCGCGCGAGGCCTGTGCCTGGATCGAGACTGAAATGCGCGACAAGTACGCGCTGCCTGTCGCGCAGGAACGGTTCAGCGCGTTTGCGGCCCATGCGCGGGCTGGCGGCATGTGACTGCCGCGCAACAGGAAGTTGCATCGATACAACTAGGGCTTGCCATGCCTCGGGTTTTCCCTTAAATTTACGTCTGTCTCCTCCATGTCTCCAAACATGGATTCAGCCCGCTCAACGTAGCGGGCTTTTTCTTGCCTGCTCGAATTACGGGGACAGATCTCTCCCCGCCCCGCCTAACCCGCCGCACCCGCACCAGTCGGCCACAGCCAGTAGTGGTGCGCCGCAAATATCAGCGCGACCGCCACGATCACGACCAGCAGCAGGTACAACCAGCCCTTTCTGGTTGTTGGCAGGTCCGCCAGCGCACTCGCGTCGCCCGTCAGGACCATCAACACAGCCATGCCGAGTCCGAGCAGCACCATCGTCCCCTTGGCCACCCATCCAAAAGCAACCTCCAGCACGCCCGCCCATCGCGGCTGTCGATAAGGGCCGGCAACCGGCCGACGGAGATCCGGCTTACTCATTCGCGCCCTCTCGTCCGGGATATGCCCCTCTGCCCATCGATCGACAGGCTGAGGCGAAAGCAGCACGTCGAGGGTTGTCCTGACACGCACCGGCTACAACGGGGTGCGCGCATTTGATCGGAAGCGTCATGTTTTTCTTTCGTGAAACGAGGTTCGACGGTTTGATTCGTTTGGCCGAAACGAGCCCAGATCGTTCGATACGATGGGCCCGCGCCGAAACGCGCTCCGTTCGTCACACGCAATCCGGATCGGCCGGCTTATCATTGACCGGCCCGCCACTCGCCCCCGAGGCCATCTTGCACGCCCATCTGCGCATTGCCCGCCCGGTCAGCAACCTTACCCGAACCGAGCGCATGTACCGCGACGCCCTCGACTTGTCCGTTCTTGCACGTTTTGAAGATCACGACGGCTTTTCCGGCGTGATGCTCGGGCGCGACGGCCTCGACTATCACTTCGAATTCACGCACTGCCCCGACCATCCGATCGCGCCGTCGCCGACGCCCGAAGACCTGATCGTGTTCTACCTGCCCGATCGGCCGGAATGGGAAGCTGCCTGCGCGCGCGCCACGGAACATGGCTTCATGCCGGTGACGTCGTTCAATCCGTACTGGGAGATCTCCGGCCAGACCTTCGAGGATGCCGACGGCTACCGGATCGTGCTGCAGAACGGCACATGGCGCTGACAGGCGAACACGCGTGAGCCGTTACGCGCCGGCCAGCCCGGCGGCGCGGGCGGCATACACGACGTGCCGGCGCAGCGCGTGCCCTTCCGGCAGCGCTGGATGGTCGAAATCGCGTGCAGGCAGACGCTGCATGCCGAGCCGCTGCATCACGTGCTGCGATCGCAGGTTGGTGTCGGCCGTCCACGCGTAGATCTCGCCGAGCCCGATCCGGTCGAACCCGTCGGCCAGCGCGGCGGCGGCCGCTTCGGCGACGTAGCCCTGCCCCCAGGCGTGGCGCGCCTGCCGCCACACGATCTCGACGCACGGCGCCATTGGATGCGATGCACGCGCTTCGTGCGACAGGCCGCACACCCCGATCAACATCGCGTCGGCACGGCGCTCGACCGCCCACGGGCCGAAACCGTGTGCATCGACATGCGCGTCGAAGCGCGCGATGACGTCACTCGCCTCGTCAACGGACATCGGACCGCGCGCGAGCCACGCGGTCACATCCGGATCCGCATGCATCGCTGAAAGCGCGCCCGCATCCGCCGGCCGCCAGCGACGCAGCGTCAGACGGTCGGTTTCGATCTTCGACGGTGTGGCCATGGGGGAGGCGGATCGTTCGGGCGGCGTAACGCAAGTGCCGTCACAGACCCGAAAGCGGAACGGATGAAAGGGGAATCGAGATCGCCGCTTCTGCCGGCGCCGACCCAGGGAGCAGTTATCGAGCCGATACAGACGACCCCTCAGGGGGCGGCGCGCCCGACGCGCGGCCTGCATGGGTGATCTTTGCGAACTGGCCTTGAAGCCCTAGACGCACGACCAGAATCACCACAGCACCGCACACTATGCCGGCGAGCACGTCGGCGAGATAGTGGCCGCCGACCGTGATGGTCGACGCGATCATGATCACGTTCAGTACGATCACGGCTGGAAGTACGAGCCGAATGTTGCGCATGCTGTAGACCAGAAACATCGCCATCATCGTATGGAACGATGGCATCGAAACCAGCCCTTGCACTTCCAACGGATTTATTGACTTCATCGCACCGCCTCGAAGCAATACAAAATCGCGAACCGACCCATCGGCGGCTGGCCCGCTTATACCGTAATGGAGAAATGCGCTTGATGCCGGAAACGGAATCGAGATGAGCATAACCAGCAGCAACGATGCAACAATAATCGCCATCAATTCGGCGAGTTCATCAATTCTCCGCATGATCGCCAGCACGAACGACAACGCGACTAGCTGAGTATATGCACTGAAATATGCGTTTCTGAGTGCGGCCGCCAACATCGGGTGCCCGGAAACCCACAGGTACACTTTCATCCACTCAAACCCGAATACAGCATCGAATTTTATCAACTCGCCTTCGATCGCCGGGAGGTCCAGCGCGGTTCCCAGATAAGAAACGATCGAAATAGCTTGCCCCCAAAAATAGACCGAAATGAGGAAGAAAATGGCGATGGCCAGCTCCCTGCATCGCAATATTTTTGTCGCGGCGCTATATCTCGGCACGCAAGACAGAAGCACCAATGCAGCAGTGGAAATCAGGGAAATCCAGATTCTCGGCGAAATTGACGAAAACGGCCAACCTCTTGTGATTGAGAAACCAGCGACTCGCGCCCAGATAATATCGATCACGATTACCACGATGATCGTCAACCAAACCGCCCCGAAAATAACTAAGCTTCTATTTCTCATTGTTGTTGGCCAGACTTTCTTGTATTCGTGAAGGCAGTCTAGCAGCAACTCATAACAGCGCAACGCAAATCAAACAGGGATCTGAATGATACGCTGCGTCACGTTGCATCCGTCTTCGTACAGGCGCTCCCTGGTCGCAACCGGCACGCGTCGATCGAATGAACTCGCGTTGCCGGTCGACACACGCACGATAGTCGCACCGTTCAGGCTGTCGAGCGCGACGTGCGTCGCTTCGCGCGTCGCCAGCATCAGGTCGATGATGCGCGGCACGCTCGCCCGCTTTTGCTCCCATTCGGAAATGGCAGATGGAAAGCCCATCGCGGGTCACTCGCCGAGCTTCACGTGGCGCATTCGATTGTCGGTGGGGGATTTGTAACGGTAGATCCAGGGCCGACGACTTTCGCTCGCCTGGCAGCAAAGCCCGGGAAACCCGTCAAAGGTCATGTGTCAGCCCGCGGGCAGCTGGCTTGCGGTGCGTACTTCGAATCTCATCGACGGTCGGTGCAGGTTTTTGTTAGGGGCCAAACCGCAACCTAGCTTCTCGGTCTGACGCATCGAAATGCTACGCCAGAGTGCCAAGTGTTCGCCTGTTTCGGCAAGTGCAGATAAGGCATCTGACAAACGCAATTTTCGGCTCAAACCCTTTACCAGAAAGGCTTAGATGTGTGAGAGCCAGATAGAGTAAGGGGCTCCGCAGAGCCCCTTGTTTCCGTTACTCGTTTTCCTCGAAGTAATGCCCGAACTTCGTCTGCTTCGTGCGGATATAACGCTCGTTTTCCTCGCGCACGGGCACCGCAAGCGCCACGCGCTCGCAGACGGGAATGCCGTGCTTCGCGAGCGTGTCGAACTTCGCCGGGTTGTTGCTCATCAGCCGCACCGATGTCACGCCGAGGATCCGGAGGATCGCGGCGGCCGAGTCGTATTCGCGGGCGTCGTCGGGCAGGCCGAGGTCGAGGTTCGCCTCGACGGTGTCACGCCCCTGCTCCTGCAGCGCGTACGCACGGATCTTGTTGCTCAGGCCGATCCCGCGCCCTTCATGGCCGCGCAGATACAGCAGCACGCCGCGGTCTTCGGCCGCGATGTAGCGCAACGCGAGATCGAGCTGCTCGCCGCAGTCGCAGCGGTACGAGCCGAACACGTCACCGGTCAGGCATTCGGAATGCAGCCGCGTCAGCACGGACTGCTCGCCGGCGACGTCGCCCATCACGAGCGCGAGATGTTCGGCATCGCTGCCGGATACGCGGAAAGCGTACGACGTGAACGTACCGTAGCGTGTGGGCAGCGACGCCGTGGCGACGAGCGTCACGCACTCGTCGGCCTGGCCATTGCCCTGCGTGGGCGATTGGGGACGCGAAGACATCATGAATTCAATCGAAACGTTCAGGAATGTAGGAGTTGTGTGGATAGTGCGTGACGGGAGTTTACCGCTAATCTGGAATCGTCACGCGACTGCCGCCACCTGCGCAGCTATACTGGGCCCGTCGGGTGACACGCATCTCACCCTGCCTGCCCAGCATCGACCTGCACACGGAGAAAGCGAATGAGCACGACTGTCGCGCAACTTCTCAAGGCCAAGCCGGATTCGGGCCGCACCATCTACACCGTCAAGAAGACCGATCTCGTCTACGAAGCCATCAAGCTGATGGCTGAAAAAGGCATCGGCGCGTTGCTGGTGATGGACGGCGACGACATCGCAGGCATCGTCACCGAGCGCGACTACGCGCGCAAGGTCGTCCTGCAGGACCGCTCGTCGAAGGCCACCCGCGTCGAGGAAATCATGACGGCGAAGGTGCGCTACGTCGAACCGTCGCAATCCACCGACGAGTGCATGGCACTGATGACCGAGCACCGGATGCGCCACCTGCCCGTCCTCGACGGCGGCAAGCTGGTCGGCCTCATCTCGATCGGCGACCTCGTCAAAAGCGTGATTGCCGATCAACAGTTCACGATCAGCCAGCTCGAACACTATATCCACGGCACGCCCGCAGTCACGTCCGCCTGACCCGCCCCAGCAAAAAAGGCCCAAACGCGCGAGCGTCTGGGCGGAAAGCCGCCGGAATGCGGCGACGGAGGTTCTGCTCCTGCGGGCGAATGACGCGCGCAACTGGCGCGCGTCTCGTCGATTAGGCGGTGCGCTCGGGCAGACCCGGGGACGTTCAGTTGCCGAAGTAGACCGAATTCACGGGATTCGGTGCTTCGCGCGTCATGCGACGGCCGGCTTGGCCGGCACCCGTCGCCACGGCACCGTAGCCGCTCGTGTCAGCGTGCGCGAGCATCGGCTGGTTCGGTTGAATGCGTTGTTCGGCGGCCTGGATGTTGTCCGGATACTGCGAATCGCTCGCCAGCGGCTTGTAGCCGTTCTGTTCGAGTTGCACGAGCTCGGCCTTGACCTGGTCGCGGGTCAGCCCCTGCTCGGCCTGTGCAAACGATGCGATCGGGGCGGCAAGGACGGATGCGGCGATAGCTGCGTAGATGACCGACTTCATGATTTACCTCCGGTATATGTTCTCTTATGGCGTCGCCTCGGCAGGACTGTCTGAAGCGAATGAATCCAGTGTAGTTCTCGCCCACCCGAGGGGAAACCCTTAGTTTGAACATACAGCGTTGCGATTTTGGCAAAAATCGCCGACATATCCCGAACGATATCGTTGCAACTTGCTTCACCTGCACAACAATCGCTGACGAAATGCCGACAGCCAAATCACATATGCCGAAGGTTGTGTTGTAGAATCGTAAGGTTATATTCGCCAGTCGATCTTCCATCCACCATGTACGCGCTCACGCCCCTTTCGGTTTCGCCGTCCGGCCCCGCCGGCGTGCGCGCGCGCGCCGGTCATCCGGCGCATCCCCTCGCTCGACGCACGGCCCAGGCGCCGCTCGCCCCTGCCCGGCGCCTGATCTGACGGCTCGGCCTCCTCCCGGAGCCAGGTCAGACAGGCTCCGGGCGATCCTCATAGGCACGCCCTGCCTGCCCCTGCCGATCATTTGGAGAACTGCCATGAAACAACGCCTTTACCAGTTGACCGAACTCGACGTTGCTCGCCTCGAGAAGCACGCCGAACACAACCCGCGCTTCCAGACGATGCTCGATACGCTGCTCGAGCGCGCCGACATCGTCCAGCCCGATGCCATCAAGGCGAACGTCGTCACGATGAACTCGCAGATCACGCTGCTCGACGAAGCGACCCAGGAACAAGCCACCTGGACGATTGTTTATCCGGACGCCGCCAATCTCGAGCTCGGCCGCCTGAACGTCTTCTCGCCCGTCGGCATGGCCCTGCTGGGCACCCAGCGCGGCCAGATGGTCAAGGTGATGCAGCCGAGCGGCGCCGAAAAGCTGATGAAGGTCGCCGCGATCGTGTTCCAGCCGGAAGCCAACGGCGAATACACGCGCTGACACCATCCGTCGCCGTAACGGCGCACAACGAAAAAAGCGAGGCACAGGCCTCGCTTTTTTGCGTCCGGGCGATGTGAATCGTCGACATCGCATTCCGCAGACGAAAAAAAAGGCGCCCGAAGGCGCCTTTTTCGATGCTGCGAAGCGGGTTACCCCGCCGTCACGCTTAGAAGCGGTGACGCAGACCAACCGTTGCTGCGGTTTGGTTGATCGACGAGCTCGGAGCCGTCGAGTTGTCGCCGTTGTAGATCGACGTGCCGATCACGTTACCCTTCGCGCCGCGCTGGTACACAGCTTGTGCGTACACGTCGGTGCGCTTCGACAGAGCGTAGTCAGCTTGCACGCCGAACTGGTTCCAGTGCGAGCTGCCACCGCCAACCTTCGTGTTCGTGTACGTGTACGCTGCGCCCAGGCCGAGAGCCGGCGTCAGGTTGTACTTTGCGTTGACTTCGTAGTTGTCCGTGCGGAATGCACCAGCTTGACCCGGGACGTTGTCGATACGCGATTGCGTCCAAGCAGCACCGACTTGCGCCGGGCCGAATGCGTAGCCAGCGCCAGCACCGTACGTGCGGATGCGACCTTGCGAAGCAATGTTCGTCGCGCCGTTCGCGTTGGTACCGTCACCCAGGTTAGCTTGCGAGTACGCTGCACCCAGCTTCAGGCCTTGGAACTGGTACGCTGCACCAGCGCTGTATGCGCGGTTGTTGCCGAAGTTCTGGTTGTTCGAGAACGAGTACGTGCCGCCGAATTGCAGGCCAGCGTAGTTAGCGCTCGTGTACTTGATCGAGTTGTTCAGCGCGACGTCGCCGTTCGTGCTCAGGCGATCGTTGTTACCCGGGTGCGCGAAGTACGTGCCGCCCCACGTGCCCGTTGCCGTCAGCGGCGCCAGGAAGTCTTGCGTTGCGTCGTACTGCTTGCCCAGCGTGACCGTGCCGTACTGGCTCGACAGGCCGACAAATGCTTGACGGTTGAACATGCCGCCGTTGTTGCCCAGCTTGCCGTTACCGATGCCGAAGCCGCTTTCCAACGTGAAGATTGCCTTCAGGCCGCCACCGAGGTCTTCCGAACCACGCAGGCCGAAACGGCTTTGGTCGATACCCGAGCCCATCGACCACAGCGACTTGCTGGCGACGTTGCTTTGGTAGGTGATGCCTGCATCCAGCACGCCGTACAGCGTGACGCTGCTTTGTGCGTGAGCGACGGTAGCAAACGATGCTGCAGCTGCTGCAACGATCAGAGTCTTGTTCATTCGTGGAGCTCCCTTCTAAAAAGAGGCAGGTCTCGCGACCTTGTTCATAAACGGTCTGCAACCGCCCGGGAGCGCCATCGATCCTGCTGGCCGCGCCCGGATAGTTGCCCGTTTGGGAACCGTGAGTTTAGGGGTGTACCCTAGGGGAGCGATCCGCAAATAAAGAAATAAGCTTTTCCAGAACTAGAAATAATGAAAGTGGGGCCGCGTTATAAGTATTTGTTTTGACGTTTGTTTTTGACTTCTTGACGGGGCCTTTTTGGAGGCTCTCATCGCACCATTCTTTCATGTCATCGTCTTGACGGTTGCATAGAAACAACAAACGGATTCGACGCGACACCCCGGAATCGGCAAATTTTACCCGATTCGGTCTCGAATTTCAGGCTCCGGGCACCTAAAACGCATCCGTCAGCCAGTAAACAGGGCGCGACGCTCGCGCAGCGGGTCACCTCCACCCGTCAGCCGCACATGCAGAAAGACCGGCCTCCACCTGCCGACGGTTCGCCCGCCCGCCGTGACACACGGTAACAGCCTTAACGGCTCGCGTAACCCGGCCGGCGGACTGGCAGGCTAATGTAAGGCAGCCTCGAATACAGAACAGGACACGCCATGAATCGACGCTCGTTGTTACGCGCCATCGGATTGACCGCTGCCTTCGTCAGCACCGGCGGCTGGCTGCGTGCGGCCTCGGCCCAGCCCGCGCCGCCCGCTTACCGGCCGTCCGGCCCGAACCGCGTGCCCGGCGGGCCGCCGTATGGGGACCGCCCGGGCTTCGCGCCGCCGGCCGCCAGGTACGACCGCCGCCCGCCGCCGCCACGCCCGCACGGCTATATATGGACGGACGGCTACTGGCGCTGGCAGCGTGGCCGCTATATATGGGTGTCGGGCCGGTGGGTCGCACGGCGCCCCGGGCATCGATGGGTGCCCGGCTACTGGCGTCGCCAGGGGCAGGTGTGGATTTACGTCGACGGTACGTGGCGATAGGCAGCCAACCGGCGCCTGCCGATGGCAGTCCCGGAGCCGGGCGGTGCGAGCGAACCCGCACCGCGCCGCCCCGGCATCATGATGCCCGGCGGGCACCTCCGCGAATCCTGCCCCACCCCGCCCCGACGCCGGCGCCCAAACCGGCGTCGAGGCGTCCGGTCACGCGACTTCGACCGTCGACACGCTCGCCAATCTACGGCGCACCATCCCGCCTCGACCGGCTCCTGCCGCACCTGCGTTGCGCCATGCAGCAGAAGACCGCCGTTTCGGTCACCCCGCGCGTCCCCTTGAAAGCAGAGCACCACCAACACATTGCCGCACTCGGGACGAATGGAACACATCGCAGCATTGGCCCCCGCTCACCGCAACGAGATCATTCGGATAACGAAATCATGCAATGGCGAAGCCCATGGAGTCATGCCATGCCTCGTCGCATCGCACCCGATTCCCAGCACAACGTCCATCGGCAGAGCCGTGCGTGCGTCCCGCTCAGCGCCCACCGCCCTCCAGCCCCCGTGCACGACGTCGCGCCGCGCAGATCGCGCGATGATGTTCGTCGGCCCACCGGATCATCGCCTGCATCGGCGTCAGGAACGAACGGCCGAGGTCGGTCAGCGCATATTCGACACGCGGCGGCACTTCGGCGAACAGCGTGCGACTGACGAAGCCGTCCTGCTCGAGTCGCTTCAGCGTGCGCGACAGCATCTGGTTCGACACATCGCCGATCGAGCGGCCGAGTTCGTTGAAACGCATCGTCCCGCCGGACAGCGCCTCGAGCACGAGCAGGCTCCACTGGTCGCCGATGCGGTCGAGCACATCGCGGATCGGGCACGGCTGATCGAGTTCGACGGGTTCGTCGGTGGGCGGGAACGACATGGCTGGATTCTCTTTCAAGGGCAATGTGCGGTCAGCGCGGCGTGACCTGTTCACACCGCGCTGACTTCTTGTGACGGGTTCGCGGCAACTGTACCATTCGATCGGCCCGGCAGCCGCGCGGATTCGCCAGTTCAACGAAGCATGACGACGACGAACGGCCTCGCCCGATCTGTATCGTGACGATCCGGACCGGGCGGTGAATCCCTGGCGTCGGCAACGCAGGTGTACTCGCAACCATGCCCCGTCGCCCGCCGATCGCCACGGCAGGCTCGACCAGCCGTCGCGCATCGCGCGCCAACCCACGCTTCGTCAAACAAGGAACCCGCTACATGTCATCGCTCCGCTCCCCCGTTCGCGCCGTCGCCGCGCTCGTCCTGCTGGCCGCGTCGACGGCCGCGCTGGCCGCCGGCCCGGCCACGCGCGACCTGGCCGCCGAGGAAACCAACCGCCAGCTCGTGCTGACGTTCTACGACCGCTTCTTCAACAAGCACGAAGCGGTCGAGGCCGCCGCCGTCGTCGCGGACGACTACAAACAGCACAACCCGCACGTGCCGGACGGCAAGAAGCCGTTCGTGTCGTACTTCGTCGGCGCCTTCCAGAAGAACCCGGCTTCGCGCGCGCGCATCGTGCGCAGCGCAACCGACGGCGACCTCGTCTACCTGCACGTGCATGCAACCGAGCGCCCGGGCGATCGCGGCGAAGCCGTCGTCGACATCTTCCGCGTGAAGGAAGGCAAGATCGTCGAACACTGGGACGTGATCCAGCCGGTACCCGAGAAGTCCGCGAACGCGAACACGATGTTCTGACGCGCGGGGCCGGTATGCGGTGCGCAACGAGGCGTGCCGCCCGTCGACGGATGCTCGGCCGCCCGCCGGGCAAGCACGCCTGCCCCACGCCGGCGAAGTCCCCTACAATCGAGCTTCGCCGCCGCGCCGGCCTCCGTCCCGCCTGACCGCACCGCCAGCCGCCGCGCCGCCGGCGCGCCGTCGCCAAGCGAAGCACGGCCGGCACGGGCGGCCGTTCGCGAAGACGGTGTCAACGATGAGCCCCGCCCAACTATCCCTGAGCAATGCCGGCGACCTGGTCGCCAGCCTCGGCAGTCCGCAGTTTCCCGCCCGGCTTTGGGCGTGGCTGCGCGAAACCGTCGATCCGCAGTCCCATTACAGCGTCGCGACGCGCTACCGTCGCGATGCGCCGTCGCAGTCGGTCGACAGCGTCGACGTGCTGTTCTTTGCGGGCGGCGACGATCCGGACGGCACGCGCCACGCGCTCGACCTGTATACCCAGGGCGACTGGCGCACCGACACGCTGCTCCCGCATATCGAGCGCGCCACCGATTCGCAGCTCGTGTTCTCGTGCAACGAGGACATCGATACGGCAACCGAATACGGCCGCCATTTCGCGCTCGGCGAACTCGGCGAAGACTGCACGCTGCTCGGCAGCGAGCGCGACTACGTCTATGCGTTCTCGCTGTTCCGCCGGCGCGGCCAGCCGTCCTATACGCTGGCCGAACTGGCGCTGCTGCGGCAGCTCGGCGATTTCGTGCTGCCGCTCCTGATCCAGCATGCGCGGCTCGCACGCCTGACGCCGCGCTCGGACGACGGCGCGCTGCTGCAGCGGTTCGAGCAGCGCCTGTCGGCCAGCGGCGCGGCGCTGTCGCAGCGCGAACGGCTCGTGTGCCGCGCGGTGCTGCAAGGCCAGCCCGTCCCGCAGATCGCCGACACGCTGGCGCTCAAGCCCAGCAGCGTGCGCACCTATCTCGGGCGCGCGCTCGCGAAGCTCGGCGTCGCGAACCGGGCCGGGCTGTTCGCGTGGTGCGTGACCGAAGAAGAACCGCCGGAGGACCGCGGTCAATAGATGGCACCTCGACCTCGCTGCAATCCCACGCGCCCCCCGCCCGCTTTGTCGCGCGTTGTCCTCAAAACGATGACAGACAGCCGGCCGCCCCGCTCCTAGTATCTGACTCACCCGACGACAGGAACGCGTCGGATCTCACGGAGACACGGCATGCCGAATACCGGATGGACGCCGGCCCGCACGGCCGCGCGCGCGTCGCCCATCGATCCGCCGGTTCAGACCCGGTGGCGCGATCGGCATGACGCTCCGGCCGCGGCCGGCCTTCACCACGACGCATCGCCGCGCCTGCCGCGCGGCACCGGCACCTAGCCGCCCCGCATCTCATTCCAACCCGACCGGGTTCACGCGACCGGACGAGCCACACGGCCCGCCCGCCGGACACGTGCGCCCGTCGATTCGCCCCCATCCGGAGGAGACACATGCAACACGCCGACACCGTCTATCTGAACGGCCTGCTTTACACGGGCGACGCACAGCGCCGCTTCGCGCAGGCGCTCGCCACCCTAGACGGCAAGATCGTCGCCGTCGGCCGCGACGACGACATCCGCCCGCTGGCCGGCCCCGCGACGCGCACCGTCGACCTGGCCGGCCGGCTGATGCTGCCGGGCCTCATCGACGGCCACGTGCACCCGCTCGAAGGCCACCAGATCCTCGGCGACTTCGACCTGTCCGGCATCAACGATCCCGACACGATCCTGCAGCGCATCCGCGCATGTGCCGATGCAACACCGAACGAGCCGTGGGTCTATCTCGGCGGCGCCAACCTGGCCGCATTCGGTGCATATCCGACCCGCGAACTGCTCGACCGGATCGTGCCCGACCGGCCGCTGCTCGTGGTCGGCTTCGACGTGCACAGCGGCTGCCTCAACACGAAGGGCCTCGAAGCGGCCGGCATCCACGCGGACACGCCCGACCCGGCCGGCGGCGTCTACGAGCGCGATGCGTCCGGCGCGCCGAATGGTGTCGTGCACGAAGCGGCGTTCTATCGCGTGTGCCCGATCATTCCGCAACTGAGCCCGGCCGGCTACCCGAAGTCGCTCGCGAAAGCGCACGCGATGGCACACGGTTTCGGCATCACCGGCTGGTTCGACGCGCGCGTCGAGGAAGCCGAACTCAAGGCCTACGCCGACGCGCAGCGCGCGGGCACACTGAAGGTGTACATGAGCGCGGGCCTCTATGCGAACCCGCGCCGCGATCCGCGCGAGCAGATCGAGCGCTTCGCCAGATGGCGTCGCGAATACGAATGCGACAACCTGCGCCTGCATACGGTGAAGATCTTCGTCGACGGCGTGCCCGAATCGAAAACCGCCGCGCTGCTCGAGCCGTACGCCGGCACCGACGACTGCGGCCTCGCGCTGTGGAGCCAGGACGCGCTGAACGAGATCTGCCTGCTCGCCGATACGGCCGGCTTCGACCTGCACTTCCACACGCTCGCCGACCGCGCGGTGCGCATGACGCTGGACGCACTCGAATATGTCCAGATCCGTAACGGCATGCGCGACCGGCGCGCGCAGCTCGCGCACCTGCAGATTGTCGATCCGGCCGACATGAGCCGCTTCAACCGGCTCGGCGCGATCGCCAGCGTGCAGACACTGTGGACGGCCGCGCGCGAGGAACAGCAGCAGCTCTATCGCGACCTGCTCGGCGCGGAACGCACTGCGCGCAACTATCCGTTCCGCAGCCTGCGCAACGCGGGCGCGCTGCTCGCGGCCGGCTCCGACTGGTCGGTCAGCACGATGGACCCGATGCAGATCATCCAGACGGGCGTCACGCACCTGCTGATCGACCAGCCCGACAGCCCGCCGTGGAATCCGCACGAACGCCTCGACCTGCTCACGATGCTCGAAGCCTATACGGTGAACACCGCGTATGCACTGCGCTTCGACGACTGCACGGGTTCGCTCGAAGCGGGCAAGGACGCGAGCTTCGCGATCCTCGACCGCAATCCGTTCGCGCACCCGGTCGAGACGTTCGCGCAAACCCGCGTGATCGAGACGTGCTTCCGCGGCGAAGTCGTGTACGCCGCGCCGGGCTGGGCCGACTGAAGCACGCACCCGGCAGCCGTCAGGCGACGGCCAGCGCCAGCACCTGCTCGGTCGTCAGCACGTCGCCGAATGTGTCCGACAGCGCGGCCAGCGTCGCGCGATGGAGGTCGCGGTGCGATACCGTGCCGCCATCCGCGATGTCGAGGTCGCGCGTCGCACAGGCGTCGTCGACGACGATCACCGCGTAGCCGAGCGGCACCGCATCGCGTGCCGCGCCGGCAACGCACGCATGCGTCATCAGGCCCGTGACGATCAGCGTGTCGATGCCGGCCGCCTTCAGGCGCGCATCGATGTCCGTCGTCGGAAACACGCTCACCGACGTCTTTTTCACCACCGTGTGATGCGGCGCCGGCTGCAGGTCCGCATGAAAGCGGAAGCCGTCGCTGCCATCGGCGAAGATCGGGCCGTCGGCCGCATCGACGTGCTGGACGTGAAACACCGGAATGCCCGCGCGATCGGCGAACGCGATCACACGCTGCGCATTGCCCAGCGCACGCGATCCCTCCGGAATCGGCAGGCGGCCGCTGAAGTATTCATTCTGGAAATCGATCACCAGCAGCGCGGTGCGGGCGGCGGCGATCGACGTCGGCGCGGTCGCGCCCGCCAGGGTACGGATGGTCGGATGTTGCATGGGTCGCTCTCTCGGTTGGCATGTCGAAGGAACGGCGCGCCGGGCCAGCCGGCGCCGCCGGACGCGGCCCGGACACTCCCGGGACGCGAGGCGCCAGTGTCGGGCCGCACGCGCTGACGCGACAGCGGCGCGCGGGACAACGTCCGACAGATTCGGGCCAACGTGCAAATCGGCTATGACAGCGCAGCCGTTCGCGCGCCGGGCTGCGTGCGGCCATACGCGACCATCAAAGCGAAGCTGAGCAGGAAGCCCGCGCCGCCGATCAGCAGCAGGCCGATCTCGCCGAACACCGGCAGCAGGTTCGTGAGCGCGCCCGTGACGACCCACGCGACAGCCATCACCGAACCGGCCACGCCGAGCGCCCAGCCTTGCCGGTCCTCGCTGACCGCGTCGGAGAACGCCGTATACATCGTCGTGTACGCGACCATGTCGAAGCAGCCGACGACCATCGCGAGCACCCACAGCACGGGCTCGTGCGGGAACAGCGCGGACAGGACCTGGCCAATGCCCGCGACGAGCAGGCCCGTCTTCGCGATGTCGACCACGCGCCACATGCGCAGCATCAGCCGCACGACGAACAGCAGCCCGAACACGAAGCAGAGGCCGATCACGCCGCTGAACAACCCGAGCCGCGCGCTCGTGTAGCCGAATTTCGCCTGCAGCAGCAGCATGATGGTCTGCAGGTAGAGTCCGTAGCCGACCTGCATCAGGAAGAACACCACCGACAGGAACGCGACGTTGCGCTGGCGCGCGGCTTCCCCGATGATCCGCAGCGGCAGCAGCGGATCGATGCGGGTGTCGCCGCGCGGCGCGGCCGAGTCGCGATACGACGCCCAGGTCCACGACGCGCAGACCAGCGACAGCGCGGCGACCAACACGAACGGCGTGCCGTAGTCGAACAGCGGCGAAATCGTGCGATCGGACGTCACGCCGCCGAGCACGGGGCCGACAATCACGCCCGCGCTGAACGCGAGCGACATGATGCTCATGTTGTACGCCTTGTTCTCCGGCGTGCTCAGGTCGGTGATCGCTGCCTGCGCGATGCCCTGGCAGCCGGCCATCAGCCCGGTGAGCCCGCGGCCGGCCAGCAGCAGCGCGACGCTCGCGTGCCATGCGCCGGCCGCCATCATCGCGTAGCCGGCCGCCAGGCCGAGCACGCACAGCAGCAGGATCCTGCGGCGGCCGTAGCGATCGGACAGGTCGCCCATCAGCGACGAGCCGAAGAACATGCACAACGGGTAGATCCCGTAGCCGAGACCGAGGTAGAAATTGCGCGCGTGCGCACCGGCGTCGGCCGGCAGGATGCCCGCATGCGGATCGCTGAAGATCGCGGACATCATCGGATAGACGAGCCCGAATCCCATCGCGTCGATCGCGATGGCGAGCAAGCAGGGGCCGAGCAGCTTGTAGTCGAGCCGGGACATGGCGACCTTCCGGACAGAGTGGATGATCGCCCAAGCGTAACGACCGGGCGGCGGCCGCGGTAGGCCGCCGCCCGCGATGCTAAGTATCGGCTGCGCCAATACCCTGCCTGCCGCCGGCGCCGATGGCTCGCCGGCGCGGGCGTCGGGCCACGGCTGCTACTTGGCGCTCAACGGCTCGCCCTGAAACTGCCGGCGCGCGAGCACGCAGGGCGCGCCGTCGTGCATGAACACGCTCGCGAGCAGCCCGAACGATGCCGCGAACAGCACGTACCACGCGGGGGCGACAGGCGACCCGCTCGCGTGCGTCAGCCACGTGACGATGAACGGCGCGAAGCCGCCGAACACCATCACCGCGATGTTGTAAGCGAGCGCGATGCCGGTCGAGCGAGAACGCGTCGCGAACTGCTCGGCAAGCGTGGTCGGCGCGGGCCCGTAGCAGATGCCGATGATCGTGCAGATCACGAGCTGCATCACGAGCAGGCGCCCGATGCCCGGCGCCGCGGCCAGCCACGTGAACAGCGGATACGTGACCGTCAGCAGCGCCAGCGTGCCGGCGATCAGCACGGGCCGCCGGCCGATGCGGTCGGACACGAGCGCCGCGAACGGGATCGTCACCGTCAGCAGCGCAACCGCCGCCATCTGCACCTTGAAGACCTGGTCGAGCGGCAGCCCGAAGGTCTTGTGCACGAATGTCGGCATGTTGACGAGCATCACGTAGAACACGGCCGTGCCGGTGATCGTCTGCCCCATCGACACCAGCACGCCGCGCAGGTTGTCGCGCAGCACGCGTGACACGCTCGCCGGCGGCTCGACGGTCGACTTGCTCGCGTCGAGGAACGCCTCGGTCTCCTCCATGTGCCGGCGGATCCACAGGCCGACCGGCCCGATCAGCAGCCCGAGCGCGAACGGCACGCGCCAGCCCCAGCTATGCAGTGCCGCATCCGACAGCGACTGCGTGGCCCACGCGCCCATCGCGGCGCCCGAGAACACCGCGAGGCACTGGCCGATCAGTTGCCACGATCCATACAGCCCGCGCCGATTCTCTGGCGCACTTTCCACGAGGAAGGCGGTCGCGCTCGCGTATTCGCCGCCGGTCGCGAAGCCCTGCAGCAGCCGCGCGACGACGATCAGGACCGGCGCCGCCGGGCCGATCGCCGCGTACGACGGCGCGAACGTGATCAGCGCGATCGACAGCGTCATCAGGAAGATGATGAGCTGCATCGCAGCCTTGCGGCCCTTGCGGTCCGCATAGAGCCCGAGCAGGATGCCGCCCACCGGGCGCATGAAGAAGCCGACGCCGAAGGTCGCGAGCGACATCAGCAGCGACGCGTACTGGCTCTCGGCGGGAAAGAACAGCCGCGCGATGATGCCGGAGAAGAAACCGTAAACGATGAAGTCGTACCACTCGAGGGTGTTGCCGACGACAGCGGCAACCACCTGCCGATGCCGCGAGTTCCGACGTGAGTCGCGCATGCTTTTCTCCTGCAGTCTCATGGCGCCGCGCCGCATGCGTGCCGCGTTTCGTGGCGGGCATGGGCGAATCGGCGGTTCGGATCACCGGCCGGTGCGGGACTGGCACGCACCGTCGAAACCTCTCGGCCGTGCGCACGACCAGCGCGAAACGATCATAGGGACGCCAAAAACCCGCATCAATTAATGCCCGCGGCGGATGATTAGCCGGAGATTAAATGTTTCCCCGCCGGGCTCCACCGCGCGAAAACCCCGGAAATTCGCGCATTGTTGCAGCCCCGGTTCTGCGGCAGAATCGTTGGCCGCCCTTCCCGCCGTCCGCACCATGCGCAACCGCATCAACGAAGAGATCACGTTCCGCAAGCTCGAGGTGCTGCTCGCCTTCATGGAAGCCGGCAGCCTCGCGAAGGCTGCCGAGGCGCTGGGCGTCAGCACGGTCAGCGTGCACCGTGCGCTGCACACGCTCGAGGAAGGGATGCACTGCGCGCTGTTCCGCCACGAGGGGCGCAACCTGATTCCGACCGACGCCGCGCAGGTGCTCGCCGAAGTCGCGGGCGAAGTACTGAAGACGATGACGGACGGGATCCGCTCGACGCGCGAGGCGGCCGGCTACGGCGCCGGCCAGTTGAAGATCGGTTCGCTCTACTCGCTGACGATCCGCACCGTCCCCGAAGTCGTGATCGCGCTGAAGGAGCGTCGTCCCGAGCTGCAGGCCGAACTCGTGCTCGGCTCGAACGCCGACCTGCTCGACAAACTGCGGCAAGGCGCGATCGACGCGACGCTGATGGCGCTGCCCGAACCGGACGCCGAGATCGAATCGATCGCGCTGTTCGAGGACGAGATGTTCTTCGCCGCGCCGATCGATTCGCCGTACGCGCGGCGCGACGCCATCGATCTCGGCACGTGCGGCGACGCACCGTTCGTGTCGCTCGGCGAAGGCTTCGCGACCCATCACGGCTTCACGGAAGCATTTCGCACGGCCGGCGTCACGCCGAACGTCGTGATGCGGGTGGGCGACATCTTCTCGCTGATCAACCTCGTGTCGGGCGGCATCGGCTGCTCGCTGCTGCCCGGCCGCGTACGCGACCTGTTCGCGCACAAGATCGCACTCGTGCCGCTCGCCGGGCCGACGATCCGCCAGACGATCGGCCTGAGTTTCCTGCACCGGCGCGAGCGCGATCCGAACCTGCTTGCACTCGCGACCGTGTGCCGGCTGACGGTCAAGGGGCCGCACGCGCGGTAACGCGCGGATCGCCCGGCAACACCCCCTCTCCGCTCCGCTTCGCTTTCGCGCATCGTCGCGGCGTCGCGGCGTCGCGCGACCACCCGCCTCGTCAGGACGAGAAACGCACGCACTCATCCGTTTGGACGGCACGCCGCGCGCGCTTTGTTGCGATCATGGCCGTCATTCATTGCGCGGCACGCACACGTGCGTCCGCCACGGAGACGCCATGAACGACCCTGTCCTCGGCCCCATCGACCAGATCGGCTACGTGGTCGCCGATCTCGACCGCAGCATCGCACGCTGGCGCGAACGCCACGACGTGGGCCCGTGGACCGTGTTCCGCAACGTGCGCCTCGACGGCCATCATCTCGGCGAACCGGTGACGGTCACGATGGACGTCGGGCTCGCGTATCGCGGCGATCTGCAGATCGAACTGATTCACGTGACGAACGACACGCCGTCGCCGTACCGCGATGCGCCTGGGCAGCCGCTCGTCGGGCTGCATCACGTCGCGTGGGTCGTCGACGATCTCGATGCCGCACTCGCACGGCTCACATCCCGTGGCCTGCGTGTCGTGTTCGAAGCACGCAACCCGGCCACGCGCGTCGCGTATCTCGACGACGCCGACGATCCCGGCGTGCGCGTCGAAGTGATCGAAGGCGCCGGCATGCGCGACATGATCGCGCACGGCATCGCCGAAGCCCGCGCATGGGACGGCACCGATCCGGTTCGCATCATCGACGCGGCGGCCGCGGCCGCGTAAGCGGCCCCGCGCGCCCCTCTCACTCACAGGAGCAAGCAGCATGAAACGACTCGAAGGCAAGGTGGCGCTGATCACGGGCGGCGCCCGCGGCCAGGGCGAAGCGGAAGCGCGCAGGTTCGTTGCCGAAGGCGCACGCGTGGTGATCGCCGACGTGCTCGATGACGCCGGCCGGCGCGTCGCGGCCGAACTCGGCGACGCCGCACGTTTCCAGCATCTCGACGTGACCCGCGAAGCCGACTGGCAGGCTGCCGTCGATGCGACGCTTGCGCAGTTCGGCCGCCTCGACATCCTCGTAAACAACGCGGCAATCCTGAAGCTCGTGCCGATCGAAACGTGCTCGCTGGACGACTATCGCAAGGTGATCGACGTGAACCAGGTCGGCTGCTGGCTCGGCATGAAGTCGGCACTGGGCGCACTGAAGGCGGCAGGCGGCGGCTCGATCGTCAACGTATCGTCGACGGCCGGGATGGAAGGCGTCGCGGGGGGCAGCGCATACGTATCGAGCAAATTCGCGGTGCGCGGGATGACGAAGGCCGCCGCGCTCGAATTCGGCCGCTACGGCATTCGCGTGAACTCGGTGCATCCGGGCGGCATCGATACCGTGATGGCGCGCCCGCCCGAGTTCGCGGATTTCGATCCGTCGTCGATCTACAGCGGCCTGCCGATCGCGCGCATCGGCAAGCCCGACGAAGTGGCGAACCTCGTGCTGTTCCTCGCGTCCGACGAATCCGCGTACTGCACGGGATCGGAATTCATCGTCGACGGCGGGATGCTCGCAGGCAGTTCGTTCCACTGACACGCATCCAGGTCGACGCACGCCCGCCAATCCGGCGGGCGTTTTCGCTTTCGCTTGCGAGGCGTCGCGTGAAAAGTACGGCCTCGCCCTCAGCCGATCACTCGCCCGGAAACGACAATGCCGCCGGCGGCTCTCCCGCGCGGCGGCATTGTCATTTATCGAGCGACACTTTGCGCGCCGCTTAATAACCCTTCGGCTGAATCGCAGGTGCACCAACGCCGCGCGACGCATGCTTGCCGCCGCGCACCAGGCGGCGCCCATGCGGGCCGTACACGCCATCCGGCTCCGGATACAGCGTCAGCAGCACGAAATACAGCACGCCGCCCACCAGCAGCGATACCGGCACGCTCAGGTCGAGCCCGCCCGCGAGGTTGCCGAGCGGCCCCACGAACTGGCCCGGCAGGTTCACGAACGACAGCCCGACGAACGCCGCCGGCAGCCACGCGCCCATCGCGCGCACGTTCCAGCCGTGCGTGAACCAGTAATGGCCGCCGCGCAGCCCGCGGTTGAACACCTGCAGGTCGTCCGCGAGATAGTAGCCGCGCCGCGTCACGTAGCCGATCACCATGATCGCCATCCACGGGCAACTGAACGTATCGATCAGCGTCGAGAACGTCGCGACGCTTTCGACGAGGTTGAACCAGAAGCGGCCGACGAAGATGAACGCGATCGCGATCGTGCCGATCAGCAGCGTCGCACGCACGCGGTTCAGCAGGCGCGGGAACATGCTCGACACATCGAGGCCGGTGCCGTACAGCGCGGTCGTGCCGGTCGACATCCCGCCGATGATCGCGATCAGGCACATCGGCAACAGGAACCAGCGCGGCGAGATCGCGAGCAGCCCGCCGACGTAGTCGTTCGATGCGATGAACGCGGGCGCCTTCGTCGCGATGATCGTCGCGGTCGCGAGACCGAAAAAGAACGGTACGAAGGTCGCGATCTGCGCAGCGAACACGGCGCCCATCACGCGATGCTTCGGCGTGTGCTGCGGGATGTAGCGCGCCCAGTCGCCGAGCGTCGATGCGAACGACACCGGGTTGCTCAGCGCGACCAGCACCGCGCCGACGAACGCGGCCCAGAAGCCCGCACTACCCTGCTGTACCGTGCCGGCGTAGTTCATGTCGAACAGGCCGGCGAATGCGAACAGGCCCGCGACGAACAGCACGCTCGCGGCCCACACGGCGATCTTGTTGACCCACAGCATGAAGCGGAAGCCGTAGATGCAGACGATCAGCACGAGCACCGCGAACACCATGTATGCCGCGCCGAGCGTGAAGCCGTTGACCGGCACGCCGACCATGTTGTGCGCGCCGCCGACGAGCGCATCGCCCGAGCTCCACACGGCGAGCGAGAAGAACGCGATCGACGTGAGCAGCGCGAGGAACGAGCCGACGATCCGGCCGTGGATGCCGAAATGCGCGCCGGACGACACGGGATCGCTCGTGCCGTTGCGCGGGCCGAACAGGCTCATCGGTGCGAGGATGCAGGTGCCGGCGAGCACGCCGAGCACGATCGCGCAGACACCCGCCTTGAACGACAGCCCGACCAGCACGGGAAAGCTGCCGAGCACCGATGTGGAAAAGTATTGCAGCCGCCGAACAACAACCTGAACAGATCGATCGGCCGTGCATAGCGCGATACATCGGGAATGCGCTCGAAACCGAACGACTCGACCTGCGTAATCCTGCCTTCACTCATTTGTCTCCCACTCCTCTGGTGCATCTGTACGGCCCGGTGCTGCGGCGATACGACACATCGTCATCGATTCGCGGCCACTCTAAACCGGATCGCGCGGCGCAAATATCACGCATTCGAGACGTTTACGACGAAGGAGAACAATGTTTCCCGGCAGGCTGGCGGCCGGCGCCCGCGCCATCCGTACGGCGCGGGCGATGCGACGTCAGCGCGCGCCCTCCGCCGCCGGCGCGCGGCATGCGATCAGGCCCCGCTGAACGGCCTGGCGCGCCTCGATGCCGGCGAGCCAGCACTCGACGTGCGGGTAGCCGGCCAGGTCGAGATCGAGTTCGGGCGCCGTGCGCAACCACGGGAACGCGGCGATGTCGGCGATCGAGTAGCGCGGCGATGCCAGATACGCCGATTCCGCCAGGCGGCCGTTCACGACCCCATAGAGACGCCGCGCCTCGTTCCGGTAACGCTCAAGTGCTTGCGCATTGACCGTCTTCGATGCATGCAGGAACCACCAGAGCTGGCCGAGCATCGGCCCGATCCCGCCGATCTGGAAGTGCAGCCATTGCTGGACCGCCGTGCGCTCGGCCAGCGTGTCGGGCTGCAGAAAGCCCGTCTTCGCGGCGAGATAGCTCAGGATCGCGCCGGATTCGAACACGGTCAGCCCGGTATCGCGATCGACGATGGCCGGGATCTTGCCGTTCGGGTTGATCGCGAGGAACGCGGGGCTGCGCTGCTCGCCGGCGGAGAGGTTGACGTGCACGCGGTCGTACGCGAGTCCGGCCTCTTCCAGGTAAATGGCGATCTTGTGCCCGTTCGGCGTGTTGGCCGTATGAAACGTGAGGGGGTGCGTCGAGATCATGTTGGTCCTTGTCTTCCGGTTATCGTTGCAACTACAATCGTTGCAATTGCAATCCTATGCCGGAACCGACAGCCCGGCGACATGCCAGTACTCGAAGGAGGGACATGCAGACTGCGCGATCCGGTCCGCCCGTGCGGACACTCGACACCCGCCGCGCCGCGGCGGCCTGCCTCGACAGCCTGATCACGCAGCGGCTCGCGCCGCGTGGCCGTGCGGTGTCGCCGCTCGGCGCGATGCGCGCGGCCGCCGATTGCCTCGAACGCGATGCGGCGACATCGGAGCGCGTGTGGATCGTGCGTGCCGATGCGCGGGAGCCGTTGGAAGACGCGGGCGCGCATCGCCGCATCAGCGCATGGCCGTTGCGGTTTCTCGACGCGCGCAAGCGGTCCGAGCGGCCGCTGCTGTACCTGCTGCATGCGCGCGCGACCGACCGGCTGCGGCTGGCGTCGGTCGAAACCGTCGATCGCGGGATCTTCGTGAACGATGCCGAAACGGTCGCGTCATCCTGGCCGAAAGGCGTGACGCCCGACGTCCCGCACTGGCTGGCCGCGAACCCCGCGTGCACGCCGTACGATCCGGCGTCCGGCCATGAGGCGATCGCGATCCTGCGCCACGCGCTGCGCACGCTCTATGTCGCCGGCCGGCCCGGATTCTGTTACCTCGCGAGCCACGACGCCCCCGCGCCCGATGCGAAGCCGCTGTCGGCCGCGGCGGCCCGCGATGCGTTCAGCGGCATGGTGCGGGCCGGCCGGCGCGCGGCAGCCGGCGCGGCCGCGCAGATCCGGCTGTGCGGCGCGGGCAGTACGCTCGCGCAAGTGATGGAGGCAGCCGATCTGCTGCACGACGAATGGCGCATCGATTCGACGATCTGGAGCTGCCCGAGCTACACGCAGCTCGCCCGCGACGGTCATGCAGCCGACCGGTGGAACCTGCTGCACCCGCACGACGAACCGCGCATCGCGCATGTGCGCCGATGCGTCGGCGACAGCCGCACGCCGGTGCTCGCGGTGACGGGCTACGCGGGGCACGTCGCCGCGCAGATCGGCGCGTTCGTACCGGCCCGCTTCGCGGCGCTCGGCGCGGATCTGGCCGGCCCGGGCCCCGCCACGCGCGCGCCGAGTGCGCGCTGGATCGCCGCGGTCGCGCTTCGCCTGCTGGCCGACGACGGCCGCGTGCCCGCCGACTGGGCCGCGCAGGCGATGCGCCGCTATGCGAGCGGCTGACGCGCTGGCCTGCCGCCGCTACTTCGCGTCGGCTCCCGCGTCGCGCGCCGCGGCGGTCGCACGGTCGAGCGCGGCGGCCATCGCTGCCTGCTCCTTGCCGCCGAACTGGTCGAGGAAGAGTTCCGCGACCGTCGACTGGTACACCTTCCACATCTTCTTGCGCAGTGTCCGCCCCTTGTCGGTGATGCTCGCATACGCGGCGCGGCCGTCGTCCGCCGAACGGGCGCGCGTGACGAACCCCTCCTGTTCGAGCCGGTCGACGAGGCGCGTGAGGTTGTAGCGCTCGATCGCAAGTACGTCGGCCAGCTCGTGCATGCGGCGCGTGCCGTCGGGCCCGCTTTCGAGCCCCCACAACGCGTCGTACCACGCATAGGCCGGCAGGCCAGCCGCCGCGAGGCGGCGCTCGATCTCGCGAATCATCGTCCGGTGTGCGCGGACGAACGAGAACCACAGATCGGGTTCGGGTGCGCTCATGTCAGGTCGTTCCTCTCGTTGAATTGCAGTTGCAATTAAATTTTACCTCGATAACAATTGCCCTCATACGATTGCAATTGCAACTATATGCCCACCGATCGGCGGGCGTTCCGTCGCGCGACGCGGCGCCACGACCGTCGCCCCGCGCAGCCTTATGCTTCTGGAGACATTACATGACCCCACCTCTCGCGCTACCCGACATCGACCCGCAGGAAACCCGCGAATGGCTCGATGCACTCGAATCCGTGATCGCGCTCGAAGGCCGTCCGCGCGCGCACTACCTGCTCGACCAGCTTTCCGACCTCGACGCCGCACGCCACGGCGACCTGCACGGCCGCGTGACGACTGCGTACGTGAACACGGTGCCGCGTGAACGGCAACCGGCCTATCCGGGCGATCTCGCGCTCGAACGGCGCCTGAACGCGATGATCCGCTGGAACGCGATGGTGATGGTGCTGCGCGCCGGCCGGCATTCGAACGTCGGCGGGCACATCGCGACCTACCAGTCGGCCGCGGTGCTGTACGACGTCGGCTTCGATCACTTCTTCCGCGGCCGCACCGACACCTTCGACGGCGACATGGTCTACATCCAGGGCCATTCGGCGCCCGGCATCTATGGCCGCGCGTACCTGGAAGGCCGCATCACGGACGCGCAGCTCGACAACTTCCGCCGCGAGACCGGCCGCGAAGCGGGACGCGACGGGTTGTCGTCGTATCCGCATCCGCGGCTGATGCCCGATTTCTGGCAATTCCCCACGGTGTCGATGGGGCTCGGGCCGCTCACGGCCGCGTATCAGGCGCGCTTCATGCGCTACCTCGAATATCGCGGGTTGAAAGCGCATCAGGGCCGCAAGGTCTGGGCATTCCTCGGCGACGGCGAAATGGACCAGCCCGAATCGCTCGCCGCGATCTCGCTCGCCGGCCGCGAACGGCTCGACAACCTGATCTTCGTCGTCAACTGCAACCTGCAGCGCCTCGACGGCCCCGTGCGCGGCAACGGCAAGGTCATCCAGGAGCTCGAAGGCACGTTCCGCGCGGCGGGCTGGAACGTCATCAAGGTGATCTGGGGCGCCGGCTGGGATCGCCTGCTCGAACGCGACACGACGGGCCTGCTGCGCCAGCGCATGATGGAGTGCGTCGACGGCGACTACCAGACCTTCAAGTCGCAAAGCGGCGCGTACGTACGCGAGCATTTCTTCGGCAAGTATCCCGAACTGCTCGCGCTCGTCGCCGACCTGTCCGACGACGACATCTGGAAACTGGCGCGCGGCGGCCATGACCCGGAAAAGGTGCATGCGGCCTATGCGCAGGCGATGCGCGCGGACGGGCGGCCGACCGTCGTGCTCGCGAAGACGGTCAAGGGCTTCGGGATGGGCGAAGCCGGCGAAGGCCAGAACGTGAACCACCAGTTGAAGAAGATGAGCGCGGATGCCGTACGCGCGTTCCGCGACCGCTTCGCGCTGCCGGTCAGCGATGCGCAGCTCGATGACCTGCCTTACCTGAAACCGGAGCCGGGCAGCGCCGACGCACGCTACTTCGCGGAACGCCGTGCCGCGCTCGGCGGCCATGTGCCGGCCCGCTTCAGCACCGTGGCGCCGCTGCCGGTACCGCCGCTCGCCGCGTTCGACGGTCAGCTGAAGGACAGCGGCGAACGCGGGCTGTCGACGACGATGGCGTTCGTGCGCATCCTCGGCACGCTGCTGAAGGATCCGGCGCTCGGCAAGCTCGTCGTGCCGATCGTGCCGGACGAGTCGCGCACGTTCGGGATGGAAGGCCTGTTCCGCCAGATCGGCATCCACTCGCATCTCGGCCAGCTCTATACGCCGCAGGACGCAGGCCAGCTCAGCTACTACAAGGAGGCGAAGGACGGGCAGATCCTGCAGGAAGGCATCAACGAATCGGGCGCGATCGCATCGTGGATCGCGGCCGGCACCGCTTACAGCAACCACGGCCTGCCGGCGATCCCGTTCTACATCTTCTATTCGATGTTCGGGCTGCAGCGCGTCGGCGATCTCGCGTGGGCGGCCGGCGACGCGCGGACGCGCGGCTTCCTGCTCGGCGCGACGTCGGGCCGCACGACGCTGATGGGCGAAGGGTTGCAGCACGACGACGGGCACAGCCACGTGCTGTCGTCGGTGATTCCGAACTGCGTGTCGTACGACCCGACCTATGCGTACGAACTCGCGGTGATCGTGCGCGACGGCCTGCGGCGGATGTTCGCGGAACAGGAAGACGTCTACTACTACATCACGCTGCTCAACGAGAACTACCCGCATCCGGCGCTGCCGGACGGCGCGGAGGCCGGCATTCTCAAGGGGCTTTACCGGCTGCGTGAAGGCGCGTCGTGCGCGGCCGATGCGCCGCATGTGCAGTTGATGGGCAGCGGCGCGATCCTGCGCGAAGTGCTCGCCGCGAGCGACCTGCTCACGCAGGACTTCGGCGTGTCGAACGACGTGTGGAGCGCGACGAGCCTGAACGAGTTGCGCCGCGACGGGCTTGCGGCAGAACGCTGGAACCTGCTACATCCGGATCAGGCACCGCGCGTGCCATACGTGCAGCAATGCCTCGACGGCCGCACGGGGCCGGTGGTGGTCGCGACCGATTACATGAAGATCGTCGGCGACCAGATCCGCGGGTTCGTCGACGGCCGGCGCTTCGTGTCGCTCGGCACCGACGGCTTCGGCCGCTCGGATACGCGCGACGCGCTGCGCACGTTCTTCGAGGTCGACCGGCACTTCATCGCGATCGCGGCGCTGAAGGCGCTCGCCGACGACGGCGCGATTCCGCGTGCACGCGTCGGCGAAGCCATCCGGCGCTACGGCATCGACATCGACAAGGTCGATCCGGCCAGCGTGTAGTCACGCGGCGCGCGGCAGGCAGGAGGGTTCCGGCCTGCCGCGCCGCCGTCCTGCCCGCGCTACTGCCCCGACTGCGCGAGCGGGCCTTGCGGGCCCTGCCCCGTTCCCGACGGCCAGCCGCCCGCCAGCGCCTTGTACAGCGCCACCGTCGACGCCGCGCTGCGCATCTGCCCGTCGGCCGCCGCATCCTGTGCCTGCAGCAGCGTGCGTTGCGCGTCGAGCACCTCGTAGTAGTCGATCGCGCCCGCCGAGAACCGCGCCTGCGCCAGTTGCGCTGCACGCGCGCTGTCGGTCGCGGCCTGCACGAGATGGCCCGTCTCGTCACGCGTGCGGGCGGCGCGCAGCAGCGCGTTCTCCGTTTCCTCCAGCGCCCCGAGCACGGTCTGCCGGTACTGCGCGAGCTGGCCGGCCGCTTCCGCATCGCTCGCGGCGATCCGCGCACGCACGCGGCCGACGTCGAGGAACGACCAGTCGATGCCGAGCGCGATCAGGTTCGTGTCGCTGCCTGCTCGGAAGAACCCGTAGCTGCTCGTCGCGCTGCCGAGCAGCCCCGACAGCGTAAAGCGCGGAAACAGGTCGGCCGTCGCGACGCCGATGCGTGCGGTCGCCGCGTGCAGCCGCGCCTCGGCAGCCGCGACGTCGGGCCGACGCCGCAGCAGGTCGCCCGGCGTGCCGGGATCGATGTCGGCGGCCAGCGCCGGCAGCGGCACCGGCGTGCCCGCCGACGCGGCTGCCTTCGGGAGATCGAAGCGGCCGATCAGCGCGTCCGGCGTCTGCCCGGTCAGCACCGCGAGCCGGTGCTCGTCGACGCCGATCGCCGCTTCGTACACGGCGATCCGCGACGTCGTCGATTCGTACTGCGCGCGCGCCCGCGCCGCATCGAGTTCGGAACCGCGCCCCGCGCCGACGCGTGCATTGATCAGCGCGAGCGTCTGCTTCTGGTTGTCGGCGTTCTCGCGCGCGATCCGCAGCCGCTCCTGCGAGCCACGCAGATCGACATACGTGCTCGCCACCTCGCCGGCGATCGCGACGCGCACCGCGCGCACGTCCGCCGCGCTGGCAGCCGTTTCCGCACGCTGCGACTCGATCGAACGGCGCACGCGGCCGAACAGGTCGAGCTCCCAGGCCGCATTGATCCCGACGCTGGACGTCGGCGAATCGCGCTGGCTGCGCGGCGCGCCGAACGCCTGGTCCTTGCTCATCAGCTGATGGCCGATCTGCCCGCTCGCGGTGATCGTCGGGTAGCGGTCGAACGTGGCCTGCGACAGCAGCGCATTCGATGCGTCGTAGCGCGACACCGCGACCTGCAGGTCCTGGTTCGCCGCGAGCGCCGTGTCGATCAGCTGCGTCAGCGCTGGATCGCCGAAGCCGCGCCAGAACGCGGCATCGGCATCCGCCGACGCGTCGGGCGGCATCTCCGGCGTCGCACCGGACGGCGCCGCCGGATGCGCATCGCGCGCGAACCGCGCAGTCGTGGCCGTGTCGGGCCGCTTGAAATCGGGGCCGACCGCGCACGCGGCGAGCGTCACCGACATCGCGAGCGCGGAAAGACGGAAAGCGGCGCTCATCGGTTTTCTCCTTCGAGGGTGCCGTGGTGTTCGCTCCACACGGCCGGTGTGCCGCCCGCGAGCTTGCGGATCGCCACATAGAACACAGGCGTCAGGAACAGCCCGAACAGCGTGACGCCCAGCATCCCCGCGAACACGGTGATGCCGGTGGCCGCACGCACTTCACTGCCCGCGCCGCCGCCGATCAGCAGCGGCACCGAGCCCGCGATGAACGCGACCGACGTCATCACGATCGGGCGCAGCCGCAGCTTGCACGCTTCGAGCGCGGATTCGATCACGCCCTTGCCCTGGATTTCGAGCTCGCGCGCGAACTCGACGATCAGGATCGCGTTCTTGCACGCCAACCCCATCAGCACGACGAGACCGACCTGCACGAACACGTTGTTGTCGCCCCCCGACAGCCACACGCCGAACAACGCGGCGCAGATGCACACGGGCACGATCAGGATCACCGCGAGCGGCAACGTCCAGCTCTCGTACAGCGACGCGAGCACGAGGAACACAAGCATCACCGCAAGCGGGAACACGACGATCGCCGCGTTGCTCTGCGTGACCTGCTGGTAGCTGAGGTCGGTCCATTCGAGCGTGATGCCCGGCGGCAGCACGTCCTTCGCGATCTGCTGGAGTTTCTCGATCGCCTGCGACGACGACATCACCTTCGGATCGGCATCGCCGATCAGGTTCGCAGCCGGGTAGCCGTTGTAGCGCACCACCGGGTCGGGCCCGTATGCTGGCGCCACCGTCACCATCGAGCCGATCGGCACCATCTCGCCCTTCGCGTTGCGCGTGCGCAGGTTCGCGATGTCGGCGGCCGTCTGCCGGTGGCCGGCATCCGCCTGCGCCATCACGCGATATACGCGGCCGAACAGGTTGAAGTCGTTCACGTACATCGAGCCGAGATAGACTTGCAGCGTGCTGAACAGGTCGGTCAGCGCGACGCCCTGCGCCTTTGCCTTCAACCGGTCGACCTTCACCTCGAGCTGCGGGATGTTCGCCTGGTACGAGCTGACGGGGTAGCTCATACCCGGCGTCTTCGCGACCGCGGCCTGGAACGCAGTGAGCGCGTTCTGCAAGGCGCCGTAGCCGAGCCCGCCGCGATCCTCCAGGTACAGCGAATAGCCCGAGCCGTTGCCGAGGCCCTGGATCGGCGGCGGCATCAGCGCATAGGTAATGCCGCCACCGATGGCCGCGAAGCGCGCGTTCAGGTCCGCGTTGATCTCCGCGGCGCTGCGGTGGCGCTGGTCGAACGGCTTCAGGATCACGTACGAGTTCGTGATGTTCGGCGTGTTCACGCCCTGCAGCGCATTCAGCCCGGCAAACGCCGGCACCATCTCGACACCGTCGGTGCCGAGCGCGATCTTCGTCATCTGCTCGGTCACCTCGCTGGTGCGCGCGAGCGACGCGCCTTCCGGCAGCTTCGCGCCCGCGAACAGGTACAGCTTGTCCTGCACGGGGATGAAGCCGCCCGGCACCGCGTTGAGCAGCAGCGTGGTCGCCGCGAGCAGCGCCGCATAGACCGCGAACACCACCCCGCGCCGCTTCAGCGTGCGCGACACGAAGCCGTGATAGCGATCGGAACTGCGGTCGAAGAAGCGGTTGAACGGATGGAACAGCCAGCCGAACGCGCGATCGAGCCCGCGCGTGAGCGCATCCTTCGGCGCGCCGTGCGGGCGCAGCAGCTTCGCGGCGAGCGCGGGCGACAGCGTCAGCGAGTTGATCGCGGAGATTACCGTCGAAATCGCGATCGTCACCGCGAACTGCCGGTAGAACTGGCCCGTGACGCCGGACATGAAGGCCATCGGCACGAACACCGCGCACAGCACGAGCGCGATCGCGACGATCGGCCCCGACACCTCGCGCATCGCCTGGTGCGCGGCGTCGCGCGGGCTCAGGCCCTGCGCGATGTTGCGCTCGACGTTCTCGACGACCACGATCGCATCGTCGACGACGATCCCGATCGCAAGCACGAGCCCGAACAGCGTCAGCGTGTTGATCGAATAGCCGAGCAGATAGAGCCACGCGAACGTGCCGACCACCGACACGGGCACCGCGACGAGCGGGATGATCGACGCGCGCCACGTCTGCAGGAACAGGATCACGACGAGCACGACCAGGACGACGGCCTCGATCAGCGTGTGCTGCACCGCGCGGATCGATTCGCGCACGAACACCGTCGGATCCCACACGGGACGGAACGCGACGCCGGGCGGGAAGCGCTTCGACAGTTCGTCGAACTTCGCATACACGGCCTTCGCAACCTCGAGCGCGTTCGCGCCCGGCGACAGGAAGATGCCGACCACCGCCGATTGCTTGTCGTTGAAGTACGAGCGCAGCGTGTAGTCGCCCGCGCCAAGTTCGACACGCGCGACGTCGGACAGCTTCACGACCTGGCCGTCGTCGCCGGTGCGCAGCACGATGTCGCCGAACTCCTGCGCCGTGCGCAGCCGGCCGCGCACGTTGATCGACAGCAGGAAGTCGTTTTTCTTCGGCGTCGGCTCCGCGCCGAGCTGGCCGGCCGACACCTGCACGTTCTGCTCGCGCACGGCGGCAATCACGTCGCTCGCGGTCAGCCCGCGCGATGCGAGCCGGTTCGGGTCGAGCCACAGCCGCATCGCATAGTCACCGGCACCGGACAGGCCGACATCGCCTACGCCCGTGAGCCGCGACAGCTCGTCCTTCACGTGCAGCGTCAGGTAGTTGCGCAGGTACAGCGAATCGCGGCTGTTGTCCGGCGAATAGAGGCTCACGTACATCAGCGGCGTGGGCGACTGCTTCTGCGTGGTCACGCCGTACTGGCGCACCTCGTCGGGCAGGCGCGACAGCGCCTGGCTCACGCGGTTCTGCACGCGCACGGCGGCCGTGTCGGGATCGACGCCCTGCAGGAACGTGACGACGACCTGCAGGCTGCCGTCCGAACCGGCCACCGACTTCATGTACATGATGCCTTCGACGCCGTTGATCGCCTCTTCCAGCGGTTCGGCGACCGATTCGGCGATTTCCTTCGGGTTCGCGCCCGGGTACGTCGCACGCACGACGACGCTCGGCGGCACGACCTCCGGGTATTCGCCGGCGGGCAGCATCGGGATCGAGATCAGGCCGATCGCGAAGATGACGATCGACAGCACGACCGCGAAGATCGGCCGGTCGATGAAGAATCGGGAGAAATCCATTGCCTGTCTCCCGTTATTGCGCGGCCGGCGCGCCGGCATCCGCGACGGCCTGCGTGCCGTTGCCCGGGCCGTTGCCCGCGCCATTGCCGGCACCGGCGTCGGCGCGTACGGGCAGCGCCTTCGGCTTCACCTGCGCGCCCGGATAATAGATCCGCTGCATCCCGTCGACGACCACGCGGTCGCCCGCCTGGATCCCCTTCTCGATGATCCGCTCGCCATCCAGCCCGCGGCCGATCGTCACGTCGCGGCGCAGCGCCTTGTCGCCGGGCCCGATCACGTACACGTACTTGCGGTCCTGGTCGGTGAGCACGGCCTTGTCGTCGACGAGCAGCGCATCCTGATCGCGGCCGCTGACGAGCTGCACGCGCGCATACAGGCCCGGCGTAAACGTATGGTCCGCATTCGGCAGCCGCACGCGCGCGCGGATCGTGCCGGTTTGCGGGTCGAGCCGGTTGTCGAGGAAGTCGACGGTGCCCGCATGCGGGAAGCCCGTCTCGTTTGCGAGGCCCACACGCACCGGATCGGCGCCGATCGCCCGATGCTTCGGATCGGCACGCCGCGCGTTGTAGCGCAGGTAGCTCTGTTCGTCACAGTCGAAATACACGTAGACGGGGTTCTGCGACACGACGGTCGTCAGCAGCGTGTCGTCCGCGCGCGCCAGGTTGCCGACGGTAGCGACCGCGCGGCCGACGCGGCCCGCGATCGGCGCACGCACTTCGGTGAAGCCGAGATTGAGCTTCGCATCGGCGACGGCCGCTTCGGCCGCCTGCAGGTCCGCACGCGCCTGCTCGGCCGTGGCGCGCGCGTTGTCGAGTTCTTCCTGCGACGTCGCATGCGCATCGATCAGCGTCTGTACGCGCTTGAGCTGCACGTTCGCGAGGCTTGCGGCCGCACGGGCCCGTTGCAACTGCGCGTTCGCGCGATCCAGCGCGATCCGGTACGGGCGCGGGTCGATCTCGAACAGCAGCGCGCCCTGCGCGACCAGGTCGCCCTCCTTGTAGGCGACGCGTTGCAGATAGCCGCTCACGCGCGGCCGCAGCTCGACTGCGTCGACCGCTTCGACGCGTCCGTTGAATTCGTCCGCAAGGCGGATCGTGCGCGGCGCGATGGTGGCGACGCCGACTTCGGGAAGGGATTGGGCCGACGATGCGCCTTTGCCGTCGTGACAGCCCGACAACGCCAGCAGCAGTGCACAGGCCGCGCCCAAAGGCGACGTCCTGCGTAGGGATAAGGAGAGCATGATGCCTCGCGACGGGTTAAACTGCCGCGTAGCATAAAAGTTGAAGTTAACTTCAAGTCAAGTTTTCCCGGAGGGGCAACATGGGTATCCAGGAAATCCCGCAATGGCCGCTGATGTCGATTCGCGAAGTGGCCGCACGCAGCGGCGTGCCGGCGTCGACACTGCGGTTCTACGAGACGCGCGGGCTCATCAAGTCGCACCGCAACGGCTCGAGCCATCGCCACTACTCGCGCGCGGTGCTGCGGTTGATCGCGTTCATCGTGTTCGCGCAGAAGATCGGTTATTCGCTCGACGAAATCGCCGAGCAGCTCGTCAGCCTCCCCGAGGACACCGCACCGAGCAACAAGGACTGGCAGCGGCTGTCGCGCGGCTGGAAGCAACGCGTCGCGAGCCGGATCGAGGAGTTGCAGCGGCTCTACATCAACCTCGACGAATGCATCGGCTGCGGCTGCCTGTCGCTGAAGCGCTGCAAGCTGACGAACCCGGAAGACCGCGCGGGCCGCAACGGCCCCGGCGCGCGGCGCTGGCTCGGTGACAAGCCGCCCACGGATATCGAATGACCAGCGGACCGGGCGTGGCGCGCGATGCCTTGCCCGGCCGCCGTCGAAGATTGCATCACCCGACGCGCCAGCCGCCGTTCACCGCGATCGTCGCGCCGGTGACGAACGACGCACGCGGCCCGGCGAGCCACGCAACCGCGCCAGATGCAGACGACGGCCGGGCTCGTCGCGGGCGGCATCTGCGTCGCGCTGATGCCGCGCCTGTTCGTGCCGATGCAACCGCAAGGCATTACGTTCTGCGAACTGAGGGATGCGGGCAGCCCGCTCGCGTACCGGGCGCCATCGCCGCTCGGCGATGCGCTGCGCGAAACCGCGCGAAGCGCGGTGCGTGAATTGGGGCTGGTGCTGGCGGCGTGACCGCGCGCGGCGCTCAGCCGCCGACGATGTTGAACGCGACGTCGATCACGGCCTTCCGGAACGCGTCCTGCTGCGTGGGCAGCGACGTGTACTCCAGCATCATGTGGCTGTACGACACCGTCGTACCGATCGCACTCGCGAACATGAAGAACAGCACGGTCGGATCGACCGGGCGGATCACGCCGGCCTCGACGCCGTCCGACAACAGCGGAAACAGCACGTCGTAATACGGGCGCACGATCCGCTCCTGCAGCCGGTCGAGCCGCCCGCTCACTTCGGTCGCCGCCGTCGAGAAGAACATGCCCATGTCGGGCTCGTTGAACTCGTGCTCGACACACAGCTCGATCGCGCGCAGCACGCGGTCGCGATGCGACAGCGGCGACGTGCGCAACGCGCGCAGCGCGTCGAACATCGGCACGGCCAGGTCGGCGATCTGCTCGACGACCGCCAGCCACAACGTTTCCTTCGTACCGAAATGGTGCGCGATCAGCGCCGCATCGACCCCCAGCTCGCGCGCGACTTCGCGCACGCTCGTGGCGTCGTAACCACGCTTCGCGAACGTGCGACGCGCGGCCCGCAATATCACGTCCGACCCCACGGACGCCCCGGCCAGCGGCCGCCCTCGCATACGCCGCTTGGCCGGCGCGCGCTCAGTGACTTCAGCCACGTTCTCCTGCTCTCCTTGAATGATGCGAATACCCCATGTTCCGGCCCCGCTTTAGCGACACCGAAAACCGGGTGACCTGCCCCACTCCGTTGACACGCGAAGCGGGGAAGCGCTAGGATCATACCTTATTCATCACTCGATGATTTATCCATGACAACCCCTACACGCATCGTCATCGTTGGCGGCGGGATCGCCGGACTGCAGCTCGCCACCCGCCTGGGCGAGCGCCTCGGGCGGTCCGGGCGCGCCCAGGTCACCGTCATCGACCGCAGCCCGACCCACATCTGGAAGCCGATGCTGCACACGATCGCAGCCGGCACGCGCGACGTGCAGCAGCAGCAGGTGATCTTCCTCGCCCATGCACGCGACCACGGCTACTCGTACCAGCCCGGCGAACTGAAGGGGCTCGATCGTGCGCGCCGCCGCGTGCAGCTCGGCGAGATCCGCTCGCAGGACGGCGAACTGGTGCTCGAGCCACGCGAACTCGAATACGACGTGCTGATCCTTGCACTCGGCAGCCAGGCCAACGATTTCGGCGTGCCGGGCGTGCGCGAGCACTGCTACTTCATCGACAGCCAGCGGCAGGCCGAGACCTTCAACGAAGCGTTGCGGGTGCGCGTATTTCGCAGCATCGCGCGCGACGAGCCGTTCCGCGTCGCGATCGTCGGTGCGGGCGCGACCGGCGTGGAACTCGCGGCGGAGCTGAGCCGCTTGCTGGAAGTCGCGCAGGCGTATGGCGACGCAACGGTGCGCGAGCGGCTGCATCTCACGCTGCTCGAAAGCGGCCCGCGCATCCTCGCCGCATTTCCGCCGCGGATTTCCGCGTCGGCGCAGCGAAGGCTCGAACAGATCGGCTTTCACGTGCTGACGTCCACCCGCGTCACGTCGGCCGACGCGAACGGCTTTCACTACGGCGACGGTTCGTTTGCGGAAGCAGACCTGATGGTCTGGGCGGCCGGCGTGAAGGCGCCCGATTTCATGCAGGCGCTCGACGGGCTCGACACGAATCGCGCGAACCAGATCGTCGTCGGGCCGACGCTGCAGGCAACGGGCGACGAGCACGTGTTCGCGATCGGCGATTGCGCGAGCCTGTTGCCCGACGGCCACGAACGGCCGCTGCCGCCCACCGCGCAGGTCGCGACGCAGCAGGCCGAGCATCTCGCGAAGCACCTGCCCGCGTGGCTCGACGGCAAGCCGATTCCGCCGTTCGCGTTCCACGATTTCGGCGCGCTCGTATCGATCAGCGACTACGACGCGTTCGGCACGCTCGGGCAGTTCGGGTTCTTTCGCGGCGGCTTCATCCAGGGGCGTTTCGCGCAGTTCAGCCACCTGATGCTCTACCGGCGGCACCAGCAGGCGCTGCACGGCTTCTCCAAGGCGACCCTGCTATGGATCGCCGAACGGATCAACGGCTGCGTACAGCCGCGCATCCGCCTGTCCTGATACCGCGCGTGGCGGTGTCGCGTAATGTTTCGAGGAAAACTGACATGAACAACCATTTAGCGCCCTGGCTCATGACTGTCGCAGCGATCAGCAGCTTCGACATGCCGTCCGTCTCGTGGGGCGCGCCGCGTCGGCGCAGCGTCACGCGCGACCGGCTGCCGTCGTGGGACGCGACGAGCAAACCGTCCATCAGCGTGCTCGAGCGGCCCACGGCCGACACCGTGATGATTTCATGGTGCGACGCGTGCACCGGGCACTACGGTTATCAGAAGTGGCGGCTGTTCACCACGCGCAAGCGCGGTGTGTGCGCGCTGTCGGGGCAGCCAATCGAGATCGGCGACAGTGTCTTTGCGCCGCAATTGCTCGGCTCGACGCCGGGCAACGCCGCCGCGATGGTGCTGGCCACGTGCATCGACGCGGCCCGCCCCGCCGAAGCGGCCTGAAAACCCGGGATTGGACCCGGGATTCCGCTTCAGGCAGTGGTGACGCGATCCGTATCGCGAACCGCCTCGTTCATGCGTGCTTCGGCTTCCGCATCCAGCCGCGCCGCATTCGCTTCGGCTTCTGCTTCCGGCATCAGCTCGCCTTCCCATTTCGCGACCACCGCGCTGGCGATCGAGTTGCCCACTGCGTTCGTGGCCGAACGGCCCATGTCGAGGAACGTATCGACGCCCAGAATCAGCAGCAGCCCGGCTTCCGGGATGTTGAACTGGTGCAGCGTCGCGGCGATCACGACGAGCGACGCACGCGGCACGCCTGCCATGCCTTTCGACGTCAGCATCAGGATCAGCAGCATCGTGACCTGCGTGCCGAGCGACAGGTGAATGCCGTACGCCTGCGCGATGAACAGCGACGCGAACGTGCAGTACATCATCGAGCCGTCGAGGTTGAACGAATACCCCATCGGCATCACGAAGCTCGAGATCTTGCGGCGCACGCCGAAACGGTCGAGTGCATCGAGGATCTTCGGATACGCAGCCTCCGAGCTCGCGGTCGCGAACGACAGCATGAACGCTTCCTTGATCAGCACCAGGAGCTTGAACACGCGGCGGCCGAGGAACAGCAGCCCGGCGGCGACAAGCGTGCCCCACAGCAGGAACAGGCTCAGGTAGAAGTCGCCCATGAACACCGCGAACTTCAGCAGGATCGACAGGCCGTTGATCGCGACGGTCGACGCCATCGCCGCCAGCACCGCGAGCGGCGCGAGTTTCATCACGTAACCGGTGATCTTCAGCATCACGTGCGAGAGCTGGTCGATCGCCGCGACAAGGATCCTGGCGCGTTCGCCGAGCGACGCGAGCGCGACGCCGAAGAACATCGAGAACACGACGATCTGCAGGATCTCGTTGTTCGCCATCGCTTCGGCGATCGACTTCGGCACCATGTGGCCGACGAAATCCTTCAGCGTGAACTTGGACGTCGCGAGATGCGCGGACGCGCCGATATCCGGCAGCGGCAGCCCGAGGTTCTCGCCGGGGCGCAGCAGGTTCGCCATCAGCAGCCCGAGCAGCAGCGAGATCAGCGACGCGGTGATGAACCAGCCGAGCGCCTTCACGAACACGCGGCCCACCGACGACGCGTCGCCCATGTGCGCGATGCCGACGACCAGCGTCGAGAACACCAGCGGGCCGATCACCATCTTGATCAGCCGCAGGAACACGTCGGACACCAGCGAGATGTAGCCGGCGATCTCCGTCGCGGCCTGCTTGTCCGGCATTTGCGTATAGATCATGTAGCCGATCAGGATGCCGGCCGCCATCGCGAGCAGGATCCAGCCTGCCGCGGACATTCGTTTGTTCATAACGGAATTCGATGCACGGGAAGAAGTTGACGGATGAAAGACGCGCATCCCGTGCCGTGCCAGGGCGCGCGCGTGGCGAGCCGGTGGTGCCCGGTATGTCGGGCACGGGCACCGGCGCCGGTCAAACTCGCGGATGTCCGCGAACTGACGTGCTGCCGCCGCAACGGCATTCGCGCGAGGGCGAATGCCGGCGGCAGCGATTCAGCATGATGCGATCAGTGCAGGTCAGTAACCGATCGCCGAACCGGCCGGACGGCGCGGGTCGTTGTAGCCGTAGATGAAGCCGACACGCACGTTGCCGGACACGGACGAATCGTTTCCGGAACTCTGGCGGCTCGCCGCTTCGGTGCCCGGCAGGCCGACCATGATCAGCTCGGCGGCGCCCCACGGCGTCTGCTCGACCATCTTGTAGCCCATGTTGCGCAGGATCGCGAGCGTGTCGGGCGACAGGCCGTAGGTTTCGTAATAGACCTCGTCGGGCAGCCACTGGTGGTGGATGCGCGGCGCGGTGACCGCGTCCTGCGGCGTCATCCCGTAGTCGATCACGTTCAGCACCGTCTGCAGCGTGATCGTGATGATGCGCGAGCCGCCCGGCGAACCGACCACCATGAACACCTTGCCGTCCTTCTTCACGATGGTCGGCGCCATCGACGACAGCGGACGCTTGCCCGGCGCGATCGAGTTGCGCGTGCCCTGCACGAGACCGAACAGGTTCTGCGCGCCGACCTTCACGGTGAAGTCGTCCATCTCGTCGTTCAGGAAGAAGCCCGTGCCCGGCGCGATGACCACGGCGCCGAAGCGGCCGTTGACCGTGTACGTCGTCGATACCGCGTTGCCGTCATGGTCGATGATCGAGTAATGCGTCGTCTCCGGCTTCTCGTGCACGCCGACACCCGGCTGCACGTCGACCGACGGCGTCGCCGTATCGGCATGGATGCTCTTGCGGATCTGCGCCGCGTAGTCCTTGCTCGTCAGCTTCGCGACCGGGTTGTCGATGAAGTTCGGGTCGCCGAGCAGCGTGTTGCGGTCTTCATACGCATGGCGCATCGCTTCGGTCATGTAGTGCACCGCCGCGGCCGAATGGTAGCCAAGCTTGCGCATGTCGTACCCTTCGAGGATGTTCAGCGTTTCGCACATCGTCACGCCGCCCGAGCTCGGCGGCGGAGCCGACACGAACTCGTAGCCGCGATACGTGCACGTCAGCGGCGCGATGTCCTGCGCACGGTACGACGCGAAATCGGCCGCCGTGATCAGGCCGCCGCCCTTCCTGGCCGCGGCCTCGACGATCTTCGGGATCTCGCCGTGATAGAACGCGTCGGGCCCCTGCTCCGCGATGCGCTCGAGCGTGCGGGCCAGGTCCTTCTGCACCAGGCGATCGCCCGGCTGCAGCGGCGTGCCGTCCGCCCGCAGGAAGATGCGGGCCGCATCCGGGTCCTTCTTGAAGCGGTCGATCGTCGTGTCGAGGATGTCCGTATCGGCGCGCGTCAGCACGAAGCCGTCGCGCGCGAGCCGGATCGCCGGCTCCATGACCTGCTTGCGCGTCAGCTTGCCGTACTTGCGCTGCGCGAGATCGAGGCCGGCAACCGTGCCCGGTACGCCGACCGCGCGATAGCCGTACAGGCTGTCGTCCGGAATGACGTTGCCCTTCGCGTCGAGATACATGTTCGCGGAAGCCGCGGCCGGCGCGGTTTCGCGGAAATTGATGAAGCGGTCGCGGCCGTCGGCCAGGTGGACGGTCATGAAACCGCCGCCGCCGATGTTGCCGCAGCACGGATTGGTCACGGCCTGCGCGTAGCCGACCGCCACCGCGGCGTCCACCGCGTTGCCGCCTTCCTTCAGGATGTCGACGCCGATTTGCGACGCGAAATGCTGCGACGAAACGACCATGCCGTTCTTCGCTTCAACCGCGGGGTCCGATGCCGCGAACGCGCACACGCTCATGGCCGACAACAGGGTGAGTACTACGAGCCGCCTCATGACGGGATCCTCCAGACAAATAAACCGTTGCATGCCGGAACGCGACGCCGTGTCGGCGCGTGCCGACACGTCAATCGAACATGTAATAAACAATACATTCCAGCGAGGCCGCGATCATAGCACTCGCTTTTTTGCGCTAAAACCTAGGGTTATCACTGAATATCGGCCGGATCATGGTCGGCGCAACTTCTTTAGAGATGTTTGTTTTATTACACTAACAGGTGAGCCGTCGGTCGTGCGATACGTCCCTCTAATTTCGGAACGTGCGCGGCCGGCTGTACGTCAATCGGCTAACATGCGTGGGTTCGCCGGCAGACGCAGGTCTGCCGTTTGTCATACGGATAGGAAAGTCGGAGTGCCCGATGGGGACGAGCATCAGGGCGTTGCTGTTATCCCAGATGGATAGCTTCACGCCGTCGGAACAGAAGGTCGCGCAGGCGCTGCTGGATCGCTATCCCAGTCTCGGGCTGGGGCCCATCGCGCAGTTTGCGAAGCAGGCCGACGTGAGCGACCCGACCGTGTTTCGCTTCGTCGTCAGGATCGGGTTTCCCAACTACTCGTCGTTCCAGCAGGCGCTGTACGGCGAGATCGACACCGCGATGAATTCGCCGCTCGCGCGGATGGATGCGTTCCACTCGGCTGCCGGCATGCGCGACAGTCACACGGCGATCTTCCAGCGGCTCTCGCAGTCGCTGGCCACCACGATCGAAGGGCTCGACGCGGCCGCGTTCGATGCGGCCGTGACGCTGCTGGCAAAGCCGGATGTCCGCATCTTCTGTGGCGGCGGACGCTATACGGCGCCGCTCGCTTCGCTGTTTTCGTTCACCCTCGCCTATGCGCGACCGCATATTCAGTATGTCGAACCGAACGTCAATCTGGCGTCGGTCGCGCTCGCGGACATGGGGTCCGGCGACGTGCTCGTCATTTTCGATTTCCGCCGCTATCAGCGGGACAGCATCCGGTTCGCGCAGGCCGCGCATCGGCTCGGCACGCGTGTGCTGCTGATCACGGACGAATGGCACTCGCCGATCGGCGAGTTTGCCGAGATCGTGCTGCGGATTCAGGGGCGGCCGTTCGCGATGCTACAGACCAATGTGCCGGCGCTCGCGCTTGCAGAAGCGCTCGTGATCGGTGTGACGAATCAGCAGCCGGAATTGGCACGGCAGCGGATGGAGAAGATCGAGTATCTCAATTCCGGGGGGAGCGAGCCGGATATCAGTCAAAGGGATTTGCCGGAGTGAGGCGCTAGTATCGGGCAGGGAAAACCACCGGAGCGAAGTTTTCCTGCGTTAATCCGAAACGATCACTTCGACGCGGCGATTCCTTGCCCTCCCCGACTCAGTACTATTGTCCGCCAACGATTCAGCATCACCGCGCCCCTCTACGCTGATGCTCGGCACCGGTACACCAGCCGCAACAAGAATCTGGGCAACATGTCGGGCACGTGCTTCGGAAAGCGCCTGGTTGGAAACCTGACGCGCTGAACTGGCCGGCGCACTGTCCGCGTATCCCGCCACTCGGACAGTCGCATCTTCGGTCATCGTTGCGATTTCCCGTCCGGCTGAAGCCACGACGGAAGCACCCCACGGTGCCACCGCAACATCGCCAGGCGCAAACATGCCGCCAAAGCGAAGCGTCAAGGTGTTACGCGCAGGATCCCGGATCAGTTCGACATTCCCAGCGGCGACCTCGTCACGGAGTCGCTGTTCCAGATCGCGTGCCAGCAAGTCAAACGGCGACACGCGCCGCACCTCTTTCAGACGGGCCCAATAGTCCACTGCGGCATATCCGGCAGCCCCCACCAGCAACGCAATAGCCAGGCCGACTACGGCTCCGATGCGTGATCGGCGTATGACCAGGGGACGTACCCACGGATCGACCGTCTGTCGCATTGATCTGACCGGCTCGCTTGCATCACGCATGCGCAGCCCGCCGGTCACAACCACGTCGTGCACGCGCTCACGAACGACCTGCAATCGCTTAGGGCCATCACGCTCAAATCGGTAGCGGCCGCGAAAACCGAGGTCGAGTATGTTCTGGTACAACTCGATCAGATCGAGATGCTCGCGCGGGCTGCGCAACGCCTCGTCGATCAACTGGAAAACACGGTCTCCACCCTGACGATCGTGCCCCATCGCGGCAGCCAGTCCATTGACTTGCCATTCGGCACCGGTCGCTTCGCCTTTTCCCCAACTCACCTGCATCGCGGCCTCGTCGAGCGCGGAACACAGGCAATAGCTTGCGTTGCGGACATGCTCCGGCCGGAGGTCGAGTTCGCCACACATTCGCGTGAAGAGCCGGATTTCATGCTCCAGCCAACGTCGCCGACGGACAACCGAATCCGCGTCGAGAATTTCGGGTCTGTCTGCCAGCGCGCCGAGCAGGATTCGCGCGCCTTCGAGCAACGGATTGATCGCCTGCTCCACCGCCTTGAGCCTTGTTGCGATAGACGGCGACGCCAAAGCCCCGGCGCGGCTCAGCGGATCGGCTGTTGAAAGACTCATCTTGGACGCCCCTCTCGATTCAACGGGAAACGCTTCCCGCGTTTATCGGCAACATGCCCTGCGGCAATCCCGGCGGGGGACCGCTATCCGGCAAATTGAACATCGCCATCGAGGTCGGGCACCGGAACGTCTTCAGTACATCGCTCGTCAACGGATTCGCGACACTGCCAGCGCTCGCGATATCGAGCGCCGCTTCACGCCCGTCAAAACTGAACGCGACTCGTGTGCGGCCCGGCGTGGCCGCTCCGACCACCTGACCTTTCTGAAGCAGCCGCATCAATGCCCACGGACCGTCGGTTGAAATCGTCGACGTGTCCGGCCGGATGCGCGGGCTTGCCGTGATCTCCGCGTGGACGCCGCCACGCGGTCCCGGCCATGTGACCGCGAAAGGCGCGACCGGACCGTGCTGGTAAAGCGTCGTCTGCCCGTCGATGTCGAGCGAGAGACTCATGATGGTTGGAGCCAGCTCGGGAATCCGGATATCGGCCTTCCACGTCATCTGCTTGTGGCTAGGATCGCTGAAGAAAATGTCACGAATCGCCTTCGCATGCTCAAACGGCTCAAGACTCGGCCCCTGTACGGGCTCCGTCGCACCGGGCAGCGTTCGATAACGCCACGGCTTTGCGGATGTATCGACAAATGACGCCAGCGTCTTCTCGAAGAAGTCGTCGATCACGCCCCCCTGCGCAAACACGCGCGTGAAGTCGTCAATGCCGACGTCGCGCTTGCTGTCAGGCGAGAACGGGTAGTTTCCTTCGACCGTCAGCCGACAGGTGTCGCCGACCACCGCCTGCATCTGCCTCGACAGCAGTTGACCGATTCCCTGATTGACCTCGCGTGACCCATCGGCAGCGAGCTTGAGCAAGATCGCGCGGAACGGTGCAGGCATCGTGTCGGCGGCCATCTTGAGCTTCGCGGCCGTGTCGCTCGCCGGCGGCATGCTGTTGTTCGACAGCGCGTTATCTGCGACGGTAAGCGCCGTGTAGTAGTCGTTCAGCAGGTTGGCAACGCCGTCCAGCCCCGTCTTGTCAGACTGCGCGCCGGCCGATTGCCCATCGAGCTGCGCATCCGCGTTTCCCGTCACGACCTCGCGCAACGCAGCGAAACGATTGTCGACGAGCTCCCGTTCGACACGCTCCGACGCCCGAATACCCAGCGCCTTGTCGGCTTTCTGGTTCAATTGGTCGGCGGCCTTCTGCAGCAGCGAACCATTCGACGCAGCCGACTGCTGCGTGAGCGTCGTTTCGCGAGCCGCCGCGCGGGCGAGACGTGCAAGCGGAGAATTGGGCGCCGCAAAGCTGCGCAGCACCTTCAGATTGAACGCCAGACTCGTACCGCTTACGGTCCGAATGTCGTTGAGAAACGCTTCCCACTGCTGGGCGTACTCCATCAGGTATTCGCGACGGACTGCGTCGGTCAACGCATCTTCCGTTCCGGCGGCGTTACTCACAATCTCAGCCGTTTTTTTTTGAGCATCGCCCAAGTACGAGCGGCCCATCACCCATGCGTCATCATCGCGAGCGATCTGTATGAACTCGGGCAGCCGCTTGTCGAACAGATTCCGATAGCCGTCGAACGTGAAAAGCCCCGACACGCCACGCGACAAGGGTGCGTCGCTCGCTCGCGTGAATACCGTGCCGGCTTGCGGGCCTACTGCGCGCAGCAACGTAAACTCATCGGGTGCTTCCTTGAGCATTGCCGCCTTCGCACGTTGATAAAGACGGTCGGTAGCGTTGCTGCCGTCGAGAAACGCGCGTGTCTGGTGTAGCAGCGCGTCGTTGCGGATCAACGGAGACTGCACAACACGCTCCCCTGAGAAGAGCTGTTGCACGTGGTCGATCATCGACGCTCTTCCACCGAAAGCAGCCGCGCTGTCGGTCTTAGCCCAGTCGTCGAGCACCCATGCCTTGACGTCACCTGCATTGAACTTCGCCTTGTCGTACAGCATCAGGTACACGCGCAACGCGTCGTAGGCGGCCCTTGGATCCCTGTTGGCAATCGCACCGGACATGACGTCTTCCAGACGATGCACGATCTGCGGCAACAGCAGATTGTCTTCGAGCGCATCGTAGGCGTGGCGACTTTCGGTTGCAATGTCCGCCGGCGTGTAGAGACCGTAGCGCCACGCGATGTCCGGGGCGGACAGGTCGAGTCCCGGGAAGGTCGGCAGATAGCGCGCTTCCGTCAGCGTGTCGGGTACGGCTTGCAATTCGGGTGTCTTGTACAACGCCGTGACGCGAGCGGTAAGCGCCTGCACCTTGCCGCCAATCGTGTCGAGATAGTCGCTGTTGTTGCCGAAGCTCACGCGCAAACCAATCGCTAGCCACACGAACAACAGCAGCGCCAATGCGTGGCCGATCAGGCGCAACAGCCGGTAGCGGTATTCCCAACGCAGGTTGGGACTCACGAGATGCGCTTCCGGGAACACGACGCGGGTCAGGAGATCGTGCAGGAAGAAACTTTGGTTGCCCTCGGCACGCGCCGACGAAGTGGAAGCATGGCCCTGAGTCGACAGAAGGCGTTGAACGACTGTACCGCGCTCCGCTGCGATCTCGCTGTCCCGTTGCCGCGCACTCGTGAAATACACGCCGCGCAACGTCGAATGGAGCTGGGTATCGTCGTACCGTGAATCGAGAAACACCCGGTCTATCAGGTCGAGCAGCGGTCCGAGCAGTGCGGAAAACTCTTCAGGTAGCGCCGCAAGCGACCGGCGCTTGCGCGAATCGTACTCATCCTGCAGATGCGTTTCGATCGAACCGCCAAGCCGTTGCGCGAGTTCGGCAAGTTCCGCGTGGCAGCGGGCCCGCAGCCCTTCCTTCGCAACCGTTTCCTTGCCATACGGAAGCGTAAAGCCCCACGTCTGCGCCCGCCCCTCGGCTGTCAGCGCCCCGAAATACTCGGAGAAACCCGTCAGACGGTCCATCTTCGTGACCATCACATAGACAGGGAAACGAATACCCAGCTCCTGTCTTAGTTCGGCGAGCCGTGCGCGCAACACGGCAGCCTCTGCCACACGCGCCTGTTCGTCGGCGCCCGCCAACGTGGCAAGATCGATCGTCAGCAACGCCCCGTTGATCGGCGCGCGAGGCCGATGCCGGCGCAGCATGCCCAGAAATCCAAGCCATTCGGCGCGATCGATCTTCTGTCGGCGTTCACCCGCACCTTGACCGGACGGAACGACATGGCCACTGGCTGTCGACACGGCGGCAGCTTTCGATTGCGACGCCTCATGCTGCTTCGCATCTTCTTTAGCCCCTCCAGCCGGCTGAGCATCCGCGTCGTCCTTGCCCGGAACGCCAGTTGCCGGCTTTCCCGTTTCCGAGACGGGCACATCGTCGTCCTCGGCCGTCGACATGCCATGATGCGTGTAGTAGCCGGCCGTGTCGATCAACACTGCGTCATTGGTCAGCCACCAGTCCACCGCGGCAGCGTCGCCGGCCGGAGCCCCGGCCGCGCGCTGCATCTGCTCGGCAACGGGAAATACCAGTCCGCCGTTCATCAGGACGCTGGTCTTGCCGGATCCTTGCAAACCGAGCGTGATGTACCACGGCAATTCGTACAGATAGCGCTTTCCCTGGAACAGCTTGCCAAGACCCCGCGCGCCAGTACGCATCGATTTGAGGCGCGTGAGCGCGCTGGTCACGATCTCTTCGATTTTCGACAAGCGTGGTGCAGCAGGCGATTCATCCTTGCGGCGATCCATACGCAGCATCTTCTTCAGGAACGCATCGTCTTCGCGCATTTTCCGCCACAGGCGGAACATCCCGACAAGAACGAAAACGGCCACCACCAGCGCGATCGCGGTGAGTCGGGCCGACTCCGGCTCGAATGGCACGACGTGACCGAACGAGAGCAGCGGCGCGGCGTACCAGATCAGCAAGCAAAGCAATGCAGCAAACACGACGCTCGTCGACCAGCCCACGAGCCAGAGCAGCACGCCGGCGAGCAACAGTGCAATCAGGAGCACACGCATGCCGGCCCAGGCAAACGGCTTGAGTCCGCCAAACGAGAAAAACGGGCCGACGAACCAGATCACCAGTGCGACGACAATCAGTGCGAGGAACGCGAGGAACTGGCGCGAGGCCAGAAACGACAGGAACTGGAACTTCTTCATGTGTTATTCCGGAAACGGATCTGGCTTATCGTGCGACGTCGATCTCGACGCGCCGGTTCTGCGCACGCCCCTGCGCGGTGCGGTTGTCGCCGACCGGATCGGCGTCGCCCTTGCCCACGGCCTCGAGCCGGTTCGCCGGCACCCCAGCGGCTTGCAGCATCTGCATGACCTGGGTGGCACGCTCTTCCGACAGCACCTGATTCGATGCGAAATGCCGGCTGCGAATCGGCACGTTGTCTGTGTAGCCGATGATCGTTACCTTGCCCGGCACCTTGGCGATCTCGGCCGCGATCTTCGAAATCAGCAGATTCATCGATGCCTGAACCGAAGCGCCACCGGGCTTGAACATCGCATCGCCGCGGAACGTGACGGCGCTGTGGCGGGCATCCTCATCGACGCTGACAGTGCCGGCCGCGATTTCATCCTTGAGCAACTGTTTGAGATGCAGTTGCTGTGGTGGCGCCGGTGGCGGTGTCATGCGGGCGATGTCGGCAATCTGTTTCTGGACGTCCGCGCTGCGACTGAACAGTTCGTACTTGAACCATCCGAACAGTCCGAGCAGGATCACCGACGCGACGGTGACGGTAATCCACACCGGAAAATCGGTGAACGACAGGCGCTTGCCTTTCGCGGTCGATTGCCAGTGGGGTGAGAGCGTCAGCGGCACGGGTTCGCGCTGCGACGTGATCACGTTGTAGAGCCGCTGACGAATCGCGTCGTGCTTGCGTGGACCATCGGTCACGCCTCGGTAGCGTCCTTGGAAGCCGAGACTGAGAATGCGGTAAATCACTGCCAACAGGTCTCGATGCTCGTGAGGGTCTTCCAGCAACCGACCGATCAGCAAATAGACCTTGTCGCCGCCCTTGAGGTCTCTGTGGAAAGTAGTCGCGAGCCCCCCTTGGATCCATTCGATCGCCGACGAGCCCTCCTTGCCCCATGCGGTTTGCGTTGCGGCCTCGTCCAGTGCCGTGCACAGGCAGTAGCTCGCGCCGATCATGTGGTCGCGTCGGATGTTTGCCTGCTCGCACAGCTTCTCGAATATTCGAACCTCCTGTTCAAGCAACGACTTTAACCAGGCAATGGCTTGGTTCGACGTCAACATATCGGGCATGTCCGCCTGAGCGCGGAGCAAAACACGGGACGCCTCCATCATCGGATTCCGTGCCACGCGAACCGCAGCCAACCGCTGGTCAAACGGTTCCGACGGGAGATCTTCTGGAATCGCTTTTGCGAAAGTATCTCCATCGCTGAAAGCGATCGGGACGCTGGCCGAAGATGATCCACCGGTTTCTTCAACGGCAGACTGTTCCTTAGCCTCGTCAGCCGAAAAATTCATTGTCGCCATACGTTAGCCTCCAGCGTCCGCTGAGACACTGCCGATCAGCGTGCAACCGCATTCCGTGCGATGACCGTGCATCGCCACGCGTCGGTTACCGATGGTAAACGTCGGATGTGCCTCGACAATCCGGTTGACCCCGTGCGGACGACCATCCGAATATTTTTCGGGGCAATCGACCAAGTCATCCAGCCGGGCAATCGGCCGACCGCCGATGGTGTGAGTTTCCGAGCCGCTGATGACTCGGCCCCCGTGCGAGGTCGTATCGCCGACCACGATAATTTTCAGCGCCATGTTTATTTTCCGAGTCGATGACTTGTCAAGATTGCGCGCGCAATCCAGCTTCACTCTCGCGCTTGAGTTCGCCCCATACCCATCCAGGTATCTGATCCACCATCGCGTCGAATCCCTCGCCAGTTCGACAACGAGCCGTCAGTGCGTCGCGAATGTACCGGTGCCGATCAAAACCTACTCCGTAGCGGTACGAGTAGTTGCAATAGGCCAACCGGTCTCCGGGTTCGGTGAATCCCCATTCCAGTGCCCGTCGGTACCGGGGCTCGAATTCGGTGAAGCGGCTCCTGTAAGGCAAGCTTTCATCGATGTGTCCCAGGTCAATCAGCGATGCGATGAGTTCATCTGGCTCGGTATGCGCCATCAGCTTGTCAACATCCTTCTGGTCAAGCTCGATCATCACGGATCGGGAAATTCGCCCGACATTCAGCGAATCATTTTCGACCGTCTGCCACTGTGCGTGACGCCCGCGATATTTGATCCGTTCGATCGGCGCCATGAACACATCGCCGATCTGCTTACCCCACATATCTAGCACCGCACCGGTATTGCGAGGATCGAAGAATCGGACCATCGCGGTCATACCGTCCCCGATCCCTGCAAACAGGAACGCGCGAAAATGCGTGGCGAGTTCCTGCAAACCGACACGGCTCCAGACAAGCGTGAGACATGGCGAGTGAAGGTCAATTCGATCTAGCTCGCTTACCCACGTTGCGGCCGGATCATCAATACGGGCAAGAAATAGAGAAGCCGGTCCAAGTTGCTCTTCAGGCAACCCGTCAAAGAGCGAAACGAACTGCGTGCCCGACTGCTCAAGTAAAGGCAAGATCCCCACCGGGTTGGCTGCCCCGTCGACAAGACCGAATGATTGTGCGCGTTGTTGCATATGGTTGACTTCCTCTCCTGCCTCTACGCCCATGCGGCCTTACCGGTGTTCCCGGCCACCAGCAGTTCGGATTCGGAAGTCAGACCCAGATAAGCTATCCGCTTTTTACCGCCCTCGAAGATCACGCGAGGCCAGCCATAACCGCCCGGCGCGTATTCGTGAAACCAGGGCACGCGGAACCAGATGCGACTGTCGTGGACATAGTCATCGAGCAGGACGATGCTCTCCTTCTGGAGCCGGTTGGCGGCGTCCATGGAGGCATGCTTTTTCAGGAAACTGACGACACCGCGTGCGGGCGCCGCCACGATGTCATTTGGCGGACTGAATATGCTGAAAATCGTGCTCCATGTCGATGCGAGCAGAATTCCGCTCTCGGCAAGCCTGACCTCGGGGGTATCACTGCCAGGCTGCTCGTGCTTCACAGAAAGTGTCGTTGTCGTCGTACCCGCGTCCGGGTATTGTCGGAGTGCCGAGTCCATCCGTAAGGTCACGGTGACCTTCCACTTCGATTCGCGATCCTCAGGATGCAAGTAGCCCAGCAGCAGGCGCATCTCCTCCGCACCCTGGCGCAAATCGGTCTGCTCGTTGGTTGTAATGTCACAGGCACCTTCGCCGGGCCGCGCTGGCGCCGCATCGTCGGCGTCCGGATGAGCCACCTCGCCACACAGTGCTTCCGTGCGTCGGTCGATCTCCAGCTGGACTGCCGCGATCTGCGCGTTCAGCTCCATAATCCTGGGCATGTTGGCCGGATAGCGATGATTTCCCGTTTCCTGGGATTTCTGCACCTGCAGCCGCGCTCGCTTAGCCTTGAGCGCTTTCAACTGCGGATCAGACTTCTTCGCTTTCTCCAGTGCCTCTTCAACCTTGAAGGGCGTCATGCCGTCTTCCTTCGCCTTGAGGAAGAATTCCCGACTGGCCACGTATTCGGGCGTCTCCGGCTGAGCACGTAGCGTCCGCCATGCCAGCATCTCAGCCATGCCGTGCTTGATCGCATCTTCCATGCGCCCGATCGGCCCGGCGGTTTTCAGCCAGTTGTTGAAGGCTTCGATCGTTTCCGGAAACAACGCGAAATCGGCCCTTCTTAACGGACTGTAGAGAATCTCGTCACCCTTCAACATTGGCACGCCATACTTGAGCGCATGAATGTACATGTCGTGCAGCGGAATCTGGCTTAGCTTGCCACCGTCACCCTTATCGGGATCACGGCCCTTGCCCTGTTCGTTCGGCGCATAGCCACCGCCGACATCCGAATGCACGCCGGGATAGGCAATCTCGTGGCGTATGCCGGTTGGATAAGCTCCCCCCACCTCGCGGATCGAATCGACCGGAAAGCTCATGCGCTGCTCGTGGATCGAGAACGCATGAACGCAGTAGCGAACCGAATCGGGGATGCGCATTGCACCGTCGTTGGCAAAGGCAAAGTGCCCGTCGAAAGACCCGACGTCGACGGTCGCACGGGTCGAGTCAGGCGGCCCCACGGATGCGACGGTATCGAATAACCCTAGGAAATTCACCTGGTACGGCAGCGCGTACTTGCCGGCGAACTTGACGAGATTGCCGCCGGGCGCCCAACTGTTGACCAGCTTGTGGACGAATGCGCGCGCGCCGGCGGCCCCACGGGAAAAACCAATCACGTTGATCCAGATTTTCCTGATCGTCCCGGGGGGATGCTGGGCATCCACCGCAAGCTTGTGGGTCACGCCCAGCGTCTGGATCGCTTCTTCGAACCCGCTGACGTCACCGTCTGCGGCGGCGTCGCATAACGTTTTTGCTTGTTCACGGGTGATCAAAGGCAAGGTCTTGTCTGGCGCGATCGCATAGTAGACCGCATTCAGTACGCGAACATAGCCCAACACGCAACGCGCATTGAATCCTTTGGCCATCGCCTTGCCCATCTGTAGGTAAGTCATTTCGCCGATTTCTGGCAACGGCGTACCGACACCCGGGAGATAGAACTTAGAAATGCCATTGTCGGAATCATGGATTGCAGCATTGAAGAGCCGCGCGACATTGGTATGAGTATGATTGAGCGAATCGCGCAGTGGATTACCCGATGCATCGTTGGGATTGTCCGGCGCATCGTTGTTATTCGTACCGTCAAAGAACAGACTGATCTGCAGCGTTTTCTGACACGACCGCGTTTCGTCATGCATCCGCAGGGCGCCCTGCTTGTACGCGTCTTCGCTTTGGGAGAGCGGCAACCGGCCGCCTTCCGGCATTGCCTCGGGCCATCGAATCATCACTGCATCCCCCCCTTTCTGTATCGCCGGTTCCATTCTTCGTCGATCACGCCCTGTGCAACGTAGGGACCGTTGTCCGCCGGGCGAATGTTCGGGTTGTTCCCGCCATCGCGATTACCATCCGTCAGCATGATGCGTACCCGATCTCCCGGCAAAAAGATGGCCCACGCATCACCCGTGTTCCCACTGCTATACGGGGCAATCTGCACGTTCTCCGCTTTGTACCAGTAGCCTGGAGTTATTCCATCCTGCTTTTTGTCCACCAGCCAGCGAACCGTCAACTTCAGATCCGGTTGCCACTCGGCGGGTAGGCTCGTGCAACAAACGGCTTTGCCACCACCTGATGGTCTCCCGCTTGGCTGGATCGGCATTACATTCGGCCCTCCCCCTCCAATGCCACTTCCGCGCGGACCAACCATTGAGAACGTGTGGATATACCAAGGTGTGTAGTTCAATGCCTTCGTGTCCCCAGCCAGCAGCCGGACCTTTCGGGGCATATCGAGTTGTACTGTTACCCCTGTTGGTTGTCCGCCCGCGCAAGCACCCAATGAAAGGCAGAGCACCGACAGCATGGTGGTTACCGCAATACGCCATCGAATCATGACTGCATCCCCTTTCTCAATCATGAGCCGGCGGATAACGCCGGTTCCATTCGTCGTCGATCACGCCCTGTGCAACGTAGGGATCGTTGTCTGCCGGGCGAATGTTCGGGTTGTTCCCGCCATCGCGATTACCATCCGTCAGCATGATGCGCACCCGATCTCCCGGTAAAAAAATGGCCCATGCGTCACCGGTGTTCCCACTGGCGTACGGAGCAATCTGCACGTTCTCCGCTTTGTACCAGTAGCCCCACTTCTTTCCGTCCGTTCTTCTCTTCTCCACCAGCCAGCGCACCGTCAACTTCAGATCCGGTTGCCATTCAGCAGGCAGACTGGTACAGCATTTCCCCCCCCCCTTCGGATGGCCTTCCGTCTGCCTTTACCGCCACCACATTCCCCCCCCCTCCCCCGATACCGCTTCCAGATGGTCCGAAAAGCGCGAAAGAATGGATGTACCAAGATGTGTAGTTCAATGCCTTGGAATCCCCAGCCAGTAGCTGGACCTTTTTTGGCACCTCAAGTTGTACCGTCGTGCCAGTTGGTTGTCCTCCCGCGCAAGCCGCCAATGACAGGCAAAGTCCCGGCAGCATCTTCTTCAGGAAAACTCCCAACCGTGAGAAACAAGCGCTATTGACCATGCTATCTATCCGAAGGTTGAAGTTATCGCCGTGGCACCAGCGCCGAACCGCCTCTGGCGGCCTTGATGAGACACTCGATGCAGATACTCTTCGGCGCAAGGCTGACCGGCGAGTCTTTCGGTCCCGGTAGCGAGTGAGTGGATGCGAACGCAACGAACTTGCCCGGCGTAAAGATCTGGGCGCCACTGTCGTCAAGCACCATGCGAGTCTTGCCGCCTTGCAGCTCCAGCTTTTCAACGCCCGTGATCTGAATGACTTTCGTCAGTAACTGGATAGACTTCGCAGACTCCAGCTTGATCGAACTGGTCAACGCGTGAAGAACGATGTCACCGAGCGCGGCCGATATCCGGATTGCCGCACGCTGCGCGAACAGGCTGATCGTGTCACGCACGCTTGCAAAGAGGCTGCGACCGCTGGCGACGCCAACATGCCCTTCACTCGTGACTGCGACTTGTTGCGCAGCCACGTGAATCGTTGCAGGCGTGGTGATTTCAACACCCGCCTTACCATCGATCATCAGATGGGGCTCAGAAAATTCCGGGAACGGATTTCCGTCACTCGCGACACCGCGGATCTGGTCGTTCTGCGCTTTAATCGTCTTCGCCAAATCGGACTGGTGTCCGTCGGCCTCCTGGGCTTCACCTTCCTGGGCTGCCCTGCTCATCGCGACATGCAAGCTCTGTGCATCTTCGAGCCGCCGAATCGCTTCCGACACGCCCTTGGCATGGCCCTGCGCGTTAGGACGGCCTTCCGTCGTGAGCAACATGCCCGTCGCCGCGCGGAAGACGCCGTCCCCATCCGTGCGCAATTCGACACCCCGACCGCGCTCGTCCTGCCGCCCCGCATTGCCGGCAATGCGCGTGATATACCCCAGATTCAACTGCGAAGTGCCTTCGTCGCTCGACAGGTGCGCCTGAATTTTTCCGTTCGTATCGTCGAAGGCGAGCGTATTCGCGCGCCGGCCGCCGACCTCCCGGCTGCGATAACCCGCCAGCGTCTGGTTCATTGGCAGCGCGAACGGCGGCATGTTGAACGCATTGGTCGCACTACCTACGATGATCGGCAAGTCCGGATCGCCGTTGACGAAAGCGACCTCGACCTCATGCCCTCGACGCGGCAGAAAGATTCCACCGAACTGATCGCCATGCCATGCACCGGCCACGCGCACCCAGCAACTTGAACGCTCGTCGTTGTTGCCGAGCCGGTCCCACATAAACTGGAGCTTCACGCGGCCATATGCATCGGTCCATATTTCCTGATTCTCCGGACACGTCACAACGCCGTATTCGACGCCGGTCATGCGCGGCTTCGCGATCGTGCGCAACAGCCGGAATGGCTCGTTGGTCGGCTGCAGCGTGAAATCCGCTTCGCAGCGGTAACGTTGGCCGGAACCCGACGCTTCGCCAATATCCTCAATCGTCAGCATGCAACCGACGACCGCATACTCTCGGTTGGCCGCGTCCTGCGGGTAGTGCGCCAGCACGAATGTCTGCCCGGTAGTTATGCCGCGCAAGTTGCCCTTACCGTAAGCCCTCAAGCCTTGGCAACGCCATGCCTGCATCTGCACCAGCGTCAGATACTCCGCCTCCGTGCGCGGCTCGTTGTGGTCGCCTGAAAGACCGGCCGCGCCGGCTTGAGGCTGCGCATAATCCCCCCACGAGTACTGCTCCTGATGGGCGAGTCCGGTGTCGCGGGGATCTTCGCGCGTCACCTTGATATTTGCGCGCGGCAACGTGTAGTCGTAGTCGACACTCGTCACAGCGCCCGTGGTCAGCGCATGTGATACCGAGAATTCGTGAATGTGTTCCTCGTCGATCCGTCGACTGGTCGGCGGATCGTAGCGAAGTACGGCATAGGCATCACTCAGCGGTTTGAGTGCCCCCATCGAGTCGCAAAGTACGAGATGATGCTTGCCCTGGTCGTGCTCGAAGAAGTAATAAATGCCCCACTCTTCCCACAAGCGCTGCAGGAATGTCCAGTCGCTTTCGAGGTGCTGGCGTTGGATGTCCCGTTTGGGCCATACCTTGTTCGGCCGCGGAGTCGTGAGTCGTTTTTCGACCGGAAACGGGTATACCGAGAGCACCGCATCGGTGATCTCCACAACGGACATATCCTGAAAGATGCGGCAATCGAAGTTCTTGGTCGCGTGCCACAGCCACGGTCGGAGCGTGAGCTCATAGACGATCGACCGTCCGTCTTCACGCACGATCGTCGCATGGCTGACAACACCAGTGATCTCACGTGCGCCAGCACCGACGTTCGCCATTCCGGCGGCGCCGGCTAGACCCGGAATGAAACGTCCTTTGCCCTCGAGCTGGATCGATACGGTCACTTCCGTGCCGATCAATGCATCGAGATTGACGTTCGCAGCGATGCTCTGCGAAAACCCAAGTGCATCCGGCGTTTTCAACTCCAGGACGTACTCGAATAATTCGCCAATCGTTTCGCCGCCAGCGAGCTTCACCGGCGTCAGGATCGACTGACCACCGTACATCGGCAGCGCCACGCCGGAAACCGACAGCGTCCGTGGTGCGTCAAACAAAGCCATTCCGACATCTCCGTTGAATCAATCGAATCCCCCACATCCGGCGGCTCCCCGCCCGCTCGTGTCCAATCCGCTTACGCGCGCACGCCCCACAGCTCAAGCTTGAGCGACGGGAAATCCCCCGCTATATGCAGCGCAACCCCACCATGCCGCACCACCTCCTCCCACAGCCCCCCGCCCTGCATCAGCTCGTAATAGATATATCCGGCGTTGAACGGAATCTGCCGCGGCGGCACCGGAAGGACCTGCATGCCGATACCCGGCAGATGACTGCGCACCAGGCTCGGCAGCTTCTCCGACGGCCCCGCCTTCGCCTGCGCGAGAAACTGCTGCCGCAGCGCATCGGGCGGCATCGCCGCATGCACGGCCAGCACCAGCGAAGCAAAGCCCTGCATATCCACCGGATCGACCACCGCATTGCGCATGCCATGTCCCTGATCCTCGAGCACGATGCTCTGCGCGCTGCGCACCAACACGGCGTTGAGCAGCCGATGCGTATCGTCGACCACCGGCTTCAGGCAGAGATGCGGCGTCGTATGCCGATATGGCGGATGCGTATCGAGCGGTCGACGCGTGTTCGTACGCAAATGCGTCGACAGCTCGCCCGCCATCGCGATCAGCAGCGTGTACACGTCGGCAGGCGACGTGGTCGGCACGCGCAGCATGTGCTGCAGCAACGGCTCGTACCGGTTCAGGATCTGCAACAGCAGGTAATCGGTGACCGTCGCCGCACTCGCGGTCGTATCGTCGGTACCGGCCAGCCGTTGCGACAACGCATTCGCGCGCAGGTGAGCGAGATCGTGGATCTTCGTGACCCAGCTCGTCAGCAGATCGCTCGCGCCATAGCCGGACACGGGCGGTACGATCGTGTCGTCCAGTTCGATGCTGCCGTCCGCACGGATGGTCTTCACACACGTCAGCGCAAGGCCGATCCATGCATCGCCCAGCTCCTTCTCGGGCACGAGGCGAAGCCGCAGGTTCGACAGCTGCACGGATTCGGGCGCAAGGCCGACCGAATTCGAATCGCGCAGTTCGGTGTCGAACACCTGATAGCGCGCCATCGAATCCGCCGTGTTGGCGAACGTCGTTTCCTCGCAGTTCGGCAAGCGCACCGGCACCGCCAGATAGATCACCTGGTCGAGGTGTTCCGGACGGATCGTCAACGGCGGCGGCAACGGCGTATTGCCCGGCGCATCGAACGGCGTGCCGTCGGCGAACACGCCGGCGGCCGACTTGACGATCACCTTCCCGAGCGCGAGCGACTCCAGATCGAGCCCGTAGTGCGCGAAGCCGAAGAAAAACGGCGACAGCGGCGCCGCACGCATGTGTGCGTACTTCTCGAAGTAGCGTTCCTGTTGCTGGAACAGTTGCGGTCTGAAAAACAACCCTTCCTGCCAGGCGACCTTGGCGTACCAGCTCATACGTATCGTCCGTTGTGTTGCGCGACGTGTTTCATTTCTTCTTCGCTTCGTCGATCCTGACGGCCTTGGCCTCGAGATCGACAGTCAGTTTCACTTTGGGTGTGAAGCGGTACCACGCCTTGTCGGGCGCGGCCGGCATCGTGTAGACCGACCGCCACACCGCGTTCGGCAGGTCACGATAGGCCGCGATCACGCCAATGGCGGTCGTTTCCGGATCGGGCCGCCTGACGACTTTCCGTTGCTCGCCGGGCCGCAACTGGAACTCGTCGCGCTTGACGACATCGTCGGCCAGCACGGTCTTCTCCTGGTTCTCGAGCATGAAGAAATCCGCCGCCTCGAACGCGTTGCCATTCTTCAGCTCGTAGATGCGGACCACGATCGGCGCTGCGCGCCCGCGATCGTCCGGATTGACGTCGGATGCCGCCTTGACGGCCAGTTCGAGCCGAACCGGCTCCTTCGGCTTCGGTTCGCCGCTCGCGCAGGCCGAGAGCAGCACGACACCGGCGAGCGACGCGGCAGTCAGAATCGAACGCATGCAGAATTCACCTCGATGAAGCGCGAAATGCGCCGCGCGCGGAGAGCACGAACACTCGGCCGCACGCGGCACCCGCACTTACGCTTCCTTGTTGCCCTTGATGTCGAAGCTCGCCGTGACGGCGCCGCCGCTGCCGCCCTGCGCGTTCTGCACGACGTACTCCTGCTTGACCTTCGAGAACGACAGCGACACCGTCTCGCGGCTCTTCTCTTCACCGACCTTGCTGCCGGACGGCTTCACGCGCGTGACGATCACGTCGCTCATCGTGAGCTTCAGGTATTCGAGCGGATTGCCGCCGGCCTTGCGCATCACCAGCACCGCCTGGTCGATGTGCTTGCCCGTCAGCGCGTACTTCATCAGGTTCGGGCTCGCGCGATCGATGTTGTGTTCGAACGTGAGATCCTTGACCGTTGCCTTCCCGGCGCCGCCGCCGCTACCCGAATGCATCGACGATTCCTGCTGGATTTCCCAGTCCCAGTTCAGGATCTCGATTTCGTCCTTGTGCTTGTCGTCGAGCGATTCGCCGTTGATGCCGTCGATCTTCAGAAAAATGTCCTGTGCCATGTGTAGTACTCCTTTTATTTAACGATTTGAAACTGGCCGATCGTCGGTTGCCGAAGCAAGCCGATGTCCGGCCCTGCGGGACCTACCGGGCGGTCAAGCGGCTTCCTTGATCGACGGCAGCTTCGTCACGAGCCGCAGCGAAACGGTCAACCCTTCGAGCTGGAAGTGCGGACGCAGGAAGAACTTCGCCTGGTAGTAGCCGGGATTGCCTTCCACTTCCTCGACGAGCACTTCCGCCGCCGCGAGTGGCCGGCGCGCCTTCGTGTCCTGCGACGAGTTCGCCGGGTCGGCGTCGACGTAATGCATGATCCATTCGTTGAGCCAGCGCTGCATGTCCTCGCGCTCCTTGAACGCGCCGATCTTGTCGCGCACGATGCACTTCAGGTAATGCGCGAAGCGCGAACACGCGAACAGGTACGGCAGGCGCGCGGACAGATTCGCGTTGGCGGTTGCGTCGGGATCGTGATACTCGGCCGGCTTCTGCAGTGACTGTGCGCCGATGAAGGTCGCGTGATCGGTGTTCTTGCGATGCACGAGCGGGATGAAACCGTTCTTCGACAGCTCGGCCTCGCGACGATCCGAAATCGCGATCTCGGTCGGACACTTCATGTCGACCCCGCCGTCGTCCGTCGGGAACGTATGGCACGGCAGGTTCTCGACCGTACCGCCAGATTCGACGCCACGGATCAGCGAGCACCAGCCGTACTGCTTGAACGAGCGATTGATGTTGACGCCCATCGCGTAGGCCGCGTTGGCCCAGCCATAGCGGCTGTGGTTCGAGCCGTTGGTGTCTTCCTCGAAATCGAACTGGTCGACCGGATTGGTCTTCGCACCGTACGGCAGGCGCGCCAGGAAGCGCGGCATCGCGAGACCGACGTAGCGCGCATCCTCGGTATTGCGCAGCGAATTCCACGCGGTGTATTCGAGGTTCTGCGTGAAGATTTTCGTCAGGTCGCGCGGGTTGGCCAGTTCCTGCCAGGACTCCATCTGCAGCACCGACGGGGCCGCACCGGTCACGAACGGCGTGTGCGAAGCCGCCGCCACCTTCGCGATCGAGCCCAGCAGGTCGACGTCCGGCGGCGTATGGTCGAAGTAAAAGTCGGCCACGATGCAGCCGTATGGCTCACCGCCCAACTGACCATACTCCTGCTCGTAGATCTGCTTGAAGAGCGGGCTCTGATCCCACGCCAGCCCCTTGTAGCGACGCATCGAGCGATGCAGCTCGGTCTTCGAGACGTCCATCACGCGGATCTTCAGGTGTTCGTCCGTCTCGGTGTTCGACACGAGGTGGTTCAAGCCGCGCCATGCGGACTCAAGCGCCTGGTAGTCGTCGTGATGCAGGATCAGGTTGATCTGCTCGGAAAGCTTGTGATCGATCTGCGCGATGATGGCCGCGATGCTCTTGTAGGCGTCGTCGCTGATCGTGATCGATTGCGTGAGCGCCTGCTCCGCAAGCGTCTGCACCGCATGTTCGACCGCCGCGCGGGCCTGGTCCGTTTTCGGCCGGAATTCCCGCTCCAGCAACTGCGTAAAGTCTGACTGGGTGGTCGCCTGGGCCTCGACGGCCCGTGCTTGCTGTTTTGCCATGATGGTCATCCTGGATCGGTTGGTCGGTCAGCTCGCGTCGCCCGAATCGGCCGCGCCTGCTTCTTGCGACTCGAGCCGCGGCGTCGCGGCCAGCGACTTCAGCAGGGCCGGGTCCTGCAGCAACTGGGTGACGAGCGCTTCCGCCCCCGATTTGCCGTCCATGTACGTCTGCAGGTTCGCCAGTTGCGTACGCGCCTGAAGCAAGCGGCGCAGCGGCTCCACCTTGTCGGCGATCGCGGCCGGCGAGAAGTCCTCCATGCTTTCGAAGGTCATGTCGACCATCATCTGGCCTTCGCCCGTCAGCGTATTCGGCACGGCAAACGCAACGCGCGGCCGGATCGCCTTCATGCGCTCGTCGAAGTTGTCGATATCGATTTCCAGGAACTGGCGATCCGATACCGCGGGCAGCGGTTCGACCGGATGCTTGCCGGACAGGTCGGCAAGCACGCCCATCACGAACGGAAGCTCGATTTTCTTCTCCGAGCCATACACTTCGACGTCGTATTCGATCTGCACGCGCGGCGCACGATTGCGCGCGATGAACTTCTGCGAACTGCTAGCGGACATGAACAGTCTCCTGACAGTGGTTGACGGATGTCGAGCTCAACGGCACGGCTCGACACGATGAGAAGGGGTCGCCTCGAACGTCAGCGCCTGGGCAGGCGATGCGGAGGCATCGGCCACGCCGATCGCGATGCGCGCGAGCGGCGCGCGTGATGCAAACGCGTCGAGCCAGAGCGCGGAAAGGCGCGGCAGCACGTGTTGTTCGATGAAGCCGATGAGCACGCGCGCACCGGTCTCCTGAACCAGGCAACGGCCGACGATGTAGTTCACGAGCGTTTCGTCATAGACAAGCGCGATGTCGTGGCTGTCCGCCATGCGCTTCACGACGCGATCCAGATGCAGGCAAACGATGCTGGCAAGCGCGTAGTCGGCAAGCGGCCGGTACGGCACGACCGTCACACGCCCCATGAACGCCGCCGGAAATGCCTTCAGCAATTCCGGGGCAAGCGCGGCCCGCAGGCCGTCGAGATCGGGCGACAGTGCCGGATCCGCGCAGAAGCTCGCGCTCAGGTCGGCGCCGACGTTGCTCGTCAGCAGGATGGTGGTATTGCGGAAATCGATATGGCGGCCGTCGCCGTCTTCCATGTATCCCTTGTCGAACACCTGGAAGAACATTTCGTGCACGTCGCGATGCGCCTTCTCGATCTCGTCGAGCAACACGACCGCGTAGGGACGACGACGCACGGCTTCGGTCAGCACACCGCCCTCGCCGTAGCCGACATAGCCGGGCGGCGCGCCTTTCAGGCCCGACACGGTGTGCGCTTCCTGATACTCGCTCATGTTGATCGTGATCAGGTTCTGTTCGCCCCCGTATAGCGCCTCCGCAAGCGCCAGCGCGGTCTCGGTCTTGCCGACGCCGGACGGGCCGGCAAGCAGGAACACACCCAGCGGCTTCTTGGGATCGGTCAGACCCGACCGCGCGGTCTGCACGCGTTCGCCGATCAGGTGCAGCGCGTCGCATTGCCCGATCACGCGCATGCCCAGCGTTGCCGGCAAGCGGCGAACGGCGGCGATCTCGTCGGTGACCATGCGGCCGACCGGGATACCGGTCCAGTCCGAGACGATTTCGGCGACGATGGCTTCGTCGACCTCGGGGAAAACGAGCGGCACATCGCCCTGCAGCGTGGCTAGCGTGCGTTCAAGTTCGCGCAGTTGATCAACCGACACCGGCGAATCCTCCGCGTCCGCGATCGCGGCGTCTCTTCCTGCGAGCAACGCCTGGGCGGCCGACACCTGCTCGCGCCAGCGAGCCGTGAGCGCCGCTTCCTCTGCCGCCAGCGCGTCAATGCGCGTACGCACGCGATTCAACGCCTTGTCCGCATCGAGACCGATACGGGCCTCCTGCACCAGCAGTGTCTCTTCGGCACGCGCGGCTGCCACGCGCTGCCGCACGTCGTCGAGCTCGCGCGGCGTCGCGTGCTGCGACAGCGCGACGCGCGCACACGCGGTGTCGAGCAGGCTGATCGCCTTGTCGGGCAACTGGCGAGACGGAATATAGCGATGCGACAGCGTCACTGCGGCACGGATCGCTTCGTCCCGCACGACGACGCCGTGATGCGACGAAAACGTCGGCACGAGCCCGCGCACCATGTCGGTCGCGGCCGCCTCGGACGGCTCCTCGACCTGCAACACCTGAAAGCGCCGGGTCAGCGCCGGGTCCTTCTCGATATGCCGCTTGTATTCGGCCCAGGTCGTCGCACCGATTGTGCGGATCGTGCCGCGCGCAAGGGCCGGCTTCAGGAGGTTGGCGGCATCGCCGGTGCCGGCCTGCCCGCCCGCGCCGATCAGCGTATGGATTTCGTCGACGAACAGGATGACGGGCGCCGCCGATCTTGCCGCCGCCTCGAGCACGCCCTTCAGGCGAGCCTCGAACTCTCCCTTCATGCTCGCCCCTGCGAGAAGCGCGCCGACATCGAGGCTCAGCAAACGTACGTCCGCAAGATTCGGCGGCACGTTGCCCGATGCGATCGCACGCGCCAGCCCCTCCACCACGGCCGTCTTGCCGACGCCGGCCTCGCCGGTGACCAGCGGGTTGTTCTGCCGCCGACGCAGCAGCACGTCGATCATGGTGCGGATCTCGAGCTCGCGGCCGATGACGGGATCGATTTCGCCGGCGCGGGCCCGTGCGGTGAGATCCAGGCAGTACTGCTCGAGCAAATTGCCTTTCGACGTGACCGGCAGCGCACCGGAGGTCTCGCCCGGCAGCGCCGGCGCGAGTTCACTGTGATCGTACGGCCCGTCGGCGGCTTCCGGCGACCCGTCGATCCACGCGGGAAGCACATTGCCAAGATCTTCCACTGAAATCTTGCCGAATTCCGGGGAAATGGCGAGAAGTACGCGCCGCAGTTCGGGGGTCGACACGAGCGCCGCAACCAGCCATGCACCGCGCACGCGACAATCGCCATGACCGAGCGTTGCCAACACCCAACCGCGTTCAATGGCCGCTTCGATATGCCAGGAAAAATCGCTGATCGAACTCGCGCCGGCCGGCAACGCAGCCAGCGCCCGCGCAAGATCGCGCTCGAGCGTATCTCGATCGATCTCCGCATGACGCATGATCCGCTGCAGATCGCCGTCCGGCTGCTGGAGCAGTTGGTGCAGCCAATGGACGAGTTCGACGAACGGGTTCCCGCGCAGTTTGCAGAAACTCGTTGCCGACTCGATTCCTCGGTAAAGCTCGACCCCGAGCTTGCCGAACAAGGTCTGGCGTGAAATGTTCATGGTGGTCTTGTTCTGTTCGTTAGCGTGCTGCGGACGATGCCGTCATGGCAATCAGGAGTCCTTGATGGATTCCTTGCCAGACAGGACCTCGAATATTCGAAACACGCCTCTCTCTCCGATTCGGAAAAGACGGCCACCCCGAATCAGGAGCCGCATTATCGACACGAAACAATAATTACGTCAACGCATTAATTTCCGATTCATCAGCAATTAATAATTAAGACAAGTCCTATTTCACACCGTATCGGAATCCATGCAAACGACGCCGACCCGTCTTGCACAAGTCACGGACCACCCATCAATCACTCACTCGCAAGTCATTGTTATTTCGAGATAAACGGCAAATCAAAAAAACCTTAAATGCAAACAAACGGCCTCACCCTATTGATTGGAATCATATTTTTATTTAACCGTTGCAATTTTTGACAATCACCTCTCCATCCATTTCCAGACATTTATCGTCCGAGTGCTTTTTTGAGATGAAAGATTCATCGATACTCGCGTTTGATTTTCAGATCTTTCGCTATCGAACCTACTCATGCGCCCCCTTCGCCTGCCCTGGCGTCGTCAGTCGAACACCTCGCTCTTCGCGCCCGCACCGGAGGACGCACGCTCGCAGCCGGTTGCCGACACGCTGCCGCGGGACGACGCCTTCGGCCCCGCTTGCCTCGACGACGACATGCTCGGCCTCCTCGGTATCGGCACCCGTGACGGTGCTGCAGCCTATTCGCATGCCTCAGCGGACACGACCGCCATCGACGCCGACCACACCGACGCACTGATCGATGCGCTTCATGCGCAGTACTGGCGCGCCCTGACCGACCCCGGCGCGCCGATCGCTTCGGCCTGGGCCCCATCGGTAGACGACACGCTCCCGCACGAGATCACGCCGGATCACCCGCACGACGCACATGCCGACGAAAAGACCGGGCGTTCGGATTCGATCGAGACACTCCTGTCCGGCAATCGCACGATCGAGGATGCCTTCGGTCATCTGGGCGGCCATGTGGAACCGGCGCCCGATGGCGAATCCGTTCCGGAGATCCTGCAACTGTTCGCGCCGCCCGAATTTCATGCCGGGTCTGCGCGTCGCGCGCCCGCGCCGCCTCCGCCGCTTACCCGGCGCGAGCACCATGCGCTGTCCGTGGACAGTCCGCTGACCGCGCCCTTGCGCAAGGACCAACCATGACCGGGCTCACCACCCCCGATACGCCCTCCGCGCAGCGTGCGGACGGCCTCCCGCTCGTCGATCAGATCGCACGTATCGAGGCACGCATCCGCTCGCAACCGACGACCGCCTCCCATCGCCGGGCGCTGTTCCAGCTGCTGTGCATCGTCGGCGAGTGGTCACGCGCGATCCAGCAACTGCAGATGTGGGCAAAGCTCGAACCGGATCAGGCCCGAACCGCGCAGATGTATCGCGACCTGATCCGTGCCGAACGGTGGCGCGCAAAGGTGGTCGAGGGCCGGGAGCGCCCGGGTGTCGTACTTGCATCACCGCGCTGGATCGATGCACTGCTGGACGCGATTCGCCACGCGGCCGACGGGCAGGTCGAACAGGCCGACACCCTCCGCGACGCGGCATTCCAGGCCGCGCCGGACGTTCCGCTCGTCGCGCCGCAAGGCCATGCCGCATGGATCGCGGACAGCGACGCCCGTTTCGGCCCGGTCTGCGAAGTCATCACGGCCGGACACTATCGGTGGGTGCCGTTCGCCGATCTCGCTGCATGGCGCGTGTCGCAGCCGGCGCAACCGATCGATCTGGTCTGGGCGCCCTGCACACTCACGCTCGTCGACGGCGGCCGCGTCCACGGCTTCATGCCAGCCCGCTATCCGGGTTCGGAAACCGGCAACGACGCCGTGCGCCTTGGACGCGAAACCTTCTGGCGCGACATCGGCCGCACGGGTGTCGTCGCGCTCGGGCAGAAAACCTGGGCAACGGACCTGGGCGACTTCAGCCTGTTCGAGCTGGCTCACGCGGCGTTCGGCTCGCGCACGACGCCTGCTGCAATCGACGCGGATCAAGCCCATGACTGAGCGCCGCAAACACCAGCCGGGTGCCGGCGCGCCGACCACACGTACGCCGCGGCGAGCCAGCTCGCATCTGATGCCGACCCTGCTCGATCGCCTGCGCGACGATGCACCGCATCGGCAGACCGAGACCCCGGAGGAATACACGGTCACGCGCAAACAGATGCGCGACATCGTGCAGCGCGATCTCGCCTATCTGCTCAACACGACGAGTATCGAGGACCGGATCGATCGCGATCGCCATCCGCAAGCGGCGGCATCGACCGTGAATTTCGGCGTACCGCCGCTTGCCGGTACCTTTATCGCATCGCGTCAGTGGAACGACGTCGAAAAGATGATCAGCCGGGCCATCGGCGATTTCGAGCCGCGCCTGATTCCGAATTCGCTGGTGGTAGCGCCCCGTACCCACGCCGATGCCGATTCCGCAGGCGAACATCACAATGTGCTCGCCTTCGAAGTCCGCGGCCTGATTCACATGGATCCGTATCCACTCGAATTCATGGTGCAAAGCTCGCTGGATCTCGAAACGAGCGAAATCCGGATCACGGGCATGCGCGCCGGCTGAACGCGGCGCACACAACGACCACAACGAGGCCTCTCCGATGGACCCGCGACTGCTCGACTATTACAACCAGGAACTGATTTACATGCGCGAGCTCGCCGCCGAGTTCGCGCATGCACATCCGAAGATCGCGCGCCGACTCGGCATGCAGGCCGGCGAAGTGGCGGACCCTTATGTCGAGCGCCTGATCGAATCGTTCAGCTTCATGGCCGCGCGCATGCAGATCAAGCTCGATGCGGAGTTTCCGCGCTTCACGGAACGCTTGCTCGAGGTCATCTATCCGAACTACGTCGCGCCGACCCCGTCGATCTCGATCGCCCGTCTGTACCCCGGGAAGTCCGAAGGCAGTCTCGCCGACGGCTATCGCCTCCCGCGCGGGACCGCGTTCACCGCGAAGGTTCCCGATGGAGAGCGCACGGCATGCCAGTTCACGAGCGGGCAGGACGTCACGCTGTGGCCGCTCACGATCACCGAAGCGCGGCTGACCGGCATTCCACCGGACATCCCGGCGCTGGAGCGTTATAGCCCGCCCGACAAGCAAGTGCGCGGCGCGCTGCGGATCAGGCTCGCGACCACGGGGAACATGCGGATCGCCGACCTGAAAGGACTCGAGCGGCTTCCGGTGTATCTGGCAGGCGACGAACAGGTCGCGTCGCACCTGTTCGAATTGCTGCATGCGGGCGGCATTGCCTCCGTGATCGGTGCCCCCGGGGAATTCGGCACGCCGGGCCGCTCGCTCGCGGCCGTCATGGAAAGCGCGATCGAACACGAAGGATTGGGTATCGACCAAAGCCTGCTGCCGCTCAACTGGGCCAAATTCCACGGGCACAACCTGCTGCATGAATACTTCGCGTGCCCCGCGCGGTTCTTGTTTTTTGCTTTGAACGGCCTTGCCGAAGGCCTTTCGCGGGTCAACGGCAGAGAGGTCGAAATCGTCGTGCTGCTCGACCGGGTGCCCGGTCCACTCGCCAATCTCGTCGATGCATCGCGCTTTGCACTCTTCTGCACGCCGGTCATCAATCTGTTCCGGAAACATACCGACCGGGTCGAGATCTCGCCGCGCGACACCGAATTCCATCTGGTGCCGGCAAGACTCACGCCACTCGACTACGAGGTGTTCTCGGTCCGCACCGTCTACGGGCAGGTCGCCGCGACGACTTCCGAACTCGAATTCCGGCCGCTCTATCAGACGCTGAACAATGACGAAGGCAATCACGGTCGTTACTTTTCGGTGCGGCGCGAGCGGCGCCTGCTGTCCGATTCGGCACGGCGCTACGGTACGCGCACGCCTTACGTCGGTACGGAGGTGTTTCTCTCGCTCGTCGACCAGGCAGAAGCGCCGTACGGCGAAAACATTCGCTTCCTGTCGGTCGACGCACTGTTGACGAACCGGGATCTCGCCACGCTCGTTCCGCGCAACGGCGTGCACGACCTGGAAACCGCGCAGTCCGCGCCAGTCGACAGCATCGGCCTGATTCGCCCGCCGAGCGCACCGTTGCCGCCCTATGCCGAGCGGGAGATGGCGTGGCGCCTGATCCGCCAGCTGAACTTCAACTATCTGCCGCTCGAAGCACTCGATCACCGGGAAGGCGGTCAAGGCCTGCGCGACCTGCTGCGTCTGTACCTCGTGGATGGCGACTCAGGGCAAGGCCGCCAGGTCGAGAGCCTCGTGGGTGCGAAAACGCGCCCCGTCACGCGCAAGCTGCCGGGAACCGGCCCGATGACCTTCGGCCGCGGCATCGAATGTGCGCTGACGGTCGACGAGACGGGCTTCTCGGGCGTGAGCCCCTATCTCTTCGGGGCGATCCTCGAGCATTGGCTCGCGCGGCACGTCTCGATCAACAGCTTCACGCAGACGGAGTTGCACTCGATGCAACGCGGCCGGATCGCGCGATGGCCGGTGCGCACGGGCACGCGCGGAGCACTGTGATGAAGCGCGCCACACTACCCGCGCTGTCGCCCAAATTGCTCGCATCCCTGCAGGCCGAACCCTGGCGCTTCGGATTCCTGTCGATGTTACGGCGGATCGGCGCGAACCCGGCGGTCGACCCGATCGGCAGCGCACGCCGGCCGCGGGCCGAGCCGTTCAGGCTCGGTCAACAGCCGAGCCTCGCCTTCCCGCCGAGTGAAATCGCGAGCGCACACGAGACGGCCGGTCGACTCAAGATGCGGCTGTTCGGCCTCGGCATGCTGGGACCCAACGGTCCGTTGCCGATCCACGTGACCGAGATCGCGAAGGACCGGGAAAGCAGTCGCCGCGACACCACCACCGTCGATTTCTTCGACATCTTCCATCATCGGTTCTTCACCCTGTTCTATCGAGCGTGGGCTTCCGCGCAGGCGGCGGCGGGCCTCGACCGAAAACACGACGAGCAATTCTCGTTCTATATCGCAAGCCTCGCCGGACAAGCGGTCGGCGAACTCGACCGGCGCCCGCTTCCGTCGCATGCGCGCCTGGCCGCCTCGTCCCATCTCGTCCGCGAATCGCGCAATCCGGACGGGCTGCGCGCCACGCTCGAACATTACTTCGGCGTTCCGGTCACCCTCGAGGAAAACGTCTTTCACTGGATCGAAATCGATCCGGCCGACTGCGGGCGCATCGGGTATCCGGGTGCTGCCGCCACGATGGGCCGGGGCGCCGTGCTCGGGCGTGTCGCACCCGACCGTCAGCACCGGTTCCGCATCGTGATCGGCCCCGTCGATCTGGATGCCTACCTGCGCTTCACGCCGCAAGGCGAAGACCTGCCACGACTCGTCGAATGGGTTCGGGCATTCGTCGGCCACGAGCTCGAATGGGAACTGGAGCTTCGCATCAAGCCTGAGAGCGCGCCGCCGGCCGTCATGGGCGGCCGGCAGCGCATGGGCTGGTCTGGCTGGCTGGGCCGCCCCGCATCCGACAAGCCGATCACCGGCATGCGCTTCGAGCCGGAACGCCATGCACGCCAATTCAATCGTCGCGCCCCTGCCTCCGAACATCGACCATGAGCAAGAAATCATCTCCCGCCCCAAACAAGCCTGGCCGTGCGCCCGTCGCAGATACGCCGCATGACGACTGGCTGGCGCCGTTGACCGATACGGAGCCGTGCGGCCCGGATCTCGAATACGACCATGATTTCGTGGTGCTGTTTGCCGGCACCGCACCCCGACAGGATGTGCAGTACGGCACATTCGTCGGGTCGCCCGAACCGCTCAACTGGAGCGAGACCGAACGAGACTGCCGGCGGTTGATGACGCGCACGAAGGACATACGCGTTGCCGTGCTGCATACGCGCTGTCGCACACGCCTGGGCGGCGCGGCAGGCCTGTCGGAAGGAACGCGGTTACTGGCGGCGTGGTTGCAGGCGTTTCCGGAGCAGGTTCATCCGCAGGCCGATGCCGACAACGATCGTCATGCCGCGCTGGAGATGCGAATGAACGCGCTGCAGGCGCTGTCGGATCCGGAAGGGTTGCTGGCCGATGTGCGGGAGATCGTATTGACACGATCGACTGCCACCCGGTTGCAGGTTCGTGACGTCGAGCGCGCGTTCGCGCATCCGCGCCCGGTCGACGCGCTCGCGCCCGATTCGGTCACCCTGCAATTGCAGAACCTGCGGGAACAGCAGCCGTCAACGATGACGGCCTTCGACGACGCGGTCTCGAGCCTCTCCGCCATCGATTCGTGGTGCACGACGCACCTCGAGACGTACCTGCCGGATTTCTCCCCGTTGCTCCGCCTGCTCAAGCTCTTTCAGGCGAGCAAGCCGCAGGTCGATAGCCGATCCGGCACGTTGCGTGCGGTCGAACACGAGGAACGCGATACACCGGTGTTGGCCGCACTCGACGAAACGGCCACTGCGCCGGCGCGTCCGGATGACGCGGTGGCCGCTTCTCCAACCCCGACGTCCGTTGTCGCGACCGCCCCGCTTGCGCCATCGGACCGGCAAGCAGCATTGGCGCTGATCTGCGCGGCACGCCGGTGGTTCGAGACGAACGAACCGAGCAGCCCCATCCCGGTGCTGCTCAGCCGCGCCGAACAGTTCGTCGGAAAGCGCTACGTCGATGTCGTCAGGGCCATTCCGCCGGAGCTTCTCGCGCAATGGGAAGAGGCCGACGGTTCATGATGGCATCCCGTCACGGTCGTGCGTGACGGGATGCCATGCGCACCCGACGATCAGCTCTCGACATCCTCGAGACTGAACACCTCGGTCTTGTCGTTGTACGAGAACACTTCGCCGTAACGACCCCAGTCGATCACCGCGTCGAGCGTTTCCTCGGCCGCTTCGTCGGACAGGAAATCCTCCAGCTCCTGCTCGAAGCGCACGCGCGGCGCACGATGGCCCGGGCGCTCGTTCAGCACCTTCCGGATCCGCGCAGCCAGCGGCACGTGCTTCAGCAGGTGATCCGCGAACATCAGCTTGCGTTCCTGCGTGCCGAATTCCGCGAACACGCGTGCGGGCGGCGTCAGGAACACGTCCCCTTCCCGCACGTCCGCGAACCCGAGGTATTGCAGCACTTCGGCGATCGGGAACAGTTCGTCGACTTCCAGATGCAGCGTGCGCGCGATTTCCGGCATGTCGGCGCGGCCGTGATACGGCGCCATCGCGAGCGTCTCGATCAGACCGGACATCAGGTTGGTCGACACGCGCGGCAGCCAGCTGCCGAGCTCGAGCCCCTTCTTCGTCGCCTCGTTGGTCGCACGCGCGGTCATCTTCGCGTAGATGTCGTCGACGAGCTTGCGGAAATCGGTATCGAGCCGGTTGCGCGGATGCTTGAACGGCACCTTGATCTCGGCGATCACGCGGCCCGGGTTCGACGACAGCACGAGGATCCGGTCGCACATGAACACGGCTTCCTCGATATTGTGCGTGACGATCAGCACCGACTTGATCGGCATCCGGCCCTGCGTCCACAGGTCGAGCAGGTCGGTACGCAGCGTCTCGGCGGTCAGCACGTCGAGCGCGGAGAACGGCTCGTCCATCAGCAGGATCGTCGGATCGACGACGAGCGCACGCGCAAAGCCCACGCGCTGGCGCATGCCGCCCGACAGCTCGCGCGGGTACGCGTTCTCGAAGCCGTCGAGACCGATCAGGTCGATCGCGGCGAGCGCACGCTCGCGCCGCTCGCGCGCGTCGACGCCAAGCGCCTCGAGGCCGGCTTCCACGTTTTGCAGCACGGTGAGCCACGGGAACAGCGCGAAAGTCTGGAACACCATCGCGACACCCTCGGCCGGGCCGTCCAGCGGCTTGCCGAGATAGGACACTTCGCCGCCGGTCGGCTCGATCAAGCCCGCGATGATCCGCAGCAGCGTCGACTTGCCCGAGCCGGAACGGCCGAGCAACCCGACGATCTCGCCTTCACGCAGCGACAGGTTCGCATCGTCGAGCACCAGCAGCTCGCCCTGCGACTTGTTGAAACCACGGCTTACGTGGTCGACGCGCAGGATTTCGTCGCCGAGGCGCGGCGGCTGGGCCGCCTGGTTCGTCTGGACAGGGGCATTCACAACATTCGAATTTTGCATCGTGCTTACTCTCAATCGAGACGGAGCCGGGCTTCCGCATAGGCGTACATCGGACGCCACAGCAGACGGTTGAACAGGGTAACGAACAGGGACATCACGGCGATGCCCAGGATGATCTTCGGAAAGTCGCCGGCGGCGGTCGTCTGCGCGATATAGGCGCCCAGGCCGTGTGCGACGACCTTCGTGTCGCCCCACTGCACGAACTCGGACACGATGCTCGCGTTCCACGCGCCGCCCGAAGCGGTGATCGCGCCGGTCACGTAGTACGGGAAGATGCCCGGCAGGATCGCCTGCCGCCACCACTGCTTGCCGCGGATATGGAAGTTCTTCGTCACTTCCTTGTAGTCGTTCGGATAGGACATCGCACCGGCGATCACGTTGAACAGGATGTACCACTGCGTGCCGAGCACGATCAGCGGCGACAGCCAGATATCGGCGTTCAGGTGGAAGCGGACGATCACGATCACGAACACCGGGAACAGCAGGTTCGCGGGGAATGCGGCGAGGAACTGCGCAAGCGGCTGGATCTTCTCGGCCAGCGCAGGACGCAGCCCGATCCACACGCCGAGCGGCACCCAGATCACCGAGGCGATCAGGATCAGCAGCAGCACGCGCAGCAGCGTGATCAGGCCGAGTACGAACACGTGGCCGACCTCGGTCATCGTCACGCCGGTCGCGACGAATGTCACGACGCGCCACACGACGTACACGGTCAGCAGCACCACCAGCACGCCCCACACGATGTCACCGATCCGCGACGACCGTTTGCTCGATATGACGCGCGCCCCCACGCCCTTGAACGACGGGATGCGCAGCGGCACGCGGGCAGCCTGCGACAGCAGCCAGCCGGCCGGCACGAGCAACTGGTGAATCAGGTGCGTGCGACGCATCATGTCGAGCAGCCACGATTGCGGCGCGTCGCCCGACGCCGTGTTCTCCATCCGGAACTTGTCGGACCACGCGACGAGCGGGCGGAACAGCAGTTGGTCGTACGCGAGGATCACGACCGTCATCGCGACGATCACCCAGCCGACCGCGCCGAGGTTCTTGTCCGAGATGGCCTGCGCGAGATACGCGCCGATCCCCGGCAGCGTGATGGTCTGGTTGCCGACCGTGATGGCCTCCGACGCGACGACGAAGAACCAGCCGCCCGACATCGACATCATCATGTTCCAGATCAGGCCCGGCATCGAGAACGGTACCTCGAGCTTCCAGAAACGCTGCCACGCCGTGAGGTGGAACCCGCGCGACACTTCATGCAGATCGCGCGGCACCGTGCGCAGCGACTGGTAGAAGCTGAACGTCATGTTCCACGCCTGGCTCGTGAAGATCGCGAAGATCGCCGCGAGCTCGGCGCCGAGCACGCGGCCCGGGAACAGCGCGATGAAGAACGTGACGGTGAACGAGATGTAGCCGAGCACCGGCACCGACTGCAGGATGTCGAGGATCGGGATCAGCACCATGCCCGCACGGCGGCTTTTCGCGGCAAGCGTGCCGTATACGAGCGTGAACACCAGCGACGCAACCATCGCGGCGAGCATCCGCAGCGTGGTGCGCAACGCGTATTCGGGCAGGTTCGACGGATCGAGCGTGATCTTCTGCGTCTGCAGCACGCCGATCGGCGCCATCGTCTGGTGAAAGCCGATGATCGTCATCGCGAGCAGGCAGATGATCAGCGGAAACGCCACGGCATCCCAGCGGTTGGGTAGCACGCGCCACGCCGAAGCGTTCGCGGTGCGATTCGGATCGAAGCTGATATCCATCGGTAGCGTCTTGTGTTGAATTGAAAATCGATGGGACCGGCTGCGCGTGACGCAGCCGGACGTCGCGCCCCCCGGCGCGGGTCAGAACAGTCCGTGCAGCGCCCAGTACAGGACGGCCGACAGTGCGATCGACGCGGGCAGCGTGAGCACCCACGCGAGCACCAGGTTGCGCACCGTATCCCAGCGCAGGCCCGCGCCGCTCGCCGTCATCGTGCCGGCCACGCCCGACGCCAGCACGTGCGTCGTCGACACCGGCAGCCCGTATGCATCCGCCATCCCGATCGTCAGCATCGCAACGGCCTCGGCCGATGCGCCCTGCCCGTACGTCAGGTGCGACTTGCCGATCTTCTCGCCGACCGTCACGACGATCCGCTTCCATCCGACCATCGTGCCGAGGCCGAGCGCGATCGCGACCGCGACCTTCACCCAGGTCGGGATGAATTTCGTCGCGCGGTCCATCTGCTTCTTGAACGCTTCGAGCGCGCTCGCGTCCTCGACCGAGAACGCCGGCGCCTTCGCCTTCTCCATCAGCCGGATTGCCTCGGATGCGACATACATGTTGTTGCGGACGTTATCGACGAGGTTCTGCGGCACGCTCGAGATGCCGCCGGCCTGCGCGACCTGGTCGGCGATCGTGTCGGTGAGCTTGCCCAGCGCGGGAATCGTCGCCGGCGTCAGCTTGTGCGTGCGGACGTAGGCCTCGACGTCGGCGCGCGGATCGGCCGACTGCGCGACCGGGTCCGCGTACTTGACGAGCGTCGTCGACGCATGGCGCGCCACCGCGACGAACGTGCTCGTCTGGTCGGGCGTCACGGCCTTGTTCAGCGCGTAGGCGGTCGGCATCACGCCGATCAGGATCAGCATGATCAGCCCCATGCCCTTCTGCCCGTCGTTCGAGCCGTGCGCGAACGACACGCCGGTGCACGTGAGGATCAGCAGCAGGCGGATCCAGAACGGCGGCGGCTTGCTGCCCTTCGGCTCCTGGTACAGCGCCGGCACGCGCACGAGCGCCTTCAGCAGCAGCAGCACGAGCGCCGACAGCGCGAAGCCGATCAGCGGCGAGAACAGCAGCGCCTTGCCGACGCCGAGCGCCTGGTTCCAGTCGACGCCGCTCGTGCCCGACGGGCCGCTGACGATCTGGTTCATCAGTCCGACGCCGATGATCGAGCCGACGAGCGTGTGCGAACTCGACGACGGCAGCCCGAAATACCAGGTCGCGAGGTTCCACGTGACGGCCGCGATCAGCAGCGAGAACACCATCGCGAAACCCGAGCCGCTGCCCACCTGGAGAATCAGCTCGACCGGCAGCAACTGCAGGATGCCGAATGCAACCGCGCCGCTCGACACGAGCACGCCGCACAGATTCCAGAGGCCCGACCAGACGACCGCCAGGTGCGGGTCGAGCGAATGCGTATAGATGACGGTCGCGACCGCGTTCGCGGTGTCGTGGAAACCGTTCACGAACTCGAAGCCGAGCGCGATCAGCAGCGCGACGATCAGCAGCATGAACGGCAGGACCGAGCTTTCCTTGACGGGGCTGAGATCGGCGCTCAGATGGATGCCGACATAGACGATGCCGCAGGCAATGATCAGAAAAAACAGCGCGAGGCTGATGGTGCGCGTGCGGTTGCTGACCGCAGCGCTGGTTTCCGTTGCCGCGAGATTCGGCATGAAGTGGGCTCCGGAGAGGTGACTCGGAGTGGCAGGCTATCGATCGGTCGTGACGCAAATGTGACGTGTCACTTACAAGACATTGACAGGCCATCCTTCAAACATCGTGCACCGCCCGCCAAGCCGCGAACACGGGTGTTCGACCTCGTAATGCGCGGGAATAAATCCGCCGCTGCGCCGGTATGGCACACGAAGGCGCCGGTTTATTCCAGGACGATCCGGCCGTCCGGTTTCGTCACACGAATGCGAGGCTCACATGTCTTCATCGATCCCCACCAACCCGTCGCGCCGCAAGGCCCTGCAGTGCATGGCCTTCGGCGGCCTCGGCACACTGTTTACGCTGTCGGGCGGCATCCTGACGCCGTTCGACCTGGCGCTCGCGCAGACCGGCGAGGCACTCCCGGCCAACGCGGGCCGCCCGCTGTTCGTACAGATCAGCGACACGCACATCGGCTTCAACAAGGAGGCGAACCCCGACGTATCGGCCACGCTGAAGCAGACGATCGATCTCGTCAACGGCATGCCGGCGATGCCCGCGCTGGCCATCCATACCGGCGACATCACGCACCTGTCCAAGCCCGAGGAGTTCGACCACGCGTCGCAACTGCTTTCCGCGCTGCGCGTGCCGGAACTGCATACGGTGCCCGGCGAGCACGACGTCACCGACGGTTCGGGCGCCGAATATTTCGGCCGGTTCGGCAAGGCGTCGGACAACCGCGGGTATTACAGCTTCGATCACGCGGGCGTGCACTTCATCGGCCTCGTCAACGTGATGCACTTCAAGCCGAACGGGCTCGGCAGCTTCGGCGACGATCAGCTCGCGTGGCTCGCGCAGGATCTCAAGGGCCGCTCGTCGAGCACGCCGATCGTCGTGTTCTCGCACATGCCGATGTGGACCATCTACGAGCCGTGGGGCTGGGGCACCGGCGACGCGCCGCAGACGATGGAACTACTGCGCCGCTTCGGCTCGGTCACCGTGCTGAACGGGCACATCCACCAGATCGTGTCGAAGGTCGAGGGCAACGTGACGTTCCACACCGCGCGCTCCACCGCGTTCCCGCAGCCGACGGCCGGCAACGGCCCGGGCCCCGTGCCGCTCACCGTGCCGCGCGACCGGCTGCCGTCGATGCTCGGCGTGACGACCGTCGAATTCGCGGGCCATCCGGTCACATCGTCCCTGCACGATGCGACGCTGGCGTGACGCACCGAACCGCAAGGAGACCGACATGAACCGCTTCAAGCCATCCAGCGTCGTCGCCGCGCTGATCCTGTGCGCCGCCGCCCCGCTTTCCGCGTTCGCGCAAGGCCCGGACAGCACGCTCGTGACGATCCACAACTTCATGTTTTCGCCGATGTCGACCACGATCAAGGCCGGCACGACGATCACGTGGAAGAACCTCGACGCGGAGCCGCACACCGTCGTCAACGACGCGGGCATCTTTCATTCGAAGGCGCTCGACCAGGACGAGACGTACTCGTTCCGCTTCGACAAGCCGGGCGTCTACAAGGTGTTCTGCGGGATTCACCCGTACATGAAGGAGACGATCACGGTCGAATGACGCGGCGCATCACGACACGCGCGGACGAATGGCGCATGGCGGGCAGCGGCCCGCCGCCGATCGCCTAAACTGAATCGAACCGTTCGGATCCGACCCACCGTCACACGCAGCGAGGCCAGCCATGACCGCGAGCCAGCCGGCACGTATGGATCTCCCCGGGCAAGTCGTGCTCGTGCTCCAGGGCGGCGGCGCACTGGGCGCGTTCCAGCTCGGTGTCTTCCAGGCGATGGACGAAGCCGGTATCCGGCCCGACTGGGTGGTCGGCACGTCGATCGGCGCGATCAACGCGGCGCTGATCGCCGGCAACCCGCCGGAGCAGCGCTACGAGAAACTGTCGGCATTCTGGCGCCGCGTGACCGAACGGCCCCGTTTCGACGCCGCGCCGCTGCTGCCCGGCTGGGACCGGACGCTGGCCGAGCTGATGATCATCGGCGGCGGCATCGCGGGCTTCTTCCAGCCCAATCCGGCATCGTGGCTCGGGCCGATGGTCCGCCTCGGCGTCGATCGCGCATCGTATTACCGGATCGCGCCGCTGCGCGACACGCTCATGTCGCTGATCGATCCCGACCTGCTGAACGCGGGCCACCCGCGCCTGACCGTCAGCGCGGTCAATGCTTGCACGGGCACGATGCGCTATTTCGATTCGCGCGATACGCGGCTCGGGATCGAGCACATCATGAGCTCGGGCGCGCTGCCGCCCGCGTTCCCGGCGATACGGATCGACGGCGAACCGTACTGGGACGGCGGCGTGTATTCGAACACCCCGGTCGAGGTCGTGCTCGACGACAATCCGCGCCGCAGCTCGATCATCTTCTCCGTCCAGATGTGGAACCCGGCCGGCCCCGAGCCCGAGAGCATCTGGCAGGTGTCGGAGCGGCAGAAGGACATCCAGTACGCGAGCCGCACCGACAGCCACATCGCGCGCCAGCAGCAGATCCACCGGCTGCGCCACGTGATCCGCGAACTGGCCCGGCACGTGCCGGAAGCCGAGCGCGCGTCGCCGGCCGTGCGCCGGCTCGCCGCGTGGGGATGCGAAACCACGATGCACCTGGTCAAGCTCGCGGCGCCGCGACTCGCCGGCGACAATCAGCTGAAGGACATCGATTTCACGCCGGACGGCATCGCGGCCCGCCGGCAGGCCGGCTACGAGGCCGCGCAACGGGCCATTGCGGCACGTCCGTGGGACACGCCGACGGACCCGACGGAAGGCCTGACGGTATTCGACGCAAGCGCGCCGCCCATTTCGGAAAAACCGGCATGACACGTGGCGCCGCGATCGCGTCCCAACGGCACCGGCACCGGCACCGGCACGATCATGCGCGGCCGGCCTGAAGGCGGGCGCGGCCGGCCGCGTTCACCTCGACCATCGCCACGCCGTCCCGCGCGGGGTGCCGGACCACGTAGCCGCGCGCACAGGCTTCCTCCCACACCGGCAGGCGCGGGCACGACGTGCGCCACGCATCGATCACCTCGTCATAAGGCCGCCCGGCGGGCCCGATCCATTCGAGCAGGTCGAGGATCAGCGGCTCGATCGACGCCGTTTCGCGCACGAGCACGTCCGGGTTGACCACGTGGAGCGGCTGCCCGGCTGCATAGGACACGATCTGGTCGAACACATCCGCGAACTGCGTCTCGTATTCGTCCTCGGTCACGTAGCCGATGTGCGGCGTGCATACGACATTCGGCAAGCGCAGCAGCGGGTGCTGCGGGTCACGCAACGGCTCCGTCTCGTAGACATCCACCGCCGCCATCCCGGGCCGGCCGGCCTGCAGCGCCGCTTCGAGCGCGCCCGGTGCGACGAGGCCCGCACGGCTCGTGTTCACCAGCAGCGCACCCGGTTTCATCCGGCCCAGATCCTCGGCCGTCACGATGCCGCGCGTGGCCGGCACGAGCCGCATGTGCAGCGAAAGCACGTCGCAGGTTTCGAAGAAGGCGCGCTTGTCCGGCGCCGTGTTCCACCCGTCGTCGCGCGCACGCTGCAGCGACGCTTCGCGCGCCCAGACCAGCACGTTCATCCCGAACGCGGCGCCATATCGTGCGACCTCCGCACCGATCCGGCCATAGCCGTAAATCCCCAGCGTGCGCCCGCGCAGCGTCCGCCCGACACCGGTCTGCCAGTTGCCGGCCTGCAGCGCGCGCATCTGCTGCGGAATCTGGCGCATCGCGGCGAGCACGAGGCCCCACGTGAGCTCGGCGGCCGCATAAGAAGGCGTGCCCGCATGCTGGTTCGACGACACGATCACACCGTGCGCGGTGCACGCGTCGATATCGATGTGCGGATAAACGCTGCGCTGGCTGATCAGCCGCAGCTTCGGCAGCCGCGCGATCAGCGGCGCGCGAATCTGCGTGCGTTCGCGGATCAGCACCAGCACTTCCGTGTCGCGCAGGCGTTCGGCCAGCACGTCGACGTCCTGCACGTGATCGTTCCAGATCGTGACCGTATGCCCGTCCAGCTTGCGAAAGCACGGCAGCGTGCGCAGCGTGTCGAAATAATCGTCGAGGATCGTGATGTTCATGGGGGCGCTCCTGGCAACGCCGTCATCCTGAACCGGGCGCGCTTCGCAGGGAAATGAATTTATCTTGCCGATTCCTGCATTTTTCTGATCGATCGATTTTCACCGTGCGCGAACCCCGCATGCACGCTCACTGCGCTGCCGCTCGCCTGTCCGGCGCCGTACCGGCTACGACCGGACACGACTGCGGCAATGGCTGCCCGAACAGCACGGCCAGCCCGCAAGCGGACGTGAACATGCCGAGCCCGTCGTGCCCGACGCCCGGCACTTCGACGACCTGCTGCGCGAGATCGTCCGGATGCCGCTTCTTCAGGTAATCGAAATAGGCCAGCCCGCGCGCGAGCCGGTACGGGCCTTGCGCCATGGCCGCGCACGAACGGTCGATGAAATGCGTGTACGGGTTCGTGTCGGCCTGGCCGAGCAGGTAGACGACATGGCGCGCGACGTAGCGCGTTTCGAGATCGCGCACGTCCTGCGACGCGACGTAAGGCGGCGCCGATTTCAGCCCGTATTTCCATTCCGTCGCGCTCGGACAGGTTCCGCCCGCGAGCGCCTGGCCGGCCGGCCGCTGGTCGTCGAAATACAGGTAGCTCGACGGGTTCGCGACCACGTAGCGCACCGCGATGCCGGCCCGCCCCAGCGCATCGCCTTCGTGCCCGGCCACCGCATAGCGCTGCAGCAACTGCGCGCCGGCGGAATGGCCGATCACGACCACGGTCGACAACGCGGGATACCGGCTGCGGTCGGCGAAATGCGCGAGCAATGCATCGAGTGCGGTGAACGAGCTGATCGGCCCCGGTTGACGGGCCGGGTCGCCGCCCTTCCATCCTTCCTGCGTCCATGCCAGCGTTTGCGCGGGCAGCGAGAACGCACGCGTATCGGCGCGTGTCAGGAATTGCGGCGCGACGACCATCGTGCCGTTGCCGGCCGCGCCGGCCTGCTCGACGACCTTCAGCCCCGATGCGTAGTAGGCGTCGGCATTGCGCAGCGTGCCGTGAATCACGATGAACACGCGCGTGACGTCGGGTGCCGCCTTGTCGATGGGATGGTCGGCGTAGACCGGCAACATCGCGCTGCCCTGCGGCGTGTCGACGGTCAAGCGCTGATCGGCGACGGCCTTCACCGGCGCTTCGAGACGTTCGCGCTGGGAGGGCGTGGCGGCTGCGGCTGGATGCGCGCCGCCCAGGACGCCGACGGCTGCGGCGACCGGCATCGCGACCGACAGGATTCGGACAGCCGGCAACACGCGTGAGCGCCGGAGGCTTGCAAAGGCAACGGAAACGAGTGACATGGCGACGGATCGAGTGGCGGATATGACTTTAACGGCGATGGTCGCAGAATCCGTCGCGCGCTGCCGGTCCGTTGCTCAATACGGCTCAAATGCGGCTCAGTCGGCCGGCTCGGAAACCCGCCCGGCGTCGGCCCGGGTTGTGCGCGCGTCGCCGCGCGACGCGCTCCGGCCCTCTGCCGCCGGCGGCAAGTCGCCCGCCGGCACGGCGAGCAACGGGCGCTCGGGATGCACGAACAGCCACAGCACCGCGCCACAAGCCGCTGCGGCACCGATGACGAACATCCCGCTGCCCCAACTGCCGGTGACCTTGACGACGAGCGCGAGCGCCATCGGACCCGCGACGTTCGACAGCGCACCCCACACGTTGGTCCAGCCCGACATCACGCCGGCGAACGGCCGCCCGAGATCCTGCGCGGCCGACCATACGACGACCTGCACGAACCCGACGGCCGCAAACGACAGGCTCAGCAGCGCGATGACCGCGGCCATCGCCTCCGCGCGGGACGCGGCGACCAGTGCCAGCGCGCTCACGACGAATCCCGCGATCGCGACCGGCGTACGCGCCCAGTAGATCGAGCCCGTTTTCCTCAGCAACCGGTCGCTGACGGTGCCCGCGACGAATACCGCGACGAACACGGCAACCCACGGCAGCGACGCATACATCCCCATCGCCTTCAGTGACAGTCCGCGTGCGCGCATCAGGTAGGTCGGCAGCCACGTCGTGTAGAAGCTCTGGATCAGCACGAGCAGGAAATACTGGATGCCGAAGATCCAGAAGCGCGCCAACCGCAGGCAACGCATGAGCGCACCCGACACGACCGTGTGGCCGGGCGGCTGGCCGGCCGCGATGTAGTCCGCCTCGGCCGGCGTGATGAGCGGATGCGACGCCGGCGCATCGCGGTAGCCGAACCACCAGATTGCACCGAGCAGCAGGCCGAGCGCGCCGAATCCGTAGAAGACGGCATGCCAGCCGAAATGGACGATCGTCCAGGCCGTGAGCGGCGCCGACACGATCGGGCCCAGATACAGCCCCGCGAGCAGCACCGCGTTGCCTTTCGCGCGCTCGCCGGCCGGAAACCAGCGCTTGAGCGCGACGACGCTGCTCGACCAGTCGGCCGACTGCGCGCCGCCGAGCACCAGCCGGCAACCGAACAGCCAGGCGAACGAATTGCCGAACGGCGTGACGATCATCATCAGCGACCACAGCGTGCTCGTGCCGAACAGCACGCGGCGCGACCCGAAGCGTTCGGCCGCGCGTCCGGCCGGAATCTGGCCGATCGCATAGGCCCAGAAGTAAATCGTCAGGATCATCGACATCTCGACGATCGACAGGCCGAGTTCGCCCTGGATCGTCGGCGCGGCCACGGCCATCGCCGCGCGATCGAGCGTCATCACGAAGGTCAGCGGCGCGACCAGGAACGCGACGATCTTCCAGCGCAGATGGTTCACGTGGCGCGGCATCGTGCGGCTCCCGGATCCCGTGTCAGGCGTCGTGCGAGCCGGACGCGTGGCCCGGAGCGCGCTGCATTTGCTGCACGATCGCGGCCAGTTCGCCGATATGCGTGGGGACCGCCTGCTTGCCCGCGCGCGCCCACGCGTCGAACGATGTCATGCCGCTCACCGCGCCGACGAACGGCACGCCGGCGCGCTCGGCCGCCTGTGCGTCCACCGCATGGTCGCCGACGTAGATCGCAGCGTGTGCCGGCAGATCGAGCCGCGCCAGTGCCTGCACGAGCCCCTCGGGATCCGGCTTGTGACGCTGCACGTCTTCGCCGCCGACCAGCACGTCGACGAGCGACTGCAGACCGTTACGTTCGAGAATCGCGTCGATCCGGTAGCGAAACTTGGACGACACGATCGCGACGGCGAGCCCTTGCGCCCGCAACCGGGCAAGCAGCGGCGGCACCTCGGGATAGATGCGGGTGCCGGGCACCATGATCTCGTCGGCACGCGCCACGAAATGCCGCGCGAACGCGTCGGCCCGCGCCGGCTCGGTTTCGCCCGTCAACGCGTGGTACATCTGCGGCAGTGTCAACCCGATCACCGCACCGATCTGCGCGGGTGTCGCGCCGGCTGCACCAAGCTGATGCAACGCGTATTCCGTGCATTCGATGATCGCCGCGGACGAATCCGCCAGCGTCAGATCGAAGTCGAATATGACGGCCCGAACAGGCATGAAAGGACTCCTCAAGCAAACATGGACCACGCTCGACGCATGATCTGGAATGACAGCGACGCGCGCCCGCGCGCGGATCGGTCAGCGTGACTGGCCGGATTGCTCGCGATCGGCCGCGTCCAGCCCGTCCGGATCGCGCTTCGCCCACTGTCTCGCCCACCCCAGCAACGGCTGCAGCGCCGCTTCGAGCCGCCGGCCTTCGGCCGTCATGCAGTAGCCGCCCTCGCCATGCTCGACGAGCCCCGACGCCTTGAGCTCGGCCAGCCGCGTGTTGAGCAGGCGCGCGTTCGTTTCGCAGGCTTCCTGCAGCGCGCGGAACGTGAGCGGCGCGCCGCGCAGCTCCCACAGGATGCGCAGCGCGGTGCGGCGCCCGAGCAGATCCAGCACGACCATGATGGGCCGCCCTGTCGTCGATCCGCGAACGCGTTGTCCGATTTTTGGTGTGGTCATGCTGTACTTTTTAAAGCAAACGCCAGGCCGAGTCAATCGCTTGAATCGTGTTCCGCCTCTGCTTTACTTTTTAAAGCACGACGCCTACGCTACCACGCATGCACCGTCTCATGCACGGGGTTCACATGACTCAGCGTATTGCATCCGCATCGCCGCCGTTCGCACCCGACATCGCGGCTTCGATCGACCGGATCATGCAGGGCCGTCCACCGCTGCGACTCTTCACCACGCTCGCGCGCGATCCGCGCCTGTTCACGAAATTCTTTGCCGCCGGCCTGCTGGACAAAGGCCATCTCGACATCCGGCAGCGTGAGATCGTCATCGACCGCACTACCGCGCTTTGCGGGTCCGAATACGAATGGGGCGTGCATGTCGCCGTGTTCGCCCGGGCGGCGAAGCTGACCAGCGAGCAAATCCGGTCGCTGGCTTGCGGCTCGGCCGACGACGCATGCTGGAACGATGACGACCGGTTGCTGATCCGGATGTGCGATGCGCTGCATCGGCACTGCGATATCGACGCCGGCCTGTGGCGCGCGCTGTGCCGGCATTTCAGCGACGAGGCAATGCTCGAGCTGCTGATGCTCGCCGGCTTCTATCGGACGGTGAGTTATCTCACGAATGCACTGCGCCTGCCGCTTGAAGCGCATGCGGCACGGTTTCCGGCTCGTCCGTCGGCAGGTGCGTTCGATTCCCTTGATTTGCCAACGGAGGATTGACCGTGATTACCGAACTCGTCTTCTTCAAGCTGCAACCCGACGTCGATGTCGCCACGCTGACGGAGCGCTATGAAAGCACCGCGTCGAAGTGGGCGCAAAATCCGGATCTGCTGCACAAGTGGTACTTCTATGACGCGGCAACCCACGAAGGCGGCGGCGTGTACGTGTGGCGCACGCGCGAAGCCGCCGCGCGCTGGCACGGCGACGAGTACAGGGCGACGGTCGAGCGGGTGTACGGCTTTCCGCCCGTGATACGCGTGCTCGATACGGTCGCGCATGTCGATGCGACGCAGGGGCGATACGCGTTCGTCGGCAAGCATCCGGTCCAGGTGACACAGGGCACGATGTAGCCGACGCAGTACCGGCCGGCGACACGCCCGTCGTCGGCTGCGCGCGGCGCCTCGCTACAACGCCGCCTCCTCGAGCAACCAGTCGCGAAAGGCCACGAGTTTCGCCAGGCCGGAACACTCGTCGCGATACACGATGTAATAGGCCAACGGCGACGCGTAGGTGATTTCCGGGAAGAGTCGCACCAGACGCCCGGTTGCCAGATCGTCGCGCGCCATGACGCTACGCGCGAGCGCGACGCCGTGCCCCTCGATGGCGGCCTGCAGGACCGCCGCGGAATTGTTGATCTGCATCCCGCGCCCGGTAGCGGCATCCGCCACGCCAGCCTTGCGCAGCCACGTATCCCAGGCGGGAAAGCCCGTGCGGCTATCCATCGACAGGTCGTGGATCAGGGTCTCACGGGCCAGATCGGCCGGCTTTTGCAGACGCGGACGTCCACGCAGCAGCCCGGGCGAGCACACGGGGTAGACATCTTCGTCCATGAGCTTGTCCGCGACGAGCCCCGGCCAGTTGCCCGTTCCGTAACGCACGCCGATATCGATCTGCTGGGTCACGAAATCCACCGGCTTCAGGTTGGTATCCAGGCGCACGTCCGTATCGGGCCACGCGTTCTGGAAGCGCTCGATCCGCGGCAGCAGCCACTTGGCCGCAAAGGCCGGGCTGACCGCGACGGTAAGCACCCCGTTCGTCGATCCCTCCCTGAGCCGTTCGAGCCCCACCGTCAGCCTGTCGAAGCCGGCGCGAATATCCGGCAATGCGCGCTCGGCCGCCTCGGTCGGCACGAGTCGAAGACGCCCGCTGGCACCACGATGGAACAGCGGCGCCCCCAGCCATTCTTCCAGCGAACGGACGAGCTGACCGACAGCCGCAGGCGTCACATGAAGCTCGGCCGCAGCCGCCGAAAAGCTCCGATGACGGGCACTGGCCTCGAATGCACGTAACGCATTCAGGTGAACGGGTGACTTCATGGCGGCAAAGATTTTCTTTCAATGAAGAACACTTTATCTCGTTTGCCGCCGAAAGTGAAACGGCGAAAAATTCACCCTGCACCGGCCGTTGCCCCTACTCGGTGGTGGATGGACTCGCAGTCCAATCCATCCGGGGGCGCCGTCATCAATAGCTTTTCTTCTAAACGGAATTCATCATGGGCAATCAATTCAAGGGCAAGAAGCTGCTGGTCGTCGGCGGTACCAGCGGAATGGGGCTGCAGACGGCCCGCCTGGTTCTCGCTGAAGGCGGTAGCGCGGTCATCGTGGGGCACCGGGCCGACAAGGCCGAGGCGGCGCACCAGGAGCTGGCCGCGCTGGGCCCGGTCGCGGCACTGACGACGGATCTGTCCAGCGACGACGGTCTCGCGGCGCTGCTCCAGACCCTCGACGCGCACCACCCGGACATCGACCTGCTGGTCAACGCCGCGGGCGTGTTCTTCCCCAAGCCGTTCCTCGAGCATCGCGACGCCGACTACGACCAGTACATGAAGCTGAACAAGGCGTTCTTCTTCATCACGCAGAAAGTCGCCGCCAATCTGGTCGCCGGCGACCGCCCGGGCGCGATCGTCAATATCGGCTCGATGTGGGCGAAGCAGGCGATCGCCGCGACCCCGTCGTCGGCGTACTCGATGGCGAAGGCAGGCCTGCACTCGCTGACGCAGCATCTGGCGATGGAACTGGCCCCGAAGCACATTCGCGTCAATGCGGTGTCGCCGGCCGTCGTCCAGACGCCGATCTACGAAGGCTTCATCCCGAAGGCCGACGTACACGACGCATTGCAGGGCTTCAACAGCTTCCACCCGATCGGCCGGGTCGGTACGCCGCAAGACGTTGCGGAAGTCGTCGCGTTCCTGCTGTCGGACAAGGCGAGCTGGGTCACCGGCGCGATCTGGGACGTGGACGGCGGCGTCATGGCCGGCCGCAACTGATGGATAGCGGGCAGACGCACGACCCGCTCGCCTGCCCGGTTCAGACCGGACCCTCGATCCATGATGGATCGACGGCCGGAAACCCGCTGCACCTTCCCGCTCGATGAGGAGAAACGACATGGTCTATTTGCAGATCACGCTCAGGATTGCCGACGCCAACCGGGCTGCCGCAGCCGAGATCTACCGGCGGTACAAGACGCCTTTCCTCGACACCGTCGCCGGTGCGCAATCGAAGGAACTGCTCGTGCGCAATGAAGACGTGCAAGTGCTGCACGGCTTCGACAGCACGGAGCACGCGAACGCATACCTGCAAAGCGACCTGTTCACCGCCGATGTGGTGGCCGGCCTCGCACCGCTGCTGGATGCCGCGCCCGACGTGCGCATCTACCAGGTCGCCTAGTCACACGGCCGGGCGTCATCCCGCTCCCGGCCCTTATTTATCTGGATACCTCAACATGATGAACGACTGGAACGCCTACCGTGCCGCCCTGCTGGCGCGCGTCGGCGACTATGCGAAACACAGCCCCGACGTGGTGCGCGGCCTGACGGCGATCGACGGTGCCGCCGCGAAAACGGGCCATCTGGATCCCAAGATCCACGAACTGATCGCCCTCGCCGTGGCCGTGACTACCCGCTGCGACGGCTGCATTTCCGTGCACACCCAAAAGGCCGTCGAGCACGGCGCCACGCTGGGAGAAATTTCCGAAGCGCTGGGCGTCGCGATCGCGCTGAACGCGGGGGCCGCGCTGACCTATTCGGCGCGCGTCATCGAAGCCCACGCGCAACTGTCCGGTCAGTAATTCGCATCGAGCGCGGCCGGCTGCCGATTCCCGGTCGGCCGACCGCGTGCCCATCCAGCCCAGGGACAACACCCATGCTCGTCAACGCAGATTTCTCGCGGCGCGTCGTCGTCGCGCCGCACCAGTATCGATGGGTGGCCTCCCCGCAGGCCGGCGTCGAGCGCGTGATGCTGGATCGGCTGGGTGGAGAACAAGCCCGTGCCACCAGTCTCGTCCGGTATGCGCCCGCTTCCTGCTTCCCGCCCCACCTGCACCCCGAGGGCGAAGAGATTCTCGTGCTGTCCGGCACCTTCTCGGAAGACGGCGCGCACTATCCGGCAGGCTGGTATCTGCGCAATCCGCCCGGCTCCAGCCACCGCCCATCCAGCCGCGAGGGCGCCATCCTCTTCGTCAAGCTCCGGCAGATGCGCGCCGGCGAGCGCCAGCGGGTACGCGTCGACACCAACGACCCGGCGGCCTGGCAACGGCGCGACGGCCGCGAAATCTGCCCGTTGTTCGCGAACGATGTCGAACAGGTTTGCCTGCAACGCCTCGCGCCGCGTGAAGCAATGTTTTCCGCGCCGACAGACGGCGCCGAAGTGCTCGTCCTGGCCGGAGAAATCGAGGACGACGCCCGGTTCCACGGGCATGGCAGCTGGATGCGTTTGCCGAAGGGCGAGTATCCGGAGATCGTCGCCGGGGCTCATGGAGCCACCGTCTATCTCAAGACCAGCCGCCCGGCCGGCATGACGGCGGAGGCATAGCCATGCAGACGGCACGCATCGCCATCGTCGGCGCGGGCCTGAGCGGCCTGTACGCGGCGTACCTGCTGGAGCGGCAACGCATCAGCGACTACGTGCTGCTCGAGGCACGCGATGTTCCGGGCGGCCGCATTGCTTCCGTTTCGCGGCACGCGGCCCACGGCGCAGCGACTTCGGCGGACGACATCGATCGCTTCGATCTGGGCCCGACGTGGTTCTGGCCACACCTCCAGCCCGAGCTGGACCGGCTGATCCACGATCTGGGCCTGCAGCGCTTCGAGCAATACGAAGCGGGCGACATGATGATCGAGCGCTCGCCGGACGCGCCGCCGGTACGCATGCGGGGGTACGCCAGCACGCCGGCGTCGATGCGCGTGGCGGGCGGAATGAGCGCGCTGACCGATGCGCTGCGCGACCGCCTGCACGCACCCCGCCTCGTCACCCGTCAAATCGTGCGGCGCATCCGCATCGTCGACGCCCATGTGGAACTGGAAAGCGAAAGCGCCGCCGATGGTGTCACGACCTGGCGCGTCGAACACGTGCTGCTGGCCGTTCCGCCACGATTGGCGGAGCAGCACATCGCGTTCTTCCCGCCATTGCCCGCGGCACTGGCCCGGCAATGGCGCGACACGAGCACCTGGATGGCGCCGCACGCCAAGTACGTCGCCGTCTACAACGCACCGTTCTGGCGCGAACAGGGGCTGTCGGGCGAGGTTCGAAGCGCACGCGGGCCACTGGGCGAGATCCACGACGCGTCCATGCCGGGCGGCAGCGCGGCATTGTTCGGCTTCTTCGGCATCCCCGCACACGTCCGCAAAAACGTGCGTGACGACGTGCTGCGCGCGCATTGCCGCGCACAGCTGGTACGCGTGTTCGGTGCGAAGGCTGCGGCGCCCGAAGCCGAGGTCATCAAGGATTGGGCGCAAGACGCCTTCACGGCCACCGCCGCCGATCTCGACGACAACGGCCAGCACACGCGAGCCCCCGACGCCACCGCGCTGTCCGGCCCGTGGCATCGGCGCCTGACCGGCATCGCGAGCGAATGGTCACGACAGTTTCCGGGCTATGTCGCCGGCGCCATCGAAGCGGCGCACGCAGGTGTGCGGGCCTTGCCTGATTCGGGCGAATGACGACGCGTCGCTTCGGCACATCAGGTTCCATTCACGACTCTGGAGAAACCCTCATGAAAAGTCATTACCGGGCCATGCAGGTAACCCGCCCCGGCGTTCTCGAACTGGTGGCGCGCAAGACGCCCACGCCGTCAGCCGGCGAAGTGCTGATTGCGGTCGAAGCTTGCGGGATATGCGGCGCGGACGCCTCCGACATCGAACGCGCCGATCCGGCCTTGCAACCCCCACGCGTTCCGGGTCACGAGATCGTGGGACGAATCGCCGCGCTCGGTGCCGGTGTACCGTCGCGCTGGACGATCGGGCAGCGCGTCGGCGTGGGCCGTCTTGGCGGCTACTGCAACGAATGCGTTCAATGTCGCCAGGGACACTTCCAGCTGTGCCGCAACCAGCCGGTCGTCGGCGCAACCTGCGACGGCGGTTACGCCGAGATGATGCTCGCACGCGGCACGGCGCTCGTCTCGATTCCGGATGAACTCGGCGCGGCGGAAGCCGCCCCGCTGCTTTGCGCAGGGATCGCGACCTTCAACGCGCTCAAGAAGTGCGGCGCCGAAGCGGGCGATGTCGTGGCCATTCTCGGCGTCGGCGGCCTCGGGCACATGGCGTTGCAGTATGCGCGCCACATGGGATTCAAGGTCGTCGCCATCGGCCGGCGCGGCGAGGTCGCCGCGGATGCGCTGGCGCTGGGCGCACACGTCTACATCGATACCAGCCAGGAGCATGCCGCCACCCGACTGCAAAGCATGGGCGGCGCGCGCGCCATCCTGTCCACCATCGGCAATGCCGACGCGGTATCCGGTTTGCTGGACGGCCTGGCCCCTGCGGGCCGGCTCGTCGTGCTCGGCGTGACCAGGGACCCGCTGTCCGTGTCGTCCGGCCAGTTGGTCGTCGGCGAGCGGACGGTACAGGGATCGATTACCGGCTCGCCGTACGAGAGCGAAAAAGCGCTTGATTTCAGTGTGCTCGCCGGGATCCGCCCGATGATGGAAGTCATGCCGCTGGAGCAGGCCAACGAAGCCTATCGAAGAATGAAATCGGGCGACGTCAGATTCCGCATGGTGCTCACGATGAACCACGAGCCTTCGGATGACACAAGCGATGGCCCGCTGCGGGAACCGGCATGGCACACCCAGGACAGGTGACGATTCCGGCGTCGCATTTCGGCATGGTGCTGGGCCTGGCCGGCCTCGGGCAGGCCTGGCGCGCCGCCGCGCGACTATGGGCACTGCCGCCGTTTGTGGGCGAAACGATTCTGGCGGTGGCGGGATTGACCTGGGCCGTCCTGATCGCCGGCTACGCGTGGCAAGCCATGCGTCGCTTCGAGCAGGTGCAGGCCGAATGCCTGCATCCCGTTCAGGGCGGCACACCGGCGCTGGTGTCCGCAGCCACTTCGCTCGTTGCGATGGCGGTCCAGCCGTATTCGATCACCATCGCGTGGGTGCTATGCGTCGTCAGCATCGTGTGGCACCTGGGATTCAGCCTGTGGCACACGGGCACGCTCTGGCAAGGCGGGCGTGATTCACAGGACACGTTGCCGACCGTGTATCTGCCGACCGTCGCAGGCAACTTTACCAGCGCAGCCGTACTCGGCTCGCTGGGTCACCCGGACTGGGGATGGCTGTTTCTGGGTGCCGGCCTGTTCTCGTGGGTGGCGCTCGAGTCGCTGGTCATACAGCGGCTGTGGCACCCGACGACGGTGCCGGCATCGCAACGCCCGTTGATCGGCATCCAGCTCGCACCGCCGACCGTGTGCGCGATGGCCTGGCTGACCCTGTCTCCCGACAGCGCAGACCACTGGATTCTCATGTTGTGGGGCTACGGCCTCTTTCAGTTGCTGCTTGGCCTGCGGCTCGCCGCGTGGCTGCGTGCGCAACCGTTCGTCCCTGCGTACTGGGCCTATACGTTCGGCGTCGACGCCGCATCGGTGACCAGCCTGAAACTGGCGCACGCGGGGGTTGGATCGGCCCGGGCATTGGCCCTGCCCGTATTCGTCAGCGCCAATCTGTTGATCGGATATCTCGTCATCCGGACGGCCAGCCTCTTCATCGGGAAGCTTGCGTCACGGCACGTGCGTGTGTCGCCCCCAAGCGCGCACGACTGACCCCGCTGCGGATTCCGAATGCTCGCGCCGCGCCGTGCGCCCTTGACCCGTTGACGGCGCATCGACGGATCGCATGCGCGTCGCATTTTTTGTGCTTGTCCATTCATCGATACAGGTTGACCACCGATCGACATACAACAAGACCGCCCGGCGATAAATTGCCTGTTCGATTATTCCGTTGGTTTTCCTGGAAAAGGAGAAGTCCAGAATGTTCATCGGCTTTATTCCGGTGCTGTTCGCGTTCGCCGCGGCACTGGCATCGCTACGCAACGTGGCCGCCGCCCGGCTCCTGTGGTCGACGAGCGCATTGCTTGTCGTCATCTGGACCGTTCATCACGGCAGCCATCACATGAAGGATCTGATGACGCTGGGGTCGTGGTAATGAAGCTCGAACCACGGCACCTCGAAGGACTCGATACCGCCGCGCTGCTCGGCATCGCCATCACGCTGCTCGCCGCTTTCTACTTCCAGCTGGCAATGGGCGAACTCCCGTGCGCGTTCTGCAACCTGATCCGGGTCGGCTTCATGATCCTCGGCAGCGGGCTGCTGCTGAATCTGCGTTTCGGCACCCAGGCCTGGAACTACCTGCTCAGTGCCTTCGGCGCACTGATCGGCAGCCTGATCAGCCTCCTGTTCATGTTCGCCAAGGCGCCCGCCTATACGGTCCCGACGGGCTCGGCGATTCTCGGCCTGCACATGTACACGTGGACTTACATGATCTTCACGGCCTCGATCGTCTATTGCGTGCTGATGCTGTGCCTGCATGCGCAGGCCCGCACGACATCGGCCGCGGAACCGTCGCCGCGTCCGCACCCGGCCATTCGCTCGTTCGCCATCGTGCTGTTCATCACGCTGGTGGGCGCCAATCTCGTCTCGGCCTTCCTGCAGAACGGCTTCCACTCGTTCAAGGCGGGCGGACAAAAGCACTACGAGATGCTCTACGACGGCGACGTCATGAAACCCTGACAGCCGTCGGGGCCAGGCGCCCGTGCCGCGTGACGGCCGGGCGCCGCCTCTCGCGACGGTACCGCAACGAAATTTCCACTGGAGGTGAAGATGTCGAAAACAAGAGTCGTCCCCTGGCAGGACGGAGAACCGGCCCCCGAAGCCTTGCTTGCCGCGATGCGCGCGCGTCGTCCGGGCGGCGAACTGATCGGCATCGACCGCATCCTGCTCAGGAGCGAGCCGCTGGCGACGGGATGGAACGAACTGCTGCGCCGGGTGCGCGCCGATTTCAGCCTGCCGCTCGTGTACCGTGAACTGATCATGCTGCGTGTGGCCGTGCTCAACGGTGCGGATTTCGAATGGGACGTTCACTACCCGGCGTATCTGGCGGCAGGCGGCACGCGCGCGCAGAGCGAAGCGTTGAAGGCCGCCGGGATAGACAGCCGGCTGTTCAGCGACGCGGAACGCGCGCTGATTCGTCTGACCGATCAATCGACCCGGCAGGTGCGCGTCGATGCCGATGTGATCGCCGAACTGAAGTCGCATTTCGGCGAGGAGCAGACGGTCGAGGCTGTCGCCACAGCGGCCGCCTACAACATGGTCTCGCGCTTTCTCGTGGCACTGGGGATCTGACGCCTGACGCGAACCGGCATCCATGAGCCGGGCTCACTGCTCCATGAGGAGATACCATTGTTGCTCAATATTTCGCGCTGCTACTCTATTCGCCATACGTGGTCACGCCACCGGCGTGCCGTTTTATCGTGAATGGAAGGGAACGTGAAGTCTCATTCTGAATTTCCTGCCGGCGGCGGCGCGGCAGACACGACCGCCTCGATCTTCGACGAAGTCATCGACCGCAGATCATCGAACTCGCTGAAATGGGCGTTCGGCGCCACGCTGCTGTCCCCCGACGAGCATGCTGCCGATCCGTTGCCGATGTGGGTCGCCGACATGGATTTCCGCGCGCCGCGCGCTGTCATCGATGCGCTGCACGACGCGGTCGAATACGGCGTTTTCGGTTATTCGTGCGGCGCGACCGCAAGCTATGTCAAGGCCGTCGTCGACTGGCAGGCACGTCGCTTCGGCTGGGAAGTCGATCGCTCCTGGGTGATGCAGGCGAGCGGCATCATTACCGCGTTGAAGACGGCGATCCAGGCCTTCTCGTCGCCCGGCGATACGGTCCTGATTCAGCCCCCCGTGTATGCGCACTTCCACGACGATGTCCTGCTGAACGGGCGGCACCTCGTGTTCGCCCCGCTCGAGCGGGCCGGCACCGCCTATCGTTTCGACGCGCGCGCATTCGAAGCGGCGATACGCGACAACACGCGGCTCTTCATCCTCAGCAACCCGCACAATCCGACCGGCAATGTGTGGACCGAGGGCGAGCTGAGGACGATGGGCGAAATTTGCGCACGTCATGGCGTGATCGTCGTCTCCGACGAGATCCACCAGGATCTGATCCTCAATCCGGCCAAAAAGCACGTCCCGTTCGCATCGCTCGGCGGACCGTTCGCCCGCAACAGCATCACCTGCACCGCGCCGAGCAAGACCTTCAACCTGCCCGGACTGCAGAGCGCGAACCTGTTCGTGCCGGACCCGCGCCTGCGCGACCAGCTACGGCGACAGTTCGACCGGAACATGTACCAGTCGGTCAACACGCTCGGCATGGTGGCTGCCGAAGCCGCCTATACCCACGGCGAGTCGTGGCTCGACGCGCTGCTGATCTACCTGCGCGGCAATCACGCCCACTTTCGCGACGCGATCCACGGCATCACGTCGCGCATCGAGGTCTTGCCGGCCGATTCGCTCTATCTCGCCTGGATGGATTGCCGCGGGCTCGGCATGGACCCCGACGTACTCAATCGCTTCATGCTGACCCAGGCGCGACTCTGGCTCGACAAGGGGCAGAAATTCGGCATCGAAGGGCACGGCTACCTGCGCGCGAACCTCGGGTGCCCGCGCATCCTGATCGACGAGGCCGTCGAGCGCCTGAGCCAGGCACTGGCCGCACTCTGACTTCAGCCACGCGAGCCGGCGCGACGCTGAACTAGCGCCCGCTTCGCCCACGGTCACCAGACGCACCACCAGGATGTCGATTGTCCGGACCGATCACGTCCATTAATCAGGAATACAGATAAAAATCCGGATTTCCCATGCAACTGCAAAGACAGATGAAGACACTCTCGGAGGCGACATGACACAGACCCCTCAAACCACGACTTACGAACAGGAAGACCTGAAGCGCGACCTGTCGAACCGGCACGTCCAGATGATCGCGATCGGCGGCGCGATCGGCACCGGGCTTTTCTACGGCTCGTCCTGGGCCATCCGCACGGCCGGCCCGGCCATCCTGCTCGTCTATGTGCTCGCCGCCATCGCGATCTACTTCGTGATGCGCGCACTGGGCGAGATGGCGGTCGAGGAGCCGGTATCCGGTTCCTACGTCTCATACTCGAACCGCTACATTCACCGCTTCGTCGGCTTCCTGAACGGCTGGAATGCGTTCATCTTCCTGCTGGCCACCAGCGCGGCCGACCTGAACGCGCTCGGCAACTACGTGCACTTCTGGTTCCCCGCCATCCCGATCTGGGTGACGGCGGGCACGGCCGTGTCGATCATGTTCTGCGTCAACGTCATCGGCGTGAAGTTCTATGGCGAGGCCGAGTTCTGGTTTGCGCTCGTCAAGGTCGCGGCAATCGTCGCACTGATCGTGTTCGGCGCCGGCATGATCGTGTTCGGCATCGGCAACCACGGCGTGCCGATCGGTTATCACAACCTCGTTGCGAACGGCGGATTCTTCGCCAAAGGCGTGGGCGGCACCTTTCTCGCGATCGTGATGGTGGCCTTCTCGTTCGGCGGCGTCGAAAATCTCGGCCTCGCAGCCGGCGAAGCGAAGGATGTCCGCACGACCATGCCGAAGGCGATCAACGCGACGTTCTGGCGCCTGCTGATTTTCTATGTCGGCGCGATCGCAGTGCTGCTGATGGTGTTCCCGTGGACCTCGCTGACCACCAAGGGCAGCCCGTTCGTCGAGGTATTCACGAAGATCGGCATTCCCGCCGCGGCCGGCATCATGAACCTCGTCGTGATCATGGCGGTGCTCTCGGCCGTGAACGCGAGCGTGTTCACCAACAGCCGCACGTTCTACAACCTTTCGCTGCAGAAGAACGCGCCGGCGTTCCTCGGCGTCGTCAACAACCGCAAGGTGCCGTATCGCGCGATCCTGATGGTGTTCGCGACGATGTTTGCGGGCGTGCTGCTCAACTACGTGATGCCGGAACAGGCATTCGAGCTGTTCTCGTCGGTCACCGTGTTCGCGCTCGTCTGTGCATGGGGTTCGATCGTCATCAGCCACCTGCGCTTTCGCAAGATCCGGATCGCGAACGGCGAAGCGGACAAGCTCACCTACAAGATGCCGTTTTATCCGTACAGCAACTACATTGCGCTCTGCTTCGTCGCCGCGGTGATGGCCTGTATCGCAATCCTGCCGGACATGCGGATGTCGCTGGTGGTGTCGGCGGTCTGGGTCGCGTTCGTGTATGGCGTGTATCGCTTCTATATCCGGAACGAAGCCACGCGCACCGCTGCCGCGTGCGAATCGTGCGATCCGAAGGATCTTCCGGCGTAAGCGTCCGCATCATCGATCGGATCCCCCGGGATCCGATCGGCCCCGATTCCTCTCGCCTTCAGCGCGGCCGCGCCGGCGCGCGTTCGCCGAACTCGGTGCCGCGGCCGCGCATGTAGGCCTGCGGGCTGCTGCCCATCTCCAGCCGGAACGCGTAGACGAAAGCCGACGTCGAGCCGTAGCCCAGCTCCATCGCGACGCGTGTCACGCCGTGCCCGCCCGCAAGCAGTTCAATCCCCCTGAACAGGCGCATGCGACGGCGCCACGAGCGCAGGCTCATGCCGGTTTCGGCGACGAACCGGCGGGCCAGCGTGCGCGTCGACATCCCGAACATCGCGCCCCACTCCTCCGGGCCGCGCAGGTCCGCCGGATCCGCGTAGAGCGCTTCGCACAGCGACATCAGCGCCGCATCGCGCGGCCAGGGCAATGCCGACGGGAGCGCCGGCGCACGTCGCAGCTGGTCGAGAATCAGGTGGGTGATGCGCGCCGCATAGCCGTCTTCGTCGGGTTGCCCTTCGATTTCGCTCGCCTCGACGATCAGCGCCTTCAGCAACGGCGAGACGGTGAACACGCTCGGACTCGTGCCCGGCAGCGCCGGCCCCGCGTCGTCCGAGATCCACAGGCTTCGAAATTCCGCGCCCAGCAGCGAGCCGACGCGATGCCGCGCGCCGGTGGCGAGCCACACGGCCTGATCCGGCGATATGACGTAGGAACCGCCTTCCGCGATCACCGTCAGCGCGCCCGAGATCGCGTACACCACCTGATGCCAGCCATGATGATGTTCGGGAAAACAGTGGCGGGCGGGAATGAACTGCGCGCGCACCCTGAGGGGTGCCGGTGGCGCCGCGTTCGCCGGCGCCTCGATCGTCTCCCAGACCATGATGATTCTCCAGTTGGCAGATATTCTATATATCTTGTCTATTAATCGAAATACCGACACCGAGAAACTTGGTCTAATCATCGTCATGCCTGTCTCGCGACAACGCGCGCGCAATTGACCGCCGCCGCCCCGAACGCCAACGATACTTACCGGAGTTTCCCGCCTCATGGCCTGTTTCGACCGCTACAGCCTGCCCCTTTCGACGACGTCCGAACGCGCGGCCGAGCGCTATCGCGCCGGCGTCGACCTGCTCCTGTCCCTGTGGCCAGGCGCAGCCGAAACGCTCGACGAGGCGATCGCGGCCGATCCGGAATTCGCGCTGGCGCAGGCGGCCCGGGCACGCCTGCATGCGATCCGCGCCGAAATCGGTGAAGCACGCGCGATGATCACGAACGCGGTCGCGCTCGCTGCCCGCAACGGCACGCCGCGCGAGCGCAGCCACGTCAACGTGCTGTCGCTCGCGATCCACGGGCAGTCCGCACCGGCACTGACGGCCGCGCTCGAGCATGCCGACAGCTGGCCGCGCGACGTGATCGTGTTGTCGCTGCCGCTCGGCGCGTTCGGCCTGTTCGCGTTTTCGGGCATGGCGGATCACGATCAGGCGCGCGTCGATCTTTGCGAGCGCCATGCGCGGCATTTCGAGGACGACGACTGGTGGTTCCTGACGTATCGCGGCTGGGCGCATGGCGAAAACGGCGACGTCCGGCTCGGCCGCACGCTGACGCAGCGTGCGCTCGAATTGCGCCGGCACAACGTCAACGCCGCGCACGCGGTGGCACACGTGCTGTACGAGGCCGGCGCGAACGACGAGGCCGACGCGATGATCGCCGGCTGGCTGCCTGAATACGACCGCAGCGGCATCCTTCACAGCCACATTGCGTGGCATGCGGCGCTGATCGCGCTCGAACGCGGCGATACCGAACGCGCGCTCGCGATCTACGACGCGCAGGTTGCGCCGGCGGCGTCGCTGGGCGTGCCGATCAACGTGGTCAGCGATACCGCTTCGTTCCTCTGGCGCATGCAGGCTTACGGTCACACCGTTCCCGACGGCAAGTGGGACGATGCGGCCCGGTATGCATCGGACTACTTCCGGCAGGCCGGCTTCCCGTTCGCCGATGTCCATATGGCGTTGATCGCGGCGGCCACCGGCGCAAAGGCGGCGCTCGACGAGCGGGCGGGCGCGCTCGACGCGCTCGTCGAAGCCGGCACGCTGCGGGCCGGTACCGTGGTGCCGGCAATCTGCCGCGCAGCGCTTGCATTCGCCGACGAGCAATACGCACGATGCGCGGCCCTCCTCGAGCCCGTGGCGCATGAAGCGGTACGCATCGGCGGCAGCGGCGCACAACGCGAAATCGTGCAGGACACGCTGCTGGTCGCGTGGATGCGCAGCGGCGACGCCGGCAAGGCACGCGCGCTGCTCGAGCAGCGCCTGCATCGTCGGCCGTCGCCGCGCGATACGCGCTGGCTGGGTCAGCTCGTCACGGCCTGATTCGATCGTTTCCGGTCGACGTCACCCGACAGCGGCGCGACCCGCGCCCTCCATTCAGCCCCGCCCGTGCGAGCCGGTGCCCCTGCCGGCTCGCACGGGCACTTCCGTCCGATTCGGCGCGAGGACGGCGTGCGAGAAAGCGGACCGTCGCGCAACCGCCAAGGAAGTCATATGTGTTCAAGCATCGTGGAACCGCGCACCGGGTTGCGGCGCTGGCTGGTCGACGGAATCGGGCCGGTCGCCGCGATCGCGATCGCGCAGCTGTTCGGCACGGCGCTGTGGTTCAGCGCGAACAGCACGGCCCCGGACCTGATGCGGCTCTGGCACGCGAGCGCTGCCGACATCGGCTGGCTGACCAGCGCGGTACAGCTGGGCTTCATCTTCGGCACGCTTGCGATCTCGTTGAGCGGCGCCGCGGACCGGTTTCGCGCGAGCCGGATTTTCGTGTGCAGCGCCGTGCTCGGGGCCGCCTTCAATCTCGGTTTTGCGTGGCTGTCGAGCGGTCTTGCCACGGGCGCCGCGTTCCGGTTCGGCGTCGGCATCTGCCTCGCGGGCATCTATCCGATGGGCATGAAGCTGATCGTCGGCTGGGCGCCGGATCGCACGGGTTCCGCGCTGGCCCAGCTGGTCGCCATGCTGACGCTCGGCACGGCACTGCCGCACGCGATGCGGGTCGTCGGCACCGGTCTGCCGTGGCAGTGGATCATCACCGCGTCGTCGGTGCTCGCGCTGATCGGCGCCGTCGTGATCGGCGTCCTCGGTGACGGCACCCATCCGCGGACGAACGCCGCGGTCGGGCGGCAAGGCGGCCCGGCCGCCGTGCTCGGGGCGTTCCGGATCCGCGCGTTTCGTGCCGCGACGCTCGGCTACTTCGGCCACATGTGGGAGCTCTACACGTTCTGGACCGCCGTGCCGCTGTTGATCGCCCATACCGCGCTGGCGTCGCAGTTTCCCCGTGTCGGCGTGTCGGGCCTGGCCTTCGGCGTCATCGCCACGGGCGCAATCGGCTCGCTCGTCGGCGGGATGCTGTCGCGCACGCTGGGCAGTGCGAAGGTCGCACTCGGCGCGCTAGCCATCTCGGGGTTCTGCGCGCTGACCTTCGCACTCGCATGGCGCGTGCTGCCGCCGATAGCCATGGCGGTGCTGCTCGTCGTCTGGGGAGCGTCGGTCATCGCCGATTCGCCGCAATTCTCGGCACTGGCGGCACGCGCCTGCCCGCCGGCGTGGGTCGGCGGCGCACTGGCAATCCAGAACTCGATCGGCTTCGCCATCACGGTCGTCTCGATCGCCGCCACCACCGCGCTGCTCGAGAAGATCGGGCTCGATGCGATCTGGCTGCTGGTGCCGGGGCCCGTGCTGGGGCTCGCGGCGTTCCTGTGGACCTCGGCCCGGGGCACGGCGACAGCCTGACCCGCGCAGATGAGCGGCGTCATGGCGCCGCGAGCCGGCCGATGCGCGGCATACGTCCCGACGCCGGCGATCGCCTGTTGCAAGCAATGTGGGGAGTTCAACGATGCTCGATCTCCAGTATCTTTCGATCCTGAAGGAAGTCCAGCGCCTCGGCAGCCTGACCGCGGCCGCCGAGCGCCTCCATGTCTCGCAGTCGGCGCTGTCGCATATGGTCCGCAAGTTCGAGGAGCGGCACGGCGTCAAGTTCTGGACCAAGAACGGGCGCGGCCTGCGCTTTACGCACGCGGGCGAATACCTGCTTGCGCTGGCCGAGCGCGTGCTGCCGCAGATCGAACATGCCGAGCGCACGCTCGTCGAGTTTGCCGAGGGGCGACGCGGCGCACTGCGTGTGGGGATGGAGTGCCATCCCTGCCAGAAATGGCTGACGCGGCTGACTTCACGCTATCTCGCAAGCTGGCCCGATGTCGATTACGACGTCAGGACTGCGTTCGGTTTCGATGGCGTCGCGGCGCTGCTCGGCTATGAAATCGACCTGCTCGTCACACCCGATCCGGTCGACCTGCCCGACGTCGTGTTCGAACCGGTGATCGACTACGAGCTGATGCTGGTGGTACACGAGCAGCACCCGCTTGCCGCGCGCGAGTTCGCGCTGCCGCATGACCTGCTCGCCGAGGAACTGATCACGGTGCCCGTCGGCAAGGAGCGGCTCGACATCTATACGCGCTTCCTGGTCCCCGCCCATTGCCGGCCCAAATTCCATCGCACGGCCGAGCAGACCGAGCTGATGCTGCAGCTCGTCGCAGCACACCGGGGCGTGGCCGTGCTGCCCGACTGGCTGGTGATCGAGGAAGGCGCGTCCATGCCGATTCGCATGGTGCGTCTCGGTCAAGACGGCATTCACAAAAGCATCCACCTCGGCGTGCGTCGCGGAGAAGAGGACGTGGCCTATATCGCCGGCTTTCTGGCGCTGGCCCGGCAGCAGGACGTCAAGGCCGGCGGAAACGCAGGCTGACCGCTCGCGACACGTCGGCGCCGTCATGCGCCGCCGGGCGGGTACGGCCATAAGGTTCGCCCCTGTCTCGAGAGCAGACCCTACGCGCTCGGACCTCCCCCGGCGAGCGTCATTCTGATGCGACCCCAATCGCGCCTCCGCCTATCAACCCCATTGAGAACAATGCTTTCAAACATATCGTCAAGTTCCGATATAAGATTCGCCCATCGACGATACCTGTTTGCCTGACTGAAACGCCTACCCCATCCATGCCGACCGAACTCGACATCGACGCGATCCTGAAAGCGCTCTCGAACCCCGTGCGCCGGGAGATCCTCAACTGGCTGAAAACGCCGGGCGAGCATTTCCCGAACCAGACGCTGCCGTATGAACACGGCGTCTGCGCGGGCCAGATCGACGCGCGCTGCGGGCTGTCGCAATCGACCGTCTCCGCGCACCTCGCGACACTGCAGCGCGCGGGGCTCGTGACGTCGACGCGGATCGGCCAGTGGGCGTTCTTTCAACGCAACGAGGCCGTCATCGACGCATTTCACGACGCCCTGCGCCGCGAACTCTAGCCAACACGGCCGAACCGGCCATGCGGAACGCTGTCGCCCATGACGCGACGGTTTCCCGCCTTTCGTGAAGAGGTTTTTTGCCATGCCCACCCTGTTCGATCCCGTCACCCTCGGCGACCTGACCCTGCGGAACCGCATCGTGATGGCGCCGCTCACCCGCTCCCGTGCGGGCGCCGCACGCGTGCCGAACGCATTGATGGCCCGCTACTACGCCGAGCGCGCCACGGCCGGCCTGATCATTACCGAGGCAACGTCGGTCACGCCGCAGGGCGTCGGCTATGCGGATACCCCCGGCATCTGGTCCGACGAGCAGGTCGAAGGCTGGAAACAGGTGACGCAGGCCGTGCATGCGGCCGGCGGGCGCATCGTGCTGCAACTCTGGCACGTCGGCCGGATCTCCGACCCGGTGTTCCTGAACGGTGACCTGCCGGTCGCGCCGAGCGCGATCGCCGCGGGCGGCCACGTGAGCCTCGTGCGTCCGCAGCGCCCGTACGTGACGCCGCGCGCGCTCGAACTCGACGAAATCCCGGGCATCGTCGCCGCGTACCGCAAGGGCGCCGAAAACGCGAAGGCCGCCGGCTTCGACGGTGTGGAGATCCACGGCGCGAACGGCTACCTGCTCGACCAGTTCCTGCAGGACAGCACCAATCGCCGCACCGATGCGTACGGCGGCCCGGTCGAGAACCGCGCACGCCTGCTGCTCGAAGTGGTCGACGCAGCGATCGACGTGTGGGGCGCCGGCCGCGTCGGCGTGCACCTTGCCCCGCGCGGCGACGCGCACACGATGGGCGATTCCGATCCGGCCGCGACGTTCGGCTATGTCGCACGCGAACTCGGCCGCCGCAAGATCGCGTTCATCTTCACGCGTGAATCGTATTCGGGCGACCACCTGAGTCCGCGCCTGAAGGAGGCGTTCGGCGGCCCGCTGATCGCGAACGAACAGTTCACGCTCGACACCGCGCAGGCTGCACTCGCGAACGGCAGCGCCGACGCGATCGCATGGGGCAAGCTGTTCATCGCGAACCCCGACCTGCCGCGCCGCCTCGAACTCGGCGCAGCGCTCAACAAGCCGGTGCCGGAGACGTTCTACGCGGAAGGCGAAACGGGTTATACCGATTACCCGGCGCTGAGCGACGCGGCCTGACGGCCGGGCAGCGCGTGTTCAGCGGCGCACGTCCGCGCGCATGAACACGCGCTGCGTCTCGTCGAGCCCGAGCGACACGTGGTGCGCGCGGATGGCACGCAGCGTGTCGTCGAGCGTGGCGTCGTCGACGATGCCGAAACCCAGGCGCGCGTAGTACGGCGCATTCCACGGCGCGTCGCGAAACGTCGACAGCACGACCTCCGCGATACCCTCCTGCGCCGCGCGCGCCATCACCTGCTCGATCAGGCGCGCGCCGATCCGCTGTCCGGCATGCGACGGCGCGACATCCAGTTCTTCCAGGTAAAGCCGCTGCGCATCGAGCAGCCGGTAGAACGCAAATCCGACGCACGTGCCCTGCGGATCGACCGCCACATACGCGCGGCCGCCGTCGATGCGCACGAGCACGGCGGCCGTATCGGTCGGCTCGCCTTCGGCGATGTGGGTCATGCCGATTTCGCGGAACCGCTGCGCGGCGGCGACTTCGACGGCGGCCATCGCGGCCGCGTCTTCCCGCGTGGCGGGACGAATCAGGATCGATGCAGTCATCACGGCAATTCAGGCAGGCAGTCTGGAACGGCCGTCACTATAATCGAAACCTCATACGTTTCGAACGCCCCCACCCACGAGGTTCGTCATGACGTTGTCCGCGCTCGCCGTGTTCGCTGTCACCCTGCTCGTCACCGCCGGCACACCCGGGCCGAGCGTCGCCGCGCTGGTCGCGCGCGTGCTGACGAACGGCGTGCGGGACGTGCTGCCGTTCCTCGCGGCCATGTGGCTCGGCGAGGCGCTGTGGCTCACGCTTGCGGTCGCGGGGTTGTCCGCGTTCGCACGCACGTTTGAAACGGGCCTGATCGTGCTGAAGCTGCTCGGCGTCGCGTACCTGCTGTTCCTCGCGTGGAAGATGTGGACCGCGCCGACGGAAACCGGCGCCGACGACCTGCCGCGCGGCCAGTCGCCGTGGCGCATGTTCGTTGCAGGCATGGCCGTCACGCTCGGCAATCCGAAGATCGCCGTTTTCTATCTCGCGCTGCTGCCGACTCTCGTCGATCTCGCGCACGTCGGCGTGACCGCGTGGGCCGAACTCGTCGGCACGATGCTCGCGGTGCTGATCCTCGCCGACTGCTTCTGGTCGCTGCTTGCGTCACGCGCACGGGCGTTCCTGACGTCGGCGCGCGCGAAGCGGTTCGCCAACCGCACGAGCGCGACCGCGATGGCCGGTGCGGCAGTGGCAATCGCGACGCGCTGAACGCATCTGTCCGGCGCACGTCGCGCCTCGTCCCCTCCATTGCCCGGGAATCGACATGAAAACCTGGCTTTCGGCTGTCCTGCTCTGCCTGTCCGCCACGGTCGCGCACGCGGCCGGCGTCAAGTTCGTCAGCATCCCGGCCGACGCGGCCGGCCCCGAGCTGCGCGCGGCGATCTGGACGCCCTGCGCAACCCCCGCGCAATCGCTCACGATCGGCCCGTTCCTGCTGAAAGGGCAACGCAACTGCCCGACCGTCGGCGACAAGCTGCCGCTCGTCGTGATCTCGCACGGCCACGCCGGCACCTACTTCGGGCATCACGACCTCGCCGAAACGCTTGCCGATGCGGGCTACGTCGTCGCGGCGATCAATCATCCCGGCGACACGCATGCCGACACCAGCCACTCGGCCGACCTGAGGGAACTGGCCGAACGGCCGGTGGACATCAAGCGCCTGGTCGACTACATGCTGGCCAACGGGCCCGACGCCGCGCATATCGATCCCGCGCGGATCGGCTTCTTCGGCTTCTCGCGCGGCGGCTACACGGGCCTCGTGCTGGCCGGCGCCAATCCGGATTTCGTACACGCGCACGTGGCATGCCCGGATCCGACCTGGCTGATCTGCAAGCAGATCCGCGACCACGACCTGCCGCGCCAGCCGCTCGCGCACGATCCGCGGATCAAGGCCTACGTGATCGCCGACCCGATGAACGAATTCCCGACCGCCGATTCGCTGAAGGATGTGCACGCGCCGATCCAGCTCTGGGCGTCCGAAGCGGGCGGCGACGGCGTCGAGCCGGAAACAGTGCCCGCGCTGGCCCGCCTGCTGCCGCAACGGCCGGAATTCCACGTCGTACCGAATTCCGCGCATTTCGCATTTCTCGCACCGTGCTCCGAGCAACTGGCGCGCAACTCGCCCGAAGTCTGTAACGATGCGAAGGGATTCGATCGCGCGGCATTCCACGACACGCTCGACGCAAAGGCGCTCGCGTTCTTCAGCGCCCAGCTCCACTAACAGCGCAACGTCTTGCGCCAGATACCCGGCGCCGGAGCATGGTCGTTGCACGCGATCAGCGCGCGCACCAGCGCCCAGTCGTCGTCATCGCAGAAGTCGAGCAGCATCGCGCCATACGGGCCGGGCTGCTCGCGCAGTCGTTCGGCCAGCCGCGCATGAATGCCCCGCACCCTGCCGACGCCGTGCGCAACCACCGACGGATTCGCGCCCATCCCGGTTCCGCTGCAGAAGTTGATCGCCCAGCGGCCGCTGTCCGGCGACGGCAGGTCCGTCAGGAGCGCGTCGATCGCGCGCCACTTCCAGCCGATCGATGCGGCCACCGGCACTCGGTATTCGTCCTGGATCACGAACGCGCCGTCGGGATGATCGATCGTGAACGTCGCATTGTCGGGCCACGCGGTCAGGTCGATGCCGAGCGGCCGGCTGCTGCGAAAGCGCCGCAGCAGCACGATCGCGCCGCGCACGTCGGCGAGCGCGGGCAGCGTGCCGCCGGCATGCCAGCGCAGCCGCGGATGCCGCGCGCGATGCGCGTCGAACGTCGCATCGAAACTGCGCGTGCACGCGTGCGCCGGCCATTCGTCCTTCACCGACATCACGATGCATTCGCGCGGATGCGTTTCGAGAAAACGCGCACAGGTTTGCAGCACGTCGTCGAACGTCATGCCGAGCGCGATGCCGCCGTGATGGATGTCGAACGCATCGCGCACGTGCCGGCAGCGGATGTCGAGCAGCCGCACGCCCTGCGCGAGCTGGGCATCGAGCGGCGCACGCTGGGTGCGCACGAGCCAATCGTCGACGGTATACGCACAGGTGTCATGGCTGCCCGGTAGGGTCAGCGTATGCAGCAGCCGCGCATCGTCGAGCGCCGACATCCAGTCGGCGAGCGGCATGCACGTATCGTGGCTCGAAGGGATCATGAATCGATGAATGACAAGGAAAGAAAGCCGTGGGTAACGGCGTCGGATGTCGCGGTGCGGGCTGGCGTGTCGCGCTCCGCAGTGTCGCGTGCATTCTCGCCGACGGCGAGCATCGCCCCGCAAACACGTGAGCGCGTGATGGTCGCCGCGCGCGCGCTCGGCTACCAGGTCAACCTGATCGCGCGCGACATGATCACGCAGCGCAGCAGCATGATCGGCGTCGTGACGGCCGGGTTCGAGAATCCGTTTCGCGCGCGGCTGCTGTCGGACCTGATGGCCGCGCTCGGGCAACGCGCGCTCACGCCGCTCGTGACCAATGCGGAAGATCCGCGTCAGGTCCGGCAATCGCTCGAACAGTTGCTCAGCTACCGGATCGCGGGCCTCGTGATGACGTCCGCGTCGCCGCCGCTGGCGGTCGCGCAGCAGTATCTCGAACACCGGATTCCGGTCGTGATGATCAACCGCGAAGCGAACCTGCCGGGCGCCGACATCGTCGTCAGCGACAACGCGGCGGGCGCCGTCCATGCGGCGCAGCGGCTCGTGCGGGCCGGCGCGCGCCGGCTCGCGTTCGTCGGGCCGCGCGGGGCGAGCTACAGCGCGCAATCGCGCGCTACCGCGTTCGAGCACGCGATCGGGCGCGGCGACGCATTCGATGCAACGCTCGCGCACGTGCTCGACACACCGTCCGACACCCATGCGAGCGGCGTCGAAGCGGCGCGGCACCTGTTCGCGAACGGCAAGCGGCCCGACGGCGTGTTCTGCTCGTCGGACCTGCTCGCGCTCGGCGTGATCGACGTCGCGCGCAGCGAATTCGGGTTGCGCGTGCCGGACGACGTGCGCGTGATCGGCTTCGACGACATCCCGGCCGCCGAATACGATGCGTATCGGCTCACGACGCTTCGGCAGGACACGCGCGGCCTCGCGCAGGCGGCAGTCGACCTGCTCGCCGACCGGATGCAGACGTTCGACGGCCCGTCGCGCACGCGCATCGTGCCGGTCACGCAGGTGGTGCGGGCCAGTTGCGCATAACAAGGGGGAATCGGGCGCGGCGACGCCGCGCGTCACTTCAGCCCGCCCGCGAACCCGCGCAACAGGTAGCGCTGCACGTAACCCGCCACGGCCAGCGTGGGCAGCGACGCCATCAGCCCCGCGCTCATCAGGTCGCCCCAGTCGATGCCGTTCTCCGTCACGTAGCCGGCAATCGCGAGCGGCAGCGTGAAGCGGCTCGGCGTCGACACGAACAGCAGCGCGATCAGGAATTCGTTCCACGCGGCGATGAACACGAAGATCGCGGTCGCGATCAGCCCCGGCGCGCACAACGGCAGCACGATCTGCACGAGCCGTCGCGCGAGCCCCGCGCCGTCGATGCAGGCCGCTTCCTCGTATTCGATCGGCACGTCGCGCACGAACGCGAGCAGCATCCAGATCGCCATCGGCAGCGCGTAGATCTGGTACGCGAGCATCAGGCCGAGCGTCGAATCGAGCAGGTGCAGCCGCTTCGCCAGCGCGAACAGCGGCACCGCGATCGTGATCGGCGGCATCAGCTTCAACGCGAGCACGAGCACCAGGAACAGCAGGTCGAGCCGCGCCGGAAACCGCAGCCGCACGAGCGCGTACGCGGCTGGAAACGCGAGCGCCAGCGCGAGCAGCGTCGTGCCGAAGCCGACCAGCAATGAATTGAACAGCGGCGCGCCGATGCCGTTGGACCAGACCGATGCGAAATGCTCGAAGGTCGGCGCGGCCGGCCAGATCCGCAACGGATGATCGAGGCGTTCGAGCGTCGGCATGAACGCCGCGCCGGCCATCCACAGGCACGGCAGCAGCAACAGCGCGAGCGCGATGACGCGCAGTGCCCACGGCATCGCGCGACCGAAAGCGGCGCCCGTTCGAGCGCCCGTGATGCGAGCGGGTTGCGCCGTCATGCGCGCCGCTTGCGAACCGTCTGCCATACGTACCCCGAGACCAGCAGCGCGGACGCCGCGAGCATCAGCACCGACGCGGCACTCGCCGGCCCGACGTTGAAGAAGCGGAAGCCCGTGTCGTAGATATAGGTCGACAGCGTCTGTGTCGCATTGCCGGGGCCGCCGCCCGTCAGCGCATAGACCTTGTCGAACAGCTTGAACGTATCGATCGAGCGCAGCAGCAGCGCGAGGCCGATCTGCGGCGCCGCGAGCGGCAGCGTGATGTCGCGCAGGCACTGCCACTCGCTCGCGCCGTCGGTGCGCGCGGCTTCGTACAGTTCCTGCGGAATCGACTGCAGCCCGGCGAGCACGATCAGGAACGCCATCGGCGTCCACTGCCACACGTCGACGAGCGCGAGCGACCACAGCGCGAGATGCGGATCGGACAGCCAGCGCACGCCTTCGATGCCGAACGCCGCGAGCAGCGCGTTCAGGAAGCCGTCGAAGTTGAGCCAGTTGCGCCAGATCGCCGAGCACACGAGCGTGGACAACATCATCGGCAGGATCGCGAGCGGCAACGCGATGCGCCGCCCCGGAAACGCGCGCACGAACAGCAGCGCGAGGCCGAAACCCAGCGCGACTTCGGCGAGCGACGCGACGATCGTGAAGCGCAGCGTGTTGCCGAAGCCGGCCGTGAACGCGTCGTCGCCGAGCACCGCGCGATAGTTCGCGAGCCCGGCAAACGCGCGGCGGCCGGCCGAGTAGTCGACCTGGCAGAACGAATCGATCAGCACCTGCGCGACCGGGTACAGCGCGAGCGCGGCAAGCACCAGCAGCGCGGGCCCGAGCAGCGCGACGAACGGCAGGCTGCGGCCGAAGGCTTTCATGCGCGGTATCCCGTCGCTGGTTCGAGGCGAGCCGTCACTTGCCTGCCGTTGCCGTCGCCTGCGCGATCTTCTGCTGTGCCTGGCGCAGCGCGGCGTCGGGTGCGGCCTGCCCCGTCAGCGCGAGCTGCAGCTGGTCGCCGAGAATGCTCTCGACCTGCTGCCAGTCCTTCACGCGCGGCCGCGCACGGCCGGCTTCGAGCGCCTTCAGCTGATCCGGATACCAGCGGTACTGGCGCACCAGCGCCGGATCGTTGAACACGCTGCGGCGGGTCGGCGGAATGCCGATGCCGGCGAGGCGCGTCTGCGTGTCGCGCGCGGTCAGGTAGGCGAGGAAATCCTGCGCAAGCTTCGCGTGCGGCGCGTCCTTCGGAATGCCCATCTGCCAGATGCCGAGCATCGGCGCCGGGCCCGCGGTCTGCCCGGGCGGCGGCTGCAGCGCGATCTGCCCGACCACGCGCGACTGCTTCGGATCGTCGAGCGCCGGCACCCACGCCGGCCACACCTCGATCGACTGCGCGGCCGTGCCGCGCTGCAGTGCATCGCGCACTTCCGCCGCGCCGTACACGTCGACGTCCTTCGGCGCGGACGCCTTCAGCGCGAGGAAGGTCTTCAGCGCGGCCTGTGCCTCGCGCGAATCGATCGTCACGTTGCCGGCATGGTCGAACACATTGCCGCCGTAGGCCCACAGGATCGGCAGGAAGCCCGTCACGACCGGGTTGCCCTTCGTGCCGCGGAACACGACGCCCGACACGCTCTTGTCCGCACCGCCGATGGTCTGCGCAATCTTCAGCACGTCGTCCCAGTTGCGCGGCGGCTGCAGCTTGTACTTCGCGAGCAGGTCCTTGCGGTACGCGAACATCTCGACGTTGCCGACGATCGGCAGCGCGTACAGCGCGCCGGCCGCGTTGCGGCCGAGCGCGACAGTGGACGGCACGAGATCGGCGTCCGCGAGCGATGCGGGCAGCGGCTTCAGCCAGCCGTTGCCGATGAATTCGGGTGCCCACGTGTCGTCCATCATCACGAGGTCGTATGCGCCGGTGCCTTCGCGCATCGACAGCTTGAGCTTCTGGTACAGGTTCGCGTTCGGCAGCTTGAGCAGCTCGATCTCGGTGCCCGGGTGCAGCTTGTTGAAGCCGGCGACGGCGTCGGCCAGCCCCTTGCCGTAAATGTCGTCGCGGCCTGCGATGACGAGATCCGCGGCAACGGCGTGCGTGGCGGCGAAGGACAGCGCAAGGGCGGCGGACAGCGCGCGCAGGCGGCTCAGCAAGGTCATGAGGTCTCTCTCGTTCGGCGTGGTGGCGGGACGGCCAGGTGTTGCACACGTGTGCAACGCGGGGGACGCTTCTGGCCGCCTGAAGCGAACGCCATTGTTCACGCCGATCGTTAAGAATTTATGGCACACGGCGATCGCCGGTGCGCCGCGCCTGCCGCAGCGAGCCGGGCGGCAGCCCGGCGGCCCTCCACCCGCCCGCTGCCCGCCACCCGTTGCACGCCGCTGGCTGCCCGCGTTCCGCGCGCCGTGTCCCGTGCCCCGCGCTCAAAAATTCACGCGAATGCCCGCCATTACCGCCAGTTGCCGGCTCGAATTGCTGTTCGCGAGCACCGGGATCTGTGCGTAGTTCACCGCGTTGCCGTCCGCATCCGTGCCGAGCCCCTTCCCGCTCGAGATCTGGCCGATCGCGACCGCATACAGCGCCGTGCGCTTCGACAGGCTGTAGTTCGTGCCGACGTTCACCTGGTGGAACCGCGTCGTGCCGCGCCCGTCGGTATGCGCGGCATTGAAGATATAGGCGACGCCGCCCTGCAGCGCGGGCGTGAACATGTACGTGGCGTTCAATTCGCCGATGTCGAACGTGAACGCCTGCGTGCGCGGCTGCGCGGTGGTCGAGAAATAGCGGCTGTCGCCGAGGCGCGTATGCGTATAGGTGAGCGCGATCGTCGCATCGCCGAACGTGACCGATCCGCCCGCACCGAACGCGCGCATCGAGCCGGCATCCTGCAGCAGGCAGTACATCGCGCCCGGGTTGCTGCACGCGAAATCGCCGATATAGCCGCTCGCACCGCCGAGCGCCGCGTCGAGCGGCTGGTGCAAATCGAGGTAGCCGACCGAGAACGCGACGGGCGCGCGCGTGTACGTCGCGGCCACCGCATAGCCGCGCTTCGCGGAGAAGTCGCCGGCCTGCCCGCCGAAGCTGAACGTGCCGCCGAACGTGAGGCCGTTGAAATCCGCGCTGGTGAACTTCACCGCATTGTTGAAGTTGAATGCGGCGTTCAGGTTGTCGACGTCGCCGAGGTGCGAGCCGTACGGCGTCGCCCAGTTGTTGCTCGACACGTACGCACCCAGCATGTCGGTATACGAGTCGTACTGGCGGCCGAGGCCGAGCGTGCCGATCCCGTCCTGGCGCAGCCCGACCCACGCCTGCCGGCTGAAGGCCGTGCCGCCCTGCAGCGCCTGCCCGTTCGCGGACAGGAACTGCTGCTCGAGCGTGAACACCGCATTGAGCCCGCCGCCGAGCGGCTCGGCGCCCTGGAAGCCGAAGCGCGACGGCACGAGGTTGCCGCCGCCCATCTGCCATGCATGGCCGCCGCCCGTGCTGCCGTCGGCGCGCGTGAACTGCTGGTTCGTCGAGTAGATGATGCCGGTATCCACGGTGCCGTACAGCGTCACGCTGCCCGAGGTCTGCGCGTGTGCGTGCATGCAACCCAGCGTCGCCGCAGCCGCGGCCAGTCGTCGTCCGATCTTCATGTCCCGCCCCTCTGTTGTCATCGATTCGCAGTGCAGATCGATGGGGTTATCGATATGGGTGACAGGACTCTATCCAGCGAAAATTCAGGACTACTATCGCAAATCGGCAAACAGTCGCACACGTTGCCGGCGACCGTGCCCAACCGCGCCGTTGCGGCGCGCGTGCGTCATTCGGGGCGCGTCGTCTGGGACGGCAGCTCGCCGAACAGGTCGCGATACTCGCGCGCGAAATAGCCGAGGTGCGTGAAACCCCAGCTCGCGGCGGCCTCGCCGACGCCGAGCTGCTGCACCGACGTCGTGCGCAGCATGCGGCGCACCGCGTTCAGCCGGATCGTGCGCAGATAGCCGACCGGCGTGACATCGGCCACGCGCTGGAAACTCGTTTGCAGCGTGCGGCGGCTGCAGCGCAGCGCACGACACAGTTCGAGCACGGTGACGGGTTCCTCGGGCCGGTCGCGCAGATGCTTCTCGCAACGGCTCACGATGTCGCTGTAGGTGGCGTGCGTGATGTCGCGGCGTTCGACGCCGATGCCCTGCTCGAGCGCATCGAGGAACATGCCGAGCATCGCGTCGCGGAACATCTTGCGGGTGGCCGCGTATTCGAGGTGGCCCGGATTGCGCTGCGCCTCGTCGATCAGCGCCGACAGCCGCACGCCGAGCGCGACGCCCTGCTCGTCGGACAGTCGCGTCACATGGCGCAGCTTGCGCGCGCCGGATGCGCCGAATTCGGCTTCGCACAGCTCGTCGACCATGTCGGACGCCGCGCTGATCCCGACGAGCCCCATCCCTTCCGGCGTGTGGAATTCGAAATCCTCGCCGGCGCGCAGCGCGAGCAGCGCATAGCCGTCGACGGGCTGGCCCTGGAACGTGCCCGCAAGCGGCACCGACAGCGGCACCGCGAGCGACGTGCGCCCGGCCGGCGCGAGCCCGGTTTGCGCGACGCGCCGGTTGGTCGTTTCGCGGAAGAAGTGGAAATCGTCGTACAGCACCTGCGTGACAGTGCCCTTGAAGCGGCCCGGCGTCATCTGGCGATAGACCTGATGCCAGCCCGCGATCGCGAGCCCGTGATCGTGCACGTCTTCGTGTGAGCGTGACTGGAACAGCATCGGCATCTCCGGTAAAACCCCTAAACGCGGCCGCCGGGTTCCCCCGGCGCGCAACGCCACAGCTTACCCGTGCAAAATCCTGCGTAGTGCGGTTTCGAACGCAACACAGGCCGCCGACAGCGCGGCGCCCTGCTCGCCCGTCAGGCGGACGTAGCGGCGGAACGACGGCATCCGGTTCACGACCTCGCTGCCGCCGAACGGCACGATCGCGAGCGTCCAGCGGCCGTCGCGCGCGTCGATCGTGCAATCGGTCAGGTGCAGCGGCCGCAGCGCGTCGGCCAAAGACGGCTCGGCGACCAGCGCGGCCAACGTGTCGACGAATCCGGGGTCGCATCCCGGCACGGCCACCGCGTCGATGCCCGTGCGGCGCAGCCAGCCGGTCTGCCGCACGCGCGCACTGCCCTGCACGGCCGGGCCGCCTGCGGCTGCCGCCACCTTCACGCTGACCGTATGCATCAGGAACTGGCGGTCGACGCGCTCTTCAAGGCTCACGCGCACGCCGTTCGGCAGTCTGGCCGTCAGACCAACGGCCCCGTCGGCATCGCGCTCGGCGCGCAGGTCGGCCAGCACACGCGCGGCGATCGCACCGGGCCGATGGCCGGGCGGCGGCGCATCCGGCGCCGCGCGCCAGCGGGCGAGCGCGATCTTCACGATGCGACGTGCTCGTTGCGCAGCACTTCCTCGACCGGCACCGGCTTGAACGGATGCCGGCGCTGCACGACGAGCGTCCAGAACAGCGCGTACAGCGCGGTGAGCCCGAGCATCGCGCCGAACGGCACGTAGATGTCGCGCGCGTTCATGCCCGGCGGCGTGATGTACCAGATCGCCAGGATGATGCCGACGCTCGACACGATCTGCGGCAGCGGGAACAGCGGCGAACGGTACGGGCGCGGCAGGTCGGGGCGGCGAATCCGCAGCATCACGACCGACGCGGTGACGAGCAGGTATGCGGTGCCCCACGCGCAGGTCGCGGCGAGCACGAGGTGCAGGATGCTGTCGAGATTGCCGTTGATCAGCCACGCGTGGAAGATCGGCACGATTGCCGCCGCGACGATGCCGACCACCGGCGTCTTGAAGCGCGGATGCAGGTACGCGAAGCAGCGCGGCAGCGCCCCGTCGATCGCCATCCCGTACAGGATGCGCGGCAGCCCCGCCATCAGCGTGTTGATCGTCGCGGCGCCCGCGCACAGGAAGGCAATACCGAACCACACGCGGCCGAAGGGCCCGAGCACCTGCAGCGCGAACGCGGGAATCGCGCCCGGCGTGTCGAGCAGGTGCGTGAGGCCGTCGGGGCTCACGGGCACGTTCGCGACCTGGCGGCGGATCGCCGCGCCGTACAGGAACATGCAGATCGCGACGCCGACGAGGCCCAGCGCCATCGCGCGCGGAATCGTCTTGCCCGGCGACTTCATTTCCGGCGCGAGCGGCGTGACGAACTCGCAGCCGACGAACATGAACATCGCCATCCCGACCAGCGACAGCACGGCCGGAATCGACGTGCCGACTTCCGAGCCGCCGAACCAGCCGTCGAGATGCACGGCCGGCGCGGCCGCGAGCCCGAGGATCCCGAAGATCATCAGCGACAGCCACATGCCGGCCGTCAGCACGATCTCGAGCTTGCTGAACACCTTGATGCCGATGATGTTGGTGATCGCGAACGTGACGACGAGGCCGACGCCGACGAGCCACGAGCTGTTGTGCTTCTCGAACGCGGCGTTCAGCGATTCGAAATTGACGAGCGCCATGATGCCGCTCAGGATCGTTTCCGCCGTGCCGGCGAACACGTGCACGAGGAAATACGCGGAGATCGTGCCGGTGATCGCCCAGAAGCGGCCGAGCCCGCACGACAGGTAATCGTAAACCGAGCCGGCCGTCGGCAGCATCGCGGCGGCTTCGGAGAAGGTCGTCGCCTGCGCCTGCATCATCACGAACGCGATGATCATCGCGACCGCGAACGCCCAGCCACCCATCCCGAAGCCCGACGTCGCGGTGAGAATCACCGGGCTTGCCATGATGAGGCCGACGGCGCTCGCCAGCGCGGTCGGAAAACCAACCGCACCCGCGTTCAGCGCCGTGCCGCCACCCGCTTCAGCCGGCGTGCCGGCGGGCGTATTGCCCGCTGCGCCGGTAACTCCAGACCATCCCGACATCCTTGTCTCCTTCCTGTGTCGACCCCGGCCGCCGCTTCGTCGGCGGCCGGGGTTCCATGGCTATGCGGTCGGCCCGGGGCGGCGCTTCAGCGCTTCGATACCCGGGCCCCGTTGTCGATCACACCTCGATCCGATGTCGAAAAAATACGCAGGCAAAATAATCCGGTCATAGCGCAAATCGGCAAACCGGCGGCGGCCGCGCTGCCCGCCGCCGGTGGACCGTCACGCGATCACGCCATCACGCAAACGGCACCGTCTCGAAGCCCGCGGCGAGCGCGTCGACGATCCGGTCGAGCTGCTCGCGCTGGATCACGAGCGGCGGCGACAGGATGATCTTCGTGCCGACCGGGCGCACCAGCACGCCGTTCTCGCGCGCGACTTCCGCGACCGCGTTCGCATAGCCGGACAGCGGGTCGATCGGCTCGCGCGTGTCCTTGTTCGCGACCAGGTCGAGCGCGAGCATCAGCCCCTTGCCACGCACTTCGCCGACCGCCGCGAAGCGTTCCGCAAACGGCTTCAACGCTTCGAGCAGATACGCGCCCTGCTTCGCCGCGTTCGCCGGCAGGTCTTCCTTCACGACGATGTCGAGGCTCGCGATCGCGGCCGCGCAGGCGACCGGGTGGCCCGCATACGTGTAGCCGTGCATGATCGCGCCGCCGAAATCCGCATTCGCGGCGAACGCGTCCTCGATCCGCGCGTTCACGACCGTCGCGCCAAGCGGCACGTAGCCCGACGAGATCCCCTTCGCGAGACACATGATGTCCGGGCGCACACCCCAGCCGCGGCTGCCGAACATGCTGCCGCTGCGGCCGAAGCCCGTCACGACCTCGTCGGCGATCAGCAGCACGCCGTAGCGGTCGCACACCTCGCGCACCAGCGGCCAGTAGTTGGCCGGCGGCACGATCACGCCGCCCGCGCCCTGGATCGGCTCCGCGATGAACGCGGCGACCGTGTCGGGGCTCTGGAACTGGATCTCGCGCTCGAGCATTTCCGCGCAGATCCGGCCGAGTTCCTCCGGATCCTGCGTGAACGGGTTGCGGTACAGCCACGGCGTCTCGACGTGGAAGCAGCCCGGCAGGTTCGGCTCGTAGTTGCGGCGGAACACCGTGTTGCCGTTCACCGACGCGCCGCCGAAGTGCGTGCCGTGATAGCCCTGCTTCAGCGAGATGAACTTCGTGCGGTCGGCCTGGCCGCGTACTTTCCAGTACTGGCGCGCGATCTTCAGCGCGGTCTCGATCGAATCGGAGCCGCCCGAGCTGTACAGCACGCGGCGCATGCCTTCCGGTTCGAGCAGGTCGATCACCTTCTTCGACAGCTCTTCCGCGCGCGGATGCGAAATGCCGTCGAACAGCTGGAAGTATTCGAGCTCGTCGAGCTGGCGCACGATCGCGTCCTTCACTTCCTGGCGGTTGTGGCCGACGTTCACGTTCCACAGGCCCGCGACGCCGTCGACGAGCTTGCGCCCCTCTTCGTCGAACACGTAGCAGCCGTCGCCGCGCACGATGCGGATCGGCTTGCGTTGCTTCATGTCGTTCGGGTGCAGCATCGGGTGCCAGAATTTCGCTTCGTTGTAGCTCATTGCAGTCTCCACTGTCGGATCGGTTGAACCTCGATCGCCGAGGTTCGCGGTTTTCGTCGTTGGCGCCGCGCGTCAGTGCGCGATGCAGACGGATTTGGTTTCGGTGAAGCCTTCGATCGCGTACTGGCCGAATTCGCGGCCGATGCCCGATTGCTTGTAGCCGCCGAACGGCATCGACGGGTCGAGCGGGATATGGCAGTTCACCCACACGGTGCCGGCCTCGATCTGCGGCACGAGATTCATCACGCGCTTCAGGTCGTTGCTCCAGAGGCTCGCGGCAAGACCGTACGGCGACGCGTTCGCGAGGCGCACCGCATCGGCCGCGTCGTCGAACGGCACGACGACGATCACCGGGCCGAACACTTCATCGCGCACGATCGCGCTGTCCGGATGCGGATCGGCGATCACGGCCGGCTTCACGTAGTAGCCGGGCAGGTCGTCGGCCGGCGTGCCGCCCGCGAGGAACGTGAGGCCCGCGCGGCGCGCGCCTTCGATGTGCTGGACGACCTTGTCGCGATGGTGCGCGGACACCAGCGGGTTGATCTGCGCGGTCGTGTCGAGGCCGGCGCCGAGCTTCATCGACTGCGCGACGCCCGCGAGGCCGTCCGCAAGCTGCGCGAACTTGCTGCGATGCACATAGATGCGCGACGCGGCCGCGCACACCTGCCCCTGGTTGAAGAACGCGCCGGCGGCGACGCCGTCGAGCGCCTGCGCGACGTCGATGTCGTCGAGCATCACGATCGGGTTCTTGCCGCCGAGTTCGAGCGAGAAACGCGTCATGTTCTGCACGGCCGCCGCGCCGACCAGCTTGCCGGTCGCGGTCGAGCCCGTGAACGAGATCTTCGCGATCGACGGGTGGCTCGCGAGCGCGGCGCCGCACACGCGGCCGCCGGTGACGACGTTGAACACGCCGGGCGGCACGCCGGCTTCGAGCGCGAGCTCGGCCAGGCGCAATGCGGTGAGCGGCGTTTCCGGCGACGGCTTCAGCACGATCGTGCAGCCGGCCGCGAGCGCCGGGATCAGCTTCCACACCGCGATCATCAGCGGGAAATTCCACGGCACGATCGCCGCGACCACGCCGACCGGCTCCTTGCGCGTATACGCCGTGTAGTGCGTGCCGGGCGGGAACGGGATCGACACGTCGAGCGTCTGGCCGGTGATCTTGGTCGCCCAGCCGGCCATGTAGCGCACGTATTCGACGCTCGCGCCGACCTCGATCGCGCGCGACACGTGGATCGACTTGCCCTGGTTCAGCGTTTCGAGCTGCGCAAGCGTTTCGGCGTCGCGCTCGATCAGGTCGGCGAGCTTCAGCAGGATGCGTTCGCGGTCGGCCGGGCGCAGGCCGCTCCACACGCGGGTGTCGAATGCGCGCTTCGCGCTGGCGACCGCGCGGTCGACGTCGCGTTCGTCGGCGTCCGCGACCGTCGCGAGCCGCTCGCCCGTGGCGGGGTCGTACACGTCGAGCCGCGCGGCCGCGTGGGCGGGCTGCATTTCACCGTCGATGAAGAGGCCGAAATCGCGCGCAACGAAGGTGCGCACGGTGTCGCTGACGGCGACGAAATTCGTGGTGCTCATGGGCGTCTCGAGGATTGTCGTGGCTGGACCGCGTGCGCACGAGCACGCGGGCGTCGTTCCACTGTATCGACGAGGGTTCGCGCCCGGTGAGCGCAAATTGGCAGCGCGTGAGCGCTGAGGGGGGCGGGTTCGAACCCCGCGGGATGGCTGGCGGCCGACGCAGAAAGCGGGCCGGGAGCGGCGCCGGTCAGCCGCTGACGTTCATGCAGCCTGCCGGGCCGGTCAGTTCGTTTTCCTTCGCACTACCCGATGTAAACAGGCAAAAGTTCGCGCCGAAGTCGCTTTCGAATTCCATCAGGAAATCCGGCCGGCCGTCGCGATCGAGGTCGCCCGCCCAGATCAGGATCACGCGAAACGGCGGCGTGCTGCCGCTGAAATCATAAAGGACCGACCGCTTGCCATCACCGTCGGCAATCACCCCACCGGATGCGGTGTAGCGCAACGCGTACCGGCGGCCGTGAAACGCGAAGCGCAGCGGTTCGGGGCCGGGTTCGATCACCCTTCCACCGTTCGGGAACGCCAGGTTCGCCGCGTCGACCCGGCCCTGCCTGAGCGATTTGCAACGTAACAGCGCAACGGCATTTTTCACGTCGGACGTGACGTCGACGACTTCGCCGTCCGGTTGCGCCGGCTCGAGCCGAATGCGTGCCGGCGCGAGCTTCCAGCGATGGCCGTCCGGCGCCAGTCCGAGCCATCCGTCGCCGAGATCGGTGCCGGCGTCGCCGACGTCGTCGGCCAGCATCCGGACCGGTTGCAGCACGACGCACGAATCGGGCTCGCTTTCTTGCGCAAAGGCCGTCGAAGCCGTGGAAACACCCAGCAAGACGAGCAGCACGGCCAGCAGCGCTTTGGTAGTCATGAATCGGCGATCACGAAGGTTCGAAGTCCGGACCGCAATTATCCGATGAATTACAGGAACAGCGCCCCGACCAGTTCCGTGCGGTTCGACACGCCGAGCTTGCGATACATCCGCATCAGGTGCGTCTTGACGGTCGGCTGGCCGAGCGCGAGATCGCGCGCGATCTCCTTGTTCGAGCGGCCGTCGCGCACGAGGCGCGCGATCTGCTCCTCGCGGTAGGTCAGCCGCTCCTCGCAGCCGATCCGGTGGATCCCGCGCCGCGCGCGCAGCAGCGGGCTCAGTGCGGCTTCGGCAACCGGCTGCAGCCGCGCGAGCGCATCGACCTCGCCGGGCGCGAACCGCCCGGCCGTACTGTTGCCGGCCACGCCGCCGCGCGTTTCGCCGGCCCCGAAGCGCAGCAGCGAGAACGCGCCGACCGTCCGGCCCGCGTCGCGCAGCCAGATCTCGACGACGTCGGCCACGTCGTGCCGTCGCAGGAAACGGGTCCAGTACGCGGACGCGTCGCGCCTTTCGTCAGGCAATTGGGACGCGAGCGTCACGACCGCGCATTCGCCCGCCGCGCAGCGCGACGGATGCAGCGGATCGAGCATCCGGTAGCGCGCGACATAGGTGCGATGCATCGATTCCGGCATGCCGAACAGCTCGAAATCGGCCGGTTCGCCGCTCTGGTCGAGCCGGTAGAACACGATCGCGGACGGGCTCGCGAACGCATCGAACGCGTCCACGCACGCGCGCAGCGCGCGCAGCCAGTCGGTGGCGGCCGGGTCGGCGGGAACGGATGAGGTCGGCATGGCGGAATCGGCTGGCGAGCGAACGTAGCGAAGATCGAAGTTCGGGCCAGCCTACCGGCGCCGAAAAGCGCCGGTGAGCACAAATCGGCAAATCGTCCCGGCCCGGCCGGCATCGCGGGTTCGGCCGGGACGATACGGGCGCGACGGGGCGCGCCCTCAAGTCAGCGCGCGTTCGCGGCGAACGTGTCGCAGGCGCTCAGTTCGCCCGATTGCATCCCGCGCCGCAGCCAGTACACGCGCTGGTCGCTGGTGCCGTGCGTGAAGCTTTCCGGCACGACATAGCCCTGCCCTTGCTGCTGCAGCCGGTCGTCACCGATCGCGGCGGCCGCCTTCAGCCCCTGCTCGAAATCGCCGGGCTCGATCAGCCGCTGGTTCGCGCGCTGCGCGTTGTTCGCCCACACGCCCGCAAAACAGTCGGCCTGCAGTTCCATCCGCACCGACAGCGCATTCGAGTGCGCCTGGCTCGCCCGCCGGCGCGCGGCGTCGACCTTGTCGGAGATGCCGAGCAGGTTCTGCACGTGGTGGCCGACTTCGTGCGCGATCACGTAAGCCTGCGCGAAATCGCCGCCCGCGCCGAAACGCTTGCGCAGTTCGTCGTAGAAACCGAGATCGATATACACCTTGCGGTCGCCCGGGCAGTAGAACGGCCCCATTGCGCTCTGGCCCGTGCCGCATGCGGTCGGCGTCGAGTTTTCGAACATCACGAGCGTCGGCGGCTGGTACTGCGCATGCAACTGGGTATTGAACACGCCCGTCCACGTGCGCTCGATATTGCCGAGCACCTTGCGCGTAAATACCGCACCCGCCTCGTTCGCCGACGCGCCCTGCCGCTGCGTGGGCGCGGGCTGCGCCTGCTGCTGGCGCCCCTGCAGCGCCGAGGCGCCTTCGAGTATCACGCGCGGGTCGATCCCGAAGAAATACGACGCGGCGAACGCAACCACGATCGTGCCGATGCCGATCGTCGCGCCGCGCCCACCACCGAACCCGCCGGCGCCACGGCGATCCTCGACGTTCGTGCTTTCCCTTTCGTCGTCCAGCCTCATTGCCGGCCCTCCCTGTTCTTGTCGATGGTCCGGCGCGCGAGCGCGCAACCGGGCGATATGTTGTCGTGACACGATCCCCGGCCGATGCAACGCCCGCGCATAGGGTGCGCGTTCATGCCGGGATCGCCGGCCTGCCGCTCCGCTCGCACGACGGAACCGTCCGGCCGATGCGCCGCGCGTCGATGCGCGGCCCGCCCGCGCTATTCTGCCGGGCTTTCGTGACTTATCGCAAAAATGTGGAGGATAGAGCGATTCGGTGCCGCACATCGTCAGCCTTTGCAAAATGGCCCGTGGCCGCGCCGGCCGCCCGGATGCCGCCCGCGTTCATCCTTTCGGCGGATACCGGCGCTCGCCGGCGCCGCCTAAAGTGACCGGAAACGACACCTTTCCGGAGCACGACATGACACACCCGCAACCCCGCACGATCGCGATCACCGGCGCGGGCACCGGTATTGGCGCCGCGTGCGCGCGCCGCTTCGCCCGCCGCGGCGACCGCGTCGTGCTGATCGGGCGGCGCCAGGCGCCGCTCGACGCGCTGGCCGCCGAAACGGGCGGCCTCGCGCTGGCCGGCGATGCCGCGAGCACCGCCGACTGGGCCCGCTTCCTGCCGCATGTCGCCGAACGTTTCGGCCCGGTCGACGCGCTGGTCACGTGCGCGGGCGGCCACGGTCTCGGCCGCGCGGACGAAACCGACGACGCGCAATGGCGCGACGCGATGCATGCGAACCTCGACACCGCGTTCGTCAGCGCGCGCGCGTGCCTGCCCGACCTGATCGCGCAGCGCGGCAACATCGTGCTGGTCGCGTCGATCGCCGCGCTCGCGGCCGGGCCCGGCGTGTGCGGCTACACGGTCGGCAAGCACGCGCTGCTCGGGCTCGCACGGTCGCTCGCGCGCGACTACGGGCCGCACGGCGTGCGGGCGAACGCGGTGTGCCCCGGCTGGGTCCGCACGCCGATGGCCGATGCGGAGATGGAACCGCTGATGTCCGCGCACGGCGACACGCTCGACGGCGCGTATGCGCGCGTCAGCGCCGACGTGCCGCTGCGGCGCGCGGCCGACCCGGACGAGATCGCGGCCGTCTGCGCGTTCCTCGCGTCGCCGGACGCATCGTTCGTGACCGGCGCGACGCTCGTCGCGGACGGCGGCGCGATGGTCGTCGACGTACCGACGCTCGCGTTCGACAAGCTTTGACGTGTGCGAACGCGCCGCTCGCGCCGCGGGCGGCGCTTCGCGCACGTGCCCCTACCCGCCACCGCCCGTCCACGCATCCGCCGCGGCACCCGCACCCCGCCGCCCGCTTGTTTCCCGCCCCCGAAAATCCGCTACCATCGACCGATCCCGCCGCCCCGCCCGGCACCGCCTCACCGTTCGGACTTCGATGAACATCCGGTTTCTTGAAACCTTCGTCTGGCTCGCGAAGCTGGAAAACTTCCGGCTCACGGCCGAAAAACTCCACACGACGCAAGCCGCCGTATCGAGCCGCATCGCGTCGCTCGAGGAAGCGTTCGACGTGCGCCTGTTCGACCGCAACACGCGCTCGGCCACGCTCACGCCCGCCGGGCGCCGCATGCTCGCATACGCGGAGCGGATCGTGCGGCTCGACGGCGAAATGCGCCGCGACATCGATGCGGCGAGCGACGCGGGCCTGATCCGGATCGGCGTGATCGAATCGATCGTGCACAGCTGGTTCCCCGCGCTGATGGCGCAACTGCGCGAGCGCTATCCGCGCCTCGACGTCGAGATCACGAGCGACACGACGCTGCACCTGATCCGCCTGCTCAGCACCGACGGCGTCGACCTGATCCTGCAGACCGACCCGGTGCCGGGCCCCGATTTCACGAACCTGCCGCTGTGCGAATTCCCGGTGCGCTGGGCGGCCAGCCCGCGCCTCGGGCTCGGCGGCCAGCCGCTCGACGTCGCGCGCCTGGCCGAATTCCCGATCATCAGCTTCTCGCGCCACTCGGGGCCGCACGCGACGATCGAGCGGCTGTTCGCGGCCGTCGAGCGGCCGGCCAGCATCAATTGCATCACGTCGGTCGCCGCGATGATCCGCCTCGTCGCCGACGGCTTCGGCGTGGCCGCGCTGCCGCCCGCGATCATCGGACGCGAGCTGCACGAAGGCGCGCTCGAGCTGCTCGATGTCGAACCCGAATTCCCCGCGCTGCCGCTCGTCGCGACGTACCGCAGCCAGGGCCAGCCGGTGGCCGCGCGCATCGCGGAACTCGCCAGCGAAGTCGCGCGCGCGATGGCGGCCGCCGCGAATCACGTAAAGACGGCAGCACCGGCCACGTCCGCCAGCGTGGACAAAACACCCGCCCGCGCCGCGAAGAAAACCAAAGCCATGGCGCCGGCGAAAGCAAAGCACACGACGCCATCCGCACCACCCGCCCCGCCCGCCGCGAAACGCCGCCCGCGCCGCTCATAAGAAAACCTGTTCACCGCGAATTTGTTTTCTTGTTGGACGGGCGCGGCCCGTCTTCGGGAAACTGCGGTTCCTGACACGCCCCCGTCACGAGGAACCCCGCGATGACCCGCCTTTCCCTTCCGCACGGCCAGCTTTGCGTCTGGACGGATATCGACCCCGCGCACGAAGCCGATTTCAACGCGTGGTACGACCGCGAGCACATGCAGGAACGTGTCGCGATTCCCGGCTTCACGCATGCGCGGCGCTTTCGCGCGACCGATCGCGGCCCGCGCAAGTACCTCGCGCTGTACGTGACGGACGCGCTCGACGTATTCCGCGGCGACGCATACCGCCGCGCGTTCACGCAGCAGACCGCGTGGTCGCTCGCGAACTTCGAGCGCATGACGGGCACGCAGCGGCGCGTAGGCGAACTGACGATCGAAGCCGGCGACGGCGAAGGCGTGCATCTCGCGCTGTTCGTGCTGCCGCCGGATCGCATCGATGTGCCGCAGCTGCGCGAGCGCTTCGACGACGTGCTGCACGAACCGGGCATCCATGCCGCGCGGCTCTTCCGCACCGCGCCTGACCTGTCCGCGCCGATCGGCGCCGATGCGGCCGCCCGCCCGGCCGCCGATGCGCTCGTGCTGATCGAAGGCAGCGATGCGGCCGCCACGCGCCGCGTGGCCGCCGCGCTCGCCGGGCACGACGACGTGCGCACCTTCGAGCTGCTGTGGCGCGCCGCCGCGCCGCTGAATGGGGCGAGCGGCGACGTCGAAACCGAGCCCGCCGCGGCCGCCGCTCTGCTCGCCTGATCGCCCCCGCCGGCCACACCGCAGGCACGATGCACGTCCGTGCATCGGCCCGACGTTTCATTCCGTTCCCCGTCACGACATGCCCGACACCATGAGCACTCTCGCCCAGCCCGCCGCCCACGCGCCCCGCCGCGTCCGCAACAGCCGACTCGCGACCGCGAGCATGATCGGCACGTCGCTCGAGTGGTACGACTTCACGATCTACAACACGCTCGCCGCGCTCGTCTTCAATCACCTGTTCTTTCCGTCGGTCGACCCGCTGGCCGGCACGATCCTCGCGTTCTCGACCTATGCGGTCGGCTACGTATCGCGCCCGCTCGGCGGCTTCGTGTTCGGCAATCTCGGCGATCGCATCGGCCGCCGCGCGGTGCTGATGCTCACGCTCGTGTTGATGGGCGTGACGACCGCACTGATGGGCGCGCTGCCGACCTACGCGCAGGCCGGCATCCTGAGCCCGATCCTGCTCGTCGCGCTGCGCTTCGTGCAGGGTGTCGCGCTCGGCGGCGAATGGGCCGGCGCGGTGCTGCTGTCGGTCGAGCACGGCGACCAGAAACGGCGCGGGCTGTCCGCGTCGTGGACGCAGATCGGCCCGTCGTTCGGCACGCTGCTCGGCACCGGCTGCATCGCGCTCGTGACGCTGTCGACCACGTCCGGCGACTTCCTGTCGTGGGGCTGGCGCGTGCCGTTCGCGGCCAGCGCGCTGCTCGTCGTGTTCGGCTTCTGGCTGCGGCGCGGCGTCGACGAAACGCCGCAGTTCGAGCAGCTCGCCGAATCGCACGCGACCGCCGAGGTGCCCGTCGCCGACGTGCTGAAGTACCACTGGAAGCGCCTGCTGATCGCGGGCGGTTCGCGGATCGGCTCGGACGTGCTGTATGCGCTGATCGTCGTGTTCACGCTGACTTACGTGACGACCGTGCTGCACCTGTCGCGCCCCGTCGCGCTGACGGCCGTGATGATCGGCACGGCCTGCAACGCGCTCGCGGTGCCGTTCTTCGGCGCGCTGTCGGACCGCTTCGGCCGCCGGCCCGTGTATCTCGCCGGCGCGCTCGCCGGCATCGTGTGGGCATTCGTGTTCTTCACGCTGCTCGATTCGGCCCGCCCCGGCGCGATCGTCGCGGCCGTCGCAATCGGCCTCGTGATCCACGCGGTGATGTACGGCCCGCAAGGCGCGTTCGTGACCGAACAGTTCCCGACCCGTGTGCGCTATGCGGGCTCGTCGCTCGCGTACACGCTCGCCGGCATCGTCGGCGGCGGCTTCGCGCCGCTCGTGATCGCCGCGCTGTTCCGGCAGACGGGCACGACGACGGCCGTGTCGCTGTACGTCGCCGCCGCGCTCGTCGTCACGTCGATCGCGCTCCTCGTCGCACGCGAAACCGCGCACAAGCCGCTCGCGGACTGAACGTCGCCGCCAGCCGATTCATTCCTTCGCACTTCAAACGGATACCCGCATGCCAACCCTGTCGTTCAACGTGATTTCCCGGCACGGCGCGCCGGCCACCGTCGACGTCGAGATCGAGCGCGTCGTGATCGCCGGCTGGGCCGGCCGCGATCCGGCAGCGATCCGCGCGCATATCGACGAACTCGCGGCACTCGGCGTCGCGCCGCCGTCTACCACCCCGTGCTTCTATCGCGTGACGGCCGCGCTGCTCACGCAGGCGCCCGCGATCGGCGTGCTCGGCGCGCGTTCGGGCGGCGAGATCGAATGCGTGCTGGTCGACAGCCCGGCCGGCACGCTCGTGACCGTCGGCTCCGACCATACGGATCGCGAAGTCGAGGCCTACGGCGTTGCGGTGTCGAAGCAGGTGTGCGCGAAACCGCTCGGCCGCGACGCGTGGCTTTACGCAGAAGTAGCGGATCACTGGGATGCGATCGAGATGCGCTCGTGGCTGATTTCGCGCGATGGCGGGCGGACGGCGTACCAGCACGGCGCGGTCAGCGGCCTGCTTGCGCCCGACGTGCTGTGGCAGCGCTTCGACGACCGCCGCACGATGCCCGCGCGCAGTGCGATGTATGGCGGCACGGTCGCCGTGCATGGCGCGATTGCGGCGATGGGCGATGGCGATGCATTCGAAATGGAACTGCATGATCCGGTGCTCGGGCGCAGCCTTCGGCACCGGTACACGGTGGAGGTATTGCCGGTCGTCGCGTGACGGGTAACGAGCAAACGCGCGGCACACGGGCGCGACGGCATTCGGTCGCCGCGCCAGCCCCTGCTAGTACGGCTGAAAGCAGTGATAGTCCGGAAAGTTGAACTGCGAGTTGTTGCAATACAGAACCCCGGCCAGGTCGGTACACCCGCTCAATGCGAACACAATTGCGCCCGCAACCGACACTTTCCACCCGAAATGCAACATCTCGCCCCCGTTTTCGCCTTATCGACATGAGCCGACATGATGCGCATCGGACGCGTCCGGGTATGTGGAGAATTGTTGCCCTGCGGGCTCTGCGGTTCGCCATCGTACCGACCCGTGCCAGCGCAGGGACTCCGGCACGGGCCGTTGCTCACTTCAGACACCCGAGCCCCGCCAGCGTCGCCTCCACCGCCGCGTCGAGCGGCGTCACCGGCTCGCGGCCGAGCACCGCGGTCACCCGCGTGTTGTCCAGCCGGATCGACTCGCGCCACAGGTAGCGCATCTCGAGCAATTCGCGCAGCGTCGTGACGAACGGCGCCGCCGCCCACACGAGCCACCACGGGAACTTGCGCACCGTCGGCTGCAGCCCGTGCCGCTGTGCGACGCGGCGCACGGCCTCCGCCATCTGCGTGCCGTCCTCGTCCCAATGCCCGCCGAGGTGAAAGCGCGCGAACGGTTCCAGCGTGTCGCGTCGTTCGATCAGCTCGACCATCGAGCGCGCGGCGTCCGGCACGTACGACCATTGATGCCCGATGCCGTCCCGCCCCGGCACGCTGATGGCCGCAACCGGCTGTCCGGCCTTGACGAACCCCGCCGCAAACCAGCTGTTGCCGGTGAGCTTCGGCCCGAAGAAGTCGCCGGCCCGGACGATGATCGTGCGAACGCCGTGCCCGGCCGCATCCTGCAGCCGGCGCTCCAGCTCGACGCGGATCGCGCCCTTGCGCGTCGACGGATGCTGCGGCGCGTCTTCGTACAAGACCGGAAACGCATCGGCGCCGTAGTTGTAGACGGTGCCCGGCAGCACGACGGTGGCCCGTTCCGCCTTCGCCGCCGCGATCGTGTTGTCGATCATCGGCAGCACCTGCCCGGCCCAGTTCCGGTAGCCCGGCGGATTCACCGCGTGCACGATCACGCTGCAGCCGCGTGCGGCCCGGACGACCGCGTCGCGGTCCATCGCGTCGCCGCGCATCCAGGCGATGCCGTCGCGCTCCACGACCTCGGCGTCGAGCCCGCGCTTCAGCCCACGCACCTGCCAGCCCGCATCGCGCAACTGCCGCGCGACTTCCCCGCCAATCCCGCCGCTCGCGCCGAGCACGAGTGCCTGTCGTTGCATCCCGCCTGCGTGGGTCGTCATTGCCGCTCTCCTTGAATGAACCGTGATGACACGCATTCTGGCGCGCCGGCAGCTAACAAGGAATTGCCGAACCTCATGGATCAGCTATACATTTATGTATGGCCATCGATCTGAACTGGGAACGCTACCGCACCTTCCTCGCCGTGCTGACGGAAGGCTCGCTGTCGGGCGCGGCGCGCGCGCTGGGCATCACGCAGCCGACGGCCGGCCGCCACGTCGCGGCGCTCGAGGCCGCGTTCGGCCAGACGCTGTTCACGCGCTCGCCGTCCGGCCTGCTGCCGACCGAGGCGGCGCTCGCGCTGCGCGGCCATGCGGAGGCGCTGCGCAGCGCGGCGGCCGCGTTCGAGCGCGCGGCGGCAAGCCACGGCGCCGGCGTGCGCGGCATCGTGCGGATCTCGGCCAGCGACGTGATCGCCGTCGAAGTGATGCCGCCGATTCTCGCGCGATTGCGGCGCAACCATCCGGGGCTCGTCATCGAACTGGTGCCGACCGACCGCATCCAGGACGTGCTCAAGCGCGAGGCCGACATCGCGGTCCGGATGGCGCCGCCTACGCAGGAAGCGCTCGTTGCACGGCGCATCGGCGCAATCGATGTCGGGCTGTATGCGCGCGACGACTACCTGGCGCACAACGGGGTGCCCGCGACGATCGACGAACTCGCGCATCACCCGCTGATCGGCTTCGACACGATCACGCCGTTCATCCGCTCGGTGGGGCGCAGCCTGCCGCTGTGGAAGCGCGATGCGTTCGCGTTGCGTACCGACAGCAACCTTGCGCAGCTCGCGATGATCCGGGCCGGTTACGGAATCGGCTTCTGCCAGAGCGGGCTCGCGAAACGCGATGCACGGCTCGTGCGCGTGCTGCCGGACCGGCTCGCGATGCAGCTGGAAACCTGGGTCGTGATGCACGAGGACCTGCGGTCGAGCCCGCGCTGCCGCGCGGTGTTCGATGCGCTGGCTGACGGGCTGCGTGCGTATGCGAACGGTGAAGCCGTCGAATAGACGGTTCGCCGCGGCCTGCGTGACCTGAACAAAGCGCGCGAGCGGCGCTATTCGTAGATTTTCCCGGCGAACAGGATGTCCGCCACGCGCCGCCACGGATTGTCGGGCACGTCGTAGCAGCGCAGCCCTTCCTCCGACGCCTCGGCCCAGTCGACCATCGCGTCCAGGTACTCGCCGATCGAGTGGTTTTCCCAGCCGAGCGCGGCGCGCGCGTACGGCGACGGCGGCACGTCGGCCTCGAGCTGGCGCTCCTTGTTCCAGTCGTGGCCGAGCACGCGCAGGAAGTGGATCAGCGAGCGTTCGTCGACCACGCGCTCCAGCGCATCCTGCAGCTTCGCGGCCATCTGGCGTTGCAGTTCGTCGTTCATTTTTTGTCCCCTGGCGCGCCTCTCAGTTACGCGCCGCCGCATGTCGTGCGGCCCGGTTTTACATCAGCAATTGCCGCGACAGCACCTCGCGCGCCTGCGTAACGGCTTCGCGTTCGCCCGGCATCGGCGGCGTCAGCGAAAACACCGCGTCGGGCAGCGGCGGCAGCCGGTATTTCGCGCCGAGCCGCATCATGCCCTCGCCGATCGCCGACGCGCACAGGCAGCCCACCCCGAGCCCCGCCGCCAGCATCGACTGCAACCCGGCCACCCCCGACGCGCTGTGCACGAGCCGGTACGGCATGTGCTGCTCGTCGAGCGAGCGCACCGCGACCTGATGCATCATGCAGTCGTCCGGCAGCAGCACGAGCGGCAGCGGCTCGGGCAACTGCTCGGCCAGCGCGGGCGACGCGACCCACGACAGCGGTTCACGCCGCAGCACCCAGCGCGTATCGGCCGACGCCGGCCGGAACGGCCCGCTCGACAGGTTCATCACCACGCCGAGATCGACCTGCCCGCGCGCGTGCGCCATTTCGATATCCGCGCTCTTCATCGCGCTGACGTGCAGGCTCAGTTGCGGGTAGCACTCCCGCAGCCGCGCGAGCAGGCCCGCGACTTCGTTGGTCCGGTAGTAATCGGTGATCGCGACGCGCAGCTCGCCCTTGATCGCCTGCCCGCGCACCTCGTCGAACGCGGCCTCGTTCAGCGCGACGATGCGCCGCGCGTGCTGCAGCAGCCGCGAGCCGGCCGGCGTCGGCTCGACCCCGCGCTTGCTGCGCACGAACAGCGGCACGCCGGCGCGCGATTCGAGCTTGCGCACCTGCTCGCTGACCGTCGACTGCGACAGGTGCAGCAGCGGCGCGGCGGCCGTCAGGCTGCCGGCATCGGCGACCGCCGCGAAAGTACGCAACTGATCCAGGTCGAAACCGCGCATCGCCATTCTCCATCCATCGAGTAATCCGATGGATGCTACCACCAATTCCCGCTTTTCCGATTCATTGCCACCACCCAGAATGGGGGTCAATCGCCCGTCCATGGCCGAACCGGCGCTCCCGGCGTCGCGTCCGGTGTGAATGTGGCACTCATTCTTTCGGACTTGCTTTCATGACGAACGACACCCTTGCCCCCTGCGTGCCGGCCGGCACGGCCGCCGCGGCGACGCCGCGCAGCCACCACGGCTGGGCGCTGGTGGTCCTGCTGGTTGGCGCGATTTTGCCGCCGCTCGACTACTTCATTGTGAATCTCGCGCTACCGGCGATTCGCGACGGCATCGGCGCGCGCCCGGCCGAGCTGCAGCTGGTCGTGTCGGCGTACGCGTGCGCGAACGCGGTCGTGCAGATCACCGGCGGCCGGCTCGGCGACCTGTACGGCCGCAAGCGCATGTTCATGATCGGGATGGCCGGCTTCGTCGTCGCATCGACGCTGTGCGGGCTCGCCGGCAGCGGCGCGGTGCTGGTCGGCGGCCGCGTGCTGCAGGGCCTGTTCGCCGCGATCCTCGCGCCGCAGGTGCTCGCGACGATCCGCAGCGTGTACAGCCCGCAGGAACAGGTGCGCGTGATGGGCTTCTACGGTTTCGTGTTCGGCCTCGCGGCCGTGATCGGCCAGCTCGGCGGCGGTGCGCTGATCAGCCTGCATCCGTTCGGGCTCGGCTGGCGCGCGATCTTCCTCGTCAACCTGCCGATCGGCATCCTGGCGCTGATCGGCAGTTGGCGCTTCATCCCGGAAAGCCGGCCGCCGCGCGGCCAGCGCATCGATGTGCCCGGCATGGTGCTGCTGTCGCTGTTCCTGCTGATGCTCGTCTACCCGCTCACGCACGGGCGCGAAGCCGGCTGGCCGCTGTGGATGGTCGCGTGCCTCGTCGGCGCGCTGCCGATGCTCGGCACGTTGCTGGCGGTCGAGGCGCGCCGTCTCGCGCGCGGCCACGATCCGCTGCTCGACGTGCGCCTGCTCCGCCATCCCGTCGTCGCGCTCGGGCTCGTGCTGGCGTTCCTGTTCTATACGCTGAGCGCATTCTTCCTGAGCTACGGGATCTACCTGCAGGGCTGCCTGAACTGGTCGCCGCTCGCGTCGGGGCTCGCGATCCTGCCGCTCGGGCTCGGCTTCCTGTCGAGCCCGCTGCTGATGCCGCGACTCGTCGACCGGTTCGGCGGCTATCGCGTGCTCACGCTCGGTTTCGCGATGCTCGCGGCCGGCGTCGCGACGGCCGCCGCGCTGGCGGGCGCGGCCGCACCGGGCCCCGGCTTCTATGCGGGGATCGCGGCGATCGGGATCGGCCAGGGTCTCGTGCTGCCGTCGGTCGTGCGGATCGTGCTCGCGGAAGTCGACACCGCGCGCGCAGGTGTCGCATCCGGCATGGTCACCGCGATGCTGCAGATCGGCGCGGCCGTCGGTGCGGCCACGCTCGGCGGCATGTTTTTCGCCCGGCTCGGTGCGCATCCGGCCGCGCTCGATTACGTGCAGGGCTTCAGGACATCGATGTTCGCGCTGACGGCCGTGCTGCTCGCGTGCGTCGCGCTGTCGGCCATGCTCGGGCCGCTGCATCGGCGGCTGCACGCAGGCACGTAAGCGGGACGGGAATCGTTGCGACGGCAGGGTCCGACGCGGAAACGGTGCAGGTGCGGCCGCTCGTCGCCACCCGGCTCACGCGTGATGCTTGCGTTGCGCCTGTCGCGCTTCCCATTCGGCCAGCTCGACGCGATAGCGCGCGAGTGCTTCGTCGTAGAGATCGAAGACGCACGGCGAGCAGCCGCTGTTGCAGCAGTCTTCCAGTTCGGGTTGGATGGGCGGGGTCGGACGGGGATCGTCGACGGACGGATCCCCGGAAGGTTGGTTCGGCACGGCGTGGTCCGGTGAAGTGAGACGATCAGTATAGGTCGATCCGGGCTACTGCCGCTTTCGGCAGGTCGAACGGCTAGACGGGTGTCAGTTCGATGTGCTTCGGCGAAGCGACCGTCGACACCTTCGACGTCGCCAGGTCGATCACACGCATCACCGTATCGTCATACGTCCGGAAGTAATACTTGCGCGCCTCCAGGTCGGCGATCGTGGTCCACTGCGTGTATTCGTAGACCGGCGTGTCGTGATCGACTTCCTCCTTGATCCACCCTTTCGGAATGTCAAACGTATTGATGATGTGCTCGGCCAGCCGGATCGCGTCGGCGCCGCTATGCGGATTTTCCGCGTACGCCGCATACCCGACCGCGCGCACGAAACGCGACGCCGGCGTGATGTCGCCGGGCAGGCCCAGCATCCCGTAGCCCTGGCCATACGCCTTGAGCGTCACGTGTTTCGCGTCGCGCGACAGCGACAGTGTCCTGCTCGCCGGCGTGACGCGCGACAGGTTCAGGTAGTTGTGCAGGTTGGTGCGATGCCAGTCGAACGGCGGCGAGTTGGTCATCACGCCGAGCGGATTGTCGTGGACGCGCAGTTCGCCGCCGACCGGCTCGACGACAAGCGATGCGCCGCTCGCGTCATGCAGCGTGTAATGCACGGGGGGCGCGCCGTCGAATGCGGGGTGCGGGATGTCGGCGACGACGATGTCGCCGAGCGCCTGCTTGACGCCGCTCACGCTGTCGTAGCTGGTCAGCGCCCACGTGAGGAAATCCCACGGCGCCAACGCGCGAGCGGTGTTCTCCGGCGTCAGCGCCGGATACTCGGCGAACTCCGGAAAGTAGAGCGTCCCACCGGCCAGCCCCGCCTCGTTGATGCCATCCACCAGGATCGGCATCTTCAGCCCGTTCATGCCGATCGCCTTGTACTTCGTCGTCCAGCTCTTGCCCTGCTTGCCGAGCGGCGACGACGCGTACAGCGTCTTGCCGGCCTCGATGACGATCGGGATCGAACCCAGATCCTGCGCGAACTCCATGGTTCTGCCATAGACGACGTGCTCATCCACCGTGCGGATCACAAAACTCGTACACATGTTGTTTTCCTTGTTTTGACGAGAAGCGACAGCGGGCGCGTGATCGGCCCGCCCCTCGGAACATGCGCACCCCCGGCCGCGGAATGCGCGTATGAATCATATCGGTGCATACGTGCTCCAGGCGCGAATCCCCGCAGAATTACCGCCACGTCAACAGTCGAATCGATTCACGCCGCGAATGAAAAAATGTGGCCGTCCTGGAGCCGCCCGATCAGGACAGGCGGCTCGTACCAGCCGCGGGCAGCGCAAAGGCGAACTCATCCATAATGGCGCGACGATCGACGACATCGATCCGCTGTGCCCGACCCGTTCACGCCACACAGGAGCTGCGTCATGGCTGAAGCAGTGAATCCGCCGGAAGTCTGGGCGCCGTTCGGCGCGTTCTCGATGGCCGTGATCCAGGGCGATGGCCGGATCGTGCACCTGAAGGGGCAAGTGGCGCTCGACCGCGACGGCCAGGTGGTCGGCCACGGCGACATGCGCACGCAGGTACGCCAGACGCTCGACAACATCCGCGCCGTGCTCGCCACGATGGGCGGGCAGATGCAGGACGTGATCTCGCTCGTGCACTACGCAACCGACATCGATGCCTTCATGCAGGCCGGCGACATCCGCAAGACGGTCTTCGCCGAGCCCTATCCCGTGACGACGACCGTCCAGGTCGAGCGTCTCTACCATCCCGACCTGCTGATCGAGATCACCGCCGTGGCCGAGATTCCGCTCGCGCGGTTTCGCCGGCCTGCATCGCGTGCGTGAATCGGCGGTGCAGCGCGTCGCGACGCCGCGCCGTATGACGCACCAGCCGGGACATTCCCGACCGGCACGCCTGCCCGCAACCCGCTCGCTTACTTCGCCTGCGCGCCCGGCTTCACGGCGCCCGGCCCCGCCTTGTCGGCCAGCGGCTGCCACGCGGCGCCGAGCGAATACCAGTCAACGCGGCGCGTGAGCGTCATGATGCCGGCGAGGATCGCGAACAGCAGCAGCGAACCGAGCATCAGCGCATTGTCTTCCGACAGCAGCAGCCCGTAGAGCGCCGCGTACAGCACCGCGAGCAGCGCCGCGAACACCGCACCGCGCTTCACGCTGTGCAGCACGAACGACAGGTAGAAGGCGAGCAACCCGATGCATGCGCCGCTGGCCGCGAGATACGCATACGCGAACCTGATGTGTTCGGACAGGCTCAGCAGCAGCAGGAAGAACAGCGCCAGCGACAGGCCGACCAGTGCGTACTGGATCGGGTGAATGCGCAGCCGCTTCACGAGCTCGTACATGAAGAAGCTCGCGAACGTGAGCATCACGAACAGCGCGCCGTACTTCGTCGCGCGTTCGGCCTGCAGGTAGACGTTCACCGGTTCGATCACCGACACCGACGCCATTTCGATCGCGCCTTCCCCGTTGCCGGATGCGATCTGCTCGCGCGCCTTCGTGTTGAACGACGTCACGCGCCAGTTGCCGGTGAAGCCGCGCGCATCGACCGTGCGGGTGTTCGGCAGGAACGCGCCGTCGAAGCTCGGATGCGGCCACGTCGATTTCAGCGAGAAATCGTTCTGGTCGCCCACCGGCGCGAACGCGACGGAATCCGCACCGCGCAGCGGCAGGTCGATGCTGAACGGCACGACCGCCCCCGCGTTTGCGTCCGCCAGCGCCGCGAGATCGACGTTCGCGTGCACGCCCTGGCGCAGGCTGTCCAGCCGCGTGCCCTGCTCGACGTCGAACCGCGCACCGCCGATGCGCAGGTCGGGCTGCGCGGTCAGCCCGCGAATGTCGCCGATGCCGATCGACACATACGCGTCGTCGACCTTGAAGCTCACGTGGCCATCGGCTTGCGGCAGCTTCTCAGGTCCGGCAACGGCAGCGTGCCGGTCATCCGGCTCGCCAGCTCGTACACCAGCGCCTTGTGGATGCCGCGATAGCGGACGCTGGTCGTCAGCGTGCCGTCGACGTTCAGCGTCTTCGGAAACACGAGCAGGCGCCTCGTCTCGCTTCGCAGGCTCGTCTTCGTCGCGCCACCGGCCGGCGAGTCGTCACGCACGCGCGTGACTTCCGTGTAATGCACGACGAGCACGGGGCCCGCCACCGTCTGTGGCCCCGCATAGCTCGACCAGATGCTCCGCAGCGCATCCCGGCGATACGCGGAGCGTTCCTGCACGATGCTTTGCACCATCTGCAGCGGGATCAGGATCAGCAGCGCGAGAAACGCGGTGATCGCGAATTTGAACAACAGGACTCGATTCATGGCCGACAGATACCGGAGTAAAGGGTACGGTCAGCATGATCCGGCCCGGTGAAGGGCGATTGAAGCCTGTGTGAAGCGAATGTGTGGCGAACGTGAAGCGCGGTCAGCCCGCCGACGGCAGCGTGAGCGTCGCGCACGCACCGCCTTCGTCGCGATTCGCGAGCGCGACCTGGCCGCGGTGCAGCATCGCGACCTCGCGCACGAAACACAGCCCGAGGCCCGTGCTGCGATCCTGCCCGTCGGGGCGCGGCAGCGAATAGAAGCGCTCGAACACGCGCGCCAGTGCATAGTCGGGCACGCCTGGGCCGTCGTCGGCCACGCGCACGATCGCGACGTGCGCCCTGCCCGCCGGCTGCCGTTCGAGCGTGATGCGGATCGTGCTGCCTTGCGGTGCGAAATCCAGCGCATTGTCGAGCAGGTTGCCGAGCGCCTGGCGCAGCAGGAACGGATCGCCTTCGACGACCGCCGGGTCGGCCGCATCGTGCGCATCGTGCGCATCGATCGCGAGGTTCACGCCGCGCTGCCGCGCGCGCGGCTCGATATCGTCGACGAGTTGTTCGAGCACCGGCCGCAGCGCGACCGGTTCACGCACCGACAGGCGCTGCTTCTGCTCGACTTCGGCGAGCGCGAGCAGCTTGCGGATCATCTGTTCGAGGCGGCCGGCCTGGCGGCGGATGTTCTCGGTGAAGCGCCGCCGGTTCGCCACCGGCATGTCTTCCTGCAGCAGTTCGGCCGCGCCGCTGATCGCCGCCAGCGGGCTCTTCATCTCGTGCGTGAGCGTATGGATGTAGGTTTCGACGTACTGCCGGTCCTCCAGCCGCTGGTGCATGCTTTCCACCGCGCGGCCGAGTTCGGCCAGTTCGCTCGCGCCCTGCAGCGGCATGTCGGCGCGCTCGCCCGCCGCGATCGCGCGCGCATAGCGCTGCAGGCGCCGCAGCCCGACCACCAGCCACCATGTGCACGCGACGCCGATCAGGATCGCCCCGCCCATCAGCAGCGCGCCGTACAGCATGATCTTGCGCTGGCTGCGCGCGATGAACGGCGCGACCGTCTGGTTCGGCTTCGCGATCGTCAGCACGCCGATGATCTCGTTGCCGCGCCGGATCGGCGCCGCGACGTGCATCACGGTGCTGCTGTCGTCGTTCGGATCGCTGCGCGTGCTGCGCGCGCCGTATTCGCCGCGCAGCGTCCGGTACACGTCGTTCCAGCGCGAATAGTCCTGCCCGACCGCTTTGCCGGACGAGTCGTAGCGCACGATGCCATGCGCGTCGGTGATGTAGAGACGGTAGCCGATCGCGGTCTTTTGCACGCCCCATACATTCGCGCTGACCGGGCTTTCGTGCAGTTTCGAGAGCTGTCGCGCGAACGCACCGTCCGCGATATGGCCGTTCGCCAGGTCGTCGGCGGCCAGCGTCGCGAGCACTTGCGCGGTGTCGACGAGCGTGTCCTCCATCGCCTCGCGCACGCCGGGCTTCACCTCCTGCACGAACACGCGCAGCGTGATCAGCGCGGCCAGGCCGACGATCAGGAAAAAACCGAAGAAGATGCGCAGGCCGATATGCATGTGCGGTGCCGATCGTTACGGTTGCAGCGAATAACCCATCCCGCGATGCGTGCGGATCGGGTCGCGCTCGGGGTCGATCGCGCGCAGCTTCGCGCGCAGTGTCTTGATGTGCGTGTCGACCGTGCGGTCGGCCGAATCGAATGCCTCGTGCCACACGAGGTCCATCAACTGTTCGCGCGAATAGATGCGCCCCGGATGCCGGACCAGCAACGCCAGCAGCCCGAATTCGTAGCGCGTGAGGTCCAGTGCGTGGCCGAGCCACGATACGCGCGCGCCGTCGGTGTCGAGCGTGAAGCCCGGTGCGGTTGTCTCGGCGAGTGCGGGTGACTGCGCGGGCACGGGTGTCGATTCGGGTGCTGCCGTCCGGTAGAAACGCCGCAGGATCACGCGCACCCGCGCCGCCAGTTCGCGCGGCGAGAACGGCTTGACCACGTAATCGTCAGCGCCGATCTCGAGCCCGACGATCCGGTCGATTTCATCGTGCCGCGCGGTGAGGAAGATCACCGGCACATCGGAGAACGTGCGCAGCCGCCGGCACACCTCGAAGCCGCTGAGATCCGGCAGGCCGACGTCGAGCACCACGAGATCGAAGCGCGTGTCGCGCAGGCGGTCGAGCGCCTCCTGGCCGAGCGTGCAGTGGACGGTCTGCATGCCGTCGGTGCCGAGGGCGTAGATGATCGTGTCCGCGATCGCCATTTCATCTTCGACGATCAGGATATTGGGCTGATGCATGGTCTCAGGCTGGGCTCGCGCAATCCGGTGCGACATTGTACGCACGGCCGGCCGCCGCGCGAGCCCCTGCCCCTGCCCCTGCCCTTGCCCCGCCGCGCTATGCCACGCGGCCCGTCACCGGAATCGACGCGCCGGTGATCGCCTGCGCGTCGGCCGACAGCAGGAACCCGATCGTCGCCGCGATCTGCTCCGGCCGCACCCAGCGCGTGAAATCCGCGTCCGGCATGTCCGCGCGGTTCGGCGGCGTATCGATGATGCTCGGCAGGATCGCGTTCACCGTCACGCCGCGGTCGAGCAGTTCGGCCGCCAGCGCCTCGGTGAGCCGCGCGACGCCGGCCTTCGCGGCCGCGTAGGCGCCCATCCCCGTGCCGGCCTTGAACGCCGCGCCCGCGCCGATGTTGACGATGCGGCCGGCCGGGTTCGCCAGCAGGTGCGGCAGTGCGGCCTTCGATGCGTTCAGCGCGGTCTTCACGTTCAGTTCGTACATGCGGTCCCACGTGGCGGCGTCGCCGTCGGCGATCGTCTGCCACACGAACGCGCCCGCGATGTTCAGCAGCGCGTCGACCCTGCCGAATTCGCGCTGCACGGTATCGAGCGCCTGCGCGGCCGCCTGCGGATCGACGAGATCGGTGCCGCCGATGCGCAGCGCGTCGGCCGGCACGCCCGGCAGCGCCTGCGCCGCCGGGGCCGCGCCGCGGCCGATCAGCGCGACGCGTGCGCCGCGCTCGCCGAGCCACGCGGCGGTCGCGACGCCCAGATGGCCGAATCCGCCGGTGATCGCGACTGCCTTGCCTTTGAAATCGTGTTCCATCGATGTTTTCTCCTGGATCGAGGGTTGCGTGATGATGCATGTTGCATGCGTCATGCCGGCCACGACCTGCATGCACGGCCGACAATGCGCCACAGGGTAGCGCCGTTCACGCATCCGTGCGCACGGCGACGAGGCTGCGGCGACGCAATTCCTCCGTCGTTTCGCCCTGGTTGTCCGGGCGCCAGCCCGGCGGCAGCAGCACGAAGCGGATCGCGGTCCACACGTCGCGGGCCGTGGCGACGTCGCGGGCGAGGCTTGCCCAGTGCTCGAGTTCGACGACGAACGGATTGCGCGAGCGGGTCGGCGTGACGAGGCCGAAGCGGCACGGCTCGTCGGCGCGCTCGGCGACATAGGTGCCGAACAGCCGGTCGAACACGACCAGCACGCCACCGTAGTTCGCATCGAGGTAGTCGAGGTTCGACGCATGGTGCACGCGGTGCGCGGACGGCGTGTTGAACACGTATTCGAACCAGCCGAGCTTCGGGATCCACGTATTGTGCAGCCAGAACTGGTACATCAGGTTGAACGACAGGATCGCGAGCACGGCTTCCGGACGCACGCCGAGCCACACGAGCGGCGTGAAGAACATCGCGGCGCCGGCGATCTTGCCGGTCCAGCCGAGACGAAATGCGGACGACAGCGTCAACTGGTTCGGCGAATGATGCACCGCATGCGTCGACCAGAAGAAGCGCACGCGGTGCGACGCGCGGTGATACCAGTAGTAGCAGAACTCCTGGCCGACGAACACGAGCAGCGCAAGCGCGACGCTGTGAAGCGGGATCGTGAAGAGCCGGTGCGCCCACGCGAGGTCGAACAGCGGCGTGGCAAGCGACAACGGCACCAGCGCGAGCAGCTTGCGGCCCGCGAGATCGGCGAGCGACAGCCATACCTCGTTCCAGTCGAACGGTTCGGGCCCGCGGGCGCGGCGCCAGGTGAGCACGGCCGCCTCGACGAGCGAGACGGCAACGATGAAGAGCGTGACGTAGTACGCGAGCTTTCCTGTAGTGGTCAGCATGATGGGCCTTTCCTCCGGTTGAGTCGGACGCGTCATCGGCGGCACGGGCTGCCATCGCGTCGAATGGAACGCACTGTAGTGGGCGCGGAACGGAAAGACCACGCGGGAATTGTGTCGCCGTATGTCGCGGGGAATGGCGTTCAGGTGGTGTGTGGCGGGTGCGGGCGCGTGTGGACTGGAGCGTGGCCGGTTTGTTGATGCGCGTAGGTATGTGCGGCGGGAAATGTGTCGCCGCGTGTCGCGAAGGAATGCGTTCACGTGGTGCAGGGCGCGCGCCGGCGCTTGCGGACTGGAGCTGGGCCGGGTTGGGGCTGCATGCATGTGTGTCCGACGGGAAATTTGTTTCCGCATGCCGAGGGGGAGACGTTCAGGTGGTGCATGGCGGGCATGGACACTTGCGGACTGGAGCGTGGCCGGTTCGTGGCAGCGTGTATGCCTGTCCTGCGGAAAATGTGTCGCTCGTGACGAAGCCGGTCGACGGTGTACACAACATGACATGGGCTGACGGATAAGCTGCGTAGGTCAGGACCTGATCTCTCAGTCAGCGTCAGATCAGGTCTGAGATTGCTTCGCCGTCACTTCATCAAGGGCCGTGATCGACCCTTCTCGCTCATTCGACAACAGCTCGCCTCGCTGTCTCTTCCGGTGGCACGGCGGCCATTCGCTTGCTGGATTCGCCGGCGCGTGCTCGAGCCGTTGGCTCGCAGTGAATGGCATTCTCTTTTATCGGAACCGCTTAAATTGCGGATCACGAAAGCCGAAGACTGCCATTGCCTTTGGCACGAAAACCGGGGCCGCTCAGTTAGGTCATGACGGGTCAATCATGCTCCGGCTCCTTGGCCGCTTTGCCGTTCAATGATCTTGACTGGCACCCCGAAAATGCTAACGCTCCATAGCACCGCGTGATTGACTCCGTCGCTGGGGGTGTCAGAATTTCCGTGTTCAAGGCGGGTTGAGATTCACACGGATAGTCGAACGAATCGATCCTCGTAGAGGATGGCGAACTGGTTCATCGCCGTCTTCCAGTCATGAGCAGCACGCCCAGGTCCGCCATCACCCCGTTGTCATACAGAAAAGCATGTTTCCCGTTCTGGGCAATCGACGCACCCACGTTGTGGACGGCCGTCGTGAGGTGCTTACCGAGCTTGCTCAACACGATGGTGTTCACGCACATCCCGGCAAGACTGTTTCCGTCTATGGCGTCCAGAGAACAGCGTGCATGGCTCCGCTCGCAGTATTCGCGACGCCAACCACTTGTCCATGCTCGTTAATCCCCAAAGCTCGGCTGAAGGTACCACCCGGGAGCGTACCGAGATCGGACATCACCCCGCCTTGAAACAGAAAAGCATGCACGGCTCCGCTTGCGGTGCTCGCCTCGCCGACCACCGCACCGCGGTTGTCAATTCCGAAAGCTGCGCTATAAGTGCCACCGGGGAGCGTACCGAGATCGGACATTGCCCCGTTGCGAAGCAGAAAGGCGTGCAGGGGCCCGTTCGCGGTGCTCGCCTCGCCGACCACCTCGCCGAGGTTGTTGATCCCGAAAGCCGCGCTATAAGCGCCACCGGGGAGCGTGCCGAGGTCTGACATCACCCCGCTTTCAAACAGGAAAGCATGTGCGGGTCCGGTTGTGAAAACCGCCCAACCCGCGATTTGACCGCGGTTGTTGATCCCGGTCGCTACGCTAAAAGCGGCACCGGGGAGCCAGGTCACCCCCCCGCCTTCATACAGAAAAGCCGCTGAATGTGGACGACCGTGTCTGGGGCCAGCGTTGCCGACGACCTGGCCGCGATTGTTGATGCCGGTAGCGTCGACGCGGCTGTCAATAGCGATGTTCAGGCCGGTCATCACCCCTTTTTCAAACAGAAAAGCGTCCGTAGGCCCGACGCTCCTGATAGTCGAACTTCCGACCACCTGGCCTCGCTCGTTAATTGCGTAAGCTTGGCTGGATCCGCTACCGGAGAGCGTGCCGAGGTCGGTCATCACCCCACCTTCAAACAAGAAGGCATGCGTGTCCCCGCTCGCGGTGTCCGCTTGGCCCACCACTTGGCCGCGATTGTTGATCCCGGCAGCTTGGCTGGAGTTGCCACCGAGCGTGCCCAGGTCCTGTATGGTGACACTTTGGGCGGAGGCAGGCTGGAAGGCCGCGACAGCCAAAAGGGCGAAAGCCATCAGGACGCGGTGAACGTAGTAGCGCCCACCGCTATTTACTTTGCGTGCGGATTCCATCTTGATCCCCTTCCTGGGACATGGCCCACCTCGCAATCTGTCGCAGCCAGGGCCAAAGCTGCCGCGAAGGCTACCGACAGACTGTTCGGATACGTCGTGCTCATGACGCGCGCACCGATCAAGTCCAATTGAGTGGAGGTATGCGGGCTTTGTCTACAAACGCACTAACCCTCGCCCCTCCCCGGCGCCTGCGTATCCAAGCTATAGGCGTGCCCGACGTGTTTTGGCATTGATTTCATTGAAAAATAACCGGCGATTGGTTATGGCTTGGCTGGGAAAATCGAAATATGTTTCATGCACGACACGGCGCGGACCTCGCCAAACCGTGGAGCGTAGACGAAGAGCCTCTTTGCGCTCGTCGATATTGGCTTCCGGCGAAAACGCGACGTGTTTCAATGCTGGGACTCGGCCAAGCTCGGACACCTGCGGACAAATCGCGATCGTCTCCATGATTGGCGATCGTGGACGCGATCTCATGCGATGCCCAGGTTAGCCCGGGATCATGCATGCCGAGCGCGCGGAACGGGAAACGGCCTTGGCGAGGCGCTTACCATTCGGACATGTGCCAGCGCGTTCCACCGCAATAGATAAAAATCCAGCCAATGATTTGGAAGTCTGCAAAGAATGACTGATAGCGGCGCGCTAGCCAGTCGCCACAACCTGCGCCGGCGTCAGGATCGCGTGAAGGCAATGGTGAACAAGTGGCCCGACAAATTGAACCAGTGCCGGCTGTAACGTCGCCGGTACGGTTAAGGCAAACGAGCCGTCGAATTGCATTGCCCAACGAACGACCGCTATGGTTGGTCAAGCCGACGTTCCAATGTCCTCGTGGCCGCGTGGACGAACGGCCGTAGATGGCCGAACTGAGTCAGTCGATCTGACGCTGTCTGTTTGGTCTAATCCAGCCTGATACAGATAAGCCCCGCGCGACATATGAACACTGCCATTACCGATCGGAAGGAAATCGATTCTTCGGATGGTTAGCGACGGCAGCGCCATGTTACGGAGAAGCCCGTTCTAGTCGCATGTGGCGTACTGCGTGCGTTCAATTCGCGTGACGCGGCTCGACACAAAACGCGCATGAATCGGCTGGCAAATATGTCGCCGCATGTCGTCGCGACACACTTTCGCGCTGCGCACGACACGTTCCTCACCCGTGCCAAGGCGCCGCGCCCTCACGTCATCGCATCGCGTACAGCCTTGCCCGGCGCGGCATGCCCGCGATCGGCGCGGCCGGCGCACGCATTCGTCGTACTTCGAAACAGCCCGCTGCGTGAAACACCGCGACATCTTTTATGACGCGACGGGCGCGTGTCATCGCCCTAAAGTTCGTCCCGTCGCCACGCCACTGCGTGCACCGAAACGAACCGCAAGGACACCCGATGAAAACCCGCTTCCTCGTCACCGCCACTGCTCTCACCCTCGCCTGCGCGCCGGCCTTCGCCGGCTGGGCCGGCCACGGCACCGCGTACACGCCGCGCGGCACCTACAACGGCGCGCACGCCGGCTCGTGCGGCGGCGGCAGCTGCTCGCATGCGGGCGGCGTGATCGGCCCCGGCGGCGGTATCGCGACCAACACGGGCACCGTCACGCGCACCGCGCCCGGCCAGTTCTCGAACAGCGGCACGGCCGTCGGCCCGAACGGGCGCTCGGTCGAACACAGCGGCGACACGAGCTGCGCGGGCGGCACCTGTTCGCACACCGGTTCGCTGACCGGCTCGGACGGCCGCAGCGCGACGACGTCGGGCAGCGTGACCCGCAACGGCCCGGGCCAGTATTCGTCGAGCGGCACGGTCACGGGCGCGAACGGCAACACGACCAGCCACACGGCATCGACGAATTGCGCGGGCTCGACCTGCTCGCGCTCGGGCACCGTGACGGGCACCGACGGCGGAACCGTCACACATTCCGGCAGCGCGACGCGCGTGGCGCCGGGCGTCGTAACGACGTCGGGCGGCTCGACGATCGTGCACGGCGGCACGGTGTCGACCGGTGGCACGACCGTGATCCACGGCAGCACGACGGTGGGCGGCACGGTCGTCGTGGCCGGGGGGACGGTGCCGGTTCCTGTCCCGGTGCCGGTGCCCGTCGTGGCGCCCGCGCCTGCCGCAGTCGTCGTAACGGCCCCGCCGCCCGCCGCCACGGTCGCGATCGCGGCGCCCGCGCCGGCACCGGCCGCCGTCGTGGTCACGCCCCCGCCGCCCGTGCCCGCCGCCGTCATCGTCACGCCGCCGCCCCCGCCGAAGGTCGTGCGTGTTGCGGCGCCGAAGGCTGTCGTCGTCACGCCCGCACCGCGCGTCGTCTACGTCGCGCCGCCGCCGCCGAAGGTCCTGTACCTCGCGCCGCCGCTGCCGCGTTCCGTGTACGTCGCCCCGCGTGCCGTGTATGTCGCTCACCCGCCGCGCGCCGTCATCTGGGTGCCCGCCCACTGGGCCGGCCGCGTGTGGGTGCCTGCGCACTGGGCGTAACCCGGCGCCGCTTCGTTTCGCTTCGTTTTCCATTCGTTTCATCAACCACCCGGCCGGCGCAGACCGTCGGCCACGCAAGGAGAAACCCCATGAAGTCCATCAAGAAGATGATTGCCGTCGTCGTTTTGTGTATCGTCTCAGCAGCAGCGTCGGCCCAGCAGATGCCGCCCGGCGCGGCCAACGGCGGTGCGCGCGTCGAGCGTGCGCTGATGCAGTTGCAGACCCGCTTCGCCAGCGCGAACACGACGCACGACGGCAAGCTCACCCGCGAGCAGGCCGCTGCGGGCATGCCGATGGTTGCGCAGCATTTCGACGAAATCGACACGCAGCACAACGGCTACGTCACGCTCGAGCAGCTCGCCGGTTTCATGCGCCAGCGCATGGCGGCCCGTTGAACCCGCACGACAATCCGGCCGCGCACGCACCGGGAGGCAAGCGATGGAACAGTCCTGCAGGATCGTCGTGCTCGACGACGAAGCCGAGCTGCGCAACATGCTGCAGCGCTTCCTGACCGGCCACGGCTTCCAGGTGCGCGCGGTCGCCGACGGCAAGCGGCTCGACCGCCTGCTGCAGCGCGAACCGTACGACCTGCTGGTGCTCGACCTGATGATGGAGCCCGAGGACGGCCTGAGCGTGTGCCGGCGCCTGCGCGCCGAAGGCCAGACGCTGCCGATCCTGATGCTCACCGCGAAAGGCGACGCCGCCGACAAGGTCGTCGGCCTCGAGACGGGCGCCGACGATTACCTGGCGAAGCCGTTTCTCCCCGACGAACTCGTGGCCCGCGTCCGCGCGCTGCTGCGGCGCCAGAAGATGGCGGCCGGCGAGCCGACGGTCACGTCGCAGCGGTTGCGTTTCGGCGCGTTCACGTTCGACGTCGGCCAGCAGACGCTGATGCGCGACGGCACGCTCGTCGAGATCCATTCGGCGCAGATGCTGCTGTTGCATGCGCTCGGCTCGTCGCCGAACCGCGCGGTGAGCCGCGAGAACCTGCTCGCCCGCGCGCGCGGCCGCGACCACGCCGCGCTCGACCGCAGCGTCGACGTGCAGATCCTGCGGCTGCGCCAGATCGTCGAGGACGATCCCGGCAAGCCGCGCTTCATCAAGACCGTCTGGGGCATCGGCTACATGCTGGTGGCCGGCATCGAGCCGTGATGCGCATCCCGCTGCCGCGCTCGCTGCTCGCGCGCAACATCGCGCTGCTGGTGGCGCTCGTCGCGCTGTCGCTCGCCTGTTCGCTCACCGTGCTGCTGCACTACGTGCAGCGCCCGCGCATCGAGCGGGCGTCGATCGTCTTCTCCGACTACGTGCGGTTGCTCGACCGTACGCTCGCCAGCCTGCCGCCCGACGCCGGCCGCACGGTTATCGCTCAATTCGGCGGCCAGGCCGCGCTGCCGCCCGCCACACCGCCGCAAGCACCGAACCTGGCGGCCTTCTTCCGTACCTGGCAGCGCGACGTGTTCATGCAGGCGCTCGAACGCCACCTGCCGCCCGACCTCCCCGCGCGCTGGCAGTCGGGTGACGACGAGCGCCTGTGGATCCGGCTGCATGTCGCCGGCTCGCCCGTGTGGTTGCCGCTGCCGATGGCCGCCGACGCGCAGGCGAGCGGCATCACGACGGCGCTCGTACTGTCGGTCGGGCTGGCGCTGCTCGCGGCGCTGACCGGCTACCTGATCCAGCTCCACCTGAACCGGCCGCTCGACGCACTGGCGCGCGCGGCGCAGCGCGTCAGCGCGGGCGAACGCCCGCCGCCGCTGCCCACCGACGGCCCGACCGAAATCGCCGACGTGAGCCGCGCGTTCAACCAGATGGCCGACGCGCTGCAACAGGCGGAAGCGACCCGCTCGCTGATGCTGGCCGGCGTGTCGCACGACATCCGCACGCCGCTCACCAAGCTGCGCCTGGCGATCGCGATGGCGCTGCCGCGCGGCACGCACGATGCGCTCACCACGTCGACCGAGCACTACCTGGACCAGATCGATACGATCCTGCAGCAATTCATGGACTACGCGGGCAGCGGCGAGCGCGAAACGCCGCAAACCGGCGACCTGAATGCGCTGATCGGCCAGCTCGTCGCGGATTTCGCGGGGCTCGGCCACGAATTCGACTTCGACGAAGGCGAGGTGCCCGCGTTCGCATTCCGTCCGATCAGCCTGATGCGGCTGCTGATGAACCTGATGCAGAACGCGGTCGTCTACGGCCGGACGGGGCTCGGCGTGCGCACCTGGACCGAACGCGGTATCGCGTATGCGGTGATCAGCGATCGCGGCAACGGCATCGGCGCGGCCGAACTCGAACGGCTCAAGGCGCCGTTCAGCCGGGGCGCGAACGCACGCAACCATGCGGGCGGCACCGGCCTCGGCCTCGCGATCGTCGAGCGGATCGCCCGCCTGCACGGCGGCTCGCTGACGTTTCGCGACCGCGATGGCGGCGGGCTGGAGGCCGTCGTCGCGCTGCCGCTCGATTCGTCCGGGGCGGCGCGGCGGTCGCTGTCTGGCTGACAGACTGTTTGCCTTCTGCCTTCTGCCTTCTGCCTTCTGCCTTCTGCCGCCTGCCTTCTGCCGCCTGCCTTCTGCCGCCTGCAGTGCGCCATCTGGCCTTCTGCCCGACTGTCTGCCTGTCTGCCCCACGGCCTCGCGTATCCGCGCGCAGCAGCACGTGACATGCGCCGACATAATTCCTGCGTGGCGCGTCACACCCGACCTCCGCATACTTGCGCCTGCGTGTTGCGCAACGGCATGAAACCTCTCCCCAGCCAGCGATCACGCCCCGCTTCCGATCGTTCGCGTTCCTGAATGCCGCGACAGTATCGGCACCTTCATCCAGGCCACGGAGATCGACATGTTTTCTTCCCTTCACGCACTTGCTGCCCACACCAAACGTCTGACCAGTGTCGCGCTGATCGCCGGCACCCTCGCGATGACCGGCTGCGCATCGACGGCGACCACGTCCATGACCGCCGCGCCTGCGGCCCGCACGCAGCCGCAAGTTCATGCGGACGTCGTCTACGTGTCCCCGTTCGACGTGGACACGACCGACGTCAAGGTCGACGGCGGGATGATCAGCAAGATTGCGACCCTCGCGAGCGGGTCGTCCGCCGACGTGCAGCGCCAGCAGAGCGCGCTGAAGACCCGCGAGCAGCTCGCCGACGCACTCGTGCGCGAACTCCGGTCGCAAGGCATTCCCGCGCTGCGCGGCCCGGTGCCCGATGGGCGCGACGCGCTGGTGGTCCAAGGCCGGTTCGAGTCGATCGACGCCGGCAACCGCCGCCGCCGCACGCTGATCGGGCTCGGTGCGGGCAAGAGCGAAGTGAAGGCATCGGTCACCGTGCTGTTCCAGCCGGCGCATGGCACGCCGCAGCCGCTCGGCACGTTCTCGTCCAGCGCGAACAGCGGCCACCTGCCCGGCATGGTGGAAACCGCCGGGGTCGGCGCGGCTGCCGGCCGCCTCGCGACGTCGGCAGCGGTTGGCGCCGGCCTGCATGGCGTGTCGGAAGTGAAGCACGACACGGTTGCGTCCGATACCGACCGCCTTGCTCGCTCGATCGCGAAGCAGCTTGCGACGCAGAATGCGGCGAACGCGTGGCTGCCGACGGTGTCTGCAAGCTGACGCACCGGGCCGCCGGCTGCGAGGCCCGGCGGGCACGCAGGCGAGCGGCCGGGCATAATGCGCGAGGCCGGCCCGGCGCCGCGCGCCGCGACCGTGCCGGGCCACCCGACGGCCCGCATCATTTTCCGCCCCGAATCCTGAACTTCAACCCGTCAATTCCATGCAAGTACTCGTCGTAGGAACCGGCAAGCTGGCCAGCGAGCTGCTCGACGCGCACCGGCTCGACCCGGCAACCTGTCGCGTGATCCCCTGGTCCGACAGCGCGCGCAACGATGCGCAGCGTAGCGACGCCCGAACGATCGTCGTGCATGCCGGTTCCGGCCGCGAACTCCCCGACGTGATCGCGTTCTGCGAGGCCACCGGATCACCTCTCGTCGAGCTGTCGACCGGCTCCGAGCTCGAAACCGGCTCGCACGCTTTCCCGGTCGTGCTGTGTCCGAACACGAACATCCTGATGCTCAAGTTCATGAGCATGCTGGAAACCAGCGGCCACCTGTTTCACGACTGCCGGATCAGCCTGACCGAGTCGCACCAGGCCGGCAAGACGTCCGTCCCCGGCACGGCCGTCGGCATCGGCCAGTCGCTCGGCGTGCGGCCGGAAGACATCCGCTCCGTGCGCGACCCGGACGTGCAACGCAGCGAATTCGCCGTCGCCGACGATCAGCTCGGCCGCCACGCGATTCACCGGATCCGCATCGACGACGGTACGTGCAGCCTGCAGTTCGAATCCCGCGTGGTGGGCGCGACCCCTTACGCGGACGGTGTATCGCGCATCGTCGATGCCGTCCGGCAGCACGATCTCGAGCACCGCCGCTACGCGATCGTCGAGTTCATCCGCAACGGCTGGCTGTAGTCGGAGCGATACACGGTGCCGGCACGCGCGCATCGCGCCCCGTCATACACGTCAATTGCGCAGCACAAGAAGAGGTTCGGTGCTGATTTTCGTGGATGTCGTCGATCACCCGATCGGCGGCATCCGGGCCGCCATGCATCTCACCGACCGGCACCTGACGCCCCGCATGGGTGGCGGTCGAGATCACGCCAGCCGGCGTCGCCGCCACGGCCGCTCGAGAAATTCGACGAGCAATCGCCCTTTCGGATTCGCTGGTAAGTTATCGGCCGAGGTCCATCCGCCGAGATGGGGCGCGCGTCACCGCTGACACCGGCGCCTGAACCGTTACCCTCGACCTCCCCCCGACAGGAGCGCAACCGATGACCCGCCCCGATTTCATCAAGCACTGGACCGAACTCGAAGAACCGGAAGCGCATTGCTATCGCGGCGACACCGAGCCGATGGCGCTGGACGCCCCCCTTTCCGCCGAGCTCGGCATCACGCGTATCGGCATTCATCACGTGAGGCTTCTGCCGGGCCGGCGAACGTCCTACCCGCACGCCGAAAGCACCGAGCAGGAATTTGTGTACGTGCTCGAGGGCAAGCCCGACGTCTGGATCGACGGCGTGCTCCACCCCGTTGCCGAAGGCGATTCCGTTGCGTTTCCGGCAGGCACCGGCATCTGCCACACCTTCATCAACAACACGACGGACGAGGTCAGGCTGATGGTGATCGGTGAACGTCCGCGCGACGACAATCGCATCCGCTACCCGATGAACGAGGCGTATGAGCTGACCCGCGCGGACCGCTGGGTGGACTGGCCCGACAGGCCGCTCGGGGGCCATGACGGAAAGCCGGACTGACGCTCGCGCAGATGCCCCGACGGAACACGCCGAGCCCGCTGCGCGAGCGCGCAGCGGATCGCCGGGACCGCCCTGTTCCGCCGCCCATTACCCGCTCGATCGTCACTCGCCGCCAAGCACCGCCCCGCTCTCGGGCAACGTCGCACCGCCGTCGACGACGATCGTCTGCCCCGTGATGTAAGCGGCGTCGGCCGATGCGAGAAACAGCATCGCGTTCGCGATATCTTCCGGCTCGCCCATCCGCGCGAGCGGGATGTCGCGCGCAATCTGCGCGGCGACCGATGCGTCGCCGAGATTGCCGGCCGCCGGCGTGCGGATCATGCCCGGCTCGACGCCGTTCACCGTCACGTTGCGGCGCGCAAGCTCCAGCGCCGCCGCACGAATGAAGCCGTTCACGCCGGCCTTCGACGCCGCGTAATGCGCGAGCCCCGGATACACGACGCGCGGCCCCGTCACCGACGACGTGACGAGCAGCCGCCCCGCTCCCGCGCGCTCGAATGCCGGCAGCGCAGCCTGTGCGAGCCAGAACAGCGCCGACAGGTTGACCGACAGCGTCCGGTCGAGCGTCGGCTCGTCGATCTGCGTGAACGGCGTCAGCGGAAAATACGCGGCATTGTGGACGACCACATCGAGCCGGCCGCCGTCGCGCTCGACCGCCGCGACCAGCGCGCCCAGTTCGTCACGGCTGGCGGCGTCCACCCGATAGGCACGCGCCTCACCGCCCGTGCTCGCGAGTGCATCGGCCTGCGCGGCGGCAGCCTCGCCGTTCAGGTCGGCCAGCGCGACGAATGCGTCGGATTCCGCGAAACGGCGCGCGATCGCCGCGCCGATCCCCTGCGCGGCGCCCGTGACGAGTACGACGCGCCCGCTGAAATCCGCGCGCAGGCGGCCGCTGCCCGGCACGGCATTCATCGCTGCGCCTCGCCGCCGAGCGGATGCACGGTGTGGTTCAGCACCTGCGCATGGGCGCCGATCGGGAAGTTCGACAGCGTGCCGAAATCGCCGCCCTGGTAGCCGAAGATCTTGCCGTCGGTCTTGCGCTGCGCAAGGTCGATCAGCACGACGCCAAGCGTCGGCACCACCTTTTCGCGCCACACGAACAGGTACAGCTCGTCTGCAATCCTGAAGTAATGGCAGCGGTCGACATCGGCCAGCCCGCCTTCGACACCCTGCAGGCACTGCCACGCGTAGAAGTTCTCGTTCAGGTAGATGTGCTCGTAGCATTCGGTCGGGCTGTAGCGGTACATCGTCCGCTTGCCGATCAGCTCGCGCGTGGGCCCGTGCAGCGCCCCCGGCTGCGTGTGGCCGCCGAGCGTGCCGTGCCGGAACGCGGCCTCGACGGCCGTCAGCGGCAGCCCGCGCGCAACCCGCGTGAATGCGTCGATGCGCGTGCCGGCCTCGGTCGGCAGCGTGCCGACCACCGACGTCCACACGCCGTTGTCGAGATCGATCACGAGACTGACCGACGTCGCACGGGCAGCCGAATCGATGTAGTCGACGAAGTACAGCCCGTCGCGCAGCCGCGTCACGCGGCACGGCTCGCGGCCGGCCTGGTCGGTCGCCGCATCGCGCCACTGAAGTGCGCCGGGCTCGAACGTATAGACGCGCCACGCACCCGATTCGTCGCCGAGCGCAAGCGTCCGCCCGGCGAGCGCGTCGACGGATGCGAGGATGTTCGCTTCCGGCGCGAAGCCGTCCGCGAGCGCGCCAACCTGAATGAATACCGGATCCTGTCGTTCCACCTGCCGTCTCCCGCGCAGCTTCAGGCCCGGCGGGCCGTGTACGCTGCTCATGTGCACATGGTGCGGGCTGCGCGCGCCGCGCGGTATCGGCCAAAAGGATGAAGGGCGCGCGGCGCCGGAACGCGCTAAAGTGCACGAAATCCGCGCCACGACCGGCGCGAGGAGCGCACATGCACCGCGTCACCCACTACCGACGGACCGGCGAAGGCATCGAGGCAATCAGCCTCGAATCCGATCGCGCGTTTCCGCGCCACGCGCACGACGAATTCGGGGTCGGCGTGATCGTCAGCGGCGCGCACCGGTCGTGGAGCGGCCGCGGGCAGGTCGACGCACTGGCCGGCGACGCGATCATGGTCAACCCCGGCGAGATGCACGACGGCTCGCCGATCGAGGCCGGCACGGGCCGGCGCTGGCGGATGCTGTACCTCGCGCCCGCGCTGGTCGCGGGCGTCGCGATGGAAGAAGGCCTCGGCGGCGTCGAACTGGCACATCCGGCGGTGCGCGACGCTTGGCTCGCGGCCGCCGTCGGCCGGCTGCATGCGCGCATCGTCGCGGGGGAATCCCAGCCGCTCGCCCGCGACGAAGCGCTCGTGATGCTCGTCGCCGGGCTGCTCGCCCGGCACGCGAACCGCACGCTGCCGGCGGCGGGCGTCGCACCGGCGATCCGCCTCGCCAGGGAGCGGCTCGACGCAGCGCCGGCCGCCCCCGTTTCGCTCGCCGAGCTGGCCGGCCTGAGCGGCGTCAGCCGCTTCCAGCTGCTACGCGGGTTTGCCCGCGAACTCGGCATCACACCGCACGCGTACCTGATCCAGTCGCGTGCGCGACTGGCGCGCGCGCTGCTCGCCGGCGGCCTGCCGATCGCCGATGCCGCGGCCGAAGCCGGCTTTGCCGACCAGAGCCACCTGACGCGTGCGTTCGCGCGCCAGTTCGGGATCACGCCGGGGCGCTTCACGCAGGCCGTTTGACACCGCCGTCATTCCGCACGAAGTCACCAAGCACACCGGTCTTCGAAGGTCGCTGCCACCCGCGACCGCAGTACCCGCCGCGGTGACTGCCAATGGCCGTGGCGCAAGCATGCGGAGTCCCACGCACTGCATTCGCACTCCGGCGCACGCTGCAATTTCGTTCAAGACGCGCCCGGCCGCCGTACGCGACGATGCGGCGCATGAAAACACGACTGATTGGCTATCTCTATCTCGCCGCCGCGATGGCGGGCGTCGGCAGCACCGTCATCGCGAGCCGTCTCGCGGCGGGCGGCCTGCCGCCGTTCGCGGCCACGGCGCTGCGCTTCCTGATCGCGACACCGCTGCTGTTCGCGCTGATGCGCGCGCAGCGAATGCGCTGGCCACGCGTCTCCCCGCGCGACGCCGTACTGCTCGTCATCCAGGCGGCAGCGGGCGGTGTCGGTTATACGGTGCTGCTGATCTGCGGCACGAAGCTGTCGTCGCCGCTCGATGCGGGCGTCATGCTCGGCACGTTGCCGGCAATGTCGACGCTGATCGCGGCCATCGTGCTGCGCGAGCGGCAGACGCCGCGCGACTGGGTGGCCGCCGCGCTCGCAACGGCCGGCGTGCTGTTCGTCACGTTCGCACCCGGCCAGGCGCTACCGTCGCTCCGCACGCTTGCCGGCGATGCGCTGGTGCTCGCCGCGGTCGCGTGCGAAGCGGTATTCATCCTGCTCAACCGGCGGCTTGCCGCACCATTTCCGCCGCTGGCGCTGTCCACCGCGATGTCGGGCCTCGGCTTCGTGCTCGCACTCGTACCGGCCGCGTTCGAATGGCACGCGGCGGCGGCCGGCTGGACCGTCGGCGCCGTGTCGGCGATCGTCTACTACGCGCTGGTGCCGACCGTGCTCGGCTATCTGTGCTGGTATGCGGGTTCGGCGCGCACGAGCGGCACCGAGGCCGCGCTGTTCACGGCGGTCGCGCCGGTCTCGGCCGTGCTGTTCGCGGTCGCGCTGTTCGGCGAAACGCTCAACGGCACGCGGATCGCAGGCATCGCGCTCGTCGTCGCGGGCATGGTCGTCGGCGCGACGCGACGGCGCGAGCCGCCAGCCGAAACACACGATACGCACCCGGCGAATCCGGGTCGGCCAGCCAGCGCCGCGCAGACCGCCGCCGACTGACCCGCATCCGTCGCGTCGCCGCGGAATCGGCGGCGGATCCGGCTCGCCGCATTGCCTGTCGATCCAGGTGTTCGCGCCATGCAGCCGGCGACTGTAGGAATGTGTCCGCGCACCGCAAAACCGTTGCGCACCACCCTGCAAGATGCAATATTCGCGTGGCCGGGACCTTTGACAACCATCGAACAACAATCCGCCACGCAATGAACAGGAAGGAAGCCAAAACAAGAATCGCGGTGCTGCTGTCCGCGGGAACGAGGAAGGCCGATGCACTGGCCGAACTGTCCGGACAAGGGCTCAAGGATCGCGTGCTCGCGCACCTGATCGCGTCGCGCCCGGATCCCGAACGCTGCCGCAAGAACAAGCTGCACATCCGGATCCTGGTCGCGCTCGGCATCGCCCAGCTCGCGCTCAGCCTCATGATCGCGTACAACTTCTTCGCAACAGGCGCCGGCACCGGCCTCGTGCTGGTGTTCCTGGCGTTGACCGTGCCGCTGTCGCTGCTGTTCATCTGGGGCTTTGCGACCAATCGGGTGGGCGCGTACCACGCGTTCATCCTGCTGTCGCTGCTGCAGCTGCCGAGGACCATCGCCGAGCTCGGACGCGATCCGTCGACCGCACTGCCGAGCCTCGCGGTCACGGTCCTGCTGGTGGGCTACGTGTGGTTCGTCCGCAACCGCCTGTTCCCCGACTACGGCTGGTTCACGCCGCGCAAGGTCGAAGGCCGTTACGCATTCGTCGAGCACGCCTGACGCCACCGGCGTCGAGCGTCGACCACAAAAAAGGCGCCGGGCCGCCCCGCGATTGCGGGACGGCCCGGCGCCTTCTGCATTCCGGAACCCGTCGGCTTATTTGGCCTTTTCAGCCGTATCGCTGATTGCCTGGCCGCCCTTCGAAATGTCCTGTCCCATGCCGGCGACCGTGTTGCAACCGGCGAGCGCGGCGGTCACCACCAGCAGCATTGCAGCAATCGTACGCGTCATTCTCATTCTCCTTGGAATCAACAAGCCCGACGGGCGAAGCGTTTGCGGCGTGGCGCCCCGCAGGATGCAGGGCACGGGGCCTGACCTGATTATACGGAGACGGCCGCCGCACGCCAGTATGAACCCGCCGCATGTCACACGGGCCACACAGCCGGTTCGCGCAGATTTTCCTTGACTTCAACGCGCCAGGAACTAATATACGCACCGCGTATATTTTCCGTCAGGAGCCGCCGATGACCGTTCCCCAGCAAGCCTTCCTACGCGACGCCATGCGCCGCCTCAACATGACGCGTGAAGCGTTCGCCAACCGTATCGGCGTCAGCCGGCGCGCGCTGGACACCTGGCTGCTGCCCGACGATTCGCAGGAATCGCGCGGGATGCCCGAGATCGTCGAGCGCTTCGTATCGGAAATCGTCGAGCGCTCGGTACCGGAAGGCGGAAGCTATACGCAAAGCGTAGATAATCAGGGGCTCGCCAGGCAATTCTTTTTCGAAGGCAAGCCGCAACTGCTGTCGGTCGACCAGTTCTCGCGGGAGTCGGTCGAGGCGCTGTTTCGCGTAGCCGACGTGATGCAGCCGATCGCGCGCCGCCACAAGATTTCGCGCGTGCTGGAAGGCGCGGTGCTCGGCAACCTGTTCTTCGAGGCCAGCACACGTACGCGCGTGTCGTTCGGGGCCGCCTTCTGCCGGCTCGGCGGCTCGGTGTGCGATACGACGGGCTTCACGTTCTCGTCGATGGCCAAGGGCGAATCGATCTACGACACGAGCCGCGTGATGGCCGGCTACGTCGACGCGCTCGTGATCCGCCACCCGGAGAAAGGCTCGGTGGCCGAGTTCGCGCGTGCGACCAACCTGCCCGTGATCAACGGCGGCGACGGCCCCGGCGAGCACCCGAGCCAGGCGCTGCTCGATCTCTACACGATCCAGCGTGAGTTCTCGCGGCTCGGCAAGATCGTCGACGGCGCGCACATCGCGCTGGTCGGCGACCTCAAATACGGCCGCACCGTGCACTCGCTCGTCAAGCTGCTCGCGCTGTACCGCGGGCTCAAGTTCACGCTCGTGTCACCGCCGACGCTCGAGATGCCGGCCTACATCGTCGACCAGATCGCGACGAACGGCCATGTGATCGAGCAGACGACCGACCTCGCGGCCGGGCTGCGCGGCGCGGACGTCGTCTATGCGACGCGGATCCAGAAGGAGCGCTTCACCGACGAGTCGTTCGAAGGCTACACGCCGGATTTCCAGATCAACCAGGCGCTCGTCGATACGGTGTGCAAACCGGACACGCTGATCATGCACCCGCTGCCGCGCGACAGCCGGCCCGGCGCGAACGACCTGTCGGTCGACCTGAACCGCGACCCGCGCCTCGCGATCTTCCGCCAGACCGACAACGGCATTCCGGTGCGAATGGCGATCTTCGCGGTACTGCTCGGCGTCGAGAACCTCGTCCAGCACTCGATGCGCGACGCGACGTGGCGCCCGCCGGCGTATCTCGGGCCGGAGGATGCGGTGTTTCACGGGGTTGATTGAGAAGGAACAACGGGGAGTGCGCCAGTCAGGCGCCTCTGCGTTCAACGGAAAGCGCGCCGGGCAGCCCGGCGCGCTTTACTTTTTGCACGCGGTGAACAGGTGAGCAATCGGCGCCTAGGACGCCCACGGATCGATCACCCGCAGGCCGACCGCCTCGAATGGCGCGACGTCGCGTGTCGCAATGATTAATCCGTTCGCCTCGGCCGTCGCGGCGATAAAAACATCGGCAGGCGCAATCGCACTGCCTGACGCACGCGCACGCGCTCGAATGCCCGCATATGCTTTGCTCGCCGCATCGTCGAACGGCAGAATCCTGCCGCGAAACAGCGGCACGACGCGCTGCTCGATGCTTTGATGCAGCCAGTCACGCCTGCGCCCTTCCGGCAACGCCGCAACGCCGAAGCGCATTTCGCCGAGACTGATCGCAGCCAGAAACAACGTTTCGACGTTCTGGGCATCGAGCCATTCGATCACGGCCGCACTCGGCTCGCGCCGCAGCGGCTCGGACATCACGTTCGTATCAACAAGAATCATTCGAAGCTCATCGGGTCGGTTAGCGTCTTGTCGCGCTGAACGTCGAATTCGACGCCGCCCGCCTCCCGTCCGATTTCCGCCAGCAGCGTCCCGAGCTTCAGCCGGCCACCCGGCAGAACGGCCTGCTCGAGGATGTCACGTACCTCGGCTTCGGTGCTACGCCCATGCTGGGCCGCGCGAATTCGGAGCGCGCGGTGCACTTCATCAGGCAAATTTCGAACGGTAATCACAGGCATGATGCACCTCACCACATTTGCTTTCAATGCTGTCATATTAGCACCTTGATGTCATGGCGGGTGATCCGCAACAGAACCACTCTAACCCGCCCGACAAGCCCGTCACACCTGGCCGATCGGCCATCGGCCCTGCCCGGAATGCCCCGTCACATTAGTTAACATTTTCACAACAAACGCTAACAAGAACGCTTCTCATTCAACATGAAATTACATAGAATGCCGCCTGAAAACAAATCGTAATAATTCCCGGCGGCATGCACATTTCCGCAGCGCACCGCCCCGGGGCCACACCGCGAGGTCGAAGCGCACCATGAAGTCACGTCCCGACGAGCTGAAGCTCGGCAAATTCACCACCCTGTGCAGCGTGCTCGCCGCGAGCCCGGCGTTCGCGGCGGACGGCACGCCGCCGCCCGCCCCGGCCGGCACCGAAGGCCATCTCGCGCCGATCGAGGTCCAGGGCAAGGCCGAGCACAGCTACAAGGCCGACTTTTCCGCTTCCGTGAAATTCACCGCGCCGCTCGTCGACACGCCGAAATCCGTCACCGTGATCCCGCAGGAACTGATCCAGAACAGCGGCGCGTCGACGCTGACCGAAGCGCTGCGCACCGTGCCCGGCATCACGTTCGGCGCCGGCGAAGGCGGCAACCCGCTCGGCGATCGTCCGTTCATCCGCGGCTACGACACGCAGGGCAGCATGTTCGTCGACGGCATGCGCGACACCGGCGCCACGACGCGCGAGATCTTCAACACGGAGCGCATCGAGATCACCAAGGGTTCCGACGGCGCGTACGGCGGTCGAGGCGGCGCGGGCGGCAGCATCAACCTGATCACGAAGGCCCCGCATCTCGGCACCACCGCCGCCGCGAGCGCGGGCCTCGGCACCGACCGCTATCGCCGCTTCACGGCCGACGGCAACTGGCAGTTCGCCGATCACGCCGCGTTCCGCCTGAACCTGATGAGCCACAACAACGACGTGGCCGGCCGCGACGCGGTGAACAACGAGCGCTGGGGCGTCGCGCCGTCGATCGCGTTCGGCCTCGGCACGTCGACGCGCGTCGTCGCGAGCTACTACCACCTGTCCACCGACGACCTGCCCGACGGCGGCATTCCGTACTACTACGGCTTCAACCTCCCGAAGGGCGTCGCCACCGACGGCCCGGCGCCCGTCGACCGCCACAACTTCTACGGCCTGACCAACCGCGATTTCCGCAAGACCACGTCGGACATCAGCACGCTCAGGATCGAGCACGACATCACGTCGTCGCTGACGATCCGCAACACCACGCGCTACACCGAGTCCACCCAGGACTACATCTGGACGCAGCCCGACGACAGCCAGGGCAACGTGGTCAACGGCAAGGTCTGGCGCCGCGCGAACACCCGCAACAGCGCGATCAACAGCATCGCGAACCAGACCGAGCTGTTCGGCGAATTCCGCACCGGCCCGTTCAAGCACAGCTTCACGACCGGCATCGAGCTGTCGCGTGAATGGGGCAAGCGCGACACGTACAACGTCGCCGCCGCGAACGGCAAGATCTGCCAGAACGGCATCGGCGCGGCATCGGGCTACAACTGCACGAGCCTGTGGTCGCCGAATCCCAACGATCCTTGGGCTGGCTCGATCACGCGCAACAACGACTACGCGCATGCACGCACCGTGACGAAGTCGATCTACGGCTTCGACACGATCGAGATCACGCCGCGCTGGCAGGTCAACGGCGGCGTGCGCATCGACGACTACTCGACCCGCTTCACCGACACCAAGGCCAACGGCGGCAAGACCACCACGCGTGACGACACGCTCGTGAACTGGCAAGCCGGCCTCGTGTTCAAGCCCGCGCAGAACGGCAGCATCTATGCGTCGTACGCGACGTCGTCGACGCCGGCCGGCATGATGCTCGGCGAAGGCAGCGAAACGCAGTCGCTCACGCCGGGCCGCGGCGGCGTCGGCTCGAACGCCGATCAGCTGGCGCCGGAGAAAAACCGCAGCATCGAGCTCGGCACGAAGTGGAACGTGCTGAACGACAAGCTCGCGCTGACCGCCGCATTGTTCCAGATCGACACGACGAACGCGCGCGTGACGCTGCCGAACAACCAGTACGCGATGGTCGGCAACAAGCGCGTGCAGGGTCTCGAACTCGGCGTCGCGGGCCAGATCACGAAGCAGTGGCAACTGTTCGGCGGCTATACGTACATGAAGAGCGAGCTGCGCGACAACGGCAAGGACACGGCGAGCAACGGCAACCGGTTCCCGAACACGCCGAAGCACAGCTTCACGATGTGGTCGAACTACGACGTGACGCCGAAGTTCACCGTCGGCGGCGGCGCGTTCTACATGTCGCAGGTGTTCGGCGATACCGCGAACCAGCACGCGGTGCCGTCGTACTGGCGCTTCGATGCGATGGCGCAGTACCGCATCAACAAGAAGCTCGACCTGCAGCTGAACGTGAACAACCTGTTCAACCGCACCTACTTCGACCAGGCGTATCCGGCGCACTACGCGTCGATCGCACCCGGCCGCTCGGCGTTCGTCACGCTGAACGCGCGCTACTGATCGATGGAGGCCGTGTCGCTGAAGGCGCTCGCGTCGGTTTCGCCGCGCGAGTTCGCCGACATCCTGGCCGGGCCGCCCGAGCGCGCCGCCGCGTGGGTCGCGGCGGCGGCCGACAACGGCATCGTCGATGCGCAAGCCGTCTACGGGCAATACCTGCTGGACGGGCATGGCGTCGCGCGCGATCCGGCGGCCGCGTTCAACTGGTTCCGGCACGCGGCGCGCGCCGGCCACGCGATGGCGATGAACATGCTCGGCCGCTGCTACGAGTTCGGCTGGGGCACGGCCGCGTGCGCGCCGGTCGCCGTGTACTGGTATCGGCTTGCCGCGCAGGCGGGGCTCGACTGGGGCATGTACAACTACGCGACGGCGCTCGCGCTCGGCAACGGCGTCGACGAGAATCGCGCCGACGCGCTCGACTGGTTTCAGCGCGCGGCCGCACTCGGCCACGCGAAATCGATCAACCTGATCGGCGGCTTCTACGAGGACGGCTGGGTCGTACCGGTCGACTCCGACGTCGCGTTCGACCACTATCGCCGCGCCGCCGTGGCCGGTGATTTCCGCGGCCAGTTCAACCTTGCACGGCTGCTCGCCGAACGCGGGCGCATCGACGAAGCGCTCGTGTGGCTCGCGCGCGTGCCGGCCGCCGCTACCCCCGCGTTCGTCGCGAAGATGCACGCGTATCTCGCGTCGTCGCCGATCGACGCGTTTCGTGCGGCCGCGCTGCAGATGCAACCGGAACCGCAGCCGCAGCCGCACTGCATGGAATCCGCATCATGATGCTTCATATCTCCGGCGTACTGACGAAAGCGCAGGTCGCGCAATGTCGCGAGCTGCTCGATGCAGCCGAATGGGTCGACGGCAATGCGACGTCCGGCTCGCAGTCGGCGCTCGCGAAACGCAACCGGCAATTGCCGGAAGGCTCGCCGGCCGCACGCGCGGTGGGCGACGCGATCCAGGACGCGCTCGCACGCCATCCGCTGTTCTTTTCGGCGGCGCTGCCGCTCAAGGTGTTTCCGCCGCTGTTCAATCGCTACGAAGGCGGCGAGACGTTCGGCACGCACGTCGACAACGCGATCCGGCTGCTGCGCGGCACGGATTTCCGCGTGCGCAGCGATCTGTCGGCCACGCTGTTTCTCGAAGAGCCCGATGCGTACGACGGCGGCGAGCTGTGTGTCGAGGACACGTACGGCACGCATCGCGCGAAGCTGCCGGCGGGCGACCTCGTGCTGTATCCGGCGTCGAGCCTGCATCACGTGACACCCGTGACGCGCGGCGAGCGCGTCGCCTCGTTCTTCTGGATCCAGAGCATGGTGCGCGACGACGGCGATCGCACGCTGCTGTTCCAGCTCGATACGCAGATCCAGGCGCTTTCCGCCGAGAAAGGCGCGAAGGACCCGATGGTCATTTCATTGACGGGGATTTATCACAACCTGTTGAGGAAGTGGGCGGATGCATAACCAACGATACGCAATGCAGCCGCTGGACGTATTGCGCGGCTCGGTCTTGCGCTACGACAGCCCCATCGATCCAATCGAGGAAAGCGGTCGGGAAGCGCCGCAACGCGACACGCGAAACGACGGCGTCCACGCAGACACGTACATCGATACGCCAGGATAGGGCGCTCACGCCCCCGCAGCGAAAACCGCGACACATCCTCCGCCGGACTCTGGCATATTGGCTATTCGTCTGACAAAAACGACCTCGGCCAGCCTCACCGCCGGCTCGTGGCCCGCAACCGTCATCGCGCCACCTCGTCCGCTATCGTGATATCGCTCTCCGATCCCGTTGTCCGGTCGATCGCCCTGCTGGAGTCGCACGAAGGGTTTGTCGATCTCGCAGGCTTCCATGACCGCATCGCCGTCGATCTCGACCGCCGCGACATCAAGAGCAGAAGCCCGCATTTCCTGAAAGTACGTCGTGGCGTGGCAGACCGGCTGATTGCCGCTGCGCACGCGCTCCCCGCCGGCCTGCGCCTGTATGTCAAGGAAGGCTATCGCCCGCTGGCCCTGCAGCGCCACTACTTCACCGGGCACCTCGCGCACTTGCGCCGGACGCTGAATCCGTTGCCCGACGAAGACACACTGGTCGCACTGACGAGCCACTACGTCGCGCCGCCGGAAGTCGCCGCCCATCCGACGGGCGCGGCCGTCGACCTGACACTGATCTCGGCGGACGGGATCGAGCTCGACATGGGCTGCGTCATGAACGCCACCGACCAGGAATCATCCGGCGCGTGCTACACGCACAACCCGTTCATCAGCCGCGCAGCCGCCCACAACCGTCAGATCCTGATCGCCGCGCTGACGGGCGCCGGCTTCACCAATTACCCGTCGGAATGGTGGCATTGGTCGTTCGGCGACCGCTATTGGGCCGTCATGCACGATCAATCGCACGCCATTTACGGCCCCGTCGAGGAAAACATGCTCGACGAAGCCGCGCGCTGACATTCTTTCCGACGAAACGAACCCGTCTCGGTAACATCCTCACTTGTCGATCCCTGCCCGCTCCCGCACAATCGCAGCACCTGCTTCACTCTCCCCCGCGCCGATGTCCTATGCGTCTTTCGCCACCGGCGTCCTCCTTGCGGGCGGCCTCGGTCAACGCTTCGACCCGAGCGGCCTGCACAGCAAGCTGCTGGCGCTGCTTCCCGACGGCACGCCGGTGGCGGTCGCGGCCGCCCGCCATCTCGCGGCGGTCACGGCCGACGTGATCGCCGTCGTGCGTCCCGGCGCCGAGAAACTCGCGATGCTGCTGAACGAAGCCGGCTGCCACGTCGTCTACGCACCCGACGCCGTGCGCGGCATGGGCGCGAGCCTCGCGGCCGGCGTACGCGCGACGCCCGACGCGAACGGCTGGCTCGTCGCGCTCGGCGACATGCCGTGGATCGCCGCTTCAACCTACGAAACCGTCACGCGCGCGCTCGACGCCGACAGCGCATCGGTCGTCGCCCCCGTGCATCGCGGCGTGCGCGGCCATCCGGTCGGCTTCGCCGCGCACCACTTCGATGCACTCGTCGCGCTCGACGGCGACACCGGTGCCCGCGCGCTGTTCGCCAGCGCACCGGTCAGGCTGCTCGACGTCGACGATCCCGGCATCGTGCGCGACGTCGATACCCCGGCGGATTTGCGCTGACCGTAGTCGCACAAAGCGCGCGGTGCAACGCAGGGCACGCTCCGCGCGCAACGGGTTCCTGCCCGAAAACCACCCACGCACGGATTGCGCCGACAACCCACCACCCACCGCCACAATCCCGCTGCAAACGCACGCCCGATTGGCTATAACGGAGACGAGGCGCCCCGCCGCGCCACCGCCGTCACGCACTGCGCGAGTTCTCCATGACCGATCACACGACCCCGACGCCCGAGCCACCGGCCGACCCGAATCGCGACCCGGAAGACGACCCGTTATCGCCACCGTCGCCGGGTCATCATCACGACAATCCGCAGCAACCCGACGGCCCGCCGAGCAAGGATCCGGTCTAGCCGCAGCGCGGCCGCGCCACGCATTCGCCGCGGGTTCCCGTCATGTGCCGTCGCCGCATGACGCTGCCTAGCGCGCCGTATACCCGCCGTCGATCGGCAGCGATACGCCGCTGACCATCGACGCGGCATCGCTCAGCAGGAACAGGATCGGTTCGACGACCTCGTCCGGCTCCGCAAATCGCCCGAGCGGAATCGCGGCCAGCATCGGCGCCCGCTTTTCCGGTTCGCTCCATGCGAACTGCGCCATCGGCGTGAGCGTGACGGTCGGGTTCACGCTGTTCACACGAATGCCGTGCGGCCCGAGTTCGATGCACAGCACGCGCGTGATCGCGTCCATCGCCGCCTTCGACGCGCAGTAACTCAGATGCGCGGGCAACCCGACGAGCGCGGCCTGGCTCGATACGTTGACGATGCTGCCCCGCGCATGCGCGGCCCCACGTCCATCGCGCGCGATCATCTTCCGTGCGACGGCCCGTGCGACGAGCGCCGCGCCGCGCGCATTGACGGCCATCACGCGATCGAAATGCGCGGCGCTCACCTCGAGCGCCGATTCGAGCGACGCGATCCCCGCGCAATTCACGAGGCCGTCGAATGCGTCGTGCGGGGCGAGCGCCGCGTCGATCGCATGCTCGTCGCCGCCGACATCGACGCGCAACGTTTCGCACGCGGTCTCGCCGGCCAGCGCATCGAGCGCGGCCATGTCGCGCCCGGCCGCGACGACCTGTGCGCCCGCCCGCGCCAGCGCGACCGCGCACGCGCGCCCGATCCCGCTCGACGCCCCCGTGACGAGCACCCGCGAACCGCCGAAATCGAATCGTGTCTTCATGATGGCGTGTGCAACCCGTGCATGATCGGTTTGAGCGCCGGATACAGCGCCGTATAGCGCGCAAAGCGCGCCGCATAGGTTTTCGCGCGTTCGGCATCCGGCCGCGCGCGCTCGACGAGCGTGACCCAGCCGCCTTGCGCGTCGTCGTGTGACACGAGCCCTGCCCCGACGCCCGCGAGCAACGCGGCCCCCATCGCGGCTTCGACGTCCTGCTCGATCGCCCACACCGGGAAACCCGTCACGTCCGCAATGATCTGCATCCATAGCGCCGAGTGCGCGGCCCCGCCCACGACGATCAGCCGGTCGTCGAGCGCCACCGCGCCGCGCCGCCCGGCTTCGATGTTGTGCCGCAATGCGAACGCGACGCCTTCGAGCACCGCGCGATACAGGTGCGCCCGTGTATGCGCGAGACTCAGCCCGACGAACGCGCCACTTGCCTTCGCGTCCCATACGGGGCTGCGCTCGCCCATCAGGTACGGCAGGAACAGCACGCCGTCCGCACCCGGCGGCACGCGTTCGGCCGCGTCCTCGAGCAACACGTGCGGATCGCCGTGCGGCAGCAGGCGTGCCGCTTCGATTTCCGCGTGGCAGAACTGGTCGCGAAACCATGCGACCGACGCGCCGGCCGTAATCGCACCGCCGAACACGTACAGGTCGCGCTGCCCGTTGAACACGTGCGGCATGCTGACGAGCCCGTGCCTCGCATCGACGTGCCGGCTCACGTAACCCCAGCACATGCTGGTGCCGATCATCGCGACATGCTGCCCCGCGCGCGTCGCGCCGGCCGCGAAGGTCGCGACGGCCGCATCGACACCGCCCGCGACGACGGGCGTGCCGGCCGGCAGCCCGAGCTGCTCCGTCCATTGCGACAGCAGCCCGCCGACGATGTCCGTCGATTCGACGAGCCGCTCGGGCATCATCGTCGCCGGAATGCCGAGCATGTCGAGCGCGTCGTCGGACCACTCGCGGCGCGCGATGTCGTACACACCTCCGATATTGCCGGCCGAACTGTGATCGACCGCGACCTCGCCGGTCAGCAGGTAGATCACGTACGCGTTCGGCGGCAGGAAATAGCGCACGTTCGCCCACACGTCCGGCCGCTGGTCGCGCAGCCACAGCATCTTCGTGAAGCCGTAATAGCTGTCGACACCGTTGCCGGTGATCACGCGCAACCGCTCGACGTTCACGTTCGCGTCGACCCAGTCGACTTCCGCGGTCGCGCGCCGGTCCATCCAGATCAGGCACGGATGGAGCGGCCGCATGTCGATGTCGACCGGAACGCCCGAGCCGCCGTACAGGCTCCCCACGCACACCGCGCGAATCGCATCGGCTGGCACGCCCTGCGCACGCGCGTCGCTCACGCAGCCCGCGATGCACGCGAGCACGGCATCGAACCACACCTGCGGCCATTGCTCGGCCCACAGCGGGCGCGGCGTATCGGGCTGGTAGCCGGCCGAGCGCCGCGCGACGATCGTGCCGTGCCGGTCGACGAGCAGCGCCTTGGTGCTCTGCGTGCCGATGTCGACGCCTATGACGTATTCCATGATGTCTCCGGTGAGGCGCACGCGGGCCGCGTCAGCGGGCCGGCTTCAGCAGCACCTTGATCGATTCGGGCGATTTCGCGACGCGGATCGCGTCGTCCCAGTCTTCGAGCGCGAAATCGTGCGTGACGATGCCTTTCGACGTGACGAGCCCGCGCGCGAGCAGGTCGATCGCGATCGGATAACAGTATGGCCCCAGGTGCGCGCCGCGCACGTCGAGTTCCTTGCGGTCGCCGATGATCGACCAGTCGACGGTCGCATCCTCGCCGAACACGCTGAACTCGACGAAGCGGCCGAGCTTGCGGATCAGGTCGAGCCCCTGGCTCACGCCGACCGGCGCACCGGTCGTCTCGATGTAGACGTCGCAGCCGTAGCCGTCGGTGAGCGACTGGACGATCGCGCGCGCGTCGTCGCGCTTCGGGTTGATCGTCACGTCCGCACCGTACTCGCGCGCGAGTTCGAGCCGCTCGTCGATCAGGTCGATCACGACGAGCTTCTTCGGCGTCTTCAGATGCGCGACCTGCGTCATCATCAGCCCGAGCGGGCCCGCGCCCGCGATCACGACGACATCGTCGAGCTGGACGTCGCCGCGGTTCACCGTATGGATCGCGCACGACAGCGGCTCGATGATCGCCGCGTCCTCGAGCGACACGCCGAGCGGGATCTTGTGGACGATCGCGGTCGGCGGAATGCGCATGTATTCAGCCATCCCGCCGTCGGCCGCTTCGCGCTGGAAGCCGAAGATGTTGTGCACTTCGCACATCCAGTACTGGCCCGACTTGCAATAGCGGCACTTGCCGCACGGCACGATCTGCTCGGCGATCACGCGGTCGCCCACCGCCACGCCGAAATGCTCGGCCGCGCCGTCGCCGAGCGCTTCGACGTAGCCGAAGAATTCGTGGCCGGGAATCACGGGCGCCTTCACCCACGGGCTCGGGCCGCCCCAGAACATCTTCGCGCCGGTGTAGCACTTGCAGTCGCTCGCGCAGATCCCGCATGCAGCGATGCGGATCACGAGCTCGTTCGCGCCGGGGCGCGGCTTCGCGACCTGTTCGACGCGATAGTCCTCGGGGCCGTGGCAGACGACCGCGGTCATGCGCGGCGGGGCTTCGGGTGTCGTCATGGGTAGTCTCTTACGTGGATGATATGGATAACTGATAAATGAATCGTTACCGCGACCGTTCGCGGCTGATATAGATCGCAAGCAGGATGATTCCGCCCTTGATCACGTTCTGCACATACGGGTTCACGCCGATCATGTTCAGCCCGTTGTTGAGCACACCGAGCAGCAGCGCACCGACCAGCGTGCCGAGGATCGCGCCGCGCCCGCCCGAGATCGACGTGCCGCCCATCACGACGGCCGCGATCGCGTCGAGCTCGAAGCCCACGCCCGCGTTCGGCTGACCGCTCATCAACCGCCCGGTCAGCACGATCGCGGCAAGCACCGACGTGAGCCCGGCCAGCGTGTAGACGATCAGCTTCACGCGCGCCACGCGCACGCCGGTGAGCCGCGTCGCCTGCTCGTTGCCGCCGATCGCATACACGTATCGGCCGAACGGCATCCGGTCGAGCAGCAGCCATGCGATCGCATAGACCACCAGCATGATCAGCACGGGCGCCTGGATGCCGAGCACCTTGCCGCTGCCGAAGAACGCGACCCAGTCGGGCAGGCCGTCGATCGGATAGCCGCCCGTGTAGATCAGCGCGAGGCCGCGCGCGATGCCCATCGTCGCGAGCGTGACGATGATCGGCGGCATCCCCGCGAACGCGACGAACACGCCGTTCAGGAAGCCGAAACCGAGGCCGACCGCGATGCCGATCGCGAGCGCGGCAACCGCGTTCACGCCCGCGACCATCAGCCCGGCCGCGAGCGTGCCCGACAGCGCCATCACCGAGCCGACCGACAGGTCGATCCCGCCGGTCAGGATCACGCAGGTCATGCCGACCGCGATGATCGCGTTGATCGACACCTGGCGCAGCACGTTCTCCAGGTTCGCAGCGGACAGGAAGCTCGGGCTCGCGATCATCATCGCGATGCACACGACGATCAGGCCGACGAGCGGATAGAACAGCGTCGAGCGCCGCAACTGCGCCCACATCGCGCGTGGCGGCGGTGCGTCGCCGTTTCCGGCGGCGGCCGCGAGCGTCGTGGAGGGCGTGGAAGAAGAATCAGGCAGGTTCATGGGTCGCTCCTCGCGTGCCGGCCGTGGCATAGGTCATGACCGTGTCGGGATCGATCTCGTCGCCTGCGAGCGTCGCCTCGATGCGGCCCTGCCGGAACACGGCGACGCGATCGCACATGCCGACGATTTCCGGCAATTCGGACGAGATCATGATGATGGCGTAGCCGCGCGCGGTGAGTTCGCGCATCAGCCCGTAGATTTCGGCTTTCGCGCCGACGTCGATGCCGCGCGTCGGCTCGTCGAAGATCAGCACCGACGTGTGATGGTTCAGCCAGCGCGCGATCACGACCTTCTGCTGGTTGCCGCCGGACAGCGTCGCGACCTCGGTGTGGATCGACGGCGCCTTCACGCCGACGCGCCGCATCACGTCGTGCGTGGTGCGCGCTTCGCCGCGACGGTCGATCAGCCAGCGCATCGACCGGTACTTGCCGAGGTTGTTCAGCGAGATGTTGTCGCGGATCGAGAACGACGTGACGAGCCCTTCCGTCTTGCGGCTCTCCGGCAGGATGCCGATGCCGGCGCGCAGCGCGTCGGCCGGATCGCCAAGCTTCGCCGCCGCGCCGCGCACGCGCACGTCCTTGCGATGCGCACGCGTCGCGCCGATCACCGCGAGCGCCGTTTCCGTGCGGCCCGAGCCGACCAGCCCGGCGAAGCCGAGGATCTCGCCGGCATGCAGAGTAAAGCGGTTCACCGGGCCGCCGCGCTCGATCTGCAGTTCATTGACCTCCAGCACCCGCGGCGCATCGTCCGCGCGCGCCGGCTTCGGCGGAAAGCTGCTTTCGATCCGGCGGCCGACCATCATCCGTACCAGTTGCTCGACGTCGGTGCGTGCGACATCGGTCGTCGCCACGTACTGGCCGTCACGCAGCACCGTGATGCGGTCGCACACCGCGAAGATCTCGTCGAGGTGATGCGAGATGAAGATCATCGCGACGCCCTGCCGCCTCAGCTCGCGCATGATCGCGAACAGGTGTTCGGCCTCGGCCGGCGTGAGCGTGGCGGTCGGTTCGTCGAGGATCAGGATGCGAGCATCGAGCGACAGCGCCTTGCCGATCTCGACGAACTGCTGCTGCGCGACCGACAGCGTGCGAATCGGCGCATCGAGATCGATCGCCACGCCGAGCCGCGCGAAGATCGCGGCCGCCGCGTGACGCATCCGCTTGCGGTCGCGCGCCCCCCAGCGATTGCGCAGCTCGCGGCCGAGGAACAGGTTGTCGACCGCGTCGAGATGCGGAATCAGGCTGAATTCCTGGAACACGATGCCGACGCCCGCCGCAACCGCGTCGTGATAATCCGCGAATTGACGCACCGTGCCGTCGATCTCGATCGTGCCGGCATCCGGCTGATGAATGCCGCACAGGATCTTCATCAGCGTCGACTTGCCCGCGCCGTTCTCGCCGAGCAGCGCGTGAATCTCGCCGCGCGCAATCTCCAGATCAATGTCGGACAGCGCCTTCACACCCGGAAAGCTTTTCGTGATGTGGCTGAGCCTGAGTATCGTGTCCATCGGCTTCTCCGTGCGAAGGGCGCCGGCCGTGCCGCCGCCCTTCGCGTCGCATCGCACGTCGTTCACCAGCTGAAGCCCTTCGCGTTGCCGCGATCGACCACCTTCACGTCGACCGGGATCGCCTTCGGCACCGTCGCACCCCACTTCCGCGCGATCGCGATGCCGAGCGCGATGCGCACCTGGTCGGCCGGGAACTGCGCGGTCGTCTCGATGAACTTCGAATTCGGCTTCTGGATCGCGGCGATCGCCTCCGGCGCGCCGTCGACGCTCGTCAGCTTGATGTCCTTGCCCGAACTGTCGATCGCGGCGAGTGCGCCCATCGCGCCGCCGTCGTTCACGCTGAAGATGCCCTTCAGCTTCGGGTGTGCGGAAATCAGGTTCTCGGTCACGGACAGCGCGGTCGCGCGCTCCTGCTTGCCGTTCTGCGTATCGACCAGCTTCACGTTCGGGTACTTCGCGAGCCCCGCCTTGCAGCCGCGCACGCGTTCGAGAATCGGCACGACCGGAATGCCGTCGAGGATCGCGACCTCGCCGCTGCCGCCGATTGCCTTCGCGAGGTAGTCGCACGACATCACCCCCGCGTCGTAGTTCTTCGAGCCGACGAACGAATCGACCGGGCCGTTCGCGTTCGCATCGACGGCCACCACCACCGCGCCGGCCTTCTTCGCCTGCGTGATCGCCGACTGGATCCCGGTGGAATCGGTCGGGTTCACGAGCAGGATGTCGATCTTCTTCTGCAGCATGTCCTCGACGTCGCTCACCTGCTTGCTGACGTCGTGATGCGCGTCGGTGACGACGACCTGCGCGCCGATCGACGCAGCCGCGTCGTTCAGCGCCTTCTGCATCGTCACGAAATACGGGTTGTTCAACTCCTGGAACGTCATGCCGATCCGCAGCGGTGCGGCCTGCACGGCGGCAGCGGGCAGCCAGGCCGCGACGGCGAGCGCGGCAACCACCGCCATGCGGGCGGCGCGACGGGGGAATGAAGCGGGCGATGCATGCGTCATGACGGTGTCTCCGGTTGGTTGTGCAGCTTTTTCGTGGGTGAACGCGCCCCTCGCGACGGGGGCGACGCGATTGCGCTGGGTGAAACGGCGGGGAAGTTCAGGCGGGCCGCGGCCCTGCGATCATCCGGGCTGCGGCGCGAGTTCGGGTACGCCGGGCGTGACGACACGCGGCGGCAGCGGATTGCCGGTGGGCGCCGCATGCAGCGCAAGCTCGCGGCTGCGCGCGTTCAGACGCTGCAGCGCGCGGAATTCGGACGGCGCCATCCCCTTCACCGCGCGGAACTGGCGATTGAAGTTCGACACGTTGTTGAAGCCGGCCTGGAAGCAGATATCGGTGATGCTCGCGTCGTCGGCGTGCAGCATCTGGCACGCGGATTCAATCCGCAGACGATTCACGTACTGGACGAACGGCATGCCCGTCTGGCGGTGGAACGCTCGCGAGAACGCGCTGACGCTCTGCCCGGTCAGTTGCGCGAGATCGGATTCGCGCAGCTCGGACGCGAGGTTCTTGCCGATGTACGACAGCGCATGGCTGAGCCGCGTGGGCGTGACGTCGGCCTGGTCGTACGCGGGGCTCGCGAGCAACGTGCGTTCGGCCGCCCCGCAAAGCCGCTCGAGGATCGTCATGAACAGCGCGATACGACGCATGCCGCGCGCGGCCAGCAACTCGTCGAACAGCGGCGCGATCGCGGCGCCGGTTGCCGCATCGAAGCCGACCCCGCGCCGCGCATCGTCGAGCAGCCCCTGCGCGTCGCGGCATTCGGGAAACGCATCCATGCAACGGCGCACGAACGCGGGGTCGAACTGGATCACGAGATTGCGGCGCTCGACGGTTTCGCCTTCGGCCATGTCGCTGACCCAGTTGTGCGGCAGGTTCGGGCCGAGCAGCACGAGATGGCCCGGGCCGAACGAGCCGATATGGTCGCCGACGAAATACTTGCCGCGCGTCGCGACGATCAGGTGCAGTTCGAATTCGGGATGGAAGTGCCAGCGGATCGTGCGATACGGATAGCCGTGCGACCAGACCTTGAACGACTCGTCGCGTCGCACTTCGACCACTTCCAGATCGGGGTGCATCATTGTTGGCGTCTCCATTCCCATGTCTCGCTGGCCGGTTCGTTTCGCATGCGCCGCGTATTTCACACGGCGACGCGACCGGTCGCATGGGAAGCAATGTAGGTCGATCGAGCGCGCGGCTCCACCAACTTTACGCCTGATTTCCGATACTTTTTTGCGCATTCCGGCCGCAAACGGCGCCGGACGGCAAATTTGTGCAGCGCGGAACGGCCGGGTGGCCGCCCGCTCCGGTGCTCATGCGGCCGCGTGCTCGCGCGCCGTCCGCACTTCGTACGCCTTCAGGTGGTTGTACGCGATCCGCAGCAGCGACAGCACATCGGCCGCCTGCGGGTCGCGGCGCGCGAGCAGGTCGCCGATCACGTGATCGGCTTCGACACGCGCATGATTCTCGACGTCGCGCAGCATCGATGCGGTCAGCGGCGACGGCGTCAGCACCATCCGCTGCATCCGCTCGATCGCGACCGGGTCGGGCCGGTAGCCGTTGTGTTCGGCAATCGCGCTGCATTCGCCGAGCATCGTCTCGAGCAAGTGGCGGCCATCCGGCGCGGCGAGAATGTCGCCCACCGAACCGCGGAACAACGACGTGCTCGCGGCGAGCGTCGCGAGGAACACCCACTTTTCCCACATCCGCGCGGCCACGTTGTCGCTGAGCGTCGCATCGAAACCCGCGCCGCCGAGCACCTCGGCCACCGCGCGCACGCGCGGCGATTCGCCGCCCGCGAGTTCGCCGAACGTGACGCCGTGCGTGTCGTTGAGGTGCACGATGCGCTGCTCGCGATCGAGCGTCGCCGCGATCACGCACAGCCCGCCGAGCACCTGCGCGGCGCCGAACCGGTCGCGCAGCACGTCGAGATGACGCATCCCGTTGAGCATCGGCAGGATCAGCGTCTGCGGGCCGACGAATGGTGCAAACGATGCAATCGCATCGTCGAGGCTGTACGCCTTGCAGCTCAGCAGCACGAGGTCGAACGGCGCGACGCCGGCGCCGGCATCGCCCGCGCGCACGGTCTGCACGTTCGCAAGCGTCAGGTCGCCGCGCGGGCTGCGGATCAGCAGCCCGTCGCGCGCCAGCGCAGCTGCGCGGCCGTCTCGCACCAGGAACGTCACGTCGCGCCCCGCCGCGGCCAGCCGGCCGCCGAAGTATCCGCCGACCGCGCCGGCCCCTACTACCAGAATTCGCATCGTTGCCTCCTTTCGGTTTCATTCGCCGTCGCGCCGCCGAACCGGACGTGCGGCGCGCACGCCATCGCCCCGTGAGTATAGCGACACCCGTTATGCATATGCATAGATACCCTTGTCGGCATTAGAGGCATGCGTCCAGGGTACCGGTTCCTAGGGATAACCCGTCTACGGCGACGCACGTCGCGCGCCGACAAGACACTTACCCCGTCACGCCGTTGCGGCGAGCTTCCACGACTGACCGACCACACACCATGCGCAATCTTTCCCTGAATCAGAAACTCGCCTCGATGATCGTCATCCTCTGGCTCGGCCTGCTCGTGATCGCCGGGCTCGGCGCATGGCAGACGCGCGCATCGATGATCACGGATCGCCGCGACCAGCTTGCGTCGCTGGTCGCGCAGGCCACGAGCGTGGCCGACCATTACTACAAGCTGTCGCAGCAGAACGCGCTGCCGGAAGCCGACGCGAAGCAGAAGGCGCTCGAGGCGATCGCCGCGATGCGCTACGGTGCCGACGGCTATATCTCGGTCAACGACTCGAAGCCCGTGATCGTGATGCATCCGATCAAGACCGATCTCGACGGCAAGGACGTGTCGAATTTCACCGATCCGAACGGCAAGCACCTGTTCGTCGAGATCGTGAAGGCCGGCAACGTGGAAGGCGGCAAGGGCTTCGTCGAGTATCTGTGGCCGAAGCCGGGCGCCGACAAGCCGCAGGAGAAAACCAGCGCCGTGCAACGCTTCGCGCCGTGGGACTGGTATCTCGTGACCGGCATGTACATGAACGACGTGCGCTCGGCCGTGCTCGAAAGCATCGGCCGCTGGCTCGCGATGACGGCCGTGCTCGGCGGGATCGCGACCGCCGTGATGGTGCTGGTGCTGAAAAGCGTGCGTGCGAACCTCGGCGGCGAACTGGAAGTGGCGCTCGACGCCGCGCAGCGCATCGCGCAGGGCGACCTGACCGCGCGCGTCACCGTGAAGCAGGACGATCGCGGCAGCCTGCTGCATGCACTCCACACGATGCAGGGCGGGCTGATCGACATGGTGTCGCGCGTGCGGATGGGGACCGAGAACATCAACGTCGGCGCAAGCGAGATCGCGTCCGGCAACACGGACCTGTCGCAGCGCACCGAGGAACAGGCGGCCGCGCTCGTGCAGACCGCGTCGAGCATGGACCAGATGACCGCGAACGTGAAGCAGAACGCGGATAGCGCCGCGCAGGCCGCGTCGCTCGCGAGCCAGGCCGCGCAGGTCGCGACGCGCGGCAGCGCGGTGGTGGACGACGTCGTGCGCACGATGAACGAGATCACCGACCGCTCGCACAAGATCGGCGACATCATCGGCGTGATCGACGGGATCGCATTCCAGACCAACATCCTCGCGCTGAACGCGGCGGTCGAAGCGGCGCGTGCCGGCGAACAGGGCCGCGGCTTCGCGGTGGTCGCGGCCGAGGTGCGCTCGCTCGCGCAACGCTCGGCAACGGCCGCGAAGGAGATCAAGTCGCTGATCGTGTCGTCGAACGAGACCGTCGAACACGGCGCGGCGCTCGTCACGAATGCGGGCGAGACGATGACCGAACTCGTGCAGTCGGTGCGGCGCGTGAACGAGATCCTCGACGAAATCAGCCATGCGTCGCGCGAGCAGAGCGCCGGGATCGAGCAGGTCAATCGCGCGGTGGGCGAGATGGACCAGGTGACGCAGCAGAACGCGGCGCTCGTCGAAGAGGCCGCGGCCGCCGCGCATTCGCTGCGCGATCAGGCCGAGGCGCTGCGGGATGCGGTGACGCGGTTTGCGTTGCCGGCCTGATGGCGGCCGCCCGGCGCACGCGTGCTCATGCGGCGCTGCCGGGCCGTGACGCGGTCAGGCCGGCGCCGAGCCCCAACCCCGCCGCCCGCTGAATCAGCTCGACATCGTTGCTCACGCCGAGCTTCTTCATCGCACTGATCTTCTGCGCGCTGACCGTCTGCTTGCCCTTGCTCAGACGCTGCGCGATCGTCTTGATCGGCACCCCCGACAGATACAGGCGAATGACCTCGATCTCGCGCGCCGACAGCTTCACGGGCGCCTCGCCGCGCTCGCCGCATGCATCGATCGCGCGCCTGACGAGCGGCGACAGGTAGCGCCCGCCGCTATAGCTCGAATGAATGGCCGTGACGACATGGCCGACCTCGTCGAACTTGCTGACGATGCTCACGCCGCCGATCGCGAGGATCGAACCGAAGATCAGCGGATTCTCGTTCGCGACCAGCGCGACGATCCCGACGTTCGGACGCGTGCGCCGCAGCCAGTCGAACAGCGCAAGGCCGTCCATCCGCTCGTCTCCGCTGATCGTATAGTCGACCAGCACGACATCGCAGTCGACGCTGCCGAGCGACGCGACCAGTTCGGTCGCACTCCGGTAGACCGCGACGATCTCGATCGCACAGCCGCTGCCTGCGACCTGCTCGATGCCGGCCAGCGTCAACGGCCAGTCGTACGCGAAAACAACGCGAACATTGAATTTCCTCATGCGCAGTTCCAGGTGGTTCATCGGCCGCGCGACGCGGAACGCGCACGGCCGGTTGGGCGTTGAAAGGACGTTCAGGCTATTTTTATCCCGAACGTCGATTCTATGAAGCCGTGCGCGGGCGGGATATCGGACGGCATCGCGATCGGCCGTCCGGGACGTAATACGAGTTTGATATTTGCGCCGGTTCGAACGCCCGGCGCACGGCAGCCGGCGTCTGCGGACATCGGCCGAATGGTCGACGTGGCAGGCCACGCGGGCCAAGCGGCCGGCCAGCAGGTAAAATCGACGCCTTTGCATACCGCGCCGGGCCACCGGCGGCGAGCGACGCGCCGATGCCGGCTGCACGCCACCGCCCTTTAGCCGGCTGCCCGCACCCCGCTTTCCTCATGACCGAACCCGACCTGCAATCCGACGACACCTCCATCCACGAAGACGGCCTCTGGCGCGACAACGGCTGGACGGCCCGCATCATCAAGAACGAAGACGACGACGGCTGGGCCGTCGAGATGATCAAGGACGGCGAGTCCGAGCCCGCGCTCGTCGGGCCGTGGACCATGGGCCGCGACAAGAAGAACCCGAAGCCGATGGACGCGAACGCGTTCCGCACGCTCGTGAAGACCGCGACCGAGGTGCTGATGCGGCACGCGCAGCAGCGGCGCGCGATGCTGCACAAGGAAGTGACGGTTCAGGGCGAGGACGACCAGGATGTGTCGGTCACGCTCGACATCGTGCCGGACGAGTTCGAGCCGTACGCGCAGCTCAAGGCATTCGATCCGTATGGCGAGCTGCTCGCCGAAGCGAAGGTGTCGGCGGGATTCAAGCTCAACAAGGCCAGCGCCGAGCGCTGGGTCGCCTCGGGCTTCGAGCGGCCGGCCTCCTGATCGCGCGTGGCGCGCCAGGCCGCGCGCTCGGACTCAGGCGCCCTGCCGCGCGTGCCGCAGCCGGCGCGCCGCCAGCTTGCGCCGCACGAGCTGCTCGAACTGCTGCGTCGCGACCTCCGGATCCCGCGCGGCCAGCCCAAGCGCGTTGCGCGCGAGCTGGATCGGTGTCAGCACGAGGCCCCACGGCAGCCCCCACCAGCCGAACGCGGCCGAGGCAAGCAGCGCGACCGCCTGTTTCCTGCGGCCGCAACGCCGGCAGCACACGTGGCGCCGCGTCGCCCAGCGCGTGACGAACAGCACCGACACGACGCGATGCGACGCATGGACATCGACCGGCCGGTCGTCGCGACGACAGATCGGGCACGGCCCGTATCGCCAGTCGTGCACGTACTCCCAGACTTTCGTGTCGGGCACCCGTTCTGCCTCGACGACGATCGGATGCGCCCGGGCGCACGCCGGACGGCAATAGCGGCGGCCGTCGATCGACCGCCCGCCGACCAGGAACGTCCTGCCGCAGTGACTGCACTCTGCCACGATAACCTCGGATAAGCGTGATGCGCCTCGCGCCGGCCGCGCGCGCATGGCTGCGCCGGCGGTCCGGACGGGCCGTTTCCTTTCTTAACGGCCGACGTCGAGCAGTCTTGAGCGGCTGCGCGCCACGGCGCGTCAGCCGTGCAGCCCATGCGCGGTCATCAGCCGGTACAGCGTCGCGCGCGAGATGCCCAGCTCGGCCGCCACGTCCGCATGCTGGTGACGATGGCGCAGCAGCGTTTCCTCGATCGCGTGCCGCTCGGCCTGCCGGCGCGCCTCCGCGAGTGTTGGCGGCTGCCGCGACGTGTACGCGTGCAGTTCGAGATCGGTGGCCGAGATCATCGGCCCGTTCGTCATCACGACCGCAAACCGGATCCGGTTGATCAGCTCGCGCACGTTGCCGGGCCACGGATAGTTGTGGATCGCTTCGATCGCGCAGGGCATGAAGCCGCGAATCCGGTGCGAACTGTCACCGCGATAGCGTCGCAACACGTAGTCAGCGAGCAGCATGATGTCGCGGCCGCGCACGCGCAGCGGCGGCTCGTCGATGCGCAGCACGCACAAGCGGTAGTACAGGTCGGCACGGAACCGCCCCGCCTGCATCGCGGCCTCGAGATCGACGTGGGTCGCCGACACGATCCGTACGTCCACCGGGATCGACGCGTGCCCGCCGAGCCGCTCGATCGTGCCTTCCTGCAGGAAGCGCAGCAGGCTCGCCTGGCTTTCGAACGGCATGTCGCCGATTTCATCGAGAAACAGCGTGCCGCCGTGCGCGGTTTCGATCCGGCCGATCTTGCGCTGGTGCGCGCCCGTGAACGCGCCGCGCTCGTGGCCGAACAGTTCGGCCTGCAGCAGCGTCGATGGAATTGCCGCGCAATTCACGGCGACGAAGGGCGCGTCGGCGCGCAGCGACTGCTGGTGGATCGCCGCCGCAGTCAGCTCCTTGCCGGTGCCGGATTCGCCGGCAATGAAGACGGTGGCGTCCGTGTTCGCGACCTTGCGGATCGTCGCGAACAGCCGGCGCATCGCGTCGCACGAGCCGATCATCGTGCCGCCGGGGGGCGCCGCATCGGCATCCGTGCTGCCGTCCGCGAGCTTCAGCATGCCGTATGCATGACCGACCAGATAGCCGATCGTCGTGTACGCGGTCGCATTGCGCACGTAGTCGAAGCAGCAGTGGCGAATCAGGCGCGCAATGGTGAGATCCCGCAGTCGCTCATGGTCGGCGAGCGCGACCCAGCCGACACGCGGATCGCGCAGCAGCGCCTCGAACGACGTGACGTCGGGCGACGCAAAGCTGCCGAAATCGACGATGCCCGCATGCGGACGGTTCACCCTCACGAGATTCAGTGCGTCCGCAACGGTTTTGGCGCGCCACACGTCCCAGCCGCGCGACGCGAGACAGTCGACGAGCGCGGCATCGTGCTGCTGCGACAGATAGACGAGCGGCCGCGACGGTACGACATGGTTGCGACGGACGGCGACGAACGGCGCCGTCCCCGCATCGCGTTCGAGATCCTGCGGGCCCGACACCCTGATCTGGCAGCAATAGTTCACGATGGCCTCGTCGCTTGGGTTGGTTGTCGGAACGGCCGTTGCCGGATCGCGTCGCGCGGGGCATCGTGGTCCCGCGGTGCGGCGTCGGGCCGTCCTCGGATTGACGGTTCGTTATCGGCAGAAAACGACGCGCTGCGTGTAGATTTGCGGCTCGACGACCGGCTTCGTGGAACCGTTGAGGTCGTCACGATAGGCACGGTAGGTCTTGCCGTTCACCGTCACCTCCGTCGCGCGGGCCGTCTCGATCGAGTTGAGCTCGTTGCGCTGCCACCCGCTCACCCGATCGGTCGCCATCACGCTCGACTCGCCGGCGATCTTCTGCGTGATCGCGCTGCCGTCGCTCCATGGCTGCGTCTGCATGTCCTCGGCATGCTGCATCGCGCCGATCGTCTTGCCGGTCGGCGTCGGCCCGTTCTGCGCTTCGAACGGCGCGCCACGGCCGTACACCGGCGATTGCCACGACGGTGCGTGACCTTCCTCCGGCATCATGTAGATCATCTGCGGATCGCCGATCATCATCATCGGCGCGCATGCGGTGTTGTCGGCACGACCGAGCGTCGTCAGCGCCTGCTCGACGCTCACGGCATTCGCGGCGGTCTGCTCGCCCAGGATGACGAACACCGCCGGGTTCTGAAATACCGCCTGTGCTGCGGCTTGCGCGCTGTACAACAACAGAGCGACCAAAAAGATCCTCATGATTGAGGCCTCCTTGCATCCTCGTCGGGCAAAAAGAGGTGTTGACCTCGGGGATGGGACCAACACCCGTCAAACAGGCAACGACCGTCGGGCATCGGGGCCGAGCGACGCCCGTGCGGCCGGCGTTCCGGTCGCACGGGAGACCGGCCCGCGTGCTTACGACGACGTGCTCGTCGAGATGACAGCCGGAGCCGGCACGACCGGTACAGCCGGGGCGGCCTGCTGGTCGACCGGAGCAGGCGGCATTGCTTGCGCCGGATCGGACAACGCCGGCATGTCGGCGGGCTGCGCAGCGGCTTCTTCCGGCACTTTCGCGTCGGCTGCCGGCATGTCGGCAGGCGCCGCCGCGGCTGCGGCAGGCTGCGCGGCTTCCGGTGCGGGCGCTTCCGCGGCGACCGGCGCCGGTTCGGCGGCCTTCGCATCGGCTGCCGGTGCGGGCATCGCGGTATCGGCCGCAGGCGCCGCGACGACGGCAGCAGCCGGCGTCGTGTCCGCAGCCGGCGCGGCAGCGGCTTGCGCTGCGTTGTCGGTCGCGGCCGGCATCGGCTCCGGCGCCTTGTCGGCGACGGGCTGCACTGGGTCGGGGGCCTTGTCGGCCACTGCCGGGGCAGGTTCGGGTGCCTGGTCGGCAACCGCCGGTGCGGGTTCCGGCGCCTTGTCGGCGACTGCCGGTACGGGTTCCGGTGCCTTGTCCGCCACGGGCTGCACGGGTTCCGGCGCCTTCGTGTCGGCAACCGGCTCGGCAGGCACGGGCGATGCCTTGTCCGCAACCGCCGGTGCGGCGATCACCGCGGCAGCCGGTACGGCTGCAATCGCTGCCGCCGGGACGACCGACGCTGCGGGTGCGGCGGCGACGGCGGGCGCGGCAGCTACTGCGGGCGCTGCGGCGACGGCCGGTGCCGCGGCTGCAACGGCGGGAGCTGCAACGGCCGGAGCAGCGGCAACAGCCGGCGCCGCCACTGCCGGTGCGGCAGCTGCAACAGCCGGTGCTGCGACGGCCGGTGCGGCAGCAACTGGCGCCATCGTCGGCACGGGCACCGGTACCGGTACCGACACGGGTGCCGCTTGCACCGCGGTCGTCGCCACCGGGCGAGGCTGCGCCGGTGCCGGTGCGGCAGCACCCAGCGGCGGCAAGCCCATGCGGTCGCGCACGATCGGATCGCGATACTTCACGTCGTCGGCGACGGTCGCTTCCGCGCTCGGCGCCACGTTCGAACGGGCGAGCGGCGCGGTCGTGCCCGGGCACAGGTGGCCGGTCGCTTCCACCGCACGCCGGTTCGCGTCGCTCTGGCAGAGCAGCGCGAGCGCCACGTCGGTCAGGCCCATCGCGCGGAATTCACGCGCATCGAGACGCCGGACGCAGGCCTGGTCGACCAGCGTCGTGCCGCCCGTCGCGCCGAACCCCGGGAACGACACGCCGACGCTCACCGATCCCATGCAGGTATCGGACAGCGTGGTCGTGAGACCCGGTGCCTGGATCGCGGGGTTCGTCTTGATCGTCTGCGTCCCGGAGTAATTGACGTTTTCCGCTGACTGGGTGTTGTACGGGTTGGTGCCGGGCGAGCCGGATGACTGCAGCGACTGCGGCGTCACGTTCGTGCCGCCGCTCGTGCTGGACGGCATCGTCACGTTCACGTTTACGCTCGAATTACCGCTGCTGCGAACCCCGCTGGAGCTGGTGGCGTTACCGCCGCGCGAGCTCGTGGTGTTCGTGTTCATGCTCGAGCCGCCGCCCTGGCCGATCGCCGTCGACGACGTCGAGGACTGCGCGCTCGAAGTCGAATCGGCGGTTTGCGCTTGGGCGCCGATCGTGGTCATCGCGAACATCGCTGCGCATGCCACCTTGATCCTGTTGCTGTTCATTTCACTCTCCGGACGAGGTTTGACCTCCCACCCAGGCAACCGTACTAGTTCCCCTGATTCCCTTCAGCTTTGCCTGCTTCCCCGAACTGTTTCCAGCCGTTGCCCAGCTGGGACCACGAGCCGGCCGACATGCCCTGCCACTGCTGGGCGTCTGGTCCGCCGATGGCACTGCCCGACGAAAGCGCTTGTTGTTCTGACGGTTTGGTTGTCTGGTCAGGGTTGTTTGACGTCTGCAAATTCGATTGCACGTCGTCGGCAATACGGTCAGCGCCATACGCCGTCAGAGACGCGAGCATCAGAGCGGCGGCAATCAGTTTCTGCTTCATGCCAACTCCTTACGTGACAACAATGTGGGGAAAAGAGACCAGCGTCGCTGGGAAACTGGTCCCCCCACACCTGACTAATGACTGCTCCCGGTCGCGCTCGAACTGCCCTGGCTTCCGCCCGCCGCGGACGGCGAGCCAGCCGGACCGGTACTCCACACGGTCGACGAGTTGAAGTGATCCGAACCCGCGATCGCGCCCGAACCCCCACTGCCCGTCAGGCCAGCGGCACCTGCATTGGCGACGCCTTGGTCGTTCCCGCCCGAGGCCGTATAGTGGTTCGCGCCGAGTACGATCGTGGCGGTGACTCCTCCCGATAGCGCATTCGCGTTCTCGTTCGTGCTGCTGTTTCCACCGTACGAGCCTGCGGCACCGATACCGCCGCCTGCCGCAAACGCGCCCCCGTTCGTGCCCGAACCGCTGGCCGTCGAAGTCGAGTTGTGGAAGGCGGATGCCGTGCCGGCGGAACCAGCGGGTGTCACGGTACTGCCTGCGTTCGCGCCAGCCGTCGAAGTCGAATTGCTGGTATAGCTGCCGGAACCGACCAGCACCGACCCTGAAACACCTGCCGCAACGGATTGCGTCTGGTTGGTCGTGGACGAACCCGCTGCCATTGCAGCCGACGATAAGACGGTGAGCGCTGTCGCAAATATGACGTTGGCTTTCATAGCAATTCCTTGCTGTGAGTGAGTTCGGCGGTGGCGGAGCCGGGCCTGCCCCCCATCGAGCGAAACCCGGCGTCCGTACCGCCAGCCATTGACGAACGCTTCGCTCCGCGACTTAGTAGTGCGTCGTCCAGCCGATCGAGCCGGCATTCGCGCCGCTATTGCCACCAGCTTGTGCGCCGCCGAAGCCGAAGCCGCCCACTTGCGAGGTGTTGGTGTGGTTCGTGTACGAGATCGAGCCGCTGCTGCCATGACCGGCCGTTGCGCCGGCGGCACCGAGCGCTGCACCGGAATCGGTCGCGCCGAAAACGCCGAACCCGACAACCCCGGCCATCGTCGAACCGCTGCTCGACGAATTGCTGCTCGACACCGTGCCGCTACCTGCGAACGCTGCACCCGAAACCGCCAGAACTGCTGCTGCAATCAGAAGCTTCTTCATGGTCGACTCCAAATCGGCGTGGACGGAATGAGCCAGGGAGATCGCACGCCATCAACCTTCCTGACTTGAGCAATCCTCAAAAATAAGGATCACTATCTAATTAATAAAAACCCGATGACTTTTCAATCACGATTTTTGCAATTTTTGCCAGACGAAGCTTAGCCTCGTGATTTTTAGTTATCCAAATTTTTTTGATAGGTGTTTTCGATTATTTTTATGAACATTGGAACTACACTGAAAACACCATTGCTTGATAAACCGGAACGATGCACACATCTTTCCGGCTTGCGATATTCGATGCCCCGCCGGACGGATTGCCGACACGCGGCATCCGATTCCGGAATCGAAATTTCGCGAATACATTAACCACCGCAACATGCAGCGCCGTTGTAAATGCACCCTTTACCCGGGCGACAACGGGGCTGCATTGCAGCCAGGTGGCATGTCTTCTCCCTGAGCTATCGACGAAAGGTCTTCCGGATAATCCGGTCGACGGGCATTCGATCTATTCCGGCCGGCGCTGGCCTGGGCCAGGCGCGATCGAAGCGACCCTGCACGGTCGAAGACGAATCGGCATCACGCTGTCCGGCACGAACAGCAAGATCCATCCGGGTGAACACGATGAAAGCGAGTACCGCTGTCGCCCGACCGCCGTGCGGCGCGACAACCGCGACAACCGCGCCAGCACGCGAAGCGCGCGGCGGGCAAGAAACCGGGACAGAGCAACCCGCGAAGCTGGCACAGCGTCGCGAGCGTCACCCCGATCTTTCCGACTACCCCACTGGGGCGCAAAGTACGCGCCGATCAAGCTACTGCTTATGGTCTTCATCGCCGTTTCCCCGACTGCTTATTGACGAGTTGGCCGCCCCACCTCTTCATTACTTCGTGTCGACCGCCCGCCGGTGCGTCCTGTACCGCAAGCAGCGTGCCACGCGATATTCCACCGCATATAGCGCACGGCAAACGGCCGCCACGACGGCACGCAGCGCCAGGAACGACATTTTTTGTTTCAGGAATGTATCGCAATAACGGTTTGGCACCCTCGGCGATCGTTGAGCGACGCGAAGCAATCGCCGGATTAGACGGACGAATCCGGCTCGCGGGCGTGCGCCGGACGGCCGGATGAACGAGTGTTTCAAACTTGAGAAGCGCACCGCCGCGCCGGGCCGGCGCCACGGGCATTTCCGCTTGAAAACCGTGGGGTGCGGCGCGTTCGCCCCCCTCCCGGGCCATCACAAACGAGAATCGATTCGCCCCGCACCGGGCGCCGAGAGCCCGATACAGCAGCCTCCGGGAAGTCGTCGACACGCGTTTCCCCTGATGACCGAAACGAATTTGATTCATCCGTGAAAATACCGACAGGATCACACGCTGCTCGAGCGCCGCAATGGACCGTAAAAAAGAAAACTTCCGTACCGGCGTAATAATTAAAACAAATGAAAACTCGCCTCCCCCGACAACGCACATCAATTTTTCACTTTCATTCGCCCCGCCTTTCATGAACCGCATCGCCCGATGAGCAGCACATTCGAGAAACGCTTTTAATCATTTATCGACGCATTTCTCATTGATGAAACATTCAGATTCAACACCTGTTTGACGAAGTCATTCCCGCAAAAGCCTGATTTATCGCGCGTTTCGTCGTATCGAATCGCCTCGATCGGGCAATTGGCCCGCACGCTTTTCTGTCCCCACGATACATGCATGAAACAGAAGCGCGCAAATCGCGCGGCAATTTCGGCGCCGCTCCCGTGCGCATCGTGACGGCAGCGTCCATGGCATGCCGATTGCCTGATCCACGGCTCTCACCGAGCGGCACGCCGAGGCACAAGATCACGGACGGCGGCCTGCTCGCCAATCAGCGTATCGGGGAAAAGGCGATGAAGATCACCACCGATCGATCGACGCGTGCGTCGTTCAAGCATCAACGGGGTAGTCAACGAAACCGGAGCGCCTGTCGCGGCGCTTCGTCGACGTCAGCCCATGCGAACCGTCGCTTGCCGAAACGCTACCCGTGCAACGGGATGGAACGCGTGCGTACCGCCGTCGAGCAAATCGACGTGTGGTTCCTCGAGCTGCTCGACGAAGGAGAAAGCCATGAATGACAGGGTCGCGCTCGAGACGCGCGCCGGTCAGCGCGTCCTCGTGACGGGCGGCGCCGGCTTTCTCGGCAGCTACGTATGTGAACGCCTGGTCATGGAAGGCGCGTCCGTCACGTGTATCGACAGCCTGCTGACGGGGCGCAAGCTCAACGTCGCCGACCTGAAGGCGTCCGGCCGTTTCGAGTTCGTGAAGGGCGACGTATCGCTCGGGCTGCCGCAACTGCAGGTGGACGAGATCTGGAATCTCGCGTGCGCGGCATCGCCGCCCACCTACCAGATCGATCCCGTCCATACGATGATGACCAACGTGCTCGGCATGAACCACTGCCTCGCGCTTGCGCGCAAGACCGGCGCGCGCGTGTTCCAGGCGTCGACCAGCGAGATCTACGGCGACCCGGGCGTGCACCCGCAGACGGAAACCTATCGCGGCAACGTGAACACGATCGGCCCGCGCGCGTGCTACGACGAAGGCAAGCGTGCGGCCGAGGCGCTGTGCTACGACTACTACCGCACGCACGGCATCGACGTGCGCGTCGCACGCATCTTCAACACTTACGGCCCGCGGATGTCGCCGCGCGACGGCCGCGTCGTGTCGAACTTCATCGTCGGCGCGCTCAACGGTGCGCCGCTCGAGATCTACGGCGACGGCAGGCAGACGCGCTCGTTCTGCTTCGCCAGCGACCTGATCGACGGCTTCTTCTGCCTGATGGGCGCCGAGCGCAACGTCGGCACGCCAGTCAACATCGGCAACCCCGGCGAATTCACGATGATCGAGCTCGCGGAGAAAGTGCTCGCGATGACCGGCTCGAAATCGGAGCTCGTGTTCCGGCCGCTGCCGATCGACGATCCGCACCAGCGCAGGCCCGACATCTCGGTCGCGTCGACCGAGCTCGGCTGGCGGCCGGCCATCGATCTCGACGAAGGCCTGCGCCGGACCGTCGACTATTTCAGCCGTGAGCTGTGGCTCGAGCCGGTGCTGCACATGACCGGGGCCACGGCATGAAAGTGCTCGTGACAGGCGGGGCGGGCTATATCGGCAGCCATACCTGCAAGGCGCTCGCGGCAGCGGGACACGAGCCGGTCGCCTACGACAACCTGTCGACCGGCCATCGCGACGCCGTTCGATGGGGGCCCCTCGTCGCGGCCGACATTCTCGACCGCGACGCGCTGTCGAAGGCGTTCGCCACACATCGGCCCGACGTCGTGATCCATTTCGCCGCGCTCGCCTACGTCGGCGATTCGGTGCTCGCGCCCGACCGCTATTACACGGTCAACGTCACGGGCACCTGCACGTTGCTGAGCGCGATGCACGCGGCCGGCGTCGGCCGGATCGTGATGTCGTCGTCGTGCGCGACGTACGGCATTCCCGACCTGTTGCCGATCTCGGAGCGCACGCCGCAGCTGCCGATCAATCCGTACGGCTTCACGAAGTACGCGATGGAACGGATGGCCGCCGATTTCGAGCGCGCGTACGGGTTGAAGTGGGTCGCGCTGCGCTACTTCAACGCGGCGGGCGCGGACCCTGACGGCGAGATCGGCGAATGCCACGAACCGGAAACGCACGCGCTGCCGCTCGCGATCCGCGCGGCACTCGGCACGGGCCACGCGTTCCAGGTGATGGGCATCGACTACCCGACGCCCGACGGCTCGGCGATTCGCGACTACGTGCACGTGAGCGACCTCGCCGACGCGCACCTGCAAGCGACCGCCTATCTGTGCGGCGGCGGCCACAGCGTCGCACTGAATCTCGGTACCGGCAAAGGAACGTCGGTGCTCGGCGCACTGCGCGCCGTCGAAGCCGTGACGGGCCGTCGCGTGCCGACGGTAACGGCCGCGCGCCGCCCGGGCGACCCGCCCGAGCTGTACGCCGACGCCACGAAAGCCGCGCTCGTGCTCGGCTGGCGGCCGCGTTTCACCGCGATCGAACCGATGGTCGAACACGCCGCGGCGTGGTTTCAGAAAGAACTGCAGTTCGCATCCGGCAAGTGAGCAAGTTTCCTTGAACGCCACGCAGGGGAATCACCATGAAGGTACGGATCGCCATCGTCGGCACGGGCTACGTCGGGCTGGTCAGCGGCGCGTGCTTTGCGGATCTCGGGCATGACGTCGTCTGCATCGACAACAATCGCGGCAAGATCGACGCGCTGAACGAAGGCCTCATGCCGATCTACGAACCGGGCCTCGACGCGGTCGTCGCACGCAACGTCGAACGCGGCACGCTGCGCTTCAGCAGCGACCTCGCGGCAAGCGTGCGCGATCGCGACGCGGTATTCATCGCGGTCGGCACGCCGACGCTGCCGGGCACCGACCAGGCGGACCTGCAGTACGTCGAGGCGGCCGCGCGGGAGATCGCGTCGAACCTGGCCGGCTTCGCGGTCGTCGTCACGAAGTCGACGGTGCCGGTCGGCACCAACCGGATCGTCAAGCAGATCGTCGAGCGCTGCGCGCCGGACGGCATCGACGCGGCGATCGCATCGAATCCCGAGTTTCTGCGCGAAGGCTCGGCCATCGACGATTTCATGCACCCGGACCGCGTCGTGTTCGGCGCCGAGCATCCGCGCGCGATCGAGATCATGAAGGCCATCTATGCGCCGCTGGAAGCATCGGGCCATCTCGTGCTCGCCACCGAGATCGAAACGGCCGAACTCGTGAAATACGCGGCGAATGCGTTCCTCGCGGTGAAGATCAGCTACATCAACGAGATCTCGGACCTGTGCGAAGCCGTCGGCGCCGATGTCGAACTGGTCGCGAACGGCATGGGCCTCGACCGTCGCATCGGTGCATCGTTCCTGAAGGCCGGCCCCGGCTGGGGCGGCTCGTGCTTCCCGAAGGACACGCGCGCGCTGAAGGCAACGGCTTCCGAACATGCGGTGCCGCTGCGCATCGTCAGCGCGGCGATCGAATCGAACGCACTGCGCAAGGAACAGATCCTGCGCCGCATCGAGAAGGCCTGCGGCGGCTCGATCAAGGACAAGCGCATCGCGGTGCTCGGCCTCACGTTCAAAGGCCAGACCGACGACGTGCGCGAGAGCCCGAGCATCGACGTGATCCAGCTGCTCGTCGGCGCGGGCGCACATATCCGCGCGTACGACCCGGCGCGTCCGCATGAGGCATCGCGACTGCTGCCGCAGGTATTCATGGAGGGTTCCGCAATCGACGCGGTGCGCAGCGCGGACGCCGTCGTCGTGATGACCGAATGGAAAGCGTTCGAGGCACTCGATCTCGCCGACCTCGCGGATCACATGGCCGATCCCGTGATGCTCGACATGCGCAACCTGTTCAGCGAACGACTCGCCGTCGACAGCGGCTTTCGCCGCTACGAACGCGTGGGCCGCTCGTGCGGCGAACGCACGCCGGCCAGCCCGGCACCGGAACAACAACACGCAAGCGAGGACACCCGGCCGCCACGCGGCCTGCTTCAAGACTGATGATCTGACCTTGACGGGAGAACACCATGAAGAAGCTGGTTGCGTCGCTTGCCGGCGGCCCTGCACCGGATACCGCCGACACCACCGACACCACCGACACCGAAGCGGATCGCACCGCGTCGATGAACGCGGACCTCCCGCTCCTCGTCCCGTTGATGGACAGCGGGACCAAGATCGTCTTCCACATCCTCGCGCTGTGCTGGTTCGTCGCGCTGGGCATCTTCTGGCGCTGGTGGCTGCGCGACGAGCACTATGTCGATGCATTCCGCTTCGGCGTCAACTGCTTCGTGCTGTTCTGGACCACCTTCATTCCCGGCTACTTCATCTTCATCATCCGCTCGGCGGTCGTGCCGAACCCCGCGCTGCCGGTGCCGCGCGACTGGCGCGTCGCGATGGTCGTCACCAAGGCGCCGTCCGAGCCGTTCGACATCGTTCGCACGACGCTGCTCGCGATGCTCGACCAGACCTACCCGCACGATACGTGGCTCGCCGATGAAGACCCGTCGCCCGAGACGCTCGACTGGTGCCGCGAGCACGGCGTATTCGTGTCGACGCGGCGCGGCATCGCCGCGTACCACCGCGCAAGCTGGCCGCGCCGGACCAAGTGCAAGGAAGGCAATCTCGCGTACTTCTACGACATGGTCGGCTACGACAACTACGATTTCGTGTCGCAGCTCGATGCCGACCACGTGCCGACCCGCACCTATCTCGAGGAGATGCTGCGGCCGTTCGTCGATCCGGGAGTCGGCTACGTGTCGGCGCCGAGCATCTGCGACAGCAACGCGGCCGGGAGCTGGAGCGCACGCGGACGCGTGAACGTCGAGGGGCCGCTGCACGGCACGATGCAGGCCGGCTATGCGGGCGGCCTCGCGCCGCTGTGCATCGGCTCGCACTATGCAGTGCGCTGCCGCGCGCTGCGCGAGATCGGCGGGCTCGGGCCCGAGCTCGCCGAGGATCACTCGACCACGATGATCTTCAATTCGAAGGGCTGGCGCGGCATGCATGCGCTGAACGCGATCGCGAACGGCGAAGGGCCGCGCACGTTCGGCGACCTGGCCACGCAGGAATTCCAGTGGTCGAAGAGCGTGATGATCATCATGCTGCGCTACACGCGCCACTATTTCATGGGGCTGCCACTGAAGCTGAAGGCGCAGTTCCTGTTCTGCCAGCTGTGGTACCCGCTGTGCGCGCTCGCGATGGCCGGCAGCGTCGTGATTCCGGTCGTCGCGCTGCTCACGGGCCGCGTGTGGGCACACGTCGACTACCTCACGTACCTCACCTACGCGCTGCCGCTGACCGTGCTGATCCTGTGCGTCGTGACCTGGGCGACGCATTCGACCCAGTCGTGCCGCCCGCTGAATACGAAGCTGCTGTCGTGGGAAGGGCTGTCGTTCGTGTTCGCGCGCTGGCCATGGGTCGTGCTCGGCTGCGCGTCGGCGGTATTCGACTGCGTGCGCGGCAAGGAATTTCCGTTCAAGGTCACGCCGAAGGGCGGCACGATCGAACAGGACGCGCCGCTGCGCGTGGTCGCGCCGTACCTGCTGATCTCGCTGTTCTGCAGCCTGCCCGTCGTCACGGTCGAGAATCCGCGCAACGCTGCCGGCTTCTATCTGTTCTCGACGCTGACGAGCATCCTGTATCTCGTGATCGCGGCCGTCGTCGCGGTGAATCACGGCAGGGAGCAAGGGCTCGGGTGGTCGGCGTTCAGGCAGATGTTCTTCAGCCGCCTGCCGGTGCGCAACGCGCTGTTCGTGTTCGCGCTCGCGATGCTGTTGTCGGGCATCGGGCTGCGCGCGCCGAAAGGCTGGCAGGCGATGATGTGGCGCTCGGGTTTGCCGGCCGTCGTCGCACCCGTGCCGGGCGAAACGGTGAAGCAGCCCGAACTCGGCGCCTACGATCCCGAGAATACGCTCGCGGCCGATCGCGATCTCGCGTTCGACCACGTGTTCGTGTCGTGGAACGCGCCCGACATCCGCGCGGAAATCGACGACGCCTACCGCAGCGCGCAGGCACGGAACCGCTCGCTGATGCTGACCATCGAGCCCTGGGCAGCCGGCGACACGCGGCAAGGCGCGCTGCTCGAGGATATCGCGCACGGTCGCTACGACACGCGGATCGCGGCCACCTGCTCGGCGCTCGCCGCGTTGAAGGGCCCCGTGTTCGTGCGCTGGGGCCATGAGATGGAGGCCGATACCGGACGCTATCCGTGGGCCATCGGCGATGCATCGGCCTACGTGGATGCGTACCGGCGGGTCGTGACCGCGTGCCGCACGATGACGGACCAGATCCGCTTCGTGTGGTCGCCGGCCGGCAACCGGAACCTCGACGACTATTTCCCTGGCCGCAGCTACGTGGACGACGTCGGCCTGTCCGTGTTCGACTGCCCGCGCTGCGCGATCTGGCCGGCAGGCGGCCACGCGTCCGCCGCGAGCATCCTGCGGACCAAGTACGAGCGGGTGAGCGACTACGGGCTGCCGGTGATGGTCACGGAGCTCGGCGTCGACGGGTCGAATTCGCGCAAGCGCGAGGAGCTCGACGAATTCCAGCGGTCGCTGTGGCGCTATCCGCTGCTCAAGGCCGTGGTGTATTTCAACGCGGTCGATACGCCCGGCGCGTGGCCGGCGCACTATGTGCCGGACTGGCGGATCGTGCCGACGTTCCTGCAGACGACGGTGGTCGCCAAATGAGATGACCGGTGACCAGCGGCGCGCACCGGTCGGCCATCTGCCGTCAGCCGAGCAGGTCCTTCTTCCGCAACTGCACGACGTCGCGCATCGGCGGCGCGCCGAACAGCCGGCTGTATTCGCGGCTGAACTGCGACGCGCTTTCGTAGCCGACGACGGCGGCCACCGACCCGACGTCGCCGCCCTGCCGCAGCAACAGCCGCCGCGCTTCATGCAGCCGCAACTGCTTCTGGTACTGCAGCGGGCTCAGCGTCGTCACGTGCTTGAAATGATGGTGCAGCGACGACACGCTCATGTTGACCGCCTGCGCGAGCGACTCGACGCGCATCGGCTCCGCGAAGTGATCGCGGATCCATTCGATCGCGCGCGCGATTCGGTGCGTCTGGCTGCCCGCGATCGCCATGTGCCGCAGCCGCGTGCCCTGCCCGCTCGTCATCAGCCGGTACAGCAGTTCCTTTTCGATCAGCGGCGCGACGACCGGAATGTCGGCCGGCGTATCGAGCAGCCGCATCAGCCGCAGCGCGGCATCGAGCAGCGGCGGCGTCAGCTCGGCGAGCGCGATCCCCTCGCCTTCGGGGCCTGCGTCGGGTTCGGGCAGCCGCATCTCGGCCGCGAGCTCGACGATGCGCTGCGGATCGAGCGTCAGCGACAGGCACAGGTACGGCGCGTCCGGCGACGCGCGCGTCACGCGCGACAGGATCGGCAAGTCGATGGAGGTAATCAGGCAATTCTGCGCGTCGTATTCGTAAGGCTGACCGGCCACGATCACGCGCTTCGCGCCCTGCGCGGCGATCACGAGTGCGGCCCGCGACACGCCGCAGCCCATGTCGACCGGCCGCGTGTGCCGGTGCAGCATCAAACCCGGCACGGCCGTCGAATGCGAGCCGTCCGCGGGCGCGAAACGGCCGATCAGCGTCGCCAGCTCGCGCCGCCCGGATTCGCGCGACGTCACGATATCGGTCATGTCCATGACGCTTCCTCGATCAATTTCCTCATGTCGCGGGAGCATAGCGAAACCGCCCGCGACCTGCCGGGGATTTGCAGGATTGTTCAATAAATTTGCAGGATTGGGTAGACGCAAAAACCAACGCCTCGCGCACACTGCCGGCTAACCTGGTGCATGCCGGGTTTTCCCCACGGAGACAATCACAATGCCTACCTCGTTTGTCCTCAACGGCAAGAACGTCACGCTCGACGCCGATCCGTCGATGCCCGTCCTCTGGGCGATTCGCGAACACGCGGGACTGACCGGCACGAAGTTCGGCTGCGGCATGGCGCAGTGCGGCGCGTGCACCGTGCATCTCGAAGGCCAGGCCGTCCGCTCGTGCGTGCTGCCGCTCGCCGGCATCGCGGGCAAGCACATCACGACGATCGAAGGCCTGCAGAGCAAGCCCGCGCAGGCCGTGCAGGCCGCCTGGGTCAAGCTGCAGGTGCCGCAGTGCGGCTACTGCCAGTCCGGCCAGATCATGTCGGCCACCGCGCTGCTCGAACAGAACCCGAAGCCGACCGACGCGGACATCGACGCCGCGATGAACGGCAACCTGTGCCGCTGTGCGACCTACGCCCGCATCCGGGCGGCGATCCACGACGCGGCCGCGACGCTGGGGGCCTGACCATGACGATCGAACTCGACAACTCCGGTTCGGTGCGTCCGTCGCGCCGCACGTTCCTGAAAGCCGCGGGCGCCGCGGCCGCCGTCAGCCTGACCATCGGCTTCGAATGGGCCGGCCTCGGCCGCCGCGCGCTGGCGGCGACCGCGCCCGCCGCCGACTTCGCGCCGAACGCCTTCCTGCGCATCACGCCCGACGGCGCCGTCACGGTCATCGCGAAGCACGTCGAACTGGGCCAGGGCGCGTATACGGGCATCGCGACGATCGTCGCCGAGGAGCTCGACGCCGACTGGTCGCACGTGCGCGTCGAAAGCGCGCCCGCCGATGCGAAACGCTACGCGAACCTCGCGTTCGGCACGATGCAGGGTACGGGTGGCAGCTCGGCCATGGCGAACTCGTGGCAGCAGCTGCGCGAAGCAGGCGGCAAGGCCCGCGCGATGCTGGTATCGGCCGCGGCGGCCCGCTGGAAAGTACCGGCCGGCGAACTGACGACGGCCAATGGCGTCGTCACGCACGCGAAGAGCGGCAAGACGGCCGCGTACGGCACGCTCGTCGCCGATGCGTCGAAGCTGCCGGTGCCGGACAAGGTCACGCTGAAGCAGCCGGCCGATTTCAAGCTGATCGGTCACCGGATTCCGCGCGTCGACGCATCGGCAAAATCGAACGGCACCGCACATTTCACGCTCGACACGACCTTCCCCGGCATGCGCGTCGCGCTGCTGCAGCGCCCGCCGCGCTTCGGCGCGAAGGTGAAGTCATTCGACGCGACGGCTGCCAAGGCCGTGCCGGGCGTCGTGTCGGTCGTGCAGGTGCCGGGTGGCGTCGCGGTCGTCGGTACCGGCTTCTGGGCCGCGAAACAGGGCCGCGACGCGCTGAAGGTCGAATGGGACGAAGCGAACGCCGAAAAGCGCGGCTCGGACGAGATCATGCGCGAATACCGGCAGCTCGCCGACAAGCCTGGCACGTCGGCACGCAAGGACGGCGATGCCGATGCAGCGATCGCGGGTGCCACGCGCAAGATCAGCGCGACGTACGAATTCCCGTATCTCGCGCACGCGCCGATGGAGCCGCTCGACGCGGTCGTCAAGCTGACGGCGGACAGCTGCGAAATCTGGGCCGGCGACCAGTTCCAGACGGTCGACCAGGCCAACGCGGCAAAAACAGCGGGCCTGAAGCCCGAGCAGGTGCAGATCCACACGCTGTACGCGGGCGGCAGCTTCGGCCGGCGCGCGAACGCGTGGTCGGACTACGTGGTCGAGGCCGTGTCGATCGCGAAGGCGCTCGGCGCGGACGGCACGCCCGTCAAGCTGCAGTGGACGCGCGAGGACGACATCCAGGGCGGCTTCTACCGGCCGATGTACTTCCACAAGCTCGACGCGGGGCTCACCGCGGACGGCAAGCTGGTCGGCTGGCGCCACCGGATCGTCGGCCAGTCGATCCTCGCCGGCACGCCGTTCGAGGCGTTCATGGTGAAGAACGGCGTCGACGCCACCTCGGTCGAGGGCGCGGCGAACCTGCCGTACGCGGTGCCGAACGTGTCGGTCGAGATCACCACCACCAAAGTCGGCCTGCCCGTGCTGTGGTGGCGCGTGGTCGGCAGCTCGCACACGGCCTACGCGGTCGAGGCGTTCATCGACGAAGCCGCGCACACTGCGGCCAAGGATCCGTATGCGTTCCGCCGCGACCTGCTCGCGAAGGAGCCGCGCATGCGCGCGGTGCTGGACCTGGCCGCGCAGAAGGCCGGCTGGGATCCGGCCAAGCCGCTGCCGAAGGGCCGCGGGCGCGGGATCGCGGTCGCCGAGGCGTTCAAGAGCTATGTCGCGCAGGTCGCCGAGGTGTCGGTCGACGCGGACGGCAAGGTGAAGGTCGAGCGCGTGGTGTGCGCGGTCGATTGCGGGATCGCGATCAATCCCGACATCGTCGCCGCGCAGATGGAGGGCGGCATCGGCTTCGGGCTCGGCGCGGTGATGCACAGCGCCATCACGCTGAAGGACGGCCAGGTCGAGCAGCGCAACTTCGACGGCTACCACGTGCTGCGCATCGCCGAAATGCCGAAGGTCGAGGTGCATATCGTGCCGTCGGCGGAAGCACCGACCGGGGTCGGCGAGCCGGGCGTCGCGCCGGTCGGGCCGGCGGTCGCGAACGCGATCTTCGCGGCGACGGGCAAGCGCCATTACGTGCTGCCGTTCGATTCGGCGGATAGCGCGAAGGCTTGATGACGGGCCGGAACGTCGGCCGCGGGGCGGAGATGCCTTGCGGCCGGCGTCTTTTGCCTGGCGCGATCGACGCCGGGTTCGACGTCGGCAAAAATCGCCCGTAACGCTTTGATCCGTATGGAAAATCCATCGATCCCCGCAGGGTTCGATGCAGGGTTCGCCATCCGGTCGCAGCGACGCGCAGTCGCCCCCGATTCCCGCCTCTCCCCGCACGTTACGTCAGACGTAACGCCCGTAACGTCGTCCGCCGATGCTACGTAACAATCCTTCACCGTTGCCCCGGCCCCTTTTTTATCCGGCCCACGCGTCCCGTTAAAAATTCTTTTAAATTCAAGGCTGCCACGCCGTCCGCGGCGGCGCCATCCGCGTTCGATACGTGACGCTCCCCTCCCTGGCCCGGAAGTTGCAGCACAGCACCCGCAAACACTCCTTTACGGACATGCGAGGGCCACCATGGATTGCAAATACCTGTACATCGACAACATAAAAATCAACTTCGTGCGCCGCACGATCGAAATCGACAACAAGATCATTGATGTCACGCCGCGTGAATTCGACGTCGTCGAATTCCTGCTCGACAACATGAACAAGATCGTGCCGCGGCAGGCAATCCAGGAAGCCGTGTGGGGCCGTGAACTCGGCGTGTCGTCGCGCACGCTCGACACCCATATCTCGCGTATCCGCTCGAAGCTGCAGCTCGATCACGACAAGAACCTGCGGATCATCCCGATCTACGCAGTCGGCTATCGTCTCGTGCTGTTCGGTGCAGCAATGACGCACGTCGAGCGCCACGAAGCGGCGCCGATCCTGCGCGCGGCACCGCAGGCCGTGATGGCCGCCGACTACGCCTGACGATTCACCCGCGCGCCGCCCGCTCGCGGCGCGCCGGTCACGCTCCCCCCACCGCGCTGCGCCGATCCGCAGCGCCTCGCGGCCCCCCCGTCGGGCGCGGCCTGCATGCCGCCCGGCCCGCCAGCCAGTCGCGACCCGACCGCCGCCTCCGGGCGGCGGTCGCTTTTGGGTGCCGGCAGCTGAACATCCTCGCGCGTCACGCTTCGCCACCTCCGCTTCGGCCATCGCCACCGCCCATGCCGGCGACTACGGATTCCGGCGTGACACTCGGCCATCGTCGTCCCTACAATCGACGCAGCAGCCGCGCGCCCTCCGCGCCGCCGGCCCTGGAACGAACGGAATGACCATGAAAATGCGCGCTTCGCGAACCGTTGTCGCCTGCCTGCACGCGCTGGTTGCACTCGCGTGCGCCGCGCCGCCGGTTGCGCACGCAGCGAACGACAACGCGCTGCACGTCGCGTCGATGACGCCGGGCAATCCGGATGAAGGCAACGCCGGGCACGACACGCCGCCCGCACGCCAGCGACGAATGGATGCCGCAGCCACCACACCGCCCGATCGCGCACGCCGGCAGGCGTCGCCGGCGGCGTCCGCCGATCCGCCGTCGTGCCATGCACGGCCCGTAATGACGATGTGCCGCGGCCTGCAATCGAGCGACGCGAAGCAGCGCTGCATGCGCTGCCTCGATCAGTGACGATGCGCAGTGCGCCGCCTCATGCGGCGCGCTGCGCCTCCAGCCACGCCTGGAACATCAGCACCGTCCACAGCTGGTGCTGCCAGTTCATCCGCCCGGTCACGTGCTGCCGCCACAGGCGCTCGACCGCGGCCGCATCGAAGAAGCCTTCCTCGCGCAACCGCGACGGCCGCAGCAGCGCCTCGGCCCAATCCCGCAGCGAGCCGCGCAGCCAGTGATCGACGGGTGCGCAGAAGCCCTGCTTCGGCCGGTCGATCAGCGCGGACGGCACGTACCGGTCGAGCAGCCGGCGCAGCAGTGCCTTCGACTGCCCTTCCGGCAAACGCACCTCCGCCGGTACGCGCCACGCGAATTCGACGACGTGATGATCGAGGAACGGCATGCGCGTTTCGAGGCTCACCGCCATCGCCGCGCGATCGACTTTCGCGAGGATGTCGGTCGGCAGGTACGTGAGCGTATCGATCGCCATCGCCTGCTCGGCGAAGCTCAGGTGCGCGGGCCACGCGGACACGGTGTCGAGCGGCGTCGCCGGCTCCTGTCCCGACAGCGCGAGGCGCTCGGGATGATGCACCGACGACATCAGCAGACGGTACAGCCCGATGCGGCTCTCGGCCGTCATCACGTGGCCGAGCTTGTGCAGGCGATCGCCGATGCGCGTCGCCGATTCGCGTGCCTCCACGCCGCCCCACGCCCCCTGCGCGACGGCCGCGAGCTGGTCCGCGTGATCGGGCCGCAACGCATGCAGCGCGGCCGCGATCCGTGCGCGCACGGCGCCGGGGACGCGATGCAGCTTGCGCCACAGGCGCGGCGTCAGGAAGTAGCGCGTATAGCCGCCGAACAGCTCGTCGCCGCCGTCGCCGGACAGGCTCACCTTCACGTGCCGGCGCGTCAGCTCGGACACGAGAAAGGTCGGGATCTGCGACGCATCGGAGAACGGCTCGTCGTAGATCGACGGCAGCTTCGGCACGACGCCGAGCGCATGGTCGGCCGTGACGTAGAGCTCGGTATGGCGCGTGCCGAGATGGCGCGCGACGGCCTTCGCATACCCGGCTTCGTCGTAGCCGGCTTCGTGGAAGCCGATCGTGAACGTATCGACCGGCGTCGACGATTGCGCCTGCATCAGCGCGACGATCGTCGACGAATCGACGCCGCCGGACAGGAACGCACCGAGCGGCACGTCGGCCTCCATCTGCCGCGCGACGGCCTGGCGCAAGACCGCATCGAGCTGGCTGACGGCGGCGTCGGCATTGCCCTCGAACGGTTGCGCGCGACCGTCCTCGATCGCCTGATCGAGCGTCCAGTACGCACGCAGGCGCGGCGTGTCGCGCGCATGCTCGAACTGGATATACGTGCCGGGCGGCAGCTTGCGGATGCCGCGATAGATCGTGTGCGGCGCGGGCACGCTCGACTGGCGCAGGTACAGGCACAGCGCGTCACGGTCGATCGCGCCGTCGAAGCCCGGATAGCCGCGCAGCGCCTTCAGCTCGGACGCGAACACGAGCGCATCGCCGATCCGGCCGTAGTAGAGCGGTTTCTCGCCGATCCGGTCGCGGGCGAGCGTCAGCACCCGCGATTCGCGATTCCACAGCGCGATCGCGAACATGCCGGTCGCGCGCCGCAGCGTTGCCTCGACACCCCACGCGACGATCGCCGCGATCAACACCTCGCTGTCGGAGTGGCCACGCCACGCCGGTGCGCGACCCGCGCGCTCGAGCTCCGCGCGCAGTTCGCGATGGTTGTAGATTTCGCCATTGAAGACCATGACGTAGCGGCCGCACACGGATGCCATCGGCTGTCGGCCGTGTACCGACAGGTCGACGATCGCGAGCCGCCGGTGGCCGAGCGCAATGCCGGCTTCCGGGTCGACCCAGATCCCCTGCCCGTCCGGCCCGCGATGCGCGAGGCTTGCCGTCATGCGCGCAAGCGTGCCGCGCGCTGTCTCCTCATCGAAGGCGACGCTATTCAGAAAGCCGTCGATTCCGCACATTGATTTGTCCGCCCCTGTTGACCAGTTCCGTCACGCATGGCGCAACCTCGCGGCCCGCCGTCCGGCGTGACGGTCGAGCCATATTACGAAGAAATAAATCAGCAATAATTCACAGGTGAATGTCGTCAGCACTCGAAAAAAACGCTGTCAAGCATCGTGTGTGCATCACGACGGTGCGCGCGGCCGAAACGACCCGCCGGGCCGGCCACGGACGGGCCGGCCCGGCGGTCATCGGGTCGCGTGAAAAAACCGGGGAACGGGCGCGTCAGGACGGCAGCCGGCGCGCCGCCAGATACGCAAGCTGCGCGCGGTTCTGCACGTTGAAGAGTTTTTCGAGCGAGCGGATATGGTGTCCGACCTTGTGCAGCGACGTGCGCAGCGCGCTCGCGATCTCCTGGTCGGACAACCCGTGCACGAGGCGGTCGAGCACCTGCTGCTGCTCGTCGCCGAGCGCGAAGCCGCGCATGCGTGCGATGCGTGCCTCGAGGAACGGCAGCGAGACGCGATGCACCGCGAGGCTCACCGACAACGCACCGCCGATCACGCGATCGTCGATCCATTCCGTGCCGTGCGTCTCCGACGTCACGTTCACCGCGACGCGCAGGTCGAGGCGCGGCGCCGACAGGCCGAACAGCACGCCGCTGTTCATCCCGTGCGCGCGCAGGTGGCCGGCGAGCGCCAGCATCTTGCGGTCGCCGCTGCCCTGCGCGGCCGCCTCGATCTCGTCGAGCCGCCACGCGACCGGAAAGCCGCTCTGCCGCACCTGCGCGAACCGCGGGTCGCTCTCGTAGAGCATGCCTTCGATAAACGGCTGCATGAAGGTCGCGGGGGCGAGGTCGCGCAGCAGATGCGCGCACAGGATGCGCCGCCCGATCATTTCGAAAGCGCCGTAACCGAGCGTACTGAATCCGATTTGCCGCAAGCGCGCATGGCATTGCGCAAAATCGATCGTGGCAAGGTCGGTTTTACCGGATTCGATTTGAATGCCGGTAAAAACGTCGTGCCCGATTGCCTGATATTCATTCGAATAAGCCGCAGCCGTTGCGATATCGGCTTGCGAGAACCACTCGACGCGTGGTGCGCCGTCAGCATATGTCATGAGGAGCCCGCCCTTTCCCAATATGTGAACCTGCGCCCCGTCACGATCTGGTCTTTTCGTTATGGATTTTCTGGACTTCGTTATATGCGTGCGAATAGGAATCTTCCGCCGCCATTAGTATTACGGCATATTACGCATACACAGGCATTTTTGTACAATGCCCCCGCGTTTCGTCAGGGATGACGATCGGCGCATATCACACGATGCTCGATCGCACCGCCGCGAATGCCGTACACGATACGGCCGCCGCCAGGCGATGCGCGTCGATTCCGAGGGATGGCACATGTCCGACATTGCATTGCATGAAGAAGCGGTCGCCCCAACTTTTCCCCGCCCGTCGCACGGGCTGAACGCGTGCCCGGACGTGCTGCGGGAGCGCCCCGTGCAGGTCGTCTGGTGCGACGACGTGAAGCGCGGCGAGCTCACGCAGCCGCACGCACCGAAGCTCGGCGTCGCCGATACGCTCGCGCACGCGCAGAGCACGGCCGAGCGCAGCCGCATCGTCGCGAGCCTGCTGCACCTGACGGGCTTCTCGACGTTCGCGTACTTCGCGCTCGAATTCGCGCACGAGCGCGTCGAAAGTCTCTACCTGCACGAAGCATTCACGCCGGCCACCTATCGCGGCGACTACGTGCGGCACAGCCATCACGACATCGATCCGCGCACGCTCGGTGCGCGCGTATGCAACATGCCGATCGTGTGGGACCTGCAGCAGTTGCGCCGCGAACACCGCGAGCGCGACGCCGGCCCGCGCGTGACGCCGGCCGCGCTCGACGGCTTCCTGCAGACGATGCAGGACGACGGGATGTGCAGCGGCATCATGTATTCGATGGCCGTGCCCGGCACGCGGCTGCACGCGTTCATGAGCTTCACCGCGCCGCGCCGCACGCGCGAATGGATCACGCCGGCGACGATCGAGCAGGCACTGTCGATCGGGCTGTCGGTGCACAAGTTCGCGTCGCCGCAGCTGATCTCGACGTCGCGCGAGCGTGCGGTAAACGGGCTCACGCCGTTCGAGCAGGAACTGCTGCTCGGCATCGCCGAAGGCGCGTCCGACAAGGAGATCGGCCGGCGCCTCGACACCAGCGCGCACAACGTCGACTATCACCTGCGCAAGCTGCGCAAGCGCTTCGGCGTCGCGAACCGGATCCAGCTCACGTACCTGACGTCGAAACTCGAACTGATCTGACGGCCGCGCGCCGCGCGCGACGTGCCGCAAGCGGACGCGTAAACGCACATGCCGGCCTCGAGGGCCGGCATGTGCGGGTTGCGGCGCGGTGCCGGGTCCGGCGCCGCTTCCTGGAAGACGACCTGCGTTACTTCAGCAGCGTCATCTGCACGACCTTGACGATCACGAGACCGACCGCGATCACGAGATAGCCGCGCAGCACGGCCATCCACACGCGCGTCGTCAGCGTCATCTTCTGCGGCTCGAGCGTGTCGAGCGGCGGCATGCGCCACGTGTCGCGTTGCGAACGATCGATGCCCGGTTCGACGACGCGCTTGTTGCGGCGGATCAGCACCGTCGCGAGATAGCCGACGATCGCGAACACGCAGCCGCCCACCAGCACGTCGAGAATGGCTTCGCCGCTGATGTCCGGATACATCACCGATGCGGTCAGGATGATCGACAGCATCACGAGCACCCAGATCACCGCGCCGGTGAACACGTTGAGCTTCGTCGAGTTGATCCACGGGCCGAGCACCTGCTTGTCGTTGCAAAGCAGCAGCAGGAACACGGTCGCGCTCGGCAGCAGCACGCCCGCGAGCGTCTGCACGGCTTCCGTCAGCAGGCCCAGCGGGCTGCCCGGAATCAGCACCAGCGCCGCGGCGGCCGCGACGATGCCGAAATAGACCAGATAGAAGCCCTTCGCGTCCGACACGTTGCGGTGCAGCGAGTGACGGATCTTGAACACGTCGCCGATCGCGTAGGCGGTCGACAGCGACACGGCCGCCGCGCCGATGATGCACGCGTCGAGCAGCGCGACGGCGAACAGCGTCGCGCTCGTGCGGCCCGAATACTTCTCGAGGCCCGCGATCACGCCGCCTGCGTCGGTGAAGTTGCCGAATTCCGGATGACCCGAGAACAGCTGGGCCGAGAACGCGATCATCGCGACTGCGCCGACCAGCACGAAGGCGATGCCGATCCACAGGTCCGCCTTTTCATACTTCATGAAGCGCGGCGTAATGCGCTTGTCGATCACGTAGCTCTGCTGGAAGAACAGCTGCCATGGCGCGACGGTCGTACCGACGATGCCGATCACGAGCAGCATCACGTCCGACAGCTTCGAATGCGCGGGCCAGTTCGGAATGAAGAAATCGCGCGTGATCTGCCCGACCGGCGGATGGATCGCCACGAGCACCGGCACGAGCAGCAGGCTCAGCAGGCACAGCCCGATCGCGAACCGCTCGAAGCGCCTGAAGTCGCCTGTACTTACCGCGGCCATGGTCAGCGCCGCGGCCACGCACACGCCGGCCACCTTCGGCAGCCCGAAGAAATCCAGCACGAACGTGATGCCGATGAACTCGGTGACGATGGTGAGCGCATTGAGCAGGAACAGGTCGATCACACTGAACGCGCCCCAGAACTTGCCGAAGCGTTCGAAGATCAGGCGGGCATGGCCGACGCCCGTGACCGCGCCGAGGCGCAGCACCATTTCCTGGTTCACGTACAGCACGGGCACGAGCAGCAGCAGCGTCCACAGCAGCGTCGTGCCGTAGTTCTGGCCGGCTTGCGTATAGGTGCCGAATGCGCCGGCGTCGTTATCGCCGACCATCACGATGAGGCCGGGGCCGATGATGGCGAGCAGCGTGCGCAGACGCGCCCACCATGTGCTGCGGGCACCGGTGTCGTGACGCGCGATCGTGCCGAGCGCGCCGCGGATATCGCCCAGGTGGGCTTCGTCGAGCACGGCGCTGCGTTCGGCGGCGATCGGTGGAGAAACGTTGGATGGCGTGGACATGATTTATTCCGTACGGCTAAGGGTTATCTAAAGAGCGTGTGACCTTGGAATGCGCGCGGGGCAGCCGCGCGATGGCGGCCGCGTGTGCGCATGCCGAGGCGCGCTCGGTGCTTCCTGCTTCAGTGGATCAACGATTTCAGCTGGTTCAACAGGCGGGTGAACACCCGCGGACGGGCGTCGAGCGTCAGCATCGCGTCGTAGTGGTTGCGCGATTCCGTGACGTGCGGGAGGTTCGACAGCAGAAGGCCGAAGTTCATGGTCTGGCTCCGTGCGGCGATGGCAGGCGTGCCGGCCGCGTGGTGGGCGCGGGGCCAGTCCGGGGCCTGAACGACGTGTCAGGCTAGTGGGCCGGATTGTCCCTGCGACCCGGGTTCAAAAGGGTCTGTGTGTGCAATGGGCATAAGGGACAACTGTCACTGTCGTTCATGGCGGCTCCTGTTCCTGTGCGGTGTTCCGGGGAACACGGTTGACCGCCGTCAGGCCTGCGGGCCGGCATTCGCGAGCCAGGGAAAGGCGTGCGCGAACGCGGCCGCCTGCCAGGCGGCGGTGAAACCGGACGGCGCATGCGAAAACGCATCACGCTAACCGGCGCGAATCAGGGTGCACGTAGGGAGTTACTGCTGAATACTGCTGCGCGCACCGTTTGCCTGGGAGACAAACGGCGGCTTCGATGAGGCGCGGACGTCGGTCGCTCAGGCGGAAATTTCGTTCGAAGATCGACTACTGCAGGCGTCCAAGGCGGCGGCCCCAAAAGTGAAGATGGCGGATTCTATGGACGGCCCGAAAGTGAAGTCAACCCCTCGAAACCCCATTTCTCGAAATAATTTTCGCGCGCCACACCACTGAAAGAATTGCCCTTGAAAACACGTGGCCCAACCTTTCAGAGCATGTGGCACGACCGGGGATCGATGCGTATGAACAACGAGGCAGCGCGTCCGGTCGCGCTCCTTCGTTGCCCATCCGTTGCCCGTCCCGTGCCGGAACGAGCCAACAAGGCGGCCGCGCAACGTGCGCCATTTTTATGCGTTTTTTACTTGCGCTGCAGCAAACGACGCGAATACAATCCGCCGCAATTCATCAAAGGAGTCCCTCCGTGGACACATGCTCTAGTTGCAGTTCGATGCCGGTTCAGGCCGGCCAAGCCATCGCGAGATAGCAGCCAGACGCATGTCTTACGCCGCTAGCTCGCATTCGTCGGGTTAGCGCGCTTCCTTCCGGGCCGGCCATCGCCGGTTCGTCCGTTGCACGCTCCATTACGTTCCACCCTCCGATCGCAGGCCGCGTCACGCGCCCGCGCTCGACCACGTCGTCCGGCCCGAGCCGGACCGGACGGAGGCAGCGTCATGTTTCTTCAATCGTTCGCGGTCAGACTCAAACGCATCGTGCATGTCGCATGCGACCGCTCGTTCGTTTCCGGCCTCTCGCCGCTCGCCCACGCGTTCAGCAACTGGCGCGGCACGGCGCTCGCCCACGTGCCGGCAGCGCCCCGCCCGCTCGACTGCCTGCTGGTCGCCGCAATGGCCGCCGCCGTCGCGCTCGTCGCGATGCTGTGCTCGGCCGCGCCGCGCCTCGGCTTTGCACAGGTGGGGCGCATCGGCGGCTGGCTGCCGTAAGCCCCCCGTCGTGCGGCAGCGCCACGCGCCAGGCGCCGCCGTACGACCGTCTCGCCCCGCTTCTCGCAACACGTTTTCGTTTCTTCAGCTTAACTAATCAAACCGTCAACGGAACCCACATGAAGAACTACCTCGAACCCGTCCCGCGCAAGCTCCGCCTCAATGCGCTCGCCACGCTGCTGCTGTCGCTCGCCGCCGCGCCCGCGTTCTCGCAAGCGTCGTCGCCGGCCGCGGCCGAACCGGCAGCCGGCGCCAGCGACGCCGCCGCTCCCGCACAACAGGCCGCCGATGCTGCCGCGCCCGCTCCCACCGGCTTCTGGGAACGCTCGAACCTGCTCGGCAACATGGGCGGCCTGCGCGATGTACTCGGCGATCACGGCATCACGCTGAGCCTGCAGGAAACCAGCGAGTACCTGTACAACACGTCGGGCGGCACGAATCGCGGCGGCGCGTACCAGGGGCTCACGCAATTCGGTTTCAACGTGGACACGGGCAAGGCAGTCGGCCTGCCAGGCGGCACATTCAACGTGTCGGCGCTGCAGATTCACGGCACCAACCTCACGCAGCGCTACCTGCAGACGCTGCAGACCGCGACCGGCATCGAGGCGAATTCGACCACGCGCCTGTGGGAACTCTGGTACCAGCAGTCGCTGCTCGACGGCAAGGTCGACGTGAAGGTCGGCCAGCAAAGCGTCGACCAGGAATTCATGGTGAGTCAGAACGCGGCGACGTTCATGAACGCCACGTTCGGCTGGCCCGTGCTGCCGTCGACGGACCTGCCGGCCGGCGGCCCCGCGTATCCGCTGTCGTCGCTCGGCGTGCGGCTGCGCGTGAAGCCGGCCGATGCGTGGACCGCGATGGTCGGCGTGTTCGACGGCAACCCGGCCGGCCGCACCGACGGCGATGCGCAGGTGCTGAACGCGCATGGCACCAACTTCAACCTGCGCAGCGGCGCATTCGTGATCGGCGAAGTGCAGTACGCGCTGAACGCGCCGCCCGCCGATCCGAAGGCACCGCAGCCCGCTGGCCTGCCGGGCACGTACAAGCTCGGCTTCTGGTATCAGTCGCAGCATACGAACGACCCGCGCTACGGCACCGACGGCCTGTCGCTCGCGAATCCGGACAGCAACGGCATTGCCGCCACCCATCGCGGCAACTACTCGTTCTATGCGGTCGCGGACCAGATGGTATGGCGGCCGTCGGCCGACAGCCCGCGCTCGGTCAACGTGTTCGCGCGCGTGATGGGCGCGCCGGGCGATCGCAATACCGTCGATTTCGCGGCCAACGCAGGCGTGACGCTGAAGGCGCCGTTCAAGGGACGCGACAACGACGTCGCGGGTATCGCGGTCGGCTACGCGAAGATCGGCTCGCATGCACGCGGCCTCGACGGCGACACCGGCGTCTACACGACGCCCGGCTATCCGGTGCGCCGCGCGGAGACGGTCGTCGAAGCGACCTACCAGTACCAGGTCACGCCGTGGTGGCAGATGCAGGCCGACCTGCAGCACTTCTTCCGTCCGGGCGGCGGCATCCCGAACCCGAACGCGGCCGGTGCACGCATCGGCGACGAAACGGTGGTCGGCGTGCGCACGACGATCACGTTCTAAAGCAGGCTTGATGCAGACACGGGCCGGACGGCCGCTCACGCGACAGTCCGGCCCGTGCGTTCTCCTGCAGTGCCAGCGCGCGGCCCGCGCCGCGCGTCACTCACCGTACAGCGCGAGCAGTTTCAGCGTGACGCCATTGGTCCAGCCGAAACCGTCCTGCAGCGGATATTCACCGCCCCCGCCGCCGCCCGTGCCGGCCCCTTCGACCACGTACTTCTCGACGAGCTTGCCTTCGGTCGCATACACATGCCTCACGTCGGACAGGAAGCGCGTGCCGATGTCCTTCGCGAGCGTCGGTTCGCCGTAGCGCCGCAGCCCGTCGATCGCGATCCACTGCAGCGGCGCCCAGCCGTTCGGTGCATCCCACTGCTGCCCCGTGTTCTCGGTGGTCGTCGCGAGGCCGCCCGGCTGCAGCAGCGTCTTGCGCACCTCGCGCGCGGTCGCCTTCGCACGCTCGGGCCACGCAACGCCCGCGAACACCGGATACAGCGCAGCGGCCGTCACGGCGTCGCGCGGCTTGCGCAGCTGCCAGTCGTAGTCGCCGTAGTAGCCGCGGCGGTTCCACAGATAGCGGTTGATCGCGGCCGCACGCCGCGCCGCGCGCGCCGAAAAATCGGTCACGCATGCCATGTCGCGCGTGGCCGTGCAGCCCTTCACGATCGTCGTCTCGAGATGGAACATCAGGCTGTTCAGGTCGACCGGCACGATCGACGTCGTGCGGATCGTCGCGAGCGTCTTGCCGTCGCCGAACCAGCGCGAGCTGTAGTCCCAGCCGCTTTCGGCACCCGCGCGCAAATCACGATAGACCTCGTTCGCCGGACGCCCCGGCACCGACTTCGCGGTCGTCACGTCCTCGAGATACGACTCGTCGCGCGGCGTATCGCTCGCATCCCAGTAGCGGTTCAGCACCGCGCCGTCGGGCATCGTGACCACGTGGCGTGCGGCCTGCCCGCGCGGCGTCGTGGTTTCGCCCTGCATCCAGTACGCATGCTCCTTGCGCAGTTCCGGCAGGTATTTCTGGTAGACCTTGTCGCCTTCGGCCTGCGCGGCGAGCGTGACCATGTAGGCAAAGAACGGCGGCTGCGAGCGGCTCGCGTAGTACGTGCGGTTGCCGTTCGGGATGTGCCCGATCGTGTCGATCAGGTGGGCGAAGTTGTCGAGCATGTCGTCGACGAGATCCTCGCGGCCCGACACCTGCAGCCCGAGCATCGTGAAATAGGTATCCCAGTAGTAGCCTTCGCGGAAGCGGCCGCCCGGCACGACGTACGGCTTCGGCAGCGGGATCAGCGAGCTGTAGGGCGGCACCGTCGTGCTCGTGCGCATGAGCTGCGGCCACAGCCAGTCGATGTGCTGGCGCAGCGTCTGGTTCGGCGGCGGCGTCACGCCGCCTTCCGGGGGCGGCGTGAAATGCCGGGCGACGAACGCCTTCAGCGAGAAGCCCGGCTGCGATTTCTGTTGCCGATACAACTGCACGATCGTCGCGGGATCGCTGTCGGGCGTCGCGTCGACGAAGGTCTTCTGGTCGGGATAGATCTGCGCGGTCTGCACCGCGACGAACAGGTCGCCGTAGAGCTGGCTCGGCGGCGGCAACAGCGTGCCCGATGCGGGAGCGGCAATTGCGGCCGTGGCCGGCGGTGCCGACCGGGCAGCCGCCTGCGCGGCGGCCTGGTTCGCGTTGTCGGCCTGCGCGGCGCAGCCGGCAACGGCGAGATACGCAATGGCCAGTGCAGCGGCCCGGCGAAGACGTGGTGCGGATGGCGCGCGGTGCGGCGAGAGTCGGGGCGAGAAGCGGGTTGGGAAACAGGCTGAGAAGCGGGTTGAGAAGCGCGATGCGATCGATGCGGCACGACGTGACGTCATGACGTGTCCCCTCCTTTCGATGGTGAGTGGGTCGGCACGAGGTCTCGTTCGCGCGCGCGTTCGTCTCGATGGCCCTCGATCGATACGCGTCGTTTCGTAGTGCGAGTGGGTCCGACTGTCGCACGAAACGTGCACATCAAGCAAGTTTCGGTTCGCGCGACTCGCGCAGATAACCGCGCATGGCCCGCCACGCACGCGCGTCGAGCGCATCCGCATCGGTCTCGCCGCGCGCGCCGGCCGCATCGACGATCCCTTTCACGATCGCGAGCAGATCGTGCGCGACGACGTCGGGCGCAGCGACGCGCGGCGCATCGCGCAAGGCGAGCGCATGCAGCAGCGTCGCATGGATGCGATCCGCGACGCGTGCGGTGCGCGCGTCGAGCGGCAGCCGCGCCTCCTCGAAATCGATCAGCCGCGCGAGCACCGGACGGCGCATCTGGTGCGCGACGGCCGCACGCACCAGTGCGCGTAGCACGTCGTCGCATGACGACAGCGCGGCTGCCCGGTCGACGTCGTCGAGCAGATGCGCACTCTCGCGCTCGACGAGCGCGGCCGTCAGCGCATCGCGATTCGGGAAGTATTGATAGAGCGAACCGATGCTCACGCCGGCCAGCGCAGCGACTGCATTCGTCGTGTAACCGTCGAAGCCGTCGCGCTCCAGAATGCGCGCAGCCGCCTCGACGATCGCGTCGACGGTGGCCACCGAGCGGCGCTGGCGCGGCGCCTTGCGGGGCGACAGCGGGATTCGCGGGGACGATTCGGACATGGTCGGAATGCGAGTTTCGAATATGAGCAAACGCTCATATTCTAGAAACGCCCTTCCACTTCGTCAAAAGGAATCAGCGTGACCCGGCATACCGTGACTCTGCACGACGTGTTCACGCTCGCGAAGACGCACCCCGAATGGCACGGCTTCCCCGTGCCGGACTGCTTGCGGCTGCTGCGCGGATGTATCGCGCCGATCCTCCACACTCATGGCGAACGCATATCGCTGCGCTTCCATGGCACCGAGCGCTACCCGGCACGCGTGGCCGACGCGGGTGGCCGGGACGCGCAGACAAGATGCATGTGCCGCGTTTGCGCAGTCGTTCTTTCTACGCCACCCGCTAACAGAGACGACTGTTGCAACATGCGGAACAACTGTTGTCGTACGTGACTCAACGGTCACATTGTGGGCATAATGACGCCTTTACCGCGCGCCCAGCCCATGTCGCCCGTCTTTCTAGCACCGCTCATCGTTGCCTGTGCGTTGTTCATGGAAAGCGTCGACGCGAACATCATCGTCACCGCCCTCCCCGCGATGGCGAGGGACTTCGGGCACAGCCCCGTCACGTTGAACATTGCGATCACGGCCTACGTGGTCGGGCTCGGCGTGTTCATCCCGATCTGCGGCTGGCTGGCCGACCGCTTCAGCGCACGCTCCGTATTCCGCACCGCAATCGGCATCTTCGTCGTCGGCTCGCTGATGTGCGCGGCATCCAGTTCCCTCGGCGTGCTCACGTTCGCACGCTTCATCCAGGGCGTCGGCGGCGCGATGATGGTGCCCGTCGGCCGCATCATCATCTTCCGCGCCGTACCGCGCTCGGATCTCGTGCGCGCGATGAACTACCTCGCGATTCCCGCGCTGTTCGGGCCCACGGTCGGGCCGCTCGTCGGCGGCTTCATCACGACCTACCTGCACTGGCGGATGATCTTCTTCATCAACGTGCCGATCGGCATCTACGGGATCTACCTCGCCAGCAAGCACATCGCGAACACGCGCGAGCCCGATCCGGGCCCGCTCGACTGGTTCGGCTTCCTGCTGTCGGCCAGCGGCGCCGCGCTGCTGCTGATGGGCCTCACGCTGATCGACGGTTCGCTCACGTCGCGCTCGAACGCGCTCGTCATGTGCGTGGCCGGCACCGTCCTGCTCGCGCTCTACGTACCGTACGCGCGCCGCAAGGAGCGCCCGGTGCTCGACCTCAGCTTCCTCAAGATCCCGACGTATCACGCCAGCGTCGTCGGCGGGTCGCTGTTCCGCATCGGCCTCGGCGCGGTGCCGTTCCTGCTGCCGCTCGCGCTGCAGGAAGGGCTCGGCATGAGCGCGTTCCATTCGGGGCTCATCACGTGCGCGTCCGCGTTCGGCGGCGCGATGAGCCGCTCGACGGCCACCCATACGCTGCGCCGCTTCGGCTTCCGCACGGTGCTGATCTACAACGCGGCCTTCGCGGGGCTCGCGATCGCCGCGTACGGCGTGTTCCATCCCGGCATGGCGACCTGGGCGATCTGGTTGATCGTGCTCGTCGGCGGCATCTTCCCCGCGCTGCAGTTCACGAGCCTGAACTCGATGATCTACGCGGACATCTCGCCGCGCGACGCGGGCCGCGCGACGAGCCTCGGCAGCGTCGTGCAGCAGATGTCGCTCGGCCTCGGCGTGACGGTGGCCGGCCTCGTGCTGCACATTTCGCACTGGCTGCAGGGTCATCAGAAGATGGTGTGGTCGGATTTCTGGCCCGCGTTTCTCGTGGTCGGGCTGTGCTCGTTCGCGTCGATTCCGATCACGCGGCGGCTGCCGCCCGGCGCCGGCGACGAAGTCGCGCGCGGCAAGCGGCAATAGCGCACTGGCAGGCGAACGGGAAAAAGCAGAAGGGACAGAAGGGAACGCGGCCCGCGAAGCAAACCGGAAAAAACAAAAAAATCAGCGGACATCCACACGGGGCCGGTGCACAGCCGCATGGATGTCCGCTCAGGGCTCCGGGTCTCCCGATGGGGGTTGAGAATCCCGGATTTACTTCCTGCGTGCCATTGACATATGTGCGTCGGAAGCAAAATCGTTGCGCGTCTTTATCGTCGCGCCATGAACTGCACTATAGGGAAACTTGCGAAACGCATCTGTCAACCATTGTCAGACACGGTGCATCGGCACGTCGCACGCGCGCGCCGCTTTCGCGCTAAAGTGGTTCCCGACCATCACTCCCGACCGCCCTTCCGATGCTTACGCTCTCGCCCGCCGCCGCCCGCGCGCTGCATCTCGCCGCGCAGGGCCTGCTGACGCCGCCCCGCCGCAAGGCGACCAAATCCGACGTGCTCGACACGATCCGCCGGATGGCGCAGCTGCAGATCGATACCATCCACGTCGTCGCGCGCAGCCCGTATCTCGTGCTGTTCAGCCGTCTCGGCGATTTCTCGCCGCAGTGGCTCGACGAACATCTCGCCGAGGCACGCCTGTTCGAATACTGGTCGCACGAAGCGTGCTTCCTGCCGGTCGAGCAGTTTGGCCTGATGCGCTACAAGATGCTCGATCCGTCGGGGATGGGCTGGAAATACGCGGCCGAGTGGCATGAGCAGAATCGTCCCGACATCGAGCGGCTGCTCGCGCGGATTCGCGCCGAGGGCCCCGTACGGTCGGCCGATTTCGCCCGCGAGGATGGCGCGAAAGGCAACGGCTGGTGGGATCGCAAGCCCGAGAAGCAGCACCTGGAAGTGCTGTTCACGACGGGCGACCTGATGGTGTCGGAACGCCGCAATTTTCAGCGCGTGTACGACGTGCGCGAGCGCGTGCTGCCCGACTGGGACGATACGCGCGACCTGCCGCCACGCGACACCGTGCTGCCCGCGCTGCTCGACTACACGTGCCGCGCGCTCGGCGTCGTGCGCGCGGACTGGGTGGCCGACTACTATCGGCTGCCGCGCCGTTCGTACCGCGCGGAGCTCGAGCAGCTCGCGGGCGCAGGCGACCTGATCCCGGTGGCGATCGACGACTGGAAGGAGCCGGCCTACGTGCATCGCTCGCTCGAAGCGTTGCTGCCGGCCGCGGAAGCCGACACGCTGCGCTCGACGGTCACGACGCTGCTGTCGCCGTTCGACCCGGTCGTATGGGACCGGCGGCGTGCGTCGACGCTGTTCGGTTTCGATTACACGATCGAATGCTATACGCCCGGGCACAAGCGGCGTTACGGCTATTTCTGCCTGCCGGTACTGCATCGCGGCCGGCTGGTCGGGCGCATCGACGCGAAGGCGCATCGCACGCTCGGCACGTTCGAACTGAAGGCCGTGCATGTCGAGCCGGGCGTGCGGTTAGGCACGGGGCTCGCCGCCGATGTCGCGAAGGCGGTGAAGAGGCTCGCGGCATGGCACGGCACGCCGGAGGTCACGGTCGGGCAGGCGCCGCCGGAGCTGGTGAACGCGCTGGCCGGCGCGTAGACGTTCACGCAGCCGACCGGCATGGCGGCGCCGCGCGCCGCCGGCCGCCAATCAGTCGCGCAACTTGCGGAAACGCGGCGTGCCGTCTTCGAGGTTCCCGTTGAACATCGCTTCCGGCCGCACCCACAGCCCGCGCGCATGCGGCCACAGGTGCTCGTACACGACCACCGATTCCTCGGTTTCGGAATGGCGCGCAACGCCGATGTAGCGATACAGCCCGCCCTTGTAATGGCGATGCGTCGCGAGCTGTTCGGCTTCCTGTTCGGTCATGATGGGCTTCTCTTCGGCAAAAACGGAAAGCGCGTATTGTATGCGCTGCGCCGCGCGTCAGCGTTTCGCGTAGATGTCCGGGCGGCGGATCTCCATCACCCGCTCGGGATTCGCGCACGGCCCGAAGCCGACCGGCCGGTACAGCGCGTGCGCATCGGACGTCACGAGCATGATGCGGCGCAGGCCCTGCACCATCTCGTGCGCGAACACATGGTCGATCAGCGCGCGACCGTAGCCGTTGCCGCGCTCGGCCGGCAGCACGAACACGTCGCACAGGTACGCGAACGTCGCGTGATCGGTCACGAGCCGCGCGAACCCGACGAGCCGGTCGCCCACGTACGCGCCGAAGCACAGCGAGCCCTCGATCGCACGCTCGACCACGTCGCGCGGAATGCCCTGCGACCAGTATGCGTCGCGATGCAGGAAATCGAAGATCGCGTCGACGTCGAGTTCGCGCTTGTCGGTGGAAAATCTCAGCGTGGCAGGGGTGGCAGCGGGCACGTCGGTCTCCGGTTGGTGTGGTGGAAAGCGAAACGCTGACAATACCGCGCAGCGCGAGGGGGTACAAGCGGCGACACCTATCGGCTACGCCCCAGCGAACGGGCATGCGCAACCGACCGTGCGGACGACGGGCCTCGATTCGGTGACAATGTCGCCTGCCGGATCAACCCGCCACGCCGCTTCATGCCCTATCGCCTCATCGCATTCGACTTCGACGGCACGCTCGCCGATTCGCTCGACAGCTTTCTCGCCGCGCTGTCGGAAGCGTCGCGCCTGCACGGCTTTCGCGACGCCACGCCCGAGCTGCGCCCGGCGCTGCGCGGCATGTCGGCGCGCGACATCATTCGTGCGCTCGAGGTGCCGATGTGGAAAGTGCCGCGCGTGACGATCGACATGCGCCGCCTGATGCAGCCGCGTGTCGCGCAAGTGGCGCTGTTCCCCGGCGTCGGCGAAACGTTCGACGCGCTCGCCGCGCGCGGCATCCGCATCGCGATCGCCACGTCGAATACCGAGGCGATCGTGCGCGACCGGCTCGGCCCGCACGCCAGCAGCCGTGTCGAGCATTTCGCGTGCGGCATTCCGTTGTTCGGCAAGGCACGCCGCCTGCGCGCGCTCGTTCATGAAGCCGGCGTGCGCAGCGACGAAGTGCTGTACGTTGGCGATGAAATCCGCGACGCCGACGCGGCACGACGCGCGCGCATCGCATTCCAGGGCGTCGCGTGGGGCTACACCGCGCCGGACGCGTTGCAGGCGCATTGCGCGACGCCGTTGCTGCCCCGCCTCGACGCATTGCTCGATCGCGTGTGACGCATTCGCGCGCCGCGCGCATCCGGTTCGCCCCATCGCTCGATGCGCACGTCATCGCACGACGCAGCAGCACGACGATGAAAAGCCGATGACACGTACGTGCATCCAGCACACCCCATGCGCGCAAAAATTGCCGCCGCTGCGCACGCAACAGGTACGCACTACCTGTCGGGGTGCTTGCGCATCGATTCGTCTTACCAACCGTTACACAAACCACAGCGCGGTTGCACCTGCTACGGAATCGCTCTCCTAGAATCAGTCGGGCCGGGAAACACTTCGACCGGCGCCGCGGCAGAGCGGCGGTCGAATCCGGCCCGGGCGCGCCCGGTCTCTCGCACAGCGACGGATCACGTGATCCGTTTTTCAACCAGAGCCCCGATCGAAAGGAGGTCCCATGAACCGCTTTCCCCAAGTCTCGCGCCTTGCTTTGTCTGCCGCTGGCCTGCTTCTCGTCGCCGTGACGGCGACCGCGCAAACCGCACAACCGGCACCGGCCGCACCGAACGCACCGGCCGCCGCCGCGACGCGCATCCACGAAGCCGACCAGGCCTTCATCACGGACGGCACGAAAACCGTGTCGACGCAGCACGACGCGGCGCGCATCGCCGATTCGCGCACGTCGGACAGCCAGGTCAAGGCGTTCGCGCAACGCGTGTCGACCGACGATGAGAAGATCATCCAGGCGATGCGCGCGGCGAGCCCGCGCGGCGTCGACGTGCCGGCCAACGATCCCGACACGGCCGTGCTGAGCAGCATCAAGAGCCTGCGCGGCGCCGAGTTCGACAAGGCGTATATCGAGCAGGTCGCGCTCGCCGGCCAGCAGAAGGCCATTTCGGCATTCCAGGCCGAAATCGCGTCGGGCCGCGACACGAAGCTGAAGGAAGTCGCCCGCCAGTCGCTGCCGATCCTGCAGAAGCACTACGCCGACGCGCAGAAGCTCGCGGAACGCCACCACCTCGCATCGGCGCAGTAACGCGCCGCAGCGCCGCGCATCGTGCGCGGCGCACTGCTTCCCCCGTCGTCGCACCGCCGCCCCCCCTTCCGGCGGCGCGACGCACGTCAAACGTCACACTTCACACTTCACACGTGACACGTTACGTCGCGAGCTTCGCCAGCAGTCGCGCACGCACTTCCGGCCATTCGTCGTCGATGATGCTGAAGCGCACTGAATTGCGCTTGCGGCCATCCGGCATGATCCGTTCATGCCGCACGATGCCTTCCTGCTTCGCACCGAGCCGCAGGATCGCCGCGCGCGATTTCTCGTTCAGCTCGTCGGTCGTGAACTGCACGCGCACGCATTGCAGCACATCGAACGCATAGCCCAGCAACAACCACTTCGCTTCGGTATTCGCGCGCGTGCGCTGCGCCGATTCGCTCAGCCACGTATGGCCGATCTCGAGCTTGCGGTTCTTGCGATCGATCTTCCAGAAGCGTGTGCTGCCGATCACGCGGCCCGATGCGCGATCGACGATCGTGAACGGCATCACGGTGCCGGTGGCGCGCCCCTGCAATGCCGTCTCGATGTATGCGTCGATCGTTTCGGCATCCGGCACGGCCGTCACCTTCAGATTCCAGAGCTGACCGTCGGCTGCGGCATCCAGCAGCGCCTGCCGGTCGGACGGCGCGAGCGGGCGCAACTCGATGCGCTCGCCGGTGAGGGTCGGTTGTTCGAGGGAAGACGAAACGGCGGTCATGAAGAGGTTCCAGGAGAGGAGGACGATTACGGCGAAACGCCCATCATACGGCCGCGTCAGCCGAGAAGCGCGGCCAAGCGGCGACGGATCGCCTTCGCCTCGCCGCGCAGTGCATCGGCAAACGCATCGACGAGCAGGCTCTTCGGCCGGTGCTCGGGCACGATCACGCTGACCCGGTACGGAAACGAGCGCGTGAGCGGCCGCACGTGCAGGTCGCGCCCGACGAAGTCGAGCGCGGTCAGCGGATTGACGATCGCGGCACCGAGCCCCTGCCGCACGAACGCGCACACCGACACGGCCGACGGCGTGTCGACGACCGAGCGTGGCGCGACGCCGAGCTGCGCGAACGCCTCGTCGATCAGGATGCGGTAGGGATCGTTCAGCGACAGGCTCACGAACGGGCGATCGGCGAGATCCAGCAGGTCGATCGCGTCCTGCGCGAGCAGCGGATGGCCGTCGGGCAGCACGCACACTTCGTCCACTTCGAGCAGCGGCGTGAGAACGGTGCCGGCCGGCGCGACGTCGTGCTCGGTCAGCCCGAGGTCGTAACGCTGCGCGGTCAGCCACTCTTCGAGCACCGGCGATTCCTGGGTCGCAACCGACACGCTCACACCCGCGTGGGCGTCATGAAAACGCCGGCACGCGCCAGGCAGGATCGCGTGCGAGAACGCCGGCAGCGCGATCACCGACAGTTGACCGTCGCGAAACTCGCGCAGGCGCGCGGCCGTCGCCGCGACGCGTTCAAGCCCCACATACGCGAGCCGCACGTCGTCGAACAGCGTGAGCGCGGCCATCGTCGGCCGCAGCCGGCCGTGCGCGCGCTCGAACAGCGCGAAGCCGACGACCTGCTCCATGCGCGCGAGCTCGCGGCTGATCGTCGGTTGCGACGTATAGAGCATCTCGGCCGCGCGCGTCGTGCTGCCGGTGACCATCAGCGCGCGAAAGACCTCGATATGGCGGTGCGTAAGCATGATCGGCTATATCAGATATGAATCGAATGTCGACAAACAGGCATTTTACTGTATAGATAATCAGGCGCATCATTCACGCTATCCGTTCATTCGACCCGGTTCATTCGCCATGTCCCTCGATTCCCGCCAGCTCGCGACGCTCGCGCAGCAATACGGCACCCCGCTGTGGGTGTACAACGCCGACGTCATTCGCGACCGCATCGCCCAGCTGCGTCAGTTCGACGTGATCCGCTATGCGCAGAAGGCGAACTCGAACCTCCATATCCTGAAGCTGATGCGCGAAGAAGGCGCATGCGTCGATGCCGTATCGCTCGGCGAGATCGAGCGCAGCCTCGCGGCCGGGTTCAGTCCGGCAGGCGATCCTGCCGCCGGCGAGCCGGAAGGCGTCGTGTTCACCGCCGACCTGATCGACCGCCCGACGCTCGCGGCCGTGCTGAAGCATGGCGTGACCGTCAACGCCGGTTCGCTCGACATGCTCGCGCGCATCGGCGAGCACGCGCCCGGCCACCGCGTGTGGCTGCGCATCAATCCCGGTTTCGGCCACGGCCACAGCAACAAGACCAACACCGGCGGCCCGCAGAGCAAGCACGGCATCTGGATCGACGACGTGCCGCGCGCGATCGAGATCGTGCGCCAGTACGGGCTGAAGCTGGTCGGCATCCACATGCACATCGGGTCGGGCGTCGACTACGGTCACCTGTCGCAGGTGTGCGATGCGATGGTCGATCTCGTCACGTCGCTCGGCCATGACATCGACGCGATCTCGGCCGGCGGCGGCCTGTCGATCCCGTATCGCGACGGCGAGCCGCGCGTCGACGTCGATCACTACTTCAGCCAGTGGGACGCCGCGCGCAAGCGGATCGAGCGTCATCTCGGCCACCCGGTGCGCATCGAAATCGAACCGGGCCGCTTCCTCGTCGCCGAAGCCGGCACGCTCGTCACCGAAGTGCAGGCCGTCAACCGCCGGCCGAAGCACGATTTCGTGCTGATCGACGCGGGCTTCAACGACCTGATGCGTCCGTCGATGTATGGCAGCTACCATGCGGTGTCCGTGCACACGCATGAAGGTGCACTGCCCGCCGGCCGGCCGCTCGTCGATCTCGCGATCGCCGGGCCGCTGTGCGAATCGGGCGACGTGTTCACGCAGGACGCGGGCGGCGTGGTCACGCACCGCAAGCTGCCGCAGCCGCAGATCGGCGACCTGCTGTTCCTGCACGACGCGGGCGCATACGGCGCGTCGATGTCATCGAACTACAACAGCCGGCCGCTCGCGCCGGAAGTACTCGTCGATCGCGGCGCGCCGCGGCTGATCCGCCGCCGGCAGACGATCGACGAATTGCTCGCGCTCGAAACGTTCGAGTAACGCGCATCCCGCGTGACGAAGGCCCACGGCCAGGCTTGCCACTCACGGCAGCCTGGCCGTTTTGCTTTTCGACGGACGGTGTGACCGCAGCCTGGAGCAACCGCCCGCCCGCACCGTAGCACCTGATCCTTCTCATCGCGCGCAACCGCAGCAGATCGCATGCGCCACCTTTCTCACGCAGAGAAAAACATTCCACGTCGCGTGAAAAGTGCCCGCATCTTTGGAAACACATTCCCTTTTGACAAAACTAAGATTGGCCTCAGTCGCACCGCATTCCTGTCACTGGATACGCATCGACGATGCGTCCGGTCCACCACACTCGCAATGCTGCACGGGCAATCATGAATCGCACGCTTGAACGCTTCGCCGCGCACGCCGGCCTTCGCTGCCGCTCACGCGCCTGCCTCGTCCATCCGTACGCGCTCCGGTCCTTCATCGCCCCCGAACGCAAGCCGTAACGCACGGCATCACGCACGGCGGCCAGCGACACTCGCCGCCTCACGCTCCACCGACTTCCCGCTCACGGCGACGCCGCCCGTCGCCGCGGCGTCGCACACCCTGAATTTTCGACAACAACCACGGAGACAACCATGAAGCACTTCACCCCGACGCTCAAGCAAGGCATTGCGGCAGCCCTCCTCTGCATCGCGGCCGCGACATCGCACGCGGCCGACCTGCTCGACACCGTCAAGCAATCCGGTGTACTGAGGATCGCACTGGAAGGCACCTACCCACCGTTCGACTACCGCAATGCCGACGGCCAGCTCGAAGGCTTCGACGTCGACGTCGCGAAGGCGGTTGCCGCTCGCCTCGGCGTGAAGCCTCAGTTCGTGACGACCGAATGGAGCGGGATTCTTGCCGGCCTGCAGGCCGGCAAGTTCGACGTGATCGTCAACCAGGTCGCGATCACGCCGTCGCGCCAGCAGGCGCTCGACTTCAGCACGCCATACGTGTATTCGTCCGCGCAGTTGCTGCAACGGCAAAACGATGCGCGCGCATTCAAGTCGCTCGACGAACTGAAGGGCAGGAAGGTCGGCGTGACGATGGGCAGCAACTACGTCGATCTGGTCAAGACCGTGCCCGCGATCGACCTGCAGGTCTACCCCGGTACGCCGGAGAACCTGCGTGACCTGGCGGCCGGCCGTATCGACGCAGCGGTCAACGATCGCCTGATGCTCAGCTACCTGATCAAGAATTCGCACCTGCCGCTGCGCCCGGGCTCCGTGCTCGCGGGCGGCGAGGACCGGATGGGTATCCCGTTCCGCAAGGGCAACCCGAAATTCGCGAAGGCGATCGACGACGCCGTGGCATCGCTGCAGCAGGACGGCACGATGAAGAAGATCTCGATGCAGTGGTTCGGCGCGGACACGACCAAGCCAGTGACGCAATAACGCAGCCCGCGCCTGCGCGCATGAATGCACGAACGCGCGGGCCGTCCGGCACACAATCAGGAGACACGCAATGGAAGCACTCCAACTGGTCGTACATACGCTGCCCGTGATGGTCAAGGGCGCCATGCTCACGCTGAAGTTTGCCGTCGCGTCGATGGCGCTGGGTCTCGTCGTCGGGCTCGTGATCGCGATCATGCGCATCGGCAGCAACCGGCTTGCCGCCGGCCTCGCGCAGGGCTACGTCAGCCTGATGCGCGGCACGCCTCTGCTCGTGCAGATGTTCGTCGTCTACTACGGGCTGCCCGATCTCGGCATCACGCTCGATCCCACGACGGCCGGCATCTTCACGCTGACGCTCAACGCAGGGGCCTACCTGTCGGAGAGCATGCGCGGCGCGATTCTCGGCATCGGCCGCGGGCAATGGGCGGCCGCCCACAGTCTCGGCCTCACGCACGTGCAGACGCTGCGCTACGTCGTCTGCCCGCAAGCGCTGCGCCTCGCGGTGCCGAGTCTCGGCAACACGCTGATCAGCCTGATCAAGGACACGTCGCTGGTCTCCGTGATCACCGTCACCGAATTGCTGCGCTCGACGCAGGAGGTGATCGCCGCGACGTTCCAGCCGCTGCCGCTCTATCTCGCCGCCGCCGCGATCTACTGGGTGCTGAGCACGCTGCTCACGCGGCTTCAGGGTCGCGTCGAGACGCGCCTCGCGCTGCCGTCCGTGCATTGAACGCGCACCCGGCATTCACATGAACTCCATCGACGGACAGAACATGATTACGCTCGACAACGTATCGAAATGGTATGGCAAGCACCAGGTGCTCTCGGCATGCAGCGCGGCAGTCTCGAAGGGCGAGGTGGTCGTCGTGTGCGGGCCGTCCGGCTCCGGAAAATCGACGCTGATCAAGACGATCAACGGTCTCGAACCGTTCCAGAAAGGCAGCATCACCGTCGACGGCACGCGGCTCGGCGATCCCACGGCAAAGCTGGCGCAATTGCGTGCCCGCGTCGGCATGGTGTTCCAGCATTTCGAGCTGTTTCCGCACCTGCCGATCACCGACAACCTGACGCTTGCGCAGATCAAGGTACTCGGCCGCCGCAAGGACGAGGCCGTCGAGAACGCCATGAAGCTGCTCGACCGCGTCGGCCTGAAGGCGCACGCGCACAAGTATCCGGGGCAGTTGTCCGGCGGGCAGCAGCAGCGCGTCGCGATCGCACGCGCATTGTCGATGAACCCGGTCGCGATGCTGTTCGACGAGCCGACCTCCGCGCTCGATCCCGAGATGATCAACGAAGTGCTCGACGTGATGGTCGAGCTCGCGCGCGACGGCATGACGATGGTATGCGTGACGCATGAAATGGGTTTTGCGCGGAAGGTCGCGCATCGCGTGATCTTCATGGACCAGGGCGCGGTGGTCGAGGACGCGGCCAGCGACCGGTTCTTCGCAGCGCCGCATTCCGAACGCGCCCGCGACTTCCTCGACAAGATCCTGCATTGACCGCACCACGGCTGCGCCACTTCGATTGATCGACACTCAAAGGAGGCATCTTGAACCACCTGCATTCGACCGACACCGTTCTCGCCCATGAAGGCCGCTCGCACGGCCAGCCCGGTTCGCCGGTCAACCCGCCTGTCTATCGCCAGTCGACGCTGCTCTTTCACGGCACCGATGCACTCGACGCCGTACGCGGCACGCCGCTCGCGTACGGACGCCATGGCAGCCCGACCACGCGCGCGCTCGAGAAAGCGCTCGCGCGGCTCGAAGGCGCGCACGCCGCATTGCTGACGCCAAGCGGCCTGAGTGCGATCACGACCGCACTGCTCGCGGTGCTGAATCCGGGCGACCATCTGCTGATGGCCGACTCGACGTACGACCCGACCCGTTCCTTCTGCGACGAAACGCTGGCGCGCCTCGGCATCGCGACGACTTACTACGATCCGACGATCGGCGCGGATATCGCGTCGCTGATGCAGCCGAACACGCGCGCGGTATTCGCCGAATCGCCGGGCTCGCTGACCTTCGAAGTGCAGGATATTCCGGCCATCAGCCGCGTCGCGCACCGGCACGGCGCGGTCGTGCTGCTCGACAACACATGGGGCACGCCACTGAATTTCCGCTCGTTTTCGCATGGCGTCGACGTGTCGATTCACGCCGCGACCAAATACATCGCCGGGCACTCGGACGTGCTGATGGGGGCGATTCTGACGACCGAGGCGCTCGCGCCGAAAGTCACGCGCTTCTACCGGCAACTCGGCATGACGGTCAGCGGCGACGACGCGTATCTCGCACTGCGCGGCCTGCGTACGCTGTCGGTCCGGCTCGAGCGGCATCAGCGCAACGCGCACGTGCTGACCGACTGGCTGTCGCAGCAGCCGGAAGTCGCGCGGATCCTGTATCCGGCACGCCCCGGAGACGCCGGCCATGCGCTGTGGCAGCGCGATTTCACGGGCGCGTGCGGCCTGTTCGGTGTGGTGCTGCATCCGCAAGCCGACGAAGCCGTGCGCGCCCTGCTCGACGGCATGACGTGCTTCGGCATGGGGTATAGCTGGGGCGGCTTCGAAAGCCTGATCATTCCGTCCAACCCGGCGCGCCACCGCACCGCCACCCAGTGGAGCGGGACCGGCCCGCTGCTGAGGATTCATGCGGGGCTCGAGCATCCCGACGACATGATCGCCGACCTCGCCGCCGGCTTCGCGAGAATGCGCGCCGCTGCGCTCGCGGAAGCGTGACATCCGGCGACCTCACGCATGCCACTCCACATCACGTTTTCTTCGACGTTTTTCCCTCTGTCATAGCGAGACCATCATGAAAGACACGCTGTTCATTCTCCGCCCGGGCTTCTTCAAGGACTCCGAAGGTCCTTTCTACTGCGGCGATTCGGTTTCCGTCGAAGGGCTGCTGAGCTTCTATCCGCAGTTGCGCGACGCCGTCGATGTCGAATATATCGATGCGCCGCGTCCGCGCCAGCCGATCGTCACCCTGCTGGGTGCGGACAACCAGTCGGCACCCGTGCTCGTGCTCGGCGACGGTCGGGCACCGGATGACGACACCCTTGCAATTCGGGAGCACGACGGCAGACGCTTCATCGATTCGCCTGCCGATATCCGGCGGTACCTGTCGGCGCAATACGGCGTGGCGCACGTCGCATAAGCGCACCGGCGCGTGCAGTCGAGCGGCCGCACGGAACGGGGCGCGCGATGCGCGGCCCGTTCTCCGCCCTGTCGCCGTTGCCCTTACCTCACCGTCACGCGCACGTCCGCGCCTGCCGCGCGCCACGCCTTCAGCAACGCCGCGCGCCGCCGCGGATAGCGCACGTCCAGCGGTTCGAGCGCGACGATGCGATCCGTCCGGAAATGCCGGAAATCGTTCCGGCCTTCGCACCACGCCGCCACGATCCGCACGTCATTGAAATAGCCCAGCGCGAACGGCCACACGATCCGTTCGTCGGTCGTCTTCCGGCCCTCGCCCGCGTAGCGGATCCCGAGCTTGCTTTCGGTCCGGATCGCCGCGCGCACGACACCCATGTCGATGGTTTCCCGATCCACGATCGTGCGCGGGCCGACGAGCAGTGTCGTGCATTCCATCTCGCTGCGCAGCTCGGCCGGCAGCACCGCGGAAATCTTCGCGAGTGCATCGGACGCCGCCGTCGTGAGCTGTGCGTCCGCGAACTTCCCGACCCAGCGAAAGCCGAGCATCAGCGCTTCCAGTTCCGTCTGCGAAAACATCAGCGGCGGCAGCATGAATCCGGCGCGCAGCACATAGCCGATACCGGGCTCGCCTTCGATGTCGGCGCCCTGTGCCTGCAACGACGCGATATCGCGATAGACCGTTCGGAGGCTGACGCCCAGTTCCCCGGCCAGCACGCGGCCGCTCACCGGGCGGCGGTGGCGCCGCAGCACCTGCAACAGCGAGAGCAATCGTTCGGCACGCGTCATCGTTCCATGCTGCCACTTTCTGACAGCATCTCTTCATAGAATGGGACGCATCTTAATCGATACCAGGATGGCTCCGCATGACTTCTCCGAATCTCGTTCTTCTGTATGTCGAGGACCCAGCGCGCAGCGCGCAGTTCTACGAGCGCCTGTTCGGGCGTCCGCCCGTCGCCGCGTTTCCCACCTATGCGGCATTCACGTTCGACAACGGGCTGCATCTGGGCCTGTGGTCGACCAGCGCGCGCGATTTCGTGTCGGGCGGCGCCGGCCACCGCTCGGAGCTGGCGTTCATGGTCGACGACGACCGCGAAGTCCGGCGCCTGTACGACGCGTGGAAGGCGCTCGGCGTGCCGTTCGAGCAAGGGCCAATGACCGCGGTATTCGGCCTGACGTTCGTCGCGCTCGACCCGGACGGCCACCGCTTGCGCGTGTGCACGCCGGACGACTGACTGCGAGCGGGCCAACCTTCGACGGGGCGCGACCGCGGCCCGTCGAACGCGTGTGCGTCAGCTCGCACGCTGCACGGGCACTATTTTCGAGAAGTATTTCGCGCCCGCCACGCAGCCGACCACGACGACCGTCACCACGACCATCGACGGCGGCACCGTCTCGTGCAGCAAGCCGGCCGCCAGCAGCAAACCGAAGAACGGCTGCAGCAGCTGCAACTGGCCGACACCCGCGATCCCGCCGAGCGCGAGCCCGCGATACCAGAACACGAAACCGATCAGCATGCTGAACAGCGACACGTACGCGAGCCCCCACAGCGCGGCGGCATCGACGCCGTCGAACGACACGGGCCAGGTGAGCCACGTGAGCGGCAGCATCAACGGCAGCGACAGCACGAGCGCCCACGAGATCACCTGCCAGCCGCCGAGCTCGCGCGACAGGCGTGCGCCTTCCGCGTAACCGAGCCCGCATGCGACGATCGCGGCGAGCATCAGCGCATCGCCGACCACCGACGCCTGGCCGCCGTTGCGCAGCGCAAACGCGGCCACCGCGCCGCTGCCGATGATCGAGAAGATCCAGAACGGCAGCCGCGGCCGTTCGCCGCCTCGCCATACGCCGAACAGCGCGGTCGCGAGCGGCAGCAACCCGACGAACACGATCGCGTGCGCGGAGGTCACGTGCTTCAGCGCGAGTGCCGTCAGCAAAGGAAAGCCGATCACGACCCCAAGCGCGACGATGGCCAGCGACACGGTTTCGGCACGCGTCGGCCGCCGCTGCTTCAGCACGACGAGCAGCAACAGGCCGAGCGCGCCGGCGATCGTCGCGCGCGCAAAGGTGAGGAACAGCGGGTCGAGCCCCTGCACCGCGATACGCGTCGCGGGCAGCGAGCCACTGAAGATGATCACGCCCAGCAGGCCGCTGAGCCATCCGTCGGTCGTCTTTTGCACGGGAAATCCTGAACGGGGAAAGTGGATGACCGATGATCCGCCGCCCGCGAAAAGCGCGTAAGCTACAGCCCAATACAATTCGGACAAACTGTACTGGACAACTGGCCGTACAGTTCATTCTTCGTCATGAGCCAGGCCACCCCGCTTCCCGTTCCGCCCACCCCGTCGCGCACGCGCGTGGAAACCGTGATGGATACCTTGCGCGCACGAATCGCGAGCCGTGCACTGGTGCCCGGCGCGCGCGTGCCGTCGATCCGGATGATGGCCGACGCGCTCGGCGTGTCGAAATCGACCGTCGTCGATGCGTACGAGCGGCTCGCGAGCGAAGGTGTGCTCGTCGCGCGCCGCGGCTCGGGCTTCTATGTGTCCGGGCATGCGCCGCCGCTCGCGCTCGCCGATCTCGGCCCGCAGCTCGATCGCGGGCTCGATCCGCTGTGGCTGTCGCGCCAGTCGCTCGAGGCCGCGCCGACGTCCGTGAAGCCCGGCTGCGGATGGCTGCCGCCGTCGTGGCTGCCGGACGAGAGCCTGCGCCGCGCGCTGCGCGCCGCGTCGCGCGACGAATCCGATGCGCTGACCGACTACGCAACGCCGCTCGGGCTGCCCGCGATGCGCCAGCAGCTCGCCTGGCGGCTCGCGCAGCACGGCGTCCAGGCCGAACCCACGCAGATCATGCTGACCGACGGCGGCTCGCATGCACTCGATCTCGTGTGCCGCCTGCTGCTGGAGCCGGGCGACACGGTCGTGCTCGACGATCCGTGCTACTTCAACTTCCAGGCGCTGCTGCGCGCGCACCGTGCGCGGATCGTCAGCGTCCCGTACACGCCGAACGGCCCCGATCTCGCGCGCTTCGAGCAGGTGCTCACCGAGCACCGGCCGCGCCTGTACATCACCAACTCGGCACTGCACAACCCGACCGGCGCAACGCTCGCGGCGCCTGTTGCGCACCGGCTGCTGACGCTCGCGGCCGAGCATGGCCTGCTGATCGTCGAGGACGACATCTTCGCGGATTTCGAGAGCACGCCCGCGCCGCGCCTCGCGGCCTTCGACGGGCTGTCGCGGGTCGTGTCGATCGGCAGCTTCTCGAAGACGCTGTCGGCCGCGATCCGCTGCGGCTATGTCGCCGCGCGCCCGGAATGGATCGAGGCGCTCGTCGACCTGAAGCTCGCGACGTCGTTCGGCCATGCGCAGATCGGCGCGAACGTCGTCCACCGGCTGCTCGTCGACGGCACGTACCGGCGCCACGTCGACAGCCTGCGCGCGCGCCTCGCGGACGCGATGGGCGAAACGCTCCGGCGCGTCACGCGCGCCGGACTGCGGATCTGGACGGAGCCGCGCGGCGGCCTGTTCGTGTGGGCGGAGTTGCCCGACGGGCTCGACGCCGCGCGCGTCGCGCGCCATGCGCTGGACCAGGATGTGGTGCTCGCGCCCGGCAACGTGTTCAGCGCGTCACACGGGGCGACGTCGTACCTGCGCTTCAATGTGTCGCGCTGCAAGGGGCCGGCGGTGTTCGATGCGCTCGCGCGGGCGATGGAGGCGGCGCGGGCGGCGGACACGACCGCGCACGTGCTCGCCCGCGAATCGTGACGTCAGGCGAGCGCACTAGCTGCCGGCCGCCACGATCTCCGCGACGAAATCGACGAACGCCCGCACCTTCGCGGGCGGCAGGTGGCGCGACGGATAGTACGCGAACAGCGGGAACGCCTCGCCGCGCCAATCCGCGAGCAGCTCGACGAGCCGCCCCTGCTCGATCAGCCCCGCGACCCCGCTCGCCTTGAAGCGTGCAATCCCGACGCCGGCCAGGCATGCGCCGAGCATCGTGCCGGCGTCGTTGACGAGCAGCCTGCCCGTCGTCTTCACCGGCACGCGCTTGCGGCCGAGCTGATACACCCATTCAAGCGGCTGGCCGGTCAGCGTGTTGCGCATCTGGATGCACGCGTGGCCGACGAGGTCGGCAGGCGCTTCGGGACGCCCGTGTCGTTTCAAGTACGCGGGCGCGGCAACCGTCACCGCCCGTGTCTCCAGCAGCTTGCGCGCCACCAGCGACGACGATGGCGGCTCGCCGAACCGTACCGCGACGTCGAATCCTTCCGCGACCAGATCGCCGAGTTGCTCGCACGCCGCCAGTTCGAGCGACAGATCGGGATGACGCGCCAGGAACGCGGGGAGATGCGGCGCCAGCACCCGCCGTGAAAAATACGCGTCGACATTCACGCGCAGCCTGCCGCGCACGGCCGCGGCCGAACCGGCGGCCAGCGTGACCGCGTCGCCGATGCCGGCGAGCAGCGGGCCGATGTCCTCGTACAGGCGACGCCCTTCGTCCGTCAGCGTGACCGACCGCGTCGTGCGATCGAGCAGCCGCACACCGACGCGCGCCTCCAGCCGGCCCACGGCCCGGCTGACACCGGACGGCGACAGGCCGAGCGCGTCGGCCGCGCGCGCGAAGCTGCCGCTTTCGACGATCGCGGCCAGCACGCCCACGTTCGCCAGGATCCGCCCGTCGATGCTCATGATTTCACTCATGACAAAAGATCACCAATCAAATGACATGGATTCGATTCCATCAGGAATCACTGGTCCCTATCATGCAACCCGATGCATCGCGACGGCAAGCCCGGTCGTGACACGCCGATCCGGCACCCGATCGTTCCGGCAGGCGTTTTCTCCACTTCTCGATGAGGATTTCGAACCATGTACGCCATTACCGGCATCACCGGACAGGTCGGCGGCGCGCTCGCCCGGACGTTGCTCGCCGCCGGTCGGCCCGTACGGGCCGTCGCGCGCGACGCCAATCGCGCCGCGCCGTGGGCCGCGCGCGGCTGCGACGTCGCACTCGCCGACATGACCGACACCGCCGCGCTGACGACGGCCTTCGCGAACACGGCCGGCGTATTCGTGCTGCTGCCGCCGTGCTTCGATCCGTCGCCCGGATTCCCCGAGACGCGCGCGGTGATCGACGCCGTCGGCGCGGCGTTGCGCGCCGCGCGGCCGCGCAAGGTCGTCTGCCTGTCGACGATCGGCGCGCAGGCGACGCAGGTGAACCTGTTGACGCAATTGACGATGATCGAGCAGGCGTTCGGCGACCTGCCGATGCCCGTCGCGTTCCTGCGTCCCGCGTGGTTCCTCGAAAACGCCGCATGGGACGTCGCGACCGCGCGCGACGCCGGCGTGATCCACAGCTTTCTCCAGCCGCTCGACCGGCCGGTGCCGATGGTCGCCACCGAAGACGTCGGCCGCACGGCGGCGGCCCTGCTGCAGGATGAATGGTCCGGCGCACGCATCGTCGAACTCGAAGGACCACGGCGCGTCAGCCCGAACGACCTCGCCGCCGCGTTCGCCCGCGTGCTCGGGCGCCCCGTGCAAGCCGAGGCCGTCCCGCGTGACACGTGGGCCGGCCTGTTCGATGCGCAGCGGATGCGCTACCCCGAACCGCGCATGCGAATGCTCGACGGCTTCAATGAAGGCTGGATCGACTTCGCGTCGGCACCCGCGGAGGTCCTGAAGGGGAACATCGACGCAGACGCCGTGCTGCGCACACTCGTCACGCGCGCCGCCTGAGCGGGAACGAGGCGGCGGGATGCCCCGCCGCCTGCTTCACACCTCCCCCGCGTGCGCCCTCGCCCGCACTTCCGCAAACGACGTATCGACGAGCAAGCGCCCCGTATCGAACACCGTTTCCAGCGCGTCCTCCCACTCGCCTTCCAGCATCCGGTCGTCCCACGCGGCGGGCAGCGTCGTCGTCCGATACTCACCGGTGCGGAAACTGCGCAGCAGCGTGAGCCGGCCCTTCTTCGAGCGCTTGCCCTGATCGGTGACCGGATCCTTGCAGACGTCGTGCCACACGCCGCCGCGCCGGATCGCCGAGCACTTCATCGCGAAGCGCTGCGTATCGCGGTTCACCTGCTGCAGCAGCCCGCCGCCCATGCCGAACACGACGTTGCCTGCCGCATAGCCCGAGTCGTCGAGCGCGGACAGAATCGCTTCGATCGACAGCTCGTCGACGCCGTCCCCCTGGATCACACGCACGCGATTCAGCACGCGCCGCCCCTTGCCGTTCAAGGTCGAGCCGAACGATGCGTCGAGCGCGCGCACCGTCTGCAGCACGATCGTGACAGGGTCGCCCGAATCGGGCCGCACGACCAGCGTCGCGCCCGAATCGAGCACGGCCTGCCGAAGCTCGCCGCCCCACAGATCGAGCGCGGCAAACAGATCGTAGGAGTCCGACACGACCGACACGATCGCACCGGGCAGCCCGAAGCGGCGAATCATGTTCCGGTACGCATCGGCTTCATGTTCGCGCCCCCACGACGTGATCGTGCTGTGTTCGGCCGCCGGCACCGAGTACGCGGCCATCGGCTCGCGATAGAAGCGGTTCGCGGCCAGCACACCGAGCACCGTGTCCGAACCCATGAAGTTCACGAGGTGCGCCGCGCCGCCGATCGCGGCCGACTCCGCGCTCGACACGCCGCGTGCGCCGAAGTCGTGCAGCTTGAACGGCAGTTGCGCGAGATCGTCGTCGGTCTTTTCGAGGAAGCGGCGGATCGTCTGCCGCAGGTGCCAGCTACGTGTCGCGACCGTCACCGGATACCACACACGCAGCAGCATCGTCTCGAGATACGACGCGAGCCAGAACACCTGCGGGTCGTCGCATTCGACCGTCATCAGCACGTTGTGCACCGGCACGACCGAACCTTCGGGCACCGCGCGGATCTTTACCGGCAGGTAGCCGTCGTAGCGTTCGACGATGTATCGCCAGCCGGCCTCGTTGAACGGCTCGCCGTGCACCGTGAAGAAATCGCGCGCCTCGTCGATCATCGCGTGCGTGATCGGCTTGCACAGATATTCCTTCAGCAGCATCTGCAGCCCGAAGAACACCGTGCGGTCGTAGCGGCCGCCGCGCGATTCGACGTACGAAAACATCGCCGACGCGTCGGGCGGATATTGCAGGAAGTGGGAAGCCTTGTACGAATCCGTGTTGAGGATCGGATTGGCGAGAACCGCGGCAAAGCCGCCGAGATCGTTTTGCATGGCTAGAGCTCCTCTAGGCCGTTGAAGTGCCGCCGCGTCTGTCGCGGCGGACGAAATGCGGGGAATCAGCGAATCACAGCTTCCCCAGGAAGTGATACGCGATGTCGAAGTGATCCTCGAACATCACGCTGCGCATCTGCGCGAATTCGTTGAGCGGCACCCAGCGCGCCTTGTCGGCATCGTCGCTACCCTTCACGCGTGGCAGCTCGCCGGTCGGGAAATTGAACAGGCACGCATGCGTGATCGTGCGGCCGCGCAGCGAGCGCGTCGGGTGATCGAACACCTGGCGATCCTTGATCGAGCCGCGCAGCACGGGCTCGGGCAGCTTCAGGCCGGTCTCCTCGCGCAGTTCGCGGATACAGGCTGCGTCGAGCCGTTCGTCCTGCTCCACGAACCCGCCCGGCAACGCCCACAGGCCGCGGCCCGGTTCGCTGCGGCGACGCACGAGCAGGATATGGCCCGAGTGCACGACCACCGCGTCGACCGTCACGAACGTGACGGGATACGGGGCGGCCGCCCATGCCTTGCGATACCCGGCGATGAATTCGGCTTCCGACTTCAGCTGCGCGAATTCCGGCTGCGTGCGGAAACGCTCGAGCCAGCCGAACACGGGTTCCGGCACGGCCCACTGGACGAAGCTGTTGGGGCGTTCGGCGAAATACTGGTCGCGGATCTCGGTGGCGGAAATGTCTTCCGTCGCGTCGACATCGACGAGCTCCCATTGCGGGAACATCCGCAGGTAATACGAGGTGGCGTCCTTCTCGTGGCCGATCAGCCCGACCTTGCGCTGCGCGACGTCGCCGAGTGCGGACGCGACGGCGTCCTGCACCCAGCGCACCCAGTCGCCGTCGTTGTAGGTCGAATCCTGCAACGGCGCGATCGTGACGCGGTCGCGCTCGGACGCGTCGAGCAGCGAAGCCAGCATCTGGCAGCGCTCGCCGAACGAGAACGGATCCTTGATGGTGCGGGGCTTGTCGGTCGATCCGATCAGCACGCACACGCGCTCGGCCCGGCTCAGTGCCGACTTCAGCACATTCAGGTGACCACGATGCGGAGGCTGGAAACGACCAATGAAAACGAGCGCGTCGAAGCGCCGGTTCTGTTGCGTACTCATGAGGCTCCCTCAAGAGATTGAAACGCTTCGGGTCTTTCCCGAAGGGTTGGAGTGAATCCTAGGGGAAATCCCGAAGTGCGTCAATCGAGCCCATCCTCGACTTGACGAAGTCTGAAGAAATGCGCGGCATTGGCGGGTTACACTCGATTTCATCCCAATCCGCGCCATTGCGCCCGCCATCATGAGGATCTCAGTCAGCCGGACCGTCGGCGTCGATCGCAGACGCCTCTTCACGTGGTCGCAGGATTACGCGCGGCGGCTCGTGTGGGACAGCTTCCTCACCGACGCCTACCTGCTCGACGGCATGACGGCCGACGTTGGCGTCGATGCGTTCTGCCGCAGCCAGTCGGGCGCAACGATGGTGTCGCGCTACATCTCGTACCGTCCGCCGCAGGTTGCGGCAGTCGAAATGGTCGACGGGCCGAAAGTGCTCGAGCGCTTCAGCGGCAGCTGGAACTTCACCGAGCACACGCCCGGCACGACCGAGGTGAAATTCACGTACCACTTCCGCGCCCAGCCGGCCTGGCTGCGCTGGCTGCTCGAACCGCTGATCGGTGCGTTCTATCTCGTGCAGACGCGCCGGCGTCTCGATTCGTTCAAGCGCTGGGCCGAAGCCGAAGCACTGCCGCGCTGACCGGCGGCCACGGGCCGCACGGCCCGGCGTGTCTGCGCCACCGCCTCCCGCAAGTGTTCGAACGCGCCACCGCAACGCCATCGGGCATTCCGCGCGCAATTGCCAGATTCGCCGAACCCGGGGAAACTACCGGCGGCCGCCATTCCGACGGCACACCCCGACCGAGAGAACGGGGCACTCTCCCTGAAACGGCTTCGACACGAACACAATCCGATGAGCCTGATATCCCGATTCTTTGGCCGCAAGGAAGAACCCGAAAACCCCGTCGCGCTGGTCGCGGCATCCGACATCGAGAATCCGCTGAGCGTGACCGTCGTCTTCGACGGCCCGCTGCAGGTCGATATCGCCGCGCTGGCGGCCGCGCTGCGTGCGTATCACCCGAGCATGCAGCAGGCGCGCGTCGAAACCGAGCCGACGCTGGAGCACGTATTCGGGCTCGCCGGCTGGGGCAACCACGTCGTCCAGTTGGTCGGCTTCGACGCGCCCTATCCGTCCGAAGCACTGGAAGCGTGTGTCGCGCCCGCCCACTACGGGCAGGACCTGAAGCAGCAGGTGCGCGCGAGCCGCAGCCACGTGATCCTCTACTACGCCGGACACGAAGCGAATCCGCTCGACCAGTATGTCGCGCTCGCGGCCGTCGCCGGCGCGCTGGCCGAACAGAACGGCCTCGCGGTGCTGAACGAGTACGCGCACACGTCGCTGCCGGCCGGCGTCTTCAATGCGAAGGAACTCGGCGAGGAAAGCCTCGAAGTGCTGCGGGATATCCCGCTGAACCTGTTCTTCTGCGGCTTCGTGAAATACGAAGTCGAAGGCACCAACGGCGTGTGGATGCGCACCTATGGCGCCGACGTGTTCGGCCTGCCCGACTTCGCGGCGCTCGCGGAAGGTCATCACGAAGGCGAACGCTACTCGGGCATCTTCAACGACGTGATGCACTATCTGCTGGAAAGCGGCGCGCGGATGCATGCGGGCGAAACGATGCAGATCGGCGCGGAAACGTTCATGAAGCTGCGCGAGCCGCTCGAGCACGAGTATTACCTGCAGGGGCCGGCGCAGGTGCTGGTGGCCGAGCTGATCTCGGCGGATCAGATCAATCGCTGATTTCACCCCGTCGCATCCTGCAGCACGGCGCACGGGTTCGAGGTCTCACGAACCGCGTGCGCCGCTGCGTCACCTGACGGCGGCGTGACCGCCGCCACTCGAACCCGATGAGGAGCCATCCGTGTTCGGCATCCGCCTTGATCTCACGCTGGCCGCCATCGGCCTCTCGTTGTCGGCCCATGCCGGCGGCATCGACTGCACGCGCGCGAAGACGCGCACCGATCGCCTGATTTGCAGCGACAAGGCGCTCGTGTCCGCCGACAGCGCGTTGTCGAACGCCTATTACGATGCAGTCAGCATCGCCGCTGACCAGCAAGCGGTCATCCAGTCGCAACGCACCTGGCTCAAGCAGCGCGATACGTGCGGCGATGCAGCGTGCATCGCAACGGCCTACCGAGACCGTACCGCGGCGCTGAAGCAGGTGAAACACGCGGGCTGGAAAACCTATCGCGACCCGGCGCTCGGCGTCTCGTTCGAATACCTCGCGAACCGGCAGGTGAAGAAGCCCTGCCCCGAAGGCGGAGGCGATCGTTGTGTCGCGATCGTCGGCCGCAACATGACCTACAGCAGCAGTTTCATCTCGTTCGAGATCGTCGACGGCGCGCTGGAGCAGGTTGCGGAAAAGGAAGCGGGATTCGTGAAGCAGGACGACGGCAAGTGGGTGACGTCATACGGCCCCGGCATCCCGCAGGAAGTCGAGCGCTTCTCCGGCGCCGGCTGGCGCGGCATGCGCGCGACGATCACGTGCGGCATCAGCGATCCGGAAACCGGCTTCCACGCGGCCGGCGGCGAATGCTACTGGGCCGTGCTGAGCAACGGCAAGCGTTCGGCCGTCGCGGGTACGCAGGGCATCGTTGGCACCGACGACGCGACGTTGCACAGCGTGTCGTCGTTCCGGTTCGACCGTTAGCGGGAGCGGCGCGGCGTCCGACCGCGCCGGGCATGAATCGACGTGCGATGCGTCATCGCAACGAAGCCGCGCCAGCCTGCCGCCAACGTCGGCAACGGTAAGAGCACCCTTCCGGGCCCGACCCGCGACGGCCGCCGCACCCGCCGCGCCATGCGAACCGCATTCGCGCTAACGTGCGCCGTCCCGGCGCAACGGGAACGTCTCCGCGCCAGCATCGCGACGCAACGTGACCTCCGTACCGGTCAGCCATCCTGACGATTTCAGGATCGGGCGCGCCACCGCATACAACCTGTCGGCGCTGGCGCCATACAAGTACAGATAACCGTCGTTGCCGTCGCGATGCAGTTCGGTCTCGCCCAGTTCGCCGGCCCCTGCCTGCTTCACCGCGCGATCCAGCCGCTGCTCCAGCGCGTGAAGGCGTGCCTTGTCCTTCTCGTAGTAATCGAAGTGAACCATTACGACCGGCCCAGGCGGCTTCGGCGGCACATCGGCGGCGGTGGCGTTGCCGGCGAGCAGCACCCAGCCAAGCCACGCAGCGAATCGGATTCTGTTACGCATATCGATAAAAGAAGTGAATCGCCTGCTCACGTCGGCACACCGCCGCGCGCCACCTGCTGCCGGACCTGCGCCTGCGTGCCGAGCGCGGCGGCGATCGCATCGACCGCATCGGCCGCGCGCGCCGCGCCGCACATGAATGCGTCGACCGCCGCGAAGCGATGCTCGGGCCACGTGTGGATCGTGATGTGCGACTCGGCGAGCAGCACGACGCCCGTCACGCCATGCTCGCCGCCGAAATGATGGAAATGCGCGTCGATCACGCGTGCGCCCGCCCGCTGCGCCGCTTCGGTGAGGATCGACTCGAGCCGGGCGGCATCGCGCAGCAACGCCGCGTCGATACCGGCGAGGTCCGCCAGCACGTGCGAGCCGAGCATCGCGCGCGGTGGTGCGATCCCGTCGCGCGCGGTCATTTGTGCGACCCGTACGACGAGTAGCCGCTGCGGGCCGACGAACTGCCCCAGCCGCTGCCGCCCGACCCGCTGCCGCCGATCGATGCGCAGCTGAACAGCGTGACGACGATCAGCCCGTAGATGCCGTAGAGGATGTACCGGATCACGCGTTACCCCCGTCCGATGCAAAGCTCTTCCACAGCCACTCAGGCAGCCACAGCACCAGCAGGCCGACCAGCACGTAGACGGAGCGGCCGCTGAACGAGAACAGCGAACCCATGTTCAGGATCACGAGCAGCGCGCTGAACACGAGCGGCAGCGGCGCGAAACTGTGCGGGCCCTTCCGGCCGAACAGGCCCGTCGACGCGGTGGCGCCCGTTGCCGCCGCAGCCGCGGCCGTCGCGAGCGCCGGCGTGCCGAAGCGCTCGGCAAGTGTGCTGCCCGACAGCGGCCGCGCGCGCGACCAGACGATCTCCGCGTCGCTACGCTCGCGCGTCAGCTTGTCCTTCTGCCAGCCGTAGTCGATGATCGACGTGCGATCGCCGACCTGCACGCGCCAGTTGAACGCCCCGACCACGTAGACGACCTCCGACTCGTATTCCTCGCGCAGGCGGTAGGTCTTGTCGCCATCGGTCACGTCGGACTCGCTGCCGATCGTCGGCCATTGATCGAGCACCTGCACCCGCTCCCAGCGCCCTTCGCTCTGCACGAGCCACAGGAAACCGCGCTTCGGGTTCAGCAGCAGGTATTCGTCCCACGTCTCGTCGTCGCCCGGCACGCGGCAACGCATCATCCCGATCACCGTGTACTTCACGCCGTCGAACGTGCCGATCGCGCCGAGCTCCAGCGCGCCCTTCACCGCTTCGAGCTTGCGCTGCGCCGCGAACACGGTCTGCTGCTCGGCCGTGCACTGCACGCCCGCGTGGCAGCTGCCGCACACCACGTAGTCGGCCACGTTCGGCGCATACGACAGCGGCGCGCCGCAGCTCGGGCACGCGAACGGCACCATCTCCGCACCGCGCTTCTCGCGCGTATCGTTGTCGGTATCGCGCAGCCCGGTAAACGCGAGCGCATCGAATTCCAGCGCTTCGCCCGTATAGACGGCCGGGCTCCCGCCGTTCGAATCGGCGTCGGAGTAGTCGTAGGTCGCGAACGCGTTGCCGGTGCGCAGGTCGACGACGCGCGCCTCCCAGCCGGCATCGACGCGGAACGGCAGTTCGCCGTCACCGCCGGTGCAGCGCGCGGTGCGCACGTCCGACACGAGAAACGCGCGGCCGCCGTGGTCGATCCGCATGCCCGGTTCCAGCGTGCCGAACGCGGGCCACGCGCCGCCGGACGCATCGTCGGGCTCGCGCACCGTGACCGCATACTGGCCCGACGCATCCGACAGCCAGCCGAACGCGCCGTCGTCGAACACGACATACCACTCGCTCCACGCGCCGGCGTCGTAGGTCATCTGGATGCGCCCGAGCACCGTGAACGTGCGCTTGCCGTAGCGCCCGGCCGTGCCGATCTGGATCGGCGATGCATCGTCGAGCACCGTGGCCAGTTCGCCGATCCGTTCGACGTCGGTGCCGCGCTTGAGCAGCGTGCTGCGGCAGAACGCGCAGACGGCCATCACCGCCGCCGCCGAGCGAAACTCGACCGGCGCGCCGCACTGGGGGCACGAGGTACTGAACATGCGCGACGCTTACCGGGTGAGCTTCGCGAGGATCTCGGCCTTCGCGCGCGAATATTCGTCTTCGGTCACGAGGCCCTTGTCGAACAGCGCCTTCAGCTGTTCGAGCCGCTGCACGTAATCGGTGCCTTCCGCCGGCGCGGCAGGCTGCGCAGCGGCCGCAGGCGCCGCGGCGGGCGCAGGCGCGGGCGGTGCAGCCGG
>NZ_CABVPW010000006.1:0-253992 GCF_902499025.1 Burkholderia lata | reverse complement strand
GGGCAGCCGCGTGCCGGCCGGCATCGCGCCGCCGAGAATCGCGTCGCGCACGCGGCGCAGCAACTGGCGCTGCAGCGAAGGCGCGCCCGGCGTGCGCGCCAGCGGCGCGTCGAGCGGCAGCAACGGCGCGTCGCCGGAAGGAAGGACAGTCGTCATCGGAACATCGCAGCGTGAAAGTGTCGGAACTGGCGGACGGCCGGTTGCGTGAGGCTCATGGTTCGTGCCCCGAAATTCGTGGCACCATAAATTTGCCGATCTCTGGCGCTTCTCATGGTACCTCGCCGAGACTACGATCGTCTGCATGCCGGCATGTCGCCGGTCGCCAACCGAAGCGAGATCGACCTTGTCCACGCTCACCAACGCTTTCCAGCAACCCATCGGCCACCCCGTTCCCGACTGGTCCGCGCGCCCGCGCCCGGAGCGCATCGTGCTCGAAGGCCGCTACTGCCGGCTCGAACCGCTCGACGCCGAGCGCCACGCGGCCGACCTGCACGCCGCCTACGCACAGGCGCCGGACGGCAGCGACTGGACCTATCTCGCACACGGCCCGTACGCCGACGAATCGAGCTACCGCGACTACGCGCGCACCGCGCAGGCGAGCCCGGATCCGCTGCACTACACGGTGATCGACCGCGCCACGGGCCGCGCGGTCGGCACGCTCGCCCTGATGCGCATCGATCCGGCCAACGGCGTGATCGAAGTCGGCTCCGTCACGTTCTCGCCGCTGCTCAAGCGCACGCCCATCTCGACCGAAGCGCAGTTCCTGCTGATGAAGTACGCGTTCGACACGCTCGGCTACCGACGCTACGAATGGAAGTGCGACGACCTGAACCTCCCGTCGCGCAAGGCCGCCGCACGCCTCGGCTTCCGCTACGAAGGCACGTTCCGGCAGGCGATCGTCTACCGCAGCCGCAATCGCGACACCGCGTGGTTCTCGATCATCGACGGCGAATGGCCGGATGTCCGCGCCGCGTTCGACGCGTGGCTCGCGCCGGAGAACTTCGACGCGCAAGGCGAGCAACGCGAGTCGCTCACCGCGATCCGCCACGCGCAGGCAAGCGCACGCGATGCGGCCAGCCGCGCGCAAGACGCGACGCGCGTCACGGTGCGCCCGCTCGTCGCCGCCGACGAAGCCGCGTGGCGCCCGCTGTGGCAGGGTTATCAGAAGTTCTACGACACAGCGCTGAGCGACGCGGTGTTCGCGACGACGTGGGCGCGCCTGATGGATCCCGCCGAGCCGATGTTCGTGCTCGGTGCATTCGACGCCTCGGGTGCGCTGGTAGGGATCGTGCATTCGATCTACCACCGCTCGTGCTGGACCGAAGGGCCGTACTGCTACCTGCAGGACCTGTACACCGCGCCCGATGCACGCGGGCAAGGCGCAGGCGGCGCGCTGATCGAGGCCGTGTACGAACATGCCCGCGATGCCGGCGCGAGCCGCGTGTACTGGCTCACGCACGAGACCAACACGACCGCGCGCGCGCTGTACGACAAGCTCGCAAACAATGCCGGGTTCATCCAGTACCGGCACGACGTAAAGAAGTAACCGGGCATCGCAGCCGGCCGCCGGCGTTCAGCCGGGCACGTCGGCCGGCTCGCGCGCGTCGTCGCCCTCCGGGGCGACGTCACGTGCCACGCCGGTCGCACCCGGCACCGACGCCGGGCAGATCATCTCGTCGCCATTGGCCGGCACAGGCCGCCGCACCGGCCGGAACACCGGCTCGCCCGGTTCGATCGGCTGCCCCGAGATCGCGCAACGGCCCGGTTGCAACGCGACGCGCAAGCGCCAGCGCTGTTCGCCGTAATGGCAACGGCCGCTCTCGACCCAGCGGATCAGCAATGCATTGTCGTCGGCCTCCAGCACCGTGACGAACAGTTGCGGGCGTAACGGCGAGACGGCCGCCGCGGCGTGCTCGGGAACCGGCGCGCGGCCGATCGTCACGAGCGGATGCGCGACACCGCCACGCGGCGGCATCGCATCGTGTTCGCCCCAGGCCGGCACATCGCACGGCGGGTCTTCTTCGCAAATCAGGCTATCCATGGTGTTGAGCATGCTTGACGGATTTCCGTGCAGGTTGAACGGCGTGGCGCTCAGCGCCGGCCCAGCGGTTCGCGCAGCAGCGACAGGCCGATCGCCGCACCGGTGACGGCGGCCACGAGCATCAGCCCGATGCCGCCCGACCAGCCGAATGCCCCGACGATCGCGCCGATCGCCAGCGGCCCGATCACCTGCCCGAGGTAGTTGCCCTGCACGACCCAGCCGATGCTGAGCGGCGCCAGCGACGGCGTCGGTGCGGAGCCCGGCGCGCACGCGAGGATCGTCGCGGGCAGCATCCCCGCGATCGCCGAGAACGCGAAACCCAGCACGACCGCCAGCGGCGGCGGCGTAGCCGCGCTGAAGAGCCCTGCGCCGGCCGCGCCGATCGCGACCGACGTCGCGGCCATCACGATCCCCGGCCGCGCGCCACGCGACAGCAGCCAGCCGGCCGTCAGGTTGCCGATCACGCACGCGGCGACGATTGCCGCGCTGATCAACCCCGCCGTGCCGACCGCGACGCCGAGGCGCTGCATCAGGAACACCGGCAGGAACGTCATCGCCGCGAAAAACTGCACGTTGTAGGTCGCAAAACCCAGCGCGAGCAGCGTGGTCGAGCGCGATGCGAGCACGTCGCGCAGCGCGGGCCCGATGCGCGGCGCGGCGGCCCGCCGCGACGGCGCATCGGCGGACGTCGTGACGGGCACCGCAGCCGCCGCGACGAGCGTCAGCGCCGCGGCCGCGAGCCAGCCGTTGCGCCAGCCGCCGAGCAGCGGCCCGACCAGCATCGACAGCGCCATGCCGGCCGGCATGAACGTGCTCCACAGGCCGAACGCGAGATTGCGCCGCTCAGGCGGCGTCACGCGATTCAGCACGGCCGGCGCGGCGACCACCACGATCACGAAACCGAGCCCTTCGGCGAAACGCGTGGCCAGCAGCAGCGCGAAACTGCCGGCCCATGCACCGGCGACGCTCGACAGGCCGAGGATGACGAGGCCCGCGATCAGCAGCAGCCGGTCGCCCCAGCGCCGCACCAGCAGGCCTGCCGCCATGCCGCCGAACACGCCGACGAACGGAAACACCGACATGATCCCGCTCAGCGACGCGAGCGAGCCGCCGAACTCGTGCTGGAGCGACGGCAACGCGATCGTCGCCTTGCCGACGTGCAACGCCGACACGATGCTCGCCAGCACGACGTTCGCGACGGCGGCCCGGTAGCTGCGCGACGGCAGCGTGGCGGCATCGGCCGCGACAGGCGATTCGGTCATCTCCACCTCCGTTGAAACGGCCGCGTGCAACGGAATGCGTCACGCGTCCGCGATCGGACTGGCGCACATGATACAAATTGAAGTTCACTTCAAGTAAAGGGGTAATGTGCGCAACGATCCGTTCCGCCGATCGCGGCAATGAGCCGGCATGGCGGCGTGCGCGCGCCTGATCCAGGCTGTCGGCTTCGCCCCGACAACGTCGCGCACGCACGGCAACGCGGCGCGCAGCGCGTGTGGCGCGTGTCGACCGAGGCCGGTCTGCCGCTGTACCGTGCCGCCGGATTCACGCTGCTCGCATCGGTCGCGGTCGACGAAATCGTCGTCTGAACGCGCGTCGAACCACCTCGGCCATCGCCGCGCGTCTCGCGATTCGTCTCATTGCGCTGAGACGAATGTCCCAGCGTCTCACCCGGCATGTCGCTTTGCTTTCGCAGCAAAATTCTCGCCATTCCTCCGTCAGATCTTTTCCTGTCAACGAGCAGGAAAATGATGCATCGCACCACGCATCTTGAGTCGCGTCGCCGCCCGGCATCCCCACTCACGCTGGCCCCATTCCTGCATACCGGTCGATCGCGCAACCGCGCGACGGGCGCATCGGCAGCCACGCCTCGCACCCGACGACAACCTGATGGAGACAGCAACGTGAGTACACCGGCATCGACCACCGCCCCCAGCATGAAAGCCGCCGTCTGGCACGGCCGCCACGACATCCGCGTCGAACAGGTTCCCGTTCCGGCGCGCCCGCCGGCAGGCTGGGTCACGATTCGCGTGCACTGGTGCGGGATCTGCGGCTCCGACCTGCACGAATACGTCGCGGGCCCCGTCTTCATCCCGGTCGACGCGCCGCATCCGCTGACGGGCCTGAAGGGCCAATGCATCCTCGGTCACGAGTTCAGCGGCGAGATCGCCGAACTCGGCGCGGGCGTGACGGGCTTCGCGGTCGGCGACCGCGTGACGGCCGACGCCTGCCAGCATTGCGGCACCTGCTGGTATTGCAGGCACGGGCTGTACAACATCTGCGAGAACCTCGCGTTCACCGGGCTGATGAACAACGGCGCATTCGCCGAATACGTGAACGTGCCGGCCGAGTTGCTGTACAAGCTGCCGGACAATTTCCCGACCGAGGCCGGCGCGCTGATCGAGCCGCTCGCGGTGGGGCTGCATGCGGTGAAGAAGGCCGGCAACATCTTCGGGCAGACCGTCGTCGTGGTCGGCGCGGGCACGATCGGCCTGTGCACGATCATGTGTGCGAAGGCCGCCGGCGCCGGGCGCGTGATCGCGCTGGAAATGTCGGCCGCGCGCAAGCAGAAGGCGCTGGAAGTCGGCGCGAGCGTCGTCATCGATCCGAAGTCGTCCGACGCAATCGCGGAAGTCAAGGCGCTGACCGGCGGCTACGGCGCCGACGTGTCGTTCGAGTGCATCGGGCACACGGCCACCGCGAAGCTCGCGATCGACGTGATCCGCAAGGCCGGCAAGTCGGTGATGGTCGGCATCTTCGAGGAGCCGGCGCCGTTCAACTTCTTCGACATCGTGTCGACCGAGAAGGAAGTGATCGGCTCGCTCGCGTACAACGGCGAATTCGCGGACGTGATCCGCTTCATCGCGGACGGCCGCATCGACGTGCAGCCGCTCATCACAGGGCGCATCGCGCTCGGCGACATCGTCTCGCACGGCTTCGAGGAACTGGTCAACCACAAGGACCGGAACGTGAAGATCATCGTGCAGCCCGCCGTCGCCTGACCGCTCGCGCGGCCGCGGCAGCGATTCGCGCCGCGGCACGCGTGCTGCAACTGTCACCCTGACGCGTCGCCCATGCACGGGCGGCGCGCCTGCCTGCCACTCCCCCTCCTTGCCGCCGTCGTTCGTCGCGCAGTTGACGCCGCGTACCGATCGGGCACGACGATCAAAACCATTCGCAATCCAAACCATCTGCCGTAACGTTCCACGGCTCCGCCAGGCGATCAGGGTTTCTCCGGATCAAGTGAAATTCATCCGGTGTCGACAGGACACTGACGCAAGGTGATCCTGTGCAAGGCATGCGCCGGCCTCCCGGACGCGATCGTGGCCGCCCCCTTGAGGGCGGCCCCCGCCCCCCACAAAACCTTACGGCGTTACGTCGCCGACAGGCCGAGAATACGGGCCCACCCGGGATAGCTTGCAAACATGGTGTGTCATGAATCGTTCATTCTCGTTTAGCCGGGAGCACGCATATAACATTCGATCGCTGACGATCCAGCAGAAGACGCATATCGGCTTCGCACTCGTCACGACGCTGCTGGCCTTGCTGTGCGGCACGATCATCTGGGGGAGTTTCCGCCAATACCGGCAGGAGAACGCCGACCTGCAGAGCTTCGAATTCGTCCGCGGCGCGATGAGCGCCGCCAACGTGATCTCGGCCGAACGCGGCCCGACGAACGACCTGCTGGTACGGCTGCAGGACGACGGCGCCAGCGAGGCCCGCAACCTGCTCGCCGCGCGTGCGCGCTCCGACCGGGCGCTCGAACGCTTTCGCGCGGGCATCGCGCAGGCGACCATGCTCGACGATCGCGAACGCAGCAACCTGCTGCATGCACTCGACTCGGTCCGGATGACGCTCGCCGATGCACGCGCGGAAGTCGATGCGCTCGACGCGCGGCCGCTCGCATCACGCACCGTTCACGATATCCAGCACGCGCAGGCGCGCCTGTTCCGGATCGTCGACACGCTGTCGCTGTTGATCGACGGTGCGATGACCGACACGGCGATGCGCGCCCCCCGCACGTCGGATGCGATCCTGCTGGCGCGGCTCCTCGGCGATCTCCGCGAATACGCGGGCCGGACGGGCTCGCTACTCATCGCGCCGATGTTCGCGCGGCAGGCGCTCGACCGCACGCAGTTCGCGGACATCATGCGGATGCGCGGCCGCATCGAGCAATTGCGCGCGCTGATCGACGGCGCGATCGGCGCGCAGCTCGACGACCCCGACGTGGCACGCGAATACGCGCAGCTCAACGGGGCCTTCGACGCGCACATCCTGCCGCTCGTCGACGCGACCGTCGCCGGCGGCAAGAGCGGCACCTATGCGATGAGCGCGGCCGATTTCTCCCGCGCGATCGTGCCGTACTTCCGGCCGAGCGAGCTGCTGCGCGACCGCGTGATCGACGTTGCCCGGCGCCGCGCGATCGGCGACCGGAACACCGCCCGGATCAAGGTCGGGTTGTCGGCATTCGCCGCGCTACTGTGCATCGCGATCCTGGTCTCGCTCGCGCGCGGCATGCAGCGGCTGCTGTCGAAGCCGCTCGACGTGCTCGGCCGCCGGATCGTCGCGCTCAGCGACGGCGATACGTCGCACGTGGCGATGCCGCGCGGCATCGGGCCCGAGATCACGCGGATCCACGACGCGCTGGAAACGTTGCGGAACGCGACCGTCCGCCGCGACATGCTCGAGCGCCAGCGCAACGACATGCTGACGCTGTTCTCGCACGACATGCGCGCCCCGCTGACCTCGCTGATCATCCTGATCGACACGCAGGCGCGACGGGCGGGCGACGCGCAGATGAAGCAGCAGTTCGCGCGAATCGGCAAGCTGGCGCGGCACACGCTGGCGATGGCCGACGGTTTCGCGCAGCTCTCGCGTGCGGAGGCCAGCGAATACGAACGCGTGCCGGTCAACCTCGCCGACCTGATGAACGAGGCACGCGACGCGGTGTGGCCGCTCGCGCACCGGAAAGCCATGTCGATCGACGACGTGCCGCGGCGCGACGACACGATCGTGCACGGCGACCCGGCGTTGCTGTCGCGTGCGCTGATCAACCTGCTGGACAACGCGATCAAGTACAGCGCGTCGCTGACGAGCGTCGAATGCAGGGTCGAGCCGGGCGCCGACGGCAAGACCGTGCGCTGCACGATCCGCGACAGCGGGTGCGGAATCAGCAGCGCGGACCAGACGATGCTGTTCGAGCGCTACCGGCGCTTCCGCACCGCCGGCCAGCCGGAAACCAGCGGCGTCGGGCTCGGCATGGCGTTCGTCAAGGCCGTCGTCGAACGGCATGAAGGCACCATCCACGTGCACAGCGTCGTGCTGCAGGGCACCACGGTCACGATCACGCTGCCGGCCGCGGCGATGCCGTGACCACGGCGCCGGCAGCAGAGGGCCGAGGCGACACCGCAACCCCGCCCGATTCTTCGATATACTGGGCCGAACCCTTTTCGGGGCAACCGGGGGCCACCACGCCCTTTGTGCGTTCGCCCCAACCTGCGTGGAATGGCGCACCGTGAAACCACGAGCCGGACTGATTCTCGAACTCTTCGTCAACCTGGTGCTGCCCTGGGTTGCCTACCGGGCCACGCAGCCGCATTTCGGCGAAACCGGCGCGCTGTACGCGTCGGCGGTCCCGCCGATCATCTGGTCGATCGTCGAATTCATCCGCTCGCGCCGCGTCGACGCGGTGGCGGCCATCGTGCTGCTGGGCATCGCGCTGTCGATCATCGGAATGGCGCTCGGCGGCAGCCCGCGCACGCTGCTGATGCGCGAATCGCTCGCGTCGGGCACGATCGGCGTCGTGTTCCTGCTGTCGCTGTTCCGCGAACGCCCGCTGATCTTCTACCTCGCCCGCGCCACCGTGGCCCGCGAAATGGACGGCGGCGCCGCGCATTTCGAAGCCGTCTGGGACGCACAGCCGGGGCTGCGGCAGATGCTGCGGCGAATGACCTTCGTGTGGGGCGGCTTCATGACGCTGGAAATGCTGCTGCGCCTCTGGATGGTCGTGACCTGGCCGGTCGAACGCGTGCTGGTCGTGTCGCCGGTCATCGGCTACACCGTGTTCGGCTGTCTGCTGACCTGGACGTTCTGGTACCGGCGGCGGATGCGCATGCGCAACAGCGTTCACATCCCGGGTCACGACGGCGCCACCGAAACCGCCGGCCGCTGACCGCGCCCGGCCGGCATCGCAAGACGGCTGCTGTATGATGCGCGGCGTCTCGTCCGACGAATGCCGCTCCTGCCATGTCCCTTTCGCTCCTTCCGTCCGCCACGATCTGGCTCGCCCTGTTCGCGGCCGCCGCGTTCGCGTGGCATCGCCCGCAGCACGGCCTGAGCGTCGCCCTCGCCGCGCTCGGCTATGCGTGCGCGCTGGCGTTCGGCAAGCTCGGGCCGCTCACGCTGGCGCCGCTCGCGCTGCTGGCCGCGGCCGCCTGGGGCGTGATGCCCGAGCGCCCGCGCGCGGTGCGCATCGCCGCGCACGTCGTCTTTGCCGCGGTCGCGATCGCGCTCAGCCTGCACCTGGTTCCCGGCTTCCACAATCCGCGCGTGATCGCGCCCACGCGCTTCACGCCGGATGCCGTGCCGTTCACGATGTACCTGAATCTGGACAAGCCGCTCGTCGGCCTGTGGCTGGTGTGGGTGCTGCCGTGGGTCGCCCCCGACGTCCCGCTATCGCGCGCGCTGCGCACCGGCGCGGTGGCGGCCGTCGCAACGGCGGCCGCGTGCCTGGCCGGCGCGCTCGCGTTCGGGATGGTCGGCTGGGCGCCCAAATGGCCGCCGTCGGGCTGGCTGTGGCTCGTCAACAACCTGCTGATCGTGACGCTCGCCGAGGAAGCGCTGTTCCGCGGCTATGTGCAAGGCGGGCTGACACGCGCGCTCCGCGCGTTCGCATGGGGGCCGTGGGCCGCGCTCGCGATCGGCGCGGTGCTGTTCGGCGCCGCGCATGCGGCCGGCGGCTGGCAATGGATCGTGCTCGGCACGGTGGCCGGCGTCGGCTACGGCCTCGCATGGCGGCGCGGCGGACTGCTCGCGTCCGCGCTCGCGCATGCGGGGCTGAACGTCGTCCACTTCGGCCTGTTCACCTACCCGATGCTCGACGCCGCGCGCTGACGGCCGCGCGGCACCGCCGCTCAGTTGATCCCGGCGACCGCGTGCGGCACGTACGGGCGTTCGAGCGTGGCGATCTCGTCGTCGGTCAGTTTCAGTTCGAGTGCGGCCAGCGCGTCGTCCAGCTGCTGCGGCTTCGAAATGCCGACGATCGGCGCGGTGACCCCGCGCTTCTGCGCGACCCACGCGAGTGCGACCTGCGCACGCGGCACGTTGCGGGCGGCCGCGATCGTCGCAACGGCGTCGACGACCGCCTTGTCCGACGCCGCCGTCGCATCGTAAAGCCGCTGGCCGACCGCGTCGCTCTGCTGCCGCTCGGTCGACTCGTCCCAGTTGCGCGTCAGGCGGCCGCGCGCGAGCGGGCTCCACGGAATCACCGCGATCCCTTCGTCTTCGCACAGCGGCAGCATTTCCCGCTCTTCTTCCCGATACAGCAGGTTCAGGTGGTTCTGCATGCTGACGAAGCGGGTCCAGCCGTGCTGCTTCGACGTATGCAGCGCCTTCGCAAACTGCCACGCGAACATCGACGATGCGCCGATATAGCGCGCCTTGCCGGCCTTCACGACGTCGTGCAGCGCCTCGAGTGTCTCCTCGAGCGGCGTGCCGTCGTCCCAGCGGTGAATCTGGTAGAGATCGACATAGTCGGTGCCGAGCCGCTTCAGGCTCTGGTCGATGTCGGTCATGATCGCCTTGCGCGACAGCCCCGCGCCGTTCGGCCCCGGCCGCATCCGGTAGAACACCTTGGTCGCGATCGCGATCTCGTCGCGTTTCGCGAAATCGCGCAGCGCACGGCCGACGATCTCCTCCGAGGTGCCGTCCGAATACATGTTCGCCGTATCGAAGAAGTTGATGCCGGCTTCGACTGCCCGCTGGATGATCGGGCGGCTCTCCGCTTCCGGCAGCGTCCATGGATGCGTGCCGCGTGACGGTTCGCCGAACGTCATGCAACCCAGCACCAGCTTGGACACTTCCAACCCCGTCGATCCGAATTTCACGTATTCCATTGCACGCCTCGCCATTGAAGTTGAGCTGACGGCCGGATGCGCGCCGCGCATCCGCCGAGCCGTCGCATGTTATCGCGGGCGGAAGAAATGCGTGCGGCGTCGCCGCAAGATGCGAATGAGGTGCTCGCGAACGCGAGGTCGCGCGGGGCGCCGGCCGCGCGGGGCGTGCGCAGCGGCGCAGGCCGCTTGCTTGCTTACTTGACCTGGTCGGCGATCGGCTGCAGGAACGCGGAAAAGCCGGTCAGCATGATCTGCACGCCGATGCACAGCAGCAGGAACGCCGACACGCGCTTCGCGACCTTGGTGCCTTCACTGCCGAGGTAGCGCGACAGCAGCGCGGAGCGGCTGTAGACCTGCCAGATCACGATCGCAACCAGCACGGAGACGGCGATCGACACGATGCTCGACAGCATGAACTCCGACAGCTTGTGCGTGCGGTTCGCGTTCAGCGCGATCGCGGTCGCGATCGAGCCGGGGCCGACCGTCAGCGGCATGGTCAACGGGAAGAACGCACGCGTCATGATCGCGTTCGCGTCGATCGGCTTGACCGGCGTGTCGCCGCCGCCCGGCCCGTCGGGTTCGTTGAGCATCTGCCAGCCCGCGACGGCAACCGCGAAGCCGCCGCCGATCCGCAGCGCTTCCATCGAAATCCCGAAGAAATGCAGCACCGGCGTACCGGCGAAGAACGCGACCATCAACACGATGAACGCATTGAACGCGACCTTCCTCGCGAGCAGGTCGCGTTCTTGTTCGGTGAGCGCCTCGGTCCGCTCCAGGAACAGGAACGCGATGCCGATCGGGTTGATGATGCCGATCAGGCCGGTGAAGCCGAACAGGATCTCGGAGATAAGGCGGTTGACGATCATCGGATGAAGAATCGGTCGGGGCTGGGCCGGCAGCGCGCCGGAGGTCACGCATTGTAGAGCAAGCGCCCGCGCCCGAGCCGCAAAATGCGGCCGGGCCCGCCGTGCCGTCGATAGTCGCAGTTCCCCCTTACTCGGCGCCCGCCTCCCAAGCCGGCGGCCGCTTCGCGAAGAATGCGGCGAAGCCTTCCTTCGCTTCCGGTGTCGCCCGCACGCGGGAGATCGTCTGCGCGGTAAACGCCGCGCGCTCGTCCGACGGCGGATACTCGCCGATCGCGTCGAAGAAGCGCTTGATCTCCGTCAGCGCGTTCGGGCCGTTGCGGCCGAGTTCGGCGAGCGTCTTGTCGAGCGCTTCGTCGAGCGCATCGAGCGGCACGGCCTGGTGGATCAGGCCGATTGCGACCGCCTCACCTGCGGCGAGCTGGGTCGCGGTCAGCGCGAGCCGGCGTGCCTGGCGCTGGCCGACCGCTTCGACCAGATACGGGCCGATCACGGCCGGCAGGATCCCGAAGCGTGCCTCGCTGACGGAAAAGCGCGCGTGATCGCTCGCGATCACGATGTCGCACGCCGCGCACAGGCCGACGCCGCCGCCGAATGCATGGCCCTGCACGCGCGCCACCGTCGGCTTCGGGCATTGCCGGATCACGCGCATCATCGCGGCGAACCGCTCCGCATCGCGCAGGTTCGCCGCCGCGTCGTTCGCGCTCGCGCGCTGCATCCACTGCAGGTCGGCGCCCGCGCAGAACGCGCGGCCATCCGAACGCAGCACGATCGCGCGCACGTCGTCGCGCCGGCCGAGCGTGGTGAACGCGTCGGTCAGTTCGGCGATCATCGTCTCGTCGAACGCATTCAGCACGTCGCCGCGCTGCAGCGCGACGGTTGCGATGCCGCGCGCATCGACCGTGACGGCCAGGGTCTTCAATCCATCCATCGAACAGGTTTCCTCGGGTAGAACGGCAAACGATTGGAATCAGGCGGCCTGGCGGCGGTCGATCACGCGTCGTGCCTTGCCGGTCGCGGTGGCGGGAATGCCGCCCGCCGCCAGCACCGTCACGCCGGACGACACGCCGACCATCGTCTTGATCCGGTGCTGCAGCTCGCGTGCGAGCGCCGCGCGATCGGTTTCGCTGACGGACGCGGCGGCTTCGGAACGCAGTTCGACCGCGAGGTCGAGCCGATCCATGTGACCGTCGCGCGACAGCGTGATCTGGAACTGGCCCGACAACTGCGGCAGCGCGACGACGATCTCCTCGATCTGGCTCGGGAACACGTTCACGCCGCGCACGATCAGCATGTCGTCGGAGCGGCCCGTGATCTTCGCGAGACGGCGCATCGCGCGCGCGGTCGGCGGCAGCAGCGCGGTGAGGTCGCGCGTGCGGTAGCGGATCACCGGCATCGCTTCCTTCGTCAGCGACGTGAACACGAGCTCGCCCTGGCTGCCGTCGGGCAGCACTTCGCCCGTGACGGGATCGATGATCTCCGGGTAGAAATGGTCTTCCCAGATCACCGGGCCGTCCTTCGTCTCGACGCATTCGCACGCGACGCCCGGGCCCATCACTTCCGACAGCCCGTAGATGTCGAGCGCGTCGATGCCCACGCGCGTCTCGACTTCCTCGCGCAGCGCCTGCGTCCACGGCTCGGCGCCGAAGATGCCGATCTTCAGCGACGACTCGGCCGGATCCATCCCCTGCCGCACCATCTCGTCGATCAGGTTCAGCATGTACGACGGCGTGACGAGGATGATCTTCGGCTCGAAATCGCGGATCAGTTGCACCTGCTTCTCGGTCTGCCCGCCCGACATCGGCACGACCATGCAGCCGAGCCGTTCCGCGCCGTAGTGAATCCCGAGGCCGCCCGTGAAGAGCCCGTAGCCGAACGCGTTGTGCAGCGTGTCGCCCGGACGGCCACCGGCCGCGCGGATCGAGCGCGCGGTCACGTTCGCCCACGTGTCGATGTCGCGCGCGGTGTAGCCGACCACCGTCGGCTTGCCGGTCGTGCCGCTCGACGCGTGCACGCGCACGACCTGCTCGCGCGGCACCGCGAACAGTCCGAACGGATAGTTGTCGCGCAAGTCGTTCTTGGTCGAGAACGGGAATTTCGACAGATCGGCGAGCGACTTCAGGTCGTCCGGATGCACGCCCGCCGCATCGAACGTGCGGCGATAGTGCGGGACGTTGTCGTACGCGTGGCGCAGCGACCACTTGAGGCGCTCGAGCTGCAGCGCCTGCAGTTCGTCGCGGCTGGCGGTCTCGATCGGCTCGAGGGCGGCGGCGGGATGCGTCGGGTGAGTCATCGGGGTGCTCCTCCAATGGAGTGATGTCGTTATCGTGATCGGGGTAACGAAGCCGGCGTTACGACCGGAACGTGCGTCCGGCCGCATGCAGCGCGGCGATGCGCGGCGACACGCGATAGCGGTCCTCGCCGTAGCTCGCCGCCAGGTTCGACAGCACGCGATGCACGCGGCCGATGCCGATTGCATCGGCCCATGCGAGCGGGCCGCACGGGTAGTTCACGCCCTTCTCCATCGCGAGATCGAGATCGGCGGGCGAGCACACACCCTGGTTCACCGTGTCGGCCGCCTCGTTCGCGAGCATCGCGACGGTGCGCATCGCAACCATGCCCGGCACGTCCGCAATGCCGACGACGCGAAAACCCGCCTGCTGGAACAGGCCGACCGCGTCCGCGTAGGCCGCATCGCTGCACTGGAGCGCGCGCGTCAGCGCGACGAGCCCGGCCTGCGCGTAGTCGCGTGCAAGGTCGACCAGCACGAGATCGGCCACGCTCGTCTGCGCGGCGCGCGCGGTCGCGGTGCGGCCGTCGGTCAGCGCGATCGATGCGCGGCCGGCCGTTGCGAGCAGGTCGTCGGCATGCGCGCCGGCCTGCCGGGCACCCGTGATGCGTTCGGCGAAGCGCGCCTGCAGCGCGGCGGCCGGGCCGTCCTGCGCAAACAGTGCGACGTCGGCCGGCGCGTCGCGCGGCGCTTCGAGATCGGGCGCGGGCGGCGTCGCGCCGTCCGCATACGAATAGAAGCCGCGCCCCGACTTGCGCCCGAGGAAGCCCGCGTTCACGAGCTCCTGCTGGATCAGCGACGGCGTGTAGCGCGGATCGTTGAAGTACGCGCGGAACACCGACTCGGTCACCGCGAAGTTCACGTCGTGACCGATCAGGTCCATCAGCTCGAACGGCCCCATCCGGAAGCCGCCCGCCTCGCGCATCACCGCGTCGATCGATGCCGGCGCGCCGCCCTGCTCGTTCAGCACGCGCAGCGCCTCCGCGTAATACGGCCGCGCGACGCGGTTCACGATGAAGCCCGGTGTCGATTTCGCCATCACGGGCTGCTTGCCCCACGCGGCGGCGGTCGCGACCAGCCCCTGCGCGACCTCGGGCGCGGTCGCGAGCCCGCTGACCACCTCGACGAGCGCCATCAGCGGCGCCGGGTTGAAGAAATGCAGGCCGGCGACGCGCTGCGGCACGCGCAGCCCGGCCGCGATCGACGTGATCGAGATCGACGACGTGTTGGTGGCCAGCAGGCACGCGTCGTCGACATGGTGCTCGAGCGTCGCGAAGATTTCGCGCTTCACGTCCAGCCGCTCCGCCGCCGCCTCGACGATCAGGGCGGCACCCGCGAAGTCGGCCAGTTCACGCACCGCGCGAATCCGGCTGCCGGCCGCGTCGGCCTGCGCCGGCTCGAGCCGGCCTTTCTCCGCGAGCCGCGCGAACTGCGCGCGGATGCCGGCCAGCGCCTTGTCGCAGGCGGCTTCGTTCAGGTCGTACAGCAGCACCGCATGGCCGGCCGCCGCCGCGACCTGCGCAATGCCCGCGCCCATCGCGCCGGCACCGATCACGCCGACGACGGCCGACGGCGCCAGCGCGCCCGAGTTCACCGAATGTGCAGAAGAAACAGCCATCGCTTGCGATCCGTCATGAAGTGGAGGTGCGAGCGATTATAAACCGACCGGTCGGTAGATTTATGTCAGGGCGAGCCCGAATTTGTCGTGCAAGAAACCGTTACGGAAACTGCAAAGACAAAAAATTGAAAGATCGGGGCACTTTTTGTAAACCGAAAGGTCTATGAAAGCATTCGAATATGAGATAGTGGCCCCCGAACGCCTGATAAAATTCGACAAACCGCCGGATTTCAGGGGGAAACCGCGTGCCACGTCGCCACCGCCGTCCATCGTCGGCCGCCCTTTCGGGGTCGGAACCGAGCCTTTGGCCCGTGCGTCGTCACACGTGCTCGCCTCGCCGTTCGCGGCCGGCCGCATCGAACCGTTTCATCCGGCGACGGGCTCCGGCCCGCCCGCGCCCCTCGCCGCGTCATGGCGGCGAACCCAGGGCAGCACCGTTGCGTGCCGCCACCCTTCGGTTTCATCATCCTCGTTCGGCGGATAGTACGGCCGGGCTTCGTCAACCCGTGACGGCGCGTCGCGCGCCGCCACTCGCATAAGGAAACCCTCCATGCCGCTCTCGTCCAACCAGCTCCCGCGCTGGACCCTCGTGGCCCCGCTTGCCGCATGGCTGGTCCTCGCGCTGTCGCGCGTCGTGCCGGCCGAAGGCCTCGTCATCGCGGTGTTCGCCGCCGCACTCGCCGGCGCCGTGTTCGCCGCCGTCCACCATGCCGAAGTCGTCGCGCACCGCGTCGGCGAACCGTTCGGCACGCTCGTGCTCGCGGTCGCCGTGACCGTCATCGAAGTCGCGCTGATCGTGTCGGTGATGCTCGGCGCAGGCCCCGAGAAATCGGGCCTCGCCCGCGACACCGTGTTCGCCGCCGTGATGATCATCTGCAACGGCATCGTCGGCATCTGCCTGCTGGTCGGCGCGTGGAAACATGGCGAACAGGACTTCCAGGGCCGCGGCGCCAGCAAGGCGCTCGCGGTGCTGGCATCGCTGTCGGTGCTGTCGCTCGTGATGCCGAACTACCTGAACGCCGCGCCGGGCCCGTTCTTCTCGAAATCGCAGCTCGCGTTCGCCGGCGTGTCGTCGCTCGTGCTGTACGGCGCCTTCGTGTTCGTGCAGACCGTGCGCCATCGCGACTACTTCCTCGCCGCGCACGACAGCGCGAACGAGGCGGTTCACGCGGCGGCGCCGAGCAACCGCACCGCCGTGATCAGCATGGTGCTGCTGTTCGTGAGCCTCGTCGCGGTCGTGCTGCTCGCGAAGCTGCTGTCGCCGGCCGTCGAGCACGCGGTGATGCAGCTCGGTGCACCCGAAGCCGCGGTCGGTATCGTGATCGCCGCGCTCGTGCTGCTGCCGGAAGGGCTCGCGGCCGTCACCGCCGCGCGCGCGAACCGCCTGCAGACCAGCATGAACCTGGCGCTCGGTTCGGCGCTCGCGAGTATCGGGCTCACGATCCCGACCGTCGCGGCCGTGTTCATCTGGGTCGGCCAGCCGCTCACGCTCGGCATCGGCCCGATGGAAACCGTGCTGCTGGCGCTCACCCTGCTGGTCAGCACGCTGACGCTCAGCCAGGGGCGCACGACGGTGCTGCACGGCGTCGTGCACCTGTCGCTGTTCGCGGCCTACCTGTTCCTGTCGATCACTCACTGACGCAGAAAAGCGCGCGGCCCGGCGGATCACCTCCGCCGGGCCGCGCGCAGTCTTTCACGTCCGTTCAGCTTCCTTCGTTCACGTCACGCCGCCGTTACCGCACCGGAATCACCAGGTGCTGACCCGCCAGGATCAGGTTCGGGTTGGCGAGGTTGTTGCGGCGTTGAATCTCGCGATAGCGCTGGCCGCTGCCGAGCTTGCTCGCGGCGATCATGTTCAGCGTGTCGCCCGCCTTCACCACGTATGTATGTTCGCCCGATGCGGCCGCGGTCGTCACCGCCTGGTCGCTGACGAAGTACTTGCGCAGCAGGTCGAGATACTGCGGCGACTGCTTGAGCTTCGCGATCGCGGCGTTCAGGTAGATCAGCAGATCCTGGTCGTCCGCGCGCACGCCGATCTTGTACGCGATGTTCGAGCCGTCGAGCTTGGTCACCGCGAACTTCAGGTCGGTGTCCTTGATCGAACTGACCGCGAACGGATAGTCGTAGATGAACGCGTCGACCGTATGGCCGTCGATGCTCTTCGCGATGAACGCCGGATCGGAATCGTCGACTTCGACGAACTTCACGTTCGGATACTGGCGCGCGACGAACGCGCGCACGTCCGGGTCACCCTTCAGGATACCGACCGTCTTGCCCGCGAGATCGTCGGTCGAGCGGATCGCGGAGCCCTGCCGCACGATCAGCGAATAGCCGAAATCGTCGACGTACGGCACCGAGTAGACGACGCCCGACGGCGTGTTGTCCGGGAACGTCAGCCCGTCCATCGCGACGTCGACCACGTGGTTCCCCTTCGCGTCCGTATCGAGCAGTTGCTTCGGGACGCCCGGGTACGTGTCGACCTCGTGACGCGTATCGACGACGACCGGCTTGCCGCCGTGCGAGAACGACGGATCCGCGAACAGCAACCGCGCGAACTCGACGTTGAAGCCGTGCGGCGTGCCCTTGTCCTCGCCGAAGAACGGCTCGCTCGGGTTCTGCACCGAGATCCGCACGATGCCGTTTTCGGCAATCGATTTCAGCGCGCTGGCCTGCGGCGTGAAGCCGGCCGGCAGCACGTTGGACGACGGTGAAGACTGCGTGGACTGGCCGGTGTCGCCATTTTGAGCGGACGTCGAGGTCGACGCCGCGTCATGCGCGGGCATCAGCGTCGACAGGCCGCCCTGATGCACGATCCATACGCCGACGAGCACGACCAGAAATGCGATGGCGCCAAGAAGTTTTTTCATGGTTGCGAGCCTGCAGGAAGTTATTGTTGTTTCGACGGCAGTTGCGCGGGGGTCGTCGCATCGAGCCCGGGCGCGTGCGGGGCGCTCATCACCGCCTGCTGCTGTGCCTGCTTGACCTCGGGGTTATCCATCAGCGACGTCTCCATTTCGGAGAACGCCTTGTTGACCGAGCGCATCACCGAATCGACGGCCACGTCGGTCTTGATCTGCTCGAACGTGTCGGATGCCTGCTTGCCCGCGAGCTTGTTCATCTGCTGCGCGGCCTGCGACATGTCCCACATCGCCTTCGCGCGGTCGATCGCCGACGCGAAGTTCTTCAGCTCGGCCTGCACCTGCTTGTAGCGGCCCTCGCGAAACGAGAGCAGTTGCTTCATCGTGTCGAGCTGCTGCCGGAAGCGCGGCGCATCGTCCGGATACTGCTTCTCGAACAGCTCCGTCTTGTTCTCGAAGTTCTTCACCTCGGTGCGGAACGCGGTGATGCTGTCCGCGAACTTCTGGGCCGCCTGGCGCTTTTCCGCGAGCTGGTTGATCAGCGTCTCGATCGGATTGGCCTGCGCCTCCTCGACGATCATCTTCACCTTCTGGTTCGCGAACTTCATCGCGACGACCGGCGCGAAATAGATCGCGCCGAGGCCGATCACGCCCGCCGCGACCAGCGCGATCACCCCCTTCAGGATGAACAGCGCGGCCGGTGCCGCGATCGCGACGCCGGCGACGATGATCGCCCACTTGATCAGCTTGACCTTGCCACTCCCCGAACTGCCGTTTGCTTCTTCATTCGAAAGCTGCGACATGAGTTTTTCTCCTTGGACCTCGAACCGAACTGCTTGCGTTTGCTTTTTTCAAGCTCAATCGAAATGCTTCGGACTCCGGTGCCGCCGGGCGGTCAGGCAAGCCCGCGGCGCAATGCCGGGATGGGCGCGACGGACGTCACGAGACGCCGGTGTAGGCGCCGTTCAGGATGCGGTGATGTGGGGCGGCAGACGGCGCTGCGATGCGGCAGGCCAGACGCGTGCCGTTCATCGTCGCGGCTCGCGCGCGGACGGGGAAGTGTACCGATGCACGGTACGAAACGGGATGACGGATACGTGACGCGACAGGCGTCGGGTGAGGCGTTGTTCCGGCGGGCCGACAAGCGCGGGGCCGGTATTCCGGTACGAGTGCGTAAAGGCTCATCGTTGTTCTTCTGCGTATCGCGGGTGCAGGAACCGCGCGGCCGGCGCGTCCCGCTCCAAATGCACGGACGTATCCTGCGCCGACCGGCATGCAGCGTCAAGCAGTTGTCGCAGTGCAGCGAAGCGCTGCGTTCCTCCATTGGAACACCGGCTGCGAGACAGCTTTCAGCACGGTAAGGATTCGCAGGACTGCGACCGGTCGTGCTCGGTCAGGATTGCTTGTCATCGCTTGCGCAAGCTTCCGGATTGAAAGCTTGTCACGCTCGGCCTCGTTCTTGCAGCCGACTCAGAATCCGTAAAGTACGGTCGGGTTGTCGACCAGAATCGCGCGGCTGACCGCGTCGTCCGCCGTGCAGTCGTCCAGCCAGCCGAGCAGGCGCAGGTCGTCGGGGGCCGGCGACGCGTTCGGGTGCGGCCAGTTGCTGCCCCATACACAACGCGCCGGATGGTTGCGCGCCAGCACGGCGGCAAGACGCGCGACATCGTCGTAACCGGGCGCACCCGAGCGCGACGTCTCGTACGGCGCGGACAGCTTGACCCATGCGTGGCCGCGGTCGAGCAGGCGCCGCAGCGCGAGAAACTCGGGCGCGTCCGGCGCGACGGGCGTCAGGAACTTGCCCGTGTGATCGATCACGACACGCGCCTGCAGCAAGGACAGCAACGGCAGGACCTCGGGCAGCATCCGGCCGTCGAGCTGCAGGTCGACGTGCCAGCCAAGCGGCCCGATCCGTGCGGCCACCTGCTCCAGTTCGTCCCACCGCGCCAGGCCACCCGCCAACATCATGAACCGGACGCCGCGCACGCCAGCAGCGTGCAACCGCGCCAGCTCGGCGTCCGGCACATCGGCCGGCAACGTCGCGACGCCGCGCGCCTGCTGGCCGAATGCGGCCAGCGCGTCGAGCAGGCAACGATTGTCGACACCATAGCCGGTCGGCTGCACGATCACGACGCGGGCAAGGCCGAGCGTCTGCTGCACCCGGCGATACGCATCGACCGGTGCGTGCGGCGGACGGAACGTCGCCGTCGGCGCGAGCGGATAGGCGTCGTCATAGATGTGAATGTGGCAATCGCACGCGTGGGCCGGCCGTCCGGTGAACTCGTCGGGCCTCATTGCGAGCCCGGCCCGGTATCTGCCCCCGCCGTGCGCCAGCGCGCCAGCCGCGTTGCATGCCCCGCGTTGACGGCGCCGCGCGGCATGCTTCCGGCGAGCAATGCGGCGAGCTGGTCGACCGTCTCGAGCGCCTGGTGCTCGACCGCGGGCATCGTCAGGCCGCCGACATGCGGCGTCGCGATCACGCGCGGATGGGCGGCGAGCGCGGGCGTCGGCATCTGGTCCGCCGCGCGCCCGACGTCGAGCGCACAGCCGTTGAGCCGGCCGGTGTCGAGCGCGTCGGACAGCGCCTGCTCGTCGACCAGTTCGCCGCGCGAAGCATTGATGAAATACGCACCCTGCTTCATGGCCGCGAACGCGCCCGCATCGATCAGGTTCGCGGTGGCCGGCGTCGCCGGCGCGAGGCACACGACGAAATCGGCCGCTTGCAACAGCGCCGCGAATTCGACCTGTTCAAGCGTCGGCACGTCGACGCGCACATACGGATCGCTGACAAGCACGCGCATCCCGAGCGCCGTCGCGATCGGCGCAAGGTGGCGCGCGATCTGTCCGTAACCGATCAGGCCGAGCGTGCTGCCGCGCAATTCGCGCCCCATCTGCGGCACGGGCGGCATCCCGCCGTGGTAGGCCGACGCATAACGTCCGATACCGCGCGCGAGATCGATCATCGCGCCGATCACCCACTCGGCGACCGCCGGCGCGAAGCCGGGGCTCGCCTGCGTGATCAGCACGCCGAACGCGCTCGCCGCGTCGACATCGACGGTGCGGATATCGACCGCGCAGCGCAGGAACGCGGCCAGTGCGGGCAGCCCGGCGAACAGCGCACGCGGCGCGGGGGTCTGCCGGTACGCGATCATCGCATCGCAACCCTGCGCGGCCGCGACCAGTTCGTCCATGCCCAGCTCGCGATCGAGCGGGTTGCACGTGACGTCCGCGATCGCCTGCAGCGCGCGCATTGCCTTCGCGCCGAAATAGCGATCGAGCATCCCCGACGGATGCGTGACGAAGACGCGCGTCATGCGGCCCCTCCGTGCGAGTGGTCCGCTTGCGGCGGCGACGCGACCGATGCGCGTTCGATGAGGGTCACGCCGGAGAATACGTGCGGCTCGGGCGCCGGCGGCGCGTCGCCGTCCGGCCGCATCACGCGCCGCACCATTTCCTCGGCCATCTCGGTGACGGGCAGTTGCACCGTAGTCAGCGCGGGATTGGAAATCGCCGACAGGAAATGACCGTCCATCCCGACGACCGACACGTCGTCCGGCACGCGCAGGCCGCCGTCGCGCAGCCCGGCCATCAGGCCAAGCGCGAATAGGTCGTTGACCGCGACGATACCGGTCGGCCGCACCGGATCGGCGGCAAGCGCGACGCCCAGCGCGCGCCCCACGTCGACGATCACGGCGTCGCCGTACTCGTTCGCAGGACCGCCGTCGAGCACCCGCGCGTGTGCGTCGACGCCCGCGTCGCGCGCCGTCTCGAGAAAGCCGCGGATCTTGTCGCTGCGGCTCACCGTCATGCCGGCGACCGTCGCGAACGCGAGCCGCCGGTGTCCCGCATCGACGAGGCAACGCGTCGCGAGCCGCGCGGCGGCCTCGTTGTCGGCCGTGACGTGTTCGACCTTCGACAGCTCGCCGGGCGTCGCGCGCCGGTCGTAGCTCACCACCGTCATCCCGCGCGCGGCCGCGCGCTCGAGGTGGCTTTCGTCGGCCAGCGACGAGATCACGATCACGCGCCGCACGCCATGCGCGAACAGGTCGTCGAAGAACGACGCCTCCTTCTTCGCATCGCGATACGTATTGCCGATCAGCACGCGATGACCGTACCGTTCCTGCGCGCAGGCCTCGACTTCGCGCGCGATGTAGCCGTACATCGGGTTCGCCATCGACGGCACCAGCAGCCCGACGAGCGGCGTCTGCCCCGTCTTGAGCTGGCGCGCAAGCGTGCTGGGCCGGTACTGCAACACTTCCATCGCGGCCTTCACGCGTTCGAGCGTTTCCTGCTTCATCTGGTCGGTGCGGCCGTTGAGCACGTTCGAAACCGTGCTGACCGATACGGCCGCATGACGGGCCACGTCCTGAATCGTACTCATGTCGTCTTGCAGTAAAAGGCGGCTACAGGCCGAAACGGGCCGGCAGCCACAACGAAAACGCCGGCACGAGAATCAGCGCCACGAGGGCGGCGACCAGCACCAGCAGATATTTCACCATCGGCCGCGCTACGTGCCGGACTTCGGTACCCGTGATCGCGCAGGTCGTGAACAGGCCGAGTCCCACCGGCGGCGCGAACAGGCCGAGCCCCATCGCCACCACCACGACCGTGCCGAAATGCAGCGGGTTGATGCCGAGCTGCAGCGCGATCGGCGCAAGCAGCGGCCCGAAGATGATCAGCGCCGGCGCCCCCTCGAGCACCGCGCCGAACACGATCATGACCAGCGCCGCGAGCAACAGGAACATCGTCGCACCGTACTGATGGGCGAACGCGGTCATTGTGCCCGAGACCAGCGCCGGAATTTGCTCGATCGACAGCGCGAACGACACACTCGACGCCGCGGCCACGATGAACAGGATGCCGCCGGCCATCGACGCGGCACGCACGAACACGCGCCCGACCGAACGCCACGTCAGCTCGCGAAACGCGAGCCAGCCCGCCACGAGCGCATAGACCACCGCGAACGCGGACACTTCGGTCGACGTCGCGATCCCCGACGTCACGCCCTTGCCGATCATCGCGACCATCACCAGCGCGACCAGCGCGCCGCCCGCGAGCGGCAGCCACGCGCGGCGTTCCGTGAACACCGTCGAGACGTCGATCCTGCGCCCGGTGATCACCGTGACCACCGCGAGCGACGCGGCCAGCACCGCGGCCGGCACGATGCCCGCGACGAACAACCCGGCAATCGAGATGTTCGCGACGAAGCCCATGATGATCATGTTCACGCATGGCGGGATGGTCTCGGCCATCACCGCGCTGCACGCGAGCAGCGCAGCCGTTTCGTCGGGATCCTGGCGCGCACGGCGCACCGCCGGCATCACGACGCCGCCGACCGCCGCGATGTCGGCGAGCTTGGAGCCCGACACGCCGGAAAAGCAGGCCGTTGCGAGAATCACGATCAGCCCGAGCCCACCGCGCACGCGCCCGAAGACTCGCAGCAACAGCTCGACGAGGCGTGCGGACATGCCGTTCGATTCCATCAGCAGCCCGGCCAGCACGAAGAACGGCACGGCGAGCAGCACGAAGTGATCGGCACCGGCCATGACCTGCTGCGAATAGACGAGCAGCGGCAGCGTCGGGTCGGCCAGGAAATACAGCAGCGCCGAGAACGCGAGCACGAAGCCGATCGGCACGCCCAGCACGAGCCCGCCGACGAACCCGGCCGCCAGCAGCATGCCCGGCGCGATCGCGTGCGCCGGCACCAGCGCATTCCATCCGTACAGCGCGGCCGCGAACCCCGCGCAGCACGCGAGTGTGCCGGCTACCCGGCGGCGCGGCGCGTCGAGCGCGTTCGCCAGCGCGAACACGGTCATGAAGAGCGCGCCGAACATCATCGGATACACGTTGATCCAGCCCGGCAGCCCGCCCGGCGTCAACTGGTCGTATGAATCGGCAAGCAACTGGCATGACGACACCAGCAGGTTCAGCGAGACGCCCGCGACGATCCAGTGGCCGATCTGCACGAGCGCACCCTGCCAGCGCGCCGGAAACCAGCCGCGAAACAGGTCGATGCCGACGTGCTGGCTGCGCCCGAGCACCGTCGCCGCGCCGAAAAACACCAGCACGATCATCAGCGCACTCGCGACCTCTTCGGTCCAGTCGAGCGGGTCGTGCAGGAAATAGCGGCACACGACCGAAATGAACACGACGAGCACATCGACGGCCAGCACCGCCGCGGACACGTATTCGATCGCGCGCAGCATCGCGTCCAGCACACGCGCGACGCGGCGTGCCGGGCGGCCGGCGCCAGGCGCCGCCGCGGCGCCCGAAACGGAACAGGTCTCCATCGCTCAGCCCCGCCCGGCAGCGATCGCCGGAAACAGCGGCGCGGTCGCCGGATACTGCGTGGCGAATGCCGTATAGAGCCGGTCGTGCATCGTCTGCCGCAACGCCGCGCGCTCGGCCGCCGCCATCGGATGGAAGCTCATGCCGTGCTGCTTCAGCGCCTGCTCGGCCTGATCGGCCTTCTGCGCGGCAATCGCGCGCTGCTGCGCGGTTGCGTCGGCCACCGCGCGGTCGAACGCGGGGCGCAGGTTCGCCGGAATCCGGTCGAGCGCACGCCGCCCCATCACGACGGTCATCGCGGCAAACACGTGATGCGATTGCCAGCACGATTTCACCACTTCGTCGAACTTGCTCGCGAGCACCGTGGCCGGATCGTGCTCGAGCCCGTCGACGACGCCCGTCTGCACGGCCATGTACAGCTCGCCGAACGGAATCGGTGTCGGCACCGCCCCCATCGCCTTGAAGGTGTCCATGAATGCCGGCGTCGGCAGCACACGAAGCTTCGTGCCCTTCAGCCCCTGCAGCGCCAGCACGGGCTGCTTCGTGAACACGCAGCGCCCGCCGAAATGCGAGCCCCAGGTCAGCACCGAGCAGCCGGCGCGCTTTTGCAGCAGCGCATTCAGGCTTGCACCGACCGGGCCGTCGAGCACTTTCGCGACATGCGCATAGCTGTCGAACAGATAACCGAGATCCAGCATGCCGAGCTCCGGCGCCACCGTCGCCCAGATCGACGACCCCGCGATCATCATGTCGATCGCGCCGATCTTGACCTGCTGCGCGACATCGCTCTCCTTGCCGAGCTGGCTGTTCGGAAAGTAGTCGACCCGAATCGCGTCGCCGACACTCGCCTTCAGGTTCGCGGCAAGACGCTCGTACCACACGTAGTGCGCGGCATTCTGGTCGGCCGGCATCGACGACGAGCAACGCAGCGTCACGACCGGCTGCGCACGGGCGGCTTCCGGCAAGCCGCCCGCAGCCGCGAGCGTGGCGGCGGACACCGTCTGCAGAAAGCGCCGCCGGGTGTAGGTATTCATGGGCCGTCTCCTTTGCGATTGCGCCTCGCGACGCACTGTATCGATTTAGTGTATCGATACAGTAATACGACGACCGATGAGATAAAAATGAGGGTTTTCCCGTGACAAGGATGAAAACGGGGGATTCGGTCAGCCGAATTCCGGCCACGCTCGTTGCAAATCAAGGGGATTTCGGTCACTTCCGGATGAGCCGGAAATAATTCGAGCAGACACCTCGAATTGTCTGACGACAGACTTTTAACCCCGCATGCGGCGGGCGCTCGAGCGAGTCGCAACCCCGCCGCCGCCCCTATGCTCCCGCTTCGTCGGCGCTCTCGGTCAGAAACCGCTCGACCATCGCGTTGAACACCGGCAGCGCCGGGTTGTCGTTGTCCGCTCGCCAGGCGAGATACAGCTCGGCCGCCACGTCGGCGCCCGCCAGCGGCCGGAACACCACGCCGTCGACATGCAGTTCGCGCGCCGACGCCGGTACAAGTGCGGCGCCCAGCCCCGCTCGCACGAGGCCGAGGATCGTATGGGTCTGCCCGACGTAGTGCAGGTAGTTCGGCAACCGCCCCGCATTCGCGAACAGGCCCGAGATCAGGTCGTGGAAGTATTTCCCCTCGTTCGGCGAATACGCGATGAACGGCTGCCGGTCGAGCTCGTCGGGGCCGATGCGTTCGCACGCGGCGAGCGGTGCCCCCTCCGCGACCGCGACCAGCATCGGCTCGCGCTGCACGAGCCGGTATTCGAGCGGCTGGCGCGCGGCCCGCTGCCGCACGAAGCCCGCGTCGAGCATCCGCGACGCAAGCGCATCGATCTGCACGGTCGACACCATCTCGCGCAATTCGACGTCGACGTCCGGCAGCGCATGCGCGGCATGCGCGAGCAGCATCGGGATCATCCGGTACGCGCTGACCGCCGTGAAACCGAGCGTGATGCGGCCGGCGCCGCCGTGTGCGACGCGCTGCGCAGCCTGCTCGGCCCGCGCGGAGAATTCGAGGATGTGCCGCGCGTCGCGCAGGAACCGCTCGCCGGCCGCGGTCAGGCTGACCTGTCGGCTGCTGCGTTCGAACAACGCGATGCCAAGCGCATGCTCGAGCAGCTGGATCTGCCGGCTGAGCGGCGGCTGGGTCATGAAGAGCCGCCGGGCCGCGCGACCGAAATGCAGTTCCTCGGCGACCGCGACGAAGCAGCGAAGCTGGTGCAGTTCAATCATCCAATTCTTGAATCAATCGATAGTCTTTTGATGTTAGACGCATATTGATGCGATTTCTATACTCGGTTGCACCTGATGCGCGGCCCGCGCCGCGCACGCCGACCGAGACCTTCATGACCATCGACCTCCTGCTCACCCAGCCGCTCCCCGACGCCATCGACGCCGAACTGTCCGCCCGTTACGCAGTGCACCGGCTGTATGCGGCCGAGCAGCCGGACGCGTTGCTCGATCGCGTGGCCGCACGCATTCGCGGTGTCGTGACCGGCGGCGCGAACGGCCTGTCCGCCGCACTGATGGACCGGCTGCCCGCGCTCGAGATCGTCGCGATCAGCGGGATCGGCACCGACGCCGTCGATCTCGACCGCGCGGGGGCGCGCGGCATCCACGTGACGACGACGCCCGATGTGCTGACCGACGACGTCGCCGACATGGCGTTGGGCCTGATCCTGATGACGCTGCGCGACCTCGGCGCCGGCGAGCGCATCGTGCGCGCCGGCCGCTGGGGCAAGACGGCGCAGCCGCTCGCGACGCAGGTGACCGGCAAGCGGCTCGGCATCGTCGGGCTCGGCCGCGTCGGACGCGCGATCGCGCAGCGCGCGCAGGCGTTCCGGATGCCCGTCAGCTACTTCGGCCCGCGCGAGCATCGCGACAGCGGCTATCGCTTCGTGCCCGACCTCGCCGCGCTCGCGCGCGACAGCGACGTGCTCGTGATCGCGGCATCGGCCGATCACGGCAACGTGCTCGTAACTGCCGACGTACTCGCTGCGCTCGGCCCTCAAGGATTCCTGATCAATGTCGCGCGCGGCAAGCTGATCGATGAAGCCGCGCTGATTCGCGCGCTCGCCGACGGCACGATCGCCGGCGCCGGCCTCGACGTATTCGCGGACGAACCGCACGTGCCGGCCGCGCTGCTCGAGCTCGAGCGCGTCGTCGTGCAGCCGCACCGTGCGAGCGCAACCCGCGAAACGCGCGAAGAGATGGGCCGGATCGTGCTCGCCAACCTCGCCGCGTGCTTCGCGGGCCAGCGCCCGCCGACCAGCGTCACGCGCTGATCACAGCGCACCGCACGGCTGCCCCCCGTTACAACACCGGATGCCTCCGCACGACGGAGGCCAGGAGACACGCATGCCCAATCGATCCAGCGGCGCCGCCCTCGCCGCCTCACCCGCTTCGCCCGCCGCCTCGCGCACGATCGGCCGCGTCCGCTATGCGGTCCTCGCGCTGATTTTCGCGGTCACCGTCATCAACTATGCGGATCGCGCGACGATGTCGATCGCCGGCACCGGCGTCGCGCACGACCTCGGGCTGACGCCCGTGCAGCTCGGCATCGTCTTTTCCGCATTCGCGTGGGCCTATGCGATCGGCCAGATCCCGGGCGGCTGGCTGCTCGACCGCTTCGGCGCACGGCGCGTGTACGGCCTGAGCCTGCTGCTGTGGTCGGTCTTCACGATGCTGCAGGGTACGGTCGGCTGGCTCGCCGTGCAGGGCGCGGCCGCCACGCTCGCGCTGTTCGTCATGCGCTTCATGCTCGGCCTGGTCGAATCGCCGGCGTTCCCGGCCAACTCGAGAATCGTCGCGTGCTGGTTCCCGACTGCCGAACGCGGCACGGCATCCGCCCTGTTCAATTCCGCGCAGTACATGGCCGTCGTGCTGTTCACGCCCGCGATGGCATGGCTCACGCATGCGCTCGGCTGGGAGCACGTGTTCCTCTGGATGGGGATGCTCGGCATCGCGCTCGCCGTGCTGTGGTTCGCGTGGTATCGCGAGCCGCACGGCCACCCGCGCGTGAGCGACGCGGAGCGCGACTACCTGCGCGCGCACGGCGCGCTCGTCGATCTCGAAGCGAACCGCGTGCGCCATCGGCCGCGCGCATCGTGGCACGACGTGTCGCAGCTGTTTCGCCACCGCAACCTGTGGGCAATCTACATCGGCCAGTACTGCATCACGGCACTCACCTACTTCTTCATCACGTGGTTTCCGATCTATCTGATCAAGGGGCGCGGGATGACGATCATGGAGGCCGGCTGGGTCGCCGCACTGCCCGCGATCTGCGGCTTCACGGGCGGCGTGCTCGGCGGCGTCTTGTCGGACTGGCTGATCCGGCGCGGCATGCATCCGTCGAAGGCGCGCAAGACACCGTTCGTCGTGGGGATGGCGATGGCGACGCTGCTCGTGCTTGCGAACGGCGCATCGTCGAATGCGGTCGTGATCGCACTGATGACGATCGCGTTCTTCGGCAAGGGGCTCGCGGCGGTCGGCTGGGCCGTGCTCGCCGACACGGCGCCGGAAGGGATGGTCGGCCTGAGCGGCGGTGTGTTCAACGGCCTCGGCAACATCGCCGGGATCGTCACGCCGCTCGTGATCGGCTATTTCGTCGCCAGCACGGGTTCGTTCGCGGGCGCATTGTGGTTCGTCGCCGCGCACGGGCTGCTCGGCATTGCCGCCTACGGATGGCTCGCGGGGCGCTTCGAGCGGATTCGCATCGCGCCGCGCGCATGAACCTCGCCGCGGCCCGTGCGGTTCGCGCGGCGCGCGCCCGCGCGGGCCGTCAAGCGCGCTTGCGGCCGCCCGGCGTCTGTTCGGTCGTGAACCGGTCGAGTTCGCGCAGGTCGTTCTCCAGCGCAGGCGTGAGCGTCGTGCGCAGGTGGTCGAGGAACGTGCGGATCTTCGCGTCGAGATAGCGGCGCGTCGCGTAGACGGCATACACGCTCACCGTCTGCAGCCGGTACTCGGGCAGTACGCGAATCAGCCGCCCTTCGCGGATGTCGTCGAGCACCGTATACAGCGCGACGCACGCGATCCCGCGCCCGGCGCGCACCGCGACGCACAGCGCGTCCGGCACGTTGACCTGGAACGGCGCGGGCTGCAACTGGTAGACGGCCTCCTCGCCGTCACTGCGCTCGAGCCGCCATTCGCCGGCGGGCGATGCGGGCGTATCGAGGCGCAGGCACACGTGGTTCGGCAATTCGTCGGGCGACTGCGGCGTGCCGTGGCGCGCCAGGTATTCGCGCGATGCGACGAGCACGCTGCAGCTCGTGCCGCACGTCTGCGCAACATAGCCCGAATCGGGCAGCTGCGACGCCGTCACGATCGATACGTCATAGCCCTCCTCGACGAGATTCGGCATCCGCTGAGCGAGCGTCAGCTCGACCGACACGTCGGGGTTGTCCTCCTGGTAGCGGACGATCGACGACACGACATGACTCTGCCCGAGCCCCGTCATCGCATGGATGCGCATCTTGCCGCTCGGCCGCAGCAGTGCGTTGCGCGCCTCGGCATTCGCGTAGTCGATTTCCGCGAGGATCGATTTCGCGCGCTCGAAATAGCGTTCGCCGCTTTCGGTGAGACCGAGGTGGCGCGTCGTGCGATGCAGCAGCCGCGTCTGTACGTGCGCTTCGAGGTTCGATACCGCGCGCGACACCTGCGCGGTGGTCGCATCGATTTCCTTCGCGACCGCAGTAAAACTGCCGGCTTCGACAACGCGCACGAACAGGCGCATGTTTTCGAGCATGTCCATTGAATTGGCTTGGGGAGAGTCAGTGGGGAGGCGTCGGCAGCGCTCGCGTCAGGTGAGAAACGGAACGCAGCCGCGAACCACGTCGAATCGATCACCGTGCCGGGAGAAAGGCGGGAGAGCGGGCATCGCGTACGTGGTTCTGGCATGACGGGGGATTCAGTGGCCCGAATTGTACGCCGCTGCAGACAAATTTGCGCGCTCCCCCGGCCCGCAACCTTTCATCCGATGAAAGACTTTTGCAAACAACGTGCGTCGTGCACATGCAACGGCTTGATGCAACGCGACAATTTGTATCACAACGCGATATAATTCGCGGCTTGTCGCTGCGCGCATCCGCGCTGTCACTTTTACCGCTTACCGTTCATGTCGTCAGGCTCCCCTTCGTCGCGCCGCACGTTGCGCCAATGGCTGCACAGCTTCATTCCCCATCCGATGTCGCTGGGCTGGCGCGAGCGCCTGCGCTCGTGCACGGGCGCGCTCGTCGGCATCGCGACGGTCGGCGTGACGATGCGACTGCTGCCCGGCGTGCCGGGCCTCGTGCCGCTGCTCGTCGCACCGATGGGCGCGTCGGCCGTGCTGCTGTTCGCGGTGCCGGCGAGCCCGCTCGCGCAGCCGTGGTCGATCATCGGCGGCAATCTCGTCGCGGCGACGGTCGGTGTCGCGTGCGCCCAATGGATCGCCGATCCGATCACGGCCGCCGCGGTTGCGATCGCATGCGCGATCGGCGGCATGTTCGTGCTGCGCTGCGTGCACCCGCCGTCAGGCGCCGTCGCACTCACGGCCGTGGTGGGCGGCCCGGCGATTCATTCGCTCGGGTTCAGCTTCGTGCTGGAGCCGATCGCGCTGCAATCGGCGATCCTGCTCTCGGCCGCGCTCGCGTATCACGCGCTGACCGGGCACCGCTATCCGCACGGCGGCGTGCGTCCCGAAGCGAAACCGCAGACAGGCGGCGCCGCACCGGCGCGCGGCGGCTTCACGCGCGGCGACCTCGACGCGGTGCTGAAGCGCCGCGGCGAATGGCTCGACGTCGATCCGGACGATCTCGAATCGCTGCTGCGCGAAACCGAGATGCAGGCCTATACGCGCACGTTCGGCCAGCTCTCGTGCGCCGACCTGATGACGAAGAACGCCATTGAAGTCGCGCCGTCGACATCGGTGACGGCGGCCCTCACGCTGCTCGATCGTCATCGCGTGAAAGCGCTGCCCGTCGTCGACGGCGAAGGCCGCCTGACCGGCATCGTCACGCGCGCCGACCTCACGCGCCAGCTGCGCCGTCCGACCCCGCTGTGGCAACGCCTGTCCGCTCGGCTGCCGCAATCGTTCGGCGGCCAGCCGGCGAGCGTCGCCACCGTGATGACGCGCGACGTCGCGTGCGTACCGGAAACGATGCCGATCACCGCGCTCGTCCCGCTGTTTACGCATTCGGGCCACCACCACATTCCGGTCGTCGATGCGTCGCGCCGGCTCGTCGGGATCATTACTCAGACGGATCTCGTCACGGGCCTCTATCGCCAGACGCAGATGCGCGAGGCCGCGTAGCGCATGCCGCGCACGTAACCTCATGTAACAGCCATCACAACGCGGAATGCATTCATTCCGCCTGAATTCGGCCATTTATATCATGTTGTGATATATTTCTCGCTACCAAAACTGACCGTCCGACCGACCCCGATGAACGATACCCGACGCGCGCTGGCGAAAAGCGATTTCCAGCAACTGTCCGAGTTCCGCTACCAGATGCGCCGCTTCGAGCGCTTCTCCGAACGCGCCGCGCAAAGCGAAGGCGTGACGCCGCTGCAATACCTGCTGTTGCTGCACATCAAGGGCTATCCGCATCGCGAATGGGCAACCATCGGCGAACTCGCGGAACGCCTGCAGGCGCAGCATCACGGCGTCGTTGCGCTGGTCACGCGCTGCGAGGCGCTCGGCCTCGTGAAGCGCAAGACGAGCGAAGCGGATCGCCGCCAGGTCGAGGTCCACCTCGAGCACGCCGGCGAAACGCTGCTCGCGCGTCTCGCGGCCATGCATCGCGCCGAGCTGAAGTCGCTCAAGGACGCGTTCCAGGTTCCCCAGATCGATTACTGACCCTTGCTCTTTCCACTCCGATGAACGCACCACACAAACGCGATTTCGCGACCAACGACCGCCTGCCCAGGATCGCGTTGCTCGCCGCCGGGATCGGCCTGCTCAGCACGCTTGCCGCATTCGTGCTGTTGAGCCTGATCCACCTGTTCACGAACCTGTTCTTCTACCAGCAGTTCTCGTTCGCCGACCACTCGCCCGCGAACAACACGCTGGGCGCGTGGGTGATCGTCGTGCCGGTGATCGGCGGCCTGATCGTCGGGTTGATGGCGCGCTTCGGTTCGGAAAAGATCCGCGGCCACGGCATTCCCGAAGCGATCGAGGCGATCCTGTTCGGCAAGAGCCGCATGTCGCCGAAGGTTGCGATCCTCAAGCCGCTGTCGTCCGGCGTCGTGATCGGCAGCGGCGGCCCGTTCGGCGCCGAAGGCCCGATCATCATGACGGGTGGCGCGCTCGGCTCGCTGATCGCGCAGTGCGTGCACGTCACGGCCGCCGAGCGCAAGACGCTGCTCGTCGCCGGTGCGGCCGCCGGCATGACGGCCGTGTTCGGCACGCCGGTCGCCGCCGTGCTGCTCGCGGTCGAGCTGCTGCTGTTCGAATGGCGTCCGCGCAGTTTCCTGCCGGTCGCGCTCGCCTGCGCGGTGGCCGGTTTCGCCCGCGCCGTGTTCTTCGGCGTCGATCCGCTGTTTCCGCTGACCACGGCCGCACCGACACCCGTCGCGCTGCTGTCGTGCATCGTCGCGGGCCTGCTGTCGGGCATGCTCGCATGCGGCCTGTCGGCGGCGCTGTATCGTGTCGAGGACACCTTCGCGAAGCTGCCGGTGCACTGGATGTGGTGGCCCGCGCTCGGTGCCATCGTGATCGGTATCGGCGGCTGGCTCGAGCCGCGCGCGCTCGGTGTCGGCTACGACGTGATCGGCGACCTGCTGCACCAGCACATCGCTTTGAAGATCGCGCTCGCGCTGCTGATCGTGAAGGCCGTGATGTGGGTGATCGCGCTCGGCTCCGGCACGTCGGGTGGTGTGCTCGCCCCGCTGCTGATGCTTGGCGCCGGCCTCGGCACCGTGCTGTCGCCGATGCTGCCCGGCGGTGACCCGGCGCTGTGGCCGCTCGTGTGCATGGCCGCGACGCTCGGCGCCACGCTCGGCGCCCCGCTGACCGCGATCGTGTTCGCGTTCGGCCTCACGCACGACGCGAACGCACTGCTGCCGCTGCTCGCGGCGACGCTCGTCGCGCACGGCTTCGCGACCATCGTGATGAAGCGCTCGATCATGACGGAAAAGATCGCGCGCCGCGGTTATCACATCTATCGCGAATACGGCGTCGATCCGCTCGAGCGGCACGACATCGGCGAAGTGATGACGTCGGCCGACCGGCTCGTCGCGATCGACGGCGCGTCGACGCTCGATGCCGTCGAGTCGCAGTACTTCGGCGCGAAGCAGACGCACCGTGCGTACCCGGTCGTGCAGAACGGCCGCCTGCTCGGTCTCGTCGATCGTGCGACGCTCGACGCGCGGCGCGCGCAGGCCGCGGCCGACACGCCGATCTCGGGGGCATTCGCCGAGCGCGCGCCTGCTGTCGCGCAGGCGCACGAAACGTGCCGCGTCGTCGCGTCGCGACTCGCGATGCTCGGCCTCGAACGCCTGCCCGTCGTCGACGACGAGCAATCGATGCGCATCACGGGCATCGTGTCGCGCAGCGACCTGATCAAGCCCGCGCTCCAGCACTTCGACGACGAACAGAAGCGCGAACGCTTCCGCCCGATCGTCCCGGCCAACCTGCGCGACGCCGGCACGCGCAAGGCCGGCTGACCGACCACGCTGCGCGGCACGCTCGCCGCGCACGACCCGCTCGCTTCACCTCGCTGCACGATGCGGCACGCCCCTCGCGTGCCGCATCGCATTCCGCCGCTTCCCGTGTTTAAAGTTGGTTAACAATTCGACCGACGAAAGTTTGTCATCATGGTGCTCATGCGACGGGGCCATCAATCAGCCATTCCACTTCGCGATCAAAAAATGAGTTGCGGCACGGCATGCAGAGGCATGCCGCCCGCCGTGACCGTCACGTCACCACACGACCGGGCAGCGCGCCGACCACGCAACGCATGACGTCGTGCCGCACACGATGCATGCCGTGCCGCAGCAAAGTGCACTGCATCGGAGCCGCCGTTTGGCAAGCGCGTTAACAACTTGTTTCGGAATAGCCGGAACCGTGCTCGCCCGATGCAATCTCACTGTTACGCAGTCCTGCTGCGCATCCCACTCAATCAATCACGACTCGAGGGAGATAACGTGAACGCGAAATACTTACCGCTCATCGCATTGACCGTGGCATTTTCTGCTCATGCAGCCGATTCTGCCCTGCAAAACGTGGGACAAAGCCAGAAACCCGCCGACCAGGTCGCGCAGTGCATCGCCAAGACCTGGGCCGACAAGTCGCAGCAACAAGTGACGTCGCAGTACGAACTCGCGAACGGTCTCGCCATGGCCGTGTATGCGCCGGGCCAGCAGCCGCCGAATGGCGCTGCCGCCATCGTGCGCCCGGCTAACGCCGCCAATGCGAAAACCTGGGTGGGTTTCCGCGGTGGCGATGCATCGTCGGCCGGCGACATCAACGCCTGCCTGTAAAGAGAACAGGCGCTTCGGATGGCCCTGGCGCCATCCGCTTGCGACAAGCCCCGCTTCGGCGGGGCTTTTCTTTTGCTGCGCGCGGGCGTGTTACAGGTAGCTGCAGACGTAATCGAGCGTCTCGAGCACTTCGATGTCGAAGCGGCTCTTGCCCGGCACCGAGAACGATTCGCCGGCGCCGTAGGTCTGCCATTCGCTGCTGCCGTCGAGCTTCACGCGGCACTTGCCGGCCTGCACTTCCATCAATTCGGGGGCGTCCGTGCCGAAGTTGAGCGCGCACGGCAGGATCACGCCGAGCGTCTTGCGCGTGCCGTCCGGGAAGAGCACGGTATGCGACACGCACTTGCCGTCGAAATAGACGTTCGCGCGCTTGACGACCGATACGTTGTCGAATTGGGTTGCACTGGTCATGAAATGCCTCTGATTGCTGGATGCCGGGTGGCGATATTGTTGGAGGCCGGCCGGAGCGGCGGGCCGGCCGCTATGATACCGGCTCGCGCGGCATCGGCCCGAATAGGGTGCCCGCTGCGCAAGCCACGTGCCCGTCGAACGACGGCGAATCCGCACGGATAATAATCAGGATAGCGATGCAATGACGGTCGCCAACCGCGAGCACCGGTTCACCGCAGCCCCTTGCGTCGCGCGGAATCGCGCAGGCAGTCGAGCAGCATCGCCGCGGCCGGCGTCAGCGGGCTGTCGCGACGCGTGATGACCTGCACCGAGACGCCCGGCAACCGCTCGCGGATCGGCAGCACCGCGAGCTGGTCGCGCGCCCACTCGCCCTGCAGCAGTTGCTCGGGCATCGATGCGATCAGGTCGCAACCGGTCATCAGGCTGTGCGCGAGCCCGAAGCTCGGGCATTCGACGACGCGCGCCGGCACCGGCAGCCCGTAGGCGACGAACGAATTGAACAGCACCTGCGTCGAGCTTTCCGGCGACGGGTTCATCAGCCAGTCGGCCTCGACGAGATCGGCGAGCGACGTGGCCGACGCAAGCGGATGCCCCTTGCGGGCGACGATCAGCGACCGGCTCGCATAAAGCTCCGCGTGATCGAATTCGGCCGCCAGCAGTTCGGGCACGACGACGGCCACCGCGAAATCGAGCGAACCGTCGTGCAGGCGCGGCAGCGCGACACCCGGAAACCCTTCGATCAGGTTGACGCGCGCCACCGGGAAGCGGCGCCGGAACGCGCGAAACGCATCGGGCAGGATCGTCACCGCGGCGGCGGGCGTGATCGCCGCCGCGACGGAGCCCGTCATCGCGCCCTGTGCCTGCTCGATGTCGTCGCGGGCGCGCTGCATTTCGGCGACGATCAGCCGCGCACGCACCTGCAACTGCTGGCCGAACGCGGTGAGCTGCACGCCACGCGCGGTGCGCACGACGAGCGACACGCCGAGCGCGATCTCGAGCTCCTTGACCGCCTTCGTCAGCGCCGCCGGCGACACGTTCAGGCGCCGCGCGGCCGCACGAATGCTCCCCTCTTCCGCGACGGTGACGAACGCTTTCAGCTGATGGTATTTCATGGCGGCAACGCGTGATCCGTGGAAACCCTGTGCTGCGCGGCACACGCCGGCTCAGGGTATTCCCGAGCGGCAACCGGTGGTGAGCACCAAAGCAATTTATCAGCTTCTGGTACACAAAAGAAATTTATATGCTTGCTCGTCATATGTGCGTCAAACGCCCCACCTGCCCCACAGGAGACACCATGCTGCAAGCCGTGAACCCCGTCATCCCCGGTATCGCCGCGATCGCACCCGAGCTGGTCGAAGTGCGCCGCCGCATCCACGCTCACCCCGAGCTCGCGTTCGAGGAAACGCTCACGAGCGATCTCGTCGCCGAGCTGCTTGCCGGCTGGGGTTATGAAGTGCATCGCGGCATCGGCAAGACGGGTGTGGTCGGCGTGCTGCGCGAAGGGCAAGGCACGCGCACGGTCGGGCTGCGCGCCGACATGGATGCGCTGCCGCTCGCGGAGGCCACCGGCCTGCCGTACGCGAGCCGCCACGCGAACAAGATGCATGCGTGCGGCCACGACGGCCACACCGCGATGCTGCTGTGCGCGGCGCGCCACCTCGCGGCCACACGCCGGTTCTCCGGCACGCTGAACCTGATCTTCCAGCCGGCCGAGGAAAACTTCGGCGGCGCGAAGGCGATGATGGACGACGGCCTGTTCGACCGCTTCCCGTGCGACGCGATCTTCGCGATCCACAACATGCCGGGCCGCGCGGCCGGCGACATGGCCTTCCGCGCCGGTGCCGCGATGGCGTCGGCCGACCGCGTGACGATCACGCTGCGCGGCGTCGGCGGCCACGGCGCGATGCCGCATTTCGCGCGCGATCCGATGTCGGCCGCGGGCAGCATCATGGTTGCACTGCAGACGATCGTCGCACGCGAGGTCGATGCGCAGCATGCGGCCGTGATCACGGTCGGCAGCGTGCAGGCCGGCGAGACGTTCAACATCATTCCCGAAACCGTCACGATGAAGCTGTCGGTGCGCGCGCTGAACGCCGACGTACGCGCGCTGCTCGCGCGCCGCATCGAAGCGCTCGCGAAAGGCCAGGCGGAAAGCTTCGGCGTCACGGCGGAAGTCGACTACGACTACGGCTACCCGGTGCTCGTCAATCACGCGGAGCCGACCGCATTCGCGGCCGACATCGCGCGCCAGATGCTGGGCGCCGACCGCGTCGAAACCGACGCCGCACCGCTGATGGGCAGCGAGGATTTCGCGTTCATGCTCGAAGCGCGCCCCGGCTGCTATGCGTTCATCGGCAACGGGATCGGCAGCAAGGGCGGCTGCATGGTGCACAACCCCGGCTACGACTTCAACGACGACATCCTCGCGATCGGCGCGAGCTACTGGGTTCGCATCGCCGAAGCCTGGCTCGCGGCCTGACGGCCCTTCATCCCATCGTTTCGCGCCCACCGGGGGAGCCCCACATGGAAACGTCCGCCCTTTCGTTCGCCGGCACGCCGGTCGATGCACGCGCCGCCGCGAAGAAACGCCGGCTGATCGCGGCCGCCGCCGTCGGCAACGCGCTCGAGTTCTACGACTTCACGGTCTACAGCTTCTTCGCGATCCTGATCGGCAAGCTGTTCTTTCCCGTGCATTCGTCGTTCGGGCAATTGATGCTCGCGGTCGCGAGCTTCGGCGTCGGCTTCGTCACGCGCCCGCTCGGCGGGCTCGTGATCGGCATGTATGCCGACCGTGCCGGCCGCAAGAAGGCGATGATCCTCACGCTGCTGCTGATGGCGCTCGGCACCGCGACCATCGCGGTCGCGCCGACCTTCGCGCAGATCGGCCTCGCCGCACCGCTGCTGCTCGTGCTCGCGCGCCTGCTGCAAGGGTTCGCGTCGGGCGGCGAAGTCGGCGCGTCGACGACGCTGCTGCTCGAACAGGCGCCGCAGCATCGTCGCGGCTTCTACGCGTCGTTCCAGTTCTCGAGTCAGGGGCTCGCCGCACTCGCCGGTGCGCTGACCGGCGTCGCGCTGACGTCGACGCTGAATGCCGCGCAGCTCGAAAGCTGGGGCTGGCGCGTGCCGTTCATCATCGGCACGCTGTTCGTGCCGATCGGCTACTGGCTGCGCCGCACCGTCGAGGAAGTGCCGGCCTCCGCGCCCGCCGCTACACACGAGCCGGTCGCATCGCTGCCGCTCGCCGACGTGCTGCGCCATCACGGCAAGGCCGTGTTCGCGGGCCTCGGCGTGACGATCGGCGGCACGTCGATCCACTACATCATCGTGTTCTACATGGCGATCTACGGCGTGCAGGTGCTGCACCTGCCGACGTGGCTGTCGATGACGGCCGGCTGCGTCGCCGGTGCGATCCTGATGCTCGTGACGCCGATCGGCGGCCACCTGTCCGACGTCTACGGGCGCAACCGGATCGTCTGGTGGACGCGCATCGTGCTGATGGCCGCGATCTACCCGGCGTTCGTCGCGCTGAACCGCTGGCCGGGCGCCACGTCGCTGCTGTCGATCATCGCCGCGCTGTCGATCGTGCATGCAATCAACATCGGCGCGACGGGCGCGATGCTCGGCGAACTGTTCCCGCGTGCGGTGCGCGCGACCGGCGGCGCACTCGTGTACAGCATCGGCGTCGCGATCTTTGGCGGCTTCGCGCAGTTCTTCGTCACGTGGCTGATCGCGGCGACCGGCAACCCGAACGCACCCGCGTGGTACGCGATCGGCTGCGGCGCGATGACGTTGCTCGCCGTCCGCTGCATGGATGAAAAGGCCGGGAAGGCACTCGACTGACCCGCGGCTGATGCACGATGCGCGATTGACTTGGTGCGCGCGCATCGTGCATGATCGCTCCATGCGCTACATCACGACCTCCTCCTCGACCACGACGCGCACGACCGCCTTCGGCGGGCTCGTGCGGCGAGTGCGCGCAAGGTCGTAGCGCGATCCCTCACGGGCCCCGCCGGTTCCGGATGGGGTCTTGTCGTTTCTCCGTCCGTATCGGTCACTCAGGAGAAACGCAATGCCCGAAGTCTCTTCCCCGAAACGCGCACTGCTCGTCGTCGACATGCAGGTCGGCCTGTTTCACGGCCCCGAGCGTCCGTACGACGGCGAACGCGTGCTCGCGAACGTCAACCGGTTGATCGGTCGCGCGCATGAAGCCGGTGCACCGGTGTTTGCCGTGCGCCACACCGGGCCCGCCGGCTCGCCGATCGCGCCCGGTTCTCCGCTGACCGCGCTGGTGTCGGAACTCGCGATCGATGCGACACGCGACATCGTGTTCGACAAGGCGCAATCGAGCAGCTTCGCGGGCACGCGGCTCGCCGAATGGCTGCGCGAAGCCGGCATCGGCGAGATCGTCATCGCGGGAATGAAGACCCAGTACTGCGTCGACACGGCGTGCCGTGCGGCCGCCGATCACGGCTTTCGCGCGGTGCTCGTGACCGACGCGCACACCTGCATGGACACGCCGGAACTACCGGCCGAGCGGATCGTCGCGCATCACAATGCGACGCTTGGCGGGCCGTTCGCGACGCTGACCACGACCGACGCTTGCGTGTTCTGACCGGGAGCAGTCGCCAGACTACAAAGGACGAATGCATTTGCTTGTTGCAATCGCTTCAGCAAGAAGCAGCCGCACCGATTGCCTTGATGCACGAGGAAGTGTCGTGGGCTGAAACGGCCTTCCTCGAGCGTGCCGCATCTCCAGCATGTCTTGATTCGAGCGACAAATTTCCTCGCCGGGACCGCTCTAACCCAACAACATGCCAACTGAAAGTCAACTACAACTCACGAACCACTTCGCGCAGCGTCTGGATCGCCGTTGATCGAAATGCATTCGAGTTGTCGAGCGGTGCGTTCTTGTCCGTCCAGGCGATGGCCGCCAAGCATTGCACGCCAACATAGTAGAGAAATTCCCTTCGAGGAACCTGCTCACCGTACGTATTCTCCCAGCCCGCGAGAAAGGCACTGCGCAGCGTCTGGTCGGCAAAATCCATATCCACCCAGACGATCTTCGCCAGATCGTAGGTTGCATCTCCAATGCGCGCGGTGTCGAAATCCAGAATCCCGGAAACGCTATCGTCAGAGTCGACCAGGATATTTCTTCCGATGTAGTCGCAATGCAGCAGCCGGATATCGGATGGCTCACGCAAATTGACGCCGGAATGAAGAAGTCGATCCAGCTGAACGCGGTATTCGGAGTAGTCAGGGGCAGCGCGGTTCAGGCGTGACATCCACTTCGAAACCATCCCCTCAAGATGAGGACGCCACTCCAAGGCATGCCCCAACTTCCCATCACGCTGCTGCCAGAACTTCATCCCTAACAAGCAGGATGGCGCAATCGCACGATGAAGCTCTCCCAAAGCGGCTCCTGCAGCCGCAGCGAGTCGCAGTTTCGTCTCCTGTCCTGCATTTTTCAAAACACGATCAAGCTGATTGCCCGGCATGGCACTCAAAACAACTACCGCATAGTCCTCCCAAGTGGACTTCCCCAGTATTTTCGGTGCGAAAGAACGCGTTTCGAGCGCCTCCAGAATTTCGCACTGCCGGTCGAAAGCCGCTTTATCCGTCGTCGCCTTGACGAACACTCTTTCCTGCGAGATACGAGCCTCGGCGACGAACGTGCCATCCCGCTCGACAACCGGCCTAAGATCGTCAACCCGGACGAATTTCTCCAATGCAGCCAGATCCTTCATGTGAAAGAGATTCCGTGTATGCGTTGTCAAGGGCGTCAAGGTTACACAACGATCCGCCAAGCCCCATAGACAAAAAAAGGCACGGGTTTGAAACCCGTGCCTTTTGTGCATCTGTCGCCCTTCGGGCTCAGAACGTATGCATCATCCCCACATACGCACCCGTCTGCGACTCGCCCGTCATCGGGCTCGTCCCCGACGTCGCATCGCGCGGCGTCGCGAGCAGCGAGAAGTTCGAGTTGCCGCCGTTGCGCACATACGCGACCGTGCCGTACAGGAACGTGCGCTTAGACAGGTTGTACGTGGTGCCGAGCACGTACATCATCGCGTGCCCCGACGGATCGTGCGATGCATCGCCACCGCCGTCGCCCACCTTCACGTAGTAACCGCCGCCCGTCACCGCCCATTGCGGCGTCGCCGAATAGGTCGCGCCGAGCCAGTAGTGATCGGCCCGATCGGCCACGCCGGCCGGGCTGTCCGGCGCCTGGTAGTGCGTATACGCGCCCTGGATCTTGAACTTCGACACCTTCACGTTCGCGCCGACGAAATACTCGCGCGACGCAGTGAAGATGTTGCTGAACTTGCCGTTGTTGTCGCGCAATTCGTCGTAGATGCCGCGCACGTCGAGCAACGGCGAGTGATACGAGATCATGATCCCGTCCGAGCGGCCGAAATCGTCGGCCGCACCGTAGTTGAAGCCGCGCGACTGATTGCCGAACGCGTATTGCGCCTGCACGTCGAAGCCGCCGATCACGGGGCTGTGATACTCGATGTTGTTGCTGGTCTGCTGCCAGTTGCGGCCGCGCACGAGCGAGGCCGACGAAAACGCCTGCTGCACGAACGGGTCGAATTCCCACACGCCGTCACTGTCGATGAACAGGTTGCGGCCGGCCTGCAGCTGGCCCCACGTGTTGCTCTTTAGCCCGACGTACGCACGCCGCGACCACATGCGCCCGCCGCCAGTCTGGCCGTTCATCACCTGGAACGCGGTTTCCAGGTTGAAGACCGTCGACAGCCCGCCGCCGAGATCCTCGATGCCCTTCAGCCCGAACATGCTGGTGCCCCAGTCGCCGCTTTCGGCGCTCCAGCGGGTCCCGCTGCCGCCGTTCGGCTGCGCGATGTGGTTCAGGTATTCGATGCCGCCGTCGACGCGGCCGTACAGCGTCACGCTCGTCTGTGCAAAAGCGGCCGCCGGTGTGGCGGCCGCGATCAGCCATGCGAAATGTTTGAGTCGCAAAATGATGCCCCCTCGGAGTCTCGACCTTCCAGCGCGTGCCCCATGCGCGCGCCGCGGGTCTGTTTATCCGCGATCGATCGAAAAACGACCGGGGCCCGCCGCGCAAAGCGCGAACAGGCCGCCGGCGATCGCGATGTTCTTGTAGAAATGAATCATGTTGTCGACCTGCTCGCCGCCCGTCATCGTCCAGTAGTGGTGGCCGATGATGCCGGTGCCGATCGTATAGAGCGCCAGCAACAGCGCGAGCGCGCGCGTCTGGAAGCCGACCAGGATCGCGATCCCGACGAACAGCTCCATCACGACGGAGATCGCGGCGGAAATGATCGGCGCGGGCGCGCCTTCCGAACCCATGAACGCGATGGTACCGGGGAAGTCGACGATCTTCTTCCAGCCGAACATGATGAACAGGATCACGAGCAGGATCCGGGCAAGCAGCAGCAGCACATCGCGCTGGGACGCGAGAAACGGTTGATTCGGTGTCATGGTGTCGATCAACGAAAACGATGCGCGTCGCTGGAACAGCCCCGGCGCACCGGATTGCGAATGAACCAGGACGGGCGGCCACCTGCGCCGCCCGCCCCGCTCTGCAACAACCGGCATCGGGCAACAACCCGATGTGCTGTGCTCCTCCTCTTGTCAGTTATCGCCCTGCTTCGTCACGTACCGCATCAACGCAGCTTCGCGACGTCCTGCTCGGTCACCTTCGCGGCCGGATTGCCGAACTGCCCGGTCAGGTAGTTCGTCAGCGCGGCGATCTGCGCATCCGACAGTTCGTGGCGGAACGCCGGCATCCCGACGTCCTCGCTGCCGGCCTTGCGCTGCACGCCGTTCAGGATCACCTGCACGAGGTTGGTCGGATTCGATGCGCCGACCGTCGAGTTGTGGAACAGCGGCGGGTAATAGCCGTCCGGCGTGCCCTTGCCCTGCATCTGGTGGCAGGTCGCACAGTTGCCGAGATACAGCCGCGCCGGATCGATGCCCGACGTTGCGAGCGGCACGCCGCGCAGCTTCTCGCCGTCGTCGGACGGCTTGCCCCACGACGCGCGCGACTGCTTCGCGTCGCCATTGGCGACGGCCGGTACCGTGCGAATGTACGTCGAGATCGCGCCGATATCGGCTTCCGTCATCTTCGAGAAGCTGTGCTCGATCGCCTCGGCCATCGGGCCGGCCGCCTGCGCGAGACCCGGCACGCTGCCGGTGCGCAGGTACTGGACGAGCTGCTGCTGCGTCCAGCCGCCGATCCCCGCGTTGGCGTCGGACGTGATGTTGTAGCCGTCCCAGCCCGCGAGCACCGAGCCCGACAGGAAGCTGCCGCCCGACTCGTCGAGCGACTTCTCCTGCATCGCGATGCCGCGCGGCGTGTGGCACGTGCTGCAGTGCGCGAGACCCTGGACGAGATACGCGCCGCGGTTCCACTCGGCGCTCTGCGCCGGCTTCGGTTCGTACGCGCCATCCTTCAGGAACAGCCAGTTCCAGATCTTCAGCGGCCAGCGCATGCTCAGCAGCGCGGGGATCTCGTTCTTCGGCGGCGCCTGCTTGACCGGCTCGACGCCGTGCATGAAGTACGCGTACAGCGCCTGCACGTCGTCGTCGTTGATCTTCGCGTACGACACGTACGGCATCGCCGGATACAGGTTGTCGCCGTTCTTCGACACCCCGTGGCGCACCGCGCGCTCGAAGTCCTCGGCCGACCAGTTGCCGATGCCCGTGTCGGGATCGGGCGTGATGTTGCTCGTGTAGATCTTGCCGAGCATCGGGATCGGCATGCCGAGACCGCCCGCGAACGGCTTGCCGCCCTTCGCGGTGTGGCAGGCCATGCAGTCGCCCGCGACCGCGAGATATTCGCCGCGCTTGACCAGCGCCGGATCGGCCGCATCGGCCGCGCGTACGAGACCCGGCAGCGCGAGGCAGCCGGCGAGGAGGAAGGTGAGAGTAGATTTCCGCACGGTCAGACTTCCTTCTTCAGCGTGTCCGACATCCGCAGCGCAAGCGCCGCGATCGTCAGCGTCACGTTCACCGTACCGACGGTCGGCATCGTCGAGCTGCTCGAGATGAACAGGTTCGGATGGTCGAACGTGCGGCAGTCCTTGTCGACGACCGAGTCGCGTGCATCCGCGCCCATGATCGTCGCGCCCGTGATGTGGTTGTTCGGCGCGAACTCGTCGTTGAAGACGACTTCGGTGCCGCCCAGCACCTTCGCGGCCGTCGCGTAGACCTCGCGCGTGTGCACGGCGCCGCGCTTCACGTAGTCGTCGATCGCATACGTGATCTCGGGGCGCGGGATGCCGATCGCGTCGGTGGCCGTCTTGCTCGGCACGATGCGGTTCTCGGGTTGCGGCAGGATTTCGTGGAAGCAGTCGAACTGCACGTAGCGCGCGGAACGGTCGCGGATCTGCGCGTCGAGCTCCTCGGGCTTCATCAGCTTGCCGCCCTTGAAGATCTTCTGCGTTTCCTGGTTGATGCGCGACATGTTCGACAGGTGGATCTTCTTCGCGGCTTCGGTCGCGCGGAACGGACCGTCGCGGAAACCGATCAGCGACGTCATCTCCTGCGGGCCGCGGCCCGGCCACAGCTTCTCGTTCGCGTAGAACGACACGCCCGTGCCCGGGTGGTCCATCAGGTTGCGGCCGACCATGTCCGAGCTGTTCGCGACACCGTTCGGGAAGTCGCGGTTCGCGGACATCAGCAGGATCTTCGGCGTCTCGATGCCGTTCGCGGCAATCACGAAGTACTTGCCTTCGACGCGGTGGTCGGCGCCCGTCTTGTCCTTGTAGATCGCGGCGGTGATGCGCTTGTCCGGCCCGGTCTCGAGCTTGTAGACGACCGCGCTGTCGATCAGTTTCGCGCCGGCCTGCTCGGCCTTCTCGACGTGCACGATGCCGTTGTACATCGCGCCGATCGGGCAGATCGGCATGCAATTGTTGTTCCCGCAACAAGTCGGGCGGCCGTCGTACGGGCGGCTGTTGCGCGCGACCGGCTCGGTCACCACGTGAAACTTCGGGTCATAGCCGTTGAGCGCGCTCTTGATCGTCTGCTCGTTGAACGACAACGGCAGCGGCGGCATCGGGTACGGCTCCTTGCGCGGCGAGTACAGGTCTTCCTCGGGGCCCGGGCCCCACACGCCGAGTTCCTCTTCGGCGCGCTGGTAGTAATGCTCGATATCGTCGTACTGGATCGGCCAGTCGCGGCCGACGCCGTACACGGTCTTCATCTTGAAGTCGTTCGGGATGAAGCGCCACGCCGACGCGGCCCAGTGCCACGTCGTGCCGCCCACCGCGCGGATGTACTGCGAGTTGAACTTGTGCTCGCCCTTCAGGACCAGGTAGTCGTTCGGCGGGCCGTATTCCGGATGCGGCGCCCACGCGCTCGACGGGTACGGCGCCATGAAATCGGTCTTGTCGACCTGGTTGCGGAAGCGCTCGACGATTTCCCAGCGCGGCATGCGCGGGCCGGCTTCCAGCAGGATCACGGACTTGCCCGCCATCGCGAGCTGGTGTGCAACGATCGCGCCTGCGACACCCGACCCGACGACGACGACGTCGGCCTTTTGCGTATCGGTATCGGCCATCAGGCTTGCCTCTCGATCGGTTTTTCGGCCCAGAAGCCGGGTTTGTTGGGGCAATACGACGGGATCACGAGCGTATCGGATACGACGCTGAACATTAATGCTTCTTCATAGGTAATCACGACGTTGTCGACAATGCCGAGATACCACGCTTCAAGAATCTTCAGCGCGAGTGCTTCCTGGTCGGGATTCAGCGAACCGGACGCGAGTGCGCCGGCGAGTTGCGGCAGGCTGTCGGCCGTCTTGAACGAACCCTTCTGCAACGCCTGCAGGAAGCGCTGGCCGAGCACGCGGCTCAGCCCCTTCTTGCCTGTCACTGCTTCGGAGAGCGTCATGAACGTATCGAGCGGCGCGGTGCCGGGATCGTCTGCCAGGGCCCGCAACGCCAGCGAGCCCGTGAGGCCCGCCGCCGTCAGCGCCAGTGCGCCCTGCAGCCATTGACGCCGTGTGATGCCTGTTACGGCTGCGTCGCCAGAGCGACGCGAGTGGGGAGTGTTGTCGTTGTGCATGTTTCCTTCTCTCGAACACCGGATTCGGGAAAACCACGCTTGATATTTCTCAAACATTGGCGCGGACCTGAAATGTACGCGCACAAATCGGATCGAACAATCTTTTTATAGTCCATTAAATGTTCCGCAATCCGAGACAATCGACATTTCGCTGCATTTTTGTGTCGTCGACGCGACAAATCTGCGGTACGCACACCAGTGTCGCACGCCGACGACACACTGTGCGGCGCGATGTGCGCACATGTCGGTCGGTTAGAATCGCGTGCAACCAAACAGAAAGCTTCCCTCCAAGGGCAACGAGCGATGAAGCAGCGCGACAAACAGAACAAAGCAAAACGAACCGACCACACCACCCGGCTGCTCTGGCGCATCGGCGCCGTCGCGGCGCTCGGCGGCGCCACCGCACTGTCGCTGCATGCGGGCGCGGCGCGCACGGTGAGCGTGTCGCCGCAAGGCACCGTCACCGAAGTCCGGCAATCCGTCGTCAAGTTCGACGAACCGATGGTCGCGTTCGGCTCGGCCTCCGCGCCGAATCCCGCACGCGTCACCTGCAACGATTCAACGGCCGCGCGTGGCCAGGGTCACTGGCTCGACGACAAGACCTGGGTTTACGATTTCGAAAACGATCTGCCGCCCGGCGTGCGCTGCTCGGTCGCGCTCAACGACACGTTGCGCTCGGTCGCCGGCAATGCGGCCAGCGGCCCGCGCCGCTTCACGTTCCAGACGGGCGGCCCGTTCCCGGTGAACGTCCGCCCCGGCTCGCGCGAGATCGAGGAACGGCAGATCTTCGTGCTGAAGCTGAACGGCCCGGCCGAACCGCGTTCGGCACTCGCGAACATCTGGTGCGAAGCGGCCGGCATCGGCAACCGCATTCCCGTCACGGCCGCCGACGACGATGCGCGCAACGCACTGCTCGATCATTTCGGGTTGAAGAAGGATGCCGCGCGCGTGCTGACGCTGTCGTGCGCGCAGGCGCTGCCGGCGAGCGCAAAGATGCAGCTCGTATACGGCAAGGGCGTCACGAGCCCGAGCGGGATCCCGAACGAAACGGAACGGCGCTTCGATTTCACCGTGCGCGCGCCGTTCGCCGCGAGCTTCTCGTGCGAACGCGAAAACGCGAAGGCACCCTGCACGCCGCTGCGCCCGCTCACGCTGTCGTTCAACGCACCGATCTCGCGCAAGAACGCCGAGGCGATCAAGCTGCGCGGCCCTGACGGAACGCTCGCGCCGACGTTCGCGGCCGACGACAAGAGCGAGGAAGTCACCACCGTCACGTTCAACCCGCCGCTGCCCGAACAGGCCGGCCTCACGATCGAATTGCCGTCGGGCCTGCGCGACGTGACCGACCGTTCGCTGTCGAACGCCGACCTGTTCCCGCTCGCGACGCGCACCGCGCCGATGCCGCCGCTCGCGAAATTCTCGTCGGGCACCTTCGGGATCGTCGAGCGCTTCGCCGAACCCGATACGCCCGCGCTCGTGCCCGTCACGCTGCGCAACGTCGAGGCCGACCTGCATATCGACGGCCTCAACACCCAGGGCGCGCAGTTCTCGAACCTGAAGGTCGACGACGACACCGCGATCCGCCAGTGGATGCGCACGGTCGACCGCTTCGACAACTGGTCGATGACCGCCGGCTCGATCGACAGCCAGATTCCCGGCCTGCTCGAACGCAAGGGCCAGCATCCTGTTTACGTGCCGCGCGAAGCCGGCGAGAAGGCGCCTGCGCCGAAGGATCGCCGCATCGACGTGCGCTCGCTGACGCTGCTCAAGGGCCAGCCCGGCGTGCAGGCGCTGACGCTGCCGAAGGCGGACCCGAAGGCGCTGCGCCCGTTCGAAGTCGTCGGCGTGCCGATCGACAAGCCCGGCTTCTACGTGCTCGAACTCGCGTCGCCCGCGCTCGGCCGCTCGCTGCTGGCGAAGCCGTCGAGCATGTACGTGCGCACCACGGTGCTCGTCACCAACCTCGGAGTGCACCTGAAACAGGGCCGCGAAAACAACCTCGTGTGGGTCACGACGCTCGACAAGGGCAAGCCCGTGCCGAACGCGCAGATCCGCGTATCGGACTGCAACGGCGACGAGATCGCGTCCGGCAAGACCGATGCGCAGGGCCTGCTGAAGATCGACGGCGCATTCGAATCGAAGCGCGCGTGCAGCTCGTCCGATTCGGAGCAGCGCTTCGACGACTACTTCGTGTCGGCCCGCGTGAACGATCCGAAGACGGGCCCCGACATGGCGTTCGTCAGCTCGGGCTGGAACCGCGGGATCGAATCGTGGCGCTTCAACGTGCCGACCGACACGGACAGTGCACGGACCGTGCGCGCGCATACGGTATTCGACCGCACGCTGCTGCGCGCCGGCGAAACCGTGTCGATGAAGCATTTCATCCGTGCCGAGACGCTGCAGAGCCTCGCGTTCCCGTCGCAATACCCGACGCGCGTGACGATCCGCCATCTCGGCACCGGTCAGACCTACAAGCTGCCGCTCACGTGGGCAGCCGACCATAGCGCCGATACGCAGTTCACGCTGCCGGCCGCCGCGAAACTCGGCGAATACAGCGTCGAGCTCGAAGGCGGCCCGGAAGATGCGCCGACCGCCACCTATTACAGCGGCAGCTTTCGCGTCGAGGCGTTCCGCCTGCCGGTGCTGAAAGGGTCGATCGGCGCGCGCGACGCGCAGAAGAGCCCGCTCGTCGCCGTGAAGGAAGCACCGCTCGCGGTGCAGATCGACTACGTGTCGGGCGGCGGCGCATCGAACCTGCCGGTGCAGGTGTCGGCGCTGATGAAGTGGGCGTCGCCGCCGTTCGCGGATCGCTTCGAGGATTTCAGCTTCACGCCGTATCGCCCCGACACGAGCGACGGCAATGCCGACGACGATTCGCAGGACGGCGACAACGCGTCGTCGTCGAACAACGATCCCGACGCGACGAAGCTGATCGCCGACAAGCTGCCGCTGACGCTCGACCGCAACGGTGCGGGCTCGGTCACGCTGAAGGGCCTGCCGGACGTCGACGCACCGAAGCGCATCGCGCTCGAAGCGACGTTCGCCGACCCGAACGGCGAAGTGCAGACGATTCGCGGCGACACGATCCTGTGGCCGGCCGCGGTGGTGGCCGGCATCAAGGCGGGCCGCTGGGTATCGGTCGGCCAGCGCGTGCCCGTGCAGGCCCTCGCGGTCGACCTGCAAGGCAAGCCGCGCGCGTCCGTGCCGATCGAGATCAAGGGCATCGCGCGCATCACGACGTCGTCGCGCAAGCGGATGGTCGGCGGCTTCTACGCGTACGACAACAAGAGCGACACGCGCGACCTCGGCGTGCTGTGCTCGGGCAAGACCGACGACAAGGGCCGCATGGCCTGCGACGCGACGCTCGAACAGGCCGGCAACGTGCAGCTGATCGCGGTGGCCAAGGACGGCGACGGCCGCACGTCGAACGCATCGACGTCGGTGTGGGTCACGCGCGAGGACGAACTCTGGTTCGGCGGCGACAACACCGACCGGATCGACGTGATCCCCGAGAAAACCGCGTACGAACCGGGCGAAACCGCCCGCTTCCAGGTACGCATGCCGTTCCGCTACGCAACCGCGCTGGTGGCGGTCGAACGCGGCGGCGTGATGGAAACGCACATCGTCGAACTCAACGGCAAGAACCCGACGGTCGACCTGAAGGTCGGCGAATCGTGGGGGCCGAACGTCTACGTGTCGGTGCTCGCACTGCGCGGCCGGATTCGCGAAGTGCCGTGGTACTCGTTCTTCACGTGGGGCTGGAAGGCGCCGGTCGAATGGGCGCGCGCATTCTGGCGCGAAGGCCGTCACTATGAAGCGCCGACCGCATTCGTCGACCTGTCGAAACCCGCGTTCCGCTACGGGCTCGCCGAGATCAAGGTCGGCACGGGCGTGCACCGCCTCGGCGTGACCGTGACGACCGACGCGACGCGCTACACGGTGCGCAGCAAGGCGCAGGCGCACGTGAAGGTCACGCTGCCGAACGGCCAGCCCGCGCCGGCCGGCACGCAGATCGCGGTCGCGGCCGTCGATGAAGCCCTGCTCGAACTGATGCCGAACAACAGCTGGGACCTGCTCGACGCGATGCTGCGGCGACGCGCTTACGGCGTCGAGACGGCCACCGCGCAGATGGAAATCGTCGGCCGCCGCCACTTCGGCCGCAAGGCCGTGCCGGCCGGCGGCGGTGGCGGCAGCGCGCCGACGCGCGAACTGTTCGACACGCTGCTGCTGTGGAATCCGCGCGTGACGCTGGATGCGAACGGCAGCGCGACCGTCGAGGTGCCGCTGAACGACGCGCTCACGCGCTTCCGGATCGTCGCGATCGCGGCGGTCGGCCCCGATCGCTTCGGCACCGGCAGCACGTCGATCCGCAGCACGCAGGATCTGCAGCTGATCTCCGGCCTGCCGCCGCTCGCGCGCGAAGGCGACGCGTTCCGCGCGCAGGTCACGCTGCGCAACACGACCGACCGCGCGATGCAGGTCGTCGTGACGCCGCGCGTGACCGGCCTCGAGGTCGCGCCGCAGACCGTGTCGCTCGCGGCCAATACCGCAACCGAGGTTGCGTGGACGATCACCGTGCCCGAACAGGCGCTCGACGCGGCCGGTGCGCTGAACTGGCGCATCGAAGCGGCCGAGCAAGGCGGCAAGCGTGCGTCCGACGCGCTGGCGGTCGCGCAGAAGGTCGTGCCCGCGCTGCCGGTGACGGTCCAGCAGGCGACGCTCGCGCAAGTCGACGGCACGCTGACGGTGCCGATCGCCTCCCCGGCCGGCGCCGCGAACAACGCGCAAGGCCTGCCGCGCGGCGGCATCGCGGTATCGCTGCAGTCGAAGCTTGCCGACGGGCTGCCCGGCGTGAAACGCTGGTTCGAACGCTATCCGTACCGCTGTCTCGAACAGCAGACCTCGCGTGCAATCGGCCTGCGGGACCCCGCGCAATGGCAGGCACTGATCGCACGGATGCCCGTCTATCTCGACAGCGACGGGCTCGCGAGCTACTTCCCGCCGTCGTCCGACGATTCGCACGCCGGCAGCGCAACGCTGTCGTCGTACCTGCTCGTGGTATCCGACGAGGCGAGCCGTCTCGACCCGCGCTTCGCGTTGACGGAAGACCTGCGCACGCAGCTCGAAGCCGGGCTCGCGCGCTTCGTCGACGGCCGCCTCGAGCGCAACACGTGGGCGCCGCGCCAGGATCGCGACCTGCGCAAGCTGGCCGCGATCGAGGCGTTGTCGCGCTACGGCGCCGCGCAGGGCCGCATGCTCGGCTCGATCGAGATCGCGCCGAACCAGTGGCCGACGTCGGCGGTGATCGACTATCACGCGATCCTGACGCGCGTGAAGGACATCCCGCAACGCGACGAGAAACGCGCGCAGGTGGAGCAGATCCTGCGGGCACGCCTCACGTACCAGGGCACGCAGCTCGTGTTCTCGACCGCTCGCGACGACGACCTGTGGTGGCTGATGACCAGCAACGAGACCAACGCGGCACGACTCGCGCTGGAATTCGCGGGCGACCCGGCGTGGAAGGACGAGATGCCGCGCGTGACGGCCGGCCTGCTCGCGCTTCAGCGTCAGGGTGCATGGCAGACCACGACGTCGAACGCGCTCGGCCTGCTCGCGGTCGAGCGCTTCTCGCGCACCTACGAGAGCACGCCGGTGGCCGGCGCGACGAAGGTCGCGCTCGGCGCCGACGAGCGCACGATCTCGTGGTCGCAGGGCGCGGCATCGGCACCCGCATCGATCGACACGCCGGCGTCGGCCACCCCGGCCACCCGCGCCGCGGCGGCCCGCAGCGTGATGCTGCCGTGGCCGCGCGCGTCGCAGGCGCCGGCCACGCTCTCCGTCACGCAGGACGGCACGGGCCGCCCGTGGGCCACGATCGAAAGCCTCGCGGCCGTGCCGCTGCGTTCGCCGTTCGCGGCCGGCTACCGGATCACGAAGACGGTCACGCCAGTATCGCCCGCCGTCAAGGGCGTGCTGACGCGCGGCGACGTCGTGCGCGTACATCTCGACATCGATGCGCAGAGCGACATGACGTGGGTCGTCGTCAACGATCCGGTTCCGGCCGGCTCGACGATCCTCGGTTCGGGCCTCGGTCGCGACTCCGAAGCCGCGACACAGGGCGAGAAGACGCCGGACGGCGCGTCGCCGGCGTTCATCGAGCGCGACTTCGACGGCTACCGCGCGTACTACGACTATCTGCCGAAGGGCAAATTCTCGGTCGAGTACACGGTGCGGCTGAACAACGTCGGCACGTTCGGGCTGCCGCCGACGCGTGTCGAGGCGCTGTATGCACCGTCCGTGTACGGCCTGTGGCCGAACCCGCCGATGACCGTGAAGCCGGCGGACGCGGGCAAGTAACGAGACCTTGATGATCGATCTGGCATTGCCGCGGCCGGCGCGTTTCGCCGGCCGCGTATTCGTCGCCATCGTACTGGCCGCGCCGCTCGTCGCGCATGCGCTGCCGAGCTACGACGAAGTGCGCCGCAACTGGCGCAGTTCCGACTGGGTGCTGCTCGCGCGCGACGGCACGCCGCTGCAGCGCACGCGCGTGGACCTCACCGAACGGCGCGGCGACTGGGTGTCGCTCGCCGACGTGTCGCCCGCGTTTCGCGAGGCGATCGTCGTATCCGAAGACAAGCGCTTCTACGAACACAGCGGCGTCGACTGGCGAGGGATCGCCGGCGCCGCGTGGGGCAACCTGTGGAACGAGCGCACGCGCGGCGCGTCGACCGTCACGATGCAGCTCGCCGGGCTGCTCAGCGATTCGCCGCGCCGCTCGGGCCAGCGCTCGCTGCCGCAGAAGGCGTCGCAGGCAGTCAACGCGCTGTTGCTCGAACGCGGCTGGCGCAAGGACCAGGTGCTCGAGGCGTACCTGAACCTCGTGCCGTTCCGCGGCGAGACGATCGGCCTCGCCGCGCTGTCGCAGGTGCTGTTCGGCAAGGCGCCGTCGGGTCTCGACGCCCGCGAAGCGGCGATTGCCGCCGCACTCGTGCGCGCGCCCAACGCAACGCCCGCGAAAGTCGCCGAGCGCGCGTGCCGGATCCTGCGCGACATGCATGCCGAGCAGGCCTGCGCGTCGCTCGACGGCTACGTGCAGCTCGTCACCGCGCGGCCGGCCAGCGCCGCGCGCGACGACGGCGCCGCCCTCGCCCCGCACTTCGCGCGACGCATCGCAGCCGAGGTGCGGCCAACGGCCGGCGCGCAGGTGCGCACGACCCTCGATGCGCCGCTGCAGCGCTTCGCGCGCGACACGCTGGTGCGCGCGCTGACCGAACTCAACGCGCCCGCGCACCGGCGCAACGTGCAGGACGGCGCGGTCGTCGTGATCGACAACGCAACCGGCGAGATTCGCGCGTGGGTCGGCTCGTCCGGCGCGCTGTCGAGCGCGCGCGACGTCGATGCCGTGCTCGCGCCGCGCCAGGCCGGCTCGACGCTCAAGCCGTTTCTCTATGCGCAGGCGATCGACGAGAAACGGCTGACGGCCGCGTCGCTGCTCGACGATGCGCCGATCAACCTCGCCGCCGGCGGCGGCCTGTACATTCCGCAGAACTACGACAAGGATTTCAAGGGCTGGGTGAGCGTGCGCAGCGCACTCGGCGGCTCGCTGAACGTGCCGGCCGTGCGCACGCTGGTGCTCGTCACGCCGCACCGCTTCGCGCGCACGCTGACCGCGCTCGGCCTGCCGCTCGCGCAGGAAGGCGACTACTACGGCTTCAGCCTCGCGCTCGGCAGTGCGGACGTCACGCTGCTGTCGCTGACCAACGCGTACCGCGCACTCGCGAACGGCGGCGTCGCCCGCAAGGCCGTCGACCTGCCCGCGCCGGCATCGGCGACCGGCGCATCGACACCCTCGAGCGCCCGCGCGGCCGACGGCACGCGCGTGTTCAGCGAAGCGGCCAGCTTCGTCGTGACCGACATCCTCTCCGACAACAACGCGCGCGTGCGCACGTTCGGCTTCGACAATCCGCTCGCGACGCGCTTCTTCTCGGCCGTCAAGACCGGCACGAGCAAGGACATGCGCGACAACTGGACCGTCGGCTTCACGTCGCGCTATACGGTCGGGGTGTGGGTCGGCAATGCGGATGGCTCGCCGATGTGGGACGTGTCGGGCGTCACGGGCGCGTCGCCGGTGTGGTCGGCCGTCGTCGGCTACCTGCACCGCGACCAGCCGAGCCGTGCGCCGCGCGCGCCGGCCGGCGTCGAGACGCGCCGCATCACGTTCGAACGCGATATCGAACCGTCCCGCAACGAGTGGTTCATCGCGGGAACGGCGGTCGACACGATCCGGCTCGCCGCCCCCGTCACGCCGGGCAAGGACGGTGCGCGCGCACCGCTGACGATCGGTACGCCGACCGACGGCACGATCTTCGCGATCGATCCGGACATTCCGCCGAAGAACCAGCGGATCTGGTTCGAACGCTCGGCCGGGCGCGCCACGAAGTTCGCGTGGCGGCTCGACGACAAGGTGATCGGACATGCCGATCGCATCGCGTGGATGCCGTGGCCGGGCCGGCACCGGCTCGAACTCGTCGACGCGCGCGGCAACGTGGCCGATACGATCAGCTTCGAGGTACGCGGCGCGTTCGCGAAGGCCGCCGCGCGCAAGCCCTGAACGCGTGAGACCGTGAGCCGGCCTTACTCGCCGGCCACGTTCGCCTTCGGCGGCTGCGGCTGCGCGGAGAAATCGAGCGTCGGCGCGGTCGAGATCGCCGCTTCGTTCGCGACGCCGAAATTCGGGCGCGGCTGGTAGCCGAAGATCCTCGCAATCACGACGCCCGGGAACTGGCGGATCTGCACGTTGTAGTGCTGCACCGTCTTGATGTAACGGCCGCGCGCAACCGCGATGCGGTTTTCCGTGCCTTCGAGCTGGGTCTGCAGATCGCGGAACGCTTCGTTCGCCTTCAGCTCCGGGTAGCGCTCGGACACCAGCATCAGCCGACTCAGCGCCCCGCTCAGCTCACCCTGCCGCTGGTCGAACGCCGCGAGCGCGGCCGGGTCCTTCGCCATCTCCGGCGTCATCTGCACGCTGCCCACGCGCGCGCGGGCCGACGCCACCTCGGTCAGCACGCGCTCCTCGTGCGACGCGTAGCCCTTCACCGACGCGGCGAGGTTCGGCACGAGATCGGCGCGGCGCTGGTACTGGTTCAACACTTCGGACCATGCGGCATTGATGTCCTCGTCGGACGACTGGATCGCGTTATAGCCGCACCCCGCGAGCGGAGCCAGCACGCAGCACACGAGCAGGATTCGAAACCATTTCATCGTCGGTTGTTTCCGGTTGAACGCTCCGGACGGAGCGGTAGGTGAAAAGAATCAGGTGCGCGGGCCCGCCGCGCGCGGCGGCTACCAGCGGCCCGATGCGCCGCCACCGCCGCTCGAACCGCCGCCGCCGCGAAACGAGTCGGAATTCGAGCGCGACCGGGAGCCCGACGAGGACGACGACGAAGACGAGCCGATGCCCATCAGCTTCGCCCAGATCGCGGCGAGCACGCACAGCACGCCGAAGATGCCGGACAGCACTTCCTCGATCGAATAGTCCATCTCGCGCCCAATCGCGATGATCATGAACAGCGTCCCGCCCACGATCGCCGTGTATTTGCGCACGCGCGCCGACAGGAACAGGTTGATGCCGAGCAGGCACGGCGCGACACCGGCCGCAGCCGGAACGAACGCCGCGGCGCCCAGCATGGCTTCGAGATTGCCGTTGAAGATCGCGCCGACCGGCAGCATCACGATCGGCACGACGGCCGCCACGAGCCAGGCGGCCAGCAGCGCCACCCTGCGGCGCAGCTGGCGCCACTGCGCGACGACGCCCAGCACGACATTGGCCACCCCGAGGAGGAACCAGAACCGCACGCCGCCCGTGTTCGTGTGTTTCCGCACCGGCAGGCCGTTCGACTGGTAGCGTTCGCCGCCGGTTCGTGCGTTGCGAGTTGGTTCGGTCGTGGCATCCGTCGTGGTCGCCGTGGCCGTTTCGTATGCGTCGTCGCGCCCGCCGGGCGCTGCCGCGGGTGCTGCCTGATCCGGAGTAGCGACGTCCGCCGGCAACATGTTGCGTGTCAGCGCGTCGACCGCATCGCTGATGCCGGCTTCAGTGCGGTTCTCGCGAAATGCCGGCACGATCCGCTCGCGGATGATCCGGCCCGCGACGATGTCCGGAATCGTGCCTTCGAGCCCGTAGCCGACTTCGATCCGCACGGTGTGGTCGTTGAGCGCGGCGACGAGCAGCAGGCCATTGTTGACCTCGGCCTTGCCGAGCTTCCATTGGTCGAATACGGTGGTCGCGAACTGTTCGATCGTCGACTGCCCGGTCGAACCGACCAGCAGGATCGCGATCTGTACGCCGAGTTGCTGTTCGAGCGCGGCGAGACGGTCGGTCAGCTCGGCTGCGCAGGCGGCGCCGAGTACGCCCGTCGTGTCTGTTACGCGGCCTTTCAGCGGCGGCGCGGTTTCCGGTTTGGCGGCGACCGGATAGGCCGCTGCGGCGGCGACGTGCGTGCAGGCCGACTGGGCAGGAGTGAAAAGCGTGGCGGCCGACGACACCGCGACGGTGGTGCTGCCGTCTTCGGCGGGCGCTGCGGTGGCCGCGTTGCCGGACAGCACGATCGCGCCTGCCAGCAAGGCCGTGGTGGCCTTCCAGATGCCGCGCCAGCAGGTCGTGTCCTTCATGCTGCGTGCGTGCCGAATACCGCCTCGGGTCGTGCCTGCCGACGATGCCCGATCGCCTTCGCCACCCGGCGGGCACGGCCGGCCCGTCTGTCGTTTCAAGTTCATGTCGGAAACGTCGCGCCGGCTCCATCGGGAACGGCACGTTCTCTCGTCGTTTTTAATCGTCCCGCAGCATAACCAATTGTGAAAGGAACTGAAAGGTTTCCAGCCGACTCCCGGGCCGCGTCATTTCAGTATGCCGTCGTATCGCCCCGCTGCCGGCAAGGCCGTGCAGCGCACGACACGCTCGACGGCAGGCCGCCCCCGGCCGCAAGCGGGCCAACCCGGCAAGCAGCCCCCCGATTCGGGACCTAGAATGAGAACGGTGCCGCACCTTTGGCGCTCACCGGTGGCCCCACTCTCGTCAAGGCCCGCGACCATGAACATTCACACCAGGCGTTTCATCCGCCCCGCGCTGGGCGCCCTCTGCGTCGCCACCCTCGCGACGCTTCAGGCCTGCAACGGCGATGCCTGCTTCGGCGTGGATGCCTGCTTCAACAACAACACGCAGACGGTTGCGCTGTCGGGCACGGCCGCGACCGGCAATGCACTCGCGAGCGCCCAGGTAACGGTCAGCTGCGCGTCGGGCTCGGCGACCACGCTGACGGACGGCGGCGGCAACTACAACGTGACGGTCAATGCCGCGCTGCCGTGCGTCATCACGGTAACGTCGGGCGGCACGAGCCTGCATTCGCTCGCATACGCGGGCGGCACGTTCAATACGACGCCCGAGACCGAGCTGATGCTGACCTATCTCGCCGCTCAGCTCGGCACGAACACGGCCGGATTGATCGGCAATTTCCAGGGGAATGCGCGCTATCAGCAGGCGATGAACAGCGCGAACACCGTACAGGCCGCGCAATCGGCCGTAGTGACGAACCTGCAGCAGCGCTATTCGGTCACGCTCGCCGTGCCGGCCTTCCTGACCACGTCGTTCACGGTCGGGCAACCGGGTGTCGACAGCGATCTCGTCGCACTCGCGAAAGCCGGCGCAATCGACTCGAACGGGATGCCGGATCCGGTGGCCGTTACGCTGCTGACGCAGGCCGGCGCGGCGCATCCGCTGTAAGCGGCCGGCGGCGGGAAGAAGATCGCCCGGTAGCGGGCGTCAGATGTGCGCTTCGGGTTCGCCGTCGGCCAGCAGCGCCCACCGTTCGTGGTCGCGCCATTCGCCGCCGATGCGCAGATAGCGCGGCGAAAATCCCTCTTTCGTGAACCCGAGCCGCCGCACCAGCGCAATCGACGCGTGGTTGCCGGGCTGGATATTCGCTTCGAGCCGATGCAGCCCGAGTTCGCCGAACGCGACGCCGATCGCCGCACGCATCGCGTCGGTCATCAGCCCCTTGCGGCTGAATTCCACCATCCCGTAGTACCCGAGATACGCGCTCTGGAACACGCCGCCGACGATCTCGTTGAGGTTCACCACACCGACCACCGCGCCTGACGTGCGCTCGCGCGCGACGAGGCCGACGCTCGGGCCCGTCAGGCAGCGGCCGAACCACTGGTCGAATCCGGCCTGGTCGGTGAACGAGTCGACCCATGGCAGATGGTGGCTCCGGCTCGCGCGATTGGCGGCGATCAGGTCGGCGGCGTCGGTTCGGGCGACGCGGTTCAGCAGGATCGGGCTCATCGGCCGGTCGACGAATGTCACTTACGCGGCCTCCCCGCGCCCGCACACGACGGGTGCGGCCTGCGCCTGCTGCTGCTGCGACAGGTAACGCAGCAGCTTGGTGACCATCCACACGACGATGCACGACAGCACGACGAAGAACACCGCGAGCGGCGTCAGCACATGAATCGATACGAAACCGGCCAGCCCCATCATCGCGGACGACACCAGCAGCAGCGCGCATCCGAGGATCGCGCTCGTCAGGCCCGCGATATGCGGAAACAGCGAATTGCCCTTGGCCATCAGCGTCGGGTACATCGCGCCCGCGCAGAAGCCCATCACGAGCACCGGCGTGGCGAGCGTCCACACGCGCAGCCCGACGGTCAGCGCCAGCACCAGCATCGCGACCGACGCGCCGGCCATCACGCGCGCGCCGATGCGCAGCCGTTGCTCGGCGCTCGGCAACCCGGGCCCGTGAATCCGGTTCGACAGGCCGCCGAGGAAATACATCAGCCCGATCCCGAGCGCGAGATAGCCGAAGAAGGTCGGCGGCTTGTGCAGCGTGGTCTGCACCATGAACGGGCCGACGATGTTGAACACGAGCAGGATGCTGTAGCACAGCCCCTGTGCGAGGAAGCAGCTCTGGAATACCGGGCTCGCCAGCACCTTGCCCGCGTTCGTCATCAGCGTGCGCGGCTCGAGATGCACCGGTTTCGGCAAGGTTTCGCGGTAACGCCACAACAGCGCCCACATCACCAGCGAGTACACCAGCAGGAACACGAGACACGCACGCCAGCCGAACCATTCCTGCAGGTGCGCGCCGATCACCGGCGCGACGATCGGCGCGAGCCCCCACGCGATCGACATGTACGTGAACGCGTGCATCAGCGCCTGGCCGGAGAACGAGTCGGTGATGATCGCCTTCGCGAGCAGGTTGGTGGTCGCGATCCCGAAGCCCTGCAGGCAGCGCGCCAGCACGAACGTCTCCAGGTTCTGCGCGCCGAGCGACAGCAGGCAGCCGATCGTGTAGATCACGAGCCCGAACGCGAGCACGCGCTTGCGCCCGTAAGCGTCGGCGATCGGCCCGAAGATGAGCTGGCCGAGCGCATAGGCGGCCATGTAGCCGGACACGCTCGACTGGATCGCCTGCGGCGTGGTCGCGAACGACCGTGCCATGTCGGGCAGCGCGGGCACGTAGATGTCGATCGCGAGCTGGCCGGCGGACGCGAACAGGCAGATCAGGAACAGCAGGAAGCGCGGCGAATTCGACTCGCGCGCGGGAGTGAGCGTGGCGTTCATGACGACTGGGAAGGATGTCGGACAGCAGCGGCGCAGCCGTGCGATGTTCGAATGGCGAACACGCGTGCGTCGTGGCGAATCCCGTATTGTGCCTGTTGTCGGGTCACCCGGCCGGATTCCCCTGGCGTGGACGAGGTTGAATGCCGATTGCGGCACAGCCGGAAATCCGCTAGCGGCGCGGCAGCGCTCGCCGGGGGGCATCGCCGCCGGTGGCCAACCCCGGCTAGCTCGGCGTCCGGCCCCGCGCGGGCCGGAAACGCGTGCCTGGCGCGTTTCGCCCCGCCGTACTGTCGACACCGCCGGCACGCGCCGGCGGTTTTTCATTGCCGAACGTCGATCGGACCCGCGTCAAATCAATACTGCGCCTGATCCGTCGGATTCCTGAACAGCTGCTTCATCTCCACCGACAGCGGATAGTTGAGGCTCACGCCCTTCGGCGGAATCGGCTGCGTGAACCACTGGTTGTAGAGCTTCTCGGCCGCACCCGACGTCTGCATCTTCGCGATCACGCCGTCGACGACATGCTTGAACGCCGGATCGTCCCTGCGCATCATGCACGCGTAGTTCTCGTGGACGAGCGGCGTGCCCGTCACCGTGTACGCGCCCGGGTTGCGGTCCTTCGCGATCTCGCCGTACAGCAGCGGCTCGTCCATCACGAACGCCACCGCGCGCCCGGTCGTGACGTTCATGAACGCTTCGGCGTGATCCTTCGCGCTGATGATCCTCATGTTCATCGCCTTCTCTTCGTTGAGCTTGCGCAGCAGGCGCTCGTCCGACGTGCCGGCCGTCGTCGCGACCGTCTTGCCGGCCAGGTCCGCGAAATCCTTCACGCCCGAATCCTTGCGCGTGCTGAAGCGAATGCCGTACAGAAAGATGCTGTTCGAGAACGCGGCCTGCTTCTGCCGTTCGAGCGTGTTCGTCGTCGATCCGCATTCGAAATCGATCGTCCCGTTCTGCAGCAGCGGAATCCGGTTCTGCGACGTGATCGGGATTTCCTTCACCGCGAGGGTCGGCAGGTTCAGGTCCGCCTTCAACTGGTCGATGATACGCGACGCGATATCGCGCGAATAGCCGATGTTCTTCTGCTGGTTGTCCGAATACGAGAACGGCACCGACGATTCGCGAATGCCCAGCGACACGACGCCCGTGTCCTTGATCTTCTTCAGCGTGCCGGTGAGGGCCTGCGCGTGCGCGGCGCCGGCCAGCGCACAGGACAGCGCGACGGCCAGCCAGCGTAAGCGGCGATCCATGCTTTTCTCCTGACGAAACGTTGATCGAATCGCGATCGTACGCCCGACAAAATTCGCGTCGAATCAGGGAAAGCGTAATCAACCTTCCAGCGCGGCCGGGCCGTGAAAGATGTTTTCCGTACCGCGCAAACGGGCCCGCGCCGCACGTTTCGCCTGACCGGCCGCGCGTGGACTCGCCCCACCTTCTGTGCCACTCGTTCCAAACACGCGTTCATGCTGCATCGCAGCAACGTAATCGTTTGCGCGAGCCCCGGTTTTTCTCGCGAAACGTACTCAAGAAGCCGCGTTGCAGGCCGTTACCCAGTGCATGGCGCGTCGCAGCAGCCTTGCTGCAAGCGTCAGACAAAAAAGACAAGGTCCGGGTCAGCCGGACCAGCGCCACCGCCGGCACGACGGTTATCTTCGAGGATCGAGTTTCAACATGAGAGCCAAACGTTTCAATTTCGCGCTGGCGCGCTCCGCACATGCGCGCATGCTCGCCGGCATGCTGTCTGCCGCCGCCCTCCTGCCCCTCGCCGGTTGCGGCGGCGGTGGCGGCGACGGCAGCAACCCGTCCTCCTCCAACGCGGCGCCGGCTCCGACGCCGGCTCCGACCGCCCCGACACCCACCCCCACCACGACCGGCAACAATGCATGCGCGACGCAGCAGGCCGCGGTGCAGATGGCGGCGCAGACCGCGCCGGTCGAAGCGCCGATCGATCACCTGATCGTCAAGCTGAAGACGCTGACGGCCACGCGGGCGATGGCGGCCATCGACAACGGGACGCGGCTCGACGCGGTGATCCAGCGCTCGATGACGCGCTGGACGGCGCCGGTCGCCGGCAGCGCACGTGCGTATGCGAGCACGGTCGGACAAGCGACACCGAACGTGCAGGTCGAACGGACGATCTCGAACGGCGCGGCCGTGCTGTCGCTCGGCCAGCGCATGGCCGCCACCGACGCGGCCGCACTCGCGCAGGCATTCGCCGCCGATTCGGACGTCGACTACGCGGAACCGGATCACCCGATGCAGATCCGCGACACGCCGAGCGACCCGCTCTACAGCCAGCAGTGGTACCTGTCCGACCCGACCGCCGGCATCGACATGCCGCCGGCGTGGACCGTGACCAAGGGTTCGCCGACCGTCGTCACGGCCGTGCTCGACACCGGCTACCGGCCGCACGCCGACCTCGTCGGCAACCTGCTGCCCGGCTACAGCTTCATCAGCAACGTCAACACCAGCAACAACGGCCTGACGCGCGGCCCGGACGCAACCGATCCGGGTGACTGGGTCACGCAGCAGGAACTCAGCAATACGAACGGTCCGTACTATAACTGCGCGACCCAGCCGAGCGACAGCAGCTGGCACGGCACGCGCGTGATGGGCGTGATCGGCGCAACCGCCAACAACGGCGCCGGCATCGCCGGCATCTCGTGGCTCGGCCGCATCCTGCCGGTGCGCGTGCTCGGCAAGTGCGGCGGCACCACCAGCGACATCGCGGACGGGATGCGCTGGGCGGCCGGCATTGCGGTCAGCGGCGTACCGAACAACCCGACGCCCGCGAAGGTCATCAACCTGAGCCTCGGCGGCGTCGGCGCGTGCAGCACGACGTTCCAGCAGGCCATCGACGACGTGACCGCGAAGGGCGTGACCGTCGTCGTCGCCGCCGGCAACGACGGCCTGTCGACCGGTCTCGACCAGCCCGCGAACTGCCGCGGCGTGATCAGCGTCGGCGCCACCGACGCAACGGGCCGCCGTGCGTCGTTCAGCAACTTCGGCGCCGATGTCGCGCTCAGCGCGCCGGGCGTCAACATCCTGTCGACGTCGAATACCGGCACCACGACGCCGGGCTCGGACACCTACGGCCTCGCGAACGGCACCAGCCTCGCGACGCCGCAGGTGACAGGCGTTGCCGCGCTGATGCTGTCGGTGAACGGCAACCTCACGCCGGCGCAGATCCAGCAGAAGCTGCAGGGCGGCACGCGCACGACCAAGCTGGCGGCCGGCACGTCGTGCACCGCGATGCCGGCAGGCTCGGGCATCCTCGATGCAGGGGCCGCCGTCGCGTCGGCCAACTAGCCAGCCCCCCTGCTCCGGCGCGGCCGCGCGCATGCCGACATGGCGTGCGCGCGGCCGTTTCATTGGCGGCGATCCGGCGTTGCTCCGCTCCCGCATCGACCCGATTACGTTTCTCGAAATAACAGCTGACAAAAGGGTTGACGCTTCGCACAGCGACCCATTACCATCGCTCCCGTCTAATTACATGGAGTGTTCTGTGAACACCGATGCGAGTTGTAGTTGGTGCTTGACCAACTCGACTGCTGCCTGAGGAAAACGCGCAGAGCCTCGTCTTCTGCCGCATCCCGGGAAGCAGGATGCGGCGTCCTTCCGGCCTGACTGGCCAGATCTCCCGCCGAATTTTTGTTGTTGTCGAATGCACGCGATGCGCCGTCGCGCGCGTGCGTTCGTGTTGCGCGCAGCGTCAGCTGCGTGCGTTTTCCGTTCGCGTGCCATCCGGCCGCGCGCCTTCGTGCGTGCGTCGCTGTCGATCGCCCGTGCCGATCATTCGCAACCGACAGGAGTGCAGATGAACTCAGACGACAGTAGTCGATTACCGCTCGCCGGTGCGACGCTGCACATCGCCCCTCCGGCCGCACCGTACGCGCCGGCGAGCGTTCCCACCTTCACCGATCCACAGCCGATCGCGCCTGACGCGACGCGGCGGGGAGCGCTCGTGCGTCGATAACGTCACGGTCGCTCCCCGCCCGCCGCCTCGTGCGCAAGGAGCGACTCATGACAACACGACACAACACATCGCAAAAGAAGCAGCGTGGCTTCATCAAGGCCGGTGCCGGCCCGCAGAACGAACCGCGCATCATGCGCGCCGCGCAGGAAGCGGCCCGTCCGCTCGAAGACACGCTGAAGTCGCTGAACACCAGCACGCGCGGCCTCACCTACGACCAGGCCGCCGACCGCCTGCAGCACTACGGCCCGAACGAGATCGCGCACGACAAGCCGCCGCACTGGACCCGCCAGTTGCTGCTCTCGTTCCACAACCCGTTCGTCTACGTGCTGCTGGTGCTGGCCGCCATCAGCTTCTTCACCGACGTCTACTTCGCGGCACCCGACGATCGCGACTATGTCGGCATGACGATCCTGCTGACGATGGTCACGATCAGCGCGCTGCTGCGCTTCGTGCAGGAATTCCGTTCGCTGCGCGCGGCCGAGAAGCTGAAGGCGATGGTCCGCACGACCGCCACCGTGCAGCGTGCAATGACCGACACGTCCGAGCCGACCCGCCGCGACGTGCCGATGCGCGAAGTCGTGGCCGGCGACATCGTGCACCTGTCGGCCGGCGACATGATCCCGGCGGACGTGCGCCTGCTCGCATCGCGCGACCTGTTCATCAGCCAGGCCGTGCTGACCGGCGAGGCACTGCCGGTCGAGAAGTACGACACGCTCGGCGCGGTCGCCGGCAAATCCGCCAGCACGCGCGCGGCCGGCGCCGCGACCGATACGTCGGCATCGCTGCTCGATCTCGAGAACGTCTGCTTCATGGGCACCAACGTCGTCAGCGGCACGGCGACGGCCGTCGTCGTCGCGACCGGCGAGGACACCTATTTCGGTTCGCTCGCCCGCAACGTCGTGAGCCACAAGCGCATCGAGACGAGCTTCGACCGCGGCGTCTCGAGCGTGAGCTGGCTGCTGATCAAGTTCATGTTCGTGATGGTGCCGATCGTGTTCATGATCAACGGGCTGACCAAAGGCGACTGGCTGAGCGCACTCACGTTCGCCCTCGCGGTGGCCGTGGGCCTCACGCCCGAGATGCTGCCGATGATCGTCAGCGCGAACCTCGCGCGCGGCGCGGTCGCGATGGCGCGCCGCAAGGTCGTCGTCAAGCGGCTGAACTCGGTGCAGAACTTCGGCGCGATGGACGTGCTGTGCACCGACAAGACCGGCACGCTCACGCAGGACAAGATCATCCTCGAACATCACCTGGACCTGTCGGGCCACAAGGACGAGGAGATCCTGCGGCTCGGCTGGCTGAACAGCTTCCACCAGAGCGGCCAGAAGAACCTGATCGACATCGCGGTCGTCGCGCGTGCCGACGAGATCGGCGAGCGCGTGAAGCCGCAAGGCTACAAGAAGATCGACGAACTGCCGTTCGACTTCGTGCGGCGCCGCCTGTCGGTCGTCGTCGAGGATACGCGCGGCACGCACCTGCTGATCTGCAAGGGCGCGGTCGAGGAGATGCTGGCCGTCTCCACGCATGTGCAGGATGAAGACGGCGTGCGTCCGCTCGACTTCGTCGCGCGCAAGCGGCTGCTCGAACAGGCCAGCGCATACAACGAGGACGGCTTCCGCGTGCTCGTGCTCGCGACGCGCACGATCCCGCGCGGCGACGAGCGCCAGCAGTACCGCACCGCCGACGAACATGACCTCGTCGTGCGCGGCTTCCTGACCTTCCTCGATCCGCCGAAGGAATCGGCCGCACCGGCGCTCGCCGCGCTGCGCGAAAACGGCGTCGCGGTGAAGGTGCTGACGGGCGACAACCCGATCGTCACGATGAAGGTGTGCCGCCAGGTCGGCCTCGAACCCGGCAAGCCGATCCTCGGCACGGAAATCGAAGCGCTCGACGACGCGACGCTCGCGCAGGTCGTCGAACGCACGACCGTGTTCGCGAAGCTGACGCCGCTGCAGAAGGCGCGCATCGTGAAGGCGCTGCAGGCGAACGGCCACACGGTCGGTTTCCTCGGCGACGGCATCAACGATGCGCCCGCGCTGCGCGACGCCGACGTCGGCATCTCGGTCGACAGCGGCGCCGACATCGCGAAGGAAACCGCGGACATCATCCTGCTCGAAAAGAGCCTGATGGTGCTCGAGGAAGGCGTGATCAAGGGCCGCGAGACGTTCGGCAACATCCTGAAGTACCTGAACATGACCGCGAGCTCGAACTTCGGCAACGTGTTCTCGGTGCTCGTCGCCAGCGCGTTCCTGCCGTGGGAGCCGATGCTCGCGACGCAGCTGCTCGTGCTGAACCTGATCTACGACACGTCGCAGATGCTGCTGCCGTGGGACAAGATGGATCCCGAGTTCCTGAAGAAGCCGCGCAAGTGGGAAGCCGGCAACATCAGCCGCTTCATGCTGTGGGTCGGGCCGACGTCGTCGGTGTTCGACATCACGACGTACATCCTGATGTGGACGGTGTTCGGCGCGGGTGCGATGTATCACCTGAACGGCGGCACCGGCGGCCAGATCGTGATGAACTCGGGCTGGTTCATCGAGAGCCTCGTGTCGCAGACGCTCGTCGTGCACCTGCTGCGCACGCAGAAGATCCCGTTCCTGCAGAGCACGGCCGCGCTGCCGGTGCTGCTGTCGACGTTCACCGCGATCGCGATCGGCTGCTGGCTGCCGTTCTCGCCGTTCGCGGAGTCCCTCGGCTTCATGCACCTGCCGGGCACCTTCTGGCTGTGGCTCGCCGCGACGATGGTCGGCTACATCCTGCTCGCGCAGATCGTCAAGACGATCTACGTGCGCCGCTACAAGCAGTGGTTCTGAACGTCTTCGCTTGACGGCCTGCCGGCCCGCGCCCTCGGCGTGGGCCGGCAGGTTCGCCACGCATCACGGGTGACACGATGAAAAGAATGCTTCCGCTCGCAGCCGCGAGCGCCCTCCTCGCGCCGTTCGATGCCCTCGCCACCCATCCGCTCGTCAGCGACGACACGGGCACGCAGGGCAACGCGAACTGGCAGTTCGAGTTCAACGCCGAGGAAACCTCGAAACAGGAAGAAAACGGCCGCCACCAGCTGTGGAACGCGACGCTCACGCGCGGATTCGGCGAGCACGTCGATCTCTACGTAAACGCGCCGTACACGCATCTGCAGACGCGCACCGACGAAAACGGCGCCGGGATCGGCGATGTCGAGATCGGCATGAAATGGCGGTTCGTCGAGCGCGGCCCGCTGTCGATCGCGCTGAAACCGAAGCTGACGACACCGACCGGCAACGACCGGCGCGGGCTCGGTACCGGCCGCGTGGGTGCCGGCGCAACGCTGCTCGCACAGCTCGACGTCGCGCGGTTTTCGTTTCTCGCGAATGCGGGCATGACATACCAGCCGAATCGCCAGGGCGACCTGACGTCGATCTGGGCCGTGTCGGGCGCGGCGATCTACAAGGCGACCGACAAGCTGCAGATCGTGGCCGACATCGGCACGTCGCGCAACACGGAAAGCGGTGCCGGCGCGAACCCTGCGTTCGTGATCGCGGGCGCGATCTATTCCCCGAAGCCGTGGCTCGATCTCGACATCGGCTACCGGCGCGGGCTGAACGACCAGACCTACGATCATTCGGTGATGGGCGGCGTGACGGTGCGGTGGTAACGCGCCGATACCCCGCATCGAACCGCATACCGAGCCGAAAGACGACGGGCCGCTTCCAGCGGCCCGTTTTTCATTGCGCGTCGTTCGCGCCGAACAGTTGCGCGCACACGGCGCGCCCTTCGTCGGTCAACGCCGCGCTGCCGGTGCCGTCCTCGTTCAGCGTCGTCGCGCTCAGGCCCGCGGCGTCGAGCTGCGTCAGCACGCGGCGCAGCGTGCTCATCGGCAACTGCGTGCGTTTTGCGATCTTCGGCAGCGACCAGGTCTTGCCGGCCGGATCGCTCGCGGCCTCATTTAGCGTCGCGAGCGTCGCAACGAGCGCGGGATCGAGCGGGGAGTCGTCGGATTCTGAAGTCATGGGTTGCGGTCGGTGAGCGAGACTGGAGCTTTCGTTCGGGCATCCGGCACGCGATCGGGCGACCGCCGCCGGCTGAGGACACTATACCGCTTCGTCCATCACGCATTCTTGATCGCGGCCCGCATGAACGACACGAAGCGTGTGGTGACGGGATCGTCGCGGTCCGACAGCCACGCGAGCCCGACGCGCCACTTCGCGTCCTTGCCGTCGAGCGGCAGTACCGTCGCGTCACGCAGCAGATATTGCGCACGGGACGGAATGAACGCGACGCCCGCGCCGGCCGCGACCGACGCGAGCACCGACTGCACGTCTTCGGCCTGCTGCGTCACGTGCGGCACGAAGCGGCGCTCGACGCACCACCGGTCCACCTGCGCGGCCAACCCTTGCCCGCGTGCGCGCTGCAACGCGATGAAGCCAATCTCGTTGAGCGTGCCGAGATCGGCCGGCACGCGCTTCAGGCCGAGATGCGGCGGCACCGCCAGCGCCAGCGCCTCGTCGATCACCTTGAACGACGACAGTCCCTCGTCCGACGGCAGGCGCAGGAACCCGGCGTCGAGCTTGCCCGCGCGCAACCGACGCGTCTGCTCCGCGGACGACAGGTCGCTCAGCGTCACGGCAATGCCGGGATTCCGGCTGCGAAACTCGGCGACGAGCTTCGGGACGAGCGTCAGCACCGACAGGCAGATGCCCAGCCGCAAATGACCGCGCTGCCCGCTCGACAGCTCACGCGCGCGGGCGAGAATCTCGTCGGCATCGCGCACGAGCGCCTGCGCATCGGGCAGGAAGCGCTCGCCGAACGATGTGAGCTCCGCGCCGTGCCGGCCGCGCTCGAACAGCTTGCCGCCCAGGCTCGCCTCGAGCGCGCCGATCTGCTTGCTCAGTGCCGGCTGGCTCATGTGCAATGCGTCGGCCGCGCGGCTGAAATGGCACAGCTCGGTGACCGTCAGGAAGGTTCGCAGCAGTTTCAATTCCATTCTTAAAAGGAATCGTAACGATCGAAACATTCATTTTACCGATCGAATGCGATGACGTTCAATACGGACATGCCCTTTCCGGAATCGACCGTCATGTCCCTTGATCCCGTCTGTGAATGTCCGCCCGACGACACGTCGTGCGCGCCGGCCGCCATCGACAAGCGCGCCGCGACAGCCGATCTGCGCGCGCCGAAACGTCGTGCTGAACGAGTCGAGCGTACCGAACGCGCTGACGGACGCGGCCGCCGCTTTCGCTTCGGCGACGCCGTGGACGCAATGACCACGCTGAACAACGCGCCGCCGCGCCCCGTGACCGGTTCGATCGCGATCAGTTTCGCGGTGGTGTCGCGGCGCAACTGGCCGCGTTGAATGGCGTGCGGCACCCGTGCAGGCTTTTCATGCCGGCCGCCGACATCGCGACGTCAAACGCGCGATGCCCTTACCCGAGCGCCAGGTCGGCGATATCGATCCGATAGAGGTTACCGTCCGTACCGACCGCATGAAGCACTTGGCCGCGGCCAGTCATTCGCGCGATTCCGACCGGTTCGGCACCATTGCGCTGCAAGCGATACGTGCGCACCAATCGAGCATCGCCACCGCCATCGATACGCACCAGGTACAACATGTCGCGTTCCTGATACGAGCCGCAGAACAGCGCCACGTAGTCGTCGTGCCGCGTCGCATCCTCCATGACCGCGAACGCGTAGCTGCCGTTGACCGGCATGCGCGATGACCAGACTGTTTGCCGGTCACGCACGCGGACGAGCGCGAATGTGTTGTAGTAGTAGATCCACGCGTCCCGGTCGTTCGGAACGTTGAGCGCGTAACAGCAGTCGATCGGGCCGAACCCCGGCGACGGAGCAAACGCATAGCGCTGCTCACCGGCCCGGCTCCACGCGACCAACCCGGACTCGCCGACCGGCGAATCCCAGCCGAGATTGCCGTACACGCCCTCGTCGAAATAGGACGTCCAGATATCCCCGGCAGCCGTGGCCTGCACGGCCTCGATGCCGTCGCCAAGCAGGATTGCGCCGCACGCCGTGCCGTCGCGCCGATAAAAACGCCCGTTCAGGTCGAAATCATCGTCTCCGCGACGAACGGACCGGCAGCAAACCAGCAGCAGATCGTCGCCGACAGGCTGGACGTCGTGAATATTGAACGGCTCGTCGTCGATCACGCAGTCCATGCGAACCTCGCCGCCGTGCCAGGCCATCACGCGATACCGCTGCGACGTCGACGGCACCGTTTTCGGAAACGACGCGCCGCCGGCCCCCTCGGTTCGATAATCGAGCGGCTCCTGCGCGAACACCATGTAGACGGCGTCGTCCGGCCCCACGTTGAAGGCCACGAGATCGCCCGTCTCGCAAAGGCTGTCGATCGACGCATACGGCGACACGGTCAAATCATGCGGGCGCGCGGACACGGGAAGCTCCTGAAAGGTGACCCCGGCATCTTGCCGACGCAGCCACCGTTTGTCACGCATGCGCGGTGGGGCGGCACGCGTGCACGGCGCTACGCGCCATGACGAGCACCGGCGTGCGAATCGTCGCTCCATGCGTAAACGAATCGTCATCTTCGCGCGATCGACCGTATAATTTTCCGCATCCCGCTGACCGCCCACGCATTTCACGCAGCCTCGCCACGCGTGAAAAGGAGACTTTCGCTTGACCGGCCTCATCGCGCGCCTGCCTCTCGCCCGGACCACCCTGCTCGTCGCCCTGTCGATGCTGATGTTCGCCTTCTCGACGAACGCATCGTCCACGCCACGCAATCCGCCGCCACGCGCCGCCCACGCTCATGCGCCTGCGAAGGCCGTCAAGAAAACCGTCAAGAAGAAGCCGGCCCAGCGCAACAAGAAAGCCGTCAAGCATCGTCGCCCGCGCGTGAAGCACCAGGCGGTCAAGCGTCACGCGGCGCCGGCCCCGCAGCAGCGCCGTGCCAAGCGCACGACCGCCGTCCGCCCGCGCCCGGCCGCCGGGCCCCGTCTGATGGCGAGCTGCGGCTACAGCCCGCGTGCGGTCAATTCCCTCCATTCACGTGCGGCCTACGTGCTCGACGTCGACTCCGGCACGCCGCTGCTGGCCCGCAACGCACGCACCGTGCGGCCGATCGCGTCGATCTCGAAGCTGATGACGGCCGTCGTCGCGCGCGACGCCGACCGTCCGCTGAACGGCGTGCTGCGCGTCACCGCACACGACCGCGACACGATCAAGTTCACCGGATCGCGCCTGCAGGTCGGCTCGGAACTGTCGCGCCGCGAGATGTTCCATATCGCGCTGATGTCGTCGGAAAACCGCGCGGCCGCCGCGCTGAGCCGCGACTATCCGGGCGGACGCGCCGCGTTCGTCAACGCGATGAATCGCGAAGCGCGCCGGCTCGGCATGCGCCATACGCACTTCCGCGAGCCGACCGGCCTGTCGCCGCACAACGTGTCGACGGCCGAGGATCTCGCGAAGCTCGTCGGCGCGGCAGCACAGGATCCACTGATCCGCTATTTCTCGACGGATACGTCGACCACCGTGCGCCCGGGCGACGGCGAGCTGCTGTATGTGAATTCCGATCCACTCGTCCGCTATCGCCGCCTGCCGATCCGGCTGCAGAAAACCGGCTTCATCAACGAGTCGGGGCACGGCGTCGTGATGCGCATGCGTGTGAAGGGCCGCCGCGAAACGGTCGTGCTGCTCGGTGCCCCGACGCGCGCGGGCGTCTCGAGCGATGCCATCAAGATCCACCGCTGGCTGTCCTGCTCGATCCAGTAGGCGCGTAAGGGCGGCCGGCGCATTCACCCTGACGGAGCGATGTCATGCAGGACGAATACCGCTTCAACGCATTCGGACGGCTGCTTGCCGTCGTGCGCAAGAACGACCAGTGGGCCGTGTTCGATCTCGGTACCGAGGGCAAGCGGCGCCCGGCCAACCTGCATGTTCCGTCGGCGCTCGCCGCGGACGAACTCGCGCAATACCTCGGCGACCTGCTGCACGAAGCCGCGACCCCGCGATACAGCGAAGTCGTACCGGTCCCGCTCCGCAGCCCGTAATCGCCCCCGGTTGCACCACGATCCGGCGATCAATTCGACAGCTAAACTTGCAAGTTTAGCTGTCGTGTTCTATGATCCGCCGCATGAACCCACCACGCAAACCCGGCGTTTCCGCCGATATCGTCGCTGCTGACCTGACCCTCGCGGTCGGCCAGCTGATCCGCCGGCTCCGCTCCGAGATCGAATCCGGAGGGCTCGGCATGTCCCAGACGAGCGCGCTCGCGCGACTCGAACGGCACGGGCCGATGACGACCGCCGATCTCGCGCGCGCCGAAGCGATGAAGCCGCAGTCGATGAAGGCGACGCTCGCCAGCCTCGAGGAAGACGGTCTCGTCGAGCGCGAACCGCATCCGACCGACGGCCGGCAGATCCTGTTCCGGCTGACCGCGGCCGGTCTCGACGCACGGCTCAAGCGCAACGCCGCGAAACACAAGTGGCTCGGCGCCGCGATCGAGCAGCTCGATCCCGAAGACATCGACACGCTTGCCGCCGCGATCCCGCTGATCCGCCGCATCGGCGAGCAATGAATCCGGCCCGCGCGCCCCACGCTACCCGCGCGCACGGCCTTCTTCGTCCCTTTCACGGAGTCCCACATCATGAGCGCAACCCGTCTCGACACGCACACCGCACTCGTCGTCATCGACCTGCAGAAAGGCATCATCGCCCTCCCCACCGCGCATCCGGTCGAACCGGTGATCGCACACACCCGCACGCTGCTCGACGCATTCCGCAGCCGCGGCCTGCCGGTCGTGCTCGTCAACGTCGCGGGCGGCGCACCGGGCCGCACGCAGCAGCAGGTGCGCCTGGACGCCCTTCCCGCCGACTGGGCCGACCTCGTGCCCGAACTGAACCGGCAGCCGGGCGACCACTTCGTGACGAAAAAGACCTGGGGTGCCTTCACCGGCACCGACCTCGACGCGCACCTGAAGGCGGCCGGCGTCACGCAGATCGTGCTGACCGGCATCGCGACGAGCATCGGCGTCGAATCGACCGCACGGCAGGCGCACGAACTCGGCTACAACGTCACGCTCGCCGTCGACGCAATGACCGACCTCAACGCGGATGCACATGTGAACAGCGTCGAGCGCCTGTTCCCGCGCCTCGGCGAAACGGGCACGACGCAGGACATCGTCGCGCTGCTCGACCGGCGCGGCGCGTGAGCGACCAACACGCCCGGCCGGTGCAGAACCGCGCGGCCGGCCGGCCCGATCCGTCGATCTGGAAGGTCAGCGCGGTCGCGGTGCTCGGCTCGCTGCTGTCGCAACTCGACGCGACGATCGTCAACGTGTCGCTGTCGAGCCTCGCGACCGACCTGCACGCGAGCCTCGCAACGATCCAGTGGGTCACGAGCGGCTACCTGCTCGCGCTCACGCTGGTGCTGCCGCTGAACGGCTGGCTCGTCGACCGGATCGGCGCGAAGGCGCTGTACCTGTGGTGCTTCTCGGCGTTCACGCTCACGTCGGCGCTGTGCGGGCTCGCGTGGTCCGCGCCCTCGCTGATCGCATTCCGCGTGCTGCAAGGCGTGAGCGGCGGGCTGCTCGCGCCGATGGCGCAGATGATGATCGCGCGTGTCGCCGGCCAGCAGATGGCGCGCGTGATCGGCTACGCGGCCGTGCCGGTGCTGGTCGCGCCGATCCTCGGCCCGGTCGTCGCCGGCGCGATCCTGCAGCACGCGTCGTGGCGCTGGCTGTTTCTCGTGAACCTGCCCGTCGGCGTGCTGGCGCTCGCGCTGGCCGTGCGGTTCCTGCCCGGCGACCGCGACGACACGCAGCCGCGCGAACTCGACTGGGTCGGGCTCGCGCTGCTGTCGCCGGGGCTCGTGCTGTTCCTGTACGGCATCGAGCGGATCAACGAAGCGCTCGGCATCGCGGCGATCGTCGCGGCGGCGCTGTTGCTCGTGGCGCTCCTGCGGGTCGAAACGCGCAAGGGCGACCGTGCGCTGATCGACCTTGCGCTGTTTCGCCGCAAGGTGTTCGGCGCGGCCGCGTCGACGCAGTTCCTGTCGAACGGTGCGCTGTTCGCGGGCCAGATGCTGATTCCGGTGTTCCTGATCCAGGCGTGCGGCCGCACGCCCGGCGAAATGGGCTGGCTGCTCGCGCCGATGGGGCTCGGCATGCTCGTCACGTATCCGTCGATGGGCGCGCTGACGAGCCGGTTCGGCGTGCGCCGGCTGGCCGCCGCCGGCGCGTTGCTCGCGCTGTTCGCGACGCTGCCGTTCGTGTTCCTCGCGCTGACCGGCTACGATCCCTACCTGCTCGTGCCGGCGCTGCTTCTGCGCGGGATGGGCCAGAGCGCGATCGGTGCGCCGTCGATTTCCGCCGCGTATGCGTCGGTCGAGCGCCGCAACCTGCCGATGGCGACGACCTCGCTCAATATCGTGCAGCGTCTCGGCGGCCCGACGTTCACGACGGTGTGCACGCTGTTCCTCGCGTGGCGGCTGCAGGCCGAATCGGTGGCAAGCGGTGGCACGCAGGCGAACGCGTACGCGTGGGCGTTCGGCCTGCTTTGCGTGCTGCACGCGGCGAGCTTCGTCACGACGCTGCGACTGCCATTGTGGTCGGCCGGTGCGGGCGGGAAACCTGCCGGCGCCGCGCGCGCCGGCTCGCGCTGATCGCGCTGATCGCGGACGCCGCGCCGCGCTACGTCACGCTGCGCTGCACGCGCGGCATCGCTACGGCAGCCACATCGGCACGATCGACGCCACGAGCAGCGCGCCGAGCCCGGCATTCAGCCAGCGCCACTGCCGCTCCGTGCGCAATACCCGCGCGAACAGCAGCCCGGCGAAACACCAGAGCGACAGCGACGCCATCGCGGCGAAGCCGAACGCCAGCCCGAGCAACACGCCGAGCCGGGCCGGGCCGGACGCGAGCGCGGCAAACGACGCAGCCGCGCCAAGCGTCATCGCCCAGCCTTTCGGGTTGTGCCAGAGCATCCAGACGCCGCTGACGAACCCCTGCGGCCGATGCACCGCGGCATCGAGCCGCGGCTTGCCGCCGCGCCCGATACGCACGGCCAACCACGCGAGGTACGCCGAACCGGCCGCCTTCATCGCGAGCTGCAACGCGGGCAGCGCAAGCAGCACGCCACCGAGCCCGGCCGCCGCAGCAGCGGCCATCGACGCCAGGCCGACCGCGATGCCCACCATCAGCGGCAGCGAACGCCGATAGCCGAAATGCGCGCCCGAGGCGGTCGCAAGCGTCGTCGCGCCACCCGGCGTCACGGTGGACACGATCACGAACAGCACCAGCGGCAGGTAGTCGCGGAACAGCACGGAAGCTCCCGATCGTCTTCGTCGAAGCCCCGTTTTACCCGCGATCCTCCCATTACGAAAGCGAAAGCTTTTTATCCATGGCATTAGCATTCATAATGCGTCGCATGGTACGCAATCTCGACATCGCGCTGCTGCGCGCCTTCGTCACGGTCGCCGATCATCGCAGCATGACGGCGGCCAGCCGCGCGCTGCACCTGACGCAAGGCGCGATCAGCCAGCAGGTCGCACGGCTCGAAACGCTGTCCGGCCCGCTGTTCGTCCGCGAGCACCGTAACCTGCTGCTCACGGCGGACGGCGAGCGGCTGCTCGGGCAGGCACGCCGGCTGCTCGCCGTGCACGATGCGCTGCTGACCGACCTGACGGCCGGCGGGGTCGAAGGCGCCGTGCGTGTCGGCGCGCCGCAGGATCTCGTCGGCACCTGTCTCGCCCCGATCCTGAAAGGCTATGCGCACGCGCATCCGCAGGTCGCACTCTCGCTCGTGTGCGCGGCGTCGCCGGAACTCCGCCGGGGGCTCGCGCAGGGCGAACTCGACGTCGCGCTGATCGAGGCGCCGGTCGGGCCGTCACGCGGCGAGTGCATCGCCGTCGACCGCCTGGTCTGGGTCGGCGCGAAAGGCGGCACCGCGTACCGGAACACACCGCTGCCCGTATCGATGGTCGCGCAGACCTGCGCATTCCGCCCGACGGTGCTCGACGCGCTGCGCGGCTGCGATCGCGCGTGGCGCACCGTGTTCGAGAACGGCAGCATCGACGCGACGGCCGCGACCGTGCGCGCCGACCTCGCGGTGACCGTCTGGCTCGCGTCGACCGTGCCGGCCGACCTCGACATCCTGCCGGTCGACAGCGGCCTGCCCGCGCTGCCGAACTTCGCGATCAACCTGCATCTGCCGCGCGGCCAGCGCACGCCGGCCGCGACGGAACTCGCCCGCCACCTGCGCAACGGTTTCGCGCGGGTGCGGGCAGCAGCCTAGCTGCCGGTTCCCGCTACACCATGCCCGGTTCCTGCGGCGCCGGCGTCGTGCCGGCGGCCTCCAGCGCCTGGTGCAGCGTAGGGAAGATGCACGACGCGCCGACGATCTCCGTGATCCGGTGACGATCCATGTCCGCCCGCAGGTAGCGATTGACTCGCCCGAACAGCACACCGATCCCGCGTGCCTGCAGCATCTTGACGAGATCGGTCAGCGTGCGTGCGGCCGAATAGTCGACGTCGGTAATCGCGCCCGCATCGACGACGAACCAGCGCGTCGGCACCGGCGCCGCCTCGACGAGCTCGGTCACTTCGGCGGTGAACAGATGATCGTTCGCGAAGAACAGGTCGGAGCCGAACCGGTAGACGATCAGCCCGGGTGCCGTCATCGCGCCGCGCCGCGCGGGCACCGGCTGCCACCGCCCGTTGCCTTCGACCGGTTCGAGCACCATCGTGTGCGGCTGGTAGCTGTGGCGCACGTGCCGCATCAGCGACAGCGCGACGGCCAGCAGGATGCCGTGCTCGACGCCGACCGTCACGACGGCCAGCGCCGTCACCAGCGCGAGCGTGAACTCGCCGGGGCTTTCCTTGCGGATGGCGGCGAGGCTGCGCACGTTGATCAGCCCGAGCGCGATCGTGAACACGATGCCGGCCAGCACCGCATGCGGCAGATACTGCAGAAAGGTGCTGAAGAACAGCAGGACCACCGCCACCACGGCCGCGAACGCGAGGTGCCCGATCTGGCTGCGCACGCCCGCGCCGTCGGCCATCGCCGTCTGCGTCGGGCTGCCGTTGACGACGAACGCGCCGCCCACCGCCGCAGCCGCGTTCGCGGCCGCGAGGCCGAGGATGTCGGCGTTGGTGTCGACCTCCTCGTCGTACTGCTGCGCGAACACGCGCGCGGCGGCCGCGCTCTGCGCAATGATCATCACGAAGCACGACGCCGCGACCGGCACGAGATCGAGGAACTGCTGCCACGTGACGGACGGCCAGCGCAGCGGCGGCAGCCCGCCCGCGACCGGCCCGAGCACCGCGATGCCGTGCGCGGCGAATCCCAATGCGTAGCTTGCCGCGATGCTGCCCGCGACCGCGATCATCGGCATCGGCACGCGCGGCAGGAACCGCTTGCACGCGAGAATCGCAACGACGACGAGCGCGGCGAGCGCGAACGTCGGCCGGTTCGTGTGGACGAGATGCGTGACGACGTAGTCGAGCTGCGCGAGGCTGCGCGACGCCGGGTACGGCACGGCCAACCCGAGCATGTCGCCGAGCATCGCGATCGACACCTGCACGCCGACGCCGGCGAGAAAGCCGACCAGCACCGTGCGCGACAGGAAATCGGCGAGAAAACCGAGCTTGAAGATGCGCGCGAGCAGCAGCATCGCGGCGGTCAACAGCGCGACCATGCCGGCCAGCGCCACATACTCGGCGCTGCCGGCCGGCGCCATCGACGACAGCCGGCTCGCGAAAATCGTCGCGGTCGCGGAATCGGCGGCCACCACCAGATGCCGCGACGCGCCGAAGCATGCGAACGCGACGAGCGGCAGGAATACCGTGTAGAGGCCCGTGACGGCCGGCATGCCCGCGATGCGCGCATAGCCGAGCACCTGCGGAATGTCCATTGACGCGAGCGAAATGCCCGCGAATACGTCGCGGATGGCCCCGCCACGGCGGATCGGGAGGATGCCTTTCAGCAGCCGCACGCCTGACGGGCGGCTTTCGTTGGAATCTTGCATGCGTGAATTGCGTGAATATGGGGTGACGCGGTTCGAGAAGTCGTTCGCGCATCGTGCCCCGGGCAGGCATCGCATGGCAAGTGCGCGAAGGTGGCACGTGTCGCTCACCGTCGGCTGACGGGCCGCACGCGAAGGCGAGCGTTACACGCACCAACGCGTGCGACGTCCGCATGATTGCATGGATCGCCGTTCACGCGCATTGAAGCGCGAGGGCCCGCCGGAGCGGCGTCGCGCCGATCCCGGGCCGGCGTGCAACGCATCCGGCAACACGCGTGTGCGGCGGCCAGCGGTGACGCGCGTTCACCACCCGCCCTCACCCGATTACAGAGGAGACCTGCACAATGGTGAGGAGGTTCGGGAGCCGCGCATCATGCATTCCCGGCAACGTGCCCGGAACCCGGTGGCACAATCACGGTCCCTTTCATGTGCCCTTCACCGGGCGCGCGCCGCGCCGCGGCGCCGATTCAACGCACGAGAAGGCCCCTGTTTGCCCCTATGACCCTGAACGAATCCTGGTTTGCGCCGCTCGTCGGCATCCTCATCCTGCTCGCCGCCGCCGGCGCGATCACCGCCGTCGTCCATTTCCTGCTGTTCCGCGTGGTCGCGCGGCTCGCGCGGCTTTCCGCCACGCGCGTCGACGACGCGCTGTTCGAGTTCGGTGCATTCAAATGGCTGAACCGCATCGTCCCGTTCATCGTGGTCAAGCTCGGGCTGGGCGCGGTGCCCGGCATCCCCGGAACGGCCGCGCAGGCCACCGACAAGGTGCTGTTCGCGCTGATCGTGTTCCTCGTGACGATGACCGTCAGCGCAACGCTTTCGGCGCTCGAACACACGCATCGCACATACCAGCGCGATCAGCGCGACCAGCCGCACCTGTCGCTGAAAGGCGCGATGCAGCTCGTCAAGCTCGTGATGTTCATCACGGCCGCGCTGGTCGTGATCGGCGACGCGACCGGCAAGCAGATCGGCCTGCTGCTGTCCGGCATCGGCGCGATGTCCGCGGTGCTGATGCTGATCTTCAAGGACACGCTGCTCGGCCTCGTCGCGGGCGTGCAGCTGTCGTCGAACGACATGCTGCGGATCGGCGACTGGATCACGATGCCGTCGGCCGGCGCGGACGGCACCGTGATCGACATCACGCTGAACACCGTCAAGGTCGCGAACTTCGATCACACGATCATCACGGTGCCCACGTGGAAGCTGATCACCGAGAGCTACCAGAACTGGCGCGGGATGACCGAAGCGGGCGGGCGCCGCATCAAGCGCGCACTGTTCGTCGACGCGACGAGCGTGCGTTTTCTGTCCAACGACGAGATCGAACGGCTCGAACGCCTGACGCTGCTGAAAGACTATCTCGAGGACAAGGTCGACGCGATCGAGCAATGGAACGGCACGCTCGGCGCGGCCGGCGACTGCGCGGCGAACCGCCGCCAGCTCACCAACCTCGGCACGTTCCGCGCGTATGTCGCGAACTACCTGAAGGGCCATCCGCGCATCCGCCGCGACATGACCTGCATGGCGCGGCAACTGCCGCTCACGGCCGAAGGCATTCCGCTCGAACTGTACTGCTTCACCGACACGACGACGTGGGTCGACTACGAGGCCATCCAGTCCGACCTGTTCGATCACCTGATCGCGGTGCTGCCGGAGTTCGGGCTGCGCGTGTATCAGCACCCGTCGGGCTTCGACATGCGGCAGATGGTCGGCGCAGCGCAAGCCGGGCTGCAGGCGCCGCACGCGGGGTAACGCATGCGGTGGCGGCCGGTCATCGGCCGCCGCTTGCCGCGCGGCCCCCTGCACTCACCGCGCCGCGCACTCCGACGCGAGCCGCCCGAGCACCTTCAGCGCGTCCTCGATCTGCCGCGACCACGGATAGCTGTAGTTGAGCCGGATGAAATGCCGGTAATCGCTGCTTGCCGAAAACATATGCCCGGGGCCGACCGTGATCCCTTGAGCGAGCGCCAGCGCATACAGCTGCATCGCGTCGACCTGCGGCGGCAGCTCGACCCACAGCACGTATCCGCCCTGCGGCTGCGACAGCCGCGTGCCTTCCGGGAAGAAGCGCCGCACCATCGCGCTCATCAGGCTCGCCTGCTGCGCGTACTGCTTGCGCATGCGCCGCAGGTGGAAATCGTAGCCGTCGTATTTCAGGTACTCGGCGATCGCGAGCTGCTCGATCGCGGGCGTGGCGAGCGTGTTCAGGAATTTCAGCTTCTCGACCTGGTCGCGGTAGCGGCCCGGCATCGCCCAGCCGATCCGGTAGCGCGGCGACAGGCTCTTCGTGAACGACGCGCAATGCAGCACGAGCCCGTCGCGGTCGAACGACTTCAGCGCGCTCGGCGTCGTGTCGCCGAAGTGCAGCTCGTGATAGACGTCGCTCTCGATTGCCGGCACGCCGTGCTTCGCCAGCAGTTCGACGAGCGCGCGCTTGCGCGCGTCGGGCATCTCGAACCCGAGCGGATTCTGGTAATTCGGCATCACCATGCACGCGGCGATGCGCTCGCGTTCCATGACCCGTTCGAGCGCGTCGAGATCGATGCCGTCGGCCGGGTGCGTCGCGACTTCCAGCGCGCGCATGCCCATCCGCTCGATCGCGTGCAGCATCGCGTAGAAGGTCGGCGATTCGACGGCGATCGTGTCGCCCGGTTTTGCAACGGCCTGCAGGCACAGGTTGATCGCTTCGGTCGCGCCGATCGTCACCACGATCTCGCCGGGCTCGACCGCGATCCCGCGCTCCGCATAGCGCCGCGCGATCTGGCGGATCAGCTCCTGGTTGCCGGGCGGCAGATCGTCGATCACGCCCCAGCGCGTGCGGCGGCGGCCGATCGTCTGCGCATAGCGCGCGAGACGCTGCACCGGAAACTGCGACGCATCGGGATACGGCGAGCCGAGCGGCACCGCGTCGTCGCGCGAGATCGAGCGCAGCGTCGACAGCACGAGCCGGCTCACGTCCACGGCCGACGGCTCGGCGGCCGGCGCCGACATGTGCAGTTCGGCCTCGGCCGGCGCCGACGCGCGCGCGCGGACGAAATAGCCCGATTGCGGCCGGCTTTCGATCAGGCCGCGGCTTTCCAGCACGAGGTACGCGCGCAGCACGGTCGTGACGCTGAGCTGCTGCTGCCGGCTCGCCTGCCGCACCGACGGAATCCGCTCGCCGGGCCGGTACACGCCACGCTCGATCTGCGCCTGGAGATCGTCGGCCAGTTGTTCGTAACGCTTCACGCGCCTCCCTTTCAACTTCCCTTCAACAACACAGTTGCGATCCGCACTGTCTGAATGGCCGAAACTGTACTCTTTTTTGAAGTGAACAGGTGTACACACAGCCGGACGGGGGCCACGCGTACTCTGCAGCCATCGACCCCGACACCCGCTGCATCATGAAAAAGAAATCCGCCACCGCGCGCATCGAACCGTACACCCACCCGGCCGCCGGCTGGGGCGCGCTGAAAGCCGTCACGATCAACCTGATCAAGGAAAAGGTCGCCGGCGGCAACTACCGCACGCTGCTGCGCCAGAACCAGCCGGACGGCTTCGACTGCCCCGGTTGCGCGTGGCCCGACCGCCAGCACGCATCGACGTTCGAATTCTGCGAAAACGGCGTGAAGGCCGTGGCCGCCGAAGCGACGAGCAAGCGCGTGACGCCCGAATTCTTCGCCGCGCACACGGTCACCGAGCTGCTTGAACAGTCGGACTTCGAACTCGAGCAGCACGGCCGGCTCACCGACCCGATGGTGTACGACGCACAGACCGACCGCTACGTGCCGATCGCGTGGGACGATGCGTTCGAGCTGATCGCGCGCCACCTGCGCGCACTGCCCGACCCGAACCAGGCCGCGTTCTACACGTCCGGTCGCGCCAGCAACGAAGCGGCGTTCCTGTACCAGCTGCTCGTGCGGCTGTACGGCACGAACAACTTCCCCGACTGCTCGAACATGTGCCACGAGGCGACGAGCCGCGGGCTGCCCGCGTCGGTCGGCGTCGGCAAGGGCACCGTCACGCTCGACGATTTCGAACACGCGGACACGCTGCTGATCTTCGGCCAGAACCCGGCCACCAACCACCCGCGGATGATGGGCGAGCTGCGCGAGTGCGCGAAGCGCGGTGCGACGATCGTGTCGATCAACCCGCTGAAGGAACGCGGCCTCGAACGCTTCGCCGACCCGCAAAGCCCCATCGAGATGCTGACGATGTCGGGCACCAAGATCGCGTCGACGTTCATCCAGCCGACGATCGGCGGCGATTTCGCGCTGATCAAGGGGATGGCGAAGCGCGTGCTCGAACTCGACGACGCCGCGCGCGCCGCCGGTGCGCCGCGCGTGCTCGACACCGCATTCATCGGCGAGCACACGGCCGGCTTCGACGCGTTCGCCGACGACCTGCGCAACGAAAGCTGGTCCGCGCTGACGGCCGAAAGCGGCGTGCCGTACGAACAGATCGACAGCCTCGCGCAGCTCTATGCACGCAGCGAGCGCGTGATCGCGACGTGGGGCATGGGCATCACGCAGCACAAGCATTCGGTCGCGACCGTGCAGATGCTGACGAACCTGATGCTGATGCGCGGCAACATCGGCCGCCCGGGCGCCGGCCTGTGCCCGGTGCGCGGCCACTCGAACGTGCAGGGCAACCGCACGGTCGGCATCGAGGAAAAGCCGTCGCAGGCGTTCCTCGACCGGCTCGGCCACGTGTTCGACTTCGAACCGCCGCGCCACCACGGCTACGACGTCGTCGAGACCATCGAAGGGATGCTCGAAGGCCATGTGAAGGTGCTGATCGGCCTCGGCGGCAACTTCGCGATGGCGACGCCCGACACCCCGCGCACGTGGGAAGGCATGCGCCGCTGCGACCTCTCCGTGCACATCACGACCAAGCTGAACCGCAGCCACCTGATCCACGGCCGCGATGCGCTGATCCTGCCGACGCTCGGCCGCACCGAGATCGACCTGCAGGACAACGTCGCGCAAGGCGTGACGGTCGAGGATTCGATGAGCATGGTTCACGTGTCGTACGGGATGAACAAGCCGGCGTCGCCGAACCTGATGTCGGAGCCCGCGATCGTCGCGCACATGGGCCATGCGCTGTACGGCAGCGGCAAGATCGACTGGCTCGCGTACAAGGACGACTACGCGAAGATCCGCGACGCGATCGAGGCGACGCTCGACGGCTTCTACGACTACAACACGCGCATCGCGCGGCCGGGCGGCTTCCACCTGCGCGTGGCGTCGCGCGACCGCGAATGGCTCACGCCGACGGGCAAGGCGAACTTCATCGCGCACGCGCTGCCGGCCGACACGCCGATCCAGCGCGCCCGCGCGCTGCACGGCGAGCGCCTGATGACGCTGATGACGACGCGCTCGCACGACCAGTACAACACGACCGTCTACGGGCTCGACGACCGCTACCGCGGCGTGTTCGGCCAGCGCCGCGTGGTGTTCGCCAACCGTGACGACCTCGCGATGCTCGGCCTGAAGGCCGGCGACTGGGTCGACATGGAAACCGTGTGGCACGACGGCATCGAGCGGCGCGCGGACGGCTTCCTGCTCGTCGAATACGACATCCCGCGCGGCTGCATCGGCGCGTACTACCCGGAAACCAACCCGCTCGTGCCGCTCGACAGCGTCGGCGACGTCTGCAACACGCCGACGTCGAAGTCGATTCCGGTGCTGCTGCATCGCGCGGCCGCGCCGGCCTCGATCGCCGCCTGACGGAGCGCAGCGATGATCGTTCGTCCGCGCGAGCACTGGCTGCGGATGCTGCTCGTCTGGAACGGCTCGGTGCTGCCGACCATCCTGCCGCAGCTCGTGCTGACGCTCGCGATCAGCCTCGTCGCGGTATGGGGCGGCGGCCGCGTGCTCGGCGAGAAGGTGCCGCTGAACCCGACGCCGTTCACGCTGATCGGCCTCACGCTCGCGATCTTCGCGGGGTTTCGCAACAACGCAAGCTACGAACGCTACCGCGAGGGCCGGCAGCTGTGGGGCGGCGTGCTGACCGCCACGCGCACGCTGGTGTCTCAGGCGCTCTGCTACGGTGCGATCGATCGTGACGACGCGTCGCGGCGCGCGTTCGTGCGGAAAGTCGTCGCGTACGTCTATGCGCTCAAGCATCAATTGCGCGGCACCGATCCGGCCACGGACCTGCGCGGGCTGCTCGACGGCGCCACCTACGCGCGCGTCGCCGGTTCGCGGTTTCGCCCGGTCGTGATCGCGCACGAGCTGCGCGAAGCGTTCGCCGCACGCGCCGATGCGGGCCACCTCTCCGACACACGGCTGTGGATGCTCGACGCGCGTCTCGACGATCTCGTGTCGATGGTGAGCGGCTGCGAACGGATCGCGTCCACGCCGATTCCGTTTTCATACGACGTGCTGCTGCACCGGACCATCTATGCGTACTGCGTGCTGCTGCCGTTCGGCCTCGTCGATTCGATCGGCGCGGCGACGCCGTTCGTCACCGTGTTCGTCGCCTATACGCTGATCGCGCTCGACGCGATCGCGCATGCAATCGCCGAGCCGTTCGGCGACGGGCCGAACCATCTCGCACTCGATGCAATGACGCGCCAGATCGAGCGCACGCTGCTCGAACTGAACCGCGAGCCGCTGCCGGCCGAAGTGACGCCCGGCAAGGCTTATCGACTCAGTTGACGCGCAAGCCGCCGCTCACGCGCGTCGATCCCTCCGTCAATCCTGGCGGCCGCGCAGGAAGCCATCGTGCGCGGCCGCCGTCTCCGCGATCGTTCTCAGCAACACCGCACCGTGCAGCAGCGCGCGACCGTCGTCGCTGTCCACTTCGGTCACGCGCCGCAGCAGCACACGGGCCGCCGCGTTGCCGGCCCGCTCCAGCCGCGCAAAATCCGCCTGCCCGACGCGTCCCCGCACCACCGCGACCGCACGCCGCGCCGCCGGCTCGCGCGTCGCCACTTCGGCCAGCGCCAGCAGGTTGTCGCCGATCGTCCAGGCCGCAAGCAAATCGCGCATGTCGCGTTCGATGAGGCTGGGCGGTAGGTGCCCCGCGAAACCAAGCTCACGCCCGAGACGGTCGGCCGTGCGGCTCAGCCACGCGCTCGCCCGCCATGCCCGCGGATTGCGTGCGATGCGCGCCAGGTCGTCGCGCACCGCGCGATGCAGGCGCCGCCGGCTCGTGCCGGGATCGCCGGGAAACACGAGCGCGAACACCAGCGCCCCGAACGCGATGCCGAGCAGCGTGGCGAGCGCCGAATTGAGAAACGCGGCGTCGCCGATGCGCGCGGTATTGTCCGGCGACGTGAAATTCCAGAAGAAGATCGAGAAGCCGCTGCCGATGCCGGCCGTGCGCGGATTGCGCATCGCGATGCCCGTGCCGATCAAGAACACGCCGAGGATGTACGCGAGCATCTCGAAGCCCGACACCGCCGGCAGCAGCACGAAATTGCAGAGCGCGCCCGCGAGCGCCGCGCACGCCGCCCCTTTCAGGAAGCCGACGGTCGCGCCGACCGAATTCGGGCGCGTCGAGAACAGCGCGCAGACCACGCCCGTGATCGCGACGAACCCGGCGCCCGACGGCCATGCGGTGACGATCCAGAGCGCCGAGGCGACCAGCACCGCGACGAACGCACGAATCCCGTTGTGCCACGCGAGCACCGGATCGCGGTGGAACGCATAGCGCACGCGCGATGCCGGCGGATCCGGCCGGTCCAGTTGGGCCTTGCCGGCAAAGGCGGCGTCGAACCCGGCAAGCAGCGCCGCCAGCCGGTCGAGCGTGAGCAGGCGCGACGGGTCCGAACCGGCCGGGTCCGCGGCCTCGGCGCGCACTGCATCGTCCACGCGCGCCCGCAATGCGCTCAACTCGGATCCCGCTTCGCCAGCCGCCGCCACGCCGTCAAGCACCTGCGCGGCATCGGCGACGAGCGGGTCCGGCGTGCCGCCGCTGCGCGCCGCGTGCTCGTGCAACGCCTGCCCCGCGGCCTGCGCGGACAGCACGCCCAGCACCGCCGCACGCAAATGGCCGATCGCGTCGCGCACCGGCGGCGCGCCGGCGGCCGCATATTCGGCGGCCGTGTCGAGTTCGAGTGCGTCCGCGAACAGCCGGTGCACGGCCGCGCCGTTCGGCTCGCGGCGCAGCGCGCCCGCGCCGACGGCCACCGCGCGGTCGAGATAGCGCGCAAGCCGCGTGCGGACGTCGGCCAGCGGCGAACCCGGCGCGAACACCGTCTCGAACGCCGCGCCGCACAGGATGCCGACCACCACATACAGGAAGCGCGCGGTCGCGATGTCGAATGCGTGCAGCGGCGCGGAGACGGCATCCATCGCGATGATCGCCGCCGTATAGCCCGCGAGCACCGCCGCATACGCGCGGAAATTGCGCAGGAAGGTCGCGACGCCCGCGCACAGGCCGATCCACGCGGCGAGCGCAGGCAGGAACAGCTCGGGGGTTTGCGCGAAAGCCCCGGTCAGCACCAGCGCGACGGCCGCGCCGATCGCGGTGCCGAGAATCCGGTACTGGCTCTTCGACAAGCCCATCCCGCGGCTGCCTTGCGCGACGATCCACACCGTCGACGCGGCCCATTTCGGGTCGTCGAGGTTCATCCGGAAGGCAATGTAGAGCGCGAGCAGCGACGCGGCCGTGTTGCGCAACGCGAAGCCGAGGGCGCCGGGCGGCAGCGTGGGCCGGGCGTCGCGCAGCGCGGTAAGTACGGCCGCGAGCGGCGGGAGATGGGGCAAGGCGAATTTCATGCGGCGAGCATACGGGGGCGTGCCGCCGCCACTAAGAGGCGCGGACAGGATGCGTTATTGCGCCGGGCAGGATAATCGCCGCCGCACGAAGCGATTCGGCCGGCGCGGGTAAGATGCGCGCAGGTCGAACACTGAAGCACCCTGTATGGACTTCGAAAGCATCCGGATATTCCTGCGCGTGGTCGAGCGCGGCAACTTCACCGCCGCCGCCACGCAACTCGACATGCCGCTCAGCCGCGTGAGCCGCAAGGTCAAGCAGCTCGAGGACGATCTCGGCGTCCAGTTGCTGTATCGCACCACGCGCCGCGTATCCGTCACCGAGGCCGGGCGCGACTACTACGAGCGCTGCCTGCGTGCCGAGGACATCCTGCTCGACGCGGACCGCCAGGCCCGCGCGCTGCGCACGGCGCCGGAAGGCATGCTGCGCGTGCTGGTGCCCTACTCGATCGGCCTGTTCGAGCTGGAGCCGGCGCTCGCCGAGTTTCGCCGGCGCTACCCGCTGGTCCAGCTGGTGCTGATCTACGACAACAACCCGCTCGATCTCGTCGAGCACGGCTTCGACGTCGCGTTGCGCGCGGGCGTGCTGACCGACTCCAGCTATATCGCGCGCTCGCTCGGCTGGTCGCAGGCGAAGCTCGCCGCGAGCCCCGCCTATCTCGACCGCGCCGGCCGGCCCGCCACGCCGCAGGACCTCGCGCAGCACGACCTGCTGCTCGTCGGCCGCGACGCGCCCGGCCTGACGCTGCGGCTCACCAATGCGGCCGGCGAAGTGGCCGACGTGCCGGTGCGGCCGGTGCTGATCACCAACGAATCGGTGACGGTGCTGCGCCAGGCCGCGAGCGGCGGCGGCATCGCGCTGGCGTCGACGCACTACACGGCCCGCCGGCTCGAACGGAACGAACTCGAAATCGTGCTGCCCGACTGGCACCGGACCGACGACGTCGAGCTGCACGTGCTGTATCCGCGACGCGCGACGCTCGACAGCAAGGTGCGCGCGTTCGTCGAATTCCTCGCGGAAGTGTTCGACGACTGGCGCACCGCACCGTAACCGGCACGGTTCGCACACCGATTATTGCAGCAAGCGAAATCGATTAATGAGCCGGCCCGTGTTGATGGCGGCTCGCCGCATCGTTAGCCTGTCGCGATGCAAAACAACTCCACACGCGACCGCAGCCGCCTGAGCGCTGCCCGCAGGCGCGTCACGCGCGTCCCGCCTTCCTGACCGGCAGCATCCCGCGCCCCGAAGCCCGCCACGGCTTCGTGCATCCGATCGAGCAGCACGTCACACGCGTCGGCACCCGTACCGGGCCGCGTCGCGCGCGCCGTGCCCCCTTCCATTCAGCAGCCGCGCCGCGCGTGCGTCGCTTTCGCGCGCGTGTGCGCGGCCGCGCGCGATAGCGCGTGCCCGCCGCAACGGGCCGCATCCGTTACGCACCTTACGCAGGAAACCTCATGTCCTCTCCGTCATCTTCAGCCCCGCTATCGGGCGGCCGCCTCGCGATCGGCACGATCGCGGTATCGCTCGCGATGTTCATGAACGTCCTCGACTCGTCGATCGCGAACGTCGCCATTCCGACGATCTCGGGCGACCTCGGCGTGTCGGTCGACGAAGGCACGTGGGTGATCACGATCTTCGCGGCCGCGAACGCGGTGTCGATTCCGTTGACGGGCTGGCTCACGCAGCGCTTCGGCCAGGTGCGCCTGTTCGTCACGTCGATCCTGCTGTTCGTGTTCGCGTCGTGGCTGTGCGGGATCGCGCCGAACCTGCCGACGCTGCTCGCCGCGCGGATCCTGCAGGGCGCGGTCGCCGGGCCGCTCGCGCCGCTGTCGCAAGCGCTGCTGCTCGGCGCGTGGCCGCGGCAGAAATCGTCGAGCGCGCTGGCGCTGTGGTCGATGACCGCGCTCGTCGGCCCGATCGCGGGGCCGTCGCTCGGCGGCTGGATCACGTACGACTACAACTGGTCGTGGATCTTCTACATCAACATCCCGGTCGGCTTCTTCGCGGCTGCCGTCACGTGGATCGTGTTCCGCGATCGCGAATCGGCCACGAAACGCATGCCGATCGATACGGTCGGCCTGTTGCTGCTCGTACTGTGGGTCGCATCGCTGCAGATCATGCTCGACAAGGGCAAGGATCTCGACTGGTTCAACTCGCCCGTCGTCGTCGCGCTCGGCGTCGTCGCGCTGATCGGCTTCGCGTTCTTCCTCGTGTGGGAGCTTTACGAAACCAACCCGATCGTCGACCTGCGCCTGTTCACGCAACGCAATTTCGCGGGCGGCACGATCGCGATCTCGGTCGCGTACGGGATGTTCTTCGGCACGCTGGTGCTGCTGCCGCAGTGGATGCAGGGCTATCTCGGCTACCGCGCGGTCGATTCGGGGCTCGCCACCGCACCGCTCGGGGTGTTCGCGATCCTGCTCACGCCGGTCATGGGGCGCCTGCTGCCACGCACCGATCCGCGCTACATCGCGACGCTCGCGTTCGTCGGCTTCGCGGTCGTGTTCATGATGCGCACGACCTTCTACACCGACGTGTCGCGCTGGGATCTCGTGCTGCCGACGCTGCTGCAGGGTATCCCGATGGCGATGTTCTTCGTGCCGCTGACGTCGATCATCCTGTCCGGGCTGCCGCCGGAAAAGATCCCGGCCGCCGCCGGCCTGTCGAATTTCGGCCGCACGTTCTGCGGCGCGGTGGGCACGTCGCTGATCAGCAACGCGTGGAACGACCGCACGATCCTGCATCACGTGCGGCTCACCGAACAGGCGAGCATCACCAACCCGACCTTCGCGCAGCACGTCGACACGACGCGTTCGCTGCTGCACCTGGGCCCCGACTCGGCGCTCGCGTTCTTCAACGCATCGGTCGATTCACAGGCGGCCGTGATGGGATTGAACGACATCTTCTATGTGTCGGCGATCATCTTCATCGCGATCATTCCGCTGATCTGGATCACGAAACCATCGCGCTCGGGCGGCGGCGATGCCGATGCGGCGGCGGCCGGCGCGCATTGATCCGCGTGTGCGATGGTCGGGCCCCGGCCGCTCACGCCGGGGCCCGCGCCGCGACGCGCAGACGTAATAAAGACTTGCAATCGATACAGGCGGAAACGTCAACAGCCGGTGCCCCCTCCGCGTTTTTTGGACAAGCGCCCACGATCCGGACGCGCAACGACAGGAGAAAACACCATGCGAGCCTTTACCCGCCATCTCGCGATTGCCGCCACCCTGATGTCGGTGCTGACCGGCACCGCGTTCGCCGACACGCCGTGGCAACAGGCGCATCCGCGCCGCGAAGAGGTCAACCAGCGCCTCGCAAACCAGAATCGCCGGATCCATCACGAAGTGAAGGAAGGCGAGATGTCGCACGCCGAGGCCGCGCGCCTGCACCGTGACGACCGCAAGATCCGCCAGGAAGAGCGGGACATGGCTGGGCAGGATCACAGCCACATCACGAAGAGCGAAAAGCACGTGCTGAACCAGCAGGAAAACGCGGTCAGCCACCAGATCGGCCAATAAGATCGACAACACCGGCAAGTGCCATTCGCCATCACCTGAAACGCTCGCTGCCGCGATGCGGTAGCGGGTGCTTGTTGTATCGAATCGTTTCAACGTCCCAACGCCGTCAAACGCTGCGGGTATACTCCGTCGTCAGCCGCCTGTTGCATCGTCGTCCGTCAAAAACGGCCCGATTCCGGGCGGTTTCGTCGCGAAGCTTCGCGTTTCGCCTACCCCGCGCCCCAGCCTCGATACGAGACACACGACGACCCGCCATGAAACGATTCCTGCTGCTCCTTCCCGCCGCCCTGCTAGCCGCGTGCGGTTCCGCTCCCTCGTCCGACTCGGCCGCCTCCTCCGGCGCAGCGCCGATGATCTACGTGTCGTCGCAACGCCCGGCCTACGCGATCGCCAACTGCCTCGACAGCCGCCTGTCGGGCACCGAGCAATCGCAGCACAACGGCGTGACCGACATCGCCGTCGGCTCGAACTCGTACTTCGTCACGCTGACGCCGTCGGGCAACGGCTCCGTCATCAAGGTCGTGCGCGGCTCGGGCAACGAGCCGGCCGAGGAAGCGATGCGCTTCGCGATCGCGCGCTGCGCGATCTGATCCGAACCTGCCGATGCCGGGCGCCCGCCCGGCTCGCTGCCGCGCGCCACCCCGCCGGCGCGCACGCCGAATATTTTCATCCGGGCGGCCGTCGATGAGAGAATCGCACCCACGATTCCCTTTCAACGGAGCCCGCATGAAGCACCTGCTGTCCCGCCTGTTCGTCAGCGCCGCGCTCGTCGCGCTTGTTCCGGCGCTGCCGGCACAGGCGGCCACGCCGCCCGGCATCTTCGTCGTCGCCACGCAGCTCGGCGAATTCACGACCCTCGACCCGAGCGGGATCTACGAGCTGGTGCCGTCCGAGTACGTCGCGAACACCTACGAACGCCTGGTGCGCGTCGACCTGAAGGACCCGACGCGCTTCGACGGGCAGATCGCGCAATCGTGGACGGTCGGCGCCGACGGCGTGACCTACACGTTCAAGCTGCGCCCCGGCCTCACGTTCCATTCCGGCAACCCGGTGACCGCCGACGACGTCGCGTGGTCGCTGCAGCGCACCATCCTGCTCGACAAGGGGCCGGCCGGCGTGCTCGCCGATCTCGGTCTCACGAAGGCGAACGTGATGCAGAAGGTGCGCGTGGTCGACCCGCAGACCGTCGTGCTCGAAACCGACCGCAAGTACGCGCCGAGCTTCGTGCTCAACGTGCTGAGCGCGTGCCCGGCATCGGTCTTCGACAAGAAGCTGCTGCTGTCGCACCAGCAGGGCAACGATTTCGGCAGCGGCTGGCTGCGGACCAACGACGCGGGCTCGGGCCCGTACCAGCTCGTCAAGTGGACACCCAACGAGACCATCGTGCTGCAGCGTTTCGAGAAATACCGTACGCCGTACCCGATGAAGCGCGTCGTGCTGCGTCATGTGCCCGAAGCGTCCGCACAACGGCTGCTGCTGGAGAACGGCGACGCCGACGCCGCGCGCAATCTGAGCCCCGACAGTCTCGCCGCGCTGACGAAGGCCGGCAAGATCAAGGTCGCGTCGTGGCCGGTGTCCGCGCTGCTGTACCTGAGCCTGAACACGAAGAACCCGAACCTCGCGAAACCCGAGGTGCAGCAGGCGATGAAATGGCTCGTCGACTATGACGGCATCCAGCGCAACATCGTCAGCACGACCTACAAGGTGCATGAAACCTTCCTGCCCGAAGGCTTCCTCGGCGCGTCGAACGCGCGGCCGTACAAGCAGGACGTCGCGAAGGCGAAGGCGCTGCTCGCCAAGGCCGGCCTGCCGAACGGCTTCGACGTGACGATGGACATGCCGAACGACTATCCGTACCTCGAGATCGCGCAGGCGCTGCAGGCGAACTTCGCGCAAGGCGGCATCCGCGTGAAGCTGATTCCGGGCGATGCGAAGCAGGCGATCGGCAAGTATCGCGCGCGCCAGCACGACATCTTCATCGGTGAATGGTCGCCCGACTACATGGACCCGAACAGCAATGCGCGCGGCTTCGCGTGGAATCCGGACAACTCCGACCAGTCGCCGACCAAGATGCTCGCGTGGCGCAACAGCTGGGACATTCCGCAACTGACGAAGGACACCGAGGCCGCGCTCGTCGAGCCGTCGCCCGCGAAGCGCGCGCAGCGTTACGACGCGCTGCAGAAGGCCGTGCTCGCGAACTCGCCGTTCATCATCATGTTCGAGAAGGTCGTGCAGGTCGCGACGCGCCCCGGCGTGACCGGGCCGGAAATCGGGCCGATCAACGACCTCGTGTCATACCGCACGCTCGCGAAGTAATCGCGGCTGCCCGCGCGGCCGGCACCGCCGGCGCGCGGGTAATCGCCGCGGCCGCCGCGCCGGCGCCAGGGCGTGCGGCGGCCGGCGATCTACAATGGCCGGCACCGCGGAAATACCGCGCCGCGCACACGTAACGGGGAAAGAACATGCATTCGAGCGAGCACGCGGTCTGCGTGGCGATCAACGACAACAACCGCGCCTGGTATGAAATGCTCGTGCCGTTCCTGCTGTCGCTGCGGCAGACCGGCTACGACGGCCGGATCGCGGTGATCGGCTATGGCCTCTCCGAACGCAAGCGGCAGATCCTGGCAAGCCAGTCGGTTGATGTGATCGAAGCGTCGGACGCGTATGCGCTGCCGGTCGGCCGCTTCATCGAGGCCGCCGAGTATTGCGCGCGCAACCCGCAGATCCGCAAGCTCGCGCTGTACGACGCCGACATCTGGTTCTGCGCGCCGGGGTTCGACCTGTTCTCGCAGATCGGCGACGACCGGATCCACGCGTGCCCCGACCCGCTGTTCTGCACGTTCGTCGTCACGCCGCTGATCGGCGAGCGGCGCGACCATCACTGGCGCCTCGTCGTCGACGAAGTCTCCGCGCGCCACGGCGGCGCATTGCAGGCCGGGCTCGTTGCCGGGACCGCCGACGCGTGGGCACGCTATGCCAGCCACCTGCGCGACTGCATCGCCCGCATCGGCACCGATTTCCAGGAATGCTTCGGGATCGACACGACGTTCCTGCATCTGTGGAGTGCGCAGGGCGAAACGGCGCTGCTCGATCCGGTCCAGAACTTCGTCAGCAAGTACGGCATTCACGAAGCGTTCGATGCGAGCAACGGCACCACGACGCTCCGGTATCACGGCGAGCCGATCCGCGCGCTGCACATGACCGGCGATATCCGCTTCCTCGACCGGTGGCGCTACTACGCGAACCACATCGACGCCGCGCTGCGCGACGGCGTGCCGTTCGCGCTGTCGGACGGCACGCCGTCGCAATCCGACGCGGTCGCCGCGCGCATCGCGGCGACCGACTACGTGCGCTCGGCCGGACTGACAGTGACGGCCACGGCGATCGAGGGAAGCGCGGGCGCCTACCTGCAGGCGATCGACGAACCCGGCGGCACGATGCTGATCGGCAGCGGAAACCACGAAGTCGTGCTCACCGCGACCCGCGACATCGCGCGGCTCAACGTCTACGTCACCCACCCGTCCGGCTCGCCGTCGCCGCTGCTGTGCGAAGTGCTGGTCGACGGGCAGCCCCAGCGCAAGGGTACCGAGCTGATGGCGCATGTCTCGTATCGGATCGTGGCCGGCACCGTCATCACGCTGCGCTCGACGAGCCTCGGCGGCCAGCAGTGCAACGTGATCTGGCGGCTTCGCGAAGCGCCCGACATGCAGCAGTAGGCGCCGGCCCGCTGCCGTTCAATTGAACGCCGCCCACACCAGGTACGCGTTCAACCCGACGATCACGACCGTCGCCGCTCCGGCGACGATCCGCAGCGGCAGCCGCATCGCGTAGGCGCCCATCACGTCCGCGCGCGCCGACAGCATCAGCAGCGCGATCATCGGCAGCGGCAGCACGAAACTCAGCACGACCTGGCTCGCGACCATCGCGCGCGTGACGTCGCAGCCGAGCGCGACCACCGCGAACGCGGGCGCGATCGTCACCGCGCGCCGCACCCAGACCGGCATGCGGCGGTGGATGAAGCCCTGCATCACGATCTGCCCGGCCATCGTGCCGACCACCGAACTCGACACGCCCGACGTCAGCAGCGCGACGAGAAACAGCGCGCCGGCCGCAGGCCCGAGCACCGGGATCAGCGTGTGATACGCGTCGCCGATATCGGTCATGCCCGGCGCGCTCGCGTGAAACGCCGACGACGCCATCATCACCATCGCGAGATTCACGAACCCGGCCAGCCCGAGCGCGACGACGACCTCGCGATTCGAGAAGCGCACGAGCCGCCGCCGCTCAACGTCGTCGCGCGGCGCGGTGCGATCCTGCGTGAGCCCCGAATGCAGATACAGCGTGTGTGGCATGATCGTCGCGCCGATGATCCCGACCGCGATCGTCAGCGCCGCATGATCCGGAATCTGCGGGACGACCAGGTGGAACGCGGCCGCGTGCCAGTCCTGCGGCGCGATCAGCAGTTCGCCGAGATAGCACGCGCCGATCACGCCGACCAGCGCCGCGATCGCGGCTTCCAGCGGCCGGAACCCGCGCTTTTCGAGCGCGAGGATCGCGCAGGTCGCGAGCGCCGTCGCGATCATCCCCGTGAACAGCGACAGGTGGCACAACAGCCCGAATGCAAGCGCGCCGCCGAGGAATTCGGCGAGATCCGTTGCCATCGCGGCGATCTCGGATGCGACCCACATGCCCCATACGACCGGCGCGGGAAACCGGTCGCGGCACAGCTCCGCGAGATTGCGGCCGGTCACGATGCCGAGCTTCGCCGACATCGCCTGGAACAGCATCGCGATCGCGTTCGCGGCCAGCACGACCCACAGCAGCCGGTAGCCGTATGCGGCACCGGCCTGGATGTTGGTCGCGAAGTTGCCGGGATCCATGTAGCCGATCGACGCGATCACGGCCGGGCCGACGAACGGCAGCAGCGCGACGATGCCGGTGCGGCGCCCTTCCAGCGCGGCGCGGGCCGCGCCGTCGGTATGCGTGGTGGACAGGCCCGGCAGCGCGAAGCCGCCGGCAGGTTTGCTCGTGACGGGAATCATGGTGAGGTTCCGTTCGAATGAAGAGGGCTTCCTGACGTTCGGGTGCCTTGGCCGGCATGCCGCGTGCCGGCCGAGGCGGCGGCGTTACAGCGGCACGACGTCGGGACGGTTGCGCGGAAACTGCGCAATCACGTCCGGCGCGACGTTCAGGTGCGCTTCGACGAGCTGCGGCGGCGTATGCGCGAGCCAGTCGGACAGCGACACTTCCGCATAGCGGTCGGTCTTGAAGATCTCGAGGAACACCAGGTCGGTGTTGCCGGTGTTCTGCACGTAATGCCCGAGGCTCTTCTTCACGTAGCCGACGTCGCCCGCGCGGAAATCCGCCGTCTGCGCCTTCGGCCCCGTGTCGAACACGGTCATCCGTGCGTCGCCCTGCAGGTAGTACTGCCATTCGTCCGCGTTCGGGTGCCAGTGCAGCTCGCGCATGCCGCCCGGATGCACGGTGACGAGCGCCGCCGCGACGGTGGTCGATACATTGAAGTTCGTGCTGTCCGCGATCCGCACTTCGCCGCCGCGCGTCTTCCTGACCGGCTTCATGTCGCCGAGCGAGAAGATGAACGGATGCGGCGGCGCCCCTGCCGACGATGCCGACGCGCGCTGGGCTTCCGCGAGCGGGCCGGGCTCGTCGCCCTGGAAAATCCAGAGGTTGTCGAGCGGAATGTTCCTGAACGCATCGGCCGATACGCCGAAATTGAGTGCGAGCACGTCGGGCGGCGTGTGCGCGATCCAGTCGGTCAGCAGCAGCGTGTTGAATTCGGATGCGCGGCCGTTATCGAACGCAAGCAGGAATTCGGCGCCGTCGGTGCCGAGGCCCTGCAGCGAATGCGGCAGTCCGGGCGGGAAATACCAGAGATCGCCGGTTTTCACGTCCTGCACCGACGGCCACCCCGATTCGTCCAGCACCGTGATCCGGCAGCGGCCGTCGAGCATGATGGCCCACTCGGCCTGCTGGTGCCAATGCATCTCGCGAATGCCGCCGCGCGTGAGGCGCATGTTGACGCCGGAAATGGTTTCTGAAATCGCAAAATCGTCCTGCGTGACTTCACGCGCCCATCCGCCGTTTTGAATGCGTTTATGTGCATTATTGAACGAGGCCCAGAATAACGGCATGCCGTTGATATCGGTGGCCGGCGGATCCTGAAAGGACGGAAACTGATTGGCGATTGCCGGATTTTCAGGCCCCGGGTCGGTCAGGCTCTGGCGGTTGCCTGCATTCACCGCGCCTTCCGGCGGGCGGTCCGGGTTGCCGAACGAGGCAGCCCTGGCCGATACCGCGATACCCGCGGCGGCAATGGCACCGGCCGTTCCCGCCAGCATCTTGCGTCGAGAAAGATTCGTCATGGTTTCCTCTTCATTCCTGAGATTGAGCGAATTTCCATTACGGAACACATGCCGTTTTTCGGATTATCGAAAATCGAACATCCCGTGACGCAAGTTAAATCCAATTCTCGTTAAAACTTAAATGAATTATTAACCTGAATTAATTAGTTAATCTGATTCTCTTTAATTTTGTAATTATTCAGGTGCTGTGGGGTGCGGGACACAGGTGAATCGGTCGAATCAAGTGAAGGTGGAAATGCAACCGTGCGCGGTCGTCATGCCATCCATTCGCTTTGGATAACTGATCGAATGGAGCCGCAACAGACATTTGCCGATATGTCGAACGTCATCCAACCCGGTCGGGTCGGGATACGACTCACTCCCACTGCATTTCGTCGAACCCGCGTGACGCGAACATTGCGTCAAAAGCCTCCTGCGGCAAGCAAAACGCTCGGTGACGGGTCGAATATTCCTGTCAGGCATATTTTGCGTTTATGCCTGACAGGAATAATTTGTCAGCCCCGCCCACGCCCCTGCCCTTGCCACCCAGCTCCCTTTCGACCCTATCACCTATCCTCACACCATAGTTTTTATCCGCTGGCGCGAATGATTTTGGCTTTGTTAGATGGATGACATTCGATCATCAGACGACAACGATCTAACAGCCGATGACCTGCGCATTTGCCCGTACCGTCGAATCCCGCTATGCCGAGCTGACGCCGACGGCCAAGCGCATCGCGAGCTACATGCTCGCGAACCTCGACCGGCTCGGGCTCGAGACGGCCGACCAGATCGCGCAGCAAGCCGGCACCAGCGGCATCTCGGTCGGGCGCTTCCTGCGCAGCGTCGGCTACCGCAACCTCGACGACCTGAAGCGCGAACTGCGCGGCGGCGGCGACCGACCGTGGATGATCACCGACCGGCTCGACGAATACCGCCGCGTGGCCGGCACGACACTGGCCGAACCCGACGGCAACGGCAGCGACAGCCCGCTCGCGTCGTCGCTCGAGCGCGAGCTCGATGCGATCCGCCACGTGTACCGGCTCGCCGAAAGCCCGGTATTCGCGCAGGTGGCCGACCGGATCGCGCATGCGGACGCCGTGTTCATCCTCGGCATCCAGTCGACGCGCGGGATCAGCAACGCGTTCAGCAGCTACCTCGAGTACCTGCGCCCGCGCGTGTTCTATTCGGACGGCCAGTCGGGCTCGTACGTCGATTCGCTGAACTCCGAATTCGAGCGGCCGTACTGCATCGTCACCGATACGCGCGCGTATTCGCGCAGCGCACGCCGCTATTGCCAGGCGGCGGCCGAGCGCGGGCAGCCGTTCGCGCTGGTTACCGATCTCTCGTGCCCGTGGGCGCGCGACTGGCCGGCCGACCTGCTGCAGGTGAAGACCGACGTCGGCCAGTTCTGGGATTCGCTCGCGCCGCTCACCTGCCTGTTCAACCTGCTGATCACGGCCGTGGTCGACCGCCTCGGCCCCGCGATCGACCGGCGCGTCGCGCGCAACCGCGAACTGCAGCACACGTTCGATCAATTCGAATCCTGAATGCCTGAATGCGAGTGCCCTCCGAACCGCCGATGAACGCTCACCGCCTCGTTGAAATCACGCCCGCCACGCATCGCGTCGACATCGATCTCGTCTACGCGACCGACCGCAACCTGACCGGCAAGCCGATCTACCGCCACGCGCACTGCCTGCTGCTGGAGCCGGCCGAAGCCGCGCTGCGCCGCGCGGTGGACGTCGCCGCGCAGGCCGGCTTCACGCTGCGCATCTACGACGCGTACCGCCCGCCGCAGGCACAGCAGGTGCTGTGGGATTTCCTGCCCGATCCGAACTTCATCGCCGACCTCGGGCGCGGCTCGAATCACAGCCGCGGCACCGCGCTCGACCTGACGCTCGTCGGCACGGACGGCGAGCCGCTCGACATGGGCACCGGCTTCGACGAGATGGTCGCCGCCTCCGGCCACTTCCACGCGGGGCTGCCCGAAGCCGTGCAACGCAACCGCCTGCTGCTGCTCGGCGTGATGCATGCGGCCGGCTTCGCGCACATCGACAGCGAATGGTGGCACTACGAATTGCCGGGCTCGCGCGCGCTGCCGCAGATCGACAACGCCGACAGCGGCCCATGGCACCTGATGTGATGGCCATACGCATTCCCTTCACCGTTCACGTTCGACGACTTCAACGACTTCAACGACAGATGGAGCGCACATGAAATTGCTGACATCCCGGCTCGTCGCGGCGCTGGCCGCCGCGTCCGTTCTCGCCGCCGTTCCGCTTTCCGCCGCGCGTGCGGAAACGCCGAAGGACATGTTCGTGATGGCCACGCTGCTCGACGAATTCACGACGCTCGACCCGGGCGAGATCTACGAGCTGGTGCCGGAGGAATACGTCGCGAACACGTACGACCGGCTCGTGCGCGTCGACCTGCGCGATCCGTCGAAATTCAACGGCGACGTCGCGCAGTCGTGGACGGTGAGCCCCGACGGGCTGACCTATACGTTCAAGCTGCGCCCCGGCCTCAAGTTCCACTCGGGCAACCCGCTGACGGCCGACGACGTCGCCTGGTCGATCCAGCGCGCGGTGCTGCTCGACAAGGGCCCGGCCGCCGTCCTCACCGGCATCGGGCTCACGAAGGCGAACGTCGTTGCCAACGTGAAGAAGCTCGACGACCAGACGGTGTCGGTCACGACCGACCAGAAGTACGCGCCGACCTTCGTGTTGAACGTGCTCGGTTCGTGGCCCGCATCGGTGCTCGACAAGAAGCTGCTGCTGTCGCACCAGCAGGGCAACGACTTCGGCAACGCGTGGCTGAAGACCAACGAAGCCGGCTCCGGCGGCTACAAGCTGGTCAAGTGGACGGCCGGCGATAGCCTCGTGCTGCAACGCTTCGACGGCTACCGGCTGCCGCTCGCGATGAAGCGCATCGTGCTGCGTCACGTGCCCGAAGCCGCGAGCCAGCGCCTGCTGCTGGAGAACGGCGACGTCGATGCGGCACGTGACCTGAGCCCCGACGATCTGGTGGCGGTCGCGAAGTCCGGCAAGGCGAAGGTGTCGGCGTCGCCGCAGGCGACGCTGCTGTATCTCGGCCTGAACACGAAGAACCCGACGCTCGCCAAACCCGACGTGCAGGAAGCGCTGAAGTGGCTCGTCGACTATGCGGGCATCCAGGGCAACGTGGTGAAGACGACCTACAAGGTCCACCAGACCTTCCTGCCCGAAGGCTTCCTCGGCACGCTGAACGCGAACCCGTACAAGCTCGACGTCGCGAAGGCGAAGGCACTGCTCGCGAAGGCGGGCGTGCCGAACGGCTTTACGGTGACGATGGACGTGCGCAACGACTATCCGTACACCGAGATCGCGCAGGCCGTGCAGGCGAACTTCGCGCAGGCGGGCATCAAGGTGCAGCTGATCCCCGGCGACAACAAGCAGACGCTCGCGAAATACCGTGCGCGCCAGCACGACATCTATATCGGCGAATGGTCGGCCGACTACATCGATCCGCACAGCAACGCGCAGGGTTTTGCGTGGAACCCCGACAATTCCGACAAGTCGAGCTATAAAATGCTGGCCTGGCGCAACAGCTGGGACATCCCGCAACTGACGAAGGAAACCGACACCGCGCTCGCCGAACCGACCGCCGCGAAACGCGCGCAACGGTACCAGGCGATGCAGAAGGAAATGCTCGCGCGCTCGCCGTTCGTGATCATGTTCGAGAAAGTCGCGCAGGTCGCGACGCGGCCCGGCGTGAGCGGGCTCGAAGTCGGGCCGATCAACGATCTCGTGTCGTACCGCAACCTGAAGAAGCAATAAGATTCGCCGCATGTCGACTCCCGCCTCCTCCCTCGAAGCCCTGCGCACGCTGCCCGCGCGGCGCCCGGCCGTGCGCTGGGCACTGCGCGTGCTGCGCTGGGCGCTCACGCTCGCCGTCACGTTCGCGGGGCTGCTCGCGCTGACGTTCGTGATCGGCCGCAAGGTGCCGATCGATCCCGTGCTCGCGATCCTCGGCGATCGCGCGTCGGCCGAGGCGTACGCGGCCGAACGCATCGCGCTCGGGCTCGACAAGCCGCTCGTCACGCAATTTCTGATCTATGCGCGCGACGTGCTGCACGGCAATCTCGGCATGTCGCTGCTGACCGCGAACCCCGTGCTCGACGACATCAAGCGCGTGTTCCCGGCCACGCTCGAACTGGCGACGATCGCGACGCTGATCGGCATCGCGATCGGCGTGCCGCTCGGCGTCGCGGCCGCCGTGAAGCACAACCGGCCGATCGACCACATCGCGCGCTTCGTCGGGCTGATCGGCAATTCGGTGCCGGTGTTCTGGCTCGGGCTGATGGGGCTGCTGCTGTTCTACGCGCGGCTGCACTGGGTCGGCGGGCCCGGCCGGCTCGATCCCGTGTACGACGGGATGGTCGACACGCGCACGGGCAGCCTGCTGATCGACGCGGCGCTCGCGGGCGAGTGGGACGTGTTTCGCAACGCGGTGTCGCACATCGCGCTGCCGGCCGCGATCCTCGGCTACTACTCCGTGGCCTATCTGAGCCGCATGACGCGCTCGTTCATGCTCGACCAGCTGAGCCAGGAATACATCGTCACCGCGCGCGCGAAGGGCTTGTCCGAGCGGCGCGTGATCTGGCGGCATGCGTTCGGCAACATCATGGTGCCGCTGCTCACCGTGATCGCGCTCACGTACAGCAACCTGCTCGAAGGCTCGGTGCTGACCGAGATCGTGTTCGCATGGCCGGGGCTCGGCTCGTACCTGACCGGCGCGCTGCTGAACGCCGACATGAACGCGGTGCTCGGCGCGACGCTCGTGATCGGCGCGATGTTCATCACCGTCAACCTGCTGACCGACGCGCTGTACCGCGTGTTCGATCCGCGTGCGCGCTGAGGGCCGCCACGACATGACCGCCTCCACCCTGCTTCTTTCATCGCCCATGCCGAAGGTCGTCCATTCATGAACGCCGAGCGCCTCACGCTTCGTGCGTGGCTTCTCTCCGACGCGCCCGCGTCGCGCTCGCAGGCCGCACTCGGCCTCGCATACCGACGCTGGCGTCGTTTCGCCGCGAATCCGCTCAACCTGTTCGGGCTCGCGATCCTCGTTGCACTGATCGTCGTCGCGATCGTCGGCCCGCTGATCATGCCGCACGATCCACTGCGCCAGGTGCTGTCCGACCGGCTGCTGCCGCCCGGCTCGCCGTCGCACTGGCTCGGCACCGACCAGCTCGGCCGCGACATCCTTTCGCGGCTGATCGCCGGTTCGCGCCTCACGCTCGGCATCGCCATCCTCGTCGTCGTGATCGTCGTACCGATCGGCCTCCTGATCGGCACGACGGCCGGCTATTGCGGCGGCTTCGTCGACAGCGTGCTGATGCGCATCACCGACATCGCGCTCGCGTTCCCGAAGATCGTGCTCGCGCTCGCGTTCGCCGCCGCGCTCGGGCCGGGCGTGATTAACGCGGTCATCGCGATCTCGATCACTGCGTGGCCCGCGTATGCGCGGCTCGCGCGCGCGGAGACGATCCGCATCGCGCAGGCCGATTACATTCACGCCGCGCGGCTGCAGGGCGCGTCGGGCCCGCGCATCCTGCTGCGCTACATCGTGCCGATGTGCATGTCGTCGGTAATCGTGCGCGCGACGCTCGACATGGCCGGCATCATCCTGACCGTCGCGGGCCTCGGCTTCCTCGGCCTCGGCGCGCAGCCGCCGAGCCCCGAATGGGGCTTCATGGTCGCGTCGGGCCGCAACGTGCTGCTCGACGCGTGGTGGGTCGCGACGCTGCCCGGCTGCGCGATCCTGCTCGTGAGCCTCGCGTTCAACCTGCTCGGCGACGGGCTGCGCGACGTCTTCGATCCGCGTCATGGAGCGTGACATGCCACTGAATTCCGCCTCCTCGCCCGCGCCGCTTTGCGAGATCGACGGCCTGAAGATCGGCTTTCGCGGCCATGACGGCACCGTCACCGATGCGGTGCGCGACCTGTCGCTGACGCTCGCCCCCGGCGAACGGCTCGGCATCGTCGGCGAATCGGGCTCCGGCAAATCGCTGACGGGCCGCGCGTTGCTCGGCCTGCTGCCCGACGCCGCGCGCTGGTCGGCACGCACGATGCGCTTCGCGGGCCACGACCTGCTCGCGATGTCGCCGGGCGAACGCCGGCGGTTGTGCGGCGGCCAGATGGGCATGATCCTGCAGGACCCGAAATATTCGCTGAACCCGGTGATGACGGTCGCGAAGCAGATGGGCGAAGCGTTCCGGCTGCGCGAGCCGGGCCTGCGCGGCCGCGCGCTGCGCGAGCGGATCGTCGACGCGCTCGCGGCCGTGCAGATACGCGACCCGGCGCGCGTCGCCGATGCGTATCCGCACGAGCTGTCGGGCGGCATGGGCCAGCGCGTGATGATCGCGATGATGGTGTCGACCGGCCCGCGCCTGCTGATCGCCGACGAGCCGACCTCCGCGCTCGACGTCGCCGTGTCGATGCAGGTGCTCGCGGTGCTCGACGCGATGATCGCGCGGCACGGCACGGGCCTGATGTTCATCAGCCACGACCTGCCGCTCGTGATGTCGTTCTGCGATCGCGTCGCGGTGATGTACGCGGGACGCGTGGTCGAAACCTGCGCCGCGCGCGACCTGCGCAACGCATCCCATCCCTATACGCGCGGGCTGCTCGCGGCGAACCCGCCGCTCGCGAACCCGCCGGACGAACTGCCCGTGCTGCGGCGCGATCCCGCGTGGCTCGAGCCCGCATCGCACGCCGGCACGCCCGCCGATCGACAGGAGGCCGCACGATGATCGACGTCGATCACGCATCGATCCGTTTTCCGACCCGCACGGGCCACGTCGACGCCGTGCGCGACGCGAGCTTCGCCGTGCGCGACGGCGAAGTGTTCGGGCTCGTCGGCGAATCGGGTTCCGGCAAGTCGACGCTGCTGCGCGCGCTGACGGGGCTCGTGCCGCTCGCGTCCGGCAGCCTGACGATCGACGGCCGGACGGTGGGCGGCACACCCGATCGTGCGTTTCGCCGACACGTGCAGATGGTGTTCCAGGATCCGTATGCGTCGCTGCATCCGCGCTTCACGGTCGACCAGACGCTGCGCGAGCCGCTGTCGATCCACGGCATGGGCGACACCGATGCGCGCATCGCCCGCGCGCTATCCGAGGTCGGACTCGGCCCCGCATTCCGGTTCCGCTATCCGCACCAGTTGTCGGGCGGCCAGCGGCAGCGCGTCGCGATCGCGCGTGCGCTGATCGTCGAGCCGCGCGTGCTGCTGCTCGACGAGCCGACGTCCGCGCTCGACGTGTCGGTGCAGGCCGAGATCCTGAACCTGCTGCGCCGCCTGCATCGCGAACGCAACCTGACGATGATCCTCGTCAGCCACAATCTCGCGGTGATCGGCTTCCTGTGCCAGCGCGTCGCCGTGATGCAGCATGGCGAGATCGTCGAGCAGCTGCGGATCGAGGACGTGCGCGCCGGGCAGGTGGCGCGCGATTACACGCGCACGTTGCTGAATGCGACCGAAGGCTATCGCCGTCTCGACCCGGTGGCGGGCGCGCCGGCGGCCTGACATTTGCGCGACGCGCCCGCGTGCGATACTCGGCGCGCCATGCACCGACCGGCCGCGCATGGAACCCTGATGCGCCGCACGGGTCAACTTCGTTTCGTCAACAGCTCAACCGCAATAGGGAGGCGTTCATGCTGCAATTCATCGAAACCCTGGTCGTCGGGCTCATCGTCGGCCTCCTCGCCCGCGCGCTCAAGCCCGGCGACGACAAGATGGGCATCCTGATGACCACCGTGCTCGGCATCGTCGGTTCGCTGTTCGCCGGCTACGTCGGACGCGCCGCCGGCTGGTACGCGCCGGGCCAGGGCGCGGGCTGGATCGCGTCGATCATCGGCGCGATCGTGCTGCTCGTGATCGTCGGCGTGGTACGCAAGCGCATGAACTGAACGGCGCACCTTCGGCTCCAACGCAAAACGGCCGCTCATCCCGAGCGGCCGTTTTGCTTTCCGGACGGCGCCAGGCCGTTGCCTGCACAACGGTCGCGCAGGCCGTTCGCCCTCCCATCCTATGCCACCCGGCATTTCCCTGACTTGCGATTGCGCAGATTCGGCCTACATTGATTAAAGCAATGCGCAATCGTTTGCCGATTGCCATTATTTCGATTTTTTCGTTCAAGAGGTCCGATGGTTTTGCCGTTTACGCATACAGCATCGCAGCGTTGACGGACTGCCACCCGAGCGGCCCCGCTGCGACGCGCTTCCTCTCTGGAGCCTGTCATGAAGCATCGCCCTATCGCCGCCTCGTTCGTCCTGGCTGCCTCGCTTCTGGCCACTTCCTCGTCCTTTGCCGCCGGCGCGTCCGGCATCATCCACTTCTCCGGCATGATCGTCGAGCCGCCCTGCTCGTTCGCGCTCGATACGGCCGATCTCGCCCGCGGGCACGTCCGCCCAGACTGTCCTCGCCCGGCAAGCGGCCAGATTGCGTTCGTCGACGCCGCGAGCCAGCAGGCCATCAAGACCACGACCTTTACTCAGGCCTCGCGCGCAATCGTTTTACCTAACCGTCCGGGCAACAACCAGGCGCCGATGATCGCCGTCGTGACGTACCAGTAAAGCGGTCTGCCGGCGCGGCACCCGACGGGTTCCGCGCGCCGGTTCGGCGCACGTGCGCACTTCGCCGGTCAATCGCGATGGCGCGCGATCCAGTCGCTGAACGCGCGGATCTTCTGCTGGTTGCCGATGTTCTCGGGATAGACGAAGAAGTAGCGCGCGCCCGTCTCGAGCACGATGTCGAACGGCCGCTCGAGCCGACGCGCGCTGACGTCGTCGTCGACGAGCGTCACGTCGCCGATCGCGACGCCGAAGCCCTGCATCGCCGCGTTCGTCGCGAGATCGAGCGTGTCGAATGTCGGTCCGCGCGCGGGATCGACGCTGCGCTCGCCCGCGTGATCGAGCCACGCGCGCCAGTCGCGATGGTCGCGAGTCGGATGCAGCAGCGTATGGCGCGCAAGATCGCCGATCGCGTCGAGCGGCGACGTCTGCCGCAATTCGGGCGCGCAGACGGGTGTCAAGCGCTCGTCGAACAGCGGCAGCGCAAACACGCCAGCGCCCGGCGACGTCCCGTAGACGATCGCCGCATCGAACGGCTCGGTCGAAAAATCGACGACGTGCTGCCACGCGGTCGTGATCTGCACATGGAGATCGGGGTGCTCGCCCTGGAAGCGCATGATGCGCGGCAGCATCCAGCGCATCACGCAGGTCGGCACCTTCAGCGCGAGATCGGTGCGCTGCCGCGTGAGCTTCATCGAAATATCTTCGATCCGCGCGAAGCTCTCGTTGACGACCGGCAGCAATTGCTCGCCTTCCGCCGTCAGCGTGAGGCCCTTCGCATGCCGCTTGAACAGCGGAAAACCGTAATGCGCCTCGAGCGTCTGGATCTGCCGGCTTACCGCACCCTGCGTGATGCACAGCTGCTCGGCCGCGCGCGTGAAGCTGCGGTGGCGAGCCACCGTCGAGAAGATCTGCAGCGCGTGCAGGGGCGGAAGTCGGCGCATGAGGAAGGCAAACGGAAAAACGGCGCGGAGGGACCGCGCGCCGACCCCGGCGCGCGCTGTCCGACACGATAAGCCAAACGCCGGCTTTGCGCGAGGCGCGGGACGCTCAGGCCGTCGCGGTGAGCGCGCCCGCCACGATGCGCGCCGCCGACGCAACGACGTCCGCGCGGGCCGTTGCGGCGGCCTGCGGCTGCGTGAACGACACGGCCATCACGATCGGCGCACGCGACGGCGGCCACAGCACCGCGACGTCGGTCGTCGTGCCGTAACCGCCCGTGCCGGCCTTGCCCGCGACGCGCCAGCCGGGCGGCACGCCCGCCGCGACGCCGGTCGCGCCGCGCGCGCCGCCAGCCATCCATTCCGTCAATTGCGTGCGCTGCGGCTCCTGCAGCGTGTTGCCGAGCAGCAGCCGCTGCAGCGTGTCGACCATCTCGACCGGCGTCGACGTGTCGCGTTCGTCGCCGGGCGCCGCATTGTTCAGTTCGGGTTCCCAGTGATCGAGGCGGAACGACGTGTCGCCGCTCGCGCGCGCGAACGCCGTGACGGCCTGCGGGCCGCCGAGCACGCCCATCAGCAGGTTGCCGGCGCCCTTGTCGCCCGACTGCAGCATCGCCACGCAAAGCTGCTCGATCGTCATGCCCGTGTCGACGTGGCTTTCCGTAATCGGCGAGCCTGCAACGATTTCATAGCGGCGGTACAGAATACGGCGCGGCAGCAGCGACGCGTCGAGCGAGCCGCGCGCGAGCATCGCGGCGGCCGCGACGACCGCGTACGTGCCGCACAGCGGGAAGCGCTCGCGCGCATGGTGAGCGATGCGTACGCCGTTCGACGTATCGAGCGCGGCGACGCCGAGCCGGCCATTCGAGGCCTTTTCGAGCGCGGTCAATTCAGCCTGGGCGGCGTGGGCGCGCCCCTGGTCGGCGACCGGCGCGGAGCTGCACGCGGCGACGAACGGCGCGGCAACGGCGGCAAGCAACAGCGAGCGGCGTGTCGGAGAGTGTTCCATGAATGTCGTGTGTTCTGTCGGAATCGGTGGCACGAAGCAGCTCGGGCACGCGTTGAAGAAGCGCACCCGTTCACGCCGACAGCCGGCCCGCGACGGCATTCGCCGCGCATCCCCGAAAGACGACCGTCGGCCCCGCGACGCGCGGGACTCGCATGAACAGACCCTAGCGTAGCAGCGACCGCCGCCACGTTCCAGCGAAACGGCCCTGCTTCACCCTTGCGACGAAGGCAGGTAAGGCATCGGATTGACCGGCTTGCCGTCGCGTCGCACTTCGAACAGCAGCGCGACACGCGAGTTGTCGAGATCGCCCATTTCCGCGATCTCGTCGCCCTGGCGCACGATGTCGCCCGTCTTCACGAGCAGCTTGCGGTTGTGTGCATAGGCGGTCAGGAAATCCGCGTTGTGCTGGACGATGATCAGGCTGCCGTAATCGTTCAGGCCGGTACCCGCGTACATCACGCGGCCGGCGGCGGCGGCACGGACCGGGTCGCCCGGCCGGCCGGCGATCTGGATGCCGCGGTTCTGCCCCGGCCGGAACCCGTCGACGATCTTGCCGCTCGCGGGCCACTTGAGCGCAACACCGCCCGCATGCCGCTTCGTTTCCTTGACGACCTGACGGTCGCTTGCAGTCGATGCGGTGGTCTGCGCGGCTGGCGGGTTGCCTGCCGCACCATTGCCCGCGGCCGACGATGCGGCCACCTGCGTGCCGGCCGCGCCCGGCGGCGGCAACGGCTGCTGCTTGACGATGCGCAGCACCTGCCCCATGCGCAGCCTGCCGTTCGCGCCCAGCTTGTTCCAGGTGCGCAGGTCGGCAATGCTGCAGCCGTTCGCGGACGCGATGCCCGTCAGCGTGTCGCCGCGCTTCACGACGTACTTCTGCGCGACGAAAATCGGCGCCGGCGGCGGTGTGTCGGCCGACGGCGCAGCGACGGACTGGCTCGGCGATGATGATGATCCCGCCAGCGTGTCGCTCGGCGGGACGGACTGCGTGCCTGCACAACCGGCCATGACGAGCACGGCGGCCAGGCCCGGCAGCCACGCCGCGTTGCGGTGAATCTCGCGCGTTTTCATGGACGATCCGACTCCGGTTTGACAATCTTTCAAGCATCTCAAAAACGGAACGGCCGACGTGTAACCGGATGCAAACAATGATGACAAACGATCACGAACCGGATGCCGGCCGGCATTCGCTACCGGTAATACGGTCCGATTCAGAAAAACTTGATGGTCTTTTTGCAGGAAAGCGGAAGAATTTTCGTCTCGGGAAACTATGACGAATTTATTTCAATAGACGCGAAGCGTCGACCGTCGCCCGCGGCGGCACGCGCCTGCCGCGACGTTCAGCGCAGCCACGTGGCGAGTTCGGAACACGCCCACGCGACGCCGATGCACAGGAACAGCACGTGCAATGCGATCTTGAACGACACGCTCCACGACGGATCGATCTGCATGACAGGCTCCCCGGTTGATGTGCGGCCATGATCCGCCATCGATCGCACCCCGAAAATGCGGAAGCGGCGAATCGGGCCTCAGGCTGCGCCTGAGACCTCGGCTGCGGTTCCCTGCTAACTTATCGGCCATTCCAACAAGATTGCCCCCACCGACCATGCGCTTCGACCTGACCGACCTGCGGCTCTTCCTGAACATCTGCGAGGCCGGCACGATCACGAGCGGCGCCGAGCGGACCCACATCACGCTGCAGGCCGCGAGCGAGCGCATCCGCGGCATGGAAGACGAGCTCGGCGTGCCGCTGCTGCACCGAACCAAATCGGGTGCACAGGCCACCGATGCGGGCCGCGCGCTCGAACACCACGCGCGTACGGTGCTGCAGCAGATCGACCACATGCGCGGCGAACTGCAGCAGTATGGCCAGGGGCTGCGCGGGCATATCCGGCTGCTGTGCAACACGGCGTCGCTGAGCGAATACCTGCCCGACGCGCTGGCCGACTACCTGCCGCATCATCCGAAGCTGTCGATCAGCGTCGAGGAGCGCTCGAGCCAGGAGATCGTGCATGCGATCCGCAACAAGACGGCCGAAGTCGGCATCGTCGCCGATTCGGTCGGGCTCGGCGGGCTCGAACAGAAGCCGTTCCGCGAGGACTGGCTGATCGTCGTCGTGCCGGCCGCACATCCGCTCGCGTCGCAGCACAAGGTCGCGTTCGACACGATCGCCGATGCCGACTTCATCGGCCTCACCGACGGCAGCGCGCTGCAGGTGCATCTTGCCGACCAGGCGCGCGCGCTCGGCAAGCGGATCCGCTATCGCGTGCAACTGAAGAGCTTCGATGCGATCTGCCGCGTAATCGCCAGCGGCGTGGGCATCGGCATCGTGTCGCGCCATGCGGCCGAGCGCGCGATGCAGACGATGGACGTGCGCCTCGTCGAGCTGTCCGATCCGTGGAGCCACCGCAGGCTGAAACTGTGCGCGCGGTCGTTCGATGCGCTGCCGAAGTACACGCGCGAATTCGTCGCGTTCCTGTCGGGCGAAACCACACCGCGGTGACGTGCGCCGCTGGCGGTCGATGCCGCGATGCACGGCCCGCTTCGCTTCGATCCTTATGGATAACGTTTTCTCACAAGATCGGGTGAGCGCACATCGCCGGCTAGCCATCCTGATCGCCGCTTCCGCATCGATATCCCGCGCTGCGCGTCACCTCATCCGTAAGAAATTCCGGTAATTCCCGCGATATTCCGATCTCGCGCCCCACGCCACGCTTCCCACTATCCGGGTTTTTCCCGTCCCGTCCGGCATGAAAGTTCATTGACATCATGCCGATCGCTGCCTAAATTTGGAAAACGTTTTCCAATACATCCGCGCGACGCCGGTCACGGCCCGTGCAGGGAGAACGCTTGCCCGCTCGATGGGTGATTCAGGCCGTCCGTCTTCAGGGATCAGGGTTCAAGACGGCGGCCAGGGACGGGCATCGAGCGCGGCAACGGCCATACCCGCCCGGCCTTCATCACTATTCAAAACTGGAGACACAATGCATCCGCGCAGCAGATTCGCGCTCGGCGCCGCGCTCAGCGCCCTTTCCGTCCTGTTCGTCAGCGCCTGCGGCGGCAACGACGTGACCGACACGCCGTCATCCTCTTCGCCGCCCCCGTCCACGACACCGTCGCTCGCGTCGAACTCGCTGCAGGCGCTCGTCTACGGCGCGCCCGACACCAGCGTGCCGGCCGGCGCGAACGTGCCGGTCACGATGATGGGCCAGATGCGCGCGCTGTTCGACCTGATCCGGAAATCGCCTGACTTCACGCAGGTCGTGATGGATCTCGGCGACGGCACGCCGGTCCACGTGCTCGACACGAACACCGGCGACAAATTCCTGCCGGGCAAGCTCGCGCTCGGCCTGTCGTACATCCTGATCGACATGAAGTCGAAGAACGATCCGCAGTACGCGAGCTACCTCGCGACCTACCAGACGATCACGACCGCGATGATGGCGCAGTCGGGCAGCAACTACACGTACGCGAATACGTCGTGGGGCGAGTACTACTACCTCGTCGCGCTGAACAACCTGAAGGCGCACGGGATGCTCAACGAAGTCTTCAGCGACGCGATGCTCGCGACACTGCAGCAGCGGCTCACCTTCTGCGACATGTTCGGCCCCGATGCGAGCGGCAAGACCGATACCTGCCCCGCAGCCGGCACGCCGATCGACATCGCGTCGCTCAACACCGCGCAGAACTACTATGCGGTGTCCTACGGAATTGCCGGGCTGCGCCAGAAGCTCGGCTGGAGCAGCCCGACGTTTGCAGCGAAGACCGATCCGTCGGTCGCGACGATGGGCGCGCGCGACGCGCTGCTGTACACGCTCACGAACCATATCCGCAACGACTCGTCGGGCGGGTTCTCGGACGAAGCGTCGAACACGCACACGACCTACTACGACCAGGCGCGCTTCGACCGCTACAGCACGCTGCTGATCGGCGAAGTGACCGAGCGCACGTTCGAGATGGGTAACGAGGCAAACCTCACGCCCGAGCTGAAGGGCTATCTGCGCAAGTCGGTCGACCTGATCCTGCCGCAGCTGAACGCGAACGGCCAGGGCTTCAACTACGGCCGCTCGATCGGCCCGTACGGCGATTCGGCGTTCATGGAAGTGCTGACGGCCGCGGCCAATGCCGGCGTGCTGACCGATCAGGAGAAGCAGGTCGCGTATGCGTTCATCTACCAGGCCGCGCATCGGTTCGACACGTACTGGTACGACCCGTCGCTGCCGACGCCGTCGGTGAACATGTGGGTCAAGGGCCGCGGCACGGACGCGTATCGCGGCAAGCCGCGCGTGATGGGCGAGAACTTCAGCCTGCTGCACCAGTACCTGTACGTGAACGCGTGGTGGAACAAGCTCGGCTTCGGCGGCAAGGCGCCGATGGCCGATGCGGACTACAACGCGTGGCTCGACGCGCTGCCGCACTACACGCTCACCTGGTACAACCAGCCGGGAGACACCGCGCATCCGTACAGTGCGGCGCTCGTCACCGTGCGCGACGGGCGGCGCGTGATCAACCTGAACCTCAGCCAGGCGCCCGACTACAACTCGTACACGCCGTACTACCCGGTGCCGTTCTCCGACAAGCTGATCTACGGCACGACCGATCTCGGCTACGCGCTGCTGGTGCCGCAGGTGTCGTACAACGGGAAGACCTACATTCCCGTCACGTACTACAAGAACCTGAACGTCCAGCAAAGCAACGGCCAGGTGATCGTGTCGTTCGATACCGCGAAGTTCCGGCTCGCGTCGAAGAACGCGGCGTACACGACGGATCTCGACCTGCAGGTGCATACGGTGCTGACGTTCGCGCACGGCTCGGTCGCACGCAGCGATACGCTGAGCACGGGCACGCTCACCGGCAACCTGTCGGTCGAGACGGACTTCACGTCGTTCGCGGATTTCGCGTCGACGCAGGCCAACGGCGACGGCGTGTCGGTGACCTACGCGAACAGCGCCGCGACCGGCTATGCGGCGTCCGGGTTCGACGCCTGCGCGCTGTCCGCCTTCGATACGGCGAACGGCACGACGAATCCGCTGTCGACGACGCCGATCGGCCAGTTGCATTCGAACTTCGCGTGCACGACGAAGCCGTTTGCACTCGGTACGGGCGCAACCCGCACGTTCGGATGGACGCTGAAGTACGCCGATCCGGCGTGAGCCGTGTGACCCGCGGCCGGTGAATGCTCCCGAAGCCGGTAGTTGTCGAAACCGGCGTCGGGATCGTCACGGACAGCGGGCATCACGTTCGCCGGCGATGCCCGCTCACAGCCACCCCGAAGCCGCCATATACGCGCCGAGCACGATCAGCCCGACGAAGAAGCAGCGCTTGAACGCCTTCTCGCTCATTACGCGCCGCGCATATTGCCCGCCGGCCATGCCGGCCAGCGCCGGCACGAGCGCGAGCGCCGACACGCCGAGATCGACCGTCTGCAGCGCGCCCGTCACGCGCAGCTGCAGGCCGAGCACGATCGTCGATGCGGTGAACGAGAGCCCGAGCGCCTGGATCAGGTCGTCCTTCGACAGCCGCAGCGCCTGCAGGTACGGCACGGCCGGCACGACGAACACGCCGGTCGCGGCCGTCACGACACCCGTCAGGTAGCCGACCACGGCCGACAGCCATTTTTCATGGCGGCCCGGCGCGGGCAGCCGCGCGGCGGCCAGCCCCCACAGCCCGTAGAGGATCAGCACCACGCCGAGCGCCGCATGCGTCCAGGTGCTGCCGGCCGCGAGCGCGGGCAGCCCGCCCGTCAGCGTGCCGATCGTCAGGCCGGCGAGCAGCGGCCACAGCCGGCGCAGCAACGGCCCGAACGACGGGCCGAGCCACAACTGCCACACGTTGGTGATGAACGACGGCACGAGCAGCAGGCTCGCAGCGGCCGATGGCGGCATCGCGAGCGTCAGCAGCCCCATCGCGATCGTCGGCAACCCGAGCCCGATCATCCCTTTTACCGTGCCGGCGAGCAGGAAAACCACGGCGATGATCGTCAGCGTATGCACTTGCATGAAAGGCGTTCCGTCCGGTTGAGTACGGCGCCGATGGTGAACCCCGAGCGCGCCGCCCGCCATCTGGTTTTGCCTGAGGCTGGCTAGGGCTTGCAGGACGGTGCGGCGGCACGATTATGCCGATGTGCTGTCGCGCCGCGGGCGTGACGAAAAGCGCGCCGCATTCGTCCAGGCAGGCGGGGCCGGACCATGCATCCGGGTTGACGAACCCCGCCCCGGCACACGAATCCGGGCCAAGTGCCGGGCCTGTTCCTCAACAAAAGCCGATCCGAGCCGATCAGTCCCCGTGAGATGCCCCCCGCCCCTGCTCGCTGTCGAGGTGCGCCATCTGTGCGGCCGGATAACGCTCACCGGCAGCCGCCCCGGCGGGAACCGCCGCTTCGATGCGAGCGATGTCATTGACCGTTAGTTGCATATCAGCCGCCTGCAACGCATCCTGAAGCTGCGTGCGCTTGCGCGCACCGATCAGCGGCACGATATCGCCGCCGCGCGACAGCACCCACGCGATCGCGACCTGCGCCGGATTGCTGCCCTTCTCGTCGGCGATGGCGCGCAGCGCGTCGACAAGCGCGAGGTTGTGCGCGAGGTTCTCGCCCTGGAAGCGCGGGCTCGCCGCACGAAAATCGCGCTCGCCCTGCCGCGCCGTGCTCCAGCGTCCGCCCAGCAGTCCGCGCGACAGCACGCCGTAGGCCGTCACGCCGATCCCGAGTTCGCGGCACGCGGGCAGGATCCCTGCTTCGATGCCGCGCGACAGCAGCGAATACTCGATCTGCAGGTCGGCAATCGGCGCAACGGCGGCCGCGCGACGGATCGTGTCGACGCCGGCTTCCGACAGGCCGATATGGCGCACGTACCCGGCCTTCACGAGATCGGCGATCGCGCCGATCGTCTCCTCGATCGGCACCGCCGGATCGACGCGCGCCGGCCGGTAGATGTCGATGTAGTCGGTACCGAGCCGTTTCAGCGAGTACGCGACGAAGTTGCGGATCGCCACCGGCCGCGCGTCGTAGCCGGCAAACGCGCCGGCCGGATCGCGCAGCGCGCCGAATTTCACGCTGATCAGCACCTGGTCGCGTGCCCGGCCGCGCAGCGCATCGCGGATCAGCATCTCGTTGTCGCCCATCCCGTAGAAATCGCCGGTGTCGAGCATCGTGATGCCGTGGTCGAGTGCCGCGTGCAGTGTCGCGATGCTTTCGTCGCGATCGGCCGGCCCGTAGAAATCCGACATCCCCATGCAGCCGAGCGCGAGTGCCGACACCCGCGGGCCGGTACGGCCCAGTTCACGCGTATCCATGTCCGTTTCCTCGAGTGATGAATGAACAGGCCGGATTCTGGGCGCATCGTGGCGCGCGATAAACGCGAAACACTCAACCAAACCATTCGACGCTGATTAACAATGGAGCCTGCCCCATCCGCCAACACACCCGCCACGCATGGACCATCTGCAAGCAATGCGCATCTTCGCGCGCGTCGCCCATCTCGGCAGCTTCACCAAAGCGGCCGAGCAGCTGCAACTGCCGCGCCCGACGGTCAGCAACGCCGTCCAGTATCTGGAAAAGCACCTGAAGGTCCGCCTGCTGCAGCGCACGACGCGGCGCGTCGCGCTGACGGCCGAGGGCGCGACTTATTACGAGCGCTGCATGCGGTTGCTGGCCGATCTCGACGATGCGGAAACGCTGTTCGAGGACGCCGGCACCATGCCGCGCGGTGCGATCCGCGTCGACCTGCCCGAGCGCTTCGCGCTGAACCAGGTGATTCCGGCGCTACCGGGTTTCCATGCGCGCTACCCCGACCTGCGCGTCATGATCGGCACGACCGACCGCTTCGTCGACCTCGTCGCCGACGGCATCGATTGCGCGGTGCGGGTCGGCGCGATGTCCGATACGTCGCTCGTCGCACGGCGCATCGGCGAGCTCGCGCAGATCAACTGCGCGGCGCCCGCGTACCTCGAGCGGCACGGCACGCCGCGCTCGCCGGACGAGCTGCCGGACCACGTCGCGGTCGGCTATTTCTCGAGCCGCACGGGCCGCGAGCTGGACTGGGAATATGCGGATATGGATTCGGGCGAGCTGCACGCGGTCAAGATGCGCAGCGTCGTGTCGGTCAACAGCTCGCAGGCGTATCTCGCGTGCTGTCTTGCGGGCCTCGGGCTGATCCAGGCACCGCGCGAAGGGCTCGGGCCGCTGCTCGCCGACGGCTCGCTGGTCGAGGTGCTGCCGGAATGGAATGCCGAGCCGCTGCCCGTATCGGTGGTGTTTCCGACCGGCCGGCACCTCGCGCCGCGCGTGCGGATCTTCGTCGACTGGCTCGCGGAAACGCTCGGCGCCACGCCACGGGAGGGCTGACGGCAGCCGGCGCCGGCGCACCCGGCCCCGGCGCCGCCCGATCAGAACTTGTGGCGGATCGCGGCGCGCACCGCGAACTGGTTCGACGACGCCGACGGGCCGTCCGTGCCGACCACGTAGCCGCCATCGGCCGCGGTACCCGTCTTGTCGCCGGCCACCTTCTGCCACGCGCCCTGCAGGTACACGTCGGTGCGCTTCGACAGGCTGTAGTCGGCCATCAGGCCAACGGTGTGGTATTTAGGCTTGAACGACCCGGCCGCGGCATCGAACTTGCCGTCCGTGTACACGTACTGCGCGCCGAGATAGAAATCGGGCGTGAGCTGGTACTTGCCGTTGATCTCGAAGTTCTGGAACTTCGTCGCGGTCAGCCCGAGGCCGGCGAACGTCGAGGCCGGCAGGTAGACGGTCGACACCGGGTTCTTCACGTCCGTCTTCGTGTAGACGAAGCCGACCGTGGCCGGGCCGAACGTGTAGTTGACGCCGCCGCCGAAGATCCGAAGGCGGTCGGCGACGAAGTTCGCGTCATCCGCCGAGATCGCGCCCGCGCTGCCGATGCCCGGGTTGTTCGCCTGCAGGTACGCCGCCGCGACCTGCAGCCCGGCCAGCGAGTACTGCGCGCCGAGGCTGTATTGGCGGTTGTTCGAGAAGCCGGTGCTGTTGCTGAAGCTGTACGTGCCGCCGAACGTCAGGCCGTTCCAGTCGGCGCTCGCATACTTGACCGTGTTGTTGACGCGGAACGAGTTGTCCGTGTTGTCGTTGTCGAACGGGTGCGAGAACAGCGTGCCGCCCCAGTTGCCGTTGGCGGTGAGCGGCGCGAGATAGTCGACGACCGAGTCATATTGGCGGCCAAAGGTCAGCGTGCCGAAGCGCGACTCGCTCAGCCCGACGAACGCCTGGCGGCCGAACATGCGGCCGCCCTGGCCGAGCCGTCCGTTGTTCACGTCAAAGCCGTTTTCCAGCGTGAAGATCGCCTTCAGGCCGCCACCGAGATCCTCGCTGCCCCTCAGGCCCCAGCGGCTGCCCTGCGCATAGCCGCTCGCGAGCTGGTAATTCGATTTTCCGACCCCATTGACGTTCACGTTGTTCGTGTAATTGAAGCCTTCGTCGATCACACCGTACAGCGTCACGCTGTTCTGGGCGAAGACCGGCGCGGCGAAAGCGGCCAGCGCGGCGGTAAAAATGACGTGCTTCTTCATGACGGATCTCCGGAGCCGGTGGCCGGGCATGGTCGAGCGCCCGGCGAATGTTTGGTCTGTTGTATGTGTGGCCCGCAGGGCGGACGACGCGGTGTGCGGCCGCGTGAGGTCAAAATGGTGTCACGTCGCAAACCGTCCGTCCATCGGGGTATATGAACCCTGCGCAAACCGTTGCGCTCGTCCAACTGCCCCGTTGCGCAGACTGCCTGACCCGGCTTATCGGCAGCGGCAGGACGGCCGGCCATCCGCGTAAACCCGGTGTGCGCCGCATCGGTGGCACAATGCGCATCCGTTCGTCATTTCTTCACGAAGTCATGCTTCACCCCGATTCATGCGCGGCGCGTGCCGGCCGCGCCCGCAGCCCGCGCCGGGAGGCGGTCCGATGACCGCACCGGCCCGGGCCGGCCGCTACGCCGAGCTCGATTTCTTCCGCGGCCTCGTGCTGCTCGTCATCGTCGTCGACCACATCGGCGGCAGCATCCTGTCGCGCGTGACGCTGCACGCGTACGCGCTGTGCGACGCGGCCGAAGTCTTCGTGTTCCTCGGCGGCTTCGCCACCGCGATCGCGTACAACTCGCTCGCCGAGCGTCACGACGAGGCCGCCGCGCGCCAGCGCTTCATCCGGCGCGCGTTCGAGATCTACCGCGCATTCCTCGTGACGGCCGGCCTGATGCTGCTGATCACCGCCGCGCTGAACGCGTTCGCGATCGACGGCCCGAACATGCCGACCAACGATCTCGACGGTCTGCTCCACAAGCCGCTCGCCGCGCTGCGCGACATCCTGCTGTTCCGCCGCCAGCCGTACCTCGCGTCGGTGCTGCCGATGTACGCGTTCTTCGCGCTGCTCGTCCCGCTCACGCTGCCGCTCGCACGCACGCAGCCGTGGCTGCTGCTCGCGTTCAGCGGGTCGCTCTGGTACGCGGCGCCGCACGTCGCGCGCTTTTTGCCGACCGTCGAAGGCGCGCCGTGGGACTTCAATCCGTTCGCGTGGCAATTCCTGTTCGTGCTCGGCGTGATCGCGCGCTGCCAGCCCGTCTACCAGACGCTCGCGCCGAAGCCGCAGGGCTGGCTGCTGACGGCCGCGGCGCTCGCGATCGTCGCGGCCGGTGCGTACTACCGGCTGCGCATCGAACCGTTCCCGACCGATCCGTCGATCAAGCAGAACCTCGGCGCGCTGCGGCTCGCGAACTTCCTCGCGATCGCGTGGCTCGCGGCCAAGCTCGTGCACCTGGGCTGGATGAAGAAGGTCGCGCACGCGATGCCGTGGATCGGCACGATCGGGCGGCAGGGGCTGCTGTGCTTCGTCGCGGGCACCGGCATCTCGCTCGCGGTCGACTCGCTGCTGTACCAGGCGACCGAAGGCTATCTCGACGTGAAGCTCGGGCTGATTGCCGACGTCGTCGCGATGGGCCTGCTGTATCTCGTCGCCAAACTCTACGGGCCGCTCGTCGCGCGGCTGCCGTTCCGTTCGCGGCGATGACGCGCCGCGCCGTCATGCGCCGCTGCTACGATAGCCGGCGCCTCTCCTGAAACGCTTCGACATGCGCCGACTCGCCCTTCCGTTCGCCCTCGCCCTGATCGCCGGCTCCATCGCCACGGCCCGCGCCACACCGTCCGCGCCGGCGGCATCGCCCGCGCCGCCGCCGGCCGTCCAGACCGCGACCACCCCGTCGGCCGCGCAGGAGCCCCCGGTCAACCCGGGCAGCAGCGTCGTGCTGCGCTCGTTCCGCTCGGCGTCGCTGAAGCGCGACTGGTCGTACACGGTCTACCTGCCGCCCGGCTACAACCCGGAAGGCGCGCGCTACCCGGTGATGTACCTGCTGCACGGCAACGCCGGCAACGCGAACGACTGGGTCACGCAGGGCCGGCTGCAGGCCACCGCCGACACGCTGATCGAGCGCCGCGAGATCCCGCCGGTCGTGATCGTGATGCCGCAGGGCGGCACCGACTGGTACGTCGACCGCAAGGAGAAGATGCAGAGCGCGTTCCTCAACGACCTGCTGCCGGAAGTCGAAGCGCACTTCGCGGTGTCGAACCAGCGTGCGGGCCGCGCGATCGGCGGCGTGTCGATGGGCGGCTTCGGCGCGCTGCGTTTCTCGCTGCTCGAACCCGGGCTGTTCTGCGGCGCGATGCTGCTGAGCCCCGCGATCTACGCGAACGAGCCGCCGCTCAATTCCGCCGCGCGCTACGTCGGCGTGTTCGGCGACCGGCAGTTCGACCCGCGCGTGTGGCACGAGCTCAACTACCCCGCGCTGATGCGCGGCTACTTCGCGCGCAGCTGGCGGATCCCGATGTTCATCGCGGCCGGCGACGACGACCTGACCATCCAGGCCGAATCGAGCGTGCTGTACACGCACCTGCGCCGCGCGCAGAACCCGGCCGAGCTGCGCATCGTCGACGGCGGGCATACGTGGGACGTATGGCGCGGGCTGCTCGGGCAGGGGTTGAAGTACGCGCTCGAATGCGTGAAGTGACGGCGGGCGGGCACGGCCCCGCCCGTGTTCGTCAGGCCGGCCTGCGACCGGCGGGCCGCACGCCGACGGCCGCGCCATCCCGGCGCGCCTGTCGCGCCTGACGCCGGGCCCGAGATAGCGGGCTCAAAGCCACGTGCCGCCCTGCCGTTCGCTCGGCTCCACGGCCAGCGCGTCGAAATCGTGAATCCAGTCCAGGTGATGCAGCACGCTGTCGCGCTCGGCCAGGCGTGCATTGCGCGCCTGCGCGGCCGGCCCGTCGGGCAGGTGCAGCACATCGGCCACGGAGATCGACGCGTACTGCACCTTGCGCGTGCGGCCGCGGCGCAGCCGCTCGTATGCTTCCTGCGCTTCGCGCCAGTTGCCCGGCCCGGCCAGCGCCAGTTGCGCGGCCAGCACCACCGCATCCTCGATCGACTGGTTCGCGCCCTGCCCGTGGTGCGGCACCAGCGCATGCGCGGCGTCGCCGATCAGCGTCACGCGCCCACGGCTCCAGCGCCCGAGCGGCGGCCGGTGGAACAGCCCCCAGCGCTGGCTGATCGGCACGGCGGTGATCATCTGCACCACCGCCGGATGCCAGTCCTTGAACACGCGCAGTTGCTCGCCCTCTTCCGACGGCATCACCCAGTCGCGCGACGGCCACGGTGACGGATGGCGTTCGACCAGCAGGAAATTCTGGTCGCCGTTGTCGCCGATCGGATAGTGCAGCAGGTGCCCGTGCGGCCCGATCCAGTATTGAAGCGTTTCGGGATCGGGCAACAGGCTCAGCCGCGCGGCCGGCACCACGCCGCGAAAACCCGAACACCCCGAATACAGCGCGTCGTCATAGCCGAGCATCCAGCGCCGCGTGATCGAGCGCGCGCCGTCCGCGCCGATCACGAGATCGGCGTCGACGCGCGCGTCGTTGTCGAACGACAGCGTGACGCGATCGGGATGCTGCGCGAGATCGACCAGCCGATGGCCGAGGTGGATGCAATCGAGACCGACCGCCTTCGACAGCACGGCCTGCAGATCCGCGCGATGCACGCCCCAGTACGCGCCGCCGAATTGCCGGCGATAGTCGGGGTCGCCGCGATGATGGCCGATCACTGCGCCGCTGCGGCCGTCGCGATAGACGAGCCCCGGGATGTCCGCACACACCGCATCGAAGGCCGCCCGCAAGCCCATCCGTTCGTAGAAGCGCGTCGCATTGGCCGACAGCGCGACGGCCGCGCCGACTTCGCGCAACACGTCGGTCTGCTCGTAGAGCTGCGCGTCGATGCCGTGCTCGCGCAATGCGAGCGCAAGCGTCAGGCCGCCGATCCCGGCGCCGACGATCGCAATCTTCAGGTTCGTCTGCATGATGAAGGTGTCTCCGATATTCCGATGTGGGGTCTGCGGCTTGCGCAGCGGCCATGTCGATTGCATGGGCCGTATCGGTATTCTCGGGAGCGGACTTTCATCCCGCAATAAAATGACCGGAATCTGCTTCATCACTGAATGCAATGAACCCGGCGAGGCCCAACCCATGGAACTGAGCGATATCGATCTCAACCTGCTGCTGCTTTTCCAGCGGCTGATGCAGGAACGGCGCGTGTCGAGCGTCGCCGAGCAGATGAACATGAGCCAGCCGGGCGTGAGCAACGCGCTCGCGAAGCTGCGCCGCCGGCTCGGCGATCCGCTGTTCGTGCGCGGGCCGGGCGGCGTGGTGCCGACGCCGTTCGCGCTGCGCCTGGCGGAACCGGTGTCGCATGCGCTCGCGACGCTGCATGCCGCGCTCAACCCCGAGACCGGTTTCGACCCGTTGCGCGCCACACGCACGCTGACGATCGGCATGACCGATATCGGCGAAGTCGTGTTCCTGCCCGCGCTGCTCGAACACCTGTCGCAAGCAGCGCCGGGCATCGCGCTCAATACCGTGCGCGACACGAGCATCAACCTCGGCGACGAAATGGCCGACGGCCGCGTCGACCTCGCGATCGGCCTGCTGCCGCAGCTCAAGGGCGGCTTCTATCAGCGCCGGCTGTTCGATCAGCGCTATGTGTGCCTGTTCCGGCGCGGGCATCCGCTCGAGGACGCGCCGCTGACGGTCGACGCGTGGTGCAATGCCGAGCACCTGGTCGTGGTATCGGCCGGCACCGGTCACGGGCAGGTGGACGAATGGCTGAAACGCCGCCGCGTGAAGCGCCAGGTGCGGCTCACGGTGCCGCATTTCATGAGCGTGGGCTACATCCTGCAGCGCACCGACCTGATCGCGACGGTGCCCGAGCATCTCGCGCAGCAGCTCGCCGCACCGTTTTCGCTGGGCTGGCGCGCGTTGCCCGTCACGCTGCCGGGCGCGCCGATTCACATGCTCTGGCATACGCGGGTCAATCAGGACGAGGGAAACCGGTGGCTGCGCGACGTGGTGGTCGATCTGTTCGCGGAGTCAGGCACGCGAGCGCGGAAAGCCGTACCGGGCCGGAAGAAGTAGTCGACGCGATCGCGCAATCGACCGTGCTTTACGATGTCGCTTGAACATGGATGCCGCGCATTTCGACTACATTGCCGAAGTGGCAACGTCATCGTTCATCCGCAGCCTCACCCGTCATTCAACCCGCAGGAAATCAAGCCATGTCTGTCACGAAGAAATTCGCAGCCGTCACGGGCGCCGGATCCGGCATCGGTCGCGCAGCGGCCATCGCGCTCGCCCAGGCCGGTTTCACCGTCGCGCTGCTCGGACGCACCGAGGAATCGTTGCGCGAAACGCAGGACGCGATCCGCACTGCCGGCGGCGACGCACACGTGTTTCCTGCGGACGTCACCGACGAAGCATCGGTCGACCACGCGTTTGCGCAGATCGCGCAGCAGTTCGGCCGGCTCGACGTGCTGTTCAACAACGCCGGCCGCAATGCGCCGCCGGTTTCCCTCGACGCATACGAATTCGACGTGTGGAACAGCGTCGTCGCGACGAACCTGACCGGCGTCTTCCTGTGCGCGCGGGCCGCGTGGCGCGTGATGAAGGCGCAAACGCCGCAGGGCGGCCGGATCATCAACAACGGCTCGATCTCGGCGCATGCGCCGCGCCCCGATACGATCGCGTACACGGCCACCAAGCATGCGGTGACCGGGATCACCAAGTCGCTGGCGCTCGACGGCCGCCGCTACAACATCGCGTGCGGCCAGATCGACATCGGCAACGCCGCGACGCCGCTCACTGAACGGATGACGCAAGGCGTCCCGCAAGCCGACGGCAGCCTCGCGCCCGAGGCACGCATGGACGTCACGCATGTCGCGAACGCGATCGTCCAGATGGCGAACCTGCCGCTGGACACGAACATCCTGAACATGACGATCATGGCGACCGCGATGCCGTTCGTCGGCCGCGGATAAGCGCGCCGCGCGGGAGACATCGCCCGCGCCATGACGGCGAACGATGTCTCCCGGAGCTCGATGCGCGCCGTCGCGCGGCTTACGCCAGTGCCGGCCTGCGCTGCCGCACCGCGCGCTGGTCGATGCCCAGCCGGGCAGCCAGCCAGTCGCAGATGAATTCCTGGCCGAGCGTCGGATTGTCGACCTGGCAGTGCGCGGCGCCCGTTTCGCCCGGATCGAACAGCCTGAGCGTCGCGTCGACGCCATGCGCCTTCGCATAGTCGTAGGTATCGGTCGCCGTCTTCAGCCCGAGCCAGTCTTCCGTGCCCTGCAGCACCAGGTACGGCACCGGAATCCGGTCGATCACGCCCGCGAGGCGGAAATCCCGCGCCTTGTCGACGACCGCCTGCGGCGTCGCGCAGCCGAACACCCATTTCAGGTGGCGCCAGATGAGCCGTTCCGGCGTATCGAGCCAGCTTTCGAACAGCGACGCCATGTCGAACATCACCGAATCCGAGACCACCGCGACGATGCGCTTTTCGAACGACGCCGCGCGCGCCGCGTAGACGCCGCCGACGCTCGCGCCATACAGCGCGATCCGGCCGTGATCGACGTCGCCGCGCGTGAGCAGGTAGTCGACGCACGCGCCGACCGGCACTTCGGTATCCGGGCGGTTGACGATCCCCTGCCGGCGCAGCGTCCCGCCCTGCCCCGGCAGGTCGACCAGCAGCAACGACATGCCGCGCGTGAGCGCGTGCTTCGGCATCTCGTGGAGCAGCTCGTCCTTGTACTCGTCGAGCCCGCCGAATGCGATCACCGTCGGCGAACGCACGTCGCCGCCCGCACACGGGATGAAATACGCGTCGAGGTGCGCGCCGCCTTCGTACGGGACGCGCACGACCTCGCCGGCCGGCGTCAGCCCTTCGAGATACCGATGCGAGCAGCGTTCGACGCTGTCGAAGCTGTCGCGCCGCCGCGCATCGTCATGCGCGAGGTAGAACTCCGACGACCGGTAGTAGTTGGCCGCACGCAGCCAGTTGCTGCTCGCGGTACGCAGGAAGCCGCGCGCGTACGCGTCCAGCGCACGCTGCTCGCTGGCTTTCGCAAGCACCTGCCATTCGCGGTACCAGCTCTCGGTATCGCCGGGCGTCATCCGCGACGCCGCGCGAAAGCACTCGCTGATCAGGCTCGCGCCTTCCTGCGCGCCGCCGAGCGTGCGCGCGAACTGGAAACTCAACTCCGGCTCGCCGGGCCATTGCACCCAGCCTTCCGCGCGATACGCGCCGTTCATCCGGTCGTCTTGCAGACTCATGGTCATTCTCTCCGAAATTACCGATACGTAAATTTCTGGCCGTGGAAGCGCGCGGCTACCGTTGCATTCATCCATCGCCTGCAGGGCAGGCATTTCCCAACGGCCGGGACGAGATGCGTCGTACACCTTCATTAAATTTACATATCCGTAAATACAAGGACCGAAAAAACGAGGCATCCAGAATGCCCCGTTTCTCGTCGTGCCGACGCCCGGGAAGTGTACGCCTCAAGATCCGCCGACGACAAGCGCCATGCAATCCATCGCCCGGGTTCGCACCGATGCGGTATATTTTCGTTACGTATCGGTAAAAACATTCTCCCCGGCGGACGATCATGAGCAAGAAAACCCGCGTCACATCGATTCTTTCGGCGCTGCCGCTCAAACCGCGGCGCCGCGAGCACCTGCAGGTGCCCGCCGACCAGATCGGGCAGCGGCTGCGCGCGCTGCGCCAGTCGCGCGACCTCACGCTGAACGAGGCCAGCCAGCTGACGGGCGTGCCCGCGGCAACGTTCTCGCGCATCGAGACGAACAAGATGTCGCCGACCTTCGGTGTGCTGCACCGGATCATCGAAGGCATGGGCTTCGACTGGCGCGACGTGCTGACCAACCAGCCGCGCCATCGCAACTCGCTGAGCGTGTGCCACGCGGACGACATCGTCACGACGCGCATCGCGAACATCCCGTACGAATACGCGCTGCTGCATCGCGACAGCTCGGCCGGGATGATCACGCTGCGCATGCAGGTCGACGCGCGCACGGTGGACGAAGCCGGCGGACTCGCCGGCCACGAGGGCGACGAGTTCTGCTACGTGCTGTCGGGCGAACTCGAGCTGTACTTCGAACACGGCGAGCCGACGCGGTTGCGCGCCGGTGAAAGCGCGTTGTTCTCGTCGCATCGGCCGCATGCATACGTGGCGCCGTCGCCTGAAGGCGCGACGCTGCTCGTGGTGCTCACGCCGCCGGGTCAGGCGCCGGCGAAGCCGCTGTCGCCGTAGCCCGACGCCGCCCGTCAACGGGTTCTGGTTTTCTTGCTCGTGGACGGCTGCTTGACGATGACGAACTGACGACGATCCTTGCCCCTGATCCAGAGCGGCGCATTGCCGCGCCCGCTCCACTCCTTTCCGCTCGCGGGATCGCGATAGCGCGCCGGCAGCACTTTCACGATGTACGCACCCCGGCTGCCGTTGCGGCCGACCAGGTCGCGATGCTTGATCGCATAGGTATCCATCAACGAGTGGACCGCCGCGATCGCATCGACGCGTTCGCGCGCGCGTGCACGCTCGATTTCCTCGTCCAGTTCGGCCAGCTCGACTACGAGCTGTGCATAGGTCTTGCTCGCGCTCATCTTCTGCATCCTGCCCCGCATCCGCATCTGCATGCGAATCCGCATGATTCGCATGACTAACTGACTGTTTCACGACGCCCGGCGACGACGGCATTCACTCGATCGGCAAACGCCTCGCGTCGGCGCGTCGAAGCACGCGACACGCGGGCAACGACACGCCGCCACGCACCGGCACACAGTGCGCGCCCCCGCGTCGCCCCGATCGTCCGCCCGGGGATCCCCGCTGCTGACGTCTTGCGACACAATCGCGCCCTGCATTTCAAATATCAAGTGATATTTGAAATGCGATCGTAATGGTATCTATCTTAAATATCAACTGATATCCTGCCTGCCATGAACATGGCCCCCCTTCCCCCGCGGCTGAGCCGCGAAGAAAGCCGACAGCAGACCCGCGCCCATTTGCTCGCCGCAGCGAAGCGGCTGTTCGTCGACCGCGGGTTCGGCGGCACGTCGCTCAGGGACATCGCGGCCGAGGCCGGCTATACGCAGGGCGCGTTCTATTCGAATTTCGCGAGCAAGGAGGCATTGTTCGTCGAGCTGATGCGGGAGCGCTCACAAACGCAAGTGGCCGACATCGCCCGGGCACTGAGCGACCCCGCCGCGTCCGGGGAGGACATATTGAATGCGCTGGATGTCTGGTCGCGGACCGTCGATGCCGAGCCCGAGTGGTCGGTGCTGGGCGTCGAGTTCAAGCTTCAGGGGCGGCGCAATCCCGCTTTCGCGATCGCGTCGCAGCCGTTGCTGGACGCTCACCGCGATGGCCTCGCCTATTGCATCGAACAGATTTTCGCGCGGCTGAAGAAAGTGCCGCCCGAATCGCCGGCCGTCCTCGCCATTTCATTCATGGGGCTCTCGCAGGGGCTGTCGCTGCAGCAGTCGATCCTGTCCGAGGTGCCGATCGGGCACATGATCATGGTGTTCCTGCGCAGCCTGCTGGCCACGGCCGAACCGGTGGATCGACCTTCGACGTCTCCCCGTTTGCGCTGACGATGATCTGGCACGAGCGCACGCACGACGATCCGGCATACGGGTGGCTGCGCCGGCAGATTGCGGAGATTGCGCAGGACATGGCGCCGTAGCGCTCGACCGCTCATGGCGTATGGAAATCACCCAACGATGCACGCCACGCGCGCGCAAACGGCGGCGATTTCCGTGCGCCGTCCTGTTGTGCGATCAAGTGCCGACGGCCCGTCACACTCGGTTGACGCTGATCGCCTGCATCGCGCCTGCACGACAAGGAGCACATCGACACACGCGCGACAAGACATCTGCAAGCGTTTGAAAAACCTACCCTGCACTCGACACCAGATGCTCAAACATCCGGATCCGGAATGCGCGCCGACTGGATCACGACCAGCGTGTCCCCTTTCTCGATCCTGCACGGCGGATCTTCATAGAATGAAAAAATCTTCCCGCACCGGTCAAGCCCGACGACGATCGCGCCCGGCACGACGTTCGTCATGCAGCCGACCTCTTGCGGCATCGCTTCGCGCTCCAGCAGCGTCGCGCGGCCGCGCGTCGACAGCATGTCGTTCACGAACGGCACGATGTAGCGGCTATGCACGGCATCCGCGAGCAGCAGCGCGCCGATCTTCGTCGACGACACGATCACGTCGGCGCCCGCCTGCCGCAGTTGCCGCTGGTACAGGTTCTCCTGGATCCGCACGACGATCTTCGTGTCGGGCGCGATGCTGCGCACCGACAGCGTCAGCAGGATCGCGGTCGGATCGTCGGTCACCGAAATGATCACGGCCTTCGCTTCACGCACCTGCGCCTGCTGCAGCAGATCTTCGTGCGCGGGATCGCCGAGCAAGCCCGCCACGCCGAGCGACGTCGCGGCCTCGATCGCCTGCTGCTGCGAATCGATCACGATGAGCGTCGCCGGATCGACACCGCTCTCGAGCAGTTCGCGCACCGCAATCGAGCCCGACAGGCCATAACCGCAGACGACGATGTGATCGGACAATTGCTTTTGCAGGCGTTTCATGCGGAATTCCTCGACGACGCGCTGGATCACGAACTGATACGCCGTGCCCAGGAAAATGAACCAGATGCCGATGCGGATCGGCACGATGAAGAACGCATCGATCAGGCGCGCCCGCGCGGTGACGGGCACGATGTCGCCGTAGCCGACCGTCGCGACGGTAACCATCGTGAAGTACACGAGATCGGCGACGGTCATCGGCGTGCTCTTGGTCGAATCGCGCAAGCCGTCGCGATCGAGATACAGCACGAGGAACGCGAGCGTGCACAGCAGCACGACCGCGCCGATGCGGAACAGCAGCGTGCGCCGCGGCGACGTCGCGGGACGCGTGAACAGCGTGCGCGCACGCGGCGCCTGCCACGGATTGCGGGCGCGACGCAGGCGTGAGCGCAATGAGCGGCGCTGGGCGGAGGGCGAAGCCAACGGGGAATCTCCTGAAGGATGCGGGCTCGATTCTACGATGGGTCGGCCGCAACCGGCCGACGCCATCGCGTCGCTTCATCCGTTACAGCATGCTGCGCGGCCGCACCATCGTCCCGTCGACGAAGCGCTGCGCGCGAAACGCCGACAGGTCGAGCGACGGCGCGCCCGTGTCGATCCATTCGGCAAGCAGCCGCCCGACGATCGGCCCCATCGCGAAACCGTGGCCGCAGAACCCCGTCGCAATCGCGAGCCCGGACGGCGTGCCCGGCGCATCGATCACCGGAATGCCGTCGGGCAGCACGTCGATCAGGCCGGCCCAGGCCTCGACGATCTGCGCGTCCTTCAGCGCGGGGAAGATCGTCTTGAGTTTCGCGAGCGCACGCGGCGCATGCGCGCGATTCGGCTGCGGCTGCGGATCGCGCGGCTCGATCGGCCCGGCCGCACCGTTGATGCGGGCAAGCGTATCGCGCCATGCTGCCCCGTTCAGGTGCAGCCGGAATTTGTCGCGCTGCGACCAGAACTCCGGCCAGAACACGCTCAACCCGCGCAAGTGGCCGAGCGTCAGGTCGACGTCGACCTGCATGTCGTCGGCGAGATTGATCGCACCGTTCTTGCGCTGCCGGATGCCGAGGCCGTGCCCCCAGACCGTCGACGCCGACACCGGCGGCACCACATTGGTGCGCATGCAGGTGCCGCGCACGGCCTGCTGCGGCAGCCGGATGCCGACGCCGTCGAGCAGCCTGAAGCTGGTCGCGCCGGCCGCGCAGATCACGCGCCGCGTGCGGATCGTGCCGCGCTCGGTCACGACACCGGCCACCGCGCCGCCGGCCGTCTCGATCGCGGTCACGCCACAGCCCTCGAAGAAGCGCGCGCCCGCCTCGGCGGCACGCGCGGCGAACGCGGCGGCCACGCGGCGCGGCTCGGCCTGCCCGTCGGTCGCGGTGTACAGCCCGCCGAGCGTGCGTGCCTGCGGCGAAAGGCCGCTGACGCGCTCGTCGATCTGCGCGCGCGTCAGCGTGCGCGTGTCGAGCCCGTGCTCGCGCGCGACGGCGAGCCAAGCGTTGAACGACGCCCAGTCCGTTTCGTTGTCCGCAATATAGAGACAGCCACCCTGCCGCCATTCGAGATCGAAACCGAGCGTTTCCTCTAACTCTTCCCAGATCCGCATGCCGGCCATCATCAGCGGCACCTCGGCAGACTCGCGGCCCTGCTGCCGCACGAAGCCCCACGCACGGGTCGACTGCTGTCCGGCGATGCGCGACTTGTCGAGCACGACCGCCTTCAGGCCGCGCAGGCCCAGGTAATACGCGGCTGCGCAGCCCATGATGCCGGCGCCGGCGATCACCACGTCGGCTTCGGCAGGGAATGGCGTGTCAGCGAGGGTCAGGGCATCGTGCAGCGGATAGGTTGTCGTCATTGTTTCCTGTCAGGCGTTAATGCATCCGGATACGGGCAGCGTTGGTAACGTCGTGACACACCTTTCACACAAACGCACCTTTCACGACGCTGAATAACGACCATTTTGCGGTAAAGTTATCTTTTCCGCGCGTGGCCGGTCGGCTCGCCCCTGGACGTCATGAAGACTGTCCGTCGAGACTGCCGCAAGGCGTCGTTCTGAACGTCACGATCCGTTCCCGTAGCATGACCACTGAAGCAATCACCACGGATTCCCTCGCGGTTGCCGAGCGCGTGCGCGAGCTGATGAGCCGCAACGGCATCGGCAAGCGCCAGCAGACCACCGAGCTGTGCCGCATCCTCGACCTGAGTTTCTCGCAAGGCCATCGCAAACTGCGCGGCAGCAGCCCCTGGACGCTCGCGCAGATCAAGAAAGTCGCCGAAGCGTACGGCGAACCCGCCGCCCAGCTGTTCGGCGCGCAAACGCTCGACCCCGGCATGGTCGGCGCCTATTCGCAGGAGGCCGTACTGTACGCGGGCGTCGCCGAGATTCCGTGCACCGCATGGATCGGCGCGCCGCTCGAAGCCGGTGCACGCCCCGAATTCGTCGCGTATGAACAAAACGGCCGCTGGCGCGTGCTGCGCCACACGGGCGTGCTGTACCAGAACGCGTACGACGTGCACAAGATCGAGATCTATCCGCGCCGCGCCGAGAGCGACAAGCTCGTCGTCGCGGTGATCGACCCCGATCGCGTCAGCGCGACCGAGCTGTGCCGCTATCTCGAACGCCAGGGTTTCGCGACCGCCGCATTCGACGGCCTCGCGCCGTTCGTCGACGCGCTGCAGGGCCAGGCGTTCGACGCGGTCCTGACCGAGTGGCTGTTCGACGACAGCACCGCCGCCACCGCGATCAAGGCCGTGCGCACGTCCGACAACCCGGGCGCGCCGATCTTCGTGCTGACGGGCGACCTGCTCACCGGCCGCGCGAGCGAAGCCGACATCAGCGAAGTGATCCGCGCGTTCGACGTCGTCTGCTACGAAAAACCCGCGCGCATGGCGATCCTCAGCGCCGATCTCGCGAAGCGGCTCGCCCGCGGGTAACGTCCCCCGGCCGCTCTTCCTCCGGACGGCCCACGTCCGCGCGGCACGGCGGTCGTGAACCGGTGCATAGCTCAGTACAATAGCCGCACCCGTTCACGCCCACGCCGGCTTCCGCCGCCCGACGCCATGGCCCGCCTCATCCCCGACGACTGGAAAAGCCTCGCCGCAACCGGCGCAGCCGAACGCGAGCGCGAAACGCTCGCCGCGCTGGAACACGCGCTGCCCGACAGCTACACCGTGTATCACGGCGTGCACTGGACCCGCGCCGACCAGGCGTTCTCGGTGTTCGGCGAGGCCGCGTTCGTCGTCGTGAGCCCGGCCGGCCGCGTGCTGCTGATCGAGCAGAAAGCCGGTTTCCTGCGCGAAACGCCGAAGGGGCTCGTGAAGGTCTATCTGCAGAAGGAACGCAATGTCCCGATCCAGCTCGCGCGCACGCAGGAAACGCTGCATCGGCGCCTGACGGCCGCGCTCGGCGCGGGCGTCTACGGCGTCGAGGCGCTGCTGTACTGCCCCGACTACTCGATCCGCGACACATCGATCGCCGGCGTCGCGGCCGACCGCATCGTCGACGCGTCGCGCAAGGCGCAGCTCGCGCAGGTGATCCTGCAGATCCTGCCCGAGGACGACGATCACTTTCCAAACGCACCGAAACTCCACCATTTCCTCGCGGACGAGCTCGCACTCACGCCCGACACGAGCGCGCTCGTCGGGCAGGCCGGCACGCTCGTCACGCGGCTGTCGGGCGGGCTCGCCGCGTGGGCGCGCCAGCTCGAATTCGCGCCGTTCCGGCTGCGCGTGACCGGCACGGCCGGCTCGGGCAAGACGCAGCTCGCGGTGCAGGCAATGCGCGACGCCGTCGCGGCCGGCAAGCGCGTGCTCTACGTGTGTTTCAACCGGCCGCTCGCCGACTACATCGCGCGCATCGCGCCGCCCGGCGCGAAGATCGCGAACTACCACCAGCTGTGCGACTGGGTCGCGCGCGACAGCGGCTATACGCCCGACTTCCAGGTGCCCGGCGAGTTCGAGCGGCTCGAAGCGCGCTTCGCCGAAGCGCCGATTCCGGAGCGCTGGCGCTTCGACGTGCTGGTGGTCGACGAAGGGCAGGATTTCCATGCGCCGTGGGCGACCGCACTGGCGCGCTTGCTGGCGCCGGAAGGCGCATGGTGGTGGCTGGAAGATCCGCTGCAGAACCTGTACATGCGCGAGCCCGTCGCACTGCCGGGCTGGGTCACGCTGAAGGCGCTCACGAACTACCGCAGCCCGCGCGACCTGCTCGAATTCGTGCGCGACATCGTCGGCCGGGTCGAGCCGCTGGCGGCCGAGCTGCGCTCGGGCAGCCCGTTCGACGGTTCGGATCCGTCGGTGTCGTCGTATGGCGGAGAAGGCGCGTCGGGCGACGGGTTGGCCGAAGCCTGTATCGATGCGACCAAGCGGGCGATCACGCACGCACTGTCGCTCGGCTTCCGCAAGCAGGACATCGCGGTGCTGTCGTATCGCGGCCGCGAAGGCTCGGTGCTCGCGCCGCTCGACCAGCTCGGCCCGCACCGGCTCAAGAGCTTCACCGGCAAGTACGACCTGTTCGGCAACCCGGCGTATCGCGAAGGCGACGTGCTGCTCGATTCGATCTACCGCTTCAAGGGCCAGTCGGCGCCGTGCGTGATCCTCACCGAGGTCGACTTCGACACGCTCGACGCGCGGGCCGCGCGCAAGCTGTTCGTCGGCGCGACGCGTGCGACGATGAAGCTGCTGATCGTCGCGTCGTCACGCGCGGCCGCGCAGCTTGAGGCAGGTTGACGCCGGAGAGCGGCTCGTCCGGCACGGGGACGATCTCCGGATCCCCGACATTACGCGCCGACACAATCGGGCACATTTCGTTTCGCCCCAAACCCTGAACGGGTCGCCTTCTTCGCGATTCCGGCGACACCTGATGGTTTATCCCCGTGCGGCACGTCGTTACGATGCCTGGCCATTCGCTGCGAACGGGATATTCGATGGCCGACGTAAAGAAGGTGCCGTACTACAAGCCGCAGAAAGGGCTGTTTGGATCGGAGTTGAAAGAATATCAGGGCTCCAGAGGGTGCATTCCGCTTGAGACTCAGAAGGGCGTTTCGCTCGACCGACTAGCACCGGGGGAAAAGCCACCGCCCCCTCCTCCCAAGCCAACGGCCAAATCACCGAGTGCTCCCAGGCTGGGCTCTGCTTCCGACCCATTGCCGAAAACCGATCAGGCGATGGTCAAGGAACCACCTGAGCCACCAGAAGCCGAAGTCTGCGAAAACCCGCCGCTCTTCGACCTTCAAGATGTACCGATTGCGATGGACAATCTGGGCTGGAAGGTTTCGGCCAAACTTGCGCGTATCTGGTTCGCGAGCCCTGCGCATACTTACAATGACGACGCAACTTCAATTCAACCATTGAATGATCGAGCCGTCACTCTTGATTGGGCATTGAAATTCGGAAGCGTCAAAAGGAAATACGAAAAACTTCTTAAAAGCGACATTTACCGAGACGCAGCTATCGATCTGGCCAAAACCAAGATTTTCAATCGAATCAAAAAACGGTTTCTGGAGAAAAGAGAACCAAACCTCAGCTTCAACACCAGTCAATCAACAAAGGATCCTCTTCAATTTCATATCGATTGGCAATTTCAGTTTGCCGCAATAAGTGACTGGGATACCCTGGAGAATCTGACGCCGACCGACCTCACGGGTGCGCTGGCAAATTTCAACATCTATGCCGCCATAGGTAACGTTGAGATTTCTGGTGAAAAATACTTCAGATATGAAAAAACGAGCAATATTTATTGCACCGACGCAGTCGGGAAAATTACTCACTTGTACATCTACATAAAAGACAACTACTCGTTCAACGGCGGACAATATTTGGGACACTGGAACAAGCACGGCGTAATTATCGCACCTGGCTCATTGCTTACGGGATCAAGCTCACCAAAACGAGACTCCGACATCGACATCTGGGCCAAGAGCATCAACAAGCCGATTGACACACGAAAAGGTATTTTCGGGAAATTCAAGGAGCCGGACGTCTATTTCCCCATCTACAACGCAGACCACAGCCGCTGGCGAGAAAAGCATCATCGAGGCGGAGATCTCATGATATATTCAAAACCGGCCTACGTGAAGCTGAAGAAGCCAATTGAACTCAAACTTGGTGAGATATGCAGATTAGAGCCATCAGATACATTGGCTTAGCCATTATTATTTACATTGGCATCGGCTTGTTTTTCCACCTCAATCGACCGAACTACGGGCGCTGCGATTTTTATACAAAAGAATTAAATGGTGGAAGCAAAGAATTCCATGGCACCACGTATTTTGCAAAGCTGTGCGGAGCCGACATCAAGAACGGAACCGAGGTAAAATTTCAATTTTTCGATGCCAGCGGAAAATTACTGGCACAGCGATATTTTTCGTATTACACAAACTCGGCATCCGAGCGAGATCTGATCGATGCCATGGATTCAATTATTTACTACGACAATTCGAAGAGTGACGTGATGAGGTCGCTTTCAATTCCGCCAACCAAGTGGGACTGGCTTCGCGCCAGACTGCCCCTCTTTTGAGCACGCATGATCAGGCCCGACCGCATCCCGACCTTCCACGATGCCGAGCTCGTCACGATCGACCATCGGCCGGCCGATCAGGAGTTGCGGCTTCGATTCCGTCGAGTCGACGCCGATCGAAAGGCATTGTTCGTACTCGAGCCGTCATGTGGCGCAGAGGATGCGGTACTGTGCGAGACGATCCGGCTCGACTCGGGTCCTGACGTCTGACAATCCCGCGAGCGGCGTCGTGACAATCAAGGCGCCACTGTCGCGAATGAATTGCAGCGGGGGCGAAAGACAGACGCAGTCGGCAGTTGCACTGGTCTCAATCGCCCCCACCATCGATCAAGCCACCCGGAACGCCCCCACCGCGCGGCGCAGCCCGTCGGCCTGCTCTTCCAGCGACGCGGCAGCCGCCGCGGCCTGCTCGACGAGCGCCGCGTTCTGCTGCGACACCTGGTCCATCTGCGACACTGCGCGGTTCACCTGCTCGATCCCGTCACGCTGCTCGTTCGACGCAGCCGCGATCTCGGTCATGATGCCCGTCACGCGGCCAATCGCCTGCTGGATGTCCTGCATCGTCGCGCCGGCCGTGCCGACGAGCCGCGAGCCGGTCGCGACGCGCTCGACCGATTCGCCGATCAGCGTGCGGATTTCCTTCGCCGCGGAAGCCGAGCGTTGCGCAAGCGTGCGCACCTCGCCCGCGACCACCGCGAAGCCGCGGCCCTGCTCGCCGGCGCGCGCGGCTTCGACCGCCGCATTCAGCGCGAGGATGTTGGTCTGGAACGCGATGCCCTCGATCGTGCCGATGATGTCGGCGACCTTCTGCGAGCTCTGGTCGATCTCGGTCATCGTACCGATCACCTCGCCGACCACCGTCGCGCCGCGCATCGCGATCTCGCTCGCGGTATCCGCGCAGGCCTGCGCCTCCATCGCATTGTCCGCGTTCTGCTTCACGGTCGCGGTGAGCTGTTCCATGCTCGCGGCCGTCTCCTGCAGCGCGGATGCCTGTTCCTCGGTGCGCTGCGACAGGTCGGTGTTGCCGGCCGCGATCTGGTGCGTCGCCGTCGAGATCGCTTCGGAACCCTGGCTGACCTGGCGCACGGTGTCCGCAAGGCTGCGCTGCATGCCGGTCACGCCCTTGACCAGCTCGGCCATCTCGTCGCGCGACGACCAGCGCACCTCCGACGTCAGGTCGCCGTCCGACAGGCGGCGGAAGTGCGACAGCAGGCGGTTCACCGGCTGCGTGATCGCGTAATGCAGGCCGATCGCGCAGCCGAGGCACGCGGCCAGGCCGAATGCGATACCGGCGATCGCGCCCGCGCGCATCCAGCCGTAATAGGTCTGCGCGGTGTCGTAGACATCCTTGCCGCGCGCGACCTGGTACGCATCGAGCGCATCGGTCGCCTGCGTAAGCGCGACCGACAGCGGCGGTGCGACCGACATCAGCAGCCGGTCGGCCTCGTCGCGGCGGCCTTCGCGGACCGCGTCGATCATCGGTTTCAGTGCCTGCCCGATCAGCGCCTGGCGCGCGGCGTCGAGGCGGCTCGCGAGCGGGCCTTCGTCGCCGTCGTGCGGCATCGACGCATAGCCGCGCCACGCGGTGTCGGCCTTCGCGAGATAGTTCTCGGCCTTCTTGACGAGATCGGGCACTTCCGGCGCTTCCGGATGCAGCAGCGCGCGATCGAGCGTCGTGCGCACGATCGTCAGGTTCAGGCTGGCCGCCGACAGCGCGGTCTTCGCAGCCAGTTGCTGCGTATAAGCCTCGTCGAGGGCGCGGTTCGAGCTCTGCATGCCGGCGAGGCCGATCAGCCCCGATACGACGAGCAGTACGGCGACGAGACCGAGCGTGGAGAAGATCCGCGTACGGATCGAGAAACGGGAAAACAGGGCGTTCAGGTTCATGACGGGACGTGAGCGGTGAAAAGTGCCGCGGCAATCGGTCCGCAGCACTCTGTATTACGGTTTGCCTGCAAAAAACTTGAGTCCGGCCCCGCTTTCCGTCTGATCCCGGTCAATTTTTCGGGCCGGCAATCTCCTGTTACGGTTGCAACACATCGAGGCTGGGCAGAAATTGACTAGTCAATTATCCATGGCTATAGTTCGACACAATTCCCTGCCATGGCAGATATATCAATGACAACCGACACCCTCCTCACTCCGCCGGCCGCCGAAACGGCCCGCCGCGACGCGCCGACCGGGCTGATCGTCGCCGCGCTGCTGCTCGTCATGCTGCTGTCCGCCCTCGACCAGACGATCGTGTCGACCGCGCTGCCGACGATCGTCGGCGAGCTCGGCGGGCTCGACCAGTTGTCGTGGGTCGTCACCGCGTACCTGCTCTCCTCCACCGTCGTGCTGCCGCTGTACGGCAAGCTCGGCGACCTGTACGGCCGCAAGATCGTGCTGCAGGCCGCGATCGTGCTGTTTCTCGCGGGCTCCGCGCTGTGCGGCGTCGCGCAGGACATGACGCAGCTGATCGTGCTGCGCGCGCTGCAGGGGCTAGGCGGCGGCGGCCTGATGGTCGTCACGATGGCCGCGATCGGCGATCTGGTGCCGCCCGATCGCCGCGCGCGCTACCAGGGGATGTTCGGCGGCGTGTACGGCCTCGCGACGATCATCGGCCCGCTGCTCGGCGGCTTCCTGGTCGAGCACCTGTCGTGGCGCTGGATCTTCACGATCAATCTGCCGCTCGGCTTTCTCGCGCTCGCGGTGATCGGCGTCGCGTTCCGGCCGCACACCGCGCACGTGAAGCACCGGATCGACTACATGGGCGCCGCGTTCCTCGCCACCGCCCTCACCTGCGTGATCCTGTTCACGAGCGAAGGCGGCTCGCTGCTGCCGTGGACGTCGCCGCAACTGTGGATGACGCTCGTGCTCGGCGTCGTCGCGATCGGAGGCTTCATTTATGAAGAGCGACTCGCGGCCGAACCGATCATGCCGCTCGAGCTGTTCCGCCATCGCACCTTCGTGCTGGTCAGCCTGATCGGCTTCGTGGTCGGCATCGCGTTGTTCGGCTCGGTCACGTTTATCCCGCTCTACCTGCAGGTCGTGAAAGGCTCGACGCCGTCGCAGGCCGGGATGCAGCTGCTGCCGATGATGGGCGGGATGCTCGTGACGTCGATCGTCAGCGGCCGGCTGATCTCGCGGCTCGGCTCGTACCGGATGTTCCCGATCCTGGGCACGCTGACCGGCGGCATCGCGATGGCGCTGCTGTCGACGCTGACGCTCGATACGCCGCTGCACACGATGTATGCGTACATGGCGCTGCTCGGGATCGGGCTCGGCATGGTGATGCCGGTGCTCACGCTCGCCGTGCAGAACACGGTCGAATTTCGGCACATGGGCGTCGCGACGTCGGGCGCGACGCTGTTCCGCTCGATCGGCGGCTCGCTCGGCGTCGCGGCGTTCGGCGCGCTGTTCTCGCACGGGCTGCAGGCGCGGGTGACGGCTGCGCTGCCGGCCGGCACGGAGTTGCCGCCCGCGCTCGGCCCGGCCGCCGTGCACCAACTGCCGGATACCGTGCGCGACGCGTACCTGCATGCGTTCGCCGGCTCGCTGCATGTCGTGTATCTGGCGGCGGCGACGGTCATCGCGATCGCGTTCGTGCTCGCGTGGTTCGTCGAGGATGCGCCGCTGCGCAAGCACAACTGAGCCTCCCGTGGATCGCGACGCGAGCGTCGAGCCGCGTCGCGATCCCCATCCGCCCGCCGTCAAGGCACCAGCACGACCCCGCCCGTCGTCGCGCGCGACTCCAGCAGCCGGTGCGCATCGGCCGCCTGCTCGAGCGGCAGCCGCGCGCCGATCTCCATATGCATCCCGCCCGCCAGCCGTTCGAGCGTCGCGCGCGCCGCCTCCCGATAGCCGTCGACGTCACGCGCGATGAAGCCGAGCACGCTCGGCCGCGCGAGCGCGATCGACCGCGCCGGCCCCAGTTCGTCGAGATCGAACGTCTGCCGCGCGCCGATCGCGGCCACCTGCCCGATGCTCGCGACCATCCCGAACGGACGGACCGCGCCGAGCGTACGCGTCAGCACGTCGCCGCCGATCCCGTCGATCGCGTAATCGACCCCCGCGCCGCCGCCGAACGCGCGGGCCGCCGCGACAAAATCCTCCTCACGGTAATCGACGACCGCGTCGGCGCCATGCGTGCGCGCGAGCGCGGCTTTCGCGGACGACCCGACCGTGCCGATCACCCGCGCGCCGAGCGCACGCGCCCACTGCGTCGCCAGCAGCCCGACACCGCCGGCCGCCGCATGCACGAGCACCGTGTCGCCGGCGCCGACCTGCCGGACGCGATGCAGCAGCATGTAGACGGTGATCCCTTTCAGCAGCCCAGCTGCGGCGGCTTCATCGCTCAGGCTGTCGGGAATCGGCAGCACGCGCTCGGCCGGCATCGTGCGCAGGCTCGCATAGCTGCCGGTCGGCATGCCCGCATAGGCGACACGCTGGCCGGGAACGAGATCCATCACGCCCGGCCCGACCGCGTCGATCACGCCGGCCGCCTCGACGCCTAGCGCGTCCGGCAGCGCGGGCAACGCATGCGCACCGGTCCTGAAATAGATGTCGACGAAATTCACGCCGATCGCGGTCTGGCGGATCCGCACTTCGCCGGCGCCGGGCGGCGCGACGGGCGCATCGACGCGGCGCAGCACGCCGGCGTCGCCGTAACGGTCGATCCCGATCCGGATGGCAGTGGCAGTCTGGGTCATGACGTTCCTCGTAATCGAATGAAGTGACACGATCATCCCATCGTGCATAATCGAACGGAATTCACGCCACGCGCCCATCTACTGTGCAAAATTCGACCGATCAGGATCCCGTTCCCGCGTCCGCACTGCCGATGAGCTGGGACGACATCCGCTATTTCCTCGCGGTGATGCGCGGCGGCAGCCTGTCGGCCGCCGCACGGGCGCTGCAGGTCCAGCATTCGACGGTCGCGCGGCGCATCGACGCGCTGGAGTCCGCGCTCGGCATCCGGCTGTTCGACCGGCTGCCGCGCGGCTGGCCGCCGACCGACGAAGGGCTGCACCTTGCCGAGCACGCCGCACGCCTCGAAACCGACGCGCACGCGTTCGCGCGCGCCGCCCAGGGCGCGGCGGCACTCGACGGCGTGGTGCGCATATCGGCGTCACCGGTGTTCGCCAGCCACTTCCTCGCGCCGCGGCTCGCCCGCGCGCAGCGTGCGTGGCCGTCGCTGCGGATCGACCTGCTGGGCGAGATGCACGCGGCGAATCTGTATGCGCGCGAAGCCGATCTCGCGGTGCGGCTGTCGCGGCCGACCGAGCCGGGGCTCGCCGCGCGCCGGCTCGGCACGATGCGCTTCGCGCTGTGCGCGTCGCCGGAATGGGCGGACGCACCGCCCGACACCTGGCCGTTCGTCGGCTACGACGACGCGCTCGCGCAAACGCCGCAGCATCAGTGGCTCGCCCGCTTCGCGGCCGGACGCCGTTTCGCGTTCGTCACCAACGACCTGGCCGCGCAGCATTGCGCGTGCGCGGCCGGCGCCGGCGTCGCGCTGCTGCCGCGGTTTCTCGTCGACGATCCGGCCGCGCACGCCGGTGCACCGCTCGTCGAGCTGACGGCCGCGCCGCGTTGCGACATCGAGCGCGAGATCTGGCTCGTGGTCCACCCGGACGTGCGCCGGTCGCCGCGCGTGCAGCGCGTCGCCGACGCGATCGCCGATGCCGTTCACGCGGCGGACGGCCGGCTGTAGGCGGCCGCCTCCGCACCCGGCTTTGCCATGCGCTCCGGCGGCCGGCATAGTAGCGGTTTGCGTTCCGAATTCGCCGGACCTGCCGCCATGCCCACCGCCCCCGCCTGTGTCGTTCGCGACGCGACCGACGCCGACCTCGATGCGATCCACGCGATCTATGCGCACCACGTGCACCACAGCGTCGCGTCGTTCGAGGAAACGCCGCCCGACGTCGCCGAACTGCGCGTGCGCCGCGACGCGGTGCTGCGCCACGGGCTGCCGTATCTCGTCGCCGAATGCGACGGCCGCGTGGCCGGCTACGCGTACGCGACGCGATACCGCACGCGCAGCGCATACCGCTTCACGATCGAGGATTCGATCTACATCGACGATGCGCAGCGCGGACGCGGAATCGGCCGCGCGCTGCTCGCGGCACTGATCGAACGCTGCGAGGCCGGCCCGTGGCGGCAGATGATCGCGGTGATCGCCGACGGCGGCACCGGCGGCTCGACGTCGCTGCATCGCGCGTTCGGCTTCGAGCCGGCCGGCATGCTGAAGGCGGCCGGTTTCAAGCACGGCCGCTGGATCGATACGGCGCTGCTGCAGCGCCCGCTCGGCGACGGCGCGAACACGCGCCCCGTCTCGCCGGAGCCTGTCGCGTCGCGCTAGAATGGCCGCATGTCAAAACAGACTCATTCCACACCCGACGAGGCGGCGCCGGACTCCCGCAACGAGTACACGGTCGACGAACTTGCACGCGTGTCCGACACGACCGTGCGCAATGTCCGCGCCTACCAGGATCGAGGTTTGCTCGCGCCGCCGGAAAAGCGCGGCCGCGTCGGCATCTACGACGACACGCACGTCGCGCGCCTGAAGCTGATCAACCACCTGCTCGCGCGCGGCTACACGCTGTCGAACATCCAGGACCTGATCAAGGCGATCGACGAAGGCCACGACCTGCGCTCGATCCTCGGCCTCGAAAACGCGATCGGCGGCCGCTGGTCGCACGAACTGCCGAAGACCTATTCGCTCGCCGCGCTCGCGCAGATGTTCGGCCCGCAGGCCACCACGCAGTTGTCGCGCGTGACCGAACTCGGCCTGCTCGAACGGCGCGGCCTGTCGTTCGTCGCGAAGAGCCCCGCGCTGCTCGAAGCGGCAGCCGCGATGACGAAGGAAGGCATCCCGCCGCGCGAACTGCTCGACGTGATCAGCCTCGCACGGCCGCATTTCGACGCGATCGCGCGACTGCTCGTCGATCTCGTCGTGAAGCGGCTCGACCGCTACGACGCCGACACGCTGCCGCCCGCCACCGACGTGCCCGAGCTGGTCGACGCGATCTGGCGCCTGCGCCCGCTTGCGGCCGTGTTCGTCGAAGGCGAGACGAACCGCGCACTGGAAACCGCGGCGAGTGCGTATCTCGGCGGCCGCGTCGCGACGATCCTCGACAAGAAGCTCAGCGACGAGGCCGCGCGACAGTCCGGCACGCCGGCATCGAAAGACGACAGCGACGAAGCGTAAGCGTGCTGCCGTCATATTGATATCGGCAATGCTTCGTTTGCGGGCACGATCGCCCATGCGACGATTCTTCCAACCGAGCGGCACCGCCGCTCGCCCGAAGATGTTCTGCATGGAGTCCGTTCGATGATTCGCTTCACCCGCTGGATCGCCCGCACCGCCGCCGTCACCACGCTCGTCGCGCTGTCCGCCGCGTCGGCCTTCGCGCAAGGCGGCGCCGACAAGGTCGTGCGCATCGGTTACCAGAAGGCCGGCCTGCTGTCGGTCATCAAGGCACAAGGTTCGCTCGAAGCGCGGCTCAAGCCGCTCGGCTATGGCGTGCAGTGGTTCGAATTCCCGGCCGGCCCGCAACTGCTCGAAGCGCTGAACGCGAGCAGCATCGACTTCGGCTATACGGGCGCGCCGCCGCCCGTGTTCGCACAGGCGGCCGGCGTGCACTTCGTCTATGTCGGCGCGGAACCGCCGGCGCCGCACAACGAAGCCGTGGTCGTGAAGGCCGATTCGCCGATCCGTTCGGTCGCCGGCCTGCGCGGCAAGAAGATCGCACTGCAGAAGGGTTCGAGCGCGAACTACCTGCTGCTCGAAGCGTTGAAGAAAGCCGGCGTGCGTTACGACGAAATCCGCCCCGTGTACCTTGCGCCGGCCGACGCGCGCGCCGCGTTCGAGAGCGGCAACGTCGATGCATGGGTCGTCTGGGATCCGTACTATGCAGCCGCGCAGAATGCGCTGAAGGTGCGCACGCTGTCCGACTACACGGGCCTCGCGGCGACCAACAACTTCTACGAAGCCACGCGGGACTTCGCGCAGCAGCATCCGGACGTGGTCGGCGCGATCCTGAAGCAGGCGCGCGAGACGGGCCAGTGGGTCAACACGCATCCGGCCGACACGGCCGCGCTGATCGCACCGAAGGTCGGCCTGCCGCAACCGCTCGTCGAGACGTGGATCAAGCGCGTCCCGTTTGGCGCGGTGCCGCTCGACGAAAAGATCGTCGCGGCCCAGCAGGGTGTCGCCGATGCGTTTTATGCAGCAAAGCTGATTCCGCAGAAACTGACCGTGGCCGACAACGCATGGGTCGATAAAAGCGTGCAGAGTGCGCTCGCGGCGAAGTAGCGGGAACGCAGCGCGCCTGGTTCGAAAAGGCCGATGGGCACACGACTCGTCGGCCTAACCTCCACGTCATGCCGGGTAGCGCGCAGCCAGGCAGGGCCACATCGCTTCCTCCGCAAAACAGCTCGCCTGGGGAAACAGTTACAAGTTAGCGATTGACGCCGGCACCGCCCAGCGGTTAATGTGTCGGTCGAAGTTCAAGAAGTCCGATTGCTGTTCATCAATTGATCGCTCCTCAGCGGTATTCGTTGTCCTCTCCCTCCTTGACGCTTCACGTGCTCTATTACAGAGCAAATCTTCATATTTTTTCTCAAGGAATCTTCATGGATACCGGTATCGTCAAGTGGTTCAACGACAGCAAAGGCTTTGGCTTCATCACGCCCGACAACGGCGGCGACGATCTCTTCGCCCACTTCTCCGAAATTCGCGCCGACGGCTTCAAGACGCTGGCTGAAAATCAGAAGGTGAGCTTCGAGACGAAGCAAGGCCCGAAGGGTCTGCAAGCGGCCAACATCAAGCCGCTGTAAAGTTTGAAGGACCCGGCCTCCCGTAACGGGCGCCGGGTTGCAGCGACATCCTCGCGGAGATTGGTCTCCCAAAGTTGGCGCAATTGCTCTTAGCTGCAACGGTTCATTCAGCAGCTCGCCGAGCGCCACACGCCTCGTTGCACTTCATTCCCCCTCTGGCTGCCAAGCCCTTTTCGCTTTACGACTGCTTCAGATTCAGCTCGCAATGGCTTTGAATCGGCGTACCCGTGCACATTCCGCACGGCACGCGCGCACTCGAACATCATTAAAATTAAAATGCATAACGAACAAATTCAACAGTACAACGGCTATGCCGTCCAACCCTCGGCGCATCGTTTGCCCGACGGTAGTTTTTCCTCCAACCTGCTGCTCGAGCGCGCCGGTAGCCCACGCACCGAAGGCCGCTACCAGTTCTATTCGCTCGATTACTTCGCGAGCGAGGAGCAGGCGTTGCAGCATTCGGCCCGCTGGGCACGCAACTGGGTCGACACGCGCGGTTAAAGGCAACGCGCCGGCACCAGCCGACTCATCGCACCGCTTCAAAGATCGTCGTTCGACGACAACCACTCGGGTTCAGACGAACCCAGTGCGCGCGCCGGATAAAGCCATCGGAGCGGTGCATCGCCGATCTGCACGGGCGGGAGGAGCCGGGATGCCGGCCCCCACGACGTCGGTTCGACGTGCTCCGCACGATCGCGTTGACCGTCGGCGACCAGTTCGACCACCTCGCTCATCGGCTCCGACCGCAACTGCAACTCGGCCGCCGTGCGCGCCAGCGAAGCGCGCACCTCCGTACCGACGCCCTCTTTCATTCGCGTCGTCAGCCCGCGAATGGCGGCCGTCGCCATCAGGTAGCCCGTCGCGTGGTCGATGGCCTGAACGGGCAGGTTCACCGGCTCGTCGCTGCCCGTCACGCGCATGCCCGCCTCCGCGATTCCCGTGCTCGTTTGAATGAGGCTGTCGAAGCCGCGCCGGCAACGCCATTCACCGCCCCAGCCATAAGCGTCGAGCGATACGTCGATGAGCGCGGGATTCAGTTCGCGCCGACGCGCCGCATCGAGCCCGAGGCGCGCGAGCGCATCGGCCCGGTACCCGTGAACGACGATATCCGCGCGGCGCAGCAACTGCTTGAGCGTATCGAGATCCGCGCCATCCTTCAGGTTCAGCCGCGCACACCGCTTGCCGAGGACGACTTCGGGCACCGTGCCCGGTTCTTCCCAGCCGTACGGATCGATACGCAACACATCGGCACCCAGGCCCGCAAGAAAGCGCGTCGCCACAGGGCCGGCGAGAATGCGCGTCAGGTCGAGCACGCGAATGCCGCGCAACGGCCGGTCTCTCGCAGGCCGCCACGCATGTGCGACGGCATCGGTCGCGGCATGAACATGCAGCAGCGGTTCGGTTGCGACCGCCTTGCCCTGCGGATGCCCGGCCCACTCCTGCGCCGAGTACATCGCGGCGGCACAACCGCCGCGCTCGACGATCGCGTCTTCGAGCACACCGGCATCCCATCGATTCACCGCTTGCGCGACCGACTGCGCGTCGGCGGCACAGTCGAGCACCGACAACGCGGCCAGTCGATGATGCGGCGCGTTGGTGTGCAAGCGGATCCACCGATCGCGCGCCCGGTAGTTGCCGGCCACCGGATCCCATTGAGGCGGCATCGTCCAGCCCTGCGGACGCAGCGACGTGCCGAACCACAGCGACGCCATGCGCCGGTCGACCCGCACCACCGGCAACGCCCCGGTCGACGCATGCAGCAATTCGGCAACGGACGTCCCTGCCGCGCCGATCGCCGCCGTGGCCATGTCGGTTACGCGAAACGCGGACACCAGTTCTCCCGCGCCACTGAAGCTGCACGATTCGGGAAAAGCCTCCGCCCCGCCCGCCGCCCGCCAGAACGTCCGCAGATGACGCGACACCCGATCCTCATCGAATGCGGCCCGTTCACTCGACATTTGATCGACTCGCATGTTCGCCTCGCATGAATTAGGTGAGGCAAAGATCGTCTCGCTCGCATTTGCTGTCAACGTTGATTATCCTGATCAACCTGTCGAACGATTCCCCCTGCGCACGATGTCGAACTACCTGAATTCGACCGAAGCCGCGGCAAGGCTCGGTGTCTCGCGGCAAACCCTCTATGCGTACGTCAGCCGCGGCCTGCTTCGCGCGGAACCGGGCGGCAGTCACCGTGAAAGCCGCTACCTCGCGGCCGACGTCGACCGCCTCGCCGATCAACGCGCACGCGGCCGCAAGCCGAAGGAAGTGGCGAAGGCCGCGCTGAACTGGGGCTCGCCCGTGCTCGAATCGAGCATCACGTTGATCGATGGCGGCCGGCTCTTCTATCGCGGTGTGGATGCACTCGATCTCGCTGCCCGCGCGAGTCTCGAGGAAGTCGCGGCGCTGCTATGGCGATGCGACGAGCAGACCGCTTTCGGCCGTCGCGTCCCCGCGACGCCCCCGGTACTGCGAACGCTTTTCAGGCACTACAACGATCAACGCGCCGAGCAGGCGCTGCTCCCGCTCTTCACCGTCGCAAGCGAGGATGCGCCGACGGCGATCTGGCAGCCGTCGGCCGATCGTCAGGCGCAGGGTTGCGGCGATCTCGTGCGGATTCTGGCGGCATGCCTGCTGCGCACCCGGATCGATACGGCACCCATCCACGCGCAATGCGCGCGGGCATGGGGCGTCGGGCCTGCGGGCGCCGAACTGATCAGGATGGCGCTCGTGCTGTGCGCGGATCACGAGTTGAACGCGTCGAGCTTTACGGGGCGATGCATTGCGTCGACGAACGCGAGCTTGCGGGCCGTCGTGGTCGGCGGCCTGGCCGGCCTGTCGGGCGAGCGGCACGGCGCCACCACCGCGCGTGGCGAAGCACTGTGGGACGAGCTGGGTAATAAGGACGTCGAGCAAAAAATGGCCGTGCGTCTCGCCCGGGGAGACGGCTTGCCGGGCTTCGGACATGCGCTCTATCCGGACGGCGATGTGCGCGCGACGTATCTGTTGTCGCGGATCCTGCCGCGCCATCCTCAATGGAGAAGGATGATCGATGCCGGGAGCGCGCTCGTTGGCCACAAGCCCTCGCTGGATCTCGCGCTGGTGGCACTGCGCCGGCATTTGCGGCTTCCCGTCGGCGCCGCATTCGGCCTGTTCGCGCTTGGTCGCTCGATCGGCTGGATCGCGCATGGGCTGGAGCAGCGCGAGCAATCCGATCTCATCAGGCCGCGTGCGGTTTATACGGGGACCTGGCCTGACGGCGCCTGCGTCGGGGCGGATCATGCGCGATCGCGCGGACGGTCGGGAAAGCAGCAAACGACGCATCGCGCGGCTCCGGAAAGCGACATGCTTGCGGCTTTCTTCAGGAGTCGATAGTTTTTCGCTTGATGTGATGACGTCGGCGCACATCGTCGGTGACACGACAACGCCTCGTTAGCGTACGGAGGCAGCCACCCGCTGACGTTTCGCGGATTTCGCCAACGGGTCGCCAAGGCCCCTCCACGGAAATCCGCGAAGACTGCTTTCACCGGCCACATGACAGGCAAACAGCACACCGCACATCGATCCGGCGATGCGCGCACCGCACCGGCAGCACGCGCATGCCGACTTACTTCAGCGTCCCCGCCACCTTCTTCTGCCGCCACAGGCACAGCAAGTCACACGCGACATGCGCGGCCGCGATCGCCGTGATGTCCGCGTGGTCGTACGCGGGCGCGACCTCGACCACATCCGCGCCGACCAGGTTCACTGCGCCGAGCGCGCGCACGATCGCGAGTGCCTGTGCCGACGACAGCCCACCGGCGACCGGCGTGCCCGTACCGGGCGCGAACGCCGGATCGAGGCAATCGATATCGAAAGTCAGATACGCGGGACGCGCGCCGACGATATCGACGATCCGCTCGACCGCCGCGCGCGCACCATGGTCATGCACCCACGCCGCATCGAGCCGCTCGATCCCGAGAAAGTCGTCGTTCCACGTGCGAATCCCGACCTGCACCGATGTCGCCGGATCGATCAGCCCTTCCTTCACGGCCTTGTAGAACATCGTCCCGTGATTGAGGCTGTCCGGATCGTCGTCGGCCCACGTGTCGCAGTGCGCGTCGAAATGGATCAGCGACAGCGGCTTGCCGTAGCGCTCCGCATGCGCGACCAGCAGCGGATACGTGATGTAGTGGTCGCCGCCGAGCGTCAGCATCTTCGCGCCGGAACCGAGGATCGTGCGCGCATGCTCGACGATCGCGGGCTTGATCGACAGCGGGTTGTGCGCGTCGAACCAGCAGTCGCCGTAGTCGACAGCCGCGAGATCGTCGAACGGGTTGAAGCCCCACGGGTACGGATGAAGCTCCGCGAGCTGCACGCTCGCCGCGCGGATCGCCGCCGGGCCGAGCCGCGCGCCGGAGCGATAGGTCGTCGCGAGGTCGAGCGGCACGCCGGAGATCGCGACGTCGACACCTTCGAGTTCGCGCGAATAGTTGCGGCGCATGAACGACAGCACGCCCGCATAGGTGTTTTCGATCGACGAGCCGTACGGCGTCGTGCGACGGATCGCGCCGTCGCCGTGGAGAAGTTCGGTCATGGTCGGACCTGTTTTCGTGGGGAGGTCAGCCTGCCCCGCTTCGCATGAGCGCACGGGCCGGGCACGGCATGGATTCATCGGGCCCGCACCGGCTGGGCATCCAGTCGCGCGGCCGGGCGGAACAACGACAGCGACAGCAACAACCACATCGACAACGGCAATACCGCGGCGATCATAGCAAGCCGAATTGAAGTCGTTGCCCCGGTTCAACCGGGGCAAAGCGCAGAAGGCAACCGCTCCCGCACCGCCTTCGATTCCTAGAAGGATTCGCCGGTTTTCGCCCGCCCTTTCTTCCGGATAATGGCCGACAGCCGCGCCCTCGACCGCGCACCGTCCACCGCAGACAACAACAAACCGGAGACACCCGCCTTGATCGCCACCCTTCCCGCCACCTACCGCCGGCTCTGGCCGCTCGCCGTCGTCGCCGCGCTGCTATATGGACTTTCGCTCGCCGCGGCGCCCTATCCCGGCCAGGCCGCCGCGAAAGCCGCGATGGGCATCCTGTTGCTCGCGGCGGGCAGTACCTGCGGCGCGCCACGCGAACGCGCGTGGCTGTGCGCGGCGCTCGTGACGGCCGTGCTCGGCGACGTGCTGCTCGCGCTGCCCGACTGGCCGCTGTCGTTCGTCCTCGGCCTCGGCGCGTTTCTGCTCACGCACCTGTGCTACTGCGCGATCTTCATGCGCTGGCGCGCCCGCCCGCATGGCTGGCGCATCGCCGCGCTCGTCGGGCTGTGGATCGCCGCACCGGCGTTCTACGTGGCGTTCTTCCCGCACCTCGGCGAGCTGATCGCACCGGTCGCCGTCTACATGCTCGTGCTGTGCGCCATGGCGAGCTTCGCGCTCGCCGCCCGCACGCGCGGCCCGCTGGTGGCCATCGGCAGCCTGATCTTCGTCGGCTCCGATACGCTGATCGGCGTCGGCCGCTTCCTCGGCGGCTTTCCGGGCATCGATTACCTGATCTGGGGCCTCTACGCGCTCGCGCAGGTCACGATCGTGGCCGGGGTTTTCCATGAGACGGCCGCCCGCTCGATCCGTCCCTGATACTGTTTCAAACAGACCGCCGCGCGCCGGCGGTCTCGTCTATGCCCTCTCTCGCCCTGTCGACGGCCCTTTCCGCGCATCCCGCATGGCGGAAACCGGCCCGTTCCAAACCCCGCTCAGCCTTTTCCCGTCTGGCTTCCGGCCCTTAGAGCGCCGCTTCTAGCCTCTTGCGGTTTCCGGGCTCACCCACTATCGTTACATCAAACAATGTAACATTCGAAAATGAGCCAAATCGGAGACACCCGGATGAATGCTCGCACGTTGCCTTTCGGTCCGCCCGGCCACGACGGCCTGGACGAAACCATCGACATCGCCATCATCGGCACCGGCTTCGCCGGCCTCGGGATGGCGATCCGCCTGCGTCAAACAGGCGTGACCGACTTCGTCGTCCTCGAGAAGGCCGCGTCGGTCGGCGGCACGTGGCGCGACAATCATTACCCCGGGTGTGCATGCGACGTGCAATCGCACGTCTATTCGTTCTCGTTCGCGCCGAACCCGCGCTGGACGCGCATGTTCGCGCCGCAGCCGGAAATCCGCGCCTATCTGGAAGACTGCGTGCAGCGCTTCGGGATCGGCGCGCACCTGCGCCTGAACCACGAGCTGCAGCGCGCCGAGTACGACGAGGCCGCGCAACGCTGGCGCCTCACGTTCGCGAACGGCAAGCGGCTGTCCGCGCGCGTGCTGGTGTCGGGGATGGGCGGCCTGTCGCGCGCCGCGCTGCCGTCGATTCCCGGCGTCGAGAACTTCAAGGGCCGCGCGTTCCACTCGCAGCAGTGGGATCACGACTATGCGCTTGAAGGCAAGCGCGTCGCGGTGATCGGCACCGGCGCGAGCGCGATCCAGTTCGTGCCGCAGATCGCGCCGCGCGTAAAGGAACTCGCGCTGTTCCAGCGCACGCCGCCGTGGATCATGCCGAAGCCCGACCGCAACCTCACCGGGCTCGAGAAGTGGCTGTTCCGCACGCTGCCGTTCACGCAGAAGGCCGTGCGCAGCAGCATCTACTGGATGCTCGAATCGCGCGTGCTCGGCTTCGCGATCCATCCGTCGCTGATGAAGAACGTGCAGAAGCTCGCCCTGCGCCACATCCGCAAGCAGATTCCCGATCCGGAGCTGCGCAAGACCGTCACGCCGAACTACACGCTCGGCTGCAAGCGCGTGCTGATCTCGAACGACTACTACCCGGCGCTGTCGCGCAAGAACGTCGACGTGATCACGACCGGCATCGACCACATCGATGCCGACGCGGTCGTGACGACCGACGGCCGCCGCCATGAAGTCGACTGCCTGATCTACGGCACCGGCTTCCAGGTGGCCGATCCGTATCCGCGCGGCGCGATCATCGGCCGCGGCGGGCTCGACATCGTCGATGCATGGCGCGACGGCGCGCACGCGTATCTCGGCTCGACGCTGCCGGGCTACCCGAACTTCTTCATGATCGTCGGCCCGAACACGGGCCTCGGCCACAACTCGATGGTGTTCATGATCGAGTCGCAGATCGAGTACATCCTCGGCGCGCTGCAGACGATGCACCGCGAACGGGCGGACGCGATCGAGGTGCGCCCGCTCGTCGAGGCGCAATTCAACAGCGACCTGCAGGGCAAGCTTAAGAAAGCGATCTGGTCGACGGGCGGCTGCAAGAGCTGGTACCTCGATCCGCGCACCGGCAAGAACACGACGCTGTGGCCGGGCTTCACGTGGCGCTTCCGCCAGGCGACCGCGCACTTCTCGATCGCCGACTACCACGCGTATCGCGCGCCGCAACACGACACGACCGCGCGGCCCGTCGCCGCGCCCGCCGCTTCCGCTTCGACTTCCACGTCCGCCGAAGCGGCCTGAGCCAGACAAGGAGCAACCGACATGAGAGATTTCGCCAACAAGGTCGCCGCGATCACGGGTGCCGGCTCGGGCATGGGCCGCTCGCTCGCGATCCAGCTCGCGCAGGCCGGCTGTCACGTATCGCTCGCCGACAAGAACGCCGTCGGCCTCGCCGAAACCGAGCGGATCGTCCGCACGATCGCGCCGAACGTGCGCGTGTCGACGCGCGTCCTCGACGTCGGCGACCGCGAAGCAATGTTCGCGTGGGCCGACGACACCGCGAAGGAACACGGCAAGGTCAACCTGATCTTCAACAACGCGGGCGTCGCGCTGTCGAGCACGATCGAAGGGATGGAATACAGCGATCTCGAGTGGATCGTGAACATCAACTTCTGGGGCGTCGTGCACGGCACGAAGGCGTTCCTGCCGCACCTGAAGGCATCGGGCGACGGCCACGTGATCAACACGTCGAGCCTGTTCGGGATCTTCGCGCAACCGGGCATGAGCGGCTACAACGCGACCAAGTTCGCGGTGCGCGGCTTCACCGAATCGCTGCGCCAGGAACTCGACATGATGAAGTGCGGCGTGTCGGCAACCTGCGTGCATCCGGGCGGCATCCGCACGAACATCGCGCAGGCCAGCCGGGTCTCGAAGAACATGGTCGGCTTCATGGTCGCGAGCGAGCAACAAGGCCGGGACACGTTCGAGAAGTTCTTCATCACGACCGCCGACGATGCCGCGCGCACGATCCTCGCCGGCGTGCGCAAGAACAAGCGCCGCGTGCTGATCGGCCGCGACGCGAAGGCCGGGGACTGGATGGCGCGCGTCCTGCCGTGTGCGTACCAGGCGCTCGTCGTGCTCGCGACGCGCCGCGAGGCCGCGAGGGCCCGCCGCGACGCCGCACGCGGCACGCCGGCGCCCGCACCGCTGCACGCCACCTACAACAATGCAGGCAACCAGGGAGGTGAACAATCATGACGACCCCGAACATGATGCCCGTGCGGCGCGACATCCGTTTCGCGCTGCCCCCCGAACGCGCACGTGACTGGCACGTGCAGGGCGTACCGGTCACGCACTTCATGAACGCGCTGTCGCTGCTGTTCCCGGCCGGCGAACGCTTCTTCATGGATTCGGTGCGCAACTATCGCGACCGGATCGAGGATCCGGAGCTGAAGAAGCAGGTGCTCGGCTTCATCGGCCAGGAAGCGATGCACACGCGCGAGCACATCGAATACAACGACCTGCTGCAGTCGTCCGGCCTGCCCGCGCACAAGCTCGACAAGCGCCTGTGGACGATCCTCGGCTGGTTCAAGAAGGTGCTGCCGCATTCGATGCAGCTCGCGATCACGATCGCGCTCGAGCACTACACGGCGATCCTCGCGAACCAGCTGCTGTCGGGCCACGAGCACCGGATCGACGGCTCGGTCGAAGGCTACCAGCAGATGTGGATGTGGCATGCGATGGAGGAAACCGAGCACAAGGCCGTGTCGTACGACGTATGGACCACCGTGATGAAACCCGGCCTCGGCAGCTACCTGCTGCGCACGGGCACGATGCTGACGACGACGCTGCTCTTCTGGACCATCGTGTTCGACTTCCACGTGCGACTGATGCGTGCGCACCGTCGCGAACACGGCAAGTTCGGCGGCATGTGGCGCCTCGTGAAGTACCTGTACGGCCCGAAGCACGGCGTGTTCCCGAGCATCGCGCGCGAATGGCTCGACTACTTCCGCCCGGGCTTCCACCCGTGGGACCACGACAACCACCAGTACCTGCAGGGGCTCGACACGCTGCTCGAGAACATCGACGCGACCAATGCGCGCTACGCCGCGCAAGCCGCCCCGCGCCGCGTGCCGCTGCACCCGGTTCCGCAGGCATGACGCCATGGCGCGCGCCCACGAGATGCTGACCGTCCAGTCCGGCGACGTGAAACTCGCCGTCTACGTAAGCGGGTCGCGTCGCGCCCCGCCGCTGATCCTCGTGCACGGCTACCCCGATTCGGCAGCCGTGTGGGCGCCGATCCGGGCGCGGCTCGCGAAGCGCTACCGCGTGATCGCGTACGACGTGCGCGGCGCCGGTGCGTCCGATGCGCCGCGCCGCCGCGCCGACTACACGCTCGAACGGCTCGCCGCCGACCTGAAGGCGGTGGCCGATGCGACGTGCGGCGGCCGGCCGTTCCATCTCGTCGGCCACGACTGGGGCTCGATCCAGTGCTGGGAGGCCGTGACCGACCCCGCGTTCCGCGGCCGGATCGCGTCGTACACGTCGATCTCGGGCCCGTGCCTCGATCACGTGTTCCGCGCGAAGATGCGGCTCAAGCAGAGCCTGAAGTCGTGGTACATCGCGTTCTTCCACCTGCCGCTTGTGCCGTCGCTGGTGTGGCGGCTCGGCGGCGCGGCATTGTGGCCGCGCTGGCTGCAGCTCACCGAACGCGTGCGCGCCGAGCGCGACCCCGTGCAACTGAAAAACGCGCTGAACGGCCTGCAGCTGTACCGTGCGAACTTCATCGCACGGGCACGCAAGCCGCGCGAACGGTACGCGCAGGCACCCGTGCAGATCCTGGTGCCGGTGCGCGACCGCTATGTGACGCCCGAGATGTCGGTCGACCTCGACCGCTGGCTCGGCGACCACGTGCGCGAGGAAATCGACGGCACGCACTGGATCGTGCTGCGCCACCCCGACATGATCGCGTCGCGGATCGACCGCTTCGCGTCCGCGCAGGAGCGGCCGGCGCTCGCCCCGGCCGCGGCCAGGGTTCAGCGCACCGCGGGCGCCGGCGCCGGCAGGCGTCTGAACAGCGTCTCGTAATCGACGACGAGCCCGTCGTCGTCGATTGCCATCTCGGCCGTGAAGTCGCGGAAGATTCCTTCGTAGCGGTAGCGCCGGCCCGGCTCGAGGCACGCGTAGGCCTGCTTGACCGGCGTGACCTTCAGGTCCGGCGTCGAGATGTACGCGACGTCGATCGGCCGCCGCTCGCCGCGCGCGAGCCCGAGGCGGCCGATCGGCAGCGAATTCGTGAACGGCGTCGCCGCGATGTCGATGTCGATGCAGCCGTCGAGTTCCGGCAGTGCGCGGCCTGAACCATCGTGCCAGCGGCCGGCGCCGTCGCTGCGCAGTTCCAGCGTGCCGCCGCCCATCACCTTGAGCACCGCGTAGGTCACGCGCCAGTGCGCGTCGCACTCGACGCGATAAGCGAGCCCGTACGCACGGCCATACCGCTGGCCGACCACCGCGCTTTCGACGACGATCCCGCCGCCGCTCCGGTCGAACGTCAGATGTTCGACCCCGTCGCCTTCGAGCGACGCCCAACGCACTTCGCGCATCGTTCCGCCTCCCGGTTTTCCCGATGCGAGGCATCGTCGCACGAATCGCCCGACGAAGGTGCCGGCCACCGTCAGGATTCGCGTCCCGAACGGGCAGCCCCGCCGAAAGGGCCAACGGCGCGGCGTTCGGGCACGAGTCGACATCCGGATTCACCGTTTCGGGGCATCGACCACAAATCCTGACTATCCAGAATTCCCTATTCCGGTGCATGGGATTGTGTCCTATGCTCGCGGCTCGTCCTGTTCCGCCGCCATCATGCCTACCGCCCGCCCCGTCCCGCCGTCGATCGACCTGCGTATCCTGCTGCGCGGCATCGGGCAGATCGTGCTGCAGGCAAATGCACTCACCGGTACGCTGCTGCTCGCGGCTCTGGCGCTGACCGACCTGCGGCTCGCGAGCGCGGCGCTGGTCGGCTCGGCCGCCGCCAGCATGACGGCCGTGCTGACGGGCGCCGAGCGCCGCGACGTCGAACAGGGGCTGCACGGCTTCAACGGCGCGCTCGCCGCGCTGATCGCCGTGCTGTGCGCGCCCCATCAACTCACCGCCGTCGCGCTGGTGCCGCTGGCCTCGATCGGCGCGGCGCTCGTGCAGCGCGCGATGCGCTTGCCGCTCGCACGCTGGCGCCAGTGCCCGTATTCGAGCCCGTGCCTCATCGTCACCGCGCTGTGGCTACCGTTTGTCGCGCTGCAGCATGCCAGCGGCACGATGGCCGGCCCGGCGCTGACGCTTGTTTCCGCCGCCGATGCCCTTCTTTCAGGCATCGCCCAGACCACCTTCGCGCAAGGCGCATGGGCCGGCGTGTCGATCGTCGCCGGCCTTGCCGTCGCGTCGCGCCGCGCGGCCGCGTTCGCGCTCGGCGGCGCGCTGGTATCGACCGTGCTGCTGGTCGCGCTCGGCGCCAGCGGCGCATCGTTCGCCGACGGCCTGCTCGGCTTCAATGGCGCACTCGCCGCGCTCGCGCTGATGCCGCGCGGCCCGCGCGCGGCACTCGCGGCCGCCGCACTGGCCGCGCTGATCCAGTGGCTCGCGACGCGCGCCGGCATTCCCGCGTTCACGGCCCCGTTCGCGCTCGCGTCGTGGGTCACGGTGGCCGTCGCGCGCCGCTTCACCCTCGGAGAACCCGATGTCGTCATTCGCACACCGTCCTGATGCCGTGAAACCCGGCGGCCCGATCTCGGACGCCGAACGCCGGATGCGCGTCGACCTCGCCGCCGCGTACCGGCTCGTCGCGCTGAACGGCTGGGACGACCTGATCTACACGCACCTTTCCGCAACCGTGCCCGGCGAGCCCGGCCACTTCCTGATCAACCCGTTCGGCCTCACGTTCGACGAAGTCCGCGCGTCGAATCTCGTGAAGATCGACCTGGCCGGCAACCGGATTGGCGACAGCGAGCATGCGGTCAACGTGACGGGCTTCGCGCTGCATGGGGCCGTGCACGCCGCACGCGCCGACGCCGTGTGCGTGATGCATCTGCACAATACGGCCGGCATCGCCGTGTCGATCCAGCGCGACGGGCTGCTGCCCGCGTCGCAGCACGCGTTGCGGTTTCATGGCGACCTCGGGTACCACGACTACGAGGCGCTCGCATTCTCGCCGGCCGAAGGCGCGCGGCTGACCGCGAGCCTCGGCGCGAAATCCGCGATGCTGCTGCGCAACCACGGCACGCTGACGGTTGGCCGCACCGTGGCCGAAGCCTATGTGCTGATGGATACGCTGATCAAGGCGTGCGACATCCAGGTGCGCGCGCAGGCCGGCGGCGGGCCGCTCGTGCTGCCCGACCCGGCCGTCGCAGACCGGACCGCAGAACAACTGCGCGACGGCGGCGCGATCGAGGGCGAACTGGAATGGCCGGCGCTGCTGCGCCGGCTCGACCGGATCGATCCGACGTATCGCGACTGACGCCGCCGGCTTCCCCCGAATCATTCATCCCAACCATCGGAGCACTCCGTCATGCCGACTTTCAATATCCAGCTCTTCGAAGGCCGCACCGTCGACCAGAAGCGCGAATTCGTCGAAGCCATCACGCGCGTCACGTGCGAGACGCTCGGCTGCGAGCCTGGCTCGGTCGATATCATTCTCACCGACGTGAAGAAAGAGAACTGGGCGACGGCGGGGAAGCTGTGGAGCGACGAGCGCTGAGCGTCCCCTCAGATAGACTGCGCGCCGCCGGACCACGATAGCGCGCAGCCTTCGTTTCTCTGCCGCAGGTTCGCCCTTACCTCTGCGCCATTTCATCAATTAGTTATCCCAATATATTAACGTTGACGCCACGAAATATTGCAATTAACTTTCATAGTCGAAACAAGCTTCAGAATTCGATTTATTTATTTCTCAAAATAGAACTTCATAACGAAACAAAAATCGCAAATCCACATTCGACAATCTAGCCAGCCAATCACCGTTCATCGGTGTTACCGCCAGCAATGAACCCGGCAAGTACGTCTACACCGATACTCCATTCATCATTGCAGGTAGACACCATGAAAATTAGGACCATCAAACGCTACTCCGCCGTCCTGCTGTTTTCGTTGATTTCATTCGCGAATCCGAGCGTTGGCAGCTCAGTTTCCACACAGCCCGACACCACATCGAATCCACACTCCGTCACACTTCATGAGGCATGGAAGGCTGACGAGAACGGGACGACGTACAAGATCGTCAAGATTGCTGCGAATCGCTTCCTGGTTGTCTATGGAAGCAAGGAGAATATTTCCGGATACGTCATCTACGACCAACTAGCCGGCTCAACCGGCACCGACTATGTTCCATGGACTTCGGCATCGTCCAGCGTCACGATCGGCGTTCAGGAGACGAGCCGAGGATCTATCGGCGTCATGCTGGGCAGCAACGGCGAAACAACCAGCTTCGTTGCACAACCTTATCGCTCCACCAATCAGGCTCGAGGCGCCATCCGTGCAGGAACGTGGCAGGCAACCATCTCCGATAGCCTTGTCCAGCTTCGCATCGACAAAAACCTCGTTGATGCATCAGTCGATATCGGCACGTGCAGACTGACGGGGAAAATACAACCGCTTCGCTCGGAAGACGGGTTGCGCTTGACGCTCTCTCCAGCAACGAAAGCCTGCGCGAGCAGGCTCAACCACGAATTTGACGCAACCTTGCTTTTTTCGGAGGATCTCGCCGTCATCTATACGACGAAGCGAGAATCAACGAACTTCATTTTCGTTGCACCTCCCGCAGTCGACAACACTCTAGGCATGACGCCGCAACCCAGAAACATGTCCTGTACGCAATGGAGAGCAATGTGTCGAGCCAAGTGTTCCGCAACGACTTTGCCAACCGGAAACTTCGGATTCAAATTCTGGAACTGCGTCAACAGCTGCAATGCGTTGGCAGGACGTTAACAAGGTGAGCACATGATTACAGACAAGCAAGCCGCAACCGCCCTGAACGATATGGTCTTACAAATGGGGGCTGATCTCGATCGCTCTCTACTGGCAGTCAAGGCATCCTGCCCGGATGCCGAATTCGTTGCCTATCGCGAATTCGTTTCCTCTCTGTTGAACACGATGCTGCTCGATTTCATGAACCCGCTCTACAAGCGGCATCCCGACCTGAAGCCGCCAGAACTGACCTGATTCACACACTGCAGCGCCCGCGACGGGCGCTGCACGCAGCCTCTTCCGGCCGCCTCTCGTTGTGCGCCCGCACATCGCTTTGTCACGCAATCGGCGCATAATGCCGGACAGACGCAGCAGCCGATGGCCACCCGACGAGGAGACCGCCATGGAAGCGAAGAACGAGGAAGTCGTCGCACACCTGCTCTCGGACGTCGTCGAATTCGCGCGCGGGCGCCTGCCCGAAGCCACGTTCCGGATCGTCGAACCCTTCCTGCGTCATTACTACGATTTCGTCGATGCCGACGATCTGCAAAGCCGCAGCATCGCCGATCTCTACGGCGCCGCGATGGCGCACTGGCAGACCGCCCAGAAATTCGTGCCCGGCAGCGAACGGCTGCGCGTGTACAACCCGATCCTCGACCAGCACGGCTGGCACTCGGACCACACGGTCATCGAGATCGTCAACGACGACATGCCGTTCCTCGTCGATTCGGTGACGATGGCCGTCAACCGCCTCGGGCTCGCGCTGCATTCGGCCCTGCACCCGGTATTCCGCATCTGGCGCGGCAGCGATGGCGGCATCGAGCGCGTCGATGCAGGCGGCGCGACGCCCGGCGACGGCCAGTCGCAGCTCGCGTCGTTCATCCATTTCGAAGTCGACCGCTGCGGCGATGCCGCGCTGCTCGACACGTTGCGCAACGACATCGCGCACGTGCTCGGCGACGTGCGCGCATCGGTCGAAGACTGGCCGAAGATCGTCGAGATCGCCCGCGCGACGATCAAGGAAATGAAGGCGCGCGAATCGACCGCGGAAGACATCGAGGCGCGCGCGTTCCTCGAATGGATGGCCGCCGATCACTTCACGTTCCTCGGCCAGCGCGACTACGCGCTGGTATCCGACGGCACCGGCTTCGGGCTGCGCGGCATCGAGGGCACCGGCTTCGGGATCCTGCGCGAATCGCTGCGCACGTCGGGCGCGCCCGACGTCACGCCGCTGCCGCAGGCCGCCGCCGACATCATCACCGGCTCCTGGCCGATCTTCCTGACCAAGGCGAATTCGCGCGCGACCGTGCACCGGCCCGGCTATCTCGACTATGTCGGCGTGAAACTCGTCGGCCCCGACGGCAAGGTCGCGGGCGAGCGCCGCTTCATCGGGCTCTACACGTCGACCGCCTACATGGTGTCGAGCGCCGAGATCCCGATCGTGCGCCGCAAGTGCGCGAACATCGTGCGGCGCGCGGGCTTCCTGCCGAAAGGACATCTCGGCAAGTCGCTCGTGACGGTGCTCGAAACCTATCCGCGCGACGAGCTGTTCCAGGCCGACGAAGACCAGCTCTACGACATCGCGCTCGGCATCCTGCGGCTGCAGGAACACCAGCGCACGCGCCTGTTCGTGCGGCGCGACCGCTTCGACCGCTTCGTGTCGTGCCTCGTGTTCGTGCCGCGCGACAAGTACAACACCGACCTGCGCCGGCGCATCGCGAAGCTGCTCGTCGATGCGTACAACGGCGTGAACGTCGAATTCACGCCGCTGCTGTCGGAATCGGCAATCGCGCGCATCCATTTCGTCGTGCATGCGGAACCGGGCACGATGCCCGACGTCGACACCCGCGAGCTCGAAACGCGGCTCGTGCAGGTCACGCGCCGCTGGCAGGACGACCTCGCAGACGCGCTGCTCGACGCATTCGGCGAGGAGCAAGGCAACCGCCTGCTGCAGCGCTATGCCGACTCGTTCCCGGCCGGCTATCGCGACGACTATCCGGCGCGCACCGCCGTGCGCGACATCGAGCTGATCGAGCGCGTGAAGGATTCGGGGCAGCTCGCGATGAACCTGTACCGGCCGATCGAGGCCGAGGCGCGTGCGTTCCGCTTCAAGGTCTATCGCGCGGGCGACCCGATCGCGCTGTCGCGCAGCCTGCCGATGCTCGAGCATCTCGGCGTGCGCGTCGACGAGGAGCGCCCGTACCGGATCCAGACACAGGACGCCGCGCATGCGTGGGTCCACGACTTCGGCCTCGAACTCGCCGACGACACCGAGTTCGACATCGAGCGCGTGAAAGGCCTGTTCGAGGATGCGTTCGACCAGATCTGGAGCGGCCGGATCGAGAACGACGACTTCAACCGCCTCGTGCTGCGCGCCCACCTGAGCGCACGCGAAGTGACGATCCTGCGCGCGTATGCGAAGTACCTGCGGCAAGTCGGCTCGACCTTCAGCGATGCATACATCGAGCGCGCGCTGACCGGCAACCCGGCGATCGCGCGGCAGCTCGTCGAGCTGTTCCTGCTGCGCTTCGACCCGGCCACCGGCGACACGCGCGACGTGCAGGCCGAACGGCTGCTGAAGGCGATCGAAGGCGCGCTCGACCAGGTGCCGAACCTCGACGAGGACCGCATCCTGCGCCAGTTCCTCGGCGTGATCAACGCGACCGAGCGCACCAACTACTTCCTGGTCGACGCGAACGGCGAATCGAAACCGTACCTGTCGTTCAAGTTCAATCCGGCGAAGGTGCCCGGCCTGCCCGAACCGAAGCCGATGTTCGAGATCTGGGTGTATTCGCCGCGGGTCGAGGGCGTGCACCTGCGCGGCGGGCGAGTCGCGCGCGGTGGCCTGCGCTGGTCGGATCGCCGCGAGGATTTCCGCACCGAGGTGCTCGGGCTGATGAAGGCGCAGATGGTGAAGAACGTCGTGATCGTGCCGGTCGGCTCGAAAGGCGGCTTCGTCGTGAAGAACCCGCCGCCGCCGAGCGATCGCGAAGCGTGGATGCGCGAAGGCATCGCGTGCTACCAGACCTTCCTGCGCGGCCTGCTCGACCTGACCGACAATCTGGCCGGCAACGCGATCGTGCCGCCGCCCGACGTGGTTCGCCACGATCCGGATGACCCGTACCTGGTCGTCGCCGCCGACAAGGGCACGGCCACCTTCTCCGACTACGCGAACGCGATCTCGCGCGAATACGGCTTCTGGCTCGACGACGCGTTCGCGTCCGGCGGCTCGGTCGGCTACGACCACAAGAAGATGGCGATCACCGCGCGCGGCGCATGGGAATCGGTGAAGCGGCACTTCCGCGAGATGGGCATCGATACGCAGACGACCGACTTCACGGTGGTCGGCGTCGGCGACATGTCGGGCGACGTGTTCGGCAACGGGATGCTGCTGTCGCCGCATATCCGGCTCGTCGCCGCATTCGATCACCGGCACGTGTTCCTCGACCCGAACCCCGATCCCGCGGCGAGTTTCGCCGAGCGCGCACGCATGTTCGCGCTCGAACGCTCGAGCTGGGCCGACTACGATCCGGCATCGATCTCGTCGGGCGGCGGCGTCTATCCGCGCACCGCGAAGACGATCCCGCTGTCGCCGGCCGTGCAGGCCGCGCTCGGCATCGACGCGCACGCACTGCCGCCGGCCGAGCTGATCCGCGCGATCCTGCAGGCGCCGGTCGACCTGCTGTACAACGGCGGCATCGGCACCTACGTGAAGGCCGCGCGCGAAACCCACCTGCAGGTCGGCGACCGCGCGAACGACGCGGTGCGCGTGAACGGCACGGACCTGCGCTGCAAGGTGGTCGGCGAAGGCGGCAACCTCGGCTGCACGCAGTTCGGCCGGATCGAGTTCGCGCAACGCGGCGGCCGCATCAACACCGATGCGATCGACAACTCGGCCGGCGTCGATTGTTCGGATCACGAAGTCAACATCAAGATCCTGCTCGGGCTCGTCGTGTCCGACGGCGAGATGACCGAGAAGCAGCGCAATGCGCTGCTCGCGGAGATGACCGACGAAGTCGGGCTGCTCGTGCTGCGCGACAACTACTACCAGACGCAGGCGCTGTCGATTGCCGGTCGCTACGCGGTCGAGCTGCTCGACGCCGAGGCGCGCCTGATGCGCTGGCTCGAACGCGCGGGCCGCCTGAACCGCGTGATCGAATTCCTGCCGACCGACGACGAAGTCGCGGAACGGCAAGCCGCGAAGCTCGGCCTCACGTCACCGGAACGCGCGGTGCTGCTCGCGTACAGCAAGATGTGGCTGTACGACGCGCTGCTCGAATCCGACGTGCCCGAGGATCCGCTGGTGGCCGCGATGCTCGTCGACTACTTCCCGAAACCGCTGCAGCAGCGCTTCAGCGAACCGATGCGCCGCCATCCGCTGCGCCGCGAAATTCTCGCGACGCATCTGACCAACGCGCTCGTGAACCGCGTCGGCAGCGCGTTCGTGCACCGGCTGATGGAGGAAACCGACGCGAAGCCCGGCGACATCGTGCGGGCATGCATCATGGCGCGCGACGTGTTCGACCTCGATGCGGTGTGGCGCGACATCGACGCGCTCGACAACCGTGTCGCCGACGACGTGCAGGCGCGCATGTTCGTCGATGTCGCACGGCTGCTGGAGCGCGCGGCGCTGTGGTTCCTGCGGCATCTGCAATCCGGCGCGGTGGCCGACGGCGGCGTCGCCGAGCTGATCGCGCGCTGCCGCGATGCGGCGGAGCGGCTTGCACCGCAACTGCCGTCGCTGCTGCCGGCCGACGATCTCGAAGCGCTGTCCGAGCGGCAGCGCGTGCTGGTCGAAGCCGGCGTCGACAGCGCGCTGGCGGTGCGCGTCGCAAGCGGCGACATCTCGGCCGCGCTGCTCGACATCGCCGAAGTGGCCGCGGCCAGCAACCGCAGCCTCGAACTCGTCGCGGGCGTCTATTTCTCGCTCGGCACGCTGCTCAATTACAGCTGGATCGGCGAGCGCGCGGCGACGCTGCCGACACCGACGCACTGGGACATGCTGGCGCGCGCGGCTGCGCTTGCGGAAGTTGCACGCCTCAAGCGCACGCTCGCGACGAGCGCGCTCGCGGAATCGCCGGATTCGACCACGCCGGAAACGATCGTCGGTGCGTGGCGTGAACGCCGCGAAGCCGCGCTCGCGCGCTACGAGCACCTGCTCGCGGACCTGCGCGCATCGGGCGGCGCGAGCCTCGCGGTGCTGCTCGTGGTCGTGCGTGAAATGGCGGTGCTCGAACGCGCTTGACGCGTGTGCTGAATGCGACGGCTCAGACCGTCGCGACCAGCAGCTCTTCCGCGTTGTTCGGCGGCCGCAGGCCGTCGGTGCGAGCGGCGAAATAGCGGCGTGTCAGATCGGCGGCCGATACATGCGCGGCCGCCGCGAAACCGGCCTCCCACGCGAGCGCCTGGATCTGCGCCGGCATGAAGAAGCTGATGAACGGCGTGCCGCTTGCGCGCGCGCCCTTCGCGGCCATTTCCAGCCCCGGACGCACGTCGGGATCCGCATGCTCCAGCGGCAGCAGGAACGTCATCGCGAGCGTCGAGCCCGGCGCGAGCGATGCGACTTCGCGCAACGCGGCCGCATTCGCGTCGTGCGTCAGGTACATGCTGACGCCGGTGGACACCACGACCGCCGGCTTGCCGGCATCGAAGCCCGCGCCGACGAGCGCAGCGCGCCAGGATTGCTTCGCCTCGAAATCGACCGGCACGAAACGCAGCCAGTCGGGCACGCCGAAGCCAAGCTCGACCAGACGGCGCTGCTTCCACGCCTGCGGCGCGGGCGGGTCGACTTCGAAGACGGTCACGCGCGACGCCATCTCCGGCCGGCGCTGCACGAAGCTGTCGAGGCCCGCGCCGAGGATCACGTACTGGCTCACGCCGCGCGCAGCCTGCTCGACCACCAGATCCTCGATGAAGCGTGCCCGCGCGACGATCGACGCACGGAACGGCCGCGTGAACTGCGGATCCATGTCGCCGCGCTGCTGCCAGCCGGGTTCCGGCGCGAGCAGCTGGAGCCCGACTTCGTCGGCGAGCACGTGCGGCGGCGCGTCGAGTTCGACGTGCAGCGCACGCCACAGCGCGACGCGCGCGGCGGTGCTGTCGGGGGCGCTTTCGCGGGGTTCGGTCATGGCCGCCTCACGCGCCCTGCTTGCCCGGCGCCTGCAGGCGCCATACACGACCGTCCGGGTCGCGCACGGTCATGTCGCGCGTGCCCCAGTGCGTGTCCTCGAACGGCGTGACAACGTCGACGATCGGCTGCGGCTGTACCGCCTGTTCGTTCGGCACCTTGAGCACGACCTGCATGTCCGGCGTCTCGCCCGGCGGTACTTCGGCGATGAACAGGAAGGGGCCGTCGCCATTGCGCAGCTGGCCCGAGTGGTGATCGGTTTCGAACTCCAGCGTGAAGCCCAGGGCCTGGAAGAACTTCGCCGACTTGCCCCAGTTGTGCGTCGTCAGGTACACGGCTTCGATTCGCTCGGATGACATGTCACTCCTCCTTGGTGGACGGCCCCGCGCCCGGCGGCGGCGCGGCCAGGTACGCGCGCAATGCGTCGGCCACCAGCGCGGACAGCGATTGCTCCGTTTCGATGGCGCGATGCTTGACCTGCCGGATCAGGCTCAGCGGCAGGTACACGTTGAATTGCTTGACTTCTTCGTCGGTCATGATTGCTAGTATGCTAGCAATCTAGCAAAAGTCAACCAGGGACGCGGCCCGTGTGTCGGGCCGCCATGGGCTGTCGTGAATCCGGGTTACGTCGCGGCGCGCGCCGCCAGCCGCGCGAACAGCGCGTCGAGATCGAATCCCGTCGTGTCGATGCCGATCGTGTCGCGCAGGCATGCGCCCCATGCGGCCGCATCGTCGAACGTGACGGCGTGCCCGACGCCCGCCGCGTCGCGGATCGTCAGCGTGGTGTTGCGCAGCGCGGCACGGCCGTCCGGCAGCACGCGGCAGGCGATCAGGTTATGCAGGAAGATCGATTCGGGATAGGTCGACGTGAACCAGTTCGCGGCGTCGTAATCGATCCACTCGACCCGCTTCGGCTGGAAGCGATAGGTGGTCTGCCAGCCGTCGGGCGTCTCGAACTGCACCTCGAATTCACCGTCGACCGGCGCGGCGACGACGCGGAACGCGCCGTGCGGTGTCAGCTGCCGCTCGTCCGGCACGAAACGCAGCGGCGCGGTCAGCGTGGCGCTGCCGAAGCCGATGTCCGCGAGCCAGGCCGCGCCGTCGAGGTCGATGCGCAGCAGCATGTGCGTATGCGCGGTGGCGACTTCCGGCGGCTGCATCCAGCGCACGCGCGCGATCATCGGCGTCACGCGAAAGCCGATCGTCGTGAGCGCGGTGTAGAACAGCTTGTTGAGTTCGAAGCAGTAGCCGCCGCGGCGATGCGCCAGCACCTTGTCGACGATCGACGGCAGGTCGAGCGCGACGCGCGCACCGGTCAGCGGATTGAGGTTTTCGAACGGAATCGCCTGCGGGTGCAGCAGATGCAGCCGGCGCAGCACGTCGAGCGTCGGCTCGACCGGGCCGTCGTAGCCGATGCGGGAGAAATAGCGCGAGAGGTCAAACGAGTCTGTCATGAACCTGCACCGAAAAAAGGGACACGCCACGATAGCATCGTGCGAAATCCCCATGTTGTGCGGGGCCATCTTCGTCGTCGCGCGCGATGCCGGCACCGCATCGCGCAACCCCGCGCAACGTTACGGCAGCAGCTTCAGCGCGGACGATGCGACCGACGGCACCGAAATGCCCTGGCTCGTCGCGAACTGCACGGCCTGGCTGAGCGTCGTCGCGAGCGACTGCAACTGGCCCGGCGCGCTTTGCGCGATATACGACGCAGCCTGCATGTTCTGCGGATTCAGGCCCGACTGCAACAGCGACGCCGCGCTCGTCGAACCGAGATTGCCGAGCCCGGACTGCAGCTGCGAATACTGCGTGAGCCCCTGCCCGAGCGACGCGAGCCCGTTGCTGAACGCCTGCTTGTCGATCGGCCCGTGCGTCGCGCCACCGCTCGCGAACGCCTGGCCGAGCGCCTGCGACACCGATTGCTGCGCGCCGCCCATCTGCGACAGCGCGGCCGGCGTCAGCGCATTGCCGCCGGTCAGCTGGCTCGCGGCTTGCTGCGCCTGCCCGGCCGCACCGCTGAGCCCCATCGCCGACGCGAGCGACGACTGGCCGGTCAGCACCTGCTGGTTCGCGCCGACATAGGCCTGCAGCAATTGCGCGACACCGCCCTGCGCGGGCGCCGCCTGCTGCTGCCCGCCACCGAGCAGCGATGCGCCGATCGACTGCAGGTCAAACTGCGCATGCGCGGCGCCGCTTGCCAGGATGCCGAACGCGATGCCTGCCGTGACCAGGTGCCGGCCCGTCGCGCGAATCTGCTTCATGTGTTTTCCTCGTGCCTGAATTGTTGAGGCCGATATTGTCGAAGCGCGCCGCTTGCGGCCGCAACGACTGAAACACATCGAAACGAAATCACGCGGCACGGCCGCTTGCAATTCCGCGACCGGCGTACGTGTTCGGGCGGATTCGTCCGCGTTTACCGGGCGATTTCCATGCGTGTGCCGGCATTCGTTCCTGCTCCGCATCAATGGTGGCGGCGCCGCGTTACGCAGCCATCCACCCCGGCAACCGCCCCCCGACGAGGTCAGCCGCCTGCTCGTAACCACGCGCGAGCTGCAGCACGGCGAGATCGGCACGCGGGCGCCCGATCAGCTGCATCCCCATCGGCAGCCCCGCGTCGTTGAAGCCGACCGGCACGCTGATCACCGGGCAGCCGGCCAGCGTCCAAGGCACGACCGTTTCCATCCAGCGGTGGTAGGTATCCATCGGGCGACCCGCGATTTCCTTCGGCCAGCGCTGGTCGACGTCGAACGGGAACACCTGCGCGGTCGGCGCCGCGATGAAGTCGTAGCGGTCGAAGAAGCTCAGCACGGCCTGATGCCATGCGGTGCGCTCGACGCTCGCGTCGAACACGGCCGCGCCCTGCATCGCGAGCAGCCCTTCGACCTCGTAGATCGCCTCGGGCTTCAGCAGCGCGCGCCGCGCCGGGTCGCGATAGTGCGCCAGCAGCCCGCCGCCGGACAGCAGGTGCCGGTGTGCGAGCCACAGGCGCCAGATCCGGTCGGGCGCGAACGCCGGCAGCGCGGCATCGACGTCGCAGCCGATCTCGCGCAGCGTCGCCAACCCCTGTTCGCACAGCGCGAGCACGCCAGCTTCGGTCGCGAGATAGCCGTTCCAGTCGCCGACCCACGCGATGCGCTTGCCGCGCAGGTCAGTGTCGAGCGGCTGCGCGAACACGGCCGGATCCTCCGCGAGCGACAGCGGATCGTTGCGGTCGTAGCCGGCCTGGATCGCGAGCAGTTGCGCGACGTCGCCGACCGTGCGGCCCATCGGCCCTTCGATGCCGAGCTGCTGCACGAACACGTCGACGCCCGGCCAGCGCGGCACGCGGCCCTGCGACGGGCGGAAGCCGTAGATGTTGCAGAACGCGGCCGGATTGCGCAGCGAACCGCCGAAATCGCTGCCGTCGGCCACCGGCAACATCCGCGACGCGAGCGCCGCCGCCGTGCCGCCGCTGCTGCCGCCCGCGCTCTTCGTCAGGTCGTACGGGTTGCGCGTCGCGCCATAGACTTCGTTGAACGTGTGCGAGCCGAGCCCGAATTCGGGCGTGTTGGTCTTGCCGATGAAGATCGCGCCGGCCGCGCGCATCCGCCCAACACCCACGGAATCGGCGTGCGGCACGTTCTCACGGAAAATCGGCGAGCCGTAGGTCGTCCGCAGCCCCTTCGTCATCGCCAGATCCTTCGGCGCCTGCGGCATCCCGTGCATCCAGCCGTGGTACTCGCCGCGCGCCAGCGCGGCATCCTTTTCCGCGGCTTCCGCGAGCAGCACGTCGCGATCGCGCAGCGCGACGATCGCGTTGACCGCCCCGTTCACGCGTTCGACGTGATCGAGATACGCGCGCATCGTCTCGACGCACGACACGGCCTTGCTGCGGATCGCCGACGCGAGCTCGCCCGCCGACAGGCGCACGATCGGATCGACGGGGATGGAAGCGGGAGCGAGAAGCTGCGGGGCGCCGTGCGGCATGCGGAGTCTCCTGGAATCGGAATGGAATGGCGGGCCGCATGGCGGCAGTCGCTCCCGAACCGGCCGGGAGCGGCCGCGCCGCGGCCGATGCACTACTCTACGCGACGCCGGATCGGCAACCTTCGATATTTTCCGCCGCGATTCATTGCGGTTCCGACTGAATCGGGGCGGCCGGCCACGCGTCGCGCGCGCCGCCCCGGCCGATGAAATCGTTTATGCGCATAAACTTAAATTTCTTATATTTCAATTAGGCGCGGCACGGCGCGGTGCGCATTGACGACATTTTTACGCGGCCGCCCGTTCTCTTTAGATCGTTCGGCCCGGCGGCGCGCTACGCTGGAATCATCTCGATTCCTGGACAACGTTCATGCTCAAGCTGCTGGTTCCGGTCGGCCACTCTCCCCGCTCGCTTCAGGCGGTTCGCCACGCGACCTTCCTGTATCGCGAACGGTGCGCGTCGGAGATCGTGCTGATCAATGTCCAGGCACCGCTCGAATCCACGCGGCTCGAGGCCTACCATCCGCTGTCGCGGCTGCGTTCGATCGAGGAGAAGTTCGCGTCCGACGATCTGGCCATGGCCGAGCGGATCCTACGGGAGGCCGGCGTCAAGTACAGCGTCGTGATGAAGGTGGGCCCGGTGGCCGATACGATCGCGGCCGTCGCGGCGGAGACGGGGTGCGACGAAATCGTGGTCGTCGCGCCGCGGCACGATCCGTTGCATACGCTGTTGTCGGTGTTCCGCCGCAGCGTGATGAGCCGGCTGGTGCGGATTTCGAATGTGCCGGTCACGGCCGTGCAATGACGGCGATGACGCGCGGCGATACGGCAACGGCCCGTTCGTTGACGGGCCTCAGGTTTGCAACGCGCGGTGCGACACGTGTGCACGTTGCCGCTCACACGCGCACCGGCGTTCCCACGGCGCTTAGTCGATGACCTTGCGCCAGAACACGAAATAGGCGGCAGCCGAAGACGCAACGAGCAGGATGGCCCACATCGGGGCGAGGCTGATCAGGACAGAAGAGACGTTAAGCATTTGGATTCCTCACTATTTCGATAGCGATGTTCAACACGCACCTGCTTGCCGGAACCGATGCATTCCTCCGCGATCGCGTTCCGTCAAATCATGCATTCATGCTATCGCTTTGAATGGCCGCGCGGCCGGCCCCTCCCGCCCGTACCCTGACATTCGTCAAACTCCTGCGAATCGCGTACCTGTCACGCTGAAAACCGTCGCGCGCATGCCTCGCCGCCCGTCCGGTTTCACCTGCCGGCCGCATGGAAGGCGCGCCCTCGCTCCGCACACGACACCCGAAAAACGGGACAGGATCCCCCCTTCCGCCCCATATTTCAGCAGACGTTTACCGGGGGAACCCCCAAGTGCTTCGTCAAACGGGTCCGCGTTACGCTTGAGCAACGAGGAGACGAACCATGAGACGAGCCGTACATATCGCTGTTTTCGCGCTGCTGGCGTATCTCATTGGCGATCGCGCGATCCTGCATGCGCAGGGCCGCGACACCAGCCCGCTTGCGTGCGAACAAGGTGCCGCGCAGGTGAAGGTCGACGCGCTCGGCCGCGGCTTCGGCGCAGCGGCCGCCGGCAGCCAGAGCGAAGCCTTCATGTCGGGCTGCCTGGTGACGGGGCGCGGCAACCAGGACGTCGCGCTGGCGAACCGCTGACGGGTGTCCGTTGACGCTCCGGTCGCGCTCGGGTCACGACGGCTGAACCGGAGCCGCGCCCGCCAGCCTCAATTCCCGCTGTTGACGGTCATTGTCTCGATCGATGTCGCGACGGATGTCACGGTCCGGACGCCGTTCACGCTGAACGTCTGCTCGCGGTCCGACTCGTCGCGGGGAAGACGCATCGACAACGGGTTTCCGGCAGTCGACACGCACGCTCGGGTCGACGCGCGATCGGCCTCCAGCGCCGGATCGCCCATCCATTGCCCGGCCGGCGGAACCGCCGGGAGAACCGACGCGCACAGCCGCTGCCATCGGCGACAGCCTGTTTGATTTCCGCTACAGTGGCCTGCCCGGCATCCGGCCGGCGCGTCGAGACCCGCTTCATCGCCAACGACAACCCACCCAAAGATGAGCCATCCGCACACCGAGTTGATCCAGCGCTTCTACACGGCGTTCCAGCAGCGCGACATCGACGCGATGCTCGCCTGCTATGCCGATGACGTCGTCTTCAGCGATCCCGCATTCGGCGAGCTGCGCGGCGACCTCGCACGCGACATGTGGCGCATGCTGGTTGCGCGTGCGCAGGATTTTTCATTGACGTTCGGCGACGTCGACGCGGATCAACAAGCCGGGCGCGCCGAGTGGATCGCCCATTACCGCTTCACGGCGACCAACCGGATGGTGGTGAACCGGATCGACGCGCGGTTCCGGTTTCGCGACGGACGCATCGTCGAGCATCGCGACAGCTTCGACCTGTGGCGCTGGGCGCGTCAGGCGCTTGGGCTGAAAGGCGCCCTGCTCGGCTGGACGCCTTTCGTGCAACGCGCGATCCGCACGCAGGCGCGCAAGAATCTCGACGCGTATCGCGCCAAGCGGAAATAGCACACACCGTCATGGCTTCATCGTCGCGTTGATCAGGTCGTCGGCCATGTCCGGCCGAATGCCGTCCGGGTTCTTGAGACCGTTCTCGCGGTACCAGCTTTCGTCGGCTTCGGGATGCGGGCCGACGAGCCCGACGCGCCCCTTGCCGTAGCGATAGGTCGCGGCCGCGATATCGCGGTTCGGATAGGTCGCCAGCACGACCGCGCCGGGAGCGGCCGGGAGCATCGCGCCGTCCTGGAAGTAGATCCAGCGCTTTTTCCCGCGCCATACCACCGGCGTCACCGTGTCCGCGATACCGTGGAGCGTCGAGCCCGGCCGGTCGACCTCGGAGTCGAACTCGCCGGCGACCAGCCCGAAACCCGGATCGCCCGCCAGGTAGGCGCCCATGCAGATGCCCAGGTAGCGCCCGCCATTCGACACGTAATGCCGCACGGCCTTGAGCGAATGCTTCCCGATGCTGGCCGCCGCACCGGGGATGTCCTGCCCGCCGCCCGGCTGGACATAGAGCGCGGCGCCGGCCAGCACGGCGGGCGTGATCTTGAGTTTTTCCGCCGGCCCGACGTAGATCACGCGAAACTTGTGGCCGGATTCACGCAGGCGCTGCGCAATCGTCTCGGGGCAGCCATCGCATGCGGCCGGGCCGCGATAGACCAGTGCGACGGGACGGCTGGCGGAGCCACGCGCTTCGTCGTCGGCCGTGGCCGCATGAACGACCGACGCCGCGACGAGGGACACCACCACGAAAATCGATTCTCTGGCTCGCATGTGTTTGATCGACGGGATTTGAGGGCTCGCGGCCGTTCAGGACGGGGCAACCGGCACGTGCCGATGCTCGCCCCGTTTTTTGAAACCTGATTGAAAGTCGCGTGAAACAGAGCGTAGGTGCCCGGAAGCGGCCTGTGTGTAACGTTTCTTGCGTGCTTGTGCAGATATATGCGCCGCCAACAACCACGCTCCCGGGGCTTCGTTACCGGTAGCGCCTCTCGCCCGCCGAGGCGTCGAACGGTTCGTGTCGGTTCACATGACGGCAACCAAAGCCGACGACGGAGGCACCCGACGCGAACGGACACGCCCGGATCGCACCGCGCCTCCCGACCACGGTCAGAACCGCCCGGAACACCTTGCCCGCATCGGCACCCAGGCGAACCTCCCAAACACGCCCCAACAGACCGACTCCCCCATTCCACCGCGCTTTCCCGCTTCCCGTCGATCAACTCTTATATAAGACATAAGACATTTGACGTTAAAGAGCATTGAGATTAGAATCCCGCTCAAAGCAGTGCCTGGAACAGCCCCGGAGTGCCGGCAAGGCCTTCCCCTCAAACGCAATATCAGCAGGTCTCCCCATGCTTGAAAACTTTCGTGCTCACGTGGCCGCCCGCGCCGCGCTCGGTATTCCTCCCCTGCCGCTGACGGCTCAGCAGACCGCCGAACTGGTGGAACTGCTGACGAACCCGCCCGCCGGCGAAGAGCAGACGCTGCTCGACCTGATCACCCATCGCGTGCCTGCCGGCGTCGACGAAGCCGCCCGCGTGAAGGCCGGCTTCCTGGCCGCCGTGGCCAAGGGCGAGACCGCCTGCCCGCTGATTTCGCGCGAACGCGCGACCGAACTGCTCGGCACGATGCTGGGCGGCTACAACATCCAGCCGCTGATCGAGCTGCTGTCCGATGAAGCCGTCGCTGCCGTGGCCGCCGACGCACTGAAGAAAACCCTGCTGATGTTCGACCAGTTCCATGACGTCAAGGAACTCGCCGACAAGGGCAACGTGCACGCGAAGGCCGTGCTGCAAAGCTGGGCCGACGCCGAATGGTTCACGAGCCGTCCGGAAGTGCCGCAAAGCCTGACCATCACCGTGTTCAAGGTGACGGGCGAAACCAACACCGACGACCTGTCGCCGGCCCCGGACGCCACCACCCGCCCGGACATCCCGATGCACGCACTGGCGATGCTGAAGAACGCACGCCCGGGCATCACGCCGGAAGAAGACGGCAAGCGCGGCCCGGTCAAGTTCATCGAATCGCTGAAGGAAAAGGGTCACCTGGTCGCCTACGTGGGCGACGTGGTCGGCACCGGCTCCTCGCGCAAGTCGGCCACCAACTCGGTGCTGTGGTTCACGGGCGAAGACATCCCGTTCGTGCCGAACAAGCGCTTCGGCGGCGTGTGCCTCGGCAGCAAGATCGCCCCGATCTTCTACAACACGATGGAAGATGCCGGCGCGCTGCCGATCGAGCTCGACGTGTCGCAGATGGAAATGGGCGACGTGGTCGAACTGCGTCCGTACGAAGGCAAGGCGCTGAAGGACGGCAACGTGATCGCCGAATTCCAGGTCAAGTCCGACGTGCTGTTCGACGAAGTGCGCGCCGGCGGCCGCATTCCGCTGATCATCGGCCGCGGCCTGACCGCGAAGGCACGTGAAGCGCTGGGCCTCGCGCCGTCGACGCTGTTCCGCCTGCCGCACCAGCCGGCCGACAGCGGCAAGGGCTTCTCGCTCGCGCAGAAGATGGTCGGCCGTGCATGCGGTCTGCCGGAAGGCCAGGGCGTGCGCCCGGGCACGTACTGCGAACCGAAGATGACCTCGGTCGGCTCGCAGGACACCACGGGCCCGATGACCCGCGACGAACTGAAGGATCTGGCCTGCCTCGGCTTCTCGGCCGACCTCGTGATGCAGTCGTTCTGCCACACCGCCGCTTATCCGAAGCCGGTCGACGTGAAGACGCACCAGACGCTGCCGAACTTCATCAGCACGCGCGGCGGTATCGCGCTGCGCCCGGGCGACGGCGTGATCCACTCGTGGCTGAACCGCATGCTGCTGCCCGACACCGTCGGCACCGGCGGCGATTCGCACACGCGCTTCCCGATCGGCATCAGCTTCCCGGCAGGTTCGGGCCTGGTCGCGTTCGCGGCCGCCACCGGCACGATGCCGCTGGACATGCCGGAATCGGTGCTGGTCCGCTTCAAGGGCAAGATGCAGCCTGGCGTCACGCTGCGTGACCTCGTCAACGCGATCCCGCTGTACGCGATCAAGCAAGGCATGCTGACGGTCGCCAAGCAAGGCAAGAAGAACATCTTCTCGGGCCGTATCCTCGAAATCGAAGGCCTGCCCGACCTGAAGGTCGAGCAAGCATTCGAGCTGTCGGATGCGTCGGCAGAGCGTTCGGCAGCCGGTTGCTCGGTGCACCTGAACAAGGAACCGATCATCGAATACCTGAACAGCAACATCACGCTGCTGAAGTGGATGATCGCGCAGGGCTACCAGGATCCGCGCAGCCTGCAGCGCCGTATCGAGGCGATGGAGCAGTGGCTGGCCGACCCGCAACTGCTGTCGCCGGATGCCGACGCCGAGTACGCGGCCGTCATCGAGATCGACCTCGCCGACATCCACGAGCCGATCGTCGCATGCCCGAACGACCCGGACGACGTGAAGACGCTGTCGGACGTCGCAGGCGCGAAGATCGACGAAGTGTTCATCGGCTCGTGCATGACCAACATCGGTCACTTCCGTGCCGCGTCGAAGCTGCTCGAAGGCAAGCGCGACATCCCGGTCAAGCTGTGGGTCGCGCCGCCGACCAAGATGGACCAGAAGCAGCTGACCGAAGAAGGCCACTACGGCGTGTTCGGTACGGCCGGCGCGCGTACCGAAATGCCGGGCTGCTCGCTGTGCATGGGTAACCAGGCTCAGGTGCGCGAAGGCGCGACGGTCATGTCGACGTCGACCCGCAACTTCCCGAACCGTCTCGGCAAGAACACGAACGTGTACCTCGGCTCGGCGGAACTGGCAGCGATCTGCTCGCGTCTGGGCAAGATCCCGACCAAGGAAGAGTACATGGCCGACATGGGCGTGCTCAGCGCGAACGGCGACCAGATCTACAAGTACATGAACTTCGACCAGATCGAAGACTTCAAGGAAGTGGCCGACACCGTGCAGCTGTAAGCACGCGGAGCGAGCCGCGGCGGGTAGTTGACGTCGCAGCGCCACGCAATGGCGTCGCAGGCTGAATGCCCGCGGCGCCATTTTTTTATCCGGCGCCGGGTGGCCGTGCCGGCCCGGTCAGTCGTAAAGCGCGAAAATCCGCTCGGCCACCTCGAACGGCAAGCCTTCGTCGTACCCTTCCTCGTCGAGATCGACATACTCGCGGCCGTCGGTCGGCTTCAGCATCAGCGCCGGCACCGGCCGCGCGACCGGGACGTCGGGGTAGTCGTTCGGGCCCGCACCGTCGAAGTCATGCGGATCGAACCAGATCCCGTGATCGGCGTAATAGCCTTCCGCGTAACGCTGCTCGACTTCGCGCACCAGCCGGAACGTGTCCAGTTGATACGACGCGTCGCCCAGGTCGCTTTCGTTCGCGTACTGCACGAACCACGCGGCGCCGAGATTCCAGTAGATCAGCAGCGCGGTGGCGCGATCGATGTTGCGGTTGTCGAGCAGCCAGCGCAGCGCGCGGCCGTTGCCATCGTAATTGGAGCGCGCGGCGAACCGGTGCCATTGCTCGGGCGTCGCGCCCTCGAGCCAGGTGCGCACGATATCCCACGCCTTTTGTTCGATTTCGGAATCATCCATGGATGGCGGCCTCGCGGAATGGTGAATGGCGGAACAGCGTCGAATGACCGGCGATTCTAACGCCGCTTCGCGACCGTCACGCGCCCTCGCCGCCCGGTTCGCGGCGGATCACCAGTTCGTTGAAGCCGGTGTGCGGGTCGGGTTCGCGCGCAAAGCGATGCGCGGGCAGCACGGCCAGCAGGATCTCGGCGGTCGTGCGCACCACGCAGCCGCTGGCCACATGGCCGCCCGACACGCGGCCGACCACATCGGAAACGGACATGTGCAGGTGCGCGCCATCCGGCGATACCGAGCCGGCCAGCGTCAGGATTTCGAGGTCGCCGCGCAACTCGGTCGGCACATCGGCCCCGGCAAAGCGCAATTGCGCGACGCTCAGGCTGCCGATGCCCTGGATCACGAATGCCGCATGCGCGTCGTGCTGACGCAATGCATGCTCGATCGACGCGCGCAGGTCGTCGCCGGGGGAAAGACGCAGAGGGTGGGCTTGCATGGTCGAGCACCTGCCGATGGAGGGTGGTGTCGACCAAGAGTACGTTCGCGCCGTGAATCCGGCAAGTCACCCGCGCTCGGGAACACGGCGCGCCCGCATCGCCGCGGGCCCCGGCATCAAACGGTAAAGCGCTCGCTCGCGAACTGCGCATCCGGCACGCGTGCCGCCGTCGCCACGTCCCGCACCGCCTGAACGAGCGGCGGCGGCCCGCATACGTAGATGTCCGGCGACGCATCGCTCTGCGCGAACGCCGTACGCAACGCGTCGACCGGCGTCCCACTCAACCCGGCCCACTCCCCGCCAGGCCGCCAGACGCACAGATCGACGCGCAACTGCGGCAGGTCGGCCTGCAATCGCGCGAGTTCATCCAGCATGAACAGTTCGCTTTCCTGATTGACGCCGAAGAACAGCCGCGCGTCGGCCATCTCCTGGAATTCAGCCATGCGCCGCAGCATCGACAGGATCGGCGCGAGCCCGGTGCCGCCCGCGACGAACCAGCGCGGCCGCAGGCTGTCCGCGAACAGCCCGAAGCCGCCCATCGGCACGCGCACGGTCAGCGGATCGCCTGGCCGCGCACGCTCGCGCAGGTACGTCGAGAACCAGCCGCCCGGCCGCAGCCGGATCAGGAACTCGAGGCGGCCGTCCCAATTGCTCGTGTTCGCGAGCGAATACGGGCGACGCACCCCGCTGCCCGGCACCTCGAGTTCCGCGAACTGGCCCGGTTCGAACTCCGCGGCCGAGCCGAACGCGTCGTCGGGCTCGACCTGCAGCTCGACGCGCATCGTGTCGGCCGCGATCGTCTCGAGCGCCGCGATCCGCGCGGTACGCACGGGCACCGGATGCAGCAGCACCTTGGTCCGGTCGTACGGCGCGGCGACCCGCAGATCGCCGCGCGGCCGGGTCCGGCACAGCAGGACCGCGCCGCGCTGGCCAGCCGGCAACACACCGGCGCTGTCGGGCGGCATCTCGTACGCGCCGTCGACGACGGTCGCCTGGCATGCGCCGCAGCTGCCGCGCCGGCATTGCGACGGCAGCGTGATATCGGCGTCGGCTGCGGCCGTGAGCAGATCCTGCTCGCCGTCGCAGCCGAAGCCGAAGCGCTCGCCGTCGCGTGTCGTGATCTCGATGCGATAAGTCATCGAACGATCCCGCTCAAGCGGCGTGGCGCGCCAGCGACGCGGCCAGGTCGGCGCCGGCGTCGCCGATCGGCTGGATGCCGAACTGCTCGACCAGCACCGCCAGCACGCCCGGCGTCACGAAGGCCGGCAGCGTCGGCCCGAGGCGGATGTTGCGCAGGCCGAGTGCGAGCAGCGTCAGCAGCACGGCCGCCGCCTTTTGCTCGAACCACGAGATCACGAGCGACAGCGGCAAGTCGTTCACGCCGCATTCGAACGCATCGGCGAGCGCCGTCGCGATCCGGATCGCCGAATAGCTGTCGTTGCACTGCCCGACGTCGAGCAGGCGCGGAATGCCGCCGATGGCGCCGAACGCGTGGCGATTGAACCGGTACTTGTTGCAGCCGAGCGTCATCACGACCGTATCGTCGGGCGCCTGCTCCGCGAACTCGGTGTAGTAGTTGCGGCCCGGCGCCGCGCCGTCGCAGCCGCCGATCAGGAAGAAATGGCGGATCTGTCCGGCCTTGACCGCGTCGATGACCTTGTCGGCCACGCCAAGCACCGCATGCCGGCCGAAACCGACCGTGATCGTTTCCTCCGGCGCCGTGGCCGGGAACCCGGGCAGCGCCTGGGCAGCGCGGATCAGCGTCGAGAAATCGTGATGTTCGAGATGGCGCACGCCCGGCCAGCCGACCGGCCCCGTCGTGAAGATCCGCTGCCGGTATTGCGGCATCGGCTCGATGATGCAGTTGGACGTCATCAGGATCGGCCCGGGGAAATGCGCGAAGTCGCTCTGCTGATCCTGCCATGCGCCGCCGTAGTTGCCGACCAGGTGCGGAAACGCCTTCAGCACCGGATACGCATGGGCCGGCAGCATCTCGCCGTGCGTGTACACGTGGATGCCTGTGCCGGCCGTCTGTTCGAGCAGCGCGTGCAGATCGCCGAGATCGTGGCCCGACACGAGGATTGCCTTGCCCGCCACCGGCGACACGCGCACGGCCGTCGGTTGCTGCGCACCGAAGCGGCCGGTGTTCGCGCTGTCGAGCAGTTCCATGACCGTGAGGTTCAGCCGGCCGAGGTCGAGTGCCTGCGTGAGCAGCGCGTTGACGTCGTCGGGGTCGCGCGCGAGAAACGCAAGCGCGGCCTCGATTCCTTCGTAGATGTCGTCGCGCTCGTAGCCGAGCACCCGCGCATGGTGCGCATACGCGCACACGCCCTTCAGCCCGTACAGCACCAGCGCGCGCAGGCCGACGATGTCCGCGCCCACCTTGTCGAGCCCGTTGTCCACGCCGACGCTCGCGGCCTGCTCCAGCAGCCCGGCCAGATCGTTCGCCGGCTGCCACATCGCCGGCCCGTGCTGCGCCGGGACGACCGTGCCCGCCGCCCGCGCGCTCGCGTCACATGCGGCCTTCACGCGGTCGCGCATCTGCGCAGCTTCACGTAGCAACGCAACGAAACGGGCCGCATGGAAGTTCACGTTGGTCAGCGTCGTGAACATCGCATACAGCACGAACCGGTCGGCGTCGCGATCGGGTGCGCCCATCGCTCGCGCGATCGCGCCGTATTGCGCAATGCCCTTCACCGCATGGACCAGCAGGTCCTGCAGGTCCGCCGTCGTTGCATCCTTGCCGCAGTTGCCTTTCGCCGATGCGCAGCCGGGCCGTGCGCCGGTCCGGTCGGTCTGTTCGCATTGATAGCAAAACACGGTGCTCTCCTTTCTCGATCATGGGGGCGCGGGTCGGCGCGATCGGCGGCGGAACGCAGGTTCCTGGCCGCCGGGCATCCCGCCCGCTTCAAGATGCGTTGTTCATGCATCTTTTTTCATGATGTTTCGGCACGCGTTTCGCAACCGTGATGCAGATCAAGAAACCGGACGCACCCGGGTGAGGCAACTTGTCGCTACGACTGCCCGCCGGCTTCGGTGGCGCGTTCGCTTTCGTTGTCGGCATCGGCGCCTTCGATGCCCCAGTCGCCGTATCGATACCAGTCGTCGCCGAGCAATTCGCTCGGGTGCTGGGTACGGCTGGAGCCGTTGCCGCAGCGCATCGCGTGCGTCGGGCAGTAGTTGTCGCACCCCCAGCAGATCCGCTCCGGATGCACGGGATGCAGCGGAAATTTCTTGGCCATGATCGTGTCTTCCCGATGTCGTTTCATCCGCTACGGTTCGACTCTAGTTCACCGGCGCACGCGGGCCATGCGGCATTCGTTCGCACCAACGACACGGCATCGGCTAGGCACGCGCAGGCGATTGGTCTAGTCTGCACGGTATTCCGCGGCGCGAGCCGCCAACCCGACGCCTGCCCGATGACCGACATTCCGAACCGACGATCCCGCCTGCGCGGCGGCCTGCTGGGCCTGCTGATCGGCGACGCGCTGGGCGTGCCGTACGAATTCCACGACGCCGCGTCGATCCCCCCGCCTGCCGAGATCGACATGACGCCGCCGCCCGGCTTTGCGCGCGCCCACGACGGCGTGCCGCCCGGCACCTGGAGCGACGATGGCGCACAGGCGCTCGCGCTGCTCGACGCGCTGTCGGACGACCGCGACCTGAATCTCGACACGTTCGCCCGCAACCTGCAGGACTGGTTTCATCGCGGCGCGTTCACGCCCGATGGACGCGTGTTCGACGTCGGCCTGCAGACGCAGCGTGCGTTGCACGCGCTGGCGGCTGGCGCGGCGCCCGCCGTTGCCGGCCCCCGCGACGAACGCGACAACGGCAACGGCTCGCTGATGCGCTGCTTTCCGGTGGTGATGGTCGCCGAATCGCGCGATGAAGCGATCCGGCTCGCGTGCAAGCAGAGCGTCGTCACACACGGCCACGTGCGCTCGCAGCTGTGCTGTGCGCTCCATGGCCTGACGGCAATGGGCATTCTCGAAGGCCAGCCAGCGCCCGCTGCGGTGCGCGCGGCCGAAGACGAGTTGCTGACGCGCTACGCGGGCACCGCCGACGAGATCGAACTGAAGATCGTGCTCGATGGCCGCTTCGACGCGCCGCAAGGGTCCGGTTACGTGGTCGACAGTTTCTGGTCGTCGATCCATTGCCTGCTGTCGACGAGCAGCTACGAAGACTGCGTAAAGCGCGCGATCGCGCTCGGCAACGACACGGATACGACGGCGGCCATTGCCGGCAGCCTTGCCGGCGCGCTGTACGGCGAGCACGCATTGCCCGATCGATGGGTCGCGGCGCTGCACGGGAAAGAACAGGTCGAGGGCTGGCTCGCGAAACCGTGAGCGCTCGAAGAGAATACGCGGCAAACAGCGGAAGGAGATCGGATGGGGCAGTACGCGGACGCAGACTGGTACAGACAAAGCGTGGCCGAGTACACCGCGCAGTACGGCACGGTTCCGCCACCGTGGGTCATCGCGGCCGATTCGCATCCGTACAGCATGCGATGGCGAATGGGCGGCGGCGAAACGTTCATGATGGTGTTTCAGGAATGGTGGGAACAACATGCGTGGCCGGAACGCGAGCGCGTGACCTACTTCCTGAAGTGGCCGCCTCCGCCACGCTGGATTCCGTGGATGGCCGACGTGATCTGGGATCTCGAACCGTGGGAAGCGGACGGCGAATTCGACTACACGCGCTACTACGCACAGCTCAAGCAGCTGGGATTCGGCGGCACCGCCGACGTGGAAGCCGACATGGAAGACAGCCGCTGGGATTGATACAACCGGGCCATCACCGGCCCGGCCGCATCACGCGTCAAGCATCACGCGCGCCGGTCGCTCGCCAGCAACCCGTACAGCGCGCTGTCCGACACTTCGTCACCGACGATCCAGCGTTCGCGCAGCAACCCTTCCCGCGCGAAGCCGAGCCGTTCGAGCAGCCGCGCCGACGCGACGTTGCGCGGATCGATATCGGCCTCGAGCCGGTTCAGCCGCAGCGTGCCGAACGCGTGATCGATCATGGCCGATGCTGCTTCGCGCATGTAGCCGCCACGCCAGTACTGGCGCCGCAGGCTGAAGCCGATCTCGGCGCGCCGGCATTGCTCGTTCGCATGGAACAACACGCATTCGCCGAGCGCCTCGCCGGTTTCCCGCAGCTCAAGTACGCAGATCAGGTCCTGCCCGCTCGCAGACGTCTTCACGTTGCGCGCGACGCGCTCGATCGCCTGTTCGATGTGCGTCATCGGCGAGAACGAGAAATAGCGCATCGCCTCCGCATCCGACCAGATCTCGAAGAAGGTGTGCGCATCGGCTTCGCGTAGCGGCCGCAGGACGAGGCGGGAGGTATCGAGCGTGACGGGGTCGAACAGGGCCATGGCGACGGTCGGTCTGAAAACGGGATCGTGAATTAGAACACGCGAGCCGCAAGCCAGCCATCTCGTGCATTCGCACACCGCGCCCCACCGCGGCAACCGGATTGCCGCCCAACAAAAAGGCCCGGACATCGCCCGGGCCTCTTCACTCCATCCGCTACCGCCGGCCGCGCTTACGCTTCAAGCGCTTCGAGCACCTTCCCCTTCGTCTCGATCCCGACGAAGTGCACGGTTACGGCCGCGATCAGCGGCACGATGCCGATCAGGTAGAACGCCGGCGCGAGGTTGCCGCCGATGATCGCGTGCGGCACCACCATCGGCGCGACGAACGACGCGATCTTCAGCCATGCGCTGCCGAGCCCGCAGCCCGACGCGCGGATGCTGGTCGGATACTGCTCCGGCGTATAGACGTACGCGGTGATGAACCCCGACGCCATCAACCCGAGCGACAGCGAGCAGAAGATCGACACGACATACACCGACGACGCGTGATAGAAGCCCGCGAACGCCAGCGACAGCGCGCACAGCACGAACGACCACACGATCACCGGCTTGCGGCCGAGCTTGTCGACGAGCAGCGCCGACGCGAGCGACCCGAGCACGCCCATCACCGAGCCGATCACTGCGAGGTTCAGCGCAAGCTGCAGCGGCGCGTGATAGAAGTTCTTGTAGATCGTCGGCAGCCACGTCGACAGCCCGTACTGGATGAACCCGCAGGTCGCCCACAACGTCGCCACCGCGAGCGTACGCTTGCGATACGCGGCGCTGAACAGGTCGCTCATCTTGCGCTTCGGATGCTGGCGCACCATCTCGTCGAACGCGGCCGCCTGCGTGACCGGCGGCAGCTCGCCGCGCACCGACGCTTCAAACGCGCCGACCGCCCGCCCCGCTTCGGCCAGGCGCCCGCGCGACGCGAGCCAGCGCGGCGACTCCGGCACGATGCGCGTCAGCACCAGCGACAGGATCAGCGGCAGCCCGCCGACGAAGTACATGATTTCCCAGCCGAAGCGCGGCACGAGCCACGCGCCGAGCGCCATCGACACGAGCAGGCCGATCGGGAACACGATCTCGTACAGCAGCACGAAGCGGCCGCGGCCATGCGCGCGCGTGATCTCGTTGATGTACGTCGCGGCGACCGGCAGCTCGCCGCCCAGGCCCAGACCCTGCAGGATCCGCAGCAGCACGAAGATCTCGAAGGTCGGTGCGAAGCCGCACGCGATGCTCGTGATGCCGATCACGGCCGAGCTCCACGCGATCGCCTTCACGCGGCCGTGCTTCTCCGCCAGCGCAGGAAACAGGAACGCGCCGATCAGCTGGCCGATCGCGCCGGACGCGATCAGCATGCCGATCTGCGTCGGCGACAGCCCCCATTTGTGAATCAGCAACGGCAGCGTCGCCGCGATCGTGATCACGTCGAAGCCGTCGAAGAACGTCGCGGTGCCGATCAGCACGCGCGCGCGGATCTGCATCGCGTTGGCCGGAAGCCGCTCGAGCCGCGCGATGATCGCGCCGGGCGTGGAGGCGGCAGCTTCCATCGTGGCGCGACCGGCCACGACGTTGTCGAAAGTGCTCATGCGGGGTGTCTCCTGTGTCTCGTCGCCCGGTCAGGCCAGTGTCTTGCTCGTGTCTGCCAGGGCTTCCGTATCCACTGCCCGGCCCTGGTTCATCCACTTGCGCGCGAGCTTCAGCTCACGTGCGTTGTTGACGGCGATGACACCTCTCACATGTCCTTCGCCCACGAAAAACAGCGTCGCGCGTCGTGCGGCAAGATCGCCGCGCACGACGAGCTGCGCATCGGCCGGCAGGTCGCCGAGGATCTGCAGGTTCACGTCGTACTGATCGGACCAGAACCACGGAATCTCCGCGTAGGGCGCATGCACGCCGAGCACGGCCTTCGCCGCCGCGATCGCCTGGTTCTGCGCGTTGGCCCACGATTCGAGCCGCACGCGCCGCTTCAGCCAGCCGTTGTGATGGTTCGCGACGTCGCCGCACGCGAAGATCGCCGGGTCGCTCGTCGCGCCGAATTCGTCGACGACGATGCCGTCGTCGATCGCCAGCCCCGCATCGCTCGCGAGCGACGCGTTCAGCGCGAGGCCGATGCCGGCCACCGCGAAATCGGCGTCGATCGTCGTGCCGTCGGCGAGCGTCGCGCGCACCTTCGATGCATCGTCGGGCTGCGCGTCGAGCGACGCGAGCGCCGCGCCGAGCCGCACGTCGACGCCGTTCGCGCGGTGCAGGTCGAGCAGGAAATCCGACACGATCTGCGGCACCGAGCGGCCGCACAGCCGCGGCGCGCCTTCGACCACGACTGCTTCGACGCCGAGCTTGCGCGCCGTCGCCGCGACTTCGAGGCCGATCCAGCCGCCGCCGATCACGAGCACGCGCTGGCTTGCGCGCAGCTTCTCGCCGAGCGCGGCCGCTTCGTCGAGCGTGCGCAGGTAATGCAGGTTCGGGGTCTTCACGAGCGCGTCCGGCAGACGGCGCGACGTGCCGCCGGTCGCGATCACGAGCCGGTCGTATTCGATCTCGCGGCCGCTTTCGGTTGTCACGACGCGGCGTGCACGGTCGATCGATGCGGCGCGTTCCGGCTGCCATGCTTCGACGTTCAGCGCGTCGAATTCGTCGGGACGCACGACGCGCACGGTTTCGATGTCGGCGTCGCCGGCCAGCACGGCCTTCGACAGCGGCGGGCGCTCGTACGGCAGATGCGGCTCGTCGGCGATCATCACGAGGCGGCCCGCAAAGCCTTCCGCGCGCAGCGTCTTCAGCACCCAGCCGGCGGCCTGGCCGCCACCGATCACGACGACCGTGCCGGGCGCGGCCTGCTCCTGTGCATTCTCTTCGCTCACGATTTGCGCTCCGTCATGAACTTGCCTTCCGGCGCCTTCGCGTTCTTCTGCCGGCGCGTATTACCGTCGAGGCCGCCGTCGACCGCCCATTCGGCAAACACGGTCGGGCCCGGCTCGAATTCGCGCGGCTGCCACTCGGGCGTCAGCACGTCTTCGTCCGCGTAGTACTCGATCAGGCCGCCGGCCGGGTTCTGGAAGTACCAGAAGTACGCGGACGACACCGGGTGACGGCCCGGGCCGAGTTGCGTTTCCCAGCCGCAGCGGTCGATGTGCATGCCGCCGCCGAACACCTCGTGGATGTCGCGCACGGTGAACGCGACGTGGTTCAGGCCACGCTTGCCGTTCGGCAGCGCGAGCAGGAACAGGTCGTGGTGACCGCCGTGCGGCGCGCAGCGCATGAACGCGCCGCGGCCCGGGTAACGGTCGGACGTCTCGAAGCCCAGCAGCTCGTGATAGAACTTTTCCTGCGCGTCGAGGCAGTTCGTGAAGAACACCACGTGCCCGACCTCGACCGGCTCCGCGCGTGCATAGATCGGGCTCGGCTGGTCGACGCGCAGCGTCTGGCCCCACACGTTCGACGGCGAGCCCGTGATGTCGAGTGCGCGCTTGCGCGTGACTTCGATGCGGATCGCCATCCCGTTCGGGTCGATGCAGCCGACCGCATCGTCCTGCGCGTAGTAGCCGGGCTGGCCGGCAAGCTTCGTGCGCAGCGCGTCGAGTTCCTGTTGCGTCGCGACGCCCCACGTGACTTCACGCAGCGTCGGGCCCGCTTCGAACGCCGGCGGCAGCGCCGGATCGTCGGCCTTGACGGCCAGCACGGTGCAGCCGTTCAGCGTCTCGAAGCGTGCGCGCGTGTCGTCGTGCGAGACTTCCTTCATCCCCCAGTCGGCGAAAAAGCGCCGGCAGGTCGCGAGGTCGTCGACGCCGTACGTGATCTGCTCGATTCCCAAAATGCTCATTGCGTCATTCCCCTTCGCTCAGTTCGCCCACGGCAGCGGCGCGTCGTTCAAGCCCCAGTAGAGGCTCTTCTGCTGCATGTACTCGCGGATGCCGAGGCGGCCCTTCTCGCGCCCCATCCCGCTCTCCTTCCAGCCCGAAAACGGCGTGGAGATCGAGAACAGCTTGTACGTGTTGATCCACACGGTGCCCGTTTCGAGCGCACGCGCAATACGCCATGCACGCTTGTAGTCGCGCGTCCAGATGCCGGCCGCCAGGCCGAACACGCTGTCGTTCGCCTGCGCGATCAGCGACGCTTCGTCGTCGAACGGCATCGCGACGAGCACGGGCCCGAAGATTTCTTCCTGGCAGATGCGCGCGCTGTTCGGCAGGCCTTCGAGAATCGTCGGCTGATAGAAGAAGCCGTTCTCGCGCCCGTCGCCCGACGGCCGCTCGCCGCCGCACAGCAGGCGGCCGCCTTCCTCGAGGCCGAGCGCCACGTAGCGCTCCACCGATTCGCGATGCTTCGCGGTGATCAGCGGCCCCATCTGCGTATCGGGACGCGTCGGATCGCCCACGCGCAGCTTGCGTGCGCCCGCGACCAGGCGCTTCATGAATTCGTCGTACACCGAGCGCTGCACGAACAGCCGCGAGCCCGCGATGCACGCTTCGCCCGACGAGCTGAAGATGCCGTACAGCACGCCGTTGACCGCGTGATCGAGATCGGCGTCGTCGCACACGATGGTCGGCGACTTGCCGCCCAGTTCGAGCGACACGGGCATCAGCTTCTCGGCCGCGATGCGCGCGATCCCGCGGCCCACTTCGGTGCCGCCCGTGAACGACACCTTCTTCACCAGCGGATGGCGCACGAGCACGTCGCCGATCACCGAGCCCTTGCCCGGCAGCACGCTCAGCACACCCTTCGGCACGCCGGCTTCCTCGCAGATGCGTGCCAGCGCGAGCGACACGAGCGGCGTGACTTCGGCCGGCTTCAGCACCACCGCATTGCCGCCGGCCAGCGCCGGCGCGAGCTTCTGCGCATCGGACGCGATCGGCGAATTCCACGGCGTGATCGCCGCGATCACGCCGATCGGCTCGTACACGCTCATCGTCAGGTAGTCGCCGCGCGACGGCGTCAGTTCCTCGTCGAGCGTTTCGAGGCACGCCGCGAAATAACGGAACGTGTTCGCGGCGCTGGCCACCAGCACGCGCGTCTCGCCGATCGGCTTGCCGTTGTCGCGGCGCTGCAGGTTCGCGAGCGCTTCGTGGCGCTGCATGATCAGATCGGCGATGCGGTACAGCACCTGCGCGCGCAGATGCGGCTTCAGCCCCGCCCAGTCGGCGCGGCGCCATGCGGCATCGGCCGCCACGACGGCTTCGGCCGCGTCTTCCGCGTTCGCGGTCGACACTTCCATGTTCAGCGACTGGTCGGCCGGATAGATGCTCGCGAAAGGCGCGCCACGGCCGCGCCGCCATTCGCCGCCGATCAGCATGTTGCCGTCGGGTACGAGGCTCGTATCGAAAGGAGTCATGTCACAAGTCCCACAAATCTGTCTCTGCACGTCCGCCCTCGCCGTGGCGCGGGCGGACCTTCAATGGCCCGGTCAGATCACGCAGCGGGCCGCGCGGTTGCGCAGCGCGCGGATCGCGCTGTACGCCGTCAGCGCGGACGTCTTCGGGTTGTCGGGCAGCGGCTTGCCGCTCATTTCCAGCGACATCTCGCCGAATGCGCCGCGCGCGGTGATGCGGTGCACGTTGCGCGCCACGGCCGGATCGGCAATCAGGCGCACGTGCGTCGCGTCGAGGCCGAGGCCCGCGAGCGCGACGGTCGCCGCGACGTTCGCGTTCTTCGGATACAGGCGCGCGGCATCGCGCGCGCTGCCTTCGAAGATCACCTTTTCCTCGGTCATCGTGCGCAGGTCGCACAGTGCCTCGGCGGGCGTGCCGAGCCAGCCGAGCGGCGGCTTGCGGCCCACGTACAGCACTTCGTCGAGGCCGCCCTGCTTCGCGGACGCCAGCGCGTCGATCCCGCCGATCGCGCCGGACAGCAGCGTCACCGTCGCGTCGCCTTCGTCGGCCGCCTGCGCGAGCACGTCGAGCAGCGCGAGATCGGACAGCGCGCCGATCGACGCGACCGCGCAATCGGTGCCGGCCTTCAGCAGCGGCACGACGTGATCGACGAGCGCGCTGTGGCCCGCGCATTCGAGCGCGAACTCCGGGCGGCGGGCGAGCGCGTCGACCGACGACACGACCTCCACCGCGCCGCCCAGCACGCCCTGCACCGCCGCGCGCTGGTGTTCCGGCACGATCACGTGCGCGATGCGCAGCGACGCATCGTGCTCGACCGCGTGGTACACGGCCGCGCCGATCGCACCGAAGCCGATCATCGCGACGTCGACGGGTGCGTGGTGGTTACGCATACTGGCGCTCCGACGGCTCTTCCTTCTTCACCGGCGGGCCTGCGAAATTCGATGCGAACGAGCCGACCGACAGCATGTCGACCTCGACCATCACCGGCCCTGCCTTCGCCATCCCTTCGCGCACGATCGCTTCCGCGTCGTCGAGCGACGTGATCCGGTAGTGCGTGAGGCCGAAGCTCGCGCAGAACTGCGCGAAATCCGGCTGGTGCAGCTGCACGAAGCAGCGGCGGCCACCGTAGTGCGCATCCTGGATGTTGCGGATCACGCCGTAGCACTGGTCGTTCATCAGCACGATCATCACGTTCGCGTTTTCCTGCACGGCCGTGACGAGTTCGCCGACGTTGACCATCAGGCCGCCATCGCCGACCAGGCAGACCGTCTTCGCGGCCGCATCCGCCAGCGCCGCGCCGATGCCCATCTGGATGCCCTGGCCGATGCCGCCGCCGAGCGCATGCACGCCCGAGCGCGGCTCGAAGATCTTCAGCAGGCGGTTGCCCCACGTGCTGTTCGAGATCGTCACGTCGCGCACCCAGTTGTAGTCGCGGCCGACGGCGCCCTGCAGCGTGTCGACGAGCTGCTTGTACGGCCCGAGGCCCTTCGACACGTCGGCCACCGCCTGCTCGCGAGCTGCCGCGAGATCGGCGGCGAATTGCGGATCGACCGACAGGCGGCCTTCGAGCTGGTCGGCCAGCTCGGCCAGCACGCGCTTCGAATCGCCGTGCACGAACAGCTCGTTGCGATAGCCGCGGTTGTCGGCAAGCGCGTCGGCATCGACGCGGAACAGCGGCTGCGGCAGCGCGAGCTTGTACTTCAGCGTTTCGTTGCCGCGCAGGCGCGAGCCGACGACGACGAGCGCATCGCAGGTCTTGTAGAACGCTTCGACGGACGCGTGCACGTTGAACGCGCCGAGCGTCGCCGGGTGATCCTCGGGCAGCACGCCGCGGCCCTGCACGCTCGTCACGACGCCGAAGCCGAGCTTCACGAGGCGTTCGACTTCCTCGCGTGCGTGGCGCGCGCCGCCGCCGAGCCACAGCAGCGGACGGCGCTTGGCCGCCAGTGCGTCGGCGAGCTTCGCGACGCGGGCGGTGTCGTGCTCGCGCACCGCGACGTGTGCCGGCGCGAGGTCTTCCGGCCATTCGATTTCAGCGGCCTGGATGTCGATCGGAATCTCGACCGATACGGGGCCCGTCGGCGCCGTCTGCGCGATGCGCACGGCTTCGCGGATCGTCGGCAGCACGGTTTCGACCGTGCGCACGCGGAACGCGGCCTTCGAGATCGAATGCAGCATCGACAGCTGGTCCGGCGCTTCGTGGATATACGCGAGATCCTGGTCGAGATACGGCGTCTCGATCTGCCCCGTGACGTGCAGCAGCGCGGTGCCGGCCGTCAGCGCCTCGACCATCGCGCCGGCCGCGTTGCCCGCCGCGGTGCCCGTGCTCGTGAACGCGACGCCGAGGCCGCCCGACACGCGGGCCAGGCCGTCGGCCATGTTCAATGCGCCGGCTTCACCGCGTGCGCCGACATACCGGATGTTGCCGCGCGAGTTGATCGCGTCGAGAATCGGCATGTTGTGGATCGAGATGACACCGAATGCGGTCTTCACGCCGCACTGCTCGAGAAAGGCGGCAATCAGCTCGCCAACCGTGGTTTTTTCAGACATGGCGTGCAAAGCCTCCAGAAACGTCGATATGGCTGCCCGTCGTGTAGGACGACAGATGCGTTGCGAGATAAAAGAGTGCCCAGGCGGCCTCGTCAGGCTTGCCGAAGCGGTTCAGCGGAATGTTCTTCGTGCGGGCGAGCGCGCCCGTCCAGTCCTCCCAGCTTTCGCCGGACTGCGCCTGCGTTTCGTAACGGCGGCGCCACTGGCCCGACTCGACGATGCCGATCAGGATCGAGTTCACGCGGATGCGCTGCGGCGCGAGTTCGGTCGCGAGCGACTTCACGAGGCTCAGCACGCCCGCGCGCGCCGATGACGTCGCGACCATGTGCGGCTCCGGCTGCAGCGCGAGCAGCGAGTTCACGCAGGTGATCGTCGGCGCCTGCGCGTCGCGCAGCAGCGGCAGGAACGCGCGGGTCGGGCGGATGATGCTGAAATACTTCAGTTCGAGCTCTTCGCGCCACGCATCGTCGGTCGTGTCGGCGAAGGTCGACACGCGGCCCTGGCCGGCGTTGTTGACCAGCATGTCGGCACGACCGAAGCGTGTCGAAACCGCTTGCGCGAACGCGGCGACGTCCTGCTCGTCGAGCACGTTGCAGCGTGCGGCGAGCAGTTGCGCGCCCGGGTATTTTTCAGCGAGCATCGCTTCGGCGCGTGCGAGGCGCTCGCCGTCGCGGCCGCAAATCGCGACCGATGCGCCCGCCTGCAGGAACCGTTCGGCGGTCGCGAGGCCGATGCCGGACGAACCGCCCGTCACCACCGCCACCTGCCCGGTCAGATCGATCTGAATCATCGCAGTCCTAAAGCTTTGAGAAACGTGTGCTCGTCATCCGAGCGGTAATTGAGCCGCCGCGACAGTTCCGCCGCCGCGCGCTGCACCTTGTCGATCAGCCCGTCCGCGATCAGCGCCGCGTCGATTTCCGGCCTCGGCACCGTCACCGTGATGCACGCGACGATCCTCTGCGTCTCGTTGCGCACCGGCGCCGTGACCACCGAGATGCCGCGCTCGAACGACGAGTTGCTGACGCCGTAACCGCGCAACGCATCCTCGCGGATCACTTCGTACAGTGCGTCGACCGTTTCCGGCGTCGCGCTCGTCATCCGGCTCAGCACGCCTTCCGGATACAGCGCATGCAGTTCCTTCAACGACAGGTCGCCCATCAGCACGTGGCCGTGCGTCGTCGCATGCGCGGGCAAGCGCGTGCCGACGTTCACGCGGATCGAGCTGAACACCGGCGCCTGGCTCTGCGCCTTCGCGACGAACACCACGTCGCGGCCGTCGCGGATCACGATGTGCGTCGTGAAGCCGGTCGCATCGCGCAGGCTTTCGATCACGGGCAGGCCGAGATCGGTCAGCTCCAGCGAGCTCAGGTATTCGAAGCCGAGCCGCAGCACGGCGATGCCGAGCTTGTAGTTGCGATCCTTGTCCGCGCGCTCGAGGAAACCGAGCGATTCGAGCGTCTGCAGCAGACGGAACACCGTCGTGCGCGGAATGCCGAGCCGCTTCGACAGTTCGGGCGCGCCGAGCACGGGCTCGCGCGGCGAGAATTCAGCGAGAATCCGCAGCCCGCGTTCGAGGCCGGGTACCACGTAGCTGGCTTCGGCCTTGCCGTTTTCGGAATCGGGTTGTTGCAGCGGTTCGTTCATGCCAGTCCCCGCTGTTGGTCGCACTGACGGCAGAACGTGTCGATCAGTGCGGAATAAACGGCCGGTGCTTCGACATAGCCGGCATGACCGGCTTGCGGAATCACCTGCAACCCGACGTGCGCGGCCGCGGCGATCCGCTCGCACGCGGCGGGCGGCGTGATCGCGTCGTTCGCGCCGACGGCCACGGCCGTGCGACCGCGAAAACCGGCGAGATCCGTTGCGAGATCGGCGTTCGCGAGCAGATGCGTGGCCTGCGCGTAGCCGGCCGGCACGATGCGCGCCATGTTCCAGCGCACCCATGCACGCGCATCCTCGTTCGCGAAACCGGACAGCATGTTGCCGCTGCGCTGCTCGGCAAGCCCGGCCGGGCCGAGTTCGGCAAGCATCGCGAGCCGCGCGTCGCGGCGCGATTCGCGTGTTTCGGCCGGTGCGCTGCCGTAGCCGCCCGCGGGCGACACCAGCAGCAGGCCGGCGATCCGCGCGGGCATCACGCGGGCGAGACCGCCCGCGATGATCGCGCCGAGCGAATGACCGACCAGCACGCAGCGTTCGATGCCGAGTGCCTCGAGCCACGCGTTCAGCGATGCCGCGTAATCGGCGGCGGCCGGCGACGCGCCGTGCACCGGCGTCGACACGCCGTAACCGGGCGCATCCCACGCGAGCACGCGCCGCGATGCACCGAGCGTGTCGAGCTGGCGGACCCACGATGCGGCGCCCGAGCCGATGCCGTGCAGCAGCACGACCGGCAACGCACGGCCCGCATGCTGCGCGCCGGCCTCGCGATAACCGATCGTGCCCGCCGCGCCGGCCGCGCAACGCTGTTCGGGAAACTGCCCGAGCAGCGCGGCGAACGCCGCGGTGCGGTCGCGTTCACGTTTGTCGATGACACTCATTGCTTCACCCGCTCCGTCTCAACGCTTGATCTTCGCGAGCGGCGAATCGGGCGGATACGTCGGCGTGATCGGCTTCGGCGAACCGAGCATCACGCACATCAGCGCATCTTCCTCGCCGATGTTGATTTCCGTGCGATACACGCCCGGCGGCACCGAGATCAGGTCGCGCTCGCCGAGGATCGCTTCCCACGTCTCGCCATCACGCTCGCAGATCACCTTCATCTTGCCGCGCAGCACGAAGAAGATTTCCTCGACGTCCATGTGGATGTGGCTCGGGCCGATGTTGCCGGCCGGGATGACCATCGTCGAGAACGTGAAGCCGCCGGCCGGCACCGTGTTGACGTCCTTCGCGACACCCGTGCCGCCCGTGCCGACGTAGCGCATCTGCGCGCGGCGGTACTTCGGGTCGTAGTCGGCCTGGAACTTCAGTGCGTCCCAGTCGTAGCGACGGGTCGCATAGCGCGCCACGCGCCCTTCCATCCAGTCGTTGAAGCTTGCGCCTTCCGGCTGGTCCCACGACTTGCGTTCGAGATCGGCGTCCGCCATCGTCCTCTCCTTCATCAGAGTGAAAACTTCAATTCAATCAATTCATCACGAAGCCGCCGTTCACCGGCAGCAGTTGACCCGTCACGAAGCGCGCGCCGTCCGACAGCAGGAACAGCACCGGGCCCGTCACGTCGTCGGGCACCTGCGCACGCGTCAGCGCGCGGCCCTGCATGTAGAACGCGTGGCGCTCGGCCGGCACGTAGGCCGTCGCCTCGACCTCGGTCAGCCCCGGCGCGATCGCATTGACCGTCACGCCGTGCGCACCGAACTCGCGCGCCTGCGCATGCGTCATCGCGATGACCGCGCCCTTGCTCGCGACGTACGCGAGCAGCTTCGGCGCGCCCCACAGCGCGGTGTCCGACGCGAGGTTCACGATCGCGCCGCGGCCCGACTGCGCGAGGTACGGCAGCGCCGCATTGCTGACGAGCCACACGCCGCGCACGTTCACGTTCATCACGGCGTCCCAGGTCGACACGTCGAGCTCCGTCGACAGCTTGCCGCCCGAGTTCGTGATCGCCGCGTTGTTGATCAGCGCATCGATACCGCCGAGCGCCGCCGCGCCCTGCGCGACGAATGCCGTGACGCTCGCCGGATCGGCGAGATCGAGTGCGAAGAAATGCGCGACGTGGCCCGCTTCGGAGAGTTGCGCGGCAAGTGCACGGCCTTCGTCGGCCAGCACGTCGCCGAATGCGACCTGCGCGCCCGCTTCGACGAGCGCCTTCACGAACGCCGCGCCGAGCCCGCGCGCGCCGCCCGTGACGAGCACGCGGCGCCCCGCGAGCGACACGACCGGAGCGCGCTCAGCCATTTGCCGGCTCCGATGCGGCCTGCGCCTGCGCCGCGCGATGCGCGTCGAGCGCGGAAAGATGCTCCTGCGCACGGGTGCGCAGCATCCGGCGCACGCGCGTCATGCCGACGTCGTGCTGGTACAGGTATTCGTGATCGCGCGCATTCGGCGCGAGGCTTTCGAGGACGTAGCGGTCCTGCTCGAGCACGTCCCAGTGCAGACCCTCGAGGCGGTTGCGGTACATGAAGCGCCACACGTCGCGCTGCCAGCCGCTGACCTTGCGGGTGCGCCAGAAATAGACCTGGCAGTTGTCGCCGTCGACCGGCGTCGCGAAACCGATGATCCCGAAGTTGCCGCCCGGGCCGAACTTCTGCTTGTACGGAATCGCGAGACGCATCCACAGGCAGCCCGTTTCGCCGAGCTCGACCCAGTCGAAGTTCACGTCGCGCTGGCCGATCTTCTCGAACATCAGGCCCGTTTCCGTCTTGCGCACGCGCATGTCGGCCTGCTTGTCGCCTTCGGCCATCGAGTGCGAGGTGGCATGCAGGTACGCGCCGTGCATCGGGTCCATCACGTTGTCGATCGCGTACTGGTAATTGCACTTCCAGTTCGACACGCACAGGAAGTGGCCGTATGCGTCGTCGACCAGTTCCTCGGGCAGGTTCAGCGGCGCCGGTTCGCCGTGCGCTTCGTCGCCGAACCACAGGAAGATCGCGCCGGCCTTCTCTTCGACCGGATACGACTTCACGCACTTCGTGCCTTCGAGCGGACAGTTCGACACGGCCGGCACACGGTTGACCGTGCCGCCGCCGTCGACTTCGATGCCGTGATACCAGCAGGCGATGTTGCCGCCGAGGTTCCAGCCGAGCGACAGGCGCGCGCCGCGGTGCGGGCAGCGATCTTCGAGCGCGTGGACCTTGCCGTCGTGATCGCGCCACAGCACGATCTGCTCGGACAGGCGCGTGAGGCCGACGGGTGCATTCGACACCTGCCAGCTCGGCGCGACGGGATACCAGTAGTTCTTGATGCCGCGGTCGAGATAGGCACGGACCGGGTCGTGTTGTGCTGCGTGTTGTTCGGGGGACGTCATCAGTGTGCTCCGGATGCGGTTGTCGTCGGGTCGGCGGTCGGCGCTTCAGCGGTCATTCCGCGAGCGAGGCCAGTTCGGCGCGGAAGCGCTCGGCGGTCCACACCGTGCCGTCCGGTGCGCGAAAGCCGATGCGGTTCAGGCCCGCGACGACATCGTCCAGTTCGGTCGCACCGGCTTCGAACACACGTTCGAGCGCATCGCCGAGGTCGTTTTCGTACTGGGTCGGTGCGGCCTTGCGGTTCTGCCAGACCTGGTTCTCGACCTGGCCGGGGATCTCGATCTGCCCCTTGCCCGCGACGTTGTTCGGCTGCGGCGCCACCCACGGCTTCAGGAAGGGATTGAAGTTGACGGTCGCTTCTTTCATGTCATTCCACCTTGATCTGGATTTCCTCGCCGGCGAGACGCACCGCGTACTGCTTCAGTGCGCGTCCGCCCGGACCCTTCAGGCATTCGCCCGTCTTGATGTCGAACACGGCCTCGTGCAGCGGGCATTCGACCGTGCCTTCGTCGACGAACCCCTGCGTCAGCAGCGCGTACGCATGCGGGCACACGTTCTCGAGCGCATACACGTCGTCGCCGACGCGGTAGATCCCGATTTCGACGCCGTCGGTCCGCTTGAACTCGATCGGCGTGTCTTCCGACAGCGCGCCGGCGTGCCCGGCGCAAACCCATTGTTCAGACATCTCACACCCTTCCTTCTGATCGACTCTCGGTTGGTTCCGATTTGTTCCATACCCGGAACAGCAGTTTATGGATGGTGATTATAGGAGCGACTTTCCACGAGTAAAACAAAAAGGTGTACGCCCTAGGGAAAACACTGACCGTCGGGTCGGCGATCACGTGCGCCCATCTCATGAAATGAATTTTTTGTTATGTGACGGGGATTTACCGGGTTTACGCGGGCTTCGCGCAGCGACGCCGGGCATTGGCCCGCAGCCCATCCGTCCCGAAAAAATTATTTTTGATCCGGCGCTCGACGCCTCTATACTCCATTCCATCAGAGGCACATCGTTCCTTATATGGAACACGCGAATGCCCACCCGATGGCGAAAACGCGCGACGGCCGGCCGTTCCTGCGCATGCCGCCACGGCACGTTTTCATCAGGTTGGAGATTCAGGAGATCAAATGGTCAAGCATGCGGTAGCAGCAGCAGTGATCGGATTGGGCGCCGCGTCGGGCGCGTGGGCGCAGAGCAGCGTGATGCTGTACGGCAGCATGGATGCGGGTGTCGCGTACGTGAACAACGTCGGCGGCCATGCGAAGTGGGCGATGATCCAGGGCAATACGCAGCCCGATCGGTGGGGCCTGAAAGGCAAGGAAGACCTCGGCGACGGCCTGTCGGCGATCTTCCAGCTCGAAAACGGCTTCTATACGAACAACGGCCAGTTCGCGACCGCGAACACGATCTGGAACCGCGCGGCCTTCGTCGGCCTCAGCTCCGAACGCTACGGCACGCTGACGCTCGGCCGCCAGACGCCGCTGTCGTTCGACTATCTCGATCCGCTCAGCACGGCCTACCTCGCGATGAGCTGGTACGCGTTCCACCCCGGCAACATCGACGGGCTCGCCGCGACCGGCAACGTGCCGTACAACAACGCGGTCAAGTACCGCTCGCCGACCTTCGCGGGCTTCTCGGCCGCGGCGACGATGGCGCTCGGCAACACGACGAACTTCTCGACCGGCAAGTCGGTCGGCGTCGCGCTGAACTATGCGAACGGGCCGTTCAAGGCGTCGGCCGTGTACTCGAACGAGCATGACCGCTCGATCCTGATCAGCACGACCGGCATCACGTCGTTCCAGGGGCAGAACACCGCGAACGGCTATACCGCGAGCAAGGTCGAGAACATCGGCGCGGGCGCGTCCTACCAGTTCGGCGACTTCCTCGTGCACGGCCTGTACACGCGCACGAAGATGCAGTCGAACGGCTTTTCGGATACGTTCCAGAGCTACGACGCGGGCGTGAACTACCGCAGCAGCGCGTTCAACACGATCGCGGGCGGCGCGGCGACCACGACGCTGGCCGGCCGCCGCTGGACGCAGGTCGAGCTCGGCGACATCTATTCGCTGTCGAAGCGCACGCAGCTGTATGCGAACGTGCTGGTTGAACACGGTTCGGGCGGTGCGCAGGCCGCGTTCTTCACGGCAGGCGTGTCGAGCACCGCGAACCAGGTGATCGTGCTCACCGGCATCCACCACTCGTTCTGAACGACGTCAGGCGTTCGTCGCCTGAAACGACAAGAGCGGCCCGCGGGCCGCTCTTGTTCTTGCGCGCATGACATGCGCCCATGCCACCCTGCGCATCGCGCCGGCAACGGGTAGCATCACCAGACCCCGACGAACGGAGACGAACGTGGCCGTCTATCTGCTGGCGCAACTTCGCTTCACGCACCGCGACGCATACGACCGGTATCAGGCCCGCTTCATGGACGTATTTCGCCGCTTCGACGGCCGCCTGCTCGCGGCCGACGACGCGCCGGTGGCGCTCGAAGGCGAATGGGACCGCAACAAGGTGGTGCTGATGTCGTTTGCCGACGAGGCGTCGGCGCGCCGGTTCATCGAGTCGCCCGAGTACCGGGAGATTTCCGAGGATCGCCACGCGGGCGCGGATACGCTCGCGCTGCTCGTGCACGGCCTGCCCGCGCCGGGCGCGTGAGCACGGCGGCGGCGCGGCCACGCGCCGGCCGCGGATCGGAACACTCAGAACATCGCGACCTTGTGGCGCGCGTGCGCGAACGTCGGGTCGCTTTCGAGCGGGCGGTAGTTCAGCCGCTGTGACAGGTCGACCGCCGCGCCGCACACGGCCTCGACGAGCCGCTCCTTTTCGCGGGCCTCGCCGATCTCCGAGCGCGGCACCGTCGCGGTGATCGCCGCGACGATCGAGCCCGAATGATCGCGCACGGGTGCGGTCACAGCCGAAATGCCGCTCTCGAATGCCGCCTCGCTGACCGCGTAGCCGAGCCGCGCGTAATGGCGCACGCGTTCGTACAGTTCGTCGACAGTGCCCGGCGTGCGCTCGGTGAACTGCTCGAGCCGCTTTTCCGGATAGAGCTGGCGCAGCGCGTCGCGCGTCAGGTCGCCCATCAGTACGTGGCCGTGCACGGTCGCATGCGCGGGCAGCCGCGTGCCGACGTGCACCTTCACCGAACCGAACATCGACGCATTGCTCTGCGCCTTCGCGACGAACACGACGTCGCGCTGGTCGCGGATCAGCAGATGCGTCGACAGGCCGGTCGCGTCGCGCAGCCGTTCGAGCACGGGGGCGCCGAGATCGGTCAGTTCGAGCGAATTCAGGTATTCGAAGCCGAGCCGCAGCACGCCGACGCCGAGCCGGAAATAACGGTCGCCGTTCACGCGCTCGAGGAAACCGAGCGCTTCGAGCGTCTGCAGCAGGCGGAACGTGGTCGTGCGCGGAATGCCGATGCGCTTCGACAACTCGGGCGCGCCGAGCACCGGCTCGCGCGCGGAGAATTCGGCGAGGATCCGCAGCCCGCGCTCGAGCCCCGGCACCAGATAGGACGACCCGCCGCCGGACGATTCGTCGTCGCCGGGCGCCGCGGATTCGGGCGCGCCGCTCATCGTTGTCTTGGCCATGTGGACATGGACGGAAGGAAATCAGTCACCAAACAGGTCATGGATCGTCGTGGACGGGCGGCCATGCTACCTCGGCGCGCACGCAGGGTCGCACCCGCGTGCATCGCCGCGGCGCAGCATGCGCATCCACAGCCCCACATATAGTCGTTCACGGTCGAGAGGATAGCAGCGATGGACAGCGCGACGCCATGCGGAAATCGCCGGACGGCGGCGCGCCGGCCGTGTGCGCGGCGCGCGGCCGGCGCATGGCGGCCGGCGGGGCAGCCGGCGCCGGGGCCTACAGGCGCGACAGGTGAACCCGGATGTTCGCGCGGTCGTACGTGAAGCCGCCGGCCGCGTCCGGCTCGAGCACGCGTGCCAGGTCGACCGCATACATCCATCCGCTGCCCAGACGGCCCCCGTTGATGGCACGGATCCGGCTGCCGCCGACGGCGATCGCAGCATGAAAGACCGTACCGGCCCGCGAGAAGCCGACCGCGGTTCCCGCCGGAATGCTCGCGCGCCCGTCCCATTCGCCGCCGGTCTCGAAGTTGAACCGGGTCCGCCAGTGCTGGCCGATCGTGTCGAGCAGCGCACCGGGCGCGATCATCGCGTCGCTGCGCAGCAGATACCGGACATAGGCCGCGGCGTCATAGCAGACGCCGCCGGAAACATACTCGTTGATGTCGGCCATACCGAACATCAGTGCCTGGGCGTGCTTCTGCCGTTCGCCGAAACCGGACTGGGCGACATGCCCGCCTAACTGGGAGAGTTGCATGGATGGCTCCTTGTGAAGAAGCAGGACATCACCGTCCCGCCAACGCAATAACGTCATATGTTATTACGATATCCAGCCACTTCCGCGTCCGGCCTCGGGCGTCACGGCATGCGCGCCGCCGAAGCCGGCGCGGCAGCAGCCGCATCGGGGTTCGGCGCGAGCCGCAATCGCACGCGCAACGGCTGCAGCATGTCGGGCGGCGGCGGCTCGGCCAGCGGGCCGGCCGTGAGCAATTGCCGCAGCGTCGCATCCGCGTCGGCATCGCCGAGCGACGCGAATTCGACCCGCGTGACAGCGCCGTTCGTGCCGATCCATGCGCGCACGACGATCGCGGGCGGCGGCGCATCGACGCTCGCATTCAGCACGCGCGCCTCGAGATAGCGGTGCAGACGGTCGGCCGCGTCGCCGTCCGCTTCGAGCCACGTCTGGAACTGCTGCCCGGCGAGCTGTCCATAGCGGATCCACGCCTGCGGCACGTCGGCCGTCTGTGCAACGGCCGCCGACACGGCGCCTACGACCAGCACCCACGCGACGACGATCGCCCGCCACCCTCCGGATACGCCCCACTGCTGTATTCGCTTCATCCCGCCTCCCGTTTCGACGATGCGCCGCCGTGCCGCATCGCGCCGTCCGCTCGTCCTGCAACCCATCAACCGATCTCGATCGGCACATACAAACGCGTGCCGCCGCGCTGGACGAGCAGCGCGACGTTACCGTGCGCAGCGTCGATCTCGGTCATCAGCGCACCGATGTTCGCGACCGGCGTGCCGTTGACCGACAGCACGATGTCGCCGGGCTGCAACCCCGCGCGGGCGGCCTGGCCGCTCGCCTGCTCGACGACGAGCGCCTGGCTGACGCCGAGCCGCTGGCGCTCCTGCTCGGTCGCCGCGCGCAGCGCGAGCCCGAACCGCGCGGGCCCTTGCTCGCCAGCCGCCGACGCCGTGCCGCTGTCGAATGCGCCCACCGTCGCGCTCACGTGCATCGCGCGGCCCGCCCGCCACACCAGCAGGTCGGTCTGCCGCCCGGCCCGCATGCCCGCCACGGTGCCGAGCAGGTCCGCCGATTCGGCGACCGGCTTGCCGTCGACCGCGAGCACGACGTCGCCCGGCTGCAGGCCCGCGTGCGCAGCCGGGCCGTCCGGCTCGACCACGGTGATCAGCGCGCCGTCCGGGCTCGCGAGACCGAACGAACGCGCCAGCGCCTGGCTCACTTCCTGGACGGCCACGCCGAGCCGGCCGCGCGTGACCTTGCCGGTCCGCAGCAACTGGTCCTTCACGTCGAGCGCGATGTCGATCGGGATCGCGAACGCGAGCCCCTGATAGCCGCCCGTCTTCGAGAAGATCATCGAGTTGATCGCGATCACACGGCCGCCGAGGTCGAACAGCGGGCCGCCCGAATTGCCGGGGTTGATCGGCACGTCGGTCTGGATGAACGGAATCGCACGCTCGCCGGGCAACGAGCGCGATTTCGCGCTGACGATGCCCTGCGTGACCGTGTTCGCGAACCCATAGGGCGAACCGATCGCCATCACCCAGTCGCCCACTTCGGTGCGCGCCGGGTCGCCGGTCGCGACGACCGGCAGGTTGTGCGCGTCGATGCGGATCACCGCGACGTCGGATACCGGATCGCTGCCGATCACGCGCCCCTTGAACTGCCGCTTGTCGGTCAGCTTCACGTCGATCGCGACCGCATCGCCGACCACGTGCCGGTTGGTCAGGATCACGCCGTCCTCGCTGACGATGAAGCCGGAGCCGAGGCTCACCTCCTCGCGGTTGCCGATCACGCGTCGCGCAAGAAACGGCGCGAGCGGATGATCGGGCCCGATGCCCGGCGGCAACTGGATGCCCATCTGCGTGACTTCGCGCGTGACGCTGATGTTGACGACGGCCGGGCCGACGCGCCGGACCAGCGCGGCGAAATTCGGCAGCGCGACGGTCGGCGCCGGCGCCGGTGTCGACGATGCGGCACCCGGCTGCGCGAACCGCTCGGCGGCCGTTGCCGTTGAACAAACGCACGCGCAGGCCAACGCCAGCCCGCCGGCCATCGCCCGCAGCGCCACTGCCAGGTTCGTGTGCCTGCCCGCTTTCATGTCGCTGTTCCTCGTCGGTTCGCGCCGGAACGCCGCCGGCTCATCGGTTCCCGCTCCGCACGCCCGGCCGCCTGGATTACTTCGGCGGCACCGCGACCGGTGCGTCGGGCCGCTGCGGCGTCGTCGACCGGCCCCAGTTCGAGCCGAAACGGTTCCGCTCGGTCGACAGGTTGAACGTGCCGAGACGGTTCGATGGTTGCTTCGACAGCCGCTCCGAATCCGTTTGCGACGCGCCCGCCTGCGGGTCGGCCTTCGGCTTCAGCTGCTGGCTCAGGCAGTCGTACGACAGCGCGCGCTTGCCGTCGACTTCCGCATCGACGCACACCGGCTTCGCGGCCGAACCCGGACTGGCCGGCGCAGGCGCGGCCGCACTCGCCGCCGCGCGGCCGGCCTGCGCGTGCGCGCCGGTTGCCAGCAGCAGGCAGACGATCGTCGCGATTCCGTTGCGTCGCATCTTCATGTGCGCCTCCTTCAGAAATGGCTCCATTGCGCCCTCACGGCTGCCGTCACAGGTTCGTGCCCGGTGCCGACGCGCGCGCCAGGAAACGCGCGAACGCTGCGCGGTCGGCTTCGTCGACGGCAGGCTCCTGCGCATCGACCCGCTGCGCCCACGCGTCGCGCATGCCGTCGACCGGCTGCCACGCATGCACCTGTGCGCCGGTCGGATAGGGCGTGACGAGCGGTTCGCGATAGTCGACGCGAAACAGCGGCGGCGCGCTGTTGCCGGCCGTCCACAGATCGCCGACGTCGCGCACGCTCGCGTCGAACCAGAACCGCACCCAGCGCACCGTCGGCGCGCGCGTGTCGCCACTCGGCGCATCGGTGCCCGACGCGTCCGGCACGCGCAGGAAGCCGGCCAGCACGAGCAGCACGGCCGCCAGATCGTCGTCGCGCAACATCCGGTACGACCAGAGATCCGCGACGTCCACACAGGAGATCACCGCGATGAAGCGCCCGATCGTGAGCGCGGGCCATGCGCGCCGCATCAGCGCGTAATGGCGCGCCCAGTGCGCCACGAAGCGCTCGCGATGCCGGGCCGCGACCTGCACGTCGCGCGAGCCGCGAATCGTCAGTTCCTCCGGCTGATACTGGCGCGTCGTGAGCACGCACTGCGCGGAGCAGCGTGCGCTCCGGTGCCGCGCATAGCCGCCCGCGCCGGGCAACGGCTCCAGCGCGCCGAAGCACAGCGGGCAATGCGTGGGCCACTCGCCGGGCCGGCCCGGCCACGGGTTCGCTTTCGGCATGCGCGGGCGGTCGGCGGCCGCAGCGGGACGGCGTCGCCCCGGCGTGCGTGCGTCGGGCGCGTCGACGCGCGGCGTCGAACGGACAGTTGCCATGAGCGCGCCTACCGGGCAGACGCGAGCGCTTTCTTCAGCGCGTCTTCGTTGATCGGTGCGTTCGCGGCGAGCTTCGCGAGATACGCCTGCGCATTCTGCTGCGTGCGCTGCGCACGCAACACCGCGCGCAATTGCTCCTTCACGTCGGCCAGCGGACGCGGCGCGGCCGCGCGGACGTCGATCAGCTTCACGACGTGAAAGCCCGCCGGCGTCTGGATCGGCGCGGACACCTGGCCCGGCTTCAGCGCGTCAGCCGCCTGACGGACCGCCGGCACCATCAATTGATCGGGCACGAAACCGAGATCGCCGCCGCTCGCGGCACTCGCCTTGTCCTGCGAGTTTGCCTTCGCGAGCGCCGCGAAATCGCCGCTGCGCGCGCGGTTCGCGAGATCGGCCGCCTGCTTGCGCGCCTTGTCGAGCGTCGCGGCATCCGCGTTCGGCGGCACCGCGATATAGATCTGCGCGACATGCAATGCGCGCGGCGCGGCGAACGCGGCGCGGTTCTTGTCATACGCCGACTGCAGCTCCGCGTCCGACGGATAGTCGGCCGGCGGCGCATTCACCGACGCCAGATAGCTGCGCACGACGATATCGCGCCGCGCCTGTTCGACGGCCGCCTGCACCTGCGCCTGCTTGTCCCAGCCCTTCGCCTTGGCCTCGGCCAGCACGGCCTTCTGCGCGAGCGTCGAACGCACGACCTGGTCCAGCGCCGCGGGATCGGCCGCGAGACGTTCGCGCCCTTCCGGGCTCACCGCCTTCAGCAGGCCCGCGATGTCGTCCTGCGTGACCGACGCCTGCGCGGCGTTCGCGATCACGTCGTCCTGTGCGTGCGCGACGAACGGCACGCCCAGCACGAGACTGCCTGCCACGACCGCCAGCCTCTTCATCTTCGTCATCATCGTTCGACTGCCCTCTCGATTGCTCTTGAAATGCGGACGCTGCATCAGCGCGCGTCCGTCAGCGTCATGCGCAGGACGAGCGGCTGCGCCATCCCGCGTGGCGGCGCCGCGCCGACCGCCCGGCCGACGAGTGCCGCATGCAGCGCGGCGTCGAGCGCCGGTTGTCCGGCTGAATCGCTGTCGACGCGCGTCACGTGCCCATACCGGTCGAGCCACGCGCGCACCGGCAGCACGGGGCCGTCGTCGCCGGCATCGGCCCGCTTGCCGGCCCAATGCTCGATGCCGGCACGCAGGCGACACACCGCCGCGTCGTCGCCGTCGAGCGTCGCCTGCAGCCACTGCGCGATGCGTTGCGCGTAGACGCCCCACGCGGCGGGTGCATCGCCGGCGGCTATCGCATCCGCCTCGTGCCGCGCGCGGCCCGGCAGCAACGCACGCAGTGCGGCGCCGATCCTCACTGCGCGGCAGCCTCGACGGCTACCGTGGCCGCTTCGACGGCCGGTGCGCCTGCCTGATCGCCGGCCGTCGCGCGTGCCGCCGCTTCCTGCTCGGCCATCGCGGGACGGTTGCGCAGGTGCAGCAGGAATTCCTGGATCAGGCGATCCCACAGCTCGATCGTCGAGCGCAGGTAGCGCTCGGACACGCCGCCCGCGACGACCACGTCCATCTCCAGCGCGAGAAACGGCCCGTGGCTCGCGAGACGCGCGAAGCGCTTGGTGCGGTTCCAGTCCGCGACGAGCTCGGCCGGCAGTTCACCCTGCACCTGCAGCACGCACGACAGCGTGTAGTCGATGAACAGCAGCGCGGCGGGCGGTGCGTCGGCGCCCTGCGGCGCGAGCGCGGCGGCCGGGTTGCCGAAGCGCACCGCGAAGCCGATGCCCTGGCTCGCGCTCATCAGTTGCACCGCGCCGTTCTGCTCGGCCGCCGTCACGCGGTAGCCCGCGCGGCGCAGCACGTCGGCGAGGTGGTCGGCGCTGATCGCTTCGATCGGCGCATCGTGTGCCGCGCGTTCGTCGCCGGCGTTCGGTTGCTGGTCTTGCATGTCTGTCTTCCCCGTATTCATCGAATCGATCGGTTTCATCCCGGCTGCTGGTCGCGCGCTCACTGCGCATTCGCCGCAGCAGCCGACGCCGGCGCCGGTGTTGCGGCAACCGGACGCGCGGCCGGGTCGTACTTGCCCGCGTACAGCGCATCGCCGTAGCGTTGCGCGATATCGTCGTACTTCACGCGCGCCGACTGCGCGAACGGCTGACGCGACGAGAACAGCGTGCCGATCCCGACATGCTCGTACGCGTCGAGAATCTCGTGCCCCACGCGATACAGCTCGGCATTGTGTGCCTGGCAGGTTTTCAGTTGCGTGTCACGCGCGGCAGCGTCCTTCTGCAGTTGCGTGTGCTGTGCATCGCGGGCACGTGACACGGTGAGCAAGTCCTCGTAGGACGACTTGTATTTCGCCAGCGACTTCGCGTCCTGCTCGCGGCCTGCCCGCTCCTGCGCGAGCGCACGCTTCGCGGCCGCCTCGGCGCCCGAGTCGCCGCGCGCGGCCGCCAGTTGCCCCTGCATCGCCTTCAGTTGCGCGAGCGCGTCGTCGCGCTGCTTCTCCGCCGCCGCCTTGTCGTTCTGCAACTGCGCCTGGTTGTCCTGCAGCTGGCGCAGCTCCTGCACGGTCGAGCGCAACTGGCTGCGCAGCTTGTCCTCGATGCTCTGCGCGTGCGCGCCGCCGGCGGCGAGCAGCAGCGTACCGGCCACGCCGGCCGCGAACATCGTGCGAGTGATCGTGTTCATCCGCGGCTCCGGTCAGAAGCGAGCATTGAGCTCGATCTGCAGCACGTCGATCGAAACCGGCGGCCCGTACACTTCCTTCGAGCTCAGGTAACGGGCCGACACCCATGTATCGCGGGCGACCGCATACGCGGCGCCGAGCACGTAGCCGCGCGCGTTGGTGCCGCCGAGGTGGAAGTCGGGATCGTTGAACGCGTCGAGCACGGCGTCCGGCTGCAGGTACTTGTACGCGACCGAGAAGTTCCACTGGCCCTTCTCGCGCGGCTCCGGCTCGCCGAACGTCGCCTTCGCGAGGAAGCCGTTCGGGCCGCTGCGATAGTCGGCGCGCGTCGCATTCACCGACGTCGAATCGTAGTTGTTGACCGGCAGCGACGCCGCCGCGAACGCCTTGTTGTCGTTGTACGCGAGGTTGCGCACGTATTCGCCGTCGAGACGCAGCTTGAAGCGATCGGCCACCACCGTGTCCCACTGCGCCTTCAGGTCAAGCAGCCGGTAGTTGTAGGCCAGGCCGAACAGCTGCGGCTGCGGCGTCATGCCCGGCGCGAGGTTCGGGTTCTGCACGATGTTGCGCAACGCGATCAGCGTGTTGCCGCCCTGCATGAACGCCGGCGCCTCGTTGTCGGTGCTGCAGCTCGTCGCGCCGGCATAGAGCGCGCACGGCGACGACAGCGTGCCGCGCATGTTCTGGAAGTCGTAGTACGCGACCGCGCCGCGCAGCCGGTTCTTCGCGTCGATCTTCCAGTCGGCGCCGAACTGCGCGCCCAACATCCACTTCGTGTCGCTGCCGGCCTTCTCGGTGCTGTTCGACGGGAAGTTCTCGCTCGTGTACTGGATCGGGAACACGCCGAGCGTGCCGAACAGCGTGACGTCCGGGTTCCACGGCAGCGCATGGCGCAGGTTCGCGGCGAGCCCGTCCATCATCAGGTCGTCGGAGAACACCAGGTCCGACTTGAAGAACGGGTTGTCGAAACGGCCGGCCGTCAGGTTCAGCCACGACGTCGGCTTGTACGCGAAGAACGCCTTGTTCAGCCAGATGTTCTTCTTCGCGAAGCCGCCGCCCGCGGTGGCCGTGGTCGACACCGGCCCGTTGTCGTTGCCGCTCGCGAGCTGGATGCCGGCGATCATCTCGTCGGACAACGTCGCCGTCACGCCGAGCCGCGCGCGGTAGCGCAGCAGGTTGTTGCGGTTCTCCCGCGTGTTCTGCGTGGGAATCTGCGTGTTGTTCGTATTCTGGTTGACGTCGAATCCGCCGCCCTGGTTGATCGCCGCGAAATTCGTCACGCCGTTCGTGTTGTTGCCGCCGTAGAAGTGATACTCGTCACGCACGCGCAGGTCGCCGTCGAGCTTGATGCGCGACACCCAGTCGGGGAACGTGTTCGGCTGCGCCCAGTTCTCGGCCTTCGCCTGCGCGATCACTTCCTGCTTCACCTGGTCGCGGATCTGGTCGCGCACGAGCTGCGGCACGTACGGCACCGCGACGTCGCCCGGCTGCGTCGGCGGGTTGACCACGCCGCCCGCCACGACCGGCGCGCCCGATGCGCGGGCCGACCTCGCCTGCACGGCCTCGGTGCGCGCCTCGCTGATCAGCTCGTTCGCGTTCTGCTGCGTGAGCACGCCGCGCTTCACGAGCAGGTTGATCAGGTTGATCACCACGCTCTCGGTCGGCGCCGCTTTCCCCGACGCCGCCTGCGCCTCGAGCGACTGCCCATGCGCGGCGGACGCGCAGGTCAGCCCGAGCGTCAGCACCGCCGCGCCGACGCGCGACAGGCGCGCGGGCAGCGCGCCGTTGCGGGGCACCCCACCCCGTCCGTTCATCTTGCCAATCATCGAAGTACTCCGAACAATTTTCGTTTCTTTTCCGGCAGCATCCGTGCGACGGCGCCACCCCATGATTCTTTCGTCGTAACGCGCACGCATCGTCATGCCGGCTTGCGCCCCTGTAGCTTGACGAGCACCGGATACGAGGTCGCGGGCGGCGGCACTTCGTCGACCCGGCCGAGCGCCTCGACCGCCGCGACGACGGCCGCGTCGATCTTCGCGTCGCCGGTGGACTGCGCGACCGTCACCTTCGTGATCCGTCCCGACGTATCCATCCACAGGTTCAGGCTGCCCGCGAACCGCGCGCCGCCGGCCTCCTGCACGCCCTTGTCCTGCTCGATCGCGCGCTGCAGCACGTACACCATGTACTGCGCATAGCTCGCGTTGCCGAACTTGCCGCCCCCGCCGCTGCCCAGCATCCCCGAACCGTCGCCCGCGCCGATGCCGAAGTTGTCGGTGCCCGCCTGCGCATCGGCATTCATCGTCATCTGCTTCGGCTGGTTGTCCGACGGCTTCGGCGCCTCGGACGGCTTCGGCGCGATCGTCGGCCGGTCGACCGGCGTCTTGACCTCTTCCTTCACCTTCTCGGGCGGCGGCTTCTGTTTCGGCGGCGGCGGGGGCGGCGGCAACGGAATCACCGTCGTCACCTGCGGCGCGCTCACGCGCTTCACGCCCGCGGTGTCGCCCGCGAAACGCCAGATCAGCGCGGCCACGCCCGCGAGCACCAGCGCGATCGCGACGGGCTTCACGTAGCGGCCGGGGCCCTTGTCCGGCGGGCCGCCGTTGTAGGTCATTTCCATCGCGTCAGCCGCCCTGCTTCGCCTTGCCGGTCACCAGGCCGACCTGTGACAGGTCGAGCCGGCGCAGCAGGTCGAGCACGTCCATCACCTTCTGGTACTGCACGCCCGCGTCGCCCTTCAGCACGATCGGAAACTCCGGATTGGTCGCCTTCTCGGTGCGCAGCCGGCTTTCGAGCTCGTCCATCGTCACCGGGTACGCGTCGAGGAATACCTGCCCCGAATCGGCCACCGTGATCGCCTTCGTCTTCGGCTTCGCGAGACTCGCGGACGAGCTCGCCTTCGGCAGATCGACCTTGATGCCCTGCACCGACGCGGTCGTCATGATGATGAAGATGATCAGCAGCACGTACGCGAGGTCGAGCATCGGCGTGATGTTGATGTCGTCGTAAGGCTTGTCGTCGTCCTGAACCTGCATGGTGGTCTCCTGCGTGCGTCAGTCGGCCAGCACCGCGTGATCGGGCGCGCGGTGCGCTTCGGCGAGGCGCGTGACGAATTCGTCGACGAACACCTGCATGTTCGCGGTCACGTTCTTGTTGCGGATCAGCAGGTAGTTGTAGCCAAACAGCGCGGGGATCGCGACGAACAGGCCCGTGACGGTCGCGAGCAGCGCGGCCGCGATACCCGGTGCGATCGCGTTCACGTTCACGTCGCCGGCCGCGGCGATCGCCGCGAACGTGATCATCACGCCGACCACCGTGCCCAGCAGCCCGAGGAACGGGCCGCCCGAGATCGCGATCGTCAGCAGCACCATCGACTTCGACAGCTTCTGGTTTTCGCGCACGAGCGTCGCGTCCATCGACGCGCGGATCGCCTCGATCGATTCGGACGTGATCACCGTGCGGCCGTTGTCGTCCACGCGGCTATGGATTTCATGCACGCCGGCCTTGTACAGCCGGTACAGCGACGACTGGTACAGGCGGCGGCCATCGGCGCTCGCTTCGTCGACATGCGCGAGACCGACCAGGTGACGCCCGGCCACTTCGCGGAAGCGCTGCACGAAATACTGGTTCGCCTTGTCGACGGTGCCGACGTAGCGCGCCTTCGTCCACATCACGACCCACGACACGAGCGCCATGCCGAGCAGGATCGTGATCACGACCCACGCGTCGACGGTCACCGACTGCACGATCACGCCGAAGTAGCCGAAGCCGAAGCCCGACTGCTTCTCGTCGGCGCCATAGGCGACGAGCTTCGATTCCGAACCTTGCGCGAGCGCATCGACCGCGATCGTGGCCGGCGAGCGCGCGATCTTCGACAGGCGCAGTTCGTCGAGCGCGCCTGCGTAACCGGCGAAGCCCACCGGTGCGCCGGTGGTATCCGCACCGACCGTTGCCGCGCTGTTCAATGCGGGCAGCACCGCCGCGATCTGCGCGGCCTGCTTGCCGTTCACGTAGACGGTCAGGTTCTTGCCGTCGGCCGTGACCGCGAGATACGTCCACTGGTTCGCGGCGACCGGCGGTGCGGCCGGCGTACGTAGCGGTGCCGGATTGCCGACAGCGCCCTGGACTTCCGCGAACGGCACGCCGTTGTCGAGGCCGATCAGCAGCGCGTTCGCGCCGTCGCGACGGCTGTACAGCAGCGTGTTCGGCATGAGCGCCGACGGCTTCACCCACGCGCTGAACGTGAAGCTGCCGCCGGCCGGTACGTTCAGCGACGGGCTCGCCGGCAGCGTCAGCGACCCGTTGCCGTCGAACCGCGCACCCTTGCCGACGATGCCGTCCTCGACCGTCTGGAACGACGCGTTCTGCGCGTGGTTGCCGTACGCGGTCAGGTCCTTCGGCGGCGCACCCGCGGCGCCGTTGAAGTGGTAGACGAGCGTGTAGTCGGCATCGAACGTCTCGGCCGGCTTGCTGCCGTCCGGCGCCTTCTTGTTGCCGTAGTACATCCAGATCGATTCCGCGGCGCCGGCCGGCATCTTCGGAATGTCGACCCAGATCAGCGCGACGCCGAGTACCGGATCGTATTGCTCGATGTGGAAGTTCAGCGGCGTCTTGTCGTCGGCGGCGACGAAGCGGATGTCCGCGCCGTTGTCGGCCAGCCCGTCGAACTGGAAGTTGCCCGAGTGCAGGCGGATCAGCAGCGGCACGCGGCCGGCCGACTCCGCGAGGTTCGCGCCTTTCGCGCTCGCGTCGATCGTGATCGCCTTCCGGTACGACCAGTCGTTCTGCCACCATGCGTTCGCGATGCCGGGCAGCACGCCGAGCATCACCGCCAACAGGAAAAACAAGACTCGCTTCACGATCCACTCCCCGAATGTGCGGGCGCCGCGCTCGTCGCATCGCCCCGGCACGATCAAAAAAAATCCGTCAGAACCCCAGCCTTACGTAGAAATCGAACCGCGGGCTGTACTGCCGCGTGTAGACGCCCGCCTTCAACGGCCAGCCGGCCTCGAAATCCGCGCTTGCGTACTTCATGATCTGCACCCGAGTACCCACGCCGACGCTCATCAGGTTGAAGCGCGACGTCTGCTCCGGCAGCGGGCTCAGCAGCCACAGGTGCGCGGCATCGAAGAACGCGTGGAAGCGCCATTCGTTCACGCGGCTGCCCACCGCACCGCCGAGCCACTTCGCGAGCGACGGGCTGCGCAGCTCGACCGATGCGATCACGCCGCTGTCGGCCGTGTCCTCGGCCTGCATGTAGCCGCGCACGCTGTTCATCCCGCCCGCGGCAAACTGCTCGCTCGACACGAGCGGCGAGTTCGAGATCTGCGCGTTCACGTGCGCATTGGCCTGCATGTCGTTCGCGAAGCGCTGCGTGTGGTTGACGTCGAACTTGCCGTACACGAAGTCGGGCGTCGCGTTGTAGCGCTTGTTGTCCCAGGCGCCCCAGTCGCTGCCGAGGCCGCGGATGTTGGTCGTCACCGACGCGGCGAACGACGTCTGCGAGTTCTTCAGGCTCAGCTGGCCGTTGTACGACAGCGTCACCGGCACGTACGTGAGCGGTGCGGTCGAGCCCGCCTGGCCCGGTATCGATACGTTCTCGTCGAAGTGCTTGCGGTCGATCTCGAGGCTGACCGAGTGCGCGTAGGTTTCCGACGCCGGCAACGAATAGATCGCGGTGAAGCCGTACGTGGTGCCCTTGCCGAGCACGTTGGTGTTCGCGACCGACGCGACGTTGCTGTCCGAATGCACGACCGTCGCGAGGAAGCTCCAGTGCGAATCCTTGATCGGCGCGAGATACGAGAACGCGTAGACGCGCGCATCGTTCGGATGCTGCGGCGCGAGCACGTAGGTGCCGGAAATCACGTGGCCGAGCTGCCAGAGATTCGAGTAGCTGACGTTCGCGGTCGTGCGCAGCGTCGACGTGCCGGGGCTGTTGTCGTTGTTCAGTTCGAGCGAGCCGTGCAGCGGGCTGTGATCGTCGACCTTCAGGTCGACGTCGACCGTCTGCGGCAACGCACCCGGCTTGAGGATCGGAATCACCTGCCGGTCCGCCGAGCGGTTCAGGTCGGTGAGCTGTTGCTGCGCCTGGTTGAAATCGGGCACCTGGCCCTCGGCCAGCGCGGGCACCGCATCGCGGATGTTCTGCGGCGAGTTGTATTTCGCGCCGTCGACGCGCAAGCGCCCGACCTTCGCTTCCGTCACCTGCAGCAGGATCACGCCGTTCTTCACCTGCTGCTGCGGCAGCTCGACGACGACCGACTGGTAGCCGCGATCCTGGTACACCTTCTGCAATGCGTCACGCGCCGCGTTCACATCGGCGAGCGTGCGGCCCGGCCCTTCGAACGGATACACGGCCTTCTCGATCTCGAGCGTCGGCAACGTCGTGTTGCCGCGCACCACGAAGGCATTCACGTCGAACGACTGCGGTGCGGCCGGTGCCGCCTTCGCGGCCGGCGCGGCTTCCTGCGCATGAATGCCCGGCGCGAGGCCCAGCCCTCCGGCCAGCACGACACCCGCCAGGCATCGGCAGTTCAGCCGCCATCGTTCGCGTGACTTGCGGTCTACTCTCGGCGGCATGCGCCATTCCCCTTTGTTGTTCCGGATCGAAGCGTTGCGTACCGCGCCAGCCGTTCGCTCCGCTATCAAATGCCTGTTTCACTTTGATGACGATTTATTCGTCATCCTTAGCATGATCTGCGCAATGCATTTCCCGATTTCCGTGCCCGGTGCGTTCAACCGCATCTACCGGAAAGGACGAAGCGACTCCGGAAAACCCGCAACCTTCGTCACGCATCGTCGCGATCGGCTGCCTGCCGACGCATCGGCACTGCTGCGTCGATCGGCAACGGCCATCGTGTGCGGCACACGAGTCGCCGCTCTCACCTACCTAGACGCGGAACTGGTCGCGCATTGCCGCAAACTTTTTTTCGCGGGCCGTCCAACTGGCCGTCCGACTCGACGCCGGAAGCAGGACACGGCCGCCAGCGTGCGGCCTGCAATGCGCGCGCAACGAGCGCCGGCGCGCATCGCGCGGCGCGTTGCGCGTTGCGCGTTGCGCGTTGCGCGTTGCGCGTTGCGCGTTGCGCAGGAATGTGCGTGGCCCCGTTTCGTGTACGTATCGTCTGCCGTGGCCGCCAAGGCTTCCGGACAGCGCGTGCTCGCGCGATCGTCGGCAGACGTGTTGCCGCCCCGAAGGCTGCGCGCGACGCGCGTCACCCTCCCCCTGTGTGCGGCCCGACAATCCTCAGGTTTCAACCGGGAAGTTTTTGTGACATTCCGCTGAAGATATGCACGAGACGCGCACGAGACCGTTTCCGCGCACCGCATGCGCGATGCCGCGTCGCGACAAACGTCCCGGCCACGAGAAATCCTGCGGTTTGCGGCCGTCCGCTTCGTCCTAGCTATTGGGTAAAAACGTCAACGACCGGATCCCTCCATGTCATTCGCGACGATGTTCGTACGGTGGCTCGCCGAACGCCTGTCCGGCCATGCCGCGACCGCGGGCCGGCTGCCGCCTGCCGCCTTTGCCGCGCCGCGCCGCGCGTTGCGCTGGCGCGCGCCCTGGCTGGTCTGGCACCTGCTGTCGTGGATCGTGCTCACGTTGCTTGCGCCGCCGATCTGGACGATCGGCACGCTGCTGCTGATCGACGCGTCGAGCGACCAGCCGCTGTTCTGGATGCTCGCGATGGCGATCGTCCCGGTCGCGAACGGGGCGGCGATCGTCGCCGCGAACCAGCGCCATCACCGCACGCCGTTCACGCGGCGCTCGACGGTCGCGCTCTACCTGTTCTTCGTCGCGATGGCAGTCGGCTGCGCGCTGTTCGTGCTGCTGCTGTGGCGCTCGCATGCGATCGCGTCGCTGGTCGGCCCGCTCGCGCTGACGACCGACGGTACGCATCCGGCGACGCTCGCGTTCTGGGTGGCCGGACTCACCGCGATGTTCGGCGTCACGTCATCTGCGCATGCGAGCATCGCCCATGCGTGGCTGGCGTTCGTGGACTGAGCGCCGTCACGCCGCCCTTGCAGGAGCATGCGAATGCATCGATACGGAAAGTCCGGGAGCGCGCGGCCGCGGCACGAACGCGGCATCGCGATCGTCACGGTGCTGCTCGTCGTCGCGCTGGCGGCGACGCTCGCGGCGAGCGTGCTGTGGCGCCAGCAGGTCGCGACGCGCGACGTGGAGAACCAGCGGCTTGCGACGCAGACGATGTGGGTCGAACGCGCAGCGGTCGAATGGGCGCGTGCGACGCTGCGCGCGCAGAACGCGACGTCGAACGTCACGTTCGTCGGCCAGCCGTGGTCGTCGCCGGCCGCCGACGTGCAGCTGGCCGACCTGCTGCCGCCCGACGCCGCGGCGGTCAATGCGGAGCTGTCGCGAGCGTGGATCTCCGGCCATGTCGAGGATGCGCAGGCGCGCTTCAACCTGACGAACCTCGTCACGCGCATCGCACCCGGCAAGCCGTGGCAGGCCAACGGCGAAGGCGTGCTCGCGTACCGGCGGCTGCTGAGCCAGCTAGCGCTCGATCCCGCGCTCGCGCAGCAGACGGCCGACTACATGCTGCGTTCGCTGCGCGACACGAACGGCCCCGACGGCTGGCCGCTGCAGCTCGTGTCGATCGACGATCTCGCCCGCATTCCCGGCTACGACACGCATGCGATCGAGACGCTGGCGCCGTTCACGACGATCCTGCCGGACCTGACCACCGTCAACGCCAATACCGCGGCCGAGCCCGTGCTCGTTGCCGCGATTCCGACGCTGTCGGCCAGCCAGGCCAAGCGGCTCGTCGACCGGCGCGGCACCGCGTACTTCGTCAGCACCGGCGACATCGCCGAGTACCTGTTGCCCGCGCGCGGCGGCAGCCCGACGCTGCCGGACGGCTCGACCGTCGGCGTCAACAGCCTCTACTTCATCGTGCATTGCCGCGTGCATTCGGCGCGCATCAACGCACGCGTCGACACGCTGATCGCGCGCTACGGCAGCGGCAATTTCACGTGGACGTCGGTGATCTGGGTTCATCGGCTGACGAGTTGACGGCGGCAGGCTGGCCTCAATGCGTGCACGGGCCGACGTGCTTCATGTCGGTCAAGTCGATACCACCCGCATCATCCAGGATATATCTGTCCAGACCGGCTCCGTGGTCGCCGTTCAGGACGCAGTTGCTGAGCGTCGGCAAACTTCTCAGGCGCCCGCGAATCGGCATGCCGTCCGTGAAACGGCCTTTGGCGAGCGCATCCATGCTGTACAAGCGATCGTTGACCAACATGAACGCGGAATCTCCGGAAACCGAGCCGAACATGCCGTGAAGAATAAAAAAGTCAGCGTTGTTCCGGTTCAATCCCTTGATCACGATTCTTTTGCCCGGCTCCGAGATCCCGCGCGGAATGACGAGCATGTCGCCCTGAATCCCGTATCCCGCTTTGTCACTCCGGCTGTCCGGTACGACGCATCGCAGGTCCGGCTGCCCGGGAACCGGGCAAGCCGGTGTCACGACGGAAAATGCATCGGGACTCAAGCCCGCTATCTTCCTGAAGCCCTGATCGAAGACATTCCGTCGATCCACGTAGAAAGCCGGCGACAGGATCCTGAGCGCTCCGTCGGTCTTGTTCAGCCATTTCACGCCGTCGGTGTAGTCGACACTGAAGACATTCCCGCCGTTCACGGCAAGATCGCTGACATTCTGGATGGCGCCGTCAAACACCTTGACGGGAGCGTCCGGAGACATCCCCTTCGCCTGCCTTCCGTCAAAAAATACGCGGTTCGCATCGCGTGCCCATTGGTCGCCTTGCGCGCCTTCGGGTACGAAGCACCTGAATGAACCGACGTCCGCGTCGACAACCTTGAAAGGCAGATCCTCGACATGGCCGGCTTCGTAACTGTGATCGCTCGTCAGGTAGAAAATCGCTTGCCCGTCGGTTGCATAGGTCGGCTTGCACCCGGCGACGAGATCCAGTTTCGGTGTGGACGTGACCTGGTAGTAGTAGCGGTGGTGATGCACCTCGTTCCGTCGGGCTACCGGGGGAAGCACACACGCTGCGCTGAACCCCGCGACATCTCCACCGCCGCAATACGGGCCTTGATGGACGTCCGTGGTGAGTATGAAATACCCCTTCCCGCCCAGGATCGCGAATGCGCCCCCTTGCCGCGCGCCGGAACCTGCGTCGTTGTAATCGTCCCAGGTCGACGGCTGGGTGCCGATCACCTTGACGTCGTGCCTGGTGCAGGCCTTGGTCCCGACCTCCTTCCACGACGTCGTTCTCCCGGTGAACTCCTGGCCTGCCGCAGGCACATACCAGGTCTCCTCGCATGTCGACGTGGTATAGGCATATACCCGGGAGCCGAAACCCAGACTGGCGCACATGGCCAGGAAGAAGACCGTCACTCGTATCATTTCGTCAGCATGAGATGGAAATGCATCCGTCCCGGCAGAGCACCGGGGTATGGGCATAGGAAAATGCAGTAACGGATGAGTCTATCCGACAAACGACCCCGAGTAGTCGGGCGCCAACGAACCGCGACGGGCGAGCGTCCGGTTCCGTCTTTCATGCGCCGGCATTGGCAGGCATCCCGATGCCGTCGCAACGGGATTCAGCGGGCGCCCGGCTCGAAGCACCATACTGACGGTATCCGCGAGGCACCGGACCGGAACGGAACGCTAGACCGGTGACAACTCGCCAAACCCGACCGCACGCGCCCGCTGCGGCGTCAACGCCGCATCGAACGACAGCCGCGAGAGACTCGTCTCGCGCACTTCGCCGAGCAGCCGGTTCCAGTCGTCGATCGACACGAGCAGCGCGATCGGCCGGTTGTACTTGGTGACCATCACGAGCGCCTCGCCTGCATGCCGCAGCGCCTTCGACGGATTGCTGCTGAAGTCGCGCGTCGCCATCGCGATCGTGCGCAGGCTGAACACGTTCGCGGCCGGATCGCCGCCGTCGTCATGCAGCAGGTGTTCGAGCGTCGCCGCGCGCAGCAGCGCCTGCGACTTCGCGGACAGCCGGTTGTCGCGACGCCGGCGCCGCTCGCTGCGCGGATCGACGTGCACGGCAAGCATCCGCACGATCTGGCCGAGCGTCGCCGCCGGCAACTGGTCGTAACGTCGCCACCCGTCGGGCGGCAGCGCAATCATCATCCCCGCGTAGGTTGCGGTGACGCCGTCGGCGATATGCGACGGCACGCGTTCCGCGTCGCGCTCATCCAGGCCGAGCGCACCGCTGACGACGCGCGTCATCACGCTGAACGCGTTGTACGCGAGTGCCGCGATGCCGCTCGCGAGCAGCGACGCGCGAGCGGGTACGCTGCCGAACAACGCGCCGCCGAGTACCGCCTCGAGCGAAAACGGCAGCGCGTCGCGCCAGCGCCGGCGCGCCAGCTGCATCACCTGGCACGCATCGAACTGCTCCGCCGGCAGGTTCGTCAGCACCGCGACCATCGCGCCCGGGTGGCCGTCGAGGCCGTGACCGCGCCACTCGATCCGCCGGAGCGTTCCGGCCGCCTCGCCATCGCCCGCGATGCCGACCGCCTGCTCGCGAACGTCGCCGCCGTCGAGCACGCCGGCATCGCGCCAGCCGCCGAGCGGCCGGCATGCGGCGCCGCCGTCGTCGCGCAGCACGAATGCGCCGCCGCGGCGCGGCCAGCCCGACACGATCGCGTCGATGTCGAAACGGCCGTCGACGATCCACAGCTCGCCGGGCCTGACGGTTTCCAGCATCGCGCCGACGAACGCACGTTCATGCGCGCGGCCGCGCTCGACCGGCAGCAAGTCGACGATCATCGCAAGCTCGGGATCGTAGACCGGCAGCACGCGTGCGCTCGTCAGGCCCAGCGCCGCATCGCGCACCGGGTCGTCGCACGCGCGGCCGCAGTCGCAACCGCCCCCGCCGGGCGCGCAACTGTCGCCCGCACCGTCAAGCACGCGCAGCCGCATCCCGCCGAGCGCGCGCCCGCGTTCGTCGGCCCGCGCTGCCGCGACGGGCAACAGCAGATCGACGCTGTCCCTGACGAGCGCCCGCCCCCAGCCGGCCCGCCATCGGCTCATGCCGTCGTGTAGCGCCGCCACCGCGGCGCCGGACGCGGACGATGCGGTTCCGGGCACCGCGTGCGGCATCTGCGTCTGCGCGGCAATCGCCGCGATCGCATCGACCGCCAGCGCGAACAGCGTCTCGCGGATCGACTCGTCGTCGGGCTCTTCGTCCGCGTCGGCAGCCATATCGATCCAGTCGTCGTGCAGCGCGCACTGCAGCACGAGCCGCGTCATGATCGTCATCGGGCTCTGTTCGACGAAGCGTTCCACAATCGTGCGCATCATCCAGTCACTCCACACTGTTCGGCCGGGCGCGCTCGTTCGCCTGCATCGCGGCGCACGCGCACTTGACGGGCCGCCCGCGACGCCGCAGCATCGTGGGCGTCCGGACCCGCGCGACGGCGCACCGCCGCGGCGGTCCGCCCGCAATCGATGCACGAGGCACCGGCATGTACGTAGATCCCCGCGTGGCCCACGGCCGCGCCCGGTTCGACCTGAGCGGCTCCCCGCGGCTCGTCGCCGACGAGCGCCGCTGGGAAATCAGCGACGTGGTCACCCGCGGCCTCGACGATTTCACGGGCGTGCGCAATCGCCGCAACCTGCTGCGGCTGCTCGAACGCCAGATCGCACCGAAGCTCGCCCGCCTCGGGCTCGAGCCGTACGTCGGCGCGCTCGGTCACGCCGAAGGGTTGTTCGTCAACTTCTCGACGATGAGCGCCGAGCACGGCTTGCGCGAATTCCAGCTTCAGCTGACGGTGCCCGACCTCGTGCTGCGCAGCTTCGCGTCGAACGTGATCCGGCCGCACGCAGTCGCGCGCTGCATGCAGCGCAACGGCGTGATGTCGCTGGCGGAAATCGAACCCGAAACGCGCATCGCGTTCGTCGCGGCGCGCGTGATGCGCTCGCTGGCGCTCGCGGAAGGCTGGCAGCAGATCGGCGTGCCGACGCCGCACGGGCTGTTCGTCGGCGCGCTGACCGACGCGCACGACGTCGCGATGAACACCTATTTCCGACCCGGCGACAACGACCGTCCGTCGCGCTGGAGCGGCTTCGCGGCCCTCTTCTCGACGATGCCGGGCTGGCGGCCGGAACAGGTCCGGCACGGCGGCGAACTGCTGCAATGGATGGTCAACCATATCGTGGCCCTGCAAGAATCCGCACCGTTCGTCGAACGCTTTCCCTTTCTGCGCGAGCCGCTGCGCGATGCCGGCGATCCGCTCGACGCCGCCTGGAACGGCGCACGCGCCGGCCTGCAGCCCGAGCCGCCATCCTGAATCCCGAGTCGTGCATCGGGGCCTGCGTGACGCGGCCGACACGTACCCGGCCACATCCGCCGCCCTGCGTGAGCGGTGATCCGGGAGCCCATTCAGGCCCCCGTTCCCCGGTCTCCGCCTTGCAGCCCCTCTGCACAGCCCCCTCGCTCTCTCATATACAAGGTCGAAGCGGGCCCGCCTAACCCGCATACTTTCTTTCAGCGCGCGCGTGCCACCGCGCAAATGCGCTTGCGCACCACACCGGTGCGCACGACAGGCCGCCGCATCAATGCGTGCGCGTCGGCCCGCCGGGCTCCTGGCGGCCGACCGTCTCCAGCACGGCCCACATCCAGATCAGCTCGCGGACCGTGCGTGCGTGCTCGTCGCTCTGCGCACGCCAGCACGCGAAAGCGTCGAGCTCCTGTTCCGTCGTGTCGCCGGCGCGCAACCACAGCAGCCAGCGCACGGCGCCCTCGCGGATCGCATCGGCGCGCGTATTCGCGTCGCCGGGATCCGACTCCCGTTGCGATTCGTTCATGATCACGCCACCGCCCGAAGCTCCATCGACACACATCCCCCACACCGCGCATCGCTGCACGGCCGGGGCGCTTGCCACCCACGCCTCGGATCCGACGACGTCACACCGGGCCGCCATGACAGACGGCCCGGCGTTTGCCGGCCCTCATTGATCAAGTCGTATCGGACGGCCGTAACCCGCAGGGCGCGGACAGCCAGAAGCGACGCGAACGCATCGCCAGTGGAAGGAAGAAGGAAAAGTAAAACGCGGGAAGCCGGTCAGCTCAGCAGCACGATGTTGCCGGGCAGGCGCGTGATGTGCGCACCATACAGGCGGCCGACCATGTCGATCACGTCGTCGAGCCGCGTGATCGGGAACTGCGCCTGCATCCGGTTCTCGCCGAGCGACGCGCTGCGCAGGATGACCTTGCCGCGCCGGTAGCGGTTGATCTCGTCGACCACGTCGGCGAGCGGCACGCCGTTGAACACCAGCATCCCGCGCCGCCATGCGCTGACCGCGCCCGGATCGATTCGCGACACGGGCTGCACGCCGCGATCGTCGTAGACGACCTGATCGTCGGCCGTCAGCGTGCGCGCGCCGCGCGGATGCTCGAGCGCGACCGTGCCGGAGAGGCAGGTCACGCAGACCTGCGTGCCCGTGCGCCGCACGTTGAAGCGCGCAACGGTCGCCTGCATGCGGCCGCCACCGGCAACCACGGTAACGGGCTGGATCGGTGTCGCGCGGTCGGCTGGCGGCGCGACCGCATCGATCTCCGCCTCACCGGCGACGACTTCGACGCCGTGTGCGGCGTCGCTGGCGGCCAGCACGTCGAGGCGCGTCTGCGTATTCAGCTCCACCGTCACGCGCGACGACAGCGCGACGCTGCGCTGCTCGCCGGTGCCCGTGTGGTAATCGGCCGCGAGATCGCCGAGCGACGGCCACAGCTGCATCGGCGGGCGCAGCGCGAGCCACGACGCGCCCGCCGCCACCGCGAAGCCGATGAACGCGCGCCGCCCGGTGCGCATCGTACGCTCGCGCTTTGCAACGTTTGCCCAGGCAGCGGCCGCGCGCTCCTCGTGCGCGAGTTCGGTCGCCGCCGTGCGCAGCGAGCTCCAGGTATCGCGCAGCAGATCGGCGGCTTGCGGACGATCGGCGCACCAGCGCTCGAACGCATCGGCTTCGGCCTGGCTCGCGTCTCCCGAGCGCAGACGCAGCAGCCACGCACTCGCTTCGTCGAGTTCGTCGTGGGCAGGTTGGGCCTGGGCTTTCGTCATCGTCCTGATGCTCAAAATTTACGCGGGCCGCCTCGCGTGCCCGAGTACGGATCGCCGTCTTCCTGCATGCGCTGCAGGCAGTACTTCATTGCCGCACTCAGCTCGCTTTCCACGAGCCGCAGCGAAATGCCGAAATGCTCGGCGATCTCGCGGTTCAACAGGCCGTCCACGCGGGCGGCCAGCAGGATCGCGCGGCGCCGCGGCGGCAGGCCGCGCAGCACGTCCTTCAGTGTCTCGACCTTGCGGCGCGCCGCGACGATGCGCTCGGGATCGGCCAGTTCGTCGGGCATCTCGAGCAGCGTCTCGACATCGTCGTCGTGCAGATGCCGCCGTTCGCGGCGATGCTGGTCGATCGCGACATTGTTCGCCATCCCGAGTATATAGGCGTCCGCGTTCGTCACCTGCGTGGAGACGTTTGCGTTCTCGAGACGCAGCCAGGTTTCGTGCAGCGCATCGGCGGCGCCGTCCTTCGACCCGGTCACGCGCTCGAGGCGCCTGACGAGGTACGCGTAGCGCGTCGCCAGCAGCTTCCTGAGCCCGGTGCGGTTGCTGTCGGTCATCGCGGCCTAGCCCCGGACGGCCGGCTGCGGCGCCGGACAGCGGAAATGCACGCCGTTGCCGGCCGGCCGCAGCAGGATCGTGACCGGCTGCGGCAGGTCCGCAGGCGGCGCGTCGTCCAGCTTCAATGCACGCAGCGCGCGCATCACCGCCGCGTCGCGGGCGGCCGAACCGCTCGATGCCACCATGTTGACCGCCACCACCGCCCCCCTGTTGTCGATGCGCACCTGCGCGACGAGTCGATAGCTGCCCGGCACGGCCCCCGGCTGCGCGCAGAGCGCATCGATCAGATGCGCCTGCAGCAGGCCCGCGAACGCGTGCCGATCGCCGGAATCGCCGATCCCGTCGATCGGCAAGGCCGCATCCGCCGGCGTGTCGGCCGTCGCGGGCGCCTGCTCGGCGGCCGGCTGTGCGACGATGATCGCTTCGTCCGGGCGCGAGAATTCCGCACGCAACCCCGTTCCGGCCAGCATCCGCTCGAGCGCGTCGCGCGGCGCGAATTCACCCTGGACCGGCGCACTCGTGCGCCCGTCGAGCAGCGGCGCCGGCGCCAGCACGATCAGCTCGGTAAGCCGCGCGAAGTCCTGCAAGGTCTTCGCGAGCGGCTGCGCGGGCAGATCGAAGCGCACGACGCTGCCCGGCTGGCGGACGATGGAACCGGTCTCCTGCGCGTGTATGCCGTGCATGCACGGCACGACGAACGCCAGCCACGCGACGAGCGCCAGGACACCGGTCGGCGCCCGTGAACGAGTCATGAATCCCTGGACGGAAGTGGAGTTGCACGTTGCCGGCGAAACGCGCACCCCCGTGAGCGGTTCCGCAGCAAACGAACGTCAGATTGTGAGCGGGCACTATGACAGTCAGGTGAACCGTGCAGCGATGCGATTCAATACTTTTGCTGCGTTCATGCGGTTCGCATTCAACGGGCCGTTTGCGGCTGCAGCAACGCGGAAACCGTCGTCACGCCGGGCTTGCCGTCCGCGCTCGCGTGCGCGCTCACGACCCGCACGTGATGCGTGTGGCGCATGCGGTCGAGCCAGTCCATCCAGGCGGCGAACGAGATGCCCTTCGCGTCCACCTGGATGCCTTCGCCCAGCACCGCGACTTGCGCCTTCGCGATGCCCGCCTGTGCGAGCGACGCGGCCAGCGCATCCCGCAGCGCGGCACCGGTCGGCGGCCGCATCGCGGCGGCTGCGCGCAGGCGTCGTGCTTGCGCGAGTTGGCCACCGGTTTCGGCCACCTGTTGCTGCAATGCGGGCAGATTGGTCGCGATCCGTGCGCGGCCCTTGTACGCGGGTTCCCACATCACGTTGTAGACCAGCACCGCGAACAACACAGTGCTGCCCGCCGCCAGCAGCGCGCGCTCGCGCGGCGAACGGCCGTCGAGCCACTGCGTCAGCGCGGCGCGGGCCGCGTGGAGCCGAGCATCCACTTCGCATCCTCCTCGTTGGCCGTCACGCCTTGTGCCTGCAGGCGCTGGCGGAATCCGTCGCCGTCGACGGCGGTACCGGGACGGAAGGCGACCGCGAGCGTGCCGTCGCGATAGTCGAGCGTCGCGATCGCATCGGACGGGATCGGGCCCAGCGCACGCGACAACGACGCCGACAGCACCAGGTAATCGTTTGCATGCAGCTCGCCGGCCGCCGCACCCAGGCGTTCGAGCCCGGTCCGCATTTGCAGCGGCGGGTCGAGCAGCACCTTCGTTTCAGGGAAAGCGGCTTTCACGCGGGCCGTCAGTTCCGCGTTCAGCGCATCCTGGCGGTGGCGTAGCTGGAACCACTGCACGTTGATCGTCGTGATCGCGATGATGGCCGATGCGATCGCCAGGCCGGCCGGTATGCGCCAGCGACGCCATCCGCCCGTGTCGGTGCGCGAGGCGCTGCGCGCGAATTCGAACTGGCAGAGGTCGAACCTGCAGTCGAGCGCGTTGCTTGCGAGTGCGTCCCACCGCAGTGTTCGTGCGGCCAGTGGGAATGCGGAAGGTCCAGCCATGCGTGCGCGGAGATCCGATGCGGCTGCGGAGCCGCCTTCGACATCGTCGTGATCCTCGACAACCAGCGCGTGTACCCGCACGGAATCGTGTTTCGACAACTCGGCAATCGTCGCATCCAGCGCCGACGCACGCGTTTCAAAGCCAAACCCCGATGATCCGCGCTTGACGGCCAGTTCGAGTCGGAGCGGGTTGCCACGCGCATCGGATTCGGATTCGGCTTCGCTCGATGCAGGTGGGCACATGATCAGCACATCGGTTTCGCAGCGTCCGATATCCGCTTCGCTCACTACGGGCGGACCGGCAATCAGCACATCCGTCTCGCTGCGCATGAGCACTGTCGCTTCGCCGTCCTCGTCGCCGTTCGGTATTGGAAGGGTTCGCGATGTGGGCGACCTTGCGGACTCGGGCGGCGCATTGCGCTGCTCGCCGCTATCCGCTGGCTCACCGTATACCGTCGTCGTCATGCAATGAATCAACGGCACCGCACGCACGCGCCGATAGCCGGCCTCGTTGAACCAGCGAATCACTTCGCCGAACCGCTCGCGATCGACCACCGCCACGGGCCGCGCTGCATTGCCGTTTGCCGTCGGGCCGACGGCGACATGACTCTGCTGCGCATCGCCGATCAGATACTCCTCCACCGCATGCGGCAGCACGCGCCGCAGTTTCTCTCCCTTCACGGGAGGCAGGTTCACGTCGACGAGCAACGTATCGCGTGCCGCGAGCACGAGCACGGTCGACGCGGCCTTCGGCCACGCTTCACGATGCGCGCGCCCCGCCCGCACGAATTGCCCACGGCGGTCGAACAGCGCGTATGGCATCTCCGTGGCTTCCCACCCCGCAGCATCGAACGCGCCGATCGACGGCAGCAACACGATCAGGCTCGACATCGCGCCTCCCGGACCCTTCGCGCGCCGCTCATGGCCGACGCACGACGAAGTTGCCGATGCCCGTGCCGACGACGGCCATCCGCACATCGCCGGACCACAACGTGATCGTCACCGGCACGTCGATGCTTTCGCTGCCGAGCACGATACGCGACGGCGTTTCGCCGCCGCCCGTGTATCGCACCGACACGCCCGTCACCTCCGAGCCCCAGCGGCGGGCGCGATACATGTCGTCCGTCATCGGCGCCCACGCGCCGCTTTCCGTGCGCTGCACGAAGCGGTAGCCGCCGCCCACCGCTTGCCACGCGATCGGCATCGAGCGCACCTGCGCTTCATCGCCGGCCGATTCGAGCAGGTTCGCGAGCCGCTGCGCTTCCTCGGCCAGATCCGTGCGGCGATTGCGCGACGGCGCGAGCGACACGACCGCGACCAGCAGCCCGACGATCAAGAGCACGACGAGCATCTCCAGCAGCGTGAAGCCTGCTGCACCGCGTGACGCGAGTGGCCGCCGCTTCCTGACGAGCGCGATCCTCATACCGTTACTGCCACGAGCCGATGTCCGCATCGTTCCCCTCGCCGCCCGGCTTGCCGTCCGCGCCATAGCTGAACACGTCGATCGCGCCATGCGCGCCCGGGTTCAGGTATTGATACGGGTTGCCCCATGGATCCTTCGGCAACCGCTCCAGATAACCGCCGTCCTTCCAGTTGTTCGGCACCGGATCGGTCGTCGGCTTCTGGACCAGCGCGGTGAGCCCCTGCTCCTGCGACGGATAGCGGCCGTTGTCGAGCCGATACAGGTTCAGCGACTGCATCATCGTGCCGATGTCCTGCTTCGCGGCAATGCGGCGCGCCTCGTCGGGACGACTCATGATCTTCGGCACGATCAGCGCCGCGAGAATCCCGAGGATCGCAACCACCACCATGATCTCGATCAGCGTGAAGCCGCGTTGCATGCGACGACGCGCGCTGTCATGCGGCCGGCCGGCATGCAACGTTCGGACTTCTTCGTGGCGCGTCATCATGCATTCACCCTTGCGTCAAAGAATGGAAACCGTTCCCTGTTCGTCGAACCCATCGAACCCATCTAACCTATTCGTCGCCATGAAACCGCTCGCCCTGCTTCGCACCGTTCCGTCCCGCATCGATCCGATGTCGCTCGTCGCAACCGTCATCGCGGGCGCGGCGCTCGTCGCCGTTTCGATGTGGGCCGCGCGCGCACTGAACGCACCCGATGCGCCGGCACCTGCCCAGCCCGCGCCGCCCGCACCGTTCGACGTCACGGCCGGCGCGCAGCTGTTCGGCGCCAAACCCGACGACAGCCGCAACACGATCCAGCTACTCGGCGTGCTCGCGTTCGACGCACGCCGCGCGGCCGCGATCGTCAGCGTCGGTGGCGAAGCGGCGCGTGTCGTGCGGATCGGGTCGGCGATCGGCGAAGCCGCGAAACTTGCTGAAGTGCGCGCTCGCTCGATCGTCGTCGACCGCAACGGCCTGCAACGCGAGATCGCGCTGCCCGCGGTGCAGAAGGCCAACGCGTTCGTGCGCTGAGCAGCCGCGCATCACTGCACCATGTTGTTCAGCTCGATGATCGGCATCATCACCGCGAGCACGATCACGAGCACCACGCCGCCCATCGCCAGGATCAGCAACGGTTCGAGCAGGCTCGTCAGGAACATCGTGCGGCGCTCCAGTTCGCGCGATTCGCCTTCGGACGCGCGGTCGAGCATCGTCGTCACGTCGCCGGTCGCCTCGCCCGAGCGGATCAGGTGCACGAGCACCGGCGGGAACGTCTTCGTATGGGCCAGCGCGCGCGACAGCGCCGAGCCTTCGCGCACACGCACGATCGCATCGTCGACGTTCGCGCTCATCGCGCGGTTCGACAGCGTCTCGCCGGCCGCCTGCAACGCGCGCAGGATCGGCACGCCGGCCGCGGTCAGGATGCCGAGCGTGCTTGCAAAACGCACCGTGTTGTAGCCGCGCACGAGCTTGCCGGCGAGCGGCGCGCTCAGCAGCCAGTGGTCGAACTTCATCCGCGGCCCTTCCTGCGACAGCACCTTGCGGATCGCGAAGACGATCGCGACCGTCGCGAGCAGCGACGCCCACCACCAGTGCCGCACGAAATCGGACAACGCCATCATCACGACCGTCAGCGTCGGCAACTGCTGCTTCGTGCTGGTGAACACGTTGGCCACCTGCGGCACCACGTAGCTCAGCAGGAACGTGACGATGCCGAACGCGATCAGCGTGACGATGCCCGGATACGTGAACGCGAGCAGGATCTTCTGCTTCAGTGCATTGCTCTGCTCGATGTAGTCCGCGAGACGTGACAGCACGATGCCGAGCTTGCCCGTGTGCTCGCCGGCCGCGACGAGCGCGCGGTAGATCTCCGGAAAATCGCGCGGGTGCTGGCTCAACGCATTCGCGAACGAATGGCCGCCGACGACTTCCGCACGGATCGACGCCATCAGCTCGCGCACGTATTCGCGCTCGGCCTGCTCGCTCAGCACCGACAGCGATTCGTCGAGCGGCAGCCCCGCGACCAGCAGGCTCGCGAGCTGGCGCGTGATGATCGCCTGCTCGCGCTGCGACAGCTTGCGGCCGAGCGACAGGCGTTGATGACGCTCGCCGTGCAGGCGCTGCGCGGCGAGTTCGACGACGAGTGGCGTGAGGCCCTGCGTGCGCAGATGGCTGCGGCCCGCACGCGCGCTGTCGGCTTCGAGCACGCCTTTCAGCGTGCGGCCGGTGGGATCGATCGCTTCGTAACGAAATGCCGACATGTCAGTGCCCTCGTGTCACGTGTGCGACTTGCTCGGCGACGTCGTGCAACGAGTCGGACAGAGTCGTCGGGGAAGACTACGGAGCGAACCGGCGCAGATTTGTGACGGATGTTGGGCTACCTTTTTGGGCTTTGGCGGGCTTTATTACTTTTGGTCGTTGTTCTTACATTGGAGAAACGATTTCATTTGGATCGGTGGCACCAATTATTCAATCGTTAACGATCAAACGATCACGATCCGACGTTTTCAATTACTCCATTCAATCAATTTCACAAATATCTCAACCGGATGTCGAATTCGCCTCTGGAAGAAATGTTCCGTAGCATCCGCCACGAAACTGACTTGATGTTGCGATAGTGCTGCCGTGTGCGCCAACACGCCTGCGACGCAAGCCTGTCGCCACGGTACGCCAGCATCTTCCCAACATCCGGGAATCATTCATCCCGCGAATCGATCCCGATTCACCGCCTGCCAATCCGGATAAAGCATTGGCAATAACGCCAAAAATGTTCCGTACCATTCGTTATTAAAAATTCACACGCACCTTACGGATTTCCCCCTACATTTACCCGGCGGTCTACACGGTATTCAAACCGCAGCAGCAGGCTTCCCGTTTATCTTCGTCCAAGGAAATTTCTCATGAAATCCAGCAAGCGCAAGATCTGTCAAGTCCTCGCTCTCGTCGTTTCGGGCATGGGTGCATCCCTCGCGATGGCCGCAGGCCCGGTGATTCAAGGTGGCGGTTCGTCGCTCGTCGCGCCGACGATCGGCTCGGTCAGCAACACCGCCAGCGAAATCGGCCTGTACACGTCCAACAACGCCACGTTCACGTATTACTCGGTGGGTTCGGGCGCAGGCCAGAATGCGTTCCTGAACAACCAGCCGTCGTACTTCGGCTCGAGCGTGACGGGCACCGCTCACTTCGCGAACAGCGATGCGGCACTGACCACGGCACAAGTTTCGGCGTACACGTCCGGCACCGTCGGTGCAAACAGCGGCCCGCTGATCCAGATCCCGTACATCGTGACGGCCATCACGGTGCCGGTCGTCAACGCACCGCCCGTGACGAGCTCGGTCACGCCGCAAACGACGCCGGGTCAGGCGCACAGCATTGCGCTGAACGATGACGACCTGTGCGGCATCTTCTCGGGCAAGCTGACGAACTGGAATCAGGTCACCAATCCGGAAGGCGGCCTCTACTCGACGAACGCTGCGATCAAGGTCGTTTATCGCGCAGACGGCAGCGGCACGACCGAACTGCTGACCCGCCACCTGGCCGCGGTCTGCACGACCAGCAACACGGCATCGGGTGTGTCGTTCAACGACTCGCTGACGTTCGCGAACTCGACGGCATTCCCGTCCGGCGTGCCGTCGAACTTCATCGCAGCTTCGGGCAGCGGTGGCGTCCGTGGTTCGCTCGCATCGCTGTCGTCGGCCGGTGTGGCTGCTGTCGCGTACCTGAGCCCGGACTACACGAACACGTTCCTCGCGTCGCAAAGCTCGGTCGTGACGTCGTCGGGCGCACTGCAGCTCCCGATCGCCAGCCTGTACAACTCGTCGAACAGCACGTTCTACGCACCGACGTATGCGAACGCGACGACGGCACTGGGCACGGTCGCCGCACCGTCGGGCACCGCTGCTTCCGATCCGACCCAATGGGTTCCGGTTTGGAGCACCACGCCGTCGGCTGCTTACAAGGCTCTGGCCAACCCCACGTCCGGTTATCCGGTTTCGGGCACGAGCCAGATCATCGTGAGCCAGTGCTACGCCGACCCGACGGTGACGTCGAATGTCCAGAGCTTCCTGAACAACCACTACACGAACGCCGGCTACGCATCGATCGTCCATGGCAACGGCTTCGACACGGTGCCGTCGGGCATCCAGACCGCGATCTCCTCGAACTTCCTGAGCAACACGAGCGGGAACAACCTGGACATCGGCGACGCGGGTGTCTGCGGCCTGTACGTCGGCCGTTAATCCGGATCGCGACTGAGTCTCAACGTCCTGTTGAACCCGCCTCGACTAGTCGAGGCGGGTTTTTTAATTCCGCAGCCCCTATGCGATACCGCGTCGTCCACCGGATGCGGCACAAGCATCACGACATCGCACCGCGCCCTGCGGTTCCCCTTCCGAAATCGAACGCCGGCACCGGTCTAGCAACCTGTGGCAGGTCACCCGTTTCGCGTCGCCTCCAGCGACGCATGAACGCCCGCCTCAACGCAAGGCAGGACGGCAGCAAGCGGGATGAGCCGTAGCGGCATGCGATTCACCGGACATCTGAACCTGGCGAGTACGATTCGACGACATCCGAAAACAAAATGCCCCGACCTCGACCTTGCGAGGCGGGGCATTATCCTGTCGTTCGTCTCGATCGATACGACGCGGCCGGATCAGAACCGGTTCAGCTTCCCGAGTTCCTCCTTGCTGAGCAGCGTGCGCTGGGTCGGCCCGGCCGCCCCGAATCCCAGCAGCGACACCGAATTCGACGAATCGTAGCCGACCTGTTCCGTCTTGCGCCGCTTCCCTCCGCCATCCGGGCCGTTGTCCCCGAAGCCCTCGACCTGCACGCTGATCGTCCAGCGGCGCGGCGCCACACCCGACGCATTGTTCTTCGCGATGTCCTGCGCGACCTGGCTCGCAGCCGAAGCCGCGGAACTCGCCGCCGTCAGCGCGCCGGTATTCACAGCTTGCACGAGCGGAATGCCGGTTGCCTTGCCTGTCACCTGGATGTTGTCCGCGTTCACGACACGCAACGCTGCGACGTTCAGGTTCCCCGCACGAATGCCCGCATCGCCGGCATCGACGGTACCGCGCGGCGCGATCAGGTTGACCGTGCCTTTCGGCGCCCCCGGTATGCTCTGCAGCGTCGCGATCCCCGCGCCCGTCACCTGCCCGCGCGCATCGACCGTGCAGTAATGGTTCGCATCGCATACATACTGCGGTGCCGGCGAATCGGCCGACGTCTTCGCGCCCTTGCCCGCGTTGATGTCGCCGTTCGAACTCCAGATCGTCATGTCGCCGCCCTGCTCGGTAAAGATCCGGCTCTGCGCAAGCAGCACGCTCTGGTCCGTGAAGATATCGACGTTTCCTTTTTCCAGCGTCAGGATCCCCATCGTGCCGGGGCCCGCCACGACGATTCCGTCGGCGTCCACGATCTGCGGCGGAGCCGTCGTGCTGCCGACGAGCGCTTGCCCGCCCGGCCCCAGGATGGTGACGTCCCCGCCTTGCTGCGTCTGGATCGTCGTGCTGCGGATATCGAGATTCCCCGTACTGACCTGCTTGTTTGCGCCGTTGGACCCGCCGCCCAGATTGTTGGCCGTATAGCCGAACGAAGCCGGGAACAGCGTGTTGATCGCCTGGTAGCCTCGCGCGTACTGGCCGTTGTAGCGGCTCGCGGGATCGTTGAAGTCGGCGCCGACCTGCGCGAGCACGCCGAACAGCACCTGTTCCGCGAAGAGTTGCTGGACGTACGACGGCAACGCCTGGAATTGCTTCCACGCGTCGTCGGCCGTCAGCCGTCCGACCTTTGCCAGCGCGGCGTCCTTGTCCGACTGCAATCCCGTATCGACGCCGCGCCCCGCGTCGTACTGCTCCATGAACGCAATCAATGCTGGCGTTGCGCTCGGCACGCCCTCGACCGAGCTGCCCGGCGCGATATAGGTCGACACGAATCCCTGAAGATCGACGCCGGGGCCCACGCCAAACAGCACGTTGACGTTCGCGCTCTCGTGCGGCAGATTCGGGTTGTTTGCGTTGCCGACGGCATCGATGCCCGTGAACGGGTGCGCGATTCCGCCGGTGTTCGCATTCCGGTTGTACAGCTCGCCCGGACTCGTCAAAGGACCGATATTGCGTGCCGCCTGGATATCGAACCAACCCGGCCCGCCAAGCGACAGGACCGGGACGACACCGCTTCCGCTCGGGGGAATCGGCGTGTCGTATATGTCCCGGCCGGCAACGATCCGCGTCACATCCGAGCTACGCAGATTCTGCCCCCAGAACGCCAGATTCACGATGTCCTGTCCGGCCTGGACGAGCGCCGGCTTGTCGACCGACAGCGTGACGAGGTTACGGTAAAAGCCGTCGCCGGCACCGGACGTATCAACAGCGCCGTCGACGATGCTCCCGTTCAGGCTGTAGATCCGTGCCGGCGTCGTGTCGTCACCGTGCAATGCACCAGGCGCGTGAGCCGCGAGCGTCGTGTCCGTCAGCGCAGGGATCTTCACATTCGGGATCGGGTTCGTCGGCGAGGGCATCGTCGACGGGCCGGCATCGGACATGCCGAATTGATTCGGCAACGCCGCATCGTTGACGTACTGCGCCGCGGCATTGGACAGGCGCACCGACTGATCCGCAATCAGGTTCAACTGCCCGACTGCGGACGGATAGAGCGTGCCACCCGATACGACGTCGATGCCGCCGCTGAACGCCGTCAGATTCACGCTGGCAGGCAGCACGCCGTTCGTGCCGGTCAACATCTTGCCGATCGCGCCGAGCCGGATATCGCCGGTCGTGGACAGCACGTTCACCGCGGACGTCGGCGAGTAGCCCTGGCTGTCGGCATATTGAGAATAGTTCCCCAGCGAAAACTGTCCGGTTGGTGCGCCGCCTGCCTGCGGGAACGCGCTCGCATACGACGGATCGAGTACCGCGCCGAGCTCGACGCCCTGCCGCGCAGTCACGTCGAACACCCCGTCCTGGGCCGCAAGGATCGTCGACACGGCCACCGGGCCTTGCCCCGCCAGTCGCGCCGGTAGGGAGAAATCCGGTCCGATGCTTCCGCCGGCCGAGATCGTTCCCGTTCCCTTCGCGACGAAGTAGTCGCCGCTCAAGATGTCGCCGCCTGCCCGCACCGTCAGATTTCCACCGCCGACCGTGGTGGGCTTGCCGTTTCCGTTCAGGTACCACGTGGTCGGCAACGACACGCCCAGGTCCGAGATGTTGCCGCCTGCGCTGATCGATACGTTGCCGCCGACACTCATCACCCCCTGGTCGAATGCCCCGAAATCGATCGAGGAACGGGTCAGCGGAGCAACGATTGCCCCGCCGGCGGCAAAGGTCTTGACCGGCGTGATCTGCATCCACTGCCACCAGTACTGGCTGATGCTGCTGCCTGCGTTGCCCGTCACCAGCCCCTTGTCGTCGACGACGTTCTGGACGCCGTTGATGTCGCCCTGTGCGTGGATCGAAATATCGCCCGCCGAATCCGGGTTCACGGTCGGCGTAACGAGGATGTCCGGTACCCCCGATCCTTTGTTGCCGCCCATGATCGCGGAAGCAAGGCCCAGTACGGGCGAGCCTGCGGCGGGCGCGCCCGCCGTATAGACGACGCCCGGCGCCGTCGTGTCCGCCAACGTGAAGTCGCTACCAGCCGCGATGTCGATCGATCCCGTGCCGGTGCGGATCGTCGTCGGCTGCAGCAGCGTCAGTCCGTTCGAATCGACGTAAGCGGTGTGCTGGCTCAGCGTCACGTTGCCGGCAGGCGCTCCGCCTGTGTTGAAGGCGGCAACGGGTTGCACCGCAAGCGGATTGGCGCTTGTCAGGTCCGCCCCGCCGATGATGCGATAGGACGAGCTTTGTCCGCCCAGCAGCGCGGAGAAACCGATCGGCAGCGGATTGTCGGCAGTCGCGACGTTGGCAGGCAGGTTGCCGGGTAACGCGCCGATATTCACGCCCGTGAACGGAATCGACGTGGGTGCGGACGGTGCGAAGAAGAAGCTGTACACGCCTTGCGGCTGCAGCAGGGGGCTGACCAACGGCTTCGTGCCGGACACCTTGTTGAGGTAGTTGTTGTACAACGCGATGTATTGACCGTAGTCCCCCGGACTCGTCGGCAAAGCCGGCGCCGTCGGCGTCCCGAACTTGGGTGTCACGGTCGTACCGTTTCGTACCAGCCCGACAATGGAGATATTGGTGTAGCCGTTCAACCAGCTTCCCGGGCCGAAATAGGCAGCCGCGTAATCCGCATAGGACGCATAGTTCGAGAGAACCGGCGCCGCAGTATGCAGCGGGCTGTAGGGCAGGATGTGCGACGTGTACAGACCGCTGGCCCAATCGCCGTAATACGTCCCCCACGAATTCGCGTACTGGAGATAGTTGGAATAGTACTGGGCGGCCTGACTCGTCAACGGCGCACCGAGAGGCACGTTGGGGTCGTACAGCGGGTTCTGCGGGTTGCGGGAAAACGATGCCAGCGACTGCGCCGCCCCGGTATAGAACTGCACCGTGATCGACGCCGGATCGTCGAGCGACATCAGGCTGTTGTACAGCGACAGCGCGCCCGCATAGGTCCCGCCGGCCGACGCATTCCCCGATGCCCCCAGGATCGTCGCCACCTGGCTCTGGAAAAATCCGTCGGTAATGCTTGCCTGCGCATCGAAATCGTTCGACGCACGGAACGTCAGCATCGGCGCGACCGTGCCGTTGTAGCGATACACCGGCACGATCGTCCCGCTGTTGTTCGGCAGCCCCGCGCCGAGATTCCAGTTCGACAGGAGCGAGATGTTGCCGCCGTTGATCGCCGTACCCGGGTTGTCGAATTCGATCCCCGGCGCCACGCGGAAGTTCGCGATGCCCGCCGTCGATCCCTGCAGCTTCGGGCCGTTGCCGCCGAGCCCGTTCTGAACGAATCCCATCAACGTGCCGGGTGTCATCGACAACGTGCCGTCGCTCGCCTTGACGATCTGCCCGCCGTAGAAATTCTGATGGGCGGCGTTCGCGGTCGTCGGTACGAAGTACGCGCTGTCCATCCCCGGGAAGCCGATCGCCGTCACCCCGGCATGCAGCGACGCGAGATCGGCGTCGCTGCCGGTCAAGGTCACCTGCACACCGGTCGCGTTGTTCTTCAGCGTGCCGCCGCCGTCGCCCTTCGCGTTCGGCGTGAACGTGAAAGTCGGCGGATTGGTGCCTTGTGCGGTAAACGTACCGGCCAGCAAATGCCCGTTGGCGTCGAACCAGCCTGCCGGATCGACGATGCCGTCGAAGTGCTGCGCCCCCTTCGTCGCATCGGTCGTGCTCCACACCGCATAGGCTTCCAGCGTCGTCGCGCGCGATCCGGCGATTCCCTTGCCGCTGTTGAAAGCGGTCGGCAACTGGACATCGACGCTGCCGTCCGCGAGCAGCGGCGCACGGAAATTCACGGTGCCGCCCGACAACCCGCCGGCCGTCCCGCCCGATACGTCGATCAGCGCATTCGCGCCGACACGGATCAGCCCGGAACGCGACGGATCGATATTCTCGTAGCCATAGGTCGTGTTGTACGGGTTCTTCACCGTCGGATCGAACACCGCACTCGTGCCGATATTCACCTTGCCGCCGCGCTGCGTCGGATCGGTGCCGCGCGCGAGCAGCGTACCCTCCACGTCGACGCCGCTGCGCCCGTACAGGTCGATCTGCCCGCCGGCCTTGCCCGACGCGTCGATCGTCCCGAGCACGTTCACGTTGCCGTTCGCGGTATCCGATGCATTGCCCGCGCCGCCGTCGGCCGTCAGCGACACCGAGCGCGCTGTCAGCGCGTTACCCGCCGACAGCGTCAGGTTGCCCGACTTCGTATGCACGGCGATCGACTGGTTCACACCGCTCGACGCCAGCGTCTTCGCCAGCGAGTCGAGATCGGTGGCACCCGCCGTATCGAGCGACAGCGAGCCGCCCGCGTAGCCGTTCGTCGCACCGCCCTTGATCGTGCCGTTGAGATTCACGACCTGCTTCGGCGCCGACAGCGTCAGGCTGCCTGCCGCGCCGCCGCCTTTCGCGCCCGAGAAATCGAGCGTCGTGCCCGACTGAACGTCGACCGTCCCGGCATCGGCGGTCAGGATGATCGAACCGGCCGGCGCGTACTGCGTCACGTCGAAGAACTGCTTCGACACGCCGGCAGCGCTCACCGTCGAACCGCCGCCGATCGTCAGGTTGCCGGTCGTCGCCTCGAGACTGACATTGCCGGCCGGTGCGGCGATCGTCGCCCCGTTGTCCGCCAACGTGCCGCCGATGAATTTCCACGCGCCACCTACCGGCGTTTTCGTCAATGCGGTGCCCGCCGCGCCGTTCAGCGCCAATGCGCCGGTCGTCTTCACGGTCGACGCGGAGCTCGTATCGGCCAGATACACGGGCGCATTCAGCGTCACCGGCAGCGCACCGAAATCGAACGTCCCCGTTCCCTGCCCGACGATGCCGCCCGTCGCGGTCAGGTTCGCCGACGAGAATCCGCTCAGCGTCTTCGTCCCCGTGCCGAAGTCGATCTCCTTCGCGTTGACGATCAGCGTGCCGTTGCCCGGCGTAACCGTGGCGTTCGGTGCGCCCGTTTCGTTCGTGAACGCGATCTGCTGCCCGTTCAGCGTGACGCGACCGCCGTCGCTCGTGAACGTGCCCGCGCTCAGATCGACGCTCTTGCCGAACGTTGCATTCACGTCGCCGACGAAACCCATTGCACCGTAGCTGCGCAGCGTGACGAGATCCGCGTTGCCCAGTTGCGCGAGTCCGGCCGGATCGATCACGAAGCCCGGCAGGTTCGCTGCGGCCGCGCCGCTCGCGTTGGTGAACGTGATCGCCGAACCGTCCACCGTGATTGCCTTCGCCGACAGCACCGCGCTCGGGTCGACCTTCAGGTTGCCCGACGAATCGAGCATCAGCGCCTGGCCACCGGACAGCGTGGCCCCCGCACCGACGGTCAGCAACCCGGCACCGGTACCACCTGTGCGCGTGAGCGGCGCCATCGCACCGTTCGACACACGCAGCAACGCGCCGTCTCCGGCGATCGTGAGCGGTTGATCCTTTGCCGCCGGGTAGTCGCCGGCAGCCACGATCGATGCGCCCGCGTCGACCCGCAGGCCGTTCGCCGCATTCGAATCCGTACCGCTCGTGTCGGTCTTCGTCACGAGCAGGATCTCCGGGCCCTTCAACGACGAGTTGGCATCGTTCGACACCACCACGCTGTTCGCGATCGGCGTGATCGTCACGCCCTTCGTCGTCGCCGCGCGCGTGCCGCCGATCAGCAGGCTGCCCGCGTTCAGCGAGTCGAGCGCATCGCCACCGATCTGCAGATAGCCGGGCAACGCCGCGCTGCCATTGCCGGTGATCTGGATGTCCTGCGACGCGACGTCGACCTCGGCCGGCGCGCCGCCCGCACCGGCCGCCGCGTTCAGCGTCGCGCCGAGCGCGAGCGCCTTCGTCGCGGCCAGCACGAGCTGGCCGCCATCCACCGGCAGCGGCGGGGTCACGTTGCCCTGCTTCGCGGCCTGCGTGGTGAAGAAGGCGTTCGCGCCCTTCAGCGTGTACTGCGAGTACTGCTGCCACGTCGTGCCCGACTGCACGTTGAAGAGCGTCGGCGTCGCGCTGCGGCCGCCCGTCACCGCATCGGCGAAGTACCCGGCCGTCATGACGGTGCCGTCCGGCAGCACCTGCGACGCGCCAGGCGCGACGTTGCCCGTCGCGGCCGACACCGTCACGCGATACGCGCCCGGCAGCGTCGCGTACTTGCCCGGCAGCAGCGTGTAATAGCCGGGCGCGAGGCCCGGCACGCCGGACAGGTACACGGCCTTGCCGATCCCGTCGTTCAACCCGGCCTGGCCGACACCCAGCGTCACGGTCTTGGTCGTCGGCGTGCCGTTGCTGGCGACATCCGGCTGCAAGGTCTGCGCGAACAGCGGATCGTATGCGGCGACCGGCGATTGCGTGCCCGGCACGATCGCATAGACGTTCCCGGCGCCGGCGTTGACCGGCACCGCCGTCGCCCCCTTGCCGCTCGCATAGCTCACGTTGTATTGCGACAGCACGTCGCGCGTGCCGCCCGTGCCCGGCACCCATTCGGCAGCCTGCAGGTCACCGCCGCCGGACAGGTCGATCGTCGCGCCCTTGTTGAGTGCGACGCTGGTGCCATTCACCCCGATGTACTTGGCTGGCGGGGCGTTCAAGTCCGACGCCGTCGTGCCTGCGAGCGGATTGAACTGCCATTCGACGCCGTCGACCGTCGTGCCGTAAGGAATGATCGACCTGCCGTTCGAAACCGACGTCACGCTGCCGTTCGCAAACGTCACCGAATCGGTCGCGACGAGCGGCAGGTTGCCGAACTGCTTCTGCGTGGCGCTGTTCGTCGGGTCACCGACGCCGAACACGAGCGTGCCCGACGGCGCGCGCACGGTGCCGCCCTGCACGATGTTCGTTGCATCGACGAGCAGCGTGCCGCCGGCCGACAGCGGCGTGCCGGACGGTCCGGTCGTGCCGAACGTGACGGTGGTCGGCGCGGGTTTGCCCGTCACCGGATTGACGGGACCGACGGCATCGATGATGAACGTGCTGCCGGTGGTCGGATAAATGCTCGCGGCGTTGAACGTCACGTTGCCCGGCGTATACAGCGTGCCCGGCAACAACACCGTTCCCGACGGCGCGCTGTTCGAACTGAGCCGGATGTCGCCGCTGCTGGTGAGGTTTGCGCGGCCAACGTTGTTCAACTGGAACTGGTTGCGCACGTCGATGAACGAGGCGTTCACGTTCAGCGTCGCATCGGAAAGCGTCGCGACCGGCGCAAACGCGGGAGACGACGAAGTCAGCATCGGACCGGCCAGCGCGACATAAGGCGCGTCGATGCTGATCGCCGTGCCCAGCGAATGGGCCGGTGGCTGCGCGAGCAGGTCCGCGAGCACCGAGCTGCCGGTTGCCGGCTTCGCAGGCTTCGACAGCAGCGTCGAAAGCTGATCCATCCCGATCGCCGCGATCCGGCCTGTATTCAGCGTGACGGATTCGGGTAGCGTCAGGTTCACGTTGCCGGCAAACGCAATCGGCGGCACCGCGAACGGAGAGGGCGTGCCGTCGCCCAGCACGAGATTGGCGATCCCCGAACCGTTCAGGCGATCGGCAACGAACTGAATCACACCGGTCGGCTGACCGGTCGGCAGCCCGGTGGCCGGATCGATCGGTGTCGAAAAAGCCGCGCCCGGGGCAAGCCCGGCGGGTACCAGCGCCCCGCTCTGCTGCACGACGAGCGCCGTCGCGCCGGGCGCACTGTTGTTCGTCCGCGGCAGAATCGTCAGCGTTCCCCCGCGCGCCTGCGACGCGCCGCCGAAACCGGCCAGCGTCCCGTCCGCAAACAACCCGTAGGCGGCCGACAGCGTGATCGAACCGGCATCGCTCCACACCGGTTGCGACGCATACGTGCCGTTCGCCTGCAAACGGTCGAAGTTCGACGCTGTGCCCGACACGTCCATCTTCGACCCGGCTTGCGTCACCACGTAGCCCGAATCACTCGACAGCGTCACCGAGCCGCCCGGCAGAACCTTGCCGGTATTCGGCACGACAACCGTTCCACCGATCTTGACCGACGCCGCAAGCGGATTGGCGAGCGCAGTACCCGATACGTCGAGCGTCGCGTCCGAACCGAGCCAGACCGACCGGCTGTTGCTCGGCGTGAAGACATTGAACTGGCCCGGTTGAGGGGCCGTGGTTCCGGTATCGGCGCTCAGCACGATCGACCCGCCCGGCGCGACCACCGAGCCAAGCACGGTCACCTGCTTCGGCGATGCAAGTGCAACACCCGCACCGGCATCCGCCTGGATCGACGCGCCCGCCGACAACGTGACCGCACCGGTCACGCCCGGATACGACGGCACCGTGCCTCCGGTTGCCGCGGTCAGCCACGACGCGGCGTTACCGCCGGTCAGCACGAGGCCTGTCGGTTGCCGGTGATACGCGTCGAGCTGGCCGCTCGTCGTCAGACCGCCCGCGAGCAGATTCGCGCCCGATGCGCTCTGCTGGAGCGCCGGCGCGTCGGGCAGCAGGTTCCGTTGTGTCAGCGCGACCGTTGCGCCCGGCGCGATGGTCGCGTCGTAGTACGCATTCAGCACGTACTTGCCGAAGCCCTGTTGCGAGAAGAAGCCCTGGGGCAGATACACGTCCCACGGTGCCGCTGCCGCCTTGTCTCCGCCGATCCGGAAGCCGAGCGCGCCCAGCGTCATCGTGCCGCCGCCCGAGAAGCCTTCGCTCAGGATCGTGCCGCCCATTGCAATCGTGCCGGCGGTCGGCTGGGTGCCCGGCAGGTTCGCACCGCCGTCGTTCGTATGGCCGAATTGCGCGCCGCCGGCGGGTACCGCATAGGTCTGCAATGCAACGTTGCCCCCGCGCCCGGCCGGCACGCCGTTCTGCATCAGCAACTGGCCGTTCGCGAGCATTTCGCCGCCGCTCGATACGTCGAGCACGCTGCCCGGCTGCAGCAGGATCGACCCCGTCACATCGACGGCGTTGCCGTTCACGAAGGTCGAATTCTGCGTCGTCGACAGCGCAATGCTGCCGCCGTTGATGAACTGGCTGTTGCCGGGCGTCGTGCCCGGCGCGGCCTGCACATCGTTGTTCACCCACTGGCCGGCCGCACTGATCGCGCCTTGCGGCCCGACGACGACGTTGCCGCCGCTCGAGATGGAAATCGAACCGGACGGTGCGGACAGCCGCCCCGCGACCTTCACGTCGGCGCCGACCGCCGGGCTGTTGAGCGAGATCGAACCGCCCGGCTGCAGGTTCAGTTGTGTGCCCTGCGCCACCACGATGCCCTTGCCTGTGTTCTTGTCCTCGGTCACGTTCAGGTTCGCGAACCCGCCGTTGTTCAGCGTCGCGACCGGTACCACGCGCGTCGTCAACAGGTTGTTCGGATCGTTGGCGGCCAGCGATTGCGAAGCGTTCTTGTCGAGCGCCGTATCGATCGAGAAACCCGGCATCAGCGCGCCCAGTTGCGGCGCCGCGTCCTGCAGGATCGTCAGGCCCGAGAGGGCATTGAGCGGCAGAGACGTCGTGTTGGCGGCACCGTTCCATGTCATCCCGGCCAACGCGTTGCCGGTCAGCTTCGGATCGGTGCCGAGGTTGAACGTGCCGCCGGACGGCAGGCTGTTGCCCTGCATCTGCTTCGCGCCGCCGAACGACTGCGCGCTGATGTCACCGTCGAGCACCAGCGCCTGCGATGCGAACAGGTCGAGCGTGCCGGCATTGCCGCCGACGATGTAATCGGACTGGTAGGTGCCGCTCGTCAGCAGCGGGTTGTACCAGGTCTTCGTCACCCCCCAGCGCGGATGATTTTCGACGAACTGCCCGGCGATGCCGACATAGTTGTCGTAAGGGCTCGCCTGCCCGATCGGCACGATCGCGCCGTTGGCGTCGACGAGCCGGGTCGTGTTGACGATCCCGCCGTTGTAATGCACATACCCGCCGTTCAGGTTCATCGACGAACCCGCTGCGGTCATCACCTCGTTGCCGGACAGCGTGATCGTGCCGCCGTTGGTCAGCAACTGGTCGACGGTACGCGGAATCAGGTTCACATAACCCGACAGGTTCAGGATCGGGCTGCCGACCCACTGCACGCCGTCGCTGCGCGTGCCCGTCAGCGTGCTGTCGACGACGACTCCTTTCAGCCCGAACAGGAAGCTGTTGCGTAACAGCGGCGAATCGGCCAGCTCGTTCTGGCCGATCCGGTCGACCGTCACGAGCGTTTGCGAAATCGGCGCCAGGACGTTCGCCAGCCCCGACACGTCAATCGTCGCGCCGTCGTCCACGTAGATCCGGCCCGGCACCGCGGTCTGGCCCGGCACCTTGTTCGTCACGACCGACGGCGCGTAGGCCGTCACCGACACGTTCGAGCCCGGCGCCTCGATCAGCGAGCCGCCCTGGAACCACACGGAACCGGCCGTCATCGCAATGCCGCCCGGTGTGAAGGTCGTACCCGGCGTGGACGTCGCGGTCTGGCCGTTGTTGTCGGGCAGCACGGTCGTCACGGATCCCGGGCCGAAGCTCAGCAGGCCGGCACGATGCACGTCGTAGACGCCGTTCAGCGTCTGCCCCGGATACGGAATGCCCAGCGGATTGTTCGACGCATACTCGTCCGCCGTCGAAATCGTGATCGTGCCCGGCGTGTTCACGCTCGTCGTCACGCCCACCACACCGTTCTGCGCAACGCGGCTGCCGAGCAGGTTCACGTTGCCGCGCGCGGCCTGCACGATGCCCGTGTTCGTCAGCGTGCCCGCGGGCGTGACGTCGATCGACGCACCGGTGGTCGGATCGGTGGCCACGATCTGCCCGCTCAGCTCCGGCAGCAACACCTGCGGATTGCTCGTCTTGCCCGTGTTCGGCAGCAGGCTCACCCCCACGCCAGCCGCGAGCACGACTTGCCCCGACGTCGCCGCGATGCTGCCTGCGTTCGTCACGTTCGGCGCGGCAACCAGCACGAAGCCGCCGTCGCTCGCCGTGCCGTTGGTGTGCGTCGTGATCGACGCGCCCTGCTCGATCGTCACATCGCCCGGGGCCTGGTAAGTGCCGGTCAGCAGCGCCTGATTGCCGAGCCCGAGCACCTCGTTCGGCCGGCCCGTCGAACCGGCCACCCCGCTCGAACTCCCCGACTGCGGATAAGCCAACCCGCCGGTCGTCCCCGCCGGCAAGCTCAAGAACTGCTGATTGCTCGCGACGATCCCCGCAGGCGTCGGCACGAGCTGGTTCTTCATATCCAGCAGATTCAGCGACGAAGCAACGAGCGAATGCACGTTGACCTGCGACCCGGCCCCAAACAACACCCCATTCCGGTTGATCACATACACCGCCCCCTGCGCGGTGATGTTCCCGAGAATCTGGCTCGGCCTGCCGCTCGGATCGTTGATCCGGTTCAGCACGGCCCAGTTGTTCGCGCCGTTGGTCTGCGTACCGCCCGATTGGTCGAAATTCAGCGTCGTCTGCCGGCCGACGTTCATCGTCTCCCACGTCAGCACCGCGTTCTGCCCGGTCTGCTTGACGTCGACGTTCACGTGCCCGCTGCTGTCGACGTTCTGCGTCGGTGCATTCGCGTTGAACCACAGCACCGGATTGTTCGTATCGCCCGACGCGCCGGCCGCCACCTGCAGCCCGCCCGGCGTCAGCCCGTTCGGCACGCTCGAAGGCAGCTTCGCCGCCGCCGCGGCCGCATTCTGCTGCGCGGCAATCTGCGCGGCGATCGCATGCGCGGCATACCCGAGGTTGCGGATCGAGGGCTGGCTCGCCTGCAGCGCCTGCTGCGCCGACACGCCCAGATTCGGCATGCCCGGCGCGCCACCGGCGCTGCCCGCACCGCCGCCCGATGCCCGCGCGGCCGCCGCCCCGAGGTTCATGATGCCGGCCGCGTGCACGTGCGCGGACGCGCCCGCCAGCAGCATCAAGGCCACGGCCCGGACCAGCGGCCGCAGTTCCGATTTCAGGACCGGGCGCGAGCCCGTCGCGTCAGGTTGTCGTGCCGTGCGTGCGCGTGCTGCCATTCTTCACCCCGAATCCTATGAAATTGCGCTTGACGACGGTCGCGCCGAAAGCGGCGCCGATCCGTTTTCGCGCTCGGTCGTTGCAACCGGGATCGAACCCGGCCACTGGAATCCCAAGAACATACGAAGGCCCGATGGCAGCGGCGTGGCGGGTGTTACGGACCATTCGGGCCGCATGCGAAAGGTCCGTAGCTTTTGTCACAGTCGGCCGGTCACGCGGTTGTGCGGTGCGTGCGGATGCGGGCCGCGAGGGCCTGCGCCACACGCTCGACCAGCGCCGGCCAGTCGCCCGGCAGCCCCTGCCGGAACAGCGTCGCGCTCGGGTACCACGGGCTGTCGTCGCGTTCGAGCAGCCAGCGCCAGTCCGGCACGCGCGGCAGCATCACCCACACGGGGCGTCCGAGCGCGCCGGCCAGGTGCACGACCGACGTATCGACGGCGATCACCAGATCCAGCGTGTCGACGAGCGCGGCCGTTTCCGCGAAATCCTTCAGCCCGGCCTCGAACGACAGCACGCCGCTTGCCGCAAATGCGTCGGCGTCGCGCGGGCGTATGCCTACCTGCAGATTGACGAACGTCGCATCGAGCGCGACCAGCGGCGCGAGCGCGGCGAACGTCATCGACCGGTTTTCGTCGTTCGCATGATTCGGATTGCCCGACCACGCGAGCCCCACGCGCAATCGTTGCGGCCGGGCGACCGCATCGAGCCGGTCGATCCATGCGGCGCGCCGTTGCGGGTCGGCATGCAGGTACGGCACGTCGGACGGCACCGTATCGAGCGTCGTCTGGAACGCGAACGGCAGGCTCATCATCGGGCAATGCAGGTCGAACGTCGGTGCCGGATGCCCGTCGGCGACGACGCGGCTCACGCCGCGCAGCGTGCCCAGCAGCTCGGCCAATGGCGCCGGCGCATCGATCAGCACGGTCGCGCCGCGCGCGTGCGCGAGGCTCGCGTAGCGGCAGAACTGCAGCGTGTCGCCGAAGCCTTGCTCCGCATGCAGCAGCAGCGTGCGGCCCGCGAGCGGTTCGTCGCCCGTCCATTGCGGACGGTCCGCATGGCGCCGATGCAGCGTCACGTCGGCAGCATCCCAGCGCGCTTCATGCTGCCGCCAGCCGGCGTCGAAGTCGCCCAGCACCAGGCGGCAGAACGCCTCGGACCGGCGCGCGACGCCGTGATTCGGGTCGCGCCCGCACGCCAGCGCGAAATCGACGAGCGCGGCTTCATGATCGCCGAGCTGTTGCCGGGCGACCGCGCGCGTATAGATCTCCTGCGCCGTGCGGCCCGGCGCACCGACGGCTGCCGCGTAACTCGCGAGCGCGTCGTCGTAGCGGCCGAGCAGTTGCAGCGCGATCGCGCGATTGCACAGCACTTCCGCGTGCGGACCGCGTGCTTCGAGCGCACGGTCGTAATGCGCGAGCGCTTCGTCGAACGCACCGCACGCCCGCAGCGCACCGGCCCGGTTGCGCAACGCATCGAAATCCGCCGGCGCGCGCGCGAGAGCTTCCCCATACGCATGTGCGGCTTCCTCGTGCCGCCGCAACCCGAGCAGCGCGTTGCCGCGGCCGACCCACGCGCCGACGTTGTCGCGGTCGCGCGCCAGCAGCCGGTCGCTGCGCTTCAGCAATTCGTCACGCAGATGCAGCAGGTCGAGCGCGACACAACTCACGAACAGCAGTTGCATGTCGTCCGGCATCCGCGCGAGCGCTTCGTCGAGACACGCCAGCGCTTCGGCCGGACGCCCCAGTTCGATCAGCGTATAGCCGCACGCGTAGACGAGATCGGGTGTCTTGCCGCGCACCACCATCGCGAGCTGGAAGCAATGCAGCGCCTCGTCGCCGCGACCGAGCGCGCGCAACGCGTGGCCGCGTTCGGCAAGCGCCGCGGGATCATCCGGATCGATCCGCAGCGCGCGCTCGATGCTGATCAGCGCGTCGGCGGGCCGGCCGAGCGCGCGCAATGCCTCGCCGCGCCGGACCCACGACACCGTGCGTCCTGGCTCGCGCGTCAGCGCAAGGTCGTACGCGCCGACCGCTTCGCCATGCCGGCCGAGCGCATGCAGCGCGTCGCCGCGCGCCGCGTAGGCCTGCGCGTGGCCGGGATCGCGCGCGAGCGCCTGCGCGGCCGCGTTGAGCGCTTCACGATGACGGCCCGTGCCGCTCAACGCCTCCGCATGATTCACGAAATTCCACGGGTGATTCAGCCCGGCGCGCATCGAGCGCTCGATCAGCGGCTCCGCGCGTGCCGGATCGCCGAGCTGAAGATGCACGAACCCGAGCAGATGCAGCGCCTCGACGTGATCGGGCATCATCGCCAGCACACCTTCATAGAGCCGCTTCGCGCCCGCGTAGTCGCGTTGCTCGAGTCGCGCGCGCGCATTACGCAGCGCATCGTCGACAGCGGCCCGCAGCGGCGCGGCACCCGCGCCGAACGCCGGTGCCTGCGCCGTGCTCATCGCGACGCTCCCGCCACCAGCGCCGGCAGCGCGTCGCGAAGCCGCTCGACGACCGGCGCCCACTGCCCGCCTTCCGGCTGGCGGAACAGTCGCGCGCCCGGGTACCACGGGCTGTCGTCACGATCGAGCAGCCAGCGAAAGTCCGGCGTGTGCGGCAACATCACCGCGAGCGGCCGGCCGAGCGCACCGGCCAGATGCGCGACCGACGTATCGACGCTGATCACCGCGTCCATCGCCTCGGTCAGCGCGGCCGTTTCAGCGAAATCCGTCAGTTCATCTCCGACGAAGCGGATCGGGCTCGCATCGAGCACCGGACGATCCTCGTCGCGAATCACTTTCTGCAGGCTGATCCATTCGAAGCGGTCGTCGAGCAGCGGCACCAGGTCGGCGAGCGTGATCGAGCGATTGCGGTCGTTCAGGTGCGCCGGGTTGCCGGACCATACGAGGCCGATGCGCGGCCGGTCGGTCGCACCCAGCCGCGCGCGCCAATGCTCGACCCGCGCAGGATCGGCGCGCAGGTACGGCCCGCCCGCCGGAATCGACGACAGGTTGGTGCGGAATTCGAGCGGCAGGCTCAACAGCGGGCAATGCAGGTCGAACGGCGGCAGCGGATCGCCGCGCGCGACGAGCACGTCGACGCCATCCAGCGTCGCGAACAGCGCCTTCAGCTCGACCGGCGCCTCGACCACGACGCGCGCGCCGAGCGCCTTCACGACCGGCACGTAGCGACAGAACTGCAGCGTGTCGCCGAGCCCCTGCTCCGGATACAGCAGGATCGTCTGCCCGTCGAGCGGCATCCCGTGCGTCCAGCGCGGCTGCGCGAAATCACGCCGGCTGCCGTCGAGCTGGCTGTCGCGCCAGCGCCATTCGTATTCGGCCCAGCCGGCCTCGAAGTCGCCGATCGACAGACACAGGAACGCGCGCATGCAGTGCGCGTGCGCATAGTCGGGGTCGATGTCGATCGCTTCCGCATACGCGTGCAGCGCATCCTCGTGCCGCCGCAGTGCGCGCAACGCGCTGCCGCGATGGAAGTGTGCGAGCTTGTCGCGCGGCGTCGCGGCGATCACGCGCGCGAGGTCGTCGAGCGCGTCGTCGTAGCGATGCGTTTCGAGCCGGACACGCGCACGCGTGAACGATGCGGGCGCATAGTGCGGATCGATCGCCAGCGCGCGGTCGCACATGTCGTGCGCATCGTCGTGACGAGCCACCCGCATCAGCGCGCTCGCGTAGTTGCACAGCACGCCGGTGCTGCCCGGCTCGACATCGAGTGCGCGCGCATAGCTGTCGACCGCATCCGCGAAGCGGCCAAGGTGGCTCGCCGCATTGCCGCGATTGGCGAGCGAGCGCGCGTGGCGCGGGTCGATCGCGAGCGCACGATCGCAACGCATCAGCGCTTCGTCGTGCCGGCCGAGCTGTTCGAGCGCGATCGAGCTGTTGAAGATCGCATCGACGAATGTGGGGCTCGCCGCGATCGCCGCATTGAAATCCGCCAGCGCGTATTCCGGATCGTGCAGGTCGAGATACGCGACGCCGCGCAGGAACAGCGCGTCGGCGCTACCCGGCCGCAGCGCGAGCGCGTGACCATAGCTGTCTGCCGCGTCGCGAAAGCGGCCGAGTTCACGCAGTGCGAGCCCGCGTGCGCGCATTGCATCGAACGTCCGGCCGGCGAGCGCAATCGCACGGTCGCAATCGGCAAGTGCATCGTCGAAGCGCCCGAGCGCGCGCAGCATGTCGCTGCGTTTCACGTAGCCGTCGGCGAACCCGGGCGTCAGTTCGAGCAATCGATCGTAGACCGCGCGTGCTTCGTCGTACCGCGCGAGTTGCGCGAGCAGCCCGGCCCGCTGGAACAGCACGCGCTGATGCACGGGATTGATCGCGAGCGCCTCGTCGAGCCGCGCGAGCGCATCGTGCTCGCGCCCGAGCCCGGCCAGCACCGCCGAGTAGTTCGCGAGCGCGAGCGGCACCGGCTGGCGCTCGACCGAGCGCCGCATCAGCGGCTCGGCATCGTCGAGCCGCCCCTGCTGGAAACGCACCGCGCCGAGCAGGTGCAGCGCCTCCGGATGCTCGGGATCGAGCGCCAGCAGCTCGGCATAGGCATTCTCCGCATGCTGCAGCGCGCCCTCGTGATGCGCCTTGCGTGCGCGCACGAGCAGCCGTTCGAGCTGCATGGTGTCGGGCGGACGGCGCTCCGGCGCGATCGTCGCGCTCGCCAATGTCGTCCCTTCCCCGTTCGGTGTCATCGTGTGGCCCCCACTGTCGCTGTTCGTATCGCGTGTCGTGTCTAACGTGTCATCGGTTCGAGCGCGGCACGCACCGCGTCGATCGCATCGGCCCAGTTGCCGGGTGCCGGCTGGCGAAACAGCCGCGCGGACGGATACCACGGGCTGTCGTCACGCGTGCGCATCCAGCGCCACGCCGGCGGGTCGGGCAGCAGCACCCAGACGCGCGCGCCCAGCGCACCGGCCAGATGCGCGACCGCGGAATCGGTCGCGATCACGAGATCCAGCGCGCCGATCAATGCGGCCCGGTCCGCGAAATCACCGAGTTCGTCGTCGACGCGGCCTACCGGCGCATCCGCCAGCCGCGCGGCGTCGCGTTCGTCCAGCGGTTTCTGCAGGCTGATCCAGTCGACATCGAGATCGAACAGCGGCGCGAGCCGCGCGAAATCGATCGACCGGCCGGCGTCATTCCGTCGTGCCGAATCGCCCGCCCAGGCAAGCCCGACGCGCAGCCTGCGGCGTTCGCCGAGCAACGTGTCCCACTGGCGCCTGCGCAGCGGGTCCGCATGCAGGTACGCGGCGGTACGCGGAATGGTGTCCATGTCGGTGCGAAACGCATGCGGCAGGCTCGGCAGCGGCACATGGCAGTCGAAGGCCGGCAGCGGTTCGCCGCGCGCGATCACGCGGGCTGCGCCGTTGAGCGACGCCATCAGCGCGCGCAACGACGGCGGTACCTCGAGCACCACGCGTGCGCCGCGTGCGACGACGAGCGGGATATAACGGCAGAACTGCAGCGTGTCGTCGATGCCCGGCTCCGCATGGATCAGGATCGTCTTGCCGTCGAGCGGTTCGTCGCCGCGCCACACCGGCTGCGTGAACGGCCGCGCATGCTGCGCGAGCTGCGTATCGCGCAGCCGCCATTCGTACCCGCGCCAGCCATGCGCGAAATCGCCTTCCGTCAGGTGCAGCGCACCACGCGCGCAGTGTGCGGCGGCGAAGTCGGGTTGCAGCGCGAGCGCGCGATCGTAGGCGGTGAATGCGTCATCCACCTTCCCCGTCTCGGCAAGCAGGTTGCCGCGGGCCAGCCAGTTCGTCGCAAGATCCGGACGCAGCGCGAGCGCACGATCGACCGACGCGATCGCTTCGTCGTAGCGATGCAGGTCCCGCAGCACGTTGCCGCGGTTCGTCCACGCTTCTGCGAAACGCTCGTCGAGCGCCAGCGCGGCATCGTAGCTGGCGAGTGCCGCGTCGAAGCGCTGCAGGTCGCGCAGCACGGTGCCGCGATTGCACAACGTGTCGGCCGAGCGCGGATCGATGGCAAGCGAGCGTTCGTAGCTGTCGAGTGCGTCGTCGTAACGTTCGAGCTGCAGCAGCGCATTGCCGCGGCCCGCGAGTGCGCGGACATGATCCGGATCGAGCGCCAGCACCCGCTCGCAACGCGCCAGCGCTTCGTCTGCGCGACCGAGCCGTTCGAGCACGGCCGCACTGTCGCAAAGCGCATCGAGCCGCTCGGGATCGGCCGCGAGCGCGTCGTTGAAGGCGGCCAGCGATTCGTTCAGGCGGTCGAGCTCGGCGAGCGTACGGCCGCGCTCGGCCATGATCGCGGCGATGCCCGGGCGGATCGCGTTCGCGCGATCGAAGCAATGCAGCGCATCGGCTGCGCGCCGCAACGCGCGCAGCACGAGGCCGCGGTTGAACCACGATTCGAACGATTGCGGATCGACCATCAGTGCGCGGTCGTAGGTGTCGAGTGCGTCGTCGAGGCGGCCGAGCGCGCGCAGCGCGCCGCCGCGATTGCAGAGCGCGTCGAGCACGAGCGGCGACACCGCCAGTGCACGATCGAACGACGCGAGCGCGTCGTCGTAGCGGCGCAGGCCGATCAACGTGTTGCCGTGGCGCACGAGCGTCTGCACGTCGTCGGGCGCAGCTTGCAGCGCGGACGCGAAATGGCCGAGGGCTTCGTCGACGCGACCGCGTTCGCCGACGATCGCGCCGAGATCCGACAGCGCGCGCACGCCCGGCGCGATCGCGATCGACTGGCGCAGCAGCGCTTCGGCCTGATCGGCGTCACCGCACTGGAATTGCAGTACGCCGTACAGGTGCAGCGCCTGCGGATGATCGGGTTCCTTCGCGAGCACCGCGAGATAGTCGCGCGCCGCTTCGCCGAACCGTCCGGCGCTGTGCCAGTTTTGTGCGCGGCCCAGAATCGCCGCCGATTGCCATTGTCCGCGCGCGTCGTGTCCCGACGCGCCCGCGTGTGCATCATGCCGGTGCTCGACCGTCACGTTCGCCCCCTTCCCGTTTGCCGATGCCGCCGCTGAGCCGGTCGATGGAACCGGTCGCGTCGGTCATGCTCGTGACGAGACTAACGGACGGCCAATAACAGACGTATGACGAAAGTTACGGACCATTTTGTCCGGGGGACGGAACGGCTTTCCGGGCGTGGCCGCGTGTGCAGGACGCCATCGCGCGCTCACTGGCCGATCGGGATCGTCCGCACGTATTCGACCGCCGGCGCGCCCATCGTGACCGAGAAGCGAACCCCGCGCGGCACCGGCGCCCCGATCGACGTCGAGTTGCTGATGCCGTGCTGCGCGAGAAACTGCGCGTAGGACTGTTCGATGGCGGCCTGGCTCGTCGTCCATCCGCCGGGCGGAATCCACACGGAAAGCTGCATCGAGCGCGCATCATTGCTGACCACCACGCGCGCGAACGCATCCATGTGATGCAGCGCGTCGTCGACCTCGGCGAGCGACGCGAGCGGCTGCGACGCGCTGCGCACGAGCTCGCGGCCCTTGAGCTGGTAGCGCACGACCTGCATCTGCGTCGGCCCGCCGCCGACCCCGAGGTGGCGCACCATCACGAGTTCGCCCGGGTGGATGCGCAGCGGCGGCCCGAACACTTCGTCGGGCGTCACGAGGTTCGTCAGGTCGAACTGCAGTTGAGAGAAGTAGCGGCCGAGCAGACGCGTTTGCGCCAGATTCGACGCGATATCGTCGCGGCCGCGGATCGTCGCATCGAGGCCGCGCCACGACAGCAGCGCGATCACCGCGAGCAGGGTAATCGCGACCAGCATCTCGATCAGCGTGAAGCCGCGGGCACGCGCCGCCGCGCGCGGGCTAGCGGCGCGCTTCATTCTGGATCACCGTGACGACTTCGGCGAGCACGTTGCGGCTCGACGCGGACGGATACACGCTCACCGTCACGCGACGCACGAGCGGGCTCGGCAATGCGGCCACCGCCTGGCGGCACACGAACCGGTAGCGGCCCTGCGGGCATGCAAACGTGTTCGTGCCGACCGACGGCCAGGTCGACGCGATGCGGATCTCGCCGAGCGCATTGTCGGCGCTCCATAACGCGAGCAGGCGCATGCGCGCCATGTCGGTATCCGACGCGAGCGCGCCGATCGCGCGCATCACGGCGCCGAGCGCCACCGCGACGATCGCCAGCGCGATCAGCACCTCGATCAGCGTGAATCCCCGTTCCGGCGCCCGCGCCGTGCGCGATCCGCCGCGCGCATGGCGGTTGTAGTCGGTTCTGTCGTCGCACATGACCTGCATTCTTGTCGATGGGTCGTCGTCCGGCGTCCGGCGTGCACATCGCGGCGCAAAGCCGCATCGCCGGCGCGACGGACGCCGTGCAGGGACGTTAAGCGCGACGTATGGCACACACGTGTCGAATGGTACGGACCATTTGGCGCGGCGCGCTCAGGCGGACGGGCGTGCAAGCACGCCGCACGCGCTGCCGCGCGAAGCGCGACAGGCGACGGAAAACTGAAAACGATCGGGAAAGAACCACCCGGCGGCGGGCGGTCATGCGATGAAGACGATCCTCGGGTGGGATCGACGCGGCGGTGTCAGGCCGTCACGGCGTCGTCATACTCGGCGCGGGCAAGCTGGCCGGCGGCATAAGCCTCGGCTTCGCCGCGAAAGCCTTCCCGGCTGAACGCAACGACTTTCACGCCGACGCCGGTCGCCCGCTTCACCGTCAGCGCCCACTGCCATCCGCCGTCTTGTTCGAAGACGTGCAGCGAGGGTTCGAAGGAAGGGTCGAATACGGTCACGCGTTTTGCTCCTGCCCCCTTGCGCACCGCATCGGCGACGCTTGGGGCATGTCGAAAGGATCGCGCCGGGATGCGACGCGCTTTTGCCATTCGACAGTCTAGCCAATGATTGTTGCGACGCACCATCAGAGGTTTCACTCATCTATCGGTACCGGGCGGTCGATCAAATTTTCCTGAAACCCATATGGCGCGGGCCTCAGCGCCGTTTCAGCACGCCCGGTTCGGCACTCGTGCGGCAACGTGCCGCACACGCGAGCGCTTGCCGGCATCGATCACCCGTGAATCATAAAATGGGGCGCGAATCACCCGGCCATCAGGGCACCTCGATGACGGGGGGTGTTACCGGCCCGTACCGGCCTGCATTACGCGCCGGAACGTCAGGTTCACGCGCTCGCCCTGCACGCCCGGCGCCTTCGGCACGCGATGCTGCCATTCGGCCTGCGTGCGCCCGCGCATCACGAGCAGGCTGCCATGCCCGAGGCGATACGCATGCGTGACGCCGGTCTTGCGATGGCGAAGGTCGAACACGCGCATCGCACCGAGGCTCACCGACGCGATCACCGGCGCATCGCCAAGCTCGGGCTCGTTGTCCGCGTGCCAGCCGAGGCTGTCCTGCCCGTTGCGGTAGCGATTGAGCAGCACGCTGTTGAAACGCGCGCCGCACGTCGCCTCGACCGCGCGCTTCAGGTCGAGTACGGCCGGCGTCCACGGCGCGGGCACGTTGCGGATCCCCGAATACACGTAGACGGCATCCGGCTCGCCCTGCCATGCGGTCAGCCGCGGCAACGGAATACGTCCGCGCGGCGTACGGATCGTGTCCTGCTGCCACGCGACCTCGCCGATCAGCGCGGCCAGCGCGCGATCGGCATCGGGCGGCGCCAGCCAGTCCGGGTACCAGTCCACGTCGGGGGCGGGTGTGTCAGCGAAGAGATCGGGCGTCGACATGTCGGGAGAAACGGGCGATGAACGAAGCGAACGGTGCATGCCTGCATACTAGCCAACGGCGTCGCGCACCGCCATGCGCTGTCATTCGCGGATGAAAGGAAGCCGCCGCGCCCGGCGATGCGCGCTCGCGCATCACGCTATCATCGCCGCGTGTCGCGGCCCGCCTTGCCGAAGGGTGCCGCATGGTTTCTTCTCCCCCTGCCGGCCGGCTCGACCCGGCCGCTTTCCTTCCGGATCCCATCGATCATGACGACGCTGTCCGACTCCGCTCTCGATCAACTGTTTCTCACCGCGCGCACGCACAACGCGTGGCAGGACAAACCCGTCGACGACGCACTGCTGCACCGGCTGATCGACCTGACGAAATTCGGCCCGACGTCGGCGAACGCGAGCCCCGCGCGCTTCGTGTTCGTCAAGTCGCCCGAAGCGAAGGCGCGCCTGAAGCCCGCGCTGTCCGAAGGCAATCGCGCGAAGACGATGGCCGCGCCCGTCACCGTGATCGTCGGCATGGACATGGCGTTCCACGAGCACCTGCCGCGCCTGTTCCCGCACGCCGACGCACGCAGCTGGTTCGCCGGCAACGATGCGCTGATCGAGGCCACCGCATTCCGCAATTCGTCGCTGCAGGGCGCGTACCTGATCCTGGCCGCGCGCGCACTCGGCCTCGACGCGGGCCCGATGTCCGGCTTCGACGGCACAAAGGTCGACGCCGCGTTCTTCGCGGGCACCACGATCAAAAGCAACTTCCTCGTGAATCTCGGCTACGGCGATCCGGCCGGCCTGTTCCCGCGCAGCCCGCGCTTCGACTTCGACGACATCGCCCGTATCGAGTGACGCCCGTTGGCCAGGCCGGTGCCCGTTGATGTCGGGCTTCCACCGGCCTTGTTCCAAACGGCTGACGTGCACTACCCGCCGCGCGTCAGCCGGATCAGCGTGATCTCGGACGGCACGCCGAAGCGGTTCGGCGGCCCCCAGTACCCGGTGCCGCGACTCGTATAGAGCCACAGATCGCCGAAGCGGCTCAGCCCGCCGATCACCGGCTGCTGCAGCCGCACGAACGGCGGCCATGGCAGAAACTGGCCGCCGTGCGTATGCCCCGACAACTGCACGGTAAAGCCGGCACGGTTCGCCGCTTCCGCGCTGCGCGGCTGGTGCGCGAGCAGGATCTTCGTGCCGACGTCGCGCGGCGCACCCGCGAGCGCCTGCACGGGGTCGCTGCGATGGGCGGGATCGAACCCGCCCGCCGTGAAATCGGTGACGCCCGCGAGCACCGCGTGCGCGCCGTCGTGTTCGATCAGCACGTGCTCGTTGAGCAGCACCGTCAGCCCGATGCGCCGGAATTCGTCGATCCACGCATGCGCGCCCGCGTAATACTCGTGGTTGCCCGTCACGAGGAAACTGCCGTGCCGCGACTGCATGCGGCCGAGCGGCGCGGTGTGCTCGCGCAAGCGCTTGACCGAGCCGTCCACCACGTCGCCCGTCACGACGACGAGGTCAGCGTCAAGCGCATTGACCGCACGCACGATCCGTTCGACGTAGGGCCGCTTGATCGTCGGCCCGACGTGGATATCGGACAGCTGCACGATCGTCAGCCCGTCGAGCCCGGCCGGCAGCCCCGCGACCGGGATCGACACGCGTTTGACCGCCGCCGTGCGGCGCGCACCGACGAACCCGATCACGGTGACGAACACCGCACCGGCCAGCACGCCGAGCGCCGTGTCGGTCGCCACGCCGGGCCATGCGGCGGCGTGCCCGAGATGCCGCCATCCGAACACGCCGAGCAACACGAATTCGCGCAGGAACGTCAGCAGGAGCAGCGACGAGAAGAAGCCCATCACGAGCGAGCCGGCCCAACCGGCGAGCGTCGCGGCCCAGCCTTCGTCGAAACGGCGCGAGAACATGCCGACCGGGATCAGCACGACGAAGCTCGCCAGTACGAGCGCCGCGATCGTGCGCGCGACCGGCGACGTAAACGCATCGGGAATGATCCGTATCCCGACATACAGTTGGAACAGCACGCCGATTGCAATGAACCGGACAAAGAAACTTCGCATGGAACGTTCACCTTCGTTGCGAGACCGCTTTACCGCTTCCGCGTCGCGTGTCGCACGAGGCTGTGAGACTCCGTGCCGCGCGTCGCGCCATACGTACGATGGTACACAGATCGCGGCTGTGACGACCGGTCGCCGGCCGCGCTTCGACGCTGCTCGTCGCAATGCTCGAGCGCGGCTTCGTTGGCCTGCCCGAAGCGAACGCGATCGACGACTTCGTGAAGCGCCCGGCTAACGCCGCACAACGCACGCTGCGCTTGCACATCCGGGTGAACTACTTCGAGACAGTCGGCCGGATGATCGATGCGCACTTCCGCGTCTTGCCCGAAGGCATCCCGCGTCGTCATGCAAAGCCGGTGTCGCTGCGCGTGGTCGCCCTTGCAGCCGAGCAGACGAACAAACGAATAGACGCGCCGGATCCAACGCCCACCGCAGATCGACGTCGCCGTTCGCGATGCGCCGCCGCGCGTCACACGCAATCCCGCCGACCGGCTCGCCAACATCGCCCCCCCGGCCTGCCGGGCCAACCCGATTTCCGTGCATTCGACTGGCAATCGACCGCGTACGCACCGATTCCGCCCGATCGACGCGGCAAATTCAGCCACCCTTCGTTCGTCTGACGATTCTTTACAGTCCGTTAGCCACCCTGCGCGGGCTTGCACTGGCAGAATCGCGACGGTCCGGCCCCGGTTGCCGAAACGCGACGCCGGACATGTGGACGCGCCCCCCGACCGGCAACACCCCCCCACGGTACGCAGGGCGGGTGGCTGGCGATCCGCATCGCGCTGATTTATTATCGGCTCCGTATCCCGGAATCGTCGTCGCGGCGACGATCCGCATTGCGCCGTGCCCGGCATCCACCCCCAACGTCGAGCTCGTCACACCATGAGAAAAACAACGCCGCGCGCGCCCTTGCGCGTCGCCGCCGTCCTGGCGCCCGCCCTGCCGCTCGCGGGCTGCGCATCGCGCGGCGCACCGTCGTACGTCCTGTTCGGCGCGTATTTCCCGCTTTGGCTCGTCAGCGCGATCGTCGGCGTCATCGGCGCGATCGTCGCGCACCGCATCTTCGTCGCGACCGGCTGGGCCGCGACGGTGCCCTACCAGCTTGCCGTCTGCACCGCGATCGGGCTCGTGGTCGCCGTGCTCGTCTGGCTCACCGGCACGGGGCCGTTCGCATGAAGGCCGCCGGCATCGCCCGCCCCTCCATCAAAGGCCGCGTGATCGCATTCGCGATCGTCGCGCTCGGCATTGCGGCACTCGCGTACGCGTACCACCGCACGACGGCCTACCCGTCCACCGACGACGCATCGATCGACGCGGACGTCGTGCACGTCGCGTCACCGGTCGGCGGCCGCATCGTGCAGCTCGCGGTGCATGAAAACCAGCGCGTCGCAAAAGGCGACCTGCTGTATGTCATCGATCCCGTGCCGTACCGGCTGACGGTTGCGCAAGCGCAGGCCGACCTCGAGCTCGCGCGCGCATCGCTCGACACGCGCCGCCGCTCGCTGATCGGCGAGCGCTCGAACGCGGCCGTGGCCGCCGAGCAGGTCAAGCGCGCGACGCAGAACAGCGACCTTGCCACGCGCGACGTGAACCGGCTCGCGCCGCTCGCCGCGCAGGGCTACGTCAGCGCGCAGCAGTTCGACCAGGCGAAGGTCCGCCAGCGCGACGCAGCCGTGTCGCTCACGCAGGCACAGGAACAGCAGCGCGCATCCGCGCAGACGATCGGCGACGAGGCCGACGCGATCGCGACGCTGCATGCACGCGAGGCCGCGCTGGCCCGCGCGCAGCACGCGCTCGAAGACACCGTCGTGCGCGCGCCGCACGACGGACTCGTCACGGGCCTGAGCGTGCTCGCCGGCGAAACCCTTGCGCCGAACCAGTCGATCTTCACGCTGATCGACGCAAGCGAATGGTTCGCCGTCGGCAACTTCCGCGAGACGTCGCTGAGCCGCATCGAGGTCGGCGACTGCGCAACCGTCTATTCGATGATCGACCGCAGCCGCCCGCTGACGGGCAAGGTCGTCGGCGTCGGCGCAGGCATCGCCGACAGCGCTCGCATCAACCTGCCGCGCACGCTGCCGATCGTGCAGAACTCGGTGAACTGGGTACACGTCGCGCAGCGCTTCCCGGTGCGCGTGAAGCTCGACGAACCTGACGGCAAGCTCGTGCGCGTCGGCGCCAGCGCGATCGTCGAGGTCCGGCATGGCACTGCCTGCCGCTGAGGTTCGCTCGCCGGGCCCGCGCGAAGTCCTGCGACTGCTCGCGCCGTTTCCGGGACGCACGTCGATTGCCGTGCGGGTTGCGCTGATCTGCGCGCTGACCGCGCTAGTGACGGCCGCCTACGGCACGCCCGAAGCCACGCTGTCCGCCTACGTCGTGTTCTTCATGATCCGGGCCGACCGTGTGACGAGTGTCGTGCTCGCGGCCGCGCTGCTGGTGATCGTCACGATCGTGATCGGGCTCGTGCTCGGCGTCGCGATCTTCAGCATCGACTATTCGATCCTGCGGGTCGCGTGCATGGCCGTGCTGTCGGTCGGCCTCCTGTACCTGACATCGGCCAGCAAGCTGCGCCCGGTCGGCGCGATTCTCGCGATGATCGTCGGCTTCGGGCTCGACCAGCTCGGCCTCGCGCCGTTCGGCGAAGCCGCGACACGCGCGCTGCTGTACATCTGGCTGACGATCGCGATCCCGGTCGGCGTCGCGATCGTCGTCAACCTGCTGATCGCGCCGTCGCCGCGCAAGCTCGCGCACGCGCAGCTCGCGAAGCGCCTGCGGCTCGCCGCGCAGCGGCTGCGCGGTGACGATGCGGCGCGCGACGCATTCAATGCCAGCCTGCACGAAGGCGACAAGCAGCTGCTCACGTGGCTCAAGCTGTCGAAACTCGAAGGCTCGTCGTCCGCAGCCGACTTCGCGGCATTGCGGCAGGCCGTGGCATCGAGCACCGCGCTGCTGGTCGGCGTCGCGCTGGCCGATCGCGAACCGGGCGCGCGGCTGCCCGACGCGTACGCCACACCGATCGCCGCGACGCTCGACGAGATGGCCGACATCCTCGACCAGGGCGGCTACCCGGTCGATGTGACGCTCGCGCTGCCGCCGACCGATACGCTGCCGCCGCTCGCGCGCGTCGCGGTGACGGATCTCCATGCGGCGATCACGCATTTCGCGGAACCGTCCGCAACGGCCGAGGTCGCTTCGGCAGCTTCGGCAGCTTCGGCAGCTTCGGCAGCTTCGGCAGCTTCGGCAGCTTCGGCAGCTTCGGCAGCTTC
>NZ_CABVPW010000005.1:0-285847 GCF_902499025.1 Burkholderia lata | reverse complement strand
CGGCGGCCAATCGCATACCAAATCCATTTAATCAGTGCCCCGGCCATCAAACCGCGGCGCTTTTCAACAGCCTGCTAAGGCCGGGCACGCCACTGCGTCGCCCGACTGCACGAGTTCGGCCGCTTCACCGGGAGACCGGCCGAAACGACTGCGATATTCGCGGCTTGATTGCGATGCGCTGTCGCTGCGTCCGCAGTTCGGCCAATCGACGCTCGACTTCGCGCCCAAGTGCCTCGATGCGCTGCGCGAATGTTCACGCGTGGCGCGATCTCATCGAAAGGACCGATTTTCCTGCGGCCTGACGAGCCGATTCATCTGCCACACAACACGCAGTTGGATAAATCAATGCGCCTATCTGGATAACTTTTCTTATCACAATAGCATGATTGAAAATTAAAACTCGTCGTTTCGAAAACGTGTCTGACACGCACCTGATGCCCAACATTCGAACCGCCCACCGGTGTCCCGTTATCGATTTGCGCACAGCCAAGAATCAGGGGAGGGCGCTGGCATCCCAGTCGATCCGATACGCGTGATCGGACGCCAGCCGCTTCGCCGGATTGAAAACCGTCTTCAGCGCGACAGGCATGATGAAATGCATCAGTGCCTTGCCCAACGGTCCCAGCGCTTTTCGGGTGTTGGTCCTTGCCGCAGCCGCCGCAATCGCTTCGACACGCTCGCGACGCAACTGCTCGTAGCGTGCGAATGCGAGAGCGGGCGCCGGAATATCGCGCAGACAACGGGCGAGCTGAATCGCACTTTCAATGGCGAGCGACGCGCCCTGGCCGGAACTCGACGACGGCGCGTGGACGGCGTCGCCAACCAGCACCATGCGGCCGCTATGCCAGCGCGGAACAGGCGGCATCATCTCGCTGGCAATGGGCGCGAACATCTGATCAGGGTCGGTGTGTCGCAGCAGCGTTTGCGCGGGATAGTCATCCCCGTACAACTCGCGCAGTTGCGCGAGCCACTGTGCCGACGGGATATCTCGTATCGCTTCCATCGACGCAGGCATCGCATACGGCAGATTGCCGAACCAGCAGATACCGCGATCCGGATCCGCCCAGTAGCCAAGAAATGCATGCTTGCCGAACACGAAGGTCATCGTGTCGACGGGAATGCGCAGGGTATCGAGCGGCACCAGCGCGCCGAAACCCAGCGTTCCCGCGTAGTGCGGCGCCGGCGCGCCGGGATCGATCAGGCCACGCACCGCGGACCGGATGCCGTCCGCGCCGATCAGGATGTCGCCGTTCGCGTGGCTGCCATCTTCGAACGACGCGCGGACACCGTCGGCTGTCTCGCTCGCGCTCACGAGCCGCTTGCCGTGCACGACCGGAATGTTCGCTTCCACCACGGCATCGCGCAGCACCCTGTAAAGATCGGAGCGATACACGACGCGGCTCGGCTGCATCCCTTCCAGACCATCGAACCGGGTCAGCACCTTGCCTCGATAATCCGCCATTGCCATATGGGCAATCGGCTGGCTCACCGCACGAAGCGCGGCGTCCACGCCGACGATCTTCAGTGCCTCGAGCCCGTTGGGCGAAACCATCAGGCTCGCCCCGATGCCGTCAGCAGATGCAGCGTACGACTCGTAGATGGTCGAGCGAATACCGGCCCTGGCCAGCGCCAGCGCGACAACGGGGCCCGCGATGCCGCCGCCGGCAATCAAAGCATGCTGCACCTTCGCCATTCGGATCACCTCATAATCATATTATGACTACAGTATAGTCAAAGTATGACTATGGAGGCAAGCCGTGCCGTTCTTCGATACCAGGACCCGCAATTGAAACCCCGCTCGAGGCAACCTTCTCCGCTCGCGATGGTGATTCTCGGCTTTGTGCTGGAGGCACCGTCGCACGCATACCGCATGCACGAACTCATCCGGCAGCGCGGTAAAGACAACGTGGTCAACGTCGCGCAACGAAACAGCGTCTACCAGACCCTTTCACAACTGAAGACGGCCGAACTCATCCGTGTTCGCGAGACGGCGCAAGGGGAAGGGCGTCCCGAGCGGGTGGTCTACGAGATCACGCCGCTGGGCAAGAAGACGTTCTACGCGTGGCTGGAAGCGATGCTCGGCGAACCGCGACGCGAGTTCAACGAGTTCCCGGCCGCGCTCGCGACGCTCATGGCGCTGACACCCGAGGTCGCACGCGTGCAGCTGCAGCAGCGCAGCGAAACGCTGAAGCTGCAATTGAGCGAGTCGGTGTCGACCTTCAGGACGTGGCAGGACAAGGGGTTGCCGCGTCTCGTCATGCTGGACGACGAGTACAAGCAGGTGCTGCTGAAAGCCGAGATCCAATGGCTGGACGGATTGATCGCCGAGCTCGAGTCGGGCGCGATGACCTGGAACGAGAAATATCTGCGTGAACTCGCGGCGCAGTTCGGATGATTCGTCGTGGGGTTTGCGATTTTCCGATTTGCTACGCCTGTTTCGCCAAAATCAAACCAATTGATCGAATCGGCGTCGTCTATGCTCGCATGCGTTCATCATTGAATTTAGCGGAATCGGGTAGACGCGCCACGTATCCAGTGTCGGCCGTGGATTGGCTACGACGCTTTTCACAGGGCGTCGATTCGCGGGTGATCTGCGCAAACACCTGATAGTATGAGCGAATCGCTTCGCCATTAATTCCATAAGAAATGAGAGGCCAGCATGACAGGCGAAAGCGCCAATCTCTGTTTCGACAAGTCAGAGGCGAAAACCAACAATGCTCTGCAGCCTCACGCAGATCGCATATCTTCTCGGGGTCAATGCCTCTGTTTTATTATGCAGGCAACATCGAAAAGCACCTTTCAAATGAGAAAAAGAGATGGACTTCCGCGACATATCCACCGTTGATGAGTTACGCGATTTCTTAGGCAGCACGACTTTGATCGGAATTGATAGCGAATATTCTCCGACGATGTCGATCCTGAAAAAGCAATTTGGTGCGAAGGGCATTCATGTCAATCGGTGGTGGGTCATGACCAGCCCGGATTGGCTATGCCCGGCGTGTGGACGCACAAAGCCCAAAATTGTCCGTCTCGATCAGCACCACTTCCTTATGGGTCAGTTGCATGAGCACCACGATCATATGAGAGATCTCGTTCGCAAAACGTTCCTGGCTGAAGCGGTAAAAAGACAGGTCGTAGTTGCGGATGATCTGGCCGAAAAATTCGCCATCAGGACGGCGTTTGGACTTTCTGCCTATGACAACACGGTAATCTGCTCTGATTGCAACTATGCCGATGCACACGCAAAGCGCATGGCAGGAACACATCAGGACTTCTCATTTTCTCCCGCGGAGATCAGGCAATTCGTCGAACCACGACCGAACGTGGGACCGCATCTTATCAATGCCACGATCGCCAGGAAGATTTGGGAGGAGGGGCGCGCCATCTTCGCCATGCGAATGGCCATGGTAAACAGAGTCGCGAAGATGGCGGCTAGCAATTTTCACTGGTATCAAGCTTCCGAAGTTACTGCAGCTCGAACCGAGAAAAGGGCCAAAGACATTTTTAGTTGGACGGGGCTCGCAGAACTCGCAAGGCGTCTGGGCGCCAACGGTGCACCTGAGACGCTCCTCTATAGTACAAGTGTCAGGCGGGGCAACTCGGCCTCGTGGCGCCATAAAAAGACAAAAAGGGCAAACAAGGTTCCCTCTGAGCAAGACATTCAGCTACTGGAGGGAACAAGAGGCAAGTTCTGGAGCCGTGTTGGGCCAGATTGGCATTGTGAGTGCTGTGAACGGTCACGGTTTCAGTGCGTGCGTCCATCGGGGCAGTCACCGTGGGTCTTTGAAGTAAAGGAAAAGGTCCTCTATGACCCTACGGTTCAGCGCCGGTGCACTGTTTATGATCTTTGTGAGGACTGCAGCAACGTCGCGAGGCACCTCGCACGCGAAGCCCTGGATACAGCCGAAGCCGATTTGCGCGATCCGAGCTCTATCGTTTCGCTTGCTGAGTTGAGTGCGGTGATTTGCCCGCAGCCCCACTCGCATCACGATGTGGACAATGAAAAGATCGACGACCTTCTGCATCAATTGATAGACCGGATTTCGGAGTTTTCAGAATCCTAGATTGGCTCGACGGGCGTATCGCGAGGCAAACAAACGACGCCGAATTGATCAAAGAGATCCTGCACATCATCGCCGACTTACCGAACTGGGGTTACCGGCGCGTCTGGGGCAGGTCGCGAAGCGAGCGGCAGAACCAGGGCGCGGCTCTCGCCGACGCCAAGCGAGTCTATCGCGTCATCCGTCCTTGTTATTTCGTCCCCGATTTCCTACGCTGGTTCCTAGCTTGGGATGGTCGATATCCTGGCGGGAGACCAAAAATGCAAATAAAACGAAATTGGACGCGATTGTACCCGGGCGTCTGGGCAGCGCCGATACTTTGCTTCGCAGTTGCGTTCACCCTGCAAGGCTGCGCTTCACCGAGAGTCTCCTATCTCGATGTTACAACGCAGTATCAGGACGGGAAGTGCCCGGGTGAAACGGAGGTTACCGAACCTGATTCAATGGGAGAAACACGTAGGTGTTTGTCGGTTCGCTCGGATGGGCGGCATATTTCCACAATTTCGACGCCACACGTGCCAGCGCTCGATTCTGGACAAATGCTGTATTCCCTTCCCAAGACCGTGATGACGCTGGATGTTTCTGCATCAACATCTCCCAAGGAAGGGGGCAATTCCAGCCCAGAGCCGAATAACCGATCCGAGTGTTCCGCAGCGTCACAGCGGGCATGCTTTAGCGGCGTCAAGCTCAATGAACGGTCGGTAGCCGGCAAAAAGACCTGGCTCGTTAGCCCCGGCGGGGGCCATATCTTCCACGGGGCGACCAAGTTAGCCTCGAGTCCACTGCAAATGACGGAGCCGAGGCTACCTAAGACGGTCTCGGTTTTGTGGACAAATACTGCAGCAAACGCTGCCGCTGCAGGCGGCGTAGCGTTCAGCGGGCTTATCAGCTTTGGCCTCGTCCCGGCAGTAGTCGGTGGCGTGGTCGTCGCGACTGCGACCGCTGGCAAGTCCGCTTTATATACGCAAGATCTTTGCCTGAATTTATTGGGCACCACGTGCGACCAGAAGGGGGTTGGCGTTGCGCCTCCTGCCTATCGCGCAGTGCGCATCCCGGATCAATTCATCTGCGAACGCAAGAGCCCGGGTGCACAGACAAAGTTGCCGGATGCCGGGTCCACCATTCATGCACCGCCTGACGGCGCCCAGGTTCGTCTTGACTTCAGATCAACCGACACAAATTCGTGCTGGCACGTCCTGACGGATCCTGACGGAGGGGAGGCATCGGGGTGGCTATACAGGGTCATCCTGGAAGAGGATATACCTGTAGGCTTGAGTAAGGTTGACATCGATTCACTTGATACCAGTAACTTGCCATCAAACGCTCTGCCGGTCGCAGCATGCATTCACCCTGAGTTGCAGTTCACGTGGTTTGAGGCAACGCCTACCGACCGCAAAACCAAGGCAAACATATTGAAAGGCGATGTGCCGTATATCAAATTGCCAGCGGTGGACGCGGCGTCAGATCAGGCCTATTACGTAAAGCTTCCGGTGAACGGAGACATCCAGTTTGGGGACTTTTGCGGCGCGACGGCTACCGTAAAATCGGCGTCAGGAGGATTAGGCGATACGCTTGGTGCCGTATTCAAATCAGTGGGCGACGACACAGCTGCGCTGTCGAAAGTCACCCCCGCCAAATCGACTTCCTCGTCAGGTAAGTAATGAAAATAGTTTCGCGCTGGCCCGAAATCCGCGTAGCGCCCGCCGAGCCAGATCACGTAACTTCTCGCAGGCCAGCGTCGGGCCAAAATCCGCGTAGCGCTCGCGAATGATCGTCAGCGCTCGCCGAGCCAATTCCTCGCCCAATCGCCGGTTCCCCGGACGACCACGTTTGTGCGACGTCAGTCCAGCCGCTCCAGATTCCCGGTACCGAATCACTAGCCGTTCGATCTGCCGGACCGTTAGGTCCAGTCGTTCGGCCGCGCGGCCAGGCTTCAAACCCGCGTCCACCACAGCCTGGATTACCTTCAGACAGTCGAGTTCTCGCATGTTCAATGTCACCAGTGCTGTTCGGTGCATCGCCGGCTCCATGATCTGACGGGGAGCCGACAAGCTTACCGAGGTCCAAACACGACATTTCTAAAAAGCCCAGACACACAAACTGTCGATAATGATGATTATGTCAAATACGATATTTCCCCCGCAGACACCGTGTCAAGCGTAGATAAAACGCGAGATACGTCACCCGCCCCAGGCAACTGACACCTCAAAATCAGACGCGCGTCGTCGATGGACCGCATGCGGTCGATGCTTCGCCATCGACCGTCCTTAGCGCATCAGCATCGCAAAGAAGCTTGCGGCGATGTACAGCGCGATGCCGTAGTACAGGTGCGTGATAACGCCCTGGCGACGTGCCGCCCAGGGATCCGGCGCACCCGAGCACAGGACACCCATACCGAACGCAGGAACCACGACGAAGAACGGTACCGCGAGCGTGAGGAAACCCGCTGCGATTGCAACTGCCCACGTCGGCTCTGCAATCCAGTCGGTGCCGCCACCGAGCAGGATCGGCAAGAAACCAAACGCAGCGCCCAATGCGTAATGTGCGATCCAGCCGATCGTTTTTTCGCCTGGAATCGGAGGCGACGCAAAAATCGGCTTGTGGAAGAATTGTCCGCGTGCCATGTGCCCAATCCAGCGGCCCACGACATCGAAGCCGTAATTCGGTACCTTGAACGCCTTTTCGAGAAACACGGCCCACACATCCGACAGCGCCGTGGCAATCAGACCGATAAAAACGCCTGCAATGATGATGTCACTCATGGTTTTTCTCTCTGCTTTCCAGACACGAAGCGCGTCGACGCCCCCTGCATCGCGTCGGGTTTTCCACGTCTCAGGACGGAGCCACCACCGAAGGATCGAGCGATGGCAGCTCAAGTTGCTCCGCCATCGCTGAAACGCCCTGCTCGCCGGCAACCTACCGCGCGTTCAGAATCATGTTCAGCACGCGCCGCAGCGGTTCAGCCGCCCCCCACAGCAATTGATCGCCCGTGGTCAACACGCTGTACATCTGCGGCTCGACGTTGAGGCGGCGCAGTCTGCCCACGCCGATCTTCAGCGATCCGCTGACAGCGGCTGGCGACAGCCGTTGAATCGTTTCCTGTCGGGTGTTCGGCACAAAATCGACCCACTGATGCGCATCGCGAATCAGCCTTTCGAGACGATCGAGCTCGACGTTCTCCTTCAGCTTCAGCGTGATCGCAGCCGAGTGGCTCTGCAGTGCAGCGACGCGAACGCAGAGCCCGTCAACCCGGATCGTGCCCGGCGGCAGCCCGAGGATCTTGTTCGTCTCGACTTCGCCCTTCCATTCCTCGCGGCTCACGCCGTTGCCGAGGTCGCTGTCGATCCACGGAATGATGCTGCCCGCGAGGGGCGCGCCGAACGCTTCGATCGGATAATCGCTCGCGCGTGACGCTGCGTGTGCTTTCGCCAGCACGTCGAGCACCGGTGTGTCGGGATCGGCAAGACTGTCGTCGACACGCTTGGCGACCGCCGACATCTGGCCGAGCAGTTCCTTCACATGCTGCGCGCCGGCGCCCGACGCTGCCTGGTAGGTCATCATGCTCATCCATTCGACGAGCCCGGCGCGAAACAGCCCGGTCAGGCCGATGAGCGAGAGCGTGATCGAGCAGTTGCCGCCGATGTAGTTACGCACGCCTGCCGCGATGCCGGCCTCGATCTGTTCATGGTTGACCGGGTCGAGCACGATGATCGAATCGTCATCCATCCGCTTCGCGGACGCCGCATCGATCCAGAAACCAGGCCAGCCCGAAGCGCGCAGCACCGGATACACCGCCTTCGTGTAATCGCCGCCCTGGCAGGTGATGATGATGTCCATCTCGCCGAGTTTTTCGACCGAGTTCGCATCGAGCAGACGATGCTCGGCGCCAAGCGGGTCGCGATACGTGCGCCCTGCAGCCGACGTGCTGAAATACGTCGGCGATATTCTCGAAAAATCGCCCTCGTCGCGCATCCGCTTCAGCAGCATGGAGCCAACCATGCCGCGCCAACCCACCAATCCGACCTTCATCATTGTTTCCCCTGCCTTATCGAAATCGTTTCAATCCTGTTCAACCTTGGTATTCGAGTTGAATCAGTGGGTACGGCCTGCCCTGATCGGATCAACGAATAGCGCCTGCATGTGCCCGTATTCGACGAACATGAAGGCCAACGGATCATCATTGCCGCCCGCGCACAAGTTGCATCGCAACCTCCGCCACGCGTTGACCCAGATGGCGAGCCGTCGCCAGATCCGATTCCGGCGGCACGATATCGGCCGCCTGATCGACATTGGATTGCGCCCCTGCCCCGAGCCAGAATCCCAGGCGGTTCAAGTCCTGATCCGAGCCCGTGGTGGAGTTGTTCGCCGGCGGCAGCGCAAGGTTGACCCAGTGCATGCCGTGCTGGGCGGCAAACAGCGCGATCTGGATCAAGGTGGCAAGCTTGTCGCCGGCGTGAGCGCCCGAGTTCGTAAACCCGGCAGCGACCTTGTCTTTCCATGCGCCCTTGGCCAGGACGGCGTTCGAGGTCGCTTCCTGAAAAGTCTTGAATGCTGCGGACACGCTGGCCATATAGGTCGGCGAGCCAAAGATGATGCCCTCCGCCAATGCCAGGTCGTCCCAGCGAGACGGCGCCTCCTCGGTGGTCAGGAGAAGCGCTTCTGCGCCTTGAATCCGTTCTACACCGGCGCGCACCGCGTCAGCCTGCCTGGCGGTGTGGCCATACAGGCTGTGATAGATGATTGCGATTCGGACAGTCGACATACCTGCTATTCCTTGAACGTGCGGCCGAAGCCGATGGCTTGCGCCGGGCAAGCATGACCCCTGGGGCCGGCCGTCCGGCAGGCCCCATCGGGAAGAAGAAAGCGTTGATGTTCAGTCGCCGGAACTAGCCGATGAGCTGATCCAGTTTGTCGAGAAAGCGAGGCCAGGCCGCGCCGAGGCGCACGTAGCTGAGCGCGGTTGGAGAAGGAAAACCCGACTGCTCCATGTGCAGCAAGGTGCCACCCTCATGTGGCGTCAAGGTCCAGGTGACGATCGTCTTCAGCCCGCTCGCGGATTCCGTGCCATCGCCCCAGCGATAGCTGAGCAGCCGTTCCGGCTCCACCGCGATGACCTGGCAATGTGTGACGCCCGACCACCCGGGCAACGGCGTCGCGCGCAGCGTAAAGCGGTGACCGACCTCAGGCACGAAGTCGTTGGCCATCAGCCACGCCTCGATCAACCAAGATTGCGTGAGTGCGCGCCACACTTTTTCGGGCGGATGCCGAAGGTTCCGCTCCACGACCAGGCTGTGCGATTCTCGCGACGCAGTCATGTGTCCATCCTGTCCAGCAGGTCAGACAACGCGTCGATTCGATCCCGCCAGAAGACGCCGTAGACACCGAGCCAGTCGATCAAGGGCGCGAGCCCCTCCGATCGAGCACGGTAATAGGTTTCTCGTCCTTCCGGGCGCCCTTCCACCAGCCCGGCCTGTCGCAACACGGCCAGATGCTTGGACACGGCGGGCTGCGATACGCCCGCATGCGCGGTCAGTCGTCCGACGGTCTGCTCGCCCTCATGGGAAAGCCGTTGAAAAATGGCCCGGCGGGTCGGCTCGCCCAACGCGGCGAACAGGTCGTTGGCAGTAGGTTCCAATCCATAGCTCAAGGGTTATGAATCGAAATGATAACTGCAGAGTTATGAATTTTCAACCCTGCAACTTGTCATTTGCCGAGACGAGTCGATGCAGCGGATTTCGACGCATCGTCGCGCGTGTCGACGCGCGGGATGTGATGCGCATTGCCTTGATCGACGTCGTGGTGATCACCGAAGGGCTGCACTCGCGCGAACACGTCACGGCAACGTGTAGCGCTCACGCAGCCGGATTCATCCACTCCGTCAGCCCTTCGCGCGCATTCAACTCGAGGAACGTCGGCATCCCCCGAAGGTGCTGGATATAGCGCGCCAGATTCGGCCACGTCGTTGCCGGGCGCGGCATGTTACGCGTCCAGCGCATGAGCATCAGTGCCAGGAAGTCGACCGTGCTCAACCGATCGTTGATCAAATACGAACGACCGTCGGACAGCTGATTGTCGAGATGCGCCATCGACGCCTCGACTTGCTCCTGCGAAAACGCCTTCACCATGTCAGCGCATCGCGGATCGCCATCCGTCTCCGCATAAAACCAGTTTCGCATCGCCGGCAAGACGGAATTGGCGAGATAGATCATCGCCTCGAACCACGCGGCACGTTCAGGCGAGCCCGGATGCGGCGCCAGGCCCGGCTCCGGATGACGTTCGGCGAGCAGCATCAGCAAGGCGGCCGATTCGGTCTGCGGCATGCCGTCGACGACCAGCGTCGGCACTCGGCCGGCGGGATTCAACCGCAGGTACTCGGGCGTATGCTGCGCACCCGTATCGATATCGACGAGTCGCGTTTCGAACGGCACGCCGAGTTCGATCAGCATCCAGTGCACGGCCATGCTTGCCGCACCGGGCGAGTAATACAGAACGTAGGACATGGTCTGAGTTCGTCTCCTTGAGTTGAGCCATCCATGAGCCGTCTGCACGACGACCGTATGTAACCAACCGCACGAAAATCAGCCAGCGAAGCGGCATCACTCCCCCACCGTCTCCGCCTGCCGATCGTCCCGCTTCGCCACCGCCACACGCCGTCCGCGTCGCCCGACCGACGCCACGACCCGAAACGCCACCGGTGCAAACACGAGCCCGAACACCGTCGCTGCCAGCACGCCTCCGAACGCGCCCGTGCCGATCGACCGCCGGCTCTCCGCCCCCGCGCCCGTCGCCAGCACGAGCGGCACGACGCCGAGCAGGAACGCCATCGACGTCATCACGATCGGCCGGAATCGCGCAGCGGCCGCGTCGACCACCGCCTGCCGCAACGGCACGCCGTGCCCGGCCAGGTCGCGCGCGTACTGCACGATCAGGATCGCGTTCTTCGCCGCCAGCCCGACCACGGTGATCATCCCGACCTTGAAATACACGTCGTTCGGCATGCCGCGCGCGAGCGCTGCCGCGATCGCGCCGATCATGCCGAGCGGCACGATCGTCAGCACGGACAGCGGAATCGTCCAGCTCTCGTACAGCGCGGCCAGCGCCATGAAGACCGCGAGCACCGACAGCCCGACGAGCAGCGGCGTCTGCCGCGCGGCAACCTGCTCCTCGCGCGCCGCATCGACCCAGTCGAAGCCGACCCCGGCCGGCAGCGCACCGGCAAGCCGCTCCATCTCCGCCATCGCCGCGCCCGAACTCGTGCCGGTCGCCGCCCGGCCGCTGATGTCGAGCGACGGATAGCCGTTGTACCGGTTCAGCATCACCGGCCCGATCGTCCAGTGCGGCGCGGCAATGGCCGACAGCGGCACCATGTCGCCGGTGCGGTTCGGCACGGTCAGCGCCATCAGCTGCGTATCGGTCGCGCGTGCGACCGGATCGGCTTCGATGATCACCCGCCGCATCCGGCCCGACGCCGGAAAGTCGTTGATGTAGTTCGAGCCGAACGTGCCGCCCAGCAGCCCCGCGATCCGCTCGAACGGTACGCCCAGCGCGTACGCCTTCGCGCGATCGACATCGAGCTCGATACGCGGTGCGTCCGGCAGGTCCTCGAAATGCACGGCTGACAGCAACGGACTCGCCTTCGCGCGTTCGGCAAGCTGCTCGCGGGCCGCCTTCAGCGCGTCGAGCCCGACCCCGCCGCGATCCTCGAGCCGGAACGTGAAGCCGTCGGAATGCCCGATGCCGCGCACCGAAGGCGGCAGCGCCGCCTCGACGTCGCCATCGAGGATCGCGCCGAAACGCCCGTTGAGCCGGTCGCGCAACGCCATTGCGTCGACGTCGCGCTTCGCCCAGTCCTTCAGTTCCACGAACGCCATCCCGACGTTCTGCCCGCTGCCCACGAAACTCCAGCCGATCACGCTCGTCACGTTCGCAATCGCCGGCTCCGCGCGCAGGATTGCCTCCACGCGCTCGACGACTGCAAGCGTGCGCGCCTGCGTGGCGCCGGCCGGCAACTGGATCATCACCTGCAGTTGCCCCTGGTCCTCGGTGGGCAGGAAGCCGCCCGGCATCATCCAGTACAGCAGCCCGCATCCGATCACGAGCGCCGCATAGACGGCCACGACCATGCCGGTACGGTGCACCGCAAACACGGCGACGCGGCGATAACCGGTTTCGGCGCGCGCGAACGCCGCACCGAACCGGTCGGCCAGGCGCGCGCCGATGCCGCGTCGCCGCGCACGGCCGGCGCCGCCATCGTGTCGCGCGACCGGCTTCAGCAGGTTCGCGCACAGCGCGGGCGTGAGCGACAGCGCCATGAACGACGACACCAGCATCGACGCGATCATCGCCACCGCGAATTGCCGGTAGATGCCGCCGACGCTGCCCGGAAAAAACGCCATCGGCACGAACACGGCGGTCAGCACCGCGGTCACGCCGACGATCGCCCCGCCGATCCGCTTCATCGCGCGGCGCGTGGCATCGCGCGGCGACACGCCCTCCTCCATCACGCGGTGCACGCTCTCGACGACGACGATCGCATCGTCGACCAGGATCCCGATCGCCAGCACGAGGCCGAACATCGTGAACACGTTGATCGACAGCCCGAACGCCCACATCGCGACGAACGCGCCCATCAGCGTGACCGGAATCACGACGGTCGGCACCAGCGTGTAGCGCAGGTCGCGCAGGAACAGCCACATCACACAGAACACCAGCACGACGGCCTCGACGAGCGTCAGCACGACTTCGTGGATCGCGATCTTGACGAAGTGCGCGCCGTCAAACGGAATCTCGACCGCCACGCCCGGCGGCAACGTCCGCGACAGCTCGGCGAGCCGCGCGCGGATCGCATTCGACGTTTCGAGCGCGTTGCCGCGCGGGCCGAGCTGGATGCCGACCGTCGCGGCCGGCCGGCCGTTCAGCCGCGAATAGAACGAATAGTCGTCGCGGCCGATCTCGACGCGCGCGACATCGGCGACGCGCACCACCGAGCCGTCCTGTTTCGACTTCAGCACGATCCGGCCGAACTCCTCGGGCGACGTAAGCTGACCCTTGACCACGACCGTCGCGGTGAGCTGCTGGCCGCGCACGAACGGCGCGTCGCCGATCGCACCGGCCGTGACCGTCGCGTTCTGCGCGCCGATCGCCGCGATCACGTCGTCTGCGCCGAGATCGTATTCGCGCAACTTGACCGGATCGAGCCAGACCCGCAGCGCCTCGTCGGCATCCCACAGCTCGGCCGCGCCGACACCCGGCGCGCGCTTCAGCTCGCGCAGCACGTAGCGGTTCAGGTAATCGCCGAGCTGCGCGGAATCGCGCGTGCCGTCGGTCGACGTCAGCGTGACGAGCATCAGGAACGTGTTCGCCGCCTTGAACACGCCGATCCCCTGCTGGACGACCTGCTGCGGCAGCCGCGGCTCGACCTGCTTCAGGCGGTTGTTGACGTCGACGAGCGCGATGTCCGGATCGGTGCTCGGCGAAAACGTCACGTCGATCTCGAGGTTGCCGTGGCCGTCGCTGCTGGTCTCGTAGTACAGCAGCCCGTCGGCACCGTCGAGGCTTTCCTCGATGATGCTGCCGACGTCGGCATCGACCGTCTCGGTCGACGCGCCCGGATAGGACGCGGTGATCACGACCCGCGGCGGCGCCAGGCGCGGATACTGCGCGATCGGCAGCTGCGGAATGGCCAGCACGCCCGCGACGACGATCGCGAGCGCGACGATCCATGCAAAGACGGGACGGTCGATGAAGAATGACGGCATCGGCGAGTGTCGGCGAACGCGCTACAGCGTGAGCTCGAATGAACGCGCGAGCAGCCCCGGCAGCTGCGCGCCTCCGGTGGCGCGCTCGCCGTACGTGTCGTCGCTCGCGAGCAGCGCCGGCGCCGCGCCGAGTTGCTCGAGCTCCGACCCGAACAGCCGGTAGAAGCTGTCGTCGAACCGCATCGCGTCGACCGGCGCGACGATGCGCCCGCCTTCGACCCAGAACGTCGCGAACCGCGTCATCCCCGTCATCCGGCAGGCGATCGGGTCCGAGAAGTTCAGGTACCAGAGGTTGCCGACATAGAGCCCCGTGTCGAGCGCGGCCAGCACGTCGGCCTCGGCAAGCGTGCCGCCCGCGATCGCCAGCGACTGCGGCGCTTCGCCGTTGTCCGCGCCGTTCGGTGTGCGTCCGTGCTCGCGCGCGGTGCGGGCGCACACGAGCTGCCCGGCGCCCCGCCCTTCGACGACGAGCGGCACGCTGTCGCGCCGGTAGCCGTCCGCGTTGAATGCCGGCGCGATGCCCAGCGAAAAGTCCTCGGTGATCGATACGCGCGGATCGAGCGCGACCTCGCCGGCGTACAGGCGATGCAGCGGGCTGCGGGCACTCGCCACCGCGCGTGCCGAAAAGCCGCTCCAGCCGAGCAGGCTCGTCATCTCGTGAATGGCGTCCGGTGCGAAATACGCGCGGTAGCGCCCGGGCGCAAGCGCCTTCGGCGTGCGGCCGAGCACGGGCAGCCGCGCGGCGGCCGCATCGACCTTGGCCGCGAACGCCGCATCGCGCCAGTCGTCGCCCGCATAGACGGTCTTGATCGCCCGGCCGCTCGGGTCGTACAGCGACCAGCTGAAATTGAAATTCTCGACCTCGTACCAGCCGCGGCTGCCGGTCGACGACGCGAAGCCGCGCGCCAGCGTACCGCCCGCGTAAAAGCCGACGAAGTCGAGCCCGCGCGCGGATTCGGCCACGAGTCGCGCGAGCCCGTCCGCATTCGGCAGGCGCCCGGTGCGGCGCGTTTCCTGCACCCACGACGCGGTATCGAACAGCAGGTGCGGGTCGTCCTGCGCATCGCGCAGGCCCTCGCGCAGCACGGCCAGCGCGTCCGCCAGTTCGGGCAAATCGGCCGCCGGATCGCCGCAGACGGTCAGCGCCGAGTGCGCCTGCCGCGCCCCGTCGACGAGCCGCACGGACAGCCGCCCCTGCGTGACGCGCCCGGTCTGGCGAATCCTGCCGCCGTTGAAGCGGATGAAGTCGGACGTTTCGCCGGAGAAGCCGAGCAGCACGGTTTCGGCTGACGTTGCCAGCCGCAGTGCCTCGTCGGCGAGCCGGGCGAAATGCGCGTGCCAGTCGATTCCGGCCTGGCGTGCCATCGGATCGAATCCTGCCATCACGCCCCTCCGAATACGTCGACGCCGGCGAACACGCAGGCCGGCGCGGCGTGGCCGACACGGATGATCTGAGCGGGCTCGCCCTTCCCGCAGTACGGCGTGCCGTAGATGCCGAACGTGCTCGCATCGCCGACCGCGCGCAGGCTGCGCCAGAACTGGGCGGAGATGCCGCGGTAGTTCGGGCGCTTGACGACCTGCGTGAGCCGGCCGTTCTCGATCAGTTGCCCGAATTCGCAGCCGAACTGGAATTTGTTGCGGTGGTCGTCGATCGACCAGGACGTGTTGGTGCGCATCAGGATGCCGTGCTCGGTGCCCGCGATCAGCGCATCGAGCGACTGGTCGCCGGGTTCGACGTTCAGGTTCGCCATCCGGTCGATCGGCGCGCGATTCCAGCTCGACGCGCGCGAGTTGGCCACACCCGGCAGGCCCGCGCGCTGCTGCGACAGCGCCCCGCCAAGCAGCCGTTCGAGCACGCCGTTGCGGATCAGGTACTGCTTGTGCGCCGGCGTGCCGTCGTCGTCGAACGCGTAGGACGCGGCTTCGGCCGTCGGCTCCGGATCGAACGTGACGTTCAGCAGCGGCGAGCCGTACTGATAGTGGCCGAGCATCTCCGGCCTGACGAAGCTCGATCCGGCGAAGTTGCGCTCGTCGCCGAGAATCCGGTCGAGTTCGAGCGGATGGCCGATCGACTCGTGGATCTGCAGCATCATCTGGTCCGGCATCAGCAGCAGGTCGCGCCGGCCGGTCGGGCAGTTCGGCGCGGCGAGCAACTGCAGCGCCTCGTCGGCGACGCGCGCGCCGGCGCCGTCGAAGCCGTAACGTGCCAGCACGTCAACGCCGCCCTGCGCGAGCGTGCCCGATTGACCGAGCGAGCGCGTCTGCGTGTCGCCATCGCCGTGGGCGACGGCCTGCAGCTCGGGCATCAGGAAGCGGAAGCGCTGGTCGATGCGGACCCCGTCGCTCGTCACGTAACTCTGCTCGGTGTGCACGATCATCACGCTCGCCGCGCGCTCGACGATGCGCGCGCCGAGGTTCGCCGCCGCGCATTCGTGCGCGAGACGCTCGATCCATTCCGCGCGCGACGGCAGTGCCGCATCGACATCGGGCGACGCATACGTGCCGCTCGCCTGCGGGCGGGCAGCCTGGCGATGATCGACCAGCGCCCACGGCGCACTGGCCCGCGCCCGCGCGGTCGCGGTGTCGAGCGCCGCCTGCAGCCCGGCCGGGGACAGGTCGGGCGTCGCCGCATAACCCGCGCCGGTACCGGCCCAGGCCGTCAGCATCGCACCGCGCTCGCGCGTGCGCGAGAACGGCTGCGCGACGTCGTTGCGCACCGCATGTTCGTCGATCGTCTCGTCGACGATGCGCAGCGACCAGAAATCGGCGTCGCTGCGTATCGCACGTGCGGCCTGCGCCGCCTGCACGGCTCGGGCGCCCGGCGCCCGGTTCTCGTCAATCATCGGTTCTCTCTTGCCTCTCCTGCGGGCCGCGCTCCGGCGCCAGCATGGACGACGCGAGCAGCGCCCGCGTATACGGATGGGATGGCGCGTGCAACACGTCGAGCGTCTCGCCCTCCTCGACCACGCGCCCCGCCTTCATCACGATGACCCGGTGGGCCATCGCGCGCATCACCGCCAGATCGTGCGTGATGAACAGGTAGCTGAGTTTGTACTTCTTTTGAAGATTCGTCAGCAGATTCAGCACCTGCTTCTGGATCGACACGTCGAGCGCGCTCGTCGGCTCGTCGAGCACCAGTAGTTCCGGCTCCACCGCCAGCGCCCGCGCGATCGCGATCCGCTGCCGCTGCCCGCCGGAAAACTCGTGCGGATAGCGCAGCATCGCCTCGGGCGGCAGGCCGACCTCCTGCAGCAGCGCGGCGATCCGCGCCCGCCGCGCGTCGCCTGCCACCTGCGGCCGGTGCACGCCCAGCCCCTCGCCGACGATCTGCTCGACCGTCATGCGCGGCGACAGCGAGCCGAACGGATCCTGGAACACTACCTGCATGCGCCCGTACAGCGTGCGCCGGCCCTGCGTCGTGTGCAGCGACGCCAGCGGCATCCCGTCGATCTCGATCCCGCCCGACGCCGGCCGCTGCAGGCCGAGCACCGCCGACGCGAGCGTCGATTTCCCCGAGCCCGACTCGCCGACGACCCCGAGCGTTTCGCCACGCTTCAGGCTCAGCTGCACGTCGTGCACGGCGCGAAACGTCGTCTTGCCGAGCACCGAGCGCCAGCCCTTTGCCGCAATGCGATAGTCGACGGCAAGGTGCTGCACGTCGAGGATCGTCTGCGCACCGGCGGCAACCGGCTCGACCGCCCGTTGCGGCGCGCTGTCGAGCAGCCGGCGCGTATACGGATGCTGCGGCGCCGCGAACAGGTCGGCCGTCGTGTTGGTCTCGACCAGCACGCCCTTCTCCATCACGGCCACGCGCTGTGCGAAGCGCCGCACGAGATTCAGGTCGTGCGTGATCAGCAGCACGGCCATCCCGCGCGCGGCGGCCTCCTGCTCCTGCAGCTCGATCAGCAGGTCGACGATCTGCTGGCGCACCGTCACGTCGAGCGCAGTGGTCGGCTCGTCCGCGAGCAGCAGCCGCGGCCGGCACGCGAGCGCCATCGCGATCATCGCGCGTTGACGCTGCCCGCCCGAGAGTTGGTGCGGAAAACTGTCGATGCGCCGCTCCGGCTCCGGAATCCCGGTGCGCCGCAGCAGCGCGATCCCGCGTTCGCGCGCATCGCCCGGGCGCAGCCCCTCGTGCAACCGCAGGCTCTCGGCGATCTGCTTGCCGATCGTATACAACGGATTGAGCGCCGTCATCGGCTCCTGGAACACCATCGCGATATCGGCGCCACGAATTCCGCGCATCTGCTGCTCGGTTTTCGCGAGCAGATCCTCGCCGTCGAACAGCATCCGCCCCGACAGCGTCGCCTGCTGCGCGAGCCGCAGGATCGACAGTGCGGTCACGCTCTTGCCCGACCCCGATTCGCCGACGAGCGCCACCCGCTCGCCGCGGCCGATCGACAGGCTCAGGTCCTGGACGGCCGCGTTCGCGCCGAAATACGCGGAAAACCCGTCGATCTGCAGCAACGGTCTCGTCATCACCGCCCTCCGCCGAATGCCGAGCCGCGCGTGCGCGTGTCGAGCGCGTTGCGCAGCGCATCGCCCATGAAGGTGAGCAGCAGCAGCGTCACCACCAGCGCCGCGAACGCCGCGATCGAGATCCACCACGCGTCCAGGTTGTTCTTGCCCTCCTGCAGCAGCTCGCCGAGGCTCGGCGTCGGCGGCGGCACCCCGAGGCCCAGGAAATCGAGACTCGTCAGCGACAGAATCGCCGCGCTCATCCGGAACGGCAGGAACGTGATCACCGGCGTGAGGCTGTTCGGCAGCACGTGGCGCCACATGATCTGTGCGTTCGTCAGCCCCATCGTGCGTGCCGCCTTCACATAGTCGAGCGCACGGTTACGCAGGAATTCGGCGCGCACGTAGTCGGACAGCACGAGCCAGCCGAACATCGACAACAGGATGAACAGCAGCCACAGCGACGGCGTGAAGATCGACGCGAAAATGATCAGCAGGTACAGGTCGGGCAACGCGCTCCAGATTTCGATCAGCCGCTGCCCGACCAGGTCGGTGCGGCCGCCGTAGAAGCCTTGCAACGCGCCCGTCAGCACACCGACCAGCACGCCAGACACGGTCAGCGCGAACGCCATCAGCACCGACAGCCGGAACCCGTACAGCAGCCGCGCGAGCACGTCGCGGCCGAACTGGTCGGTGCCGAGCCAGTTGCTCGACGACGGCGGCGCCGGATACGGCCGCGACGCGAAATAGTCGATCGTGTCGTAGCGATAACGGTTCGGCGGGTAGATCGCGAAATTGCCGTGCGACTCGATCTTCGCGCGGATATACGGATCGAGATAGTTCGTCATCGCGGGAAAGTCGCCGCCGAACAAGGTCTCCGGATAGTCCTTCACGATCGGGAAGTAGTAGTGCCCGTCGTAGCGCACGATCAGCGGCCGGTCGTTCGACAGCAGGTCTGCGCCGAGGCTCAGCGCGAACAGCACCGTGAAGATCACGAGGCTCCAGTAGCCGAGCGGCTGCGCGCGAAAGCGCAACCACGTGCGCCGCCACGGCGACGGCGAGGCCGCGCACGCGGCGCACGCCTGGTCAGTGGTCCAGGCGGTTGAACTGGATACGGGGGTCGACGAGGACATAGCAGATATCCGCGATGAGTTTGGTCAGCAGGCCGATCAGCGTGAACAGGAACAGCGAGCCGAGCACGACCGGATAGTCGCGGCGGATCACCGAGTCGTACGACAGTTGCCCCATGCCGTCGAGCGAGAACAGCGTCTCGATCAGCAGGTTGCCGTTCAGGAAGGCGCCGACGAACGCGGCCGGCAGCCCGGTCAGCAACGGGATCGCCGCGTTGCGCAGCACGTGCTTCCACAGCACGTCGCGCTCCGGCGCGCCCTTCGCGCGTGCGGTCAGCACGTACTGCCGGCCGATTTCCTCGAGGAAGGTGTTCTTGGTCAGGATCGTGACGATCGCGAAGTTGCCGATGACCGACGCCGTCACCGGCATCACGATGTGCCACAGATAGTCGAGCGCCTTGCCGATCAGCGTCAGGTCGTCGAAGTTGTCGGACGTGAGCCCGCGCATCGGGAACACCTGCCAGAACGTGCCGCCGCCGAACAGCATCAGCAGCAGCACGCCGAGCACGAAACCCGGCACCGCGTAGCCGGCCAGCACCAGCACGCTCGTCACGGTGTCGAACCGCGACCCGTTGCGCACCGCCTTCGCGATGCCGAGCGGCACCGACACCAGGTACGTGAGGATCACCGTCCACATCCCGAGCGTGATCGATACCGGCAGCTTCGAGCGGATCACCGCCCATACGCTGCGGTGCGCGAAATAGGACTGACCGAGGTCGAACGTCGCATAGCTCTTCAGCATCAGCATGTAGCGCTCGAGCGGCGGCTTGTCGAAGCCGAACTGCTTGCGGATCTGCTCGATCTGCTGCGGGTCGACGCCCTGGCTGCCGTGGTAGCCGCCGCCTCCGCCGCCCGCCTCCCCGCCGCGCGCGCTGCCGTGGCGCAACTGCGCGAGCACCTGTTCGACCGGGCCGCCCGGCACGAACTGCGTGACCGCGAACGTGATCGTCACCACGCCGATCAGCGTCGGGATCATCAGCAGCAATCGCCTGAGTATGTATGCCAGCATCGTCGTTCCTCCGTCAGGCGGCCGGCGCGGGTTTCGCCGCCGGTTGCTTCAGGTACCAGTAGTCGATGATCCAGTCCTCGTATTGATAGGAATCCGGCACGATCGCCGGGTGGCCGAGCGTCGCCTTGTACGCGATCCGCGCATTCGGCAGGTAGTACTGCGGGATCAGCGCGTACAGGTTGATCAGCACGCGGTCGAGCGCGTGCGTGGCCGTCTCGAGATCGTCGAGCGTGTCGGCCGCGAGCGCCGCGCGAATCAGCGCATCGACCGCCTTCGACTTCACACCCGGATAGTTCTCGGAGCCCGGCTGCGACGCAGCCGCGCTGCCGAAGCGGCGCGTCAGCTCCGCGCCCGGGATCGTCACCGGCAGGTAGATGTAGGTCGTCATGTCGTACTCGAAATTGTCGAGGCGCTTCAGGTAGACCGCGCTGTCGATCTCGCGCAGGTAAGCGTGGATGCCGAGCATCGCGAGCGCCTGCGTGTACGGCAGGATCAGGCGGTCCATGCCGGGCTGGTCGTCGATAATCTCGATCGTCATCGGCGTGCCGTTCGCGTCGCGCAGCGCGCCGTCGCGGTAATGCCAGCCGGCCTGCGCGAGCAGGTCGCGTGATTCCTTCAGGTTCGCGCGCAACGAGTTGGGCGGCAGCGTCGACGGCTGCCGGACCATCGGCCCGAACACCTCCGGGGGCAGCGTCGAACGGAACGGTTCGAGCAGCGCAAGCTCCTTCTCGCTCGGCATGCCGGATGCCGCGAACGGGCTCGCCTCCCAGAAGCTGTTGGTCCGGCGGTATTGCCCGTAGAACATCATCCGGCTCATCCAGTCGAAATCGAACGCCAGCGCGAGCGCATGCCGCACCCGCACGTCCTGGAACATCGGCTTGCGCATGTTGATCAGGAAGCCCTGCATCTGTGCGGGGCCGTCGGGAAACTCGCCGCGCTTCAGCATGCCGTTGCGAAAATTCTTGCCGACGTACTTGCGTGCCCACTGCGTCGCGCTGTATTCCATCCGCGCGTCGATGTCGCCGGCCTTGAATGCCTCGAGCGCCGTGTACTGGTCCAGGTACAGCTTGAACGACACGTGCGCGAAGCGGAACATGCCGCGCCGCGACGGCAGGTTCGCTGCCCAATAGTGCGGGTCGCGCACGTAGCTGATCTGCTTGTCGTTCTTGCGCTGGTCGATCAGGTACGGGCCGCTCGCGATCGGCGGCACGTTCGCGATCTGGTCGAACGGCGGTCGCGTGCCGTCCGCGCGCTGCCCCCACTTCGGCGAGAACACCGGCAGGTCGCCCGCGATCAGCGCGGCGTCGCGCTCCGCGTGCTTGAACTCGAAGCGCACCGTGTGGCCGTCGACGACCACCGCGCGCCTGATGATCGCGAACTGCGCGTTGAACAGCGGCGAGGCCTGCGGGCTCGTCAGCGTGTCGAACGAATATTTGACGTCGGCCGCGGTGATCGGGTCGCCGTTCGAGAAGCGTGCGGCCGGGTTGAGGTGGAACGTCGCCGACAGCCCGTCGGGCGCGACGTCGACATCGTCTGCAATCAGCGCGTATTCGGATGCGAGCTCGTCCCAGCTGCGCTGCATCAGCGTGTCGAACATCAGGTTCTTGATGTCCGGTGCGGGCGCGCCGCGCACGAGGAACGGGTTCAGCGAATCGTAGCTCTGCGATTCGTCGTAGTTTTCGAACTGGAGCGTGCCGCTGTCCGGCGCATCCGCATTCGCGTAATCGAAATGCGTGAAGCCCGGCGGATACTTCTGATGGTCGTATTGCGAGATCGCCTGCACCGCGAGCGCAGCCTGCGGCATGACGCCGCCCGACACGAGCCACGCGGCGCACACGAGCAACGCGGTGCGCGTGGCGGCGCGCATCCGCGCGTATGTGCGCTGCAGGTGCGAGTGGCGTGGCACATGTGCCCGTCGCCCATTCAACAGTCTCATGGTCGGTCAGTCCGGAAGCGTGCGGGTGCGAAGCCTGCGCGCGGTCGATGCCTGTGCCGGACGCCGCATGCCGGCTGCGTCCCGCGGATGGTTCGTGCTGGTCACGATCGAACAAGCTGCGCCACCGTGCGTCCCGGTTGCGGGCCGTCGTGGCGCCAGGCGAAAAAAGGCCGCTCCAAAAAGGGGGTAGTGGACGTGGAGCGGCCGGTCTAAGCCTGTCAGTGCATCGCGATCGCCATCAGAACTTGTACGTCGCGCCGATCTGCGCGAACCGGCCGATATACGAATACACCGACGTGTCGTACCCGCTCTGGTCCAGCGTGCCGTTCGCGAAGATCGGGTCGTACGGCGGCGTGCGGTTGAAGAGGTTGTTGATGCCGCCGTAGATCGTCCAGTTCTTGAAGCCTGTGTACGACATCATCAGGTTGAACTGGCTGTACGAACCGACCTTCGACGGCGCGGGCGCCGGCGTGAGGTTCTGCGCGTACGGGCCCGTGAACTGCCACGTCAGCGCCGCATCGAACTTCCGGTAGTTCCAGTCCAGCGTCGTGTTGCCGCGCCAGCGCGGGAAGCTGCCGCCGAACGGCTGCGTGATCGTGAAGTTGTTGCCCGCGCCGTTGACCGGCGTACCGCCCGGGAAGCCGATCTTGTAGCTGTTGATGTAAGCCCAGTCGCCCGACAGCGTGACCGTGCCCCAGCCCTTGAGCGGCAGGCCCTGGCGGAACGTGCCTTCGAAGCCGTTGGTGTCGAGGTAGCCGAGGTTCTGGTACGGGATCACCTTGTACAGCAGCTGGCCCGTCGTCGGGTCGGTCGCGATCTGCGACGGCGTGCCCTGGCCGATCACGTTGTCGATGCGGATCTTGTACCAGTCGAAGCCGATATCCGTGTACCGGCTCGGCGACACCTGGAAGCCGATGTTGAAGTTGCGCGTGCGTTCCGGCGCGAGGTTCGGGTTGCCGACGGTGATCGACGTATAGTTCTGGCCGGTGGCCGGGTCGATCTGGATGCCGAGCGTCTGCGACTTGCTGTCCTCGACGAAGGTCGGCGCGCGGAAGCCGCGGTTGTACGACGTATACAGCGTGAGCGCCTTGATCGGCTGGTACCGCAACGCGAAGCGCGGCGAGAAGGCGCCGCCCACGTCCGTGTAGTGATCGTAGCGGCCCGCCTGGCTGAACGTCAGGTTCTCGAGGATCGGCACGTTGATCTGGTAATAGACCGCCGCGACGTTGCGCTGGCCATCCACCGTCTCGAGGTCCGGCGTGATGACGGCCCCGCTCAGGTATTCGGAGCCCGGCGTCAGCGTTTCGCTCTGGTGCGTGAACTGCGCGCCGAAACCGATGCCGACGTCACCCGTCGGCAGATGGAACAGGTTCGGCGTCGATATCGTCGCGTCGATCGTGTCGAGCTTCGAGATGCCGAGGTTGTTCGCCTCCTGATAAAGCCCGTTGAACGCGTTCGGCGTCGCCGCCGGGTTCGCGAAATTCAGCGTGCCGTTCTGGTAGATGTTGTTCAGCGCATTGACGTTGAGCTGGTTCGTGAACACGTTCGACACCGTGCTCTGCGAATGACTGACCGACGTCGCCCAATCCCAGTCGCCGTACGGCAGCGTAAACGATCCCTTGATCCCGGCGGCCGCGCGCCAGTAGTTGGCCCAGGTCTTTTGCGCGACCGTGTTCGGAAACGCGTAGGTGAGCGGCGTGGCCGCGCCCGTCGTGTTGTACGGGTTGCTGACCGGTACCGTGAAGTTGAACGGCGACAGCAGCTTCGTCTGCGGATTCCAGACGAGCGCCGGATTCTGCGAGTTGCCGATCACGTTGTTCCACAGGCCGTCGTTGGTCGTGGTCGTGTTGTAGCTCTCGAGGAAATCCGCGAATGCGGTCGTCTTGTCGTCGATCTTGAAGTCCGCATGGAGCTTCGCGTTCAGGCGCTCGGTCATCGGCAGGATCGACGTGCTTTCAGCCGTGTTGTACCCGCAGACCGTGCCCGGCGAACCGGCCGACAGCGAATTCGACACCGCCGGATGGACCGAGCCGCCGAACGGGCAGCCGCCGCTCAGCGCCTGCGCGACGCCGCCGGGCATGTTCCAGTACGACGGCGCGAGCAGCGAGAAGCCGCCCGGCTTGCCCGTGAAGTCCTGGTTGCGCGTCGAATCGCGATCGGCGAGCGTGAAGCCGTTCGACTTGTAGTAGCTGAGCGCGGCCGTCACGTTGAAGCGGTCGGCGTTCAGGTCGCCGAAGCCGCCGAGCACGCCGAACTTCACGGTGCCGTCGCCATTGCCGGCGTTGATTGCGCTGCCCAGGCTGCCGTCGAGCTGCAGGCCGCGGAAATTGTGTTTCGTGATGATGTTGACGACACCGCCGATCGCGTCGGAACCGTACTGCGACACGGCGCCCGTCTTCACGATTTCGATCCGCTCGATATCGTTGAGCGGGATCGTGTTGAGGTCGAAGAACGAGTCGACGCTGTTCGAGAAGAATGCGTACGGTGCGACGCGCTGGCCGTCGACCATCACGAGCGTGTACTTCTCGGACAAGCCGCGCAGCGCGATGCCGGCCGCGCCGGCCGCGAAGTTGCCCGATTGCCCTTCGCCCCAGCTGTTCGCCGAGTTGGCCGCCGCATCGCGCAGGAAGTCGGTGACGGACACCGCGCCGCTGGCCTGGATTTCCTTCGGCGTGATCGTCTGCACCTGCTGGAATCCGGTCTTGTCGGCCTGCCGGATCAGCGAACCCGTCACTTCGAATCGCTTGATCTGCGCGACCTTGCCCTGCCCGTTCGCACCCGGTACGGCGGGCGTCGCTTCGGCTGCCGCACCGGCGGCTGCATCGGGCGCGGCGGGCGCTGCGGTGCCCGTGGCAGCGGCGGCACCCGGCGTGCCGCCCGCCTGTGCAACGGTCACGGGCGCGCCGCTCGCGACCGCATCCGCGATCGCGACGGCGCCCGGCGCCGGCTGGCTCTGGGCGAACGCCGGCGGCGCCAATGCGGCCGTCAACGCCAGTTCCGCCCAGACTATCCTCTTGATGGCCAACGCCAAAACTCTCTGCTTCATCTTGTTCCCTCTCGCTCGTAGTAAGACCCCACCTGCTGCGCGCCGGAACCTTGTGGATTCCTTGCGCGTCCTGGGTGCCCGTGTACCGGAACCCGCGATTGCCACGCTTTCGACTGCCACGACTCGAACGGATCGGCCTCGGGTCACCAGCACCATCCAGCATCACCGTCGTTTTCTATTTTGATTCGTCATACTAAACACCTACGTTGAGCGCATTGCCTGCTTCATCCCGATTCGACGGACAGGTGGTTCCGTACAAGACGAGCCTGTACGCGCGCAGCACTGCGCACCCTCTTCAGTCGATCGGGTACTTCTCCTTCCCGCCGGCCGCCCTTGCTAGAACAGCCTGGGCGTACCGACCCAGACGATCACCGCCTCTTCATCGGCCGTGTTGCGCCACGCATGCGGCATCGTCGATTCGTAATGCGCGGTATCACCCTCGTTCAGCGTGAACGTGCAATCCTCGAGCGTCAGCGCCACCTGCCCGCGCAACACGTAGACGAACTCCTCGCCCGCATGCGTCGTCATCTCGGACGACAACTGCCCCGCCGGCATCCGGACGAGAATCGCGTCGAGCTTGCGGCCGTCCACCAGGTTCGTCAGCCGGGCGAACAGGCTGGCCGAGTTCGTGAACTGGAAATACTGCAGCGCGTTGCCGCGGCATACCGAGCGCGCTTCCGTCGGCGTGTCGATGAAGTACTGCATCGTCACGCCGAGCGCCTTCGCGATCCGGACCAGCGACGTGATCGACGGCGTCGCCCGTCCGCGCTCAACCTGCGACAGGAACGGCTTCGAAATGCCGGCGATCGTGGACGCTTCGTCGAGCGTGAGTTTCAGGCGCTGGCGCAGCGCCCGGATCTTGTTGCCGAGCGACACGGCGACGAGTACCGACTCATCAGGGGGTAAAACCATGGAAAGACGGTCCCTCGCAGTCGAAATCGGTTTGATGTCGTCAAGCCCCGACCGATGCCGTGACGCGACCGGCCCGGCGCGATACCCCGCTGCACGCTGTCTCGGCGCGCAAGTCACGCGCGGTGCGGCACGGCAGCCGCGTCGCGCAGCCACGCAGCACCCGCATATTTCATTCGGTTTACTAATTAACAAGACTGCCCCTTTCCATCGACTGACCTGCCTGTCGTGCATCGGTGCGATCGCGGCGGCACACCGCGCGCCGACCGCGCCCGTGATACGCGCCGTCGTGCCCTTCCGTTGCGTTACCGGGATGCCACCACCGTCCAGAGCCGTGCCAGGTCGGCGGAACCGTCGGCCCCCTTGACCGTGCGCAGCACCTGGACCGCACGCGCCTTCTGGCCGGCCACGAAATACGCCTCGCCGAGCCGCAGTCGTGCCGCGTCGGGATGCTCGAGCCCACCCTTCGCGATCGCCTGCTCCATCATCGGCAGCCCCTGCTGTGCATGGCCCTCGAAGACGAGGTTCATGCCCGCGTCGATCGGCGCGGCCGGCGTCGTGGCATCCCCGCCCGCTTGCGCGCGCTTCGCGGCAAGTGCCTGCAGCCGCTTCTCGCGATCGGCCTGCGCATCCTTGCCGAGTACGCCGGACGCGAACCCCTGGTCGATCACCTGCTTGCCTTCGGCGGGCGACCCCGCGACCAGCGCGAGCTGCGTCATCTCCATGTACGCGTTGGCTGACGCGAGCGAGCCCGTCGCCCGCCGCAACCGGTAGATATCGAGGTCGAGCGACGGCAGATACCCGGGGTTGCCGCGAATGGCCGTGACCATCTCGTCCCAGTACGCGGGGCTCGGGTGGTAGGCCACCAGCAGCCCGAGCGCACCGCGATACGCGTTGCCGTCCTTCACTTTCTGCGCACAGGTCGCCAGCATCTGCAACTGCCCTTCATCCGGTGCGTGTCCGCCATTCGCCTGCGCATCCGTGCTCGCTTTCAACTGGCTCACGAGCGGTGCGCAATCGTTTGACAGGTAGTACGACTGCGTCAGCAGCGTGCGCATTTCCGGATCCGAGCCACCCGCCTTCAGGTAGCGCTGCGCGACCCGGATCGCCAGCGGGTAGTTCTTCTGCTGGAAGTAGATGCCGGCCAGCGCGGCCGTGGTCCGCTGCTCGTCCTCGCCCGACAGCCGCCCCGAGTTCAGCACGGTCTCGTAGGCCTGCGCGGCCGTGCCCGAGTCGCCGGCCGCCATCGCTGCCGCGCCGCGCATCTCTTCCACCACGGTGGTTTCGTACGGCGTCCGGTTCGGCACGGCGGCCGCCTGGGCGATCTTGCCCAGCGCGTCGCGATACTTGTGCGCCCGGTACAGCTCCTGCGCGGCCGCCAACGGTTTCGCCACGTCCGGCCGCAGCGCATCCGCCGGCAACGCCGGGCGTCCGAGCATGCCTGCCGCGCCGAGCGCAGCCACTGCCATCATCCGTTTCCATCGTCGCTGGTTCATCGGCTCGTCCGTGTCGTCATTGCATGAACTGTTCGTTACCGATCAGGCCGATCTTGGTCGCGCCCACGCGTTGCGCGGATGCGAGCACGGCGGCCACGTCCTTGTACGGCACCAGCTTGTTGGGGCGCAGATGGATTTCCGCCTGCACGGGTTCCGCCGCCACCTGGGTCAGTTTCGACTCGAGCGCCGCGCGGTCCGGCACCGGTGCGCCGTTCCAGGTCGTCGTGCCGTCGAAGTCGATGTCGATCTGCACGATTTCCGGCGGCGTGGCCGGCGGCGGCGGATTACCCACCGGCAGGTCCATCTTCACCGAATGCATCTGAATCGGGATCGTGATGATCAGCATGATCAGCAACACCAGCATCACGTCGATCAGCGGCGTGGTGTTGATATCGACCATCACTTCCGGTTCGGCGTTGCTTCCGCCCGAAGGCACATTCATTCCCATCGTCGACTCCTGTCGATCAGCGTTAGCGCTTTAGCGCTTACGTGGATCCCATGCTTCGCGGTCGATCCGCGTTAGTGCTTTAGCACTTACGCGGGTCCCATGCTTCGCGGTCGATCCACGTCAGCGCTTCAACCCTTACGCTGATCCCATGCTTCGCGACCAACCAGCGTCAGCGCTTCCACCCTGGCCGCCGGCCCCCTGTTCCACCACGATTCCCGTACCCGCCTATCCCCCGCGCGCCGGCGGCTCCGTAATGAACGACAGTTTCGCGATCCCCGCGCGCTCGCACATCGTGACCACCCGGCCGATGAACTCGTAGCGCGTGTTCTGATCGCCCCGCACGTGGACGCTCGGCTGCGGCTGCTGCTGCGACACGTCCTTCAGCTTCGCGAGCAGCGTCTGTGCATCCACCAGCTGCTCGCCCCAGAAGAAATCGCCGTCGCGATTCACCGCGATCTCGATGCTCTTCGGTGTCGTCTGCAGCGGCTGCACCGTCTCCTTCGGCAACTGAAGCTGGATCGTGTGCGTCACGACCGGAATCGTGATCAGGAAGATGATCAGCAACACCAGCATCACGTCGACGAGCGGCGTCGTGTTGATGTTGGCGATCACCTCGTCGCTATCGTCCTGCCCGACGTTCATGGCCATCGCGCGTCTCCGTCAGCCGATCAGTTCGCAAGCGACGCGGCTGCAGGCGACGCCGCCGCACGCACCGGACGCCGATTGCCGGCCAGCAGCACCGTGTGCAGTTGCGCGCCGAAGTTGCGGACCCGCTCCATGACCGACTTGTTGCGCCGGACCAGGAAGTTGTAGCCGAGCACCGCCGGCACCGCGACGGCGAGGCCGATCGCGGTCATGATGAGCGCCTCGCCCACCGGGCCCGCGACCTTGTCGATCGACGCCTGGCCGGCGATGCCGATGGCCGTCAGCGCGTGATAAATCCCCCAGACCGTGCCGAACAGCCCCACGAACGGCGCGGTTGAGCCCACCGTAGCGAGGAAGGCGAGCCCGTCCTGCATCCGGTTCGACACGTTCGTGATCGAGCGCTCGACCGACACGTCGATCCACGTGTTGCGGTCCACCGCTTCCAGCAGCGCTTCTTCGTGATGCTCGCCGGCCTCGATCGCCGTTTCGGCGATGAACCGGAACGGCGACGCCTCGTCGAGCAGCTTGGCCCCCTCGGCGAGCGACGGCGCGGTCCAGAGCTGTGCGTCCGCCAGCTTCGCGCGGCGATTGGCGCGCAGTTGCTCCAGGAACTTCGTGATCATGATGTACCAGCTTCCCATCGACATGATCACCAGCAGGATCAGCACGAAACGGGCAACGAAATCGCCGTTCTTCCATAGCGCGCCGAGCCCGTACGGATTCTCGACCGCTTCCGTCGTAGCCGGCGCGGGCGGCGGAGCCGGCTCGGCGGCGGCCGGAACCGGGGCCGGTGCGGCCGACGGCGCGGCGGCCTGCGCCGATGTGCCGGCCGCGCCGCTTGCCTGCGCGTGGGCGAGCTGCGGTGCAACGAACCCGTCGATTGCGGCGACGGACATCAGGATGCTTGCCGCCAGCGCGGCCAGTGAACGCTTCGTCATACCCCACTCCAGTTATTTCGGTGAACTTAATACGTCAGTTCGAGATGGTTTTCCCCGGCCCGGATCGCGCCGGGCCGCCCACTGCATCAATTCAGATTGAACGAGAACGGTACCTGGACCCGCACCGACTGGCCCTGCGCGACGCACTTGAATCGCTTCACGGTGTTGTAGGCAGCCCGGTCGAGGATCGGGTCCGCCGACTGCGCCACGCGTTCGTTCGTGATGTTCCCTTCCGCATCCACGACGAATTCGATCGTCACGTCGCCGGTGATGTTGTTTTCCTGCGCCTCTTTCGGATACTGGATCGACGCGCGAAGCGTGTCCGAATTCGGGCAGACGACACCCACGTCATGGCTGACGGGCTTGGCCGGCGCGGGAGGCGCCACGACCGGCGCCTGCACGGCCGGCGCGGACGGTACCGGGGCCGACTGGTGCGTGATCGTCGCCTGCGGCGGCGCCTGCACCGGCACCTCCGGCGGCGGGACGAACGGCGGCGGCGGCGGCGCGAATTTCGGCGGCGGGAGCTTGACCACGGGCATCGGCGGTGGCGGCGGTGGCTTGACCGGCTCGATGATGCGGGTTTCGATCGGGTGCTGGATCACCTGCACGACTTTCGTCGCGAGGCCATTGAGCAGCGCGTAGATCAGCACTGCATGCAGCACCAGGACGATTCCGATGCCGCCGAACCGGCGTACCGGATTCTGTTGCTTCTTGCCGAACTCTCGCGGACGGCCCAACGTAGCCAGTCCGCTGTTCGAAGTAGCCAGATGTTCTTCGACTTTCATGCCCACCATCCATCCCCCAAGCGATTCGCCCAGTTCCGGATTGCTGCCGGCGGTGGAGCCAGGTCGGCATCACCACCGCATCAACCCGAACATTTCATTTCAAATTCAATTAGCAATCCGAACCGAAAGAATTACATTCGAATTCCAATTCATTCTTTTTCAAGGAATCGTTCCGGCCGGCGCGACCCGGTGTCTCTCCGGAAAACCACGCGCCTGCACGTTCAGGCAATTGTCAGCTGAGCGGGCGGCACCTTACATTTCGTATGACGATCCGCCGTTCGTTACACGGTGATGTCATTCGCGCCGTTCACTTGGGTGCAGAAGATAGCAAGGAAAAAATTTTGACGTCAAACTTTATTTGATGCCCGAATACAAAGTTTGGAGGGTTTATTCAAATAATATTCCGGTAAGCACAAATCAAACTTTTATTATTAAAGTGGTAATTGAATTGTATGGATATATGCGAAAACGGATATTAAGTTGCTCCAACATAAATATCCGCATATTTCCCGCACCGCATCAAAACCGGCCGCCCGGGAAGCGAACAGCAGGCTACGTCCCCTCGCCTCGTCATCGCGCGCATCGGTCGTACGATGCGCGTTTCGACCGCATCGAGCTGGCCGACATCGCTTGCCAAAAACGCCCCACGCACCGTGCATATCCGAACAGTTAATCCGGAATGCGATGCAAACTGCAGGTCGACATGCTCATCCAAAAATCGACGTAATCACTTCGCAGTTCGAATTAACGATCTCGAGACATAGCCGATTCCACGGCACACAACCGTGCCGCACACGCACCGTCAAGTACCCATCCACCACGCGCGTCAGGAGTGCATGCCCTGCATCTTGTGCGAGAAATGCGCGCGCTCGGCCGTCTCCATCAGCATCAGGAACTCGTCCTGCATCATGTGGATCAGCGCTTCGTGGTCGCCGGCCTCGAAATAGACTTCCGGTTGCTGCGCGAGACGTTCCTCGAGAAACGTCTTCATGCCGTACGCCATGCACACCGGCGGCAACGCGCCCATGTCGCAATCCTTGAACAGCTCGCGCAACTCGACCTCCCGGGCGAGCACGAGATGGCGTCCCGTCTTCACCCAGAGATCCGACAGGCGCACGGCGTGCGTGGTCGGCAATACGGCGGCGACGTAGCCTTCGTCGTCTTCGAGGAGCACGGTTTTCGCGAGGCGATCGCCGGGAATATGCGCGGCGGCGGCCGTCTCCATGCTCGTATGGCTATAGGGGTGGTACACCACTTCGTACCGCGATGACTTCTGACGCAGGCAATCCTGCAGGGTGGCTGACACAGGCATGGCACACCTCGTCTGGGCGATCGGGCGAACGGCGTTCGCACCGGATTCGTTCAGCATAGGTCGCATTCCGGCGGATGGAAATCCTCACTGCTCCCGCGCCTCACGCGGGCTCAACTCCCGGGTCCGGCCCCCGGGTCCAACCCCTTCTCGCGCAGCCATTCCCGATTGAAAAGCCGCGCGCGATAGATGTCGCCACGGTCGCACAGCAAGGTCACGATCGTGTGCCCCGGACCCATCCGGCGGGCCAGCCAGACCGCCGCCGCGACGTTGATGCCGCTCGAGCCGCCGACGTACAGCCCTTCCTCGCGCAGCAGCCGGTAGACCATCGTCACGCACTGCTGATCGTCGATCCGCACGGCGTCGTCGATCGGCGTGCCCGCCAGGTTCTCGGTGACGCGCGTCGAGCCGATGCCTTCGGTGATCGAGCTGCCTTCCGCGCCGAGGTCGCCCGTCTTCACGTAACCGTAGAGCCCGCTGCCGTGCGGGTCGGCCAGCACGATCCGCACGTCCGGATTCTGCTCTTTCAGATAGCGGCTCACGCCGGCCAGCGTGCCGCCCGTACCGGTCGCGCAGACGAACGCATCGATCGTGCCCGCCGTATCGCGCCAGATTTCGGGCCCGGTCGTCTCGTAATGCGCCTGGCGATTGACGACGTTGTCGAACTGATTGGCCCACACCGCGTTGTCGAGTTCGCCAGCGAGTCGGCCGGCAATCTTCTGATAGTTGTTCGGATCGCGGTAGGGTGCCGCCGGCACCGGGCGCACCTCGGCGCCGAGCGTGCGCAGGATCGCCAGCTTGTCCGGCGATTGCGTGTCGGGAATCACGATCACGCAGCGATAGCCGCGCGCCGCGCAGATATGGGCCAGGCCGATGCCGGTATTGCCCGCCGTCCCCTCGACGACGGTACCGCCCGGCTGCAGCACGCCACGCCGCTCGGCGTCGCGGATGATGTAGAGTGCCGCGCGGTCCTTCACCGACCCGCCCGGATTCATGAATTCCGCCTTGCCCAGGATCTCGCAGCCCGTCTCGGCGCTGAGCTTCGTCAAGCGGATCAGCGGCGTGCGCCCCACGCAGTCGACGAAGCCTTGTCGCACGTCCATGTCTTCCTCCGTTGCCTTCGTGCAGCGCACGCGCCACACACAACGAAGGATAGGCCGCCCGCGCGGCTTTCGTCGCCGGCCGCCGCGTATTAAGCTTGAAGAGCCCATTGCGGCGCACGCGCCGCATCGCGAGACGAGGTCCGCCATGCTGCAACTGCAAACCGTTGCCGTCGACAAGCCCGAGACCGTGAACTTCATCCTCGGCCAGTCGCATTTCATCAAGTCCGTCGAAGACATCCACGAGGCGCTGGTCGGCACCGTGCCCGGCATCCGCTTCGGGCTCGCATTCTGCGAGGCGTCGGGCAAGCGGCTGGTGCGCCGCTCCGGCACCGATGCGGCGCTCGTCGACCTTGCATGCCGCAACGCCAGCGCGATCGGCGCCGGTCACGCGTTCATCGTGTTCCTCGGCGACGGATTCTTTCCGGTCAACGTCCTCAATGCGATCAAGGCCGTGCCGGAGGTCTGCCGGATCTATTGCGCGACCGCGAACCCGACCGAGGTGATCGTCGCGGAAACCGCGCAAGGACGCGGGATCGTCGGCGTCGTCGACGGCTTCGGGCCGCTCGGCGTCGAAAATGACGACGACGTCCGCTGGCGCAAGGACCTGCTGCGCACGATCGGCTACAAGGCGTAGGGATCCCCCCCGGGTGTCCTGTAGACCTGGCTGCATCGATGGTGCGTTGCGGCCGGGATTCCAGGACGGTGGGCGCGTAGACCGTTAGTTGCGTTTATGAGCCCGGGAGCGCGCCGCCGTCCGGGTCGTGCCGCTCCCGTTCGCCTGTCCTATACTGGCCGCTGCAGACCGACTGACGGCCGCGCCAACGCGCCGGCCGCCGCGACTCTTCCCGGAGCGACCATGCATTACCAGCTGATCTACGAACTCGTCGACGATTACCTGTCCCGTCGCGAGCCGTTTCGCGCCCAGCACCTCGCGCTCGCACAGGCCGCGACCGAGCGCGGCGAACTCGTGCTCGCCGGCGCGCTGTCGGAGCCGGCCGACCAGGCCGTGCTCGTGTTCGAAGGGGATTCGCCGGAGGCGGCCGAGTCGTTCGCGCGCGCCGATCCGTACGTGCAGAACGGCCTCGTGAAATCGTGGCGCGTGCGTCCGTGGCGCGTCGTGATCGGCAAGCACGCGCCGCGCTAGGCGCGACGCAGGACTACAGCCACCCTGCCCGCTTGAATCGCCACCACAGCGCGAAATCGGCGACGACCATCGCGGCGATGCAGCCGTAGAAACCGTATTTCAGGTGCAGTTCGGGCATGTTCGCGAAGTTCATCCCATAGATGCCGGCGATCATCGTCGGGATCGCGAACAGCGCGGCGAACGAGCCGAGCCGCTTCGTCACCTCGCTCTCCGCCAGCGAAATCATCCCGAGGTTGACCTGGATCGCCGTGACCACCATCTCGCGGCGCCCTTCGATCGTCTTCACGATCCGCTGCAGGTGGTCGTACACGTCGCGAAAGTACGGCTCCATCCCGCTGCAGACCTGCGGAATGCGTCCACCGTTGAGCTTCGCGAGCGGCTCGATCAACGGCGCCGTGTGCTGGTACAGCATCACGAGCCGGCGCTTCAGCGAATAGAGATCCTCGATGATCGCGCGCGACGACGCGGGCGTGGCCTTCGCGAAGATGCGGTCCTCGAGTGCCTCGAGTTCGGTGCCGAGCGTTTCGAGGATCGGAAAATAGCGGTCGACGACCTGGTCCATCAGCGCGTAGAACACGAATGCCGAGCCTTCCTGGAGCAGATGCGGCTCGCGCTCGCAACGCTTGCGCACGTCGCGAAAATCCTGCTCGGTATGGTTGCGGATCGACAGCACGTAATTCGGTCCGACGAACACGTTCAGCTCGCCGACATTCAACTCATCGTCGTCGTCCAGCTCGACCATATGCAGCACCGCGAACAGCGAATCGCCGTACTCCTCGATCTTCGGTCGCTGATGCCCCTTGCGGGCATCCTCGAGCGCCAGTTCGTGCAGCCCGAACTCCTCGCCCATCAGGTCGAGTTCGGCGGGCGTCGGATCCTTCAGCGCGACCCACACGAAGCATTCGGGCTTCGACACGTAGTCGCTGATGGCGTCGATATCGATGTCGGCCAGCTTGCGGCCATCCTGGTATGCAGCACAGTTGATCAGCATGTTGTCCGTGATGTTGCGATTTGCGCATCAGTTTACCGGTTTGCTGCGCGGGCGGCCCGGCTTGCGCGGCACGGCGATATTGGTCATGATCGGGCTGCGTGCGCCGCAGCATGCGCACCCGGACACTTCGGACCACAAGCCGCACGGCCGTGCGGCCCAACCGTCAAGGAGACAGACCCATGTGGTATTTCTCGTGGATACTCGGCATCGGCGTGGCGCTCGGCTTCGGCATCATCAACGCGATGTGGCTGGAAGCGGAAGTCTTCTCGCGCGGCGACAAGCGCAACGGCGCGTCGAGCCCCCGCCCGGGAGGCAACGCCTCGTGACGCACCTGGTGTTCTTCTGCGGTCACGCCGGCACCGGCAAGACCACGCTCGCGAAGCGGCTCATCGGGCCGCTGATGCGCGCGACCGGCGAGGCCTTCTGCCTGCTCGACAAGGACACGCTGTACGGCCGCTACAGCTCGGCCGCGATGGGCGCGCTCACCGAGGATCCGAACGACCGCGACAGCCCGCTCTACCTGAAGCACCTGCGCGATCCCGAATACCAGGGCCTGCTCGACACCGCCCGTGAAAATCTCGCGCTCGGCATCGGCGCGCTCGTCGTCGGCCCGCTGTCGCGCGAAGTGCGCGATCGCCGCATTCTCGACCGCGCATGGCTCGGCATCGCGCCCGATGTCACGCTGACGGTCGTCTGGGTCCACACGTCGGAAGACGTCGCGCACCAGCGCATCGTCGCGCGCGGCAACCCGAACGATGCGTACAAGCTCACGCACTGGGACGAATACCGGCAGCGCCGCTTCGTGCCGACCGGCCACGAATGCGACGGTATCGTGATATTCGACAACACCGCACCCTCCGACACCGACGTCGATACCTTGCTGTACCGCATCGCGCCGCCCCCGCCGGCGGCCACGATCGTCCCGCCGTTGCCGGCCTGACCGGCTCCGCTTTTTCGCTACCCATAAAAAACAACGCCGGAAGCGCTGCTGCGCTCCCGGCGTCGTACGGCCCTCGTGCCAGAGGCTGGCGGGTGGTCAGGCCACTTCGTGCACGCGCTCCATCGTGCCGCCTTCGTACAGCTTGCCGAAGCGGTTCGACAGGAACGCCTTCAGCGACACCTTTTCCTGCGGGATGAAACCGCTCTGCGGCAGCTTCTTTTCGCGGAACAGATCCAGCACCGCGCACATCGCGCCGGCCGTCGTGATCTGGATCGCGCTCATGTGCATCCCGCACACGTCCTTCGCGAAGATCTTGCGCGTGAACACGTCCTGCACCAGCTGGCCGTCCTTCACGCCCGTTACCGTGATGAACACGAGCACGACGTCCTGCTTCGTCGACGGCACCGCGCGGCGCATGATCGACTTCAGCGTGTCGCGGTCGGTCGACAGGCGCAGGTCTTCGAGCAGGAACTGCACGAGATCGCGGTGGCCCGGATAGCGCACCGACTTGTAGTCGAGCGTCTCGACCTTGCCCGACAGCGTTTCGCACAGCGTGCCCAGGCCGCCCGACGTGTTGAACGCTTCGTATTCGGTACCGTCGAGCGAGAAGTGCTCGAGGCCTTCGAGCGGCTGCACCCATTGCTTGCGGCCGTCACGGATCGCTTCGCACGGCTGGCAGTATTCGTTGATCAGGCCGTCGACGCTCCACGTCAGGTTGTACTTCAGTGCGTTGGTCGGATACTCGGGCAGCGCGCCGACGCGCATCTTCACGTCGCGCACTTCGCTGAAGCCGTTCACCAGTTCGTGTGCGGCGAGACCGATGAAGCCCGGTGCGAGGCCGCATTGCGGCATGAACGCACGGTCGGAGCCTTCGGCCAGTTCGCGGATCGCGTGGGTTGCGCGCACGTCTTCGGTCAGGTCGAAGTAGTGAACGCCGGCAGCCTTCGCGGCGGCGGCAACGTTGACCGCGAGGTAGTACGGCAGCGCGTTGACGAGCGCATCGAAGCCCTTCACGGCTTCGCGAATCGCGTTTGCGTCGGCCGAATCGACCCGTTGCGTCGCGATGCCTTCTCGCGACAGCTTTGCAAGCGCATCCGCATCACGGTCGAACGCGACGACTTCGTAGTCGCCCGTTTCACGCAGCATGTGAGCAATGGTGTGGCCGATCAGACCTGCGCCGACGATGGCGATTTTCATGCGCTTATCTCCTGATGATGGGTTGGTGTTGTGAACGGCGTTGAGCCATGAACACAGTGTAGGGACGCTCAAAATCAGTTCCAAGACGAAGAATGATGCGAAACGACCGATAATTTCGACGTTTCGACGACACATTTCGTCGAAAAGTCGAAATGACGCTTTTTTAACGCTGCCGGCCCCGCTATGGCTGGCCTAAGTCTTCCGTTTCAGACTGCATGCCGACCACCCGACTTCCAAGGAGGCATCGCATGCAATCCCTGCCCGTCCATCGCACGCCGCACTGGCTGAACAAGGTGCCCGACGTCGCGCTGTCGTTCTGGATCATCAAGATCATGTCGACGACGGTCGGCGAAACCGGCGCGGACTTTCTCGCGGTCAACGCGGGCCTCGGCCAGACCGTCACGCGCGTCGCGATGGCGTCGCTGCTCGCGATCGCGCTGTGGCTGCAATTGCGTACGCGCCGTTATGTGCCGTGGATCTACTGGCTCACGGTGGTGCTGGTCAGCATCGTCGGCACGCAGATCACCGACCTGCTCACCGACGGCCTGAACGTCAGCCTCTATGCGAGCACCGCCGCGTTTGCCGTCGCGCTCGCCGCGATCTTCTTCGTGTGGCATCGCATCGAAGGCACGCTGTCGATCGACACGATCGTCACGCCACGGCGCGAGCTGTTCTACTGGGCCGCGATCCTTTGCACGTTCGCGCTCGGCACCGCCGCGGGCGATCTCGCGACCGAGGCGCTCGGGCTCGGCTTCACGCTCGGCGCGCTGTGCTTCGGCGGCTTGATCGCGGCCGTGTTCGTGATGTGGCGGCTCGGCGCCAACGCGGTGCTCGCGTTCTGGATCGCTTACATCCTGACGCGCCCGTTCGGCGCGTCGCTCGGCGACCTGCTCACGCAGGCCCGCACCTATGGCGGGCTCGGTTTCGGCGCCGCCTGGACGAGCCTGCTGTTCCTGACCGTGATCGTGCTGCTCGTCGCCGTCGCGCAATTCGGCAGCGGCCCGCGCACGCGTGCCGGCACCGCCGAATGACCCCCTTTCCTTTCCGTTCCATCCATCCATCGAATCGAGGACACGCCATGCGCATCCCCCATCCCGTTTCCCGTCTCGCCGTTGCCGCGGCCGCGATTGCCCTGTTGAGCGCCGCCGCCGGCTGCTCGAAGCAGCAGGACGCGAACGCAGCGACGTCGCTGCCCGCGTCGGCCGCAACATCGCCCGCGGCGGCCCACGGATCGAAACTCGGCGACCTGTCGCAGTTCCGCACGATCGCTGTCGACGTGAACACGCTCGTCGCCAAGGGCGACCTGCCCGGCGCGAAAACGCGCATCAAGGATCTCGAGATCGCGTGGGACTCGGCCGAAGCCGGCCTCAAGCCGCGCGCCGCGGCCGACTGGCACATGGTCGACCAGGAGATCGACCGCGCGCTTTCCGCGCTGCGCGCCGACCATCCGACCCAGGCCGACTCGGCCGCCGCGATGAAGAGTCTGCTCGCGGCCCTCGACCGGTTCAGCGGCAAATAAGGATCGACGCGCGCGCGGCACGTGACGCCCGTGCGGGAATCGCATACGCTGGCGGCGTTTGTGCGGCACGGAGAACACGCATGCGAATACTGCTCGTCGAAGACGACCCGATGATCGGCGAGGCCGTCCACGCCGCGCTGAAGGACGCGTCGTACGCCACCGACTGGGTCACCGACGGCGTGCGCGCATTGACCGCGTTCGCCGCGCAGCCCTACGACCTGGTCCTGCTCGACCTCGGCCTGCCCGGCCGCGACGGGCTCGACGTGCTGGCCGCCATCCGCGCGAAGGATGCCAGCGCGCCGCTGCTGATCGTCACTGCCCGCGACGGGCTCGACGATCGCCTGGCCGGCCTCGACGGCGGCGCCGACGACTACATCGTGAAGCCGTTCGAGATGGCCGAGCTGCTCGCGCGGATTCGCGCCGCGATCCGGCGCCGGGCCGGTTCGGCCGCGCCGCTGCTGAGCAACGGGATCGTGTCGCTCGACCCGGCGACGCGCGAGGCCGCGGTCGACGGGCACGCGCCGGTGGCGCTGTCGAATCGCGAGTTCTCGCTGCTGCGCGCGCTGCTGGTGCGCCCGGGCGCGATCCTGTCGCGGCGCGAGCTCGAGGATCGCCTGTACGGCTGGGGCGAGGAAGTCGAAAGCAATGCGGTCGAATTCCTGATCCATTCGCTGCGCCGCAAGCTCGGCAGCACCGTGATCAAGAACGTCAGGGGTGCGGGATGGATGGTTTCAAGAAGCGCCTGAGCGAATCGATCGGCTTCCGCCTGTCGGTTGCGCTGTCGGCCGCGATCCTGGTCGTCGCGACGGCCGCGGCCGCGTTCGCGTTTTCATCGGCATTCGACGAAGCGCACGAACTGCAGGACGACGTGCTGCGCGAGGTCGCGACGCTGCTCGATCGCGAGCACACACCGCCGCTCCATGCCGACGGCACCGGGCCCGCACGCGAAAGCGACGAGCTGTCGCGCGTGATCGTGCAGCCGCTCGGCGGTCCAACGCAGCCGGGCAGCGACGGCACGCCGCCGCTCGCGCTGGCGCCGACGCTCGCCGACGGGCTGCATACGGTCGATGCCGGCGGCAGCACGTATCGCGTGATGGTCCGGACCTTCGCGAACGGCGAGCGCATCGCGGTCGCGCAGGAAGCCGGCATGCGCGACGAGGTCGCACGCGAAAGCGCGTGGCGCACCGCGTTGCCGCTGCTGATCCTCGTCCCGATCCTGCTGCTGCTCGTCGCCGATCTCGTGCGCAAGCTGTTCCGCCCGGTGGCCGCGCTGTCCGCCGGCATCGATGCGCGCGACGAGCATGACCTGCGCCCGGTGCCGGCCGAGCACGTGCCGGTCGAGGTGCGGCCGTTCGTCGTCGCGATCAACCGGATGCTGGCGCGCGTCGCGCAGTCGGTCGCCGCGCAGCGCCGCTTCGTCGCCGACGCCGCGCACGAGTTGCGCTCGCCGCTCACGGCGATGTCGCTGCAGGCCGAGCGCCTCGCCGATGCCGACCTGCCGGACGATGCGCGCGCACGGCTCGCCGCACTGCGCGGCGGGCTCGACCGCAGCCGCCACCTGATCGGGCAGCTGCTCGCGCTCGCGCGGGCGCAAAGCGCGCCGGCCGCACCGCCCGGCGACGTATCCGTCCACGCGGTCTATCGCCGCGTGCTGGAAGACCTGATGCCGCTCGCCGACGCGAAAACCATCGACATCGGCATCGAAGACGGTCCGGACGCCTCCGTGCCCGTCGACGAACTCGAACTCGCGTCGCTCGTGATGAACCTGGTCGACAACGCGATCCGCTACACGCCGCTGGGCGGACGCGTGGACCTGTCGACGCAATGCACGGACACGCACGCGTGTGTGACGATCGCCGACACCGGGCCGGGCATCGCACCGCACGAACGCGAGCGCGTGTTCGATCCGTTCTACCGGGTACCCGGCAATGCACAGATCGGCTCCGGGCTCGGCCTGTCGATCGTGAAGATCGTCGCGGACCGGATGGGCGCAGACATTGCGCTCGCGTATGCGGATGAAGCGGAATCGCGCGGATTGCGCATCTCGGTGCGGATTCCGCTCGTGCGGCCGCCCGGCGCGGCACAGCCCGACAGCCGGGCCGACACGCCGGCGCACCACGCACGGCGCGAGACAGGCCGCGCCTGAGCGTCAGCCGCCGATCGTCCCGCGATCGATCTTGCGCGACAGGATGATCGATGTCGTCGTGCGTTCGACGCCTTCGAGCGTGCCGATCTGGTCGAGCAGGTCGTTGAGCCGTTCGGGCGAATCGGCGCGCAGCCATGCGACGTAATCGTACTCGCCGCTCACCGCGCACAGCAGCTGCACCTCGGGCATCCGGTCGAGCTTGCGCAGCACGTCCTTGCCGAACTTCGGCGTAAGGATGATGCCGACGTACGCATAAATGCTTGCATCGAGCACATCCTGCCCGAGCCGGACGCTGTAGCCGGCGATCACGTTGGTGCGTTCGAGCCGCGCGATGCGTGCGACGACCGTCGTGCGCGCAACGTCGAGCTGGCGCGCGAGATCGGCGACGCTGGCGCGCGCATCGGCCTGCAGCAGCGCGACGAGTTGCCGGTCGAGATCGTCGAGTTGGTCGAGGCGGGGTGGACGCATGAGGCTGGGCCGGGGCGCGACGCGCCGGCTGAGTGGAAGGTGACGCGATGATAGCGCCGAACGCCGGCCCACCCAAACGCCACCGCCCGAAGCCGATACGAACCTTTCAATTTCGATTCGTATCGGATGTAAGCAAGTGTCGCATTCACTGCTGCGCCGCACGCAACGTGCTACTAATAGCGGGCGACGCGAGAAGCGCGCTTGCGGCAGTTGCCGCCGCGCCCGCTCGCAAGACACCACCCCGGAGAGCCAACCATGAAGAAAATCTCGCTCACCCTCGCTACGCTCGCCGTTGCAGCCAGCGCGTTCGCGCAAACCCCGGCCGCGCCCGCCCAGGCCACGACGGCCGCGGCTTCGGCCCCGACCGCCGAGCAGCGCGCGGAACGCCACGAAGCGCGCGTCGAGCAGCGCATCAAGTACCTGCACGACCAACTGAAGATCACGTCGGCGCAGGAACCGCAGTGGAAGACGTTCGCCGACACGATGCGCGACAACGGCGACACGATGGGCCGCCTCTATCGCGAACGGATGGCCAAGCACGACGTCTCCGCGCTCGACGACATGAAGCAGTACGCGGAACTGTCGCAGGCAAACGCCGACGGCGCAAAGAAGCTGGCCGACGCGTTCGCGCCGCTCTACGAGAGCTTCCCGGCCGACCAGAAGGCGCTGGCCGACACGACGTTCCGCAGCTGGCTGCACCACGGCGGCGAGCACCGCGGCAAGGGCAAGACGAAGGGCAAGGAAGGCAAGGCGGCAGCCGCACCGGCCGCCAGCGCACCCGCGCAGCCCTGACGCCCTCCCCGCCGGCGCCGACCCGCTCATCCGGGCCGAACGGCGCCGCGCCCCGCTCCAGGCGACCGGTGCGCCACACGGCGCGCCGGATTCGGGATAAGCTCCCGGCTTTTCCAGCTTTCCCGCCCTTCCCCGCCATGCTCGAACTCAAGCACCTCGACCTGCGTACCGATCCGCAGGCCCGTCGCGTCGTCAAGGACGAAACCGTCGCCGTTTCCTTCGCGGAGGCCGACGGCGAACTGATGAGCCTCGAAGGCCCGAACCGCTATGTCGCGGGCGACGCGCTGATCACCGGCTCGACCGGCGACCGTTGGGTCGTGTCGCGCGCGCGCTTCGACGCCAAATACCTGCCCGCCGATCCGGCACTCACGCACGGCGAAACGGGCGCCTACCGGAACCGGCCGGCCGTCGTGCTCGCCCGCCGGATGGACGAGCCGTTCACGATCGCCCGCTCGGAAAACGGCGATACGCTGCGCGGCGTCGCCGGCGACTGGGTGATGCAGTACGCCCCCGGCGACTACGGTGTCGTGCAGGCGCAGCGCTTTGCGCAGGTCTACCGCGACGCGTAATGCGACGCGCCGGCATCGCGCCGGCGCAAACCATCACGCGAAGTCTTCGTCGAGTTCGAGTTCGGCATCGCGCTCGACGGCCTCGCCGGCCGCGTGCCGCTCCTCGAGCGACCCGAGCATCGCCTCCGTATACGCATGCAGCACCGCATGGCTGCGTGCCCGTTGCATCGGCTTGAGCGCCAGATAGCGCGCGAGTGCGGCCGGCACGATACGGATATCGAGCGTCATCCGCTTCGGCGCCGAGCCGAAACGCATCGCGAGCCACTGCACGGACAGGAACCGCCCGCGCGCGTCGCTGCTTTCGGCGAAACGCGTCTGCTCCGGAAAGAGGTCGCAGATCACGCGTGCGAGCGCGTCGAATTCTGCGCTCTGGCATTCGATCAGATAGTCATCCATCCCGTCTCTCCCGTCAGGCTGCCGATTGCGACGGCCGGCACGTCTTCACCAGCACGACGACCAGGATCGCGGTCAACACGAAATACGCGGCCTCGACCCAGCCGGCCGGCAGCACGCGCACCTGGTACAGCAGCGTCGGCGCGGCCGCGAGCGCATGCAGCACGATCGCGAGCGGCAACACGCCCGCGCGGCCGGCGCGTACGCCGCGCCAGACCAGCACCGACAGCGCAAGCTGCAGCACGAACGCCGCGCAGCGTTCGAGCAGCAACAGCAAAATCGACTGAGCCGACAGCGTCGCGAGCATCACGTGCAGCCGCACGACGGTATCGCCCGGCAGGTCGGCCAGTTGCGCTTCGAGCTGGCCGCGGCTCGCGAGCCACGCGAGATACGACCACTGGCCCCACACGAGTACGCCGACGAACCACGCTTCCGCACCACCGTGACCGATCCCGTAGCCGATTCCGCGGCTGTCGCAGGCCGACGACGGGCCGTAGCGGCGATTCAGGAAACGCATCCCGAGATAGCGGCCGACTTCCTCGAATACGGCCGTCGCCAGTGCGCTGTACGCGACGAACGCGAGCGGTTGCGTGAGCCAGCCATCCGGCGGCGTCCGGCTCAGCACGAGCCCGTGGAACGCGCGTTCGAGGATCATCACGAAGAGTGTGAAGACGGCCACGCCGACGATCGTGTCGCGACGGTTCAGCGACAGCGGCTTGCGCAGGATACGGTAGAGGACGAGCGGCAGGAGCGCGATGATCAGCGTGGCGGCGATCAGCACCGCCAGCGTGACGGGAGCGACAGTCATGTATTTCCTTGTTCGGGGCAGCGCACCTGACGCGCTGCGTGCCCCGAATGATACTCAGCTTGCGGTCGACGCGCGCGCAACCAGCTCGCCCGGCAACAGCGAGACGCGTACGTCGCCCGCCGCGCCGTCGATCCGCTCGTGCACGAATTCGACGGCCTTGTAGCCGATTTCGTAGGTCGGCTGGCGGATCGTCGTGATCCCGATCAGCTCCGCCCATTCCGGATCGTCGATCGACAGCAGTGCCGCCTTCTGCTGCCATGCGGTGCCGAAACGCGCGCGCAGGTGGCGCGCGATCGCGAGTGCGACCGGCGCGTTCGCGGCGAACAGTGCCGCGCGCACGCCGCGCCGTGTCGCGTCATCGATGCGGGCATCGATGTCGGCCAGCGCCGCCGTGACCACGTCGGGCTCGTTCAGGTCGAGCACGACCGTCGACGGCACCGTCAGCCCGCGCGCCGCCAGTGCTGCGCGGAACGCGGCCTCGCGCAGGCGCCGCGAGCTGACACGCTCGAACGGCTGCACGACGAAATGGATTGCATCGAAACCGTGTTCGATCAGGTGCGCGAGTGCCGTCTCGATCGCGTCGGCGTTGTCGAGGCCGATCAGGTCGGCCTCGAAGCCTTCGACCGTCCGGTCGACGAGCACGGCCGGGATCCCGGCCCCACGCAGCGGACGCAGGACATCCTCGTCGGCGCCGAGCGCGTTGACGATCAGCCCTTCGACGCGATAGGTCGTGAGCAGCTGCAGGAAGCGGCGCTCCATCTCGACTTCGTTTGCCGCGTGACAGATCAGCGGCATGTAGCCGAGCGCGTGGCACGCGGCCTCGACGCCCTGCAGCACTTCGACGGTATAGGGATTGGTCAGGTCGGCCGCGAGCATGCCGAGCAGCCGGTTGCGGCCGCGCTTGAGCCCGCGCGCCATCTGGTTCGGCCGGTAGTTGAGCCGCGCGATGGCCGCTTCGATCCGCTGGCGCAGATCGGTGGACAGCACGTGCGTCTCGCCGTTCAGGTAGCGCGACACACTGGTCTTGCCCGTGCCGGCCTCGCGCGCGACATCGCTGATCGTCGCCGGACGCGTTGTGGTTGGTTGCGAATCGGTCACTGTCGTGCCTCGCGACGTACGATCCGCGCCGCTTCGTGAGCAGACGGACCTTTGTTGTTGGAAACGTAAGCCACCCGGTGGAATCTCCTGTCGACCCGCGTTGGCGCTTCAGCGCTTACGCGGGTCCCATGCTTCGCGGACCCCATGCTTCGCGGTCGACCCGCGCCGGCGCGTCGGCACCCGCCCCGGTCACGTGCAAAAGCAGTCGGCCGCACCGGACCTGGCGCGGATACCCGTCGCGGGACGCCTCCGGCAGCATTGCCGGGCCGTCGATGCGACGCGCGGGGATCATAACGCAGCCAGCCCTCCGGCACCAAGATCATCGCCTCTAACAGCGCCGGCGTCACCCCGGCCGGACGAATATGGCGGATCAGACCTGCGCGAGGACATCCGGATTGACGAGATTCGTGCGCAGCGTGCCGGCCAGCGCGCCGACGAGGTTTTCCGCGGCGCATCGCGCCATCGCGTGGCGCGTTTCGTGCGTCGCCGAGCCGATATGCGGCAGCGCGACGACATTCTTCATCTGCAGCAGCGGCGAATCCGCCGGCAGCGGCTCCTTCTCGAACACGTCGAGCCCCGCGCCACGGATCGTGCCCGCGCGCAGCGCATCGACCAGCGCGGCTTCGTCGACCACCGGCCCGCGCGAGGCGTTGATCAGGATCGCGCCGCGCTTCATCTTCGCGAATTCGGGCGCGCCGATCAGGTGGTGCGTTTCCGGCGACAACGGCACCTGCAGGCACACGAAATCCGATTGTGCGAGCAGTTCGTCGAGCGTCACGCGCCGCGCGCCGTACTGCGCCTCGGCTTCGGCATGCGCGGAGCGGTTCGCGTACAGCACCTGCATCCGGAAGCCGAGCGCCGCGCGGCGCGCAACCGCGCCGCCGATCCGCCCGAGCCCGACGATGCCGAGCGTCTTGCCCTGCACGTCGGTGCCGTACAGGTCGGGGCCGATGCTGTGATGCCAGTTTCCGGCCTTCACCCACTCGGCCAGCTCGACCACGCGTCGCGCGGACGCGAGGATCAGCGAGAACACCGTATCGGCGGTCGACTCGGTCAGCACGTCCGGCGTATGCGCGAGCACGATCCCGCGGCGCGTGAGATCCGCGACGTCGAAGTTGTCGTAGCCGACCGAGATCGTCGACCACGCCTTCAGCCGCGGTGCGCGGTCGAGCATTGGCGGCGTGACCTTCAGGCTCGCGCCGATCGCGCCGTCCGCGTCGCCGAGCGCATCGGCGAGGGCTGCGGCGCCGTCGGCCTGCACGACGTCCGCATGCTCGCGCAGGTACGCGAGGACGTCATCGGGCAGCGGCTTGTACGCGACGATACGGGGCTTCATCTGATTCATTTTCCTTGCAACGGCGTCGCGAGCGGATGCGCATCGCGCGCCTGGGGTTTGACGGACAGCGTGAGGATCACCGCGGCGACGAGCGCGGCGCTCATGAATGCGTACGACGCGACGGGCGAGCCGGTCGCCCCGTTCAGGTAGCCGACGAAGTACGAGCCGACGAACGAGCCGAGCGCGCCCATGCTGTTGATCAGTGCCATTGCACCGCCGGCGACGTTCTTCGGCAGCAGTTCCGGCACGATCGCGAAGAACGGGCCGTACGGCGCGTACATCGCGGCGCCCGCCACGACCAGCAGCGCATACGAGATCCAGAAATGCGACGAGCCGAGTGCGTACGATGCGGCGAACGCGGCCGCGCCGATCAGCAGGAACGGCCACACGAAACCGCGCCGCGAACCGACCTTGTCGGACGCCCACGATGCGGCGAGCATCGCGATCGTCGCCGCGAGATACGGCAGCGCGGACAGCCAGCCGGTCGCGACCATCCCGAGGTCGGAGCCGTTCTTGACGATCGACGGCAGCCACAGCACGAAGCCATACACGCCGATGCTCCAGCAGAAATACTGTGCACACAGCTTGATCACAGCCGGCGAGCGGAACGCTTCGCCATAGTTGCGCACGGGCTTGATCGCAGCCTGCTCGGCCGCGAGCGCGGCGTCGAGATCGCGCTTTTCCTGCGCGTTGAGCCACGGCGAATCGGCCGGCTTGTCCTGCACCAGGAACCACCAGCACACGGCCCACAGGACGGCCGGCACGCCTTCGGCGATGAACATGTGGCGCCAGCCGAATTCGTGCACGAGATAGCCCGACACGATCGACATCCACAGCACGGTGACCGGGTTGCCGAGGATCAGGAACGTGTTCGCGCGCGAGCGCTCGTTCTTCGTGAACCAGTTGCTGATGTAGATCAGCATGGCCGGCATCACGGCCGCCTCGACGACGCCGAGCATGAAGCGGATCGCCATCAGCGACGGGATGTTGCTGACCACGCCCGTGAGTGCCGCGCAGGCGCCCCACAGGATGAGGCTGACGAACACGAGCTTCTTCACGCTGCGACGTTCCGCATAGATCGCGCCGGGGATCTGGAAGAAGAAGTAGCCGAGGAAGAACAGCGCGCCGATCAGCGACGACAGGCCCTTGCTGATCCCGAGGTCCTGGTTGATGCCGGCCGCGGCCGCGAACCCGTAGTTCGCGCGGTCGAGGTAGGCGAGGCTGTACGTGATGAAGACGATCGGCATGATCGTCCACCAGCGGCGGGCAGCGAGAGTGTTGGCCATCAGAATGTCTCCGTGTCGACCAGAGTTAGCGCTTCAGCGCTTACTCTGGTCCCATGCTTCGCGGTCGATCCAAGTTAGTGCTTTAGCACTTGCCTGGGTCCCATGCTTCGCGGTCGATCCAGGTCAGTGTTTTAGCGCTTACCCGAACCCCATGCTTCGCAATCGACCTGAACGAACGCCTCAGCGCCCGCCCCGGTCCCGTACCTTGCCGTGCCCATGCACGACGAAATGAGTCCGCGGATTGTGCCGTGTCCGGCCTCTCATTGCGCGGTGAAGGTTTCCTCTAAGCGATCGGCGCGATTGCTGACGTTTTCGAATCGATCGAGCGCGGCGCGGGTCGGCAGCCCTTCCGAGTCGCCGATCACCTGGATCGCGAGCGCGCCGATCCGGTTGCCACGCGCCACGGCCTGCTCGATCGTCTTGCCCTCCAGCAGCGCGCTGACCACGCCGACCGCGAAGCCGTCGCCTGCGCCGACCGTGTCGACGACGTTCTGCACGCGCTCGCCCACCACGGTTCCGTCGCGGCCGTCAGCCGTCCGGTAGTACGCGCCTTCGGCGCCGAGCTTGATCACGACGCCGCGCGCACCCTGTGCAAGATAGAAGCCCGCGATGTCGGCCGGCGTGTCGTGCCCGGTCAGTTGGCGCCCTTCGGCGACGCCCGGCAGCACCCAGTCGGCGAGCGACGCGAGCGCGTTCAGCGTCTTCGCCATCACGTCGGCTGACGGCCACAGCGTCGGGCGCAGGTTCGGATCGAACGAGATCGTCTTGCCGGCCGCGTGCATTTCGCGCGCCAGCTTGAACGCGAGTTCGCACGACGTCGCGGAGATCGCCGGCGCGACGCCCGTCAGGTGCAGGTGGCGCGCGCCGAGCACGTAGTCGGCCACGTAGTCGTCGCACGACAGGTAGCTGGCGGCCGAGCCCTTGCGGAAATATTCGACGGTCGGGTCGCTGCCGTCGTCGTTGCGTGACTTGAGCTGGAAGCCGGTCGGGTAACGCGGATCGACGGTCACGCACGACGCGTCGATGCCTTCGCGCGCCAGCGTGTCGAGCACGTAGCCACCGAACGAATCGCGGCCGACGCGGCTCATCCAGCCGACCCGGAAGCCGAGCCGCGACAGGCCAATCGCGACGTTCAGGTCGGCGCCCGCGATCCGCTTCGAGAATTGCGTGGCGTGCGCGAGATGACCGGGCTCGGTCGCGACGAACATCGCCATCGCTTCGCCGTAGGTCACGACATCGAGTGCTGCTTTCATGAATGAACTCTCCAGGATCCTTCCGCCGTCACGCGGTGGCGAGCCACGCGACGCGCCGGCACGCATCGCCCGCCAGGTCGGCCGCGTCGAACGGGAACTCGATGCCGCGCGGCGCGTGCTGCGGCAGCACCGCGAGCACGCCGGTCACGAACGGGTCGTTCGGCGCCGGCGCGGCGACGAAACGGCGCGCGCCCTCGCCCGCGACTGCCTTGCAATGAATGTATTCCACATGCGGCGCCAGCACTTGCGCGCAATCAAGCGGCGCTTCGCCCGGCCACTGCCAGTTGCCGATGTCGAACGTCATCCCAAGCGCATCGGGCACGCCCGCCGCGGCCAGTGCGTCGAACAGCCCGCGGAACTGTGCGAGCGCGCCGCCGACCGGAAGTTGGCCGTTCTCGACCACCACGCGGGCCCGCGCGCCGCGCGACAGCGCGACGATGTCAGCCGCGTGCGCGTGGCCGGCGAAGCCGCCGAGCTGGAATTTCACGAAGCGCGCGCCGAGCGCGTCGGCTTCCGCGAGCGCGCTGCGCAATGCGTCCGCATCGAGCGCGCCCGTTTCCGTGTACAGGTTGGCCGGCGTCGAAAAAACCGACCACAGCCCGTGGCTGGCCAGTTGCGCGCCGAGCTCGGCCAGCGCGCCAGGCGCGGCTTCCGCTTCCGACGCGAACAGTTCGCGCCGCACCTCGAAACCGGTCGCACCGGATGCCGCCGCGGTCGCGATGAATGCGCTGTGGCCCTCCTGACGCACGCGGTCCATCCCGAATGCGCTCGCCACGATCACGATGTCTGTCATTTTGCCCTTTTTCCCCGGAATGGAACCGGTTCCATTTGCTTGAGACGGATGGTGCGCTTCGCCTTGGACCCACGCCATAGAGGAAATCCCTAAGACGGTGCACGATGCGAACGCGCGCCGGACGGCACGCATCGCGCGTTCCCGGGCCGGGTTCGGCCGCTCAGGCGGGTTCGTGCGCGAGACTCATCTCGAGGAATTGGGCGGCAACCCGCGACGGCGCGCCGCCGTGCGGCACGAGGATGGAGAAGTGACGGGTGAGCGGCGCGGGCGCGAGCGAGCGCAGGACGAGCGCGGCATCGTCGTGACGCAGCGACATCGCCGATACGAACCCGACGCCCATCCCGGCCCGCACGGCTTCCTTCACGGCTTCGACGCCCGCAATCTCGAACGCGACGCGCATCGGCGCCGCGCCTTGCGCGAACGCGCGCTCGACGAGTTGCCGCACGGCGGAGCCCGCTTCGCGCAGCACGAGCGGATGGGCCGCCAGCGCGTCGAGCGTAACCCCCGACGCGTATTCCGGCGCGGCCAGCGGATGGCCGGTCGGCACGATTGCCACGATCTCGTCCTCGCGCCACGCATGCACCGCGGTGCCCGGCGGCAGTGCCTCGCCGGGCGGCCCTTCGATCATCGCGATATCGAGCGACGGCAGTGCCGCGACCACGTCGGCCGTGTTGCCGCTCATCGTGTGGATCGCCACGCGCGGCGCGCGCGGCTGGAACGCCGCGATCAGGTACGGCAACAGATAGCTCGCGGGCGTCGTGCTCGCGCCGATGCGCAGCGTACCGGCCTCGAGGCCGCGCACCGCATCGCGAAACGCACGCGCCTGCGCGAACGTGTCGCGCTGTGCCTTCGCGTACTGCGCGAGCTGCTCGCCGACCGGGGTCAGGCGGATACCGCGGCCTTCGCGCTGGTACAGCGGCTCGCCGAATTCGTCCTGCAGCAGCCGCAACTGGCCCGACACGGCCGGCTGCGACAGATGCAGCGCCACGGCGGCGTGGCTGATGTTCAGGTGTTCGGCGACGGCGGCGAACGTTATCAGTTGATCCGGGGTCATGGGGATAAATTATCGGCTTTCCGGATAGTTTACGTCACAAATCACAATTTTTCATATCGATATAACGAAATTAGGATTACACCATCGCAACACGCTCCATCACGGTGCTTCCATGTCCACTGCTCCGACTCCCCATCTCAGCCCCGCCGCGCCGTCGATGCGCGGCCAGTTGAACGGCGTGCTGTTCGTCGCGCTGTTCGCCGCCGCTGTCACGAGCCTGTCCCAGCTTCCCGCGATCGCGGGGCTCGGCCTGTCGCCACTGATCGTCGGCATCGTCGCAGGCGCCTTGTACGGCAACGCGCTGCGCGACGGCATGCCGGCCAGCTGGGCGGCCGGCGTCAATTTCTCCGCGCGCAAGCTGCTGCGCATCGCGGTCGCGTTCTTCGGGTTGCGCGTGAGCCTGCAGGAAATCATGCAGGTCGGGCTGCCGGGCCTGACGGTGTCGGTGCTGGTCGTCGTCAGCACGCTCGTGATCGGCACCTGGGCCGGCATGAAGATCATGAAGCTCGACCGCGATTCGGCCCTGCTGACCGCCGCCGGCAGCGCGATCTGCGGCGCGGCCGCCGTGCTCGCGTTCGAATCGACGCTGCAGTCGAAGCCGCACCAGAGCGCGATGGCCGTGGGCAGTGTCGTGCTGTTCGGCACGCTGTCGATGTTCCTGTACCCGATCGCATATCACGCCGGGCTGCTGAACCTCGATCCGGCTGGTCTCGGCCTGTTCTTCGGCGGCACGATCCACGAGGTCGCGCAGGTGGTCGGCGCGGCGAGCGACATCAGCCCGCAGGTCGCGCACATCGCGACGATCGTCAAGATGACCCGCGTGATGCTGCTGGTCCCGGTGCTGCTGGTGCTCGGCTGGTGGCTGGCCCGCTCGGCTCGCGCCACCGCCGGCGGCGCGCAAGGCAAGCGCAAGGTGGCCGTGCCCTGGTTCGCGCTCGGTTTCCTCGGCTTCGTGATCGTCAATTCGCTGAACGTGCTGCCCACCGACGTCACGCACACGCTGAACGTGCTCGACACTTTCGCGCTGACGATGGCCATGACCGCCCTCGGCATCGAAACCCGCGTCGCGCAGATCCGCGCGGCCGGCCCCCGGGCGCTGATGACCGGCCTGATCCTGTACGTGTGGCTGATCGCCGGCGGCTACGGGATCACCTGGGCCGTGCAGCACTGGCTTGGCTGAGTTGCCCGCCCGTGACACTTCGCGCGCCGCGCCCGACGGGATGGTCCCGCGGGCGCGGCGCAGTGCTATGCTTCGCGTCGTTTTCCATCGCCCCCTTTCAGCCGTGCTCTCGTTCCTGCTGAAGCTGCGCACTCGCGCCCAAACGCTGTTCCGCCTGTCGGACGCCCATACGATGCTGATCTGGTCAGCCATCGTCGGCGTCGGCGGCGCCTTTGCCACGATGGCGTTCCGCGAAGGCATCGACCTGATGCAGCACCTGATTTCCGGGCAAAGCGGCAGCTTCGTGCAGATGGCCAAGCGCCTGCCGTGGTACGTGCGGTTCTGGATGCCGGCCGCGGGCGGCTTCCTCGCCGGCTGCGTGCTGCTGCTCGCGACGCGCGGCGACAAGAAGGCCGCCAAGACCGACTACATGGAATCGGTCGCGCTCGGCAACGGCATCGTGCCGGTCCGCCAGAGCCTGTGGCGCAGCGTGTCGTCGCTGCTGACGATCGGCAGCGGCGGCTCGATCGGCCGCGAAGGCCCGATGGTGCAGCTCGCGGCGCTCGCCGCGTCGCTCGTCGGCCGCTTCGTGCACTTCGACCCGCCGCGCCTGCGCCTGCTGGTCGCCTGCGGGGCGGCGGCCGGCATCACGTCCGCGTACAACGCGCCGATCGCCGGCGCCTTCTTCGTGTCGGAGATCGTGCTCGGCGGCATCGCCATGGAAAGTCTCGGCCCGATGATCGTCTCGTCGGTCGTCGCGAACATCGTGATGCGCGAATTCGCCGGCTACCGGCCGCCGTACGAGATGCCGGTGTTTCCGGCCGTCACTGGCCCCGAAGTGCTGCTGTTCGTCGTGCTCGGCGCGCTGTGCGGCGTGCTCGCGCCGCAGTTCCTGCACCTGCTCGATGCATCGAAGAACCAGTTCAAGCGGCTGCCCGTGCCGCTGCCCGTGCGGCTCGCGCTCGGCGGCCTCGTCGTCGGCGTGATCTCGGTATGGGTGCCGGACGTGTGGGGCAACGGCTACAGCGTGGTGAACCTCATCCTCCATTCGCCGTGGACCTGGCAGGCACTCGTCGCGGTGCTCGTGTTCAAGGTGATCGCGACCTCCGCCACCGTCGGCTCCGGCGCGATCGGCGGGGTTTTCACGCCGACGCTGTTCGTCGGCGCGGTGTTCGGCTCGCTGTTCGGGCTCGCGATGCAAGCCGTGTGGCCCGGCCATACGTCGGCGTACTTCGCGTACGCGATCGTCGGGATGGGCGCGTTCCTGACGGGCGCCACGCAGGCGCCGCTGATGGCGATCCTGATGATCTTCGAGATGACGCTCAGCTACCAGGTCGTGCTGCCGCTGCTGGTGTCCTGCGTATTCGCGTACTTCGTCGCGCGCGCGACCGGCACGACGTCGATGTACGAGATCACGCTGCACCACCACCAGGATGCCGAGGAACGCAGCCGGATCCGCACCACGCAGATGCGCGAACTGATCCAGCCCGCGCAGACGGTCGTGCCGCTCACCGCGAGCGTCGCCGACATGACCCGCGTGTTTCTCGAATATCCGGTGAAGTATCTGTACGTGACCGACGACGCCGGACGCTTCCGTGGCGCAGTCGCGCTGAAGGACATCACGTCGGACCTGCTCGACAAGCGCGACACGACCGACAAGACGGCCGCGCACTACGCGCACACGCCGTTTCCGCTCCTCACGCCCGACATGCCGCTTGCCACCGCGCTCGAACGCTTCATGGCGTTCCAGGGCGAACGCCTGCCGGTGATCGAAAGCGAAGCCGAGCCGATGCTCGCGGGGGTCGTCTACAAGACGTCGCTGCTCGATGCATACCGGCGGATGACCGGCCAACGCTGACCTGTCGGTTCGCCGCCGGCAGCGTGATGAAGGTGGCTCGAGGCCAACGCCCGCTCAGTCGGGCGCGCGCCCGAGCACCACACGCGCAAAGAATCCCGCCAGCACCGACTCGGCCACCTCGGCCGACACATGCTGCGGATCGGCCGTGTAGTAAGACTGCACACCGTCGCACAGGCACATCAGCCCGAATGCCAGCGTTTCCGCCGGCAGCAGCAGCGGCGTGCCCGCGCGCTCGGAGAAGCGCCGGATGAACTCGGCCATCTGCAGACGCTTGCCGTGCAGGAACTGGTTGAAGCGCACGCGGAATTTCGCGTCGCGCGCGGCCTGCAGCTTCGCCTCGCCCCACAGCAGCGAATATTCGTCGTCCTGAAACAGCGTCCGGTAATACGCGAGCGCCATCGACTCCATCTGCTCGCGCGATCCGCCCCCGTCGAAGATCGCCTGGAAGTCGGCCTGCACCTCCGCGTGATCGCGCTCCAGCAGTTCCAGCAGCAGGTCGGATTTGCTGCGGAAATTCGAGTAGAACGCGCCGCGCGTATAGCCGGCCGCCGCCGCGACGTCCTCGACGCTCGCGGCCACATAGCCTTTCTTCAGAAAAATACGGTGTGCGGCAATCAGCAGACGTTCGCGCGTCTGGTCCCTGCTCTGCTCGCGAGTTAAGCGCTGAGGTTTCATGGCGCGCAGTCTAGCACCATTTACCTTTCGGATTCATCTTTGCATTCAGATACAGGTGTGTATTAGAATTCGCCACAGTTTCTGAAAGATGGTGTCCGCGCGTCCGTGCCGGCGCCGCTCGGGGCAAGCGCCCGCCGCGCTTGCCGGCTTCGTTCCGCTCTCGCTCTCACCTCATCTGGGGGTTTCGTGAATCGCTCCGGTTCCCGCGTCGCGCTGCTGGTCGGCGCCGCGCTCGTCCTCGCCGCCTGTCATCCGAAAGAATCCGCGCCGCCCGCCCCGCGCCCCGTCGTCGCGCTGCCCGCCCATGCCGACGACGCTGCCGTCGCCCGCACGCTCCCCGGCGAGATCCAGCCGCGCTACGCCACCCCGCTGTCGTTCCGCATCGCCGGCAAGATCATCGAGCGCAAGGTGCGCCTCGGCGACACGGTCAAGGTCGGCCAGGTCGTCGCGCTGCTCGATCCGTCCGACGTCGAGAAGAACGCCGCGAGCGCGCAGGCGCAACTCGATGCCGCGACGCACAGCCTCGCGTTCGCGAAGCAGCAGCTCGACCGCGATCGCGCGCAGGCACGTGAAAACCTGATCGCAACCGCGCAGCTCGAGCAGACCGAGAACAGCTACACGTCGGCGCTCGCGCAGCGCGACCAGGCGCAGCAGCAGCTCGCGCTCGCGAAGAACCAGCTCCGCTACGCGACGCTCGTCGCCGATCACGCGGGCTACATCACCGCCGAACAGGCCGACACCGGCCAGAACGTGTCGGCCGGCCAGGCCGTCTACCAGCTCGCCTGGTCCGGCGACGTCGACGTCGTCAGCGATGTGCCCGAGGCCGCGCTTGCGTCGCTCACGCCCGGCCACACGGCCACCGTCACGCTGCCGTCGCTGCCGGGCCGCTCGTTCGCCGCGAAGGTTCGCGAAATCGCGCCGGCCGCCGACCCGCAGAGCCGCACGTATCGCGTGAAGCTCACGCTCGCCGCACCCGATCCGGCGATCCGGCTCGGGATGACGGCCAGCGTCGCGTTCGACGGCGCGCCGGCTACCGGCGACGCGCCGTCGATCACGCTGCCCGCGACCGCGCTGTTCCACGACGGCCAGCAACCGGCCGTGTGGGTCGTGCGCACGAAGGACGACACGCTCGAGCTGCGCCGCGTCGACGTCGCGCGCTTCAACGAGCGCACGGTGACGGTGTCGCACGGGCTGCAGCCCGGCGAACGCGTCGTGCTGCAGGGTGTGCACACGGTCAGCGCGGGCGAGAAGGTACGCGCGATCGCGCCGCTGCATCCGGAGGACTTCGCATCGTGAGCGTTTCCTACGAAGAAGGCCGCTTCAACCTGTCGGCGTGGGCGCTGCGCCACCAGGCGCTGGTCGTCTACCTGATCGCGCTCGCGACGCTCGCGGGCATCCTTGCGTACACGCGCCTCGCGCAATCCGAAGACCCGCCGTTCACGTTCCGCGTGATGGTGATCCGCACGTTCTGGCCGGGCGCGACCGCGCGGCAGGTGCAGGAACAGGTGACCGACCGGATCGGCCGCAAGCTGCAGGAAACGCCGGCCATCGACTTCCTGCGCAGCTATTCGCGCCCCGGCGAATCGCTGATCTTCTTCACGATGAAGGATTCGGCGCCCGTGAAGGACGTGCCCGACACCTGGTACCAGATCCGCAAGAAGGTCGGCGACATCGGCTATACGTTGCCGCCCGGCGTACAGGGCCCGTTCTTCAACGACGAATTCGGCGACGTCTACACCAACATCTGGACGCTCGAAGGCGACGGCTTCACGCCCGCGCAGCTCCACGACTACGCGGACCAGCTACGCACCGTGCTGCTGCGCGTGCCGGGCGTCGGCAAGGTCGACTATTTCGGCGACCCCGACCAGCGGATCTTCATCGAGGTGAACAACGCGCAGCTCACGCGCCTCGGCATCTCGCCGCAGCAACTCGGGCAGGCGATCAACGCGCAGAACGACATCTCGTCGGCCGGCACGCTGACGACCGCCGACGATCGCGTGTTCGTGCGGCCGAGCGGCCAGTTCGACAACGTCAACGCGATCGCCGACACGCTGATCCGCATCAACGGCCGCACGTTCCGGCTCGGCGATCTCGCGACGGTGAAGCGCGGCTACGACGATCCGACCGTCACGCAGATGCGCTCGAACGGCAAGGCCGTGCTCGGCATCGGCGTGACGATGCAGCCGGGCGGCGACGTGATCCGGCTCGGCAAGGCGCTCGACGCGGAATCGAAGGACCTGCAGGCGCAACTGCCGGCCGGCCTCAAGCTGACGCTGGTATCGAGCATGCCGCACGCGGTCGAGCATTCGGTCGACGACTTCCTCGAGGCCGTCGCGGAAGCCGTCGCGATCGTGCTGGTCGTGAGCCTCGTGTCGCTCGGCCTGCGCACCGGGATGGTGGTCGTGATCTCGATTCCGGTCGTGCTCGCGGTCACCGCCCTCTTCATGTACCTGTTCGACATCGGGCTGCACAAGGTGTCGCTCGGCACGCTCGTGCTCGCGCTCGGGCTGCTCGTCGACGACGCGATCATCGCGGTCGAGATGATGGCCGTGAAGCTCGAACAGGGCTACACCCGTGCGCGCGCCGCCGCGTTCGCCTATACGAGCACCGCGTTCCCGATGCTGACGGGCACGCTCGTCACCGTGTCGGGCTTCCTGCCGATCGCGCTCGCGAAATCGAGCACCGGCGAATACACGCGCTCGATCTTCGAGGTGTCTGCGATCGCACTGATCGCGTCGTGGTTCGCGGCGGTCGTGCTGATCCCGCTGCTCGGCTTCCACCTGCTGCCCGAGCGCAAGCGGCAAGCGCATGAAGCGCACCTGCCCGACGACCACGAGCACGACATCTACGACACGCGTTTCTACCGGCGGCTGCGCGGCTGGATCGACTGGTGCATCGAGCGGCGCTTCGTCGTGCTGCTGATCACGGGTGCGCTCTTCGTCGTCGCGCTGATGGGCTTCTCGCTCGTGCCGCAGCAGTTCTTCCCGAGTTCCGATCGCCCCGAGCTGCTCGTCGACCTGCGGCTGCCCGAAGGCGCGTCGTTCGCGGCGACGCTGCGCGAGACCGAACGCCTCGAGAAAGTGATCGACAAGCGCCCCGAGATCGATCATTCGGTGAACTTCGTCGGCAGCGGCGCGCCGCGCTTCTACCTGCCGCTCGACCAGCAGCTTCAACTGCCGAACTTCGCGCAGTTCGTGATCACCGCGAAATCGGTGAAGGACCGCGAGAAGCTCGCGACCTGGCTCGAAACCACGTTGCGTGAGCAGTTCCCGGCCGTGCGCTCACGGCTGTCGCGGCTCGAGAACGGCCCGCCGGTCGGCTACCCGGTGCAGTTCCGCGTGAGCGGCGACAGCATCGGGACGGTGCGCTCGATCGCCGAGAAAGTCGCGGCGACGATGCGCGGCGACGCGCGCACGGTCAACGTGCAGTTCGACTGGGACGAGCCGGCCGAGCGCTCGGTGCGCTTCGAGATCGACCAGAAGAAGGCGCGCGAACTGAACGTCACGTCGCAGGACGTGTCGAGCTTCCTCGCGATGACGCTGTCCGGCACGACCGTCACGCAGTACCGCGAGCGCGACAAGCTGATCGCGGTCGACCTGCGCGCGCCGCGGGCCGATCGCGTCGATCCGGCGAAGCTCGCCGGCCTCGCGCTGCCGACCCCGAACGGCCCGGTGCCGCTCGGCTCGCTCGGCCGCTTCAAGCCGACGCTCGAATACGGCGTCGTGTGGGAACGCGACCGCCAGCCGACCATCACCGTGCAGTCGGACGTGCGCGCCGGCGCGCAGGGCATCGACGTCACGCATGCGGTCGACGCGCAGCTGAACGCGTTGCGTGCGCAGTTGCCGGTCGGCTATCAGATCAACATCGGCGGCTCGGTCGAGGAAAGCGCGAAGGCACAGAAGTCGATCAATGCGCAGATGCCGCTGATGGCGATCGCCGTGTTCACGCTGCTGATGATCCAGCTGCAGAGCTTCTCGCGCGTGCTGATGGTCGTGCTGACCGCGCCGCTCGGGCTGATCGGCGTGGTCGCGACGCTGTTGCTGTTCGGCCAGCCGTTCGGCTTCGTCGCGATGCTCGGCGTGATCGCGATGTTCGGGATCATCATGCGCAACTCGGTGATCCTCGTCGACCAGATCGAACAGGACATCGCGGTCGGCCACCGCCGCATCGACGCGATCATCGGCGCGACCGTGCGGCGCTTCCGCCCGATCACGCTGACGGCCGCGGCCGCCGTGCTCGCGCTGATCCCGCTGCTGCGCTCGAACTTCTTCGGGCCGATGGCGACCGCGCTGATGGGCGGCATCACGAGCGCAACCGTGCTGACGCTGTTCTACCTGCCCGCGCTGTATGCGACGTGGTTCCGCGTGAAGCGCGACGAACGCGACCCGCAGGACGGCCCGCCGCCTGGCGGCACGCCTGCCGCGCCGTCGGGAGCCTGACCATGGATCGATCGATGAACCTGAAAACCAACGCCGTGCGGGCGCTCGCGGTGGCGAGCCTCGCCGGCCCGCTCGCGGGCTGTTCGTGGTTCGCGCCGAGCGGCGAGCCGCCCGCGATGCCGTCGCCCGCGCACTACGGCACCACGCCGCAAGTCCAGCAGACCGTGTCCGCGCAAGGCGTCGCGCAGCAGTTCGAGGTCGGCGCGAAGCCGGTGCCCGACTGGTGGAAGCAGTACCGCTCCGATGCGCTGAACGCGCTCGTCGACGAAGGGCTGCGCAACAGCCCGACGTTGAGCGCGGCATCCCACTCGCTCGATGCCGCGCGCGAACAGTTGCGCGGCCAGATCGGCAGCTCGATGCTGCCGTCGATCGACGCGGGCGGCCAGGCCACGCGCCAGCGTGCGCTCGGCGTGCCGATTCCCGCGCTCGGCGCGCCGACGCTGCTGTACGACACGTTCGTCGGCCAGCTGCAGGCGAGCTACACGATCGACCTGTTCGGCGCGTCGCGTTTCGCGAACCGCGCGCTGGCCCGCCGCGTCGACGTCAGCGCGTTCCAGCTCGAATCCGCGCGGCGCGCGCTGGCCGCGAACATCGTCACCGCGTCGATCACGGTGTCGGTGCTGAATGCGCAGATCAACACGACCGAGCGGCTCGTCGCGCTCGCCAACGACCAGGCGCACGATGCCGAACGCCGCTACGCGCTCGGTTCCGCGTCGCGCAGCGACGCGCTGAACGCGCGGCAAAGCGCCGACACGTTCGCAGCAAGCCTGCCCGCGCTGCGCCAGCAACGCGACTCGGCGCGCCATGCGCTCGCGGTGCTGGTCGGCCGCACGCCCGACCGCCCGCCGGCCGATCTCACGCTCGCCGATCTGCATCTGCCCGAGCAGGTGCCCGTCGTCGTGCCGTCGGACCTGCTGCAAAGCCGCCCGGACATCCAGGCAGCCGACGCAGGGCTGAAGGCGGCCGCGGCCGAAGTGGGCCTCGCGACCGCGCAGATGTTCCCGCAGCTGTCGCTGTCGGCCTCGATGGGCCAAGGCGGCTTCAGCTGGCCGACGATGCTGTCGGGCGCCGGCGCGATCTGGAACGTCGGCGCGTCGCTGAGCCAGCCGATCTTCCACGGCGGCGCGCTGCTCGCGCAGCGCCGCGCGGCGAAGGCGACCTACGAGGCCGCCGTCGACCAGTACAAGCAGGCCGTGCTCGGCGCGTTCCAGAACGTCGCCGATTCGCTCGCGGCGCTCGAGCACGATGCGGAGGCGCTCGACGCGTCGTCCCGTGCCGCGCTGTCCGCGCGTGGCGCGTATGACGACGCGGCGGCCCGCGTGCGGCTCGGCGCGCTGCCGCCATCGGCCGCGCGCGCCAGCGAGCTGCAGTATCGCAATGCCCGGCTCGACGAGATCCGCGCGACCGGTGCGCGGTTCGCGGACACCGCGCGGCTTTACCAGGCGATGGGCACGCCGCCGGTCGACAAGGCCGGCCAGTCCGGCAAGGCAGCCGGCGATGACGCCTCCGGCCAGCAAGTGCGCGCCGCCACCGCCGACACCCCGCCGTCGCCGCAATAAGCCGGCCTTGCCATCGGGTGCGCGCGGAATCCCCCCGCGCACCCGATTCCCGATCTTCCGCTTGACCCTCACGTAGCGTAACGTTCGAGACTCCAGTGTGCGACCCGAACGGAGGAACGAATGCGACTGAAAGTGGGAGAACTGGCGAAACGCAGCGGGCTGACCGTCCGCACGCTTCATCACTATCACGCGATCGGCCTGCTGACGCCTTCGGCGCGCGCCGACAACGGCTACCGGCTGTACGACCGCCACGACATCGCCCGGCTCCACCAGATCCAGGCGCTGCGTCGCTTCGGCCTGTCGCTCACCGAAATCGGCGACCACCTGAACCAGCCCGACACCCCGCTCGTCGAGATCGTCGCGAAGCAGATCGCGCTGCTCGACCGTCAGCTCGCGCAGACCGCGCAGCTGCGCGAGCGGCTCGTCAGCCTGCATGCGCAGCTCGCCGCGGGCACGGAGCCGGAGCTGGCCGATTGGCTCACCACACTGGAGTTGATGACCGTGTACGACAAATACTTTTCCGAGGAAGAACTCGCGCGCCTGCCGATGTACCAGAAGAGCCAGGCGGGCGACGCCGAATGGATCGCACTCGTCGACGACGTTCGCGCGCTGCACGACGCGGGCGTGCCCGCCGAGGACGAACGCACCCGTGCGCTCGCCAGCCGCTGGATGGCGCTGCTCGTGCGCGACACGAACAACGATCCGCGGCTGCTGGCGAAGCTGAACCTGATGCACGAACACGAACCGGCGATGCAGTCGAAGATCGGCATTTCGACCGCACTGCGCGACTATGTGCTGCGCGCGTCGTCGGAAAACAAGATGCGGATCTTCGAGAAGTACCTCGCGCCGGACGAGATCCGCTTCATGCGGGCGCACTACGGTGAAAGCGCAATGGCATGGCCGCAGCTGATGGGTGACGTGCGCGACGCGATCGATGCGGGCGCCAGACCGGATTCAGCGGAAGGCCGCGCGCTCGCGCAGCGCTGGCTCACGCTGTTCTGCAGCTATGCCGGCAACGATCCGGCCACGCACGCGAAATTCCGCCAGGCGATGATGAGCGAGCCGTCGCTGACGCGGGATTCGTGGATCGACGACACGTTGATCGGCTTCGTGCGGGAGGCGATGGCGCAGCTTGCGCCGGCGCGCTGAGCAGGTTGAGCGCACGAGGTTGCGGGCGGCAGGCGGGTTTTCCGCGTGCCGCCCGTTTCACCATTTGCAGCCCGTGGGCGGCGACAGCCACCGCGGCGATGCACGGCCCACGCCGCCTCGGCACCTCGGCACCTCGGCACCTGGCGCTTGCGATGCATCAGTCCGCCTCGCCGACACCGTCATCGCTGAACGCGAGCAGGTCGCCGGGCTGGCAGTCGAGATAACGGCAGATGGCCTCGAGCGTCGCGAAACGAATGCCCTTGACCTTGCCCTGCTTGAGCAGCGACAGATTCTGTTCGGTGATGCCGACAGCCGCCGCGAGATCCTTCGAGCGGACCTTGCGCGTCGCGAGCATCACATCGAGCTTGACCACGATCGACATGGCGCGCCTCAGACGAACTGCCGATGTTCGGCATCGAGTTCGCTCGCCTGCCGGAGAATGTGCGCGATGACCGCAATGCAGGCCGCGGTGAACAGCGCGACCACGTACGGCAGGCTGAAGCCGATGCTGACCACGCGATGGCCGACCGGTTCGCGCAGCGTCGCCCACACGCTCAGCAGCGGCTCGCACAGCAGGCTCAGCAACACCCACAGGCCGATCGCACGGCCCGTCTTGCCGAGATGGCCGGCCGCCTGCGCCGAAAAATAGTCGCGGCGCGCGTAGGTGCGGAACAGCGCGCGCAGATGACGCAGGCCGTTCGCGAGCGCGATCAGCGGCACGCTCGACAGCAGGATGCCGACAGCCTTCTGCCACCACGGGAATGCAGCGACATCCACGTTCAGGTTCGAGATCACCGAATCGGTCAGGCCGAATACGAGCCCGGGCCCGGAGGCCGCGTTCAGCGACGGAAACGCCCAGCACGCGGCGTTGAGCACCAGCATGCCGACGATGAACCACAGCGTGACGGTGGCCATCTGCTGGCTGATACGGGCAATGCGATCGGAATGCATGCGAAGTCCTCGACGGGGAATGAACGTGCGTCGATTGTACACCTGAAATTATCGTAAAACGATAATTACTTGCCGTATTGCTGTAATTTATTATCGTGTACCAAGTTCAGCCCGGATCGACAGGCGCGCGTCGCACGCACCGTCGCGATCACCTCGCGCGCGCCTACCGATAGTCGCGCGCGCTGATCCCGTGCCAATGCTTCGTCATGTAGCGCAGAAACGCGGGTTGGGCTTTCAGGTCCGCATTCGGCACGGGCGCCGCGCCGCCGTCCATGAACTTGCCGTTGACCGTGACGGTTTCCTCGCCGCGCAGCACGTACTTCGTGCCCTGGTCGATCAGGAAGTATTTGACCTGGTCGGCGCTGACGTCGCCGCGGCAGCCGATCTTGTACGCGAACAGGAACTGCTTGCGGCCGTTGCCGAGCAGGTCGCGCATTTCGATCGATGCGGGCACGACGTCGAGAATCACGTCGACCGGACATTCCTTCACGTAGTCGCGAACGGTCCAGTCGGGCCGGCCGTCGAGCGTTGCGGCAACCTTGAGCTCGACGTCGTCGCCGGACTCGGTCCGGGCGAGCGTCACCGCATGCGCGCCGGCCGCATCGGTCCACGTGTACTCGGCGGCCTGCGCCAGGTTGCACAGCGCAGTGGCTGCAAGAAACAGGCAAGGCGGAAGGAAGCGCGTCTTCATCGGCGAGGTGGGGGTTGAATCGAACGCGCCATTATCGACAAAGCCGCCTGCCGCTGCCAGCCACCCGCCGCATGCGCCCGTTCAGCGCTCGCGTGTCCCGAGCCCGAGCGCCTTCATCCGCCGGTACAACGTCCGCTCGCTCATCCCGACCTGCGCGGCGAGCGCCTTGCGCGTGCCGTCGAACGTGCGCGCGATGCGCACGAGCTCCGCGTCCGACACGCCGCGCGCATCGGCTGCCCCCTCCTGCGGTGCCGCCGATGCGGCGACCAGCTCGGCCGGCAGATGCTCGATCCGGATCGTCCCGTCGTCCGCGAACAGGCATGCGCGTTCGAGCACGTTGCGCAGCTCGCGGATGTTGCCCGGCCACGCATACGCATCGAGACACGCGAGCGCGCGCTCGGTCAGCACGAATGGCCGCGCACCCGCATCGCCCGCGCTGGCGCGCGTGTTCGCGATCCGCCGCAGGATCGATTCGGCCAGCAGCGCGACGTCCCCGCGGCGGTCGCGCAGCGCCGGCAACGGAATCGGAAACGCGTTGATCCGGTAGTAGAGGTCCTGCCTGAACCGACCGTCGTCGATCATCTCGCGCAGCGGCTTGTGCGTCGCCGCGACCAGCCGGAAATCCGCACGCAGCGCCTCGACGCCGCCGACGCGACGGAACGTGCCCGACTCGATCAGCCGCAGCAGCTTCACCTGCATCGGCAGCGGCACGTCGCCGATCTCGTCGAGAAACAGCGTGCCGCCCTGCGCGGTCTCGACGAGGCCCGGCTTGCGCTGGTTCGCGCCCGTAAACGCGCCCTTCTCGTAACCGAACAGCTCGCTCTCGAACAGCGTCTCGGCGATTCCCGAACAATCGACGACGACGAACGGCCCCATCGCGCGGTCGCTCGCCTCGTGCAGCGCACGGGCGAACAGCTCCTTGCCGGTACCCGATTCGCCGAGCAGCAGCACCGGCAGCATCGACGGCGCCACGCGCTGCAATGCGCCGAGCGCCGCATTGAACGCGTCGGCGCCGCCGACGAGCCCTTCCGCGCTCGGCTGCGCGGACGCGCTGCGCACCGTCGTCAGCCGTTCGACATAGGCGATCACGTTGCCCTGCGCATCGAAGATCGGCCGCAGCTCGACGTCGACATGCTCGGGGCCGCGCGGTGTGTGGTGGATGTGCAGCACGCGGTTCGACCCGCGCGACTCGAGCGCCTGCTTCATCGGGCAATGCTCGCCGGCCTGGTCGCACGGCACGTCGTAGTGATGCGAGACCTGGAAGCAGTGCCGGCCCACGTGCTCGACGCCCGCGACGCCGAACTGGCGCCGGTACGCATCGTTCGCCGCGAGGATGCGGTAATCGGGATCGACGACGATCATCGGCTGCGGATCCTGCTCGAGATACGCGACGAGCGCGCGCACGTCGGGCATGACGTCGTGGCGCGGAGCCGGGACGATCGGGATGGTGTCGTGCGGATTCATGCGGACGCTCGGTGAAAGGGTTGCCTGACGAACTGCCAGGCAGGCTGCCAATTCTGCCACGACACTGCCAGATGTGGCAGTCGGCAGCGGCAGCCGGATGCCGCCGGCACCCGCGCATCGCTGCCGCCGCACCGAAAACCCGAGCCGAATCAAGTCCCTGGCAGATCGGCCGATGCTGCGATGCAGGCTGGCACGCTTCTTGAGTTACAGATCCCGATTGCAGATGCAGAACCCGATCGAGGACATCCCGTGAGCCATGCCACCACGCTGTCGGTCGAAGGCTTTTTCGACCCGGCGACCCACACCGTCAGCTATCTGCTGCTCGATACCGCGAGCCGCGCGTGCGCACTGATCGACAGCGTGCTCGACTACGACCCGAAGTCCGGCCGCACGAACACGGCCAGCGCCGACCGGCTGATCGCCCGCGTCGCCGAACTCGGCGCGGACGTGCACTGGCTGCTGGAAACCCACGTGCACGCCGACCACCTGTCGGCCGCGCCGTACCTGAAGGAACGGGTCGGCGGCCAGATCGCGATCGGTTCGCACGTGCGCCGCGTGCAGCACGTGTTCGGCACGCTGTTCAACGCGGGCCCCGGCTTCGCGCAGGACGGCCGCCAGTTCGACCGGCTGCTCGACGACGGCGACACGCTCGCGCTCGGCGGGCTGACGATCCGCGCGCTGCATACGCCGGGCCACACGCCCGCGTGCATGACCTACTGCGTCGACGACGCGACGCAGCGCGCGGCATTCGTCGGCGACACGCTGTTCATGCCCGACTACGGCACGGCCCGCTGCGACTTCCCGGGCGGCGACGCGCGCACGCTGTACCGCTCGATCGCGCGCGTGCTCGGCCTGCCGCCCGACACGCGCCTGTACCTGTGCCACGACTACCAGCCGGGCGGCCGCGACGTGCAGTTCGAGACGACCGTGGCCGAGCAGCGCCGCGCGAACGTGCACGTGAAGGACGGCGTGACCGAGGACGATTTCGTCGCGATGCGCACCGCGCGCGACGCCACGCTCGCGATGCCCGTGCTGATGCTGCCGTCCGTGCAGGTCAACATGCGCGCCGGCCACCTGCCCGAGCCCGAAAACAACGGCGTGCGCTACCTGAAGATCCCGCTCGACGCGATCTGAGCCGCGCGCCCCACCCGGAGAACCCCGACATGACCATCCGCAAGCTGACCGACGCGCTGTCGGTCTCGCCGCAGATCGCGGCGGCCGACCTGCCCGCGCTTCACGCGGCCGGCATCCGCGCGATCATCTGCAACCGCCCCGACGGCGAAGGCCCCGACCAGCCGACCGTCACCGAAATCCGCGCGGCCGCCGCGCCGCTCGGCATCGACGTGCACTACCTGCCGGTCGATACGGGCAAGGTGACCGACGACCAGGCCGCGCAGTTCGGCGCACTCGTCGCGTCGCTTGAAGGCCCGGTGCTCGCGTACTGCCGCAGCGGCACGCGCTCGGCCACGCTGTGGGCACTGTCGCAAGCCGGCCTGCGCCCGCTGAACGACATCGTCGCGACGGCCGCCGCGGCCGGCTACGACCTGCGCGCGATCGCCTCGCGGGTCGTGCAAGGCGGCAGGCAGGCGGCACCGGCCGTCGACGCGCGGCACGACATCGTGATCGTCGGCGCCGGCGCGGCCGGCATCGCGGTTGCCTCGAGCCTGCTCGCGCGCGACGCGTCGCTCGACATCGCGGTGATCGATCCGGCCGACGTCCACTACTACCAGCCGGGCTGGACGATGGTCGGCGCGGGCGTGTTCCGGCCCGAGACCACCGCGCGCCGGATGACCGACGTGCTGCCGCGCGGCGTGCACCGGATCCAGGCCGCCGTCGCGGGCTTCGAGCCCGACGCGCACACGGTCGTGCTCGACGGCTGCCGCCGCATCGGCTATCGCAAGCTCGTCGTGTGCCCGGGGCTCAAGCTCGACTGGCATGCGATCGAAGGCCTCGCCGACACGCTCGGCCGCAACGGCGTCACGTCGAACTACCGCTACGATCTCGCGCCGTACACGTGGGAGCTGGTCCGCGCGTTCCGCGGCGGCAACGCGCTCTTCACGCAGCCGCCGATGCCGATCAAGTGCGCGGGTGCGCCGCAGAAAGCGATGTACCTGTCGTGCGACCACTGGCGGCGCGCGGGACGCCTCGAGGCCGCGAACGTCGAGTTCCTGAATGCGGGCTCCGCGCTGTTCGGCGTCGCCGACTACGTGCCCGCGCTGATGGAGTACGTGAAAAGCTACGATATCGCGCTGTCGTTCGGCCACAACCTCGTGTCGATCGACGGGCCCGCGCGCCGCGCGACGTTCGCACGCGCGCTGCCCGACGGCGGCAAGGAAACCGTCGTGCGATCGTTCGACATGATCCACGTCGTGCCGCCGCAGAAGGCGCCCGACTTCGTGCGTTCGAGCCCGCTCGCCGATGCGGCCGGCTGGATCGACGTCGATCCGGCGACGCTGCGGCACAAGCAGTATCCGGACATCTACGCGCTCGGCGACGCCACCAACACGACCAATGCGAAAACGGCCGCGGCCGCCCGCAAGCAGGCGCCGGTGGTCGCGCACAACCTGCTCGCGTCGCTCGGCCGCGCGCATGGCGACGCCGCGTACGACGGCTACGGTTCGTGCCCGCTCACGGTCGAGCGCGGCAAGATCGTGCTCGCCGAATTCCTGTACGGCGGCAAGGTCGCGCCGACCTTCCCCGCATGGCTGATCGACGGCAAGCGCCCGTCGCGGCTTGCGTGGCTGCTCAAGGAGCGGGTGCTGCCGCCGCTCTACTGGAAGGCGATGCTCAAGGGCCGCGAATGGCTCGCGAAGCCCGCGATCGCACGTTGACCGGAGCTCGCTGAAGTCATGCTGATTTCCCTCGTACTGGGCGGGTTCGTCGGTGCCGTGCTCGGCCTGACCGGCGCCGGCGGCGGCATCCTCGCGGTGCCGGCGCTCGTCGTCGGGATGAGCTGGCCGATGCAGCAGGCCACGCCCGTCGCACTCGTCGCGGTAGCGGGCAGCGCGGCGCTCGGCGCGCTCGAAGGTTTCCGCCGCGGGCTCGTGCGCTATCGCGCGGCGCTGCTGATGGCCGTGGCCGGCGTGCCGCTGACCACCCTCGGCGTGCGGCTCGCGCACGTGCTGCCGCAACGCCTGCTGCTCGCGCTGTTCGCGCTGACGATGCTGGTCGTCGCCGGCCGCCTGTTGCGGCAGGCGCTGCGGCACGTGCCGGTCGACGCCGACGTGTCGCCGCTGTGCGTCGGCCGCGTGAATCCCGATACGGGCCGGCTCGTGTGGTCCTGGCCGGTCGGCGTCGCGCTGGCGTCGACCGGCGCGATGACGGGCCTGATGACGGGGCTGCTCGGCGTCGGCGGCGGCTTCGTGATCGTGCCGATGCTGCGCAAGTTCACGAACGTGTCGATGCACGGTGTCGTCGCGACGTCGCTGATGGTGATCGCGCTCGTCGGCACCGGCGGCGTGTTCGCGACGCTCGTGTCGGGCACGCGCGCACCGCTCGACGTGACGTTGTGGTTCACCGTCGCGACCGCGCTCGGCATGGCCGCCGGTCGCGGCGCGTCGCACCACCTCGCAGCGCGGCACGTGCAGGCCGGGTTCGCGGCCGTGCTCGTGTGCGTCGCACTCGGGCTGCTGGCGAAGGCGGCGTTCGGCGCGTAAGGCGACGCACAGTCGGGCGCGGGAATCGAATCCGCGCCCGGCCCGCGACGCCCTTCAACCGTCGCGAAATTGTCAGGACCGCATGCTAGACTCGCCGCCGCGCGCCCATCCTTCGCGCGTCGACAACGAATAATTATTCAGGAGTCCGGCCATGCTCGTCACCTCCGTCCGTCGCGCGGCAGTCGCCGCGTTGCTGCTCGCCCCACTCACCGCTCTCGCCACGCCTGCCTATACGGCAGCGTTGACGCTCGCCAGTCTCTCGCCGTCGGTCGGCGGGACCGACAAGGCAACGCTGACGCTCACCAACACCGGCACCGAGCCGGCCGCGGCCGGCCTCTTCATCGGCATGCCGGCCGGCTTCACCGCCGGCGGCTTCACGAACGCATGTGGCGGCACGCTGGCCAGCGACGGCACCGCGCAAGTCGCGCTGTCGGGCGCGACGGTACCGGCCGGCGGCGCCTGCACGTTCAGCTTCACGCTCGACGTGCCGCCCGTCGCGGCGCTTCCGCCGGCTGGCGCGCGCAGTTTCACCGTCACGGGCAATCCGGCGCCCGGTCTCGCGACGCTATCCGCCGCCACCGCACCGACGCTGTCCGGCTTCCTCGGCGCAACGCCGGGCCTTTACAGCAACACGTGGTTTCCGTCGACGGTGCGCAGCGTCGGCACGCTCGACCTGTTCATCACGCCGCGCACCGACCCGGGCCCGAACTCGAACGTGTTCTGGTCGAACCAGGTCAATTCGCTGCACGGCTACACCGGCCTGCAGTCGACCGAGCTGGTATCGGCGAGCGAAGGCGTCGGCAAGCAATTCCTGTTCAGCCTGTGGGGCGCGACGGCCGCGAAGCCCGGCACGCCCGCGAGCGCCGGCATCGGCGCGGGCAGCTATTGCACGGTCAGCGGCTCGGCGACGGACGGCAGCGCGGGCGCACAGTGCCGCTATCGCTACGACTGGCAGGCCGGCCACACCTACCGGTTCCGCATCACGCCGGACACGGCCCAGGGGCCCGGCTGGTTCAAGAGCAACGTCACCGACGTGACGTCCGGCTCGGCCGGCGACAGCTTCGACATCGGCAGCATCTATGTCGGCACGACGCAGACGCAAGTGCCCGTCTCGTCGATCAGCCAGTGGGTCGAGTATTTCGACTGGAACTCGAGCCGCACGAGTTGCACGTCGATCGCCTACACGGACGCGCAGTTCAGCATTCGCGCGTACGACGCGATCGGCAACGCGGTGACGGTGCCGGCACCGTCGGTCACGGTCAACAAGACCTGTCCTGCTGGCGATGCGAACGCATCCGTGTCGAACGGCGTCGCGACGCTGGTCGGCGGCCCGCAGCAATCGGCGGCCGGCCTCGTCAAAGCGAACGGTATCTGCCTGACCGCGTCCGGCGGCCTGGCCGACGGCCATCCCGCGGTGCTCGGCGCCTGCCCGACACTCGCGTCGGTGCACACGTCCGGCGGCACGCACTTCAATCCGCAACTGTGGGTCGCCGCTGGCGACGGGACGCTGCAGACCAAGTACAGCTACTGCCTCACCGCGCAGGGCAACGGCGCGCTGCTGCGCACGTGCGCGGCCGGTGCGGCGGATCAGCAATGGCTGGTGAAAGCCGGCACGGCCCCCGGTTCGGCGCAGCTCGTGTCGCCGCCGACGGGCCGCTGCCTGGCGCCCGCCGCCGGCGGCACGTTGACGCTCCAGCCGTGCACGGCCGCCACGGCAGTCTGGACGACGCCCGGCAAGAGCTTCGCGTACTGACCGGCTCAGACCAGCGCGCAGCGCCACCCAACAAAACGCCCGGCCCGACTCGTCGTCGGCACCGGGCGTTTTTTACTGCGGCGGGCACAACCGGCCAGCGGAACGATAGCCCGTTGTCATCAAGACAGGCGCGGCGTGACCCGTCATTTGAGCCATTCGCGCAGCCTGCCGGCAATCTTGGATCGCTCGACATACCCCAGCGCCGAAACCGCGCACATCGCTCCGACGGTCGCATACAGCAACACCATTTCTCCATTTCTTGCGACGTCCGGCCATGCAGCCTTTGTCAGAACCGACAGAACAATCGATCCCGCAACGCCACCCACGATGACCAGCATCGGCAAGACCGCTCTTCGTGGAAGCAGCGTGCCAGCCCAATAGACGGGATACGAAAACAGCATGGCCACGGCAAATGCAACCGCGAAAGCAACAACGGAAAAAACGATCGATACACTGCCGAAATCCTTGACGGACAAAAGGCCGATGAGCAAGCCGGCCACGATCGCGGCAGTCAGGCTTGCGCCAAGCCATTCAGACATCTTCAATTCTTTCTCCCGTGGTGCCCGCTGGCAATGCGGAGCCTCTTCCTTTTTTGCCGAATGCCACCGCAGCCTGTCTCTCCAAACAAAACGCCCGGCCCGACTCGTCGTCGGCACCGGGCGCTTTTCATCGCGATCACAACCTGAACGTCAGGTCGCGAACCCCGCCATCCGCTTGCGCTCCTGGCGCAGCATCACGAAGTTCGCGATCACGACGCCGGCCGTCACCGCGACGATGAACAGCGTCGCGAGCGCGTTCATCTCCGGATTCAGGCCGAGACGCACGCGCGAGAACACCACGAGCGGCAGCGTCGTCGAGCCGGGGCCCGACAGGAACGCCGACAGCACGAGGTCGTCGATCGACAGCGTGAACGACAGCAGCCAGCCCGCGATCAGCGCCTGCGAGATCAGCGGCAGCGTGATCGTGAAGAACACCTTCAGCGGCGTCGCGCCGAGATCGAGCGCGGCTTCCTCCAGCGACGGGTTCAGCTCGCGCACGCGCGACTGCACGATGATCGCGACGTACGAGATGCACAGCATCACGTGGCCGAGCCAGATCGTGAACACGCCACGCTCGGCCGGCCAGCCGATCCACTTCGCCAGTTCGATGAACAGCAGCAGCAGCGAGATCCCCTGGATCACCTCGGGAATCACGAGCGGCGCGTTGATCATCCCGCTGAACAGCGCGAAGCCGCGAAAGCGCCCCATCCGCGCGAGCACGAAACCGGCCCACGTGCCGATGAACACCGACGCGAACGCGGTCAGCACGCCGATCTTCAGCGACAGCCACGCGGCCGTCAGCAGCTCGTCGTCCTCGACGAGCGCCGAGTACCAGCGGAACGAGAACCCCGACCACACGGTGACGAGCTTCGACTCGTTGAACGAATAGACGATCAGGCTGATGATCGGGATGTACAGGAACGCGAAGCCGGCAAACAGCGCCGCAAACTGCAGGTAACGATTCGGTTTCATCGACGGCCTCCCTGCTCCTTCGCCTGGAAGTGCTGGAACATCGCCATCGGCACGAGCAGCAGCAGCACCATCGCGCAGGTCACCGCCGACGCCATCGGCCAGTCTGCGTTGTTGAAAAACTCGTTCCACATCACGCGGCCGATCATCAGCGTGTTCGCGCCGCCGAGCAGCTCCGGGATCACGTACTCGCCGACCGCCGGGATGAACACGAGCAGGCAGCCCGCGATGATCCCGTTCTTCGACAGCGGCAGCGTGATCTGCACGAACGCCTTCCACGGCTTCGCGCCGAGGTCGTATGCGGCTTCGAGCAGGCGCAGGTCCATCTTCACGAGGTGTGCGTACAGCGGCATCACGAGGAACGGCAGGTACGAGTACACCATCCCGATGTACACCGCGTAGTTGGTGCGGTACAGCTCGATCGGCGTATGCGTGAGGCCGATCCACATCAGGAAGTTGTTCAGCAGCCCGTTGTTCTTCAGGATGCCGATCCACGCATACACGCGGATCAGGAACGACGTCCAGAACGGCAGCATCACGCCCATCATCAGCAGGTTGCGGGTCGCCGGGTTCGAGCGCGCGATGTAGTACGCCATCGGATAGCCGATCAGCAAACACAGCAGCGTCGTGATCGCGGCCACCCACACCGAATTCACGTAGGTCGCGAAATACAGGCTGTCCGTGAACAGGAACGCGTAGTGCGACAGGTTCAGCGCGACGTGCACGACGCCGTCGGTGTACGACGCAAGCTCCGTGTACGGCGGGATGCCGAGCTGCAGCTCCGCGAAACTGATCTTGACGACCAGCACGAACGGCACGAGGAAGAACAGCACGAGCCACGTGAACGGCCCGGCGACGACCGCCGTGGCGCCCGTCAGGTTGAAGCGCCGCACCGGCCACTCGAGCAGGGACTTGAACGTGGTCATGACGTCAGCACCACGCCCGCGGTCGCGCTCCAGCGCACGTAGATCTCGTCGCCGAGCGCCGGCGTGTCGAGCTCGGAAATCGCGAGGCTCGACACGTTCGCGATCACCGTCTTGCCCGCGTCGAGCTTCACGTGATACAGCGAGTAGCCGCCCATGTACGCGACGTTGCTGATCCGGCCGCGCGCCCAGTTGAACGCGCCTTCGGGCGGCTTGCGCGTGAGCGCGATCCGTTCCGGGCGCACCGACACCGTGACCGGCATCCCGAGCGGGCCCGAGATCCCGTGGCTCACGTACAGCCGGCTCGGCAGTTCCGGCGACTCGATGTACACGTGGTCGGGTTCGTCCTCGACGGTCACGCCGTCGAACAGGTTCGTCGAGCCGATGAATTCGGCCGAGAAGCGGCTGTTCGGATATTCGTACACTTCGTTCGGCGAGCCGATCTGCACGATCTGCCCTTCGCTCATCACCGCGAGACGATTGGCCATCGTCATCGCTTCTTCCTGGTCGTGCGTGACCATGATGCAGGTGACGCCGACCTTGTTCAGGATGTTGACGAGCTCGATCTGCGTGCGCTGGCGGATCTGCTTGTCGAGCGCGGACATCGGCTCGTCGAGCAGCAGCAGCTTCGGCCGCTTGACCAGCGAGCGCGCCAGCGCGACACGCTGCTGCTGGCCGCCCGACAACTGATGCGGCTTGCGCTTCGCGTACTTGCTCATCTGCACGAGTTCGAGCGCCGAAGCGACGCGCTCCTTCAGCTCGGACTTCGGCGTGCCTTCCTGCTTCAGACCGAACGCGACGTTGGACTCGACCGACATGTGCGGGAACAGCGCATACGACTGGAACATCATGTTCACGGGCCGCTTGTAAGGCGGCATCTGCGCGAGGTCCTCGCCGTCGATCAGGATCTTGCCCGACGTGACCGTCTCGAGGCCCGCGAGCATCCGCAGCAACGTCGACTTGCCGCAGCCCGAGCTGCCAAGCAGCGCGAACAGCTCGCCCTGGCGCACGGTCAGGTTGACGCTGCGCACGGCTTCGGTGTCGCCGAATTTCTTGACGACGTCGACGATCTGGACAAAGTTCTCGGCGCGCGCATCGGCGCCGGAGGAGGAAACGGAGGACGGCGCGCCCGCGACCGGCGCACCCGACTGGCTATTCATGATGTGCTGCTTCTCTCCTGCGTTGAACGAACAAAGCCCCCGGGGGCACCAGGGGCTTCATGACTGCCGGGAACATCGGCTCGCGTCAGCGGCCCGACTTCAGCTCGGTCCACAGACGCGTCTGCAGACGCTGGATTTCAGGCGGCAGCGGCTTGAGCAGGAACAGCGTCTTCACGACGTCGGCCGGCGGATAGACGGCCGGGTCGTTCGCGACGTCGGGCCGCACGTACTTGCGGGCCTCTGCGTTGGCGCTCGGGTAGTACACCGCGTTCGTGATCGCCGCGTGCACCTTCGGATCCTCGATGTAGTTGATCCACTGCAGCGCGGCATCCTTGTTCTTCGCGTCCTTCGGGATCGCCATCACGTCGAACCACACCGGCGCACCGCCCTTCGGAATGTAGTACTCGATCTTGTACGACTTCTTCGCTTCCATCGCGCGATGCTTCGCGATCACGACGTCGCCCGACCAGCCGAACGCGAAGCAGATGTCGCCGCCGACCAGGTCGTTGATGTAGCCCGACGAGTTGAATTGCGTGATGTACGGGCGGATCTTCTTCAGCACTTCCATCGCGGCCTTGTAGTCGGCCGGATTCGTGCTCATCGGATCCTTGCCGATGTAGTGCAGTGCGGCCGCGAACATCTGGTCGGGTGCATCGAGCACCGACACGCCGCAGGTCTTCAGCTTCGAGAGGTTTTCCGGCTTGAACAGGATGTCCCAGTTATCGAGCGGCACCTTGCCGAGCGCCTGCTGCGCCTTCGTCAGGTTGTACGCGAGACCGGTCGTGCCGTACGCCCACGGCACCGAGAATTTGTTGCCCGGGTCCGCACCGGCGACGAGCGCCATCAGTTGCGGATCGAGGTACTTGAGATTCGGCAGTTTCGACTTGTCGAGCGGCGCGAAGATGCCGGCGGCGATCTGCTTGCCCGCATAGTTGCTGGTCGGCACGACGATGTCGTAGCCCGAGCTGCCCGTCAGCAGCTTCGCCTGCAGCGTGTCGTCGCTGTCGTAGTTGTCGTAGCGGACCTTGACGCCCGTCTGCTTCTCGAAGTTCGGGATCGTGTCCTTCGCAATGTAGTCCGACCAGTTATAGACATTGAGCTGCGTATCCTTCGCCGCTGCCGCCGATGCACCCACGCACAGCGCGAGCGCTGCGAACCGGCCCACTACCTTTGCATTCATCCCGTTCTCCCTCCGACCGGACACGTTGCCCGGCTGCCGTCTGCCTCGTCATGGCGGCACATTCTGGCGCGCCGCCCCTCGAAAACCCCGAAAACTACCATCATTCGCGCCCCGTCACAAAAAAATCATGCCGGTGTCGCGCAAACGGAACAGATTCCCGCCGACGGCCAGGCTGGCCGCCCGTGCGGCGGGGCGTTCCCGGGGAATTCTATCGGGTAATCGGCCGCTGTCCACCGGGAAAAACAGGTGGCGGCGAAACCGCGTTCGCCGGCCGGACACGAGCCGTTCGGCGGCTGCGCCCGAACCCGGCGGTACTGTCTCGCCGCTGCACCGGTACGGCATGGCGGCCGCACCCGCCCGACCGTTCCAGCGCGATGCATTAAAATGGCGGCTGACGATTCAACTGCGTGAACCCTTCCGATGGCCTCCAATCTCCACGACCTGCCCGACAGCCCCTGCATCGGCGTGTGCTCGACCCTCTTCGACGAAGTCTGCAAGGGCTGCGGCCGCACGGCCGCCGAAGTGTCGAACTGGGTGTTCCTGAGCGACGACGAAAAGCGCGCGGTGTGGGAACGCATCTCGCGCGAAGGCACCGCGATGCGCTTCCAGTACGACAAGCTGTAAATCCGCCGCGCATAAAAAAAGCGGCATGCCGACCGACATGCCGCCAACCCCAACTCTGTTCTTTTCCCGCCGCGTCTAGAACTTCATCCCGACGCCCACGCCGACGATCAGCGGATCGATGTGCAGCGTGCCGATGCCCTTGTCGCCCAGCGTCGCATCGGTGCTCATCCAGATCTTCTTCACGTCGACGTTCATGAAAATCTTCTTCGTCACCTGCACGTCCACGCCGAACTGCAGCGCGGGGCCGAAGCTGCTCTTGTTGATCGACACACCCTGCCCGCCGACGTTGAGCCCGTTGTTGTAGAAGTACGTGTAGTTCAGGCCTGCACCGACGTACGGGCGCACCTTGCCGGCATGGTTGAAGTGATACTGCAGCAGCAGCGTCGGCGGCAGCACGCCCACGCCGCCGAGATTGCCGAGGCTCGACGTCAGCTGGTGCCGCGACGTGCCGAGAATCAGCTCGACACCGAGGTAGTCGCGGATCATGTACGTGAAGTCGAGCTCGGGCACGATCGCGTTGTTCACCCCGACGTTGAGCGCGCCCAGCGTGTCGCTCGCGCGTTCGTTCGGCTGGATGCTGATCGCGCGCAGCCGGACCAGGACGTCGCCCTGGTTGATGCCGTCGCCCGGCGAAGCCGCATGCGACAGCGAAGGCGTCGCGGCGAAAGCGGCTGCAACGGCGGCAGCGGTGACACAAGTTCGAATCGTTTTATGCATGGTACGGACCCCCAAAGAATGGTTTCCATTCTCCCTGTAGGGTCTTTTCGTCATCTTGATATCCGTCAAGCCAGCGTAAACGTGGGACGGTTTGCCGCAGGCTCGGTCGCACAGCCCGTCAGCAGCAGGTCGAGCAGATCGCGCACGCTGCGGATCGCACGGCCGAACGGCAACGCTTCGCGGCCGCGGAAGAACAGCCCGTTCGCAACGTCGCCGCGCAGCGCGGCCGCAAGCCGCGTGTCGATGCAGAAGTGGCCGAACTTCTCGATGCCGTCGCGCAAGCCGCACACGCTCAGGCATTCGAGCGCGGTCGGGCAGCGCTGTTTCAGTGCGCCGAGCTTGGTGCGGATGCGCGTCTCGTTGCGCAGGTAACGATCGAGCCACGGCGTCTTCACCGCGCGCGCGGGCAACCCCGTCACGCTGACGAATTCGACGATATCGTCGGGCGTCGCGTCAGCCAGCACGCGCTTGAAGTGCGGATGCGCATCGCCCTCTTCCGTCACCGCGAACGGCGTCCCCACCTGCACGCCGTTCGCGCCGGCCTCGAATGCTGCACGCACCGTGTCGTGACTATTGATCCCGCCCGCAACGATCAGCGGGATCGTTTCGCGCGCGAGGCCGAGCGACGCCATCACCTGCGCGGTCTCGTCGAGCACGCGCGCGAAGTCGAAACGTTGGTCGTGCATGTCGTCGATCTGCGTGACGCCGAGATGGCCGCCCGCATGCGCCGGATGCTCGATCACGATCGCGTCGGGCAGGCGCCCCTTCTTCATCCACTTCTTCAGCACGAGCGCGATCCCGCGGCTGTCCGACAGGATCGGAATCAGCGCGATGTCGTGTCCTTGCGTGAGATCGGGCAGGTCGAGCGGCAGGCCCGCGCCCATCACGATCGCATCGGCGCCCTCGTCGCACGCGACCCGCACGTAGTCGGCATGCGCGCTCACGGCCTTCATCACGTTGACCGCGATCATTCCGCGCCCTTCGCTGTAGGTCTTCGCGAGGCGGATCTCGCGTGCGAGCGCCTCGAGGTTAGCAGCCTCGAGCGTCGCGCGATCGGGTTGCGCGCGGCAACGGGCCAGCAGGTCCGCATGATGGTGGCGCAGGTCGATGCTCGCGATCGTGCCGACCGCGCCTTCGCGCGCGACGCTGCCCGCCAGCCGGTGCGCGGAGATACCGACACCCATGCCGCCCTGCACGACAGGCAGCAAGGTGCGGCCGCGAATCGTCAGCGGCGGAAAGGAAGTGCGTACGGTCATCTGATACCTCGTCGGAACATCGGAACCGCGATGATCGACGATCCACCGCCGCGCACCTTGACGCGCGTCAATAAAAAAACGGCACGCGAGCGTGCCGTTTCCGGTTCGTGCGGCGCGAAGCGCTCAGGCGGGCTTCGCCGGCTTGAGCTGCATCGACTTGTACTCGAGATATTCCTCGAGCCCGTACACGCCGTTCTCGCGGCCGTGCCCCGACTGCTTGTAGCCGCCGAACGGCGCGGCCATGTTCCACGCGCCGCCGTTGATGTCGACCTGCCCCGTGCGGATCCGGCGCGCGATACCCATCGCGCGTTCGTCGCTGCCGGCCCACACCGCGCCGCCGAGCCCGTACGGCGAATCGTTCGCGATTCGCACGGCCTCGTCTTCATCGCGATACGTGATGATCGACAACACCGGCCCGAAGATTTCCTCCTGCGCGATCGTCGATTTCGGATCGACGCGGCCGAACACGGTCGGCTTCACGAAGAAGCCCTTCGCGAGCCCTTCCGGCAGGCCCGTGCCGCCCGTCACGAGCTCCGCGCCTTCGTCGATCCCGCGCTGGATGTAGTCCTGCACGCGCTGCTGCTGCACGGCCGACGCAAGCGCGCCGAGGCGCGTCGCGTCCTGTCGCGGATCGCCGGCAACGTAGGTTTCGGCCGCCGCCTTCGCGATCGCGCGCACCTCGTCGTAGCGCGCTTCCGGCACCAGCATGCGCGTGTGTGCCGAGCAGGTCTGCCCCGCGTTCAGGTAACACGCGTTGACCGTGCCCTTCACGGCCGTCGCGAAATCGGCATCGTCGAGAATCACCGAGGCCGACTTGCCGCCCAGCTCGAGCGCGACGCGCTTGACGCCCGCGGCCGCCAGTTCGGCCACGCGCTTGCCGGCGCGCGTCGAGCCCGTGAACGACACCATGTCGACGTCCGGATCGGTGGCCAGCACCTCGCCGACCACCGGGCCGTAGCCGCACACGAGGTTGAACACGCCGGCCGGCAGCCCGGCTTCGTGAATCGCCTCGGCGAGCATGAACGCGTTGAGCGGCGCGACTTCGGACGGCTTCAGGACGACCGTGCAGCCGGCCGCGAGCGCCGGCGCAACCTTCAGCGTCACCTGGTTGAGCGGGTAGTTCCACGGCGTGATCGCCGCGACCACGCCGACCGGCTCGCGCACGACGAGCGAGTTGCCGACCTGTGCCTCGAACTCGAACGACTCGGCGAGCTTCGCGTACGCCTTCCAGTTGTAGATCGGGCCGCCGACCTGGATCGCGCGCGACAGCTTGATCGGCATCCCGACTTCGCCGGTGATCGATTGCGCGAGTTCCTCGCTGCGCGCCTGCAGATGCTCGACGATCTTGCGCAGGTAGCCCGCGCGCGTCGCGGGCGGCGTGGCCGCCCATGCGTCGAAGGCTGCGCGCGCCGCGCGGATCGCGTCCTGCGCGTCGGACGCGACGCCTTCCGGAATCCGGCCGATCACGGCCTCGGTACCCGAGTCGATCACGTCGATCGTGCCGGTGCCGGCCGGTTTGCGCCACGCGCCGTCGATATAGAACTGGTCGTAGATTTTCATCGCTTTCCGCCTCCAGGAAAGCCGACATTCTAGCGAGCGTTTCGGTCTGCCGGTGTGACGATTGACAGCCAATAGAAAGCTCTTTAGCCTCGGCGCCTCATTCATCATAAGAAAGGAGAATGCCTTGAGCATCCTGACCAAAATCGAGGGCGGCTATCTTCAGGTACTGCGCGTGATCGTGCTGTTGTTCGCGACCGCAGTCCTGATCGGCGGGGTCATATTCGGCGTGGTCGCACTCGATGCGCGCCTGTCGAAACCGCCGAAAGTCGATTCGGCCATCCAGGTCGATCCGGCATCGTTCGCGTGGGAGAACGATGCACCCGCCAAGGCCACGCCGGCTGCCAACGGCGCCGCGGCGAAGGACGACAACGCGTCGCCCGCGCTGCGCCTGTCGACGCAACTGTCCGGCATCGTGCAGAAGCATGGCCGGGCGGCCCTGTCGCCGGACTACGCGGTCGATCGCGACGCGTACGAGCCGTCGTTCCAGCGCGTGCTCGGTGACGACGACCATCCGGACGTCGCGTACTACGAGCAGCAGATCGCGTATCTCGACAAGGTGCTGTCGCGCACGGACGTCGCGGCCAGCGTCAAGAAGAAAGTCACCGGTCACGGCGACGAATATGCGCGCGAGCAGGCGTACACCGACGTCGTGTCGGCGGTCATGCGCGACTTCTCCGAGCGCTACGACGCACGCCGGACCGCGATCGACAACGAGAAGAAGGCCGCGGAAGAAACCGCTGCCGAGAACGGCCAGACCGCGCGCTACGCCGGCGTCGCCGCACTCGTCGCGCTGTATTCGTTCGTGTCGCTCGCGGTGCTGATCATCCTGATCCGCGTCGAGCGCAGCATCCGTTCGATCGCGCGTGCCACGCACACGACGACCTGAACCCGCTCATCCGCAGCCCGCGCGCCGGGCTGCGGCGGGCCCGGCAACGGGCCCGCTTCGCGGCGCAAGCGGCCGGTTTCCGGCCGCCTCCTCCCGCGCGGTTCCTCGCGCGTTCGCGCACTTTCCGTTCCCGCTGCCCGCTCACTCCGCCGTCGGCCATCCACGCCGGCGCAGCGCCCGTTTCGCCACCGCCATCTCAGCATCCTCCCGGGTGCGCGGCCGGGCCCGCATCGTGCTATGTTTTTATTATCGGCACCGGCCCATTGCAACCGGCGCCGCCCGGAATCGACGTATTTCGTGAGCGCTGCCATGTCCGACGCACCCCATACCCTCGGCTCGCAAGACCGCCTCGAGCTGCTTTGCTGGCTCACCTGCGGCAATCTCGGCGCGTTTTACCTCAACGAATCGTGGCCGGACGCCACGTTCCAGGTCCAGGCCGCGCACCGCTGGCTCGACCGCCATCACCGCCAGGCCGACTGGCTGGCCATTGCCAAGCTCGCGGCGCTCGCGCAGGACATCGCGAAGCGGCACGCCGGGTTCGTCGATGCGTCGTGGGCGCGCGACGCGGTCGAGGAAATCGTCGATACCGACGATCTCGACTATCGGGCGAAACTCGTGCAATGGGTCTACGAAGACTGCTGCAAGGCGCTCGCCGACAAGCGGCTGGCCGATTGAGTCCATGCGCGCGGGCCGCGGCATCGCGCTGCGGCCCGTCTCCTCATCGATGATTTGCGCGGGGCGGCCGAAATGACCTGCGGGTGCGGTACGCGTCGCACCGCCCCCCTGCGCCACCACGTACCGGGGCGCTTACAGCAGCGACTTCGCCTGCGTCAGAACCTTGTCGCAGATCTGCTTGGTCACCTGCTGCTTCAGGCCGCCGCCGCTCAGGTCGAGCTTGCTGCCGTTGCCGGCATCGAGGATCCCGCTGGCGCCGCTGGAATAGCCGCTGTCGGACGACGCGTTGCCGCCCAGCTTGCCCATCAGCGCGTCCTTCACCGACGACGCGCCGCCGGACGCCCCGCCGAGATAGTTGTTCTGGATGCAGAACTGCAGCAGGCCCGCGACATTGCCGGTGCTGCCCGGCATCAGCGACGAACCGCCACCGCCCGTCAACGCGCCGCCGAGGCCCCCGAGGTTGCCGAGCGCGCCGCCCGCGCTGCCGCCTGAATCGCCACCGCCGCCGACCTGCTTCAGGACATCGCCAAGCTGCGCATGCGCCACCGAAAACGGCGCGAGCAATCCGATCAGCGCGCCGGCAACGGTCGCGCGGTATAGACGTGCATTCATGTGAAGCCTCCCGGTTGTGACTGCGTGAGTACCGCGAATCGAATCCAAGGATACTCAATCAACGCGTGCATGACAGCCCCTGCGCCGCCGACAAACGCACGCGGCGGCCCGATTTCTCGACAATTTGACAAAGCTTGACGTAACGCACCGACTCGCCGGTCCATCGTTCGCGCGGCAAGCATGGCAACCTGCCGCACGGTGCCGGCACGTGCGCGGCTATGCGTCCGCCGCGCGCGCGCCCCGCCACGAAGCGGCGACGGAAACGAGCGCCAGGATCACGCCGATCGACGCGAACGGCACGGCCGGATGCAGCTCGTACAGCATCGCGCCGACCAGTGGCCCGATCACCATGCTGAGCCCCTGGGCCATCGACATCGCGCCCGCGCATGCAGCCTGCTCGTGCGGCGCCACCCGTGCGCTCGCCAGCGCCGCCACGGCCGGAAACGCCGCGCCCATCCCGCATGCGGCGACGAGATAGCTCGCACACAGCGCCAGCGGCTGGCCGGCCTCGGCCATCAGCACCGACGCGAATCCGGCGCCGCCCGCGAGCGCACCCCAGCGCAGCCACTGTGCCGGCGCAACCGACCGGAAACGCCCGACCAGCGCCTGCGTCACGATCAGCCCGAGGCCCGCGCTGCCGAGCGCATACCCGGTCGTGAGCGGCGCGGCCTGCGCACTCACGCCCAAGCGGTCGACCACGTAAAACCCGAGTGCGCTGTTCGCGATCATCACGGCGCTGTAAAGCGCCAGCGCGCTGAACCAGGGCAGCCGCAGGCGCGGCTCGGTCGGCTTCAGGCGAGGCGGTGCCTGCCGCACCGCCCCCTCGCGGCCGTCGCGCCGGCCGCGCAACCCGGCCAGTCCGGCGAGCGGCAACACCGCGAACACGGCCAACGCAAGCGTCATGTCGTACCCGGCGATCCAGCCCGCCAGCGGCGGCGCGACCACCATCCCGACGGCGCCTGCGGCGCCGAACCGGGCGATCGCCGCCGCGCGTCCCGTCACGGCCGTGCGGTCCGCGATCCACGCGGTCGCGGCGACCGGCAAGCCCGCGTAGCACCCCCCCATTGCCGCACGCGTGACGAGCAACGCGACGAAGCCGATCCAGACGGCCGGCACGGCCGTGCCGCCATCGCGCAGCGCCCAGCCGACGTACGCCGTCAGCAGCAGCGAACTCGCGATGAAACCGCCGATCGCCGCGCGCATGGCCGGCAGCCGGCCGCGCAGATCCGCGACTCGCGCCCAGCGCGGTGAGGCCAGCATCCACACGAGCCCGACGATGCCGATGATCGCGCCGACGTGCAGCGGTTCGAGGTGCATGCGCCGGGCCATCGGGCCGGCGATCGTGACGAACGCGTAGGTTCCCGCGACCATCGCGAAGTTCGCGAGCAGCAGCGGCAAAAAAGACGCGCCGGCATCGGCCGGCGGGTTCAGGGTGTCAGCGGAAGGAGTCGACATGATTCGTTCGTATTGGAGAAATGAAGGGGACCGGCCGGTACCGGCCACGGTCAGCCCGCTCGCGCGAGCAGGCGGTTTCGTGCATGCAGCAACGCATCCGCGGTCGCTTCCCAGCCGATGCACGGATCGGTCACCGAGCAGCCGTAGCGCAGCGCGCCGCCGAGCGGCTGCGCGCCGGTCTCGATGAAGCTTTCGAGCATCACGCCGCGAATCGCGTCGTCGCCCGCGCGCATCTGCTCGACGACGTCGTCGAGCACGGCCAGTTGCCGCATCGCCTGCTTGCCGCAATTCGCGTGCGAGCAATCGATCAGCACGTTCGCGGGCAAGCGGCTGGCCCGCAACACATCCGCCGCGGCCGCGACCGACGCGGTGTCGTAGTTCGGTCCATGCCGGCCGCCGCGCAGCACCAGATGCGCGTGCGGATTGCCGGCGCTGTGCAGCAGCGCGGGACGGCCGGCCCCGTCGATCCCGATGAACGTGTGCGGCCGCATGCTGGCCAGCATCGCGTGAGCCGCGACGTCGATCTGGCCGTCCGTCCCGTTCTTGAAACCGACCGGCATCGGCAGACCCGACGCCATCTCGCGATGGATCTGCGACTCGGTCGTGCGGGCGCCGACCGCCACCCAGCTCACCAGGTCGCCCAGATAATGCGGCGTCATCACGTCGAGCGCTTCGGTCGCGGCCGGCAACCCGATCGCGTTGATGTCGGCGAGCAGTTGCCGCGCGGTGCGCAGGCCGTCCTCGATGCGATGGCTGCCGTCGAGCCCCGGATCGTTGATCAGCCCCTTCCATCCGACCGTCGTGCGCGGCTTCTCGAAGTAGACGCGCATGACGATGCAGAACGCGTCCCGCACCTCGTGCGCGAGTGCGGCCAGCCGCCGCGCGTAGTCGAGCGCCGCGCCGGGATCGTGGACCGAGCATGGGCCGACGATGACGATCCGGCGCGCATCGCGCCGCTCGAGGATCGCGCGCAGCTCTGCGCGTCCCGCGTCGACGGTCGCCCGCGCGGCGAACGAGGCCGGCACGTCGCGGCGCAGTGCTTCGGGTGACGGCAGCGGCGCGCCGACACGCAGCCGCTCGTCGTGACGCGGCTGCGCGAATGCGCCTGCCGCGCCCTGTTCGGTACAGGCAGTGAGATGTTTCATGGCCGGGGTTCCGGAAACCGTTTGTGCGTCACACACCGAGCGTCGCGCCGCCGTCCACGCACAGCGTGTGCAACGTCACGTGACGCGACGCGTCGGACAGCAGGAACAGCACGGCGTCGGCGATATCGTCGGGGGTCGCGATGCGGCCGAGCGGAATGCCGTTCCGGTAGGTGCCGAGCGCCCCCGCAATGACCATTGCCGGGCCTTCGGGACCCTGCCAGAGCTGGCGCTGCATCGGCGTGTCGGTCGATCCCGGCGCGACGATGTTGCAGCGAATGCCGTGCGCGGCCAGTTCGAGGCCGAGGCAACGGGTGAACTGATGAGCCGCCGCCTTCGATGCCGCATAGGCCGCCATCTGCGTGCGCGGCACGAGCGCCGCATTCGACCCGACGGTCACGATGGCGCCTGCCCGGCGCGCGGCCATGAGCGGCGCAACCGCGCGCGACAGATGAAACACGCCGTCGGTATTGACCGCGAAGCAATGCGCCCAATCGTCGTCCGTCAGCGATGCCGCGCTTGAAAGCCGCAGCACGCCGGCAACGTTGGCCAGCATGCCGATCGGACCGACGGACGATTCCACCCGTTCGACGGCCGCCTGCACCGCACGCGCGTCGGCGACGTCGACCGCGAACGCGTGCACGCGCCCCGCCGCCGGCGGGTTGTCGGCGTTCGTGCGCGCCAGCGCGTCGCCATCCATGTCGAAGGCGGCCACGTCCACGCCGTGCGCGGCGAGCATGCGGACGAGCGCGGCGCCGATGCCGCGCGCCGCACCGGTCACGACGGCGATACCCGCCGGGAATGTCAGGTTCGTAGTGGTAGTGCTTTTCATCGATTCGAATTCCGTGATTGAAGGTCCTGGCCCGCCGCTGCGGCGAGCCGTTCGGTCAGGACCGCGCCGATCGCCGCCATCGGTTCGGGGTCCGACATGCCGTCGTGCGTGCAGTCGAGCGCATGGCAGGTCAGCATCCCGGGCGGCCGATGCGCATGCCAGCTCTCGGGCGTCGGCATGCCCTGCCGCTTGCGGGTCGCGTTGAAGAGCAGCAGTTCGCCGTCGTAGCGCGGCGTGGATGTCGCGCGAAACAGGCGCATCTGCCGCAGCGTCGCGGCGACGAGCGCATCGAGGCCTGCACCGCCGAGCGCCGCGAACGGACTGTTCGCGCGAAGCAGACGTTGACGCAGCACGGTGTCGGACAGGTCGGCCGTATCGAAGTCGCCGTTGACGGTCAGCAGGATCCGCAGCGCGTCGCCGCAGGCCGGCAGCGGCTGCGAGGCCCATGCCGACGACGGGTAGCTGTCCATCAGCGCGAGCGTGCCGACCGCCGCGCCGTCGCGCGCCAGCGCCGCCGCGACGCCGTAAGCGAGCGCGCCGCCGAGCGACCAGCCCAGCAGGTGATACGGCCCGTCGGGCTGCAATGCCCGTACGCGCCGCACATAGGACCGCACGAGCGCGTCGAAATCGGCCGCGTCGCACGTGTCGTCGACCGACAGCTGCAACCCGTCGATCGTCGCATCGGGCAGATAGGCCGCGAGCCGCAGGTAGCTCCACGCGAGGCCGTCGGCCGGATGGATGCAGATGAGACGCGGCGCGGCGCCCGGCGCCGACTGGATCGCCAGGTGTGGCGCAAACCCGTTGCGCTCGGTGCGCGGCCGGTACGGCAGCGGCGTGCGCAATGCAGCCGTCAGCATCGCGATCGTCGGATGCCGGAACAGCATCGAGACGGGCACGTCGCGCTCGAGTTCCGCCGCAAGCCTTGCGCTCGCCTGCATCGCCTGCAGCGACTTGCCGCCAATGTCGAAGAAATTGGCGTCCGGGGTCAGCGCGACATCGCCGAGCACGTTCCGCCATACGGCCATTACCTGCCGCTCGAGCACGCCGGCGCGCGGGTCGTCGGCCGCCTCGTCGCGCCGCGCATCGACCCGCTGCAGCGCGTTGCGATCGATCTTGCCGTTCGCGTTGCGCGGCAGCCGTTCGAGCACGTGCCAGCGGTCCGGAATCGCCGCTGCCGGCAGCCGCAGCGCCAGTTGCGTGCGCAACGCGGCAGGCTCGGCCGGCCCGGCGACGAATGCCGCGAGCGTCACCGTGCCTGCGCCGCTGCGGGATGCGACGACCGCAGCCTCGCGCACGTCCGGTTCGCGCAGCAGTGCGTCCTCGATCCCGCGCGGATCGATGCGCACGCCGCTGATCTTCACTTCGTGATCGATCCGGCCGTCGAAATACAGCCGGCCATCGTGCAGCGTCGCGAGATCGCCGGTGCGGTACGCACGCTGCCCGCCGCGCGGCAACGTGACGAAGCGTTCCGCCGTCAGCGCCGGATTGCCGGCATACGCGAGCGCCAGCCCGTCGCCGCACAGCACCAGTTCTCCGGTGCGCCCCGCGGCGACCGGGTACGCACGCTCGTCGACGATGCACGCATCGACGCCCGCACGCGGCGTGCCGATCGGCACCGGCTCTCCTTCCTGCCAGACAGCCTGCGGGCCGCCGATGCGCGCTGCGGTCGCGATGATCGTCGCTTCGGTCGGTCCGTAGGTATTGAGCAGCACCGTGTCCGGCAGGTGTGCGCGCCAGCGCCGGATCCGCTCCGGCAACGCGGCCTCGCCGCCGATGATCGTCAGGCGCACGCGGTCGAGCCGTCGTGCATGGCGCGCGTCGAGCGCATGCGCGAGCACGTGCCAGTAGGCGGTCGGCAGATCGAGCACGGTAATGCCGCGCCGCTCGACCTCGGCGGTAAATGTATCGACCGAATCGAGCATCGCATCGTCCCGCAGCACGAGCGTCGCGCCATGGCACAGCGTCGCGAAGATCTCCTCGAAGCTCGCGTCGAAATGCAGCGGCGCGAACTGCAGTACGCGATCGCCCGGCCCGATGCGATACAGGTCGCGCGTGCTCGCGACGAACTGGCCGAGCGCGCCGCGTCCGGTCAGCACGCCGTTCGGGCGGCCGGTCGACCCCGACGTGTACAGCAGATACGCGGGCAGCGCATCCGGCACCGGTTCGTCGCCGGCCGGCGCGGGCTGCGTCGTCGGCCCACGCGCCGCATCGAGATCGAGCACCGGGCATGCGCCCGCGCATGCCCGGTGCGCGCCGCGCGTGATGACGATCGCGGGCGCCGCGTCCTCGCGCATCGCGGCCGTGCGTTGCGGCGGCCCGTCCGGGTCGAGCGGCACGATGACGGCGCCGAGCTTCAGTACGGCCAGCATCGCCGCGATCACGTCCGGCGCGCGCGGCGCCGCGATCGCGACGCGCGTCTGCTGTGTCACGCCATGCCGGACGAGCTCGTCCGCCAGCGCCGCGGTGTCGGCGAGCAACGTGCGATAGTCGACGCGACGCTCGCCGGCTTCGATCGCCGTGTTCGCAGGTGCGTCGCGCGCCGCGCGTTCGATCAGCGCGATCACGTCGTCGTGCGGCCCGGGCAGCGGCGCGCCGCGCATGATCGATGGCGGCGGCAGGTCGTCGATCAGGCGCGCGACCGGTTCGTCCGCCGCACAAGCGGCGAACGTGTCGAGCCACTCCATGAAGCTTTGCGCGTACGCCGCGAGCGTGTCGGCGTCGTACGCGTTCGGATTGGCCTCGAGCGTCAGATGCCACGCGCCGCCACGCACGGCGAGCGTCACGTTCAGGTCCTTCACCGGCCCGCCGCTCACCGCGTGCGTATCGCTCGCCAGCCCGCGAAACGCGACCTGCCGCTCGAACGGCATCACGTTGACGGCCTGGTTGAACAGGAGCACGTTGCGCTCGAGCAGGCCCAGATCGCCGCGAATCCAGCCGTAGCGGTAGTAAAGATGCGGCCGGATCGCGCGCAACTGCTCCGAGCAGGCGCGCACGAGATCGCGCGGCGAATGACCCGCGTCGACATGCACGCGAAACGGTACGATGTTCATCGCCATGCAGGGCACACCGAGGGCCGCCGTGCCGAGCCGGTTCATCACCGGCAGCCCGAGCGTCAGGTCGCGCTGCCCGCCCTGTCTTGCCAGCCAGATCCCGGTCGCGCACAACAGCCACGCGTTCCAGTCGACGCCCGCGTGCGCCGCGGCGTCCCTGAGCCGGGCCAGCCGGGCGCCGTCGACCACGCGCGTGGCCCGCGCCGCTTCAGGGGCCACGTCCTGCTTCGGCGCGAGCACGAGCGGCGCGGGCATGTCGCGCAGGTATGCGCTCCAGAATGCCCGATCGGCTTCGAAGCCGCCGTTCGCGCGATAACGCGCCTCGGCTTCGACGACGCGATCCACGCGCCAATCGGGCAGCGCCGGCACGGGCACATTGCCGACCCGCGCGTTGTAGCGCGCCGCGACGGCTTGCTGCAGCAGCCCGTAGCCGAAGCCGTCCAGCGCGATGTGATGAACCTGCAGATACCACCAGTGCCGCGTCGGCGAGAGCCGCAGCAGCATCGTGCGATACAGCGGATCGGACGTGACGTCGCAGCACGCCGACAGCGCGGCCTTCATCCAGTCCCGTGCCGCCTGCTCGGGATCCGCTTGTGTCGACAGGTCCACGAGCGACAACCGCGTGGCCGGTGCGCGGCGACATTGCCAGAGCGTATCGTCGGCCCAGGCAAAACGCATGTGCAGCGCATCGGCATGATCGAGCACCGCCTCGACGCTCCCGGTGAGCGCGTCAACGTCGAGCGCGCCGTCGAGTTCGATGATTTCGGCTGTCAGGTAGCCCGGATCGTCGGGATCGACCTGCTGCGCGACCCAGATCCCGTATTGCGCGGATGTCGCGCGTATCGGTTGTTCTTCGAGTTGCATGAATGGAGATATCGCGAATAAGCGTTGAACCGGAATTCAGGCCGTCAGTCGGCCTGCTGCCACGCAATCACGAGCTCGCGATTGCGCGACATCAGCACCAGGTGCTCGTCCATCACGTACTGGATCTGCGCGAGCTTGTCGGCCGAATCGGCTTCGCAGCGCAGCCACAGCCGATCGTCGACTCGCCGCATCCGGCAGGTTCCGTACGGGAAGTCGACGGTCGCGCGGTGCTCGTCGAATACGACAGGCACCTTGATCGCGTAGTGCTTGCACAGCTTGAACAGCACTCGATCGGCCTGCGCCAGCGTGACTTCCGCCGTGCTGGCAAACGGCGCCGGATGGATGCCGGGCGCGTCATGCACCGTCACGCCGGCACCTGTGCGGTGCGTTGCAGCAGGCTCGCCCATGCTTCGAGCGTCGGCTGTTCGGCGAGCTGGACGAACGTAACGTCGTGTCCGTCGGCCCGCCACTGCTCGACGAACGTCATCATGCGGATCGAATCGACGCCGCAATCGATGAGGTTGGCGTCCGCGCGCAGCGTCGCGGCCGGAACGCGCAGGCTTCCGGCGACCAGCCGTGCGACGTCGTCGAGCGTCGGCGGTGCGAGATCGTCATGGGCCGCGCCGACGAGCATGTCGACCGACACGACGCTGCCGCAGCGCCCCGCGACGTAATCGAGCGCCATCCGGTGCTCACGTTCGGAGAAATCCGCGAGCGCATCGCCGACGAAAAACGGCTTGATGTCGCGCATGAACGCATCGCATGCGGTCATCAGGCAGCCGATGTGCGCGTAGATCCCGCAGATCGCGAGCTGGTCGCGCCCCTGTGCGCTCAGCCGAGCCTCGAGATCCGAGCGCCGGAAGGCGCTGTAGCGCCACTTGTCGAGCACCGTGTCGCCGGGCGCCGGCGCGACGATCTCGCTGATCGCCGTGCGCGCCGGCTGCGCGGTCAGGCCCGGGCCCCACATGTCGGTCAGGAGCGCACGATCCGCCGGCGCCTGGGTCGCCGGCTGCGCGGTGTAGTAAACGGGCATCCCCGTTGCATGCGCGAAATCGATCAGGCGCCGCACACCGGCAAGCAACGACGGCACCGGCGATGCGCCGCGATCGTAGAAATCGAGGAAATAGTCCTGCATGTCGTGCACGAGCAGCGCCGCGCGTCGCGGCTCGAACTGCCAGGTCACGCGGTTGGCCGGCAGGTCTGCCGGCATCGGATAGGAAGCGATTTTCGGAATGGCCATGTTGGAATGTGTGGTGAAGCGTCGTGAAAATGAATGTTTCCGGCATTACCTGAGCGCCGGACATCAGGCTGGCGCGTCGGCCAGGCAATCGGCGATGCGTTGCCGCAACGCCCGCTTGTCGATCTTGCCCACCGGGGTCTTCGGGAACGCGTCGACGAACTCGATCCGGTCCGGCACCTTGTAGGTCGCAACACCCTGCTCGCGCACGAACCGCACGAGATCCGCCGCGCTCGGCGCCGCGGATCCGCGAATCACGTACGCGCAACTGCGCTCGCCGAGATACGGGTCAGGCATCGGCACGAGTGCCGCGTCGGCAACGCCGGGATGCGCCAGCAGCAAATGCTCGATCTCCTCCGCGGGAATCTTCTCGCCGCCCCGATTGATCTGGTCCTTCGCGCGCCCCTCGACGACGAGATAGCCGCCGTCTGCGATCCGCACGCGATCGCCGGTGCGGTAGAAGCCGTCCGCCGTGAACGCGCGTGCGTTGTGTACCGGCGCGTCGTAGTAGCCGCGGATCGTGTACGGGCCGCGCGTCAGCAGGTGACCGACCTCGCCCGGCCCGACCGGTCGATCGTCGTCGTCGACCACGAGAATCTCGTCGTCAGGCGAGATCGGCCGCCCTTGCGTGGCGATCACGACGTCGCGCGGATCGCCCAACCGCGTGTAGTTGACGAGCCCCTCCGCCATCCCGAACACCTGCTGGAGCTGCGCGCCGAAGCCATCCGCCGCGCGCGCGGCCAGTGCCGGATCGAATCTCGCCCCGCCGACCTGCACGAGTTCGAGACTCGTCGGCGCGCCGCCGCGTCGCGCAGTTGCGTTCAGCCAGACGAGCACGAGCGGCGGCACGAGCGCGACCACGCTGACACGTTCACGCTCGACCAGGTCGAACGCAACGTCGGGGCTGGCGCTGTCGCACAGCACGACCGTGCCGCCCGCGTCGAATACCCCGAGCGAGCCCGGCGAGCTGAGAGCGTAGTTGTGCGCGGCCGGCAGCGCGGCAAGATAGACGGTCCGTTCGCTCAGCCCGCAGATGCGCGCGCTCTCCCGCACGCTGTACAGATAATCGTCGTGCGTGCGCGGAATCAGCTTCGGCGTGCCCGTGCTGCCGCCCGACAACTGCAGGAACGCCACGTCGTGCGCGGCCGGCCCGGGCGGCAATGCGACCTCCGGTGCATCGGGCAGATCGAGCCCTGCGTTGCCCGGCGTCGTGAACAGCACGTGCTTCAGCGTCGGCGCATCGGCCTGTACGTCGCGCGCGAGCGACCGGTAGTCGAACCCGTCGTGCGATGGCGCCGCGATGTAGGCCACCGCACCCGCGTGCCGGCAAAAGAAGCCGATCTCGCGACGCCGGTGCGCGGGCAACGCGAAAACCGGTAGCGCGCCGATGCTGAACAACGCGAACGTTGTAGCAAAGAAGGCAACGCAGTTCGGCAGTTGCAACACCACGCGATCGCCCGGCGCGATACCCGCCGCGCTCAGCGCGCGCGCAATGCGCTGCGCCTCGGCCGCGAGCGTCCGGTACGACCAGCGAAGATCGCCCTGCACGAGCGCCGTCCGTTCGCCGAATTGCGCGACGCGCGCATCGAACCAACGGGCGAACGATTCGCCGCGCCAATAGCCCTTTCTGCGGTATGTGTCGGCCAGCGCGGCCGGCCACGGCGTGCCGTGCGCAATCGTCATGCCGCCTCCCGGGCGCCGCCCGATGCCGCGTCGCGGCCAATCCCCAGTGCATCCAGCATCGTCCTGAACTTGGCCGCCGTTTCGGCCCGCTCGCCGTCGGGCGTCGACTCGGCGACGACGCCTGCCCCCGCATAGAGCCGTAGCGTGCGATCGAACGCTTGCGCGCAGCGGATCGTCACGATCCATTCGCCATCGCCGTGCGTATCGACCCAGCCGAGCATCCCCGCGTAGAACCCGCGGTCGAACGGCTCGGCCGCGCGAATGCATGCGCGGGCCGCGTCACGCGGCGCGCCGCAGACCGCGGGCGTCGGATGCAGCGCAAGCGCGAGCGTCAACGCGTCGGCCTGCGTTTCGCCGCGCACTTCGGTGGACAGGTGCCACATCGTTTCGGTGTGCATCAGCGACGGGCGCGCCGGCACGTCGAGATGCGAGCAGAACGGCGCGAGGCTGTCGCGCACCGCCTCGACGACGACCCGGTGCTCGTCGAGATCCTTGGCCGAATCCAGCAGCGCCTCCGCGCGACGGCGATCCTCGACGGGGTCGCGGCTGCGCGGCGCCGAGCCGGCCAGCGGATTTGCGCGCACGACGCCGCCGAAGCGGTTCACGAGCAGTTCCGGGCTCGCGCCGAGCAGCGTGCACCCCGCGCCGAGATCGACGGAAAACGTATAGCCGTGCGGGTTGCGTGCCGCGAGACGCGCGACGAGCGGTGCGACGTCGACAGGCTGCTCGCCGTCGACTTCGAGCGTGCGCGCCAGCACGACCTTGTCGAGTTCGCCCGCGCGAATACGCGCGACCGCATGCGCCACCGCGTCGCCATAGGCGTCGGCCGCCGGCACCTCGCGCGTGGCATAGCGCATTCCGGACGGCTCCGGCACCCGCGGCACGCCGGACGGTGCCGCACGCAGCATCGTGTGCGCCACCCGCAGCGCGGCCGGCGTATCTGCGTCGAACGGCACGGCGCCGACCACCGCTGCGCCGGCATACCCGTTCGCCTGCGCACGACGCAGCGCCTCTGCCACGCGCGTGGCCAGCGGCGTATCCTCATGTGGAATCGCTTCCGCCGGATCGGCTGCGAGCAGCGTATGGGCCGGAGTCGCCAGGAACAGCGCCGCATCGGCACGATAGAGTTCCCATATGTTATGGGGTACTAAAAGACTAGAAGGATGCGATATCGCATTCATCTCATTCATCTCCAGATTGAAGGGCCGGCGCATCGCACCGGCCGTGCCGTCACATTTCGGCGGTGAGGCTCACCGCGACGCGGCGCCCCTGATCGATCAGCCAGTTGCCGCTCAGGCCGGTCGTGCGCGTGCGATCGTCGATCGGAACCATCTTGTTGGTCAGGTTCAGCACCGCGAAGTTGACGGAGAAACGCTTGTCGATCCGGTAGCGGCCGCCGAGATCGAAGGTGGTCGTCGACGGCCGCTCGCGAACACCCTGCGCGCCGTTGCGGAACGCCGCCCAGTATTCGCTGCCGATGTAGTTCGCCGTCGCGTACAGATCGAGCTTGGCAGTCGGCGTCCAGTCGACCTGCACGTTGAATTTGTGCTTGGGCGTCTTGTCGAGCGGATAGCCGTCGAGCGAGCCGCCGTTGAACGCCTTCTCGCCGCTGCCCTCGCGGCGCGACTGGGTCAGCGTGTAGGTGCCCGACACCTTCAGCGTACGCAGCACGCGCGTGCCCGCGCCGAGTTCGAGGCCGTACAGCTTGACCCGGTCGATGTTGTCGTACACGTAGATGTTGCGGCCCGGCGAGCGCGGATCGGCCTTGCCCGTGTCGTAGCTGGCCACCTTGTTCTTGAACAGGTTGTTGAAGAGCGTCAGCCCCGCATACGTGTCGCCCAGGTCGTAGCGCACGCCGAGTTCCTCGGTCAGGCTCGTCTCGGGCTTGAGATCCGGATTGCCGCACAGCGTGCCGGGCATCGCCCCCGCCGCGCCGCCCGACGTCATGCAGTAGCCGCCCGTGCTCTGGCGCAACGACGGCGGCCGGAAGCCCGTCGACACACCGCCACGCACCGTCCACGCCTGGCTGAGCTTGTAGACGCCGTAGATGCGCGGGCTCACGTGGCTGCCGTAGCGATCGTCGTGATCGAGCCGCACGCCGGTCGTCAGCGTAAACCGGTCGTTGAAGAAGTAGTCGTTTTCACCGAACAGCGCCCACGCATTGCGCCGGATGCGGTCCGAGTTCGCCGCGTGGCCCTTCGGCACCGCGTCCTGGCGGGCCACGCCCGACAGCGTCGACCAGATATGCTGGCCACCGACCGTCAGGATGTTGCGCTCGCCCCACCACGGCACCTCTGCCTTGCCTTCAAGGATCGTGTCGGTCAGCGCGGGCTTGATCGCGTCGCGGCCGGCCGGCGTCCACTGGTCCTGCACGCCGCGCTCGCCATAGAGCGACAGCGTGGTGTTGCCGAAACCCCATCGACCGTCGTGCGTGATGCCCCAGTAGTCGCGGACGTGGCGCGTCTCGGTCACCGCCGACGCGGCCGTGCGCGGCGTGAGCGGCGCCGCGCTCTTGCCCGGTGTACTCAGGTAGGTCAGTTGCTCGCGCCCGATGTTCACGCTCACGTCCTGGTTGCGCGTGGGCTTCGCCGCGAGCTTCACGTCGAAGCTGCCGATCCGCTGCCCGTTCGCGCCGCCGGTGCCGCTGTTCGCGTAATAGATGTCATCCTCGCCACGGTGCAGGAGACGACCGGACGCCTGCAGCCCGAGCACGTCGGATTTCAGCGGGCCGCCGAGCCAGAAGTCGACGCTCTGCGTATCGCCCTGGTTCGATTCAAGCTGCCACACGCTGCCGGCCGTGATCGTGCCGCCCCAGCGCTTCGGTACCTTGCGCGTGATCACGTTGATCACGCCACCCATCGCATCTGCGCCGTACAGCGACGACATCGGCCCGCGCACGACCTCGATCCGCTCGATCGCGGACAGCGGCGGCATCAGGTTCGACTGCACGCCCGAGCTGCCGCGGTTCATCGTTTCCCGCGTGTTCTGGCGGCGGCCGTCGACCAGCAGCAGCGTGTATTCGCCGGGCATCCCGCGAATCGAGATATCCTGGTCGTTCGGCGACGCGCCGACGACGCTTACGCCTTCGACGTTGCCGACGATCTCGGCAACCGACGTATAAGGCTTCGCCGCGATATCGTCGCGACCGATCACGGAGATGCTCGCGGGCGCTTCCCGGATCGCCTGCTCGCGACGGCTGGCCGTCACGACGATTTCCTTCAGTACGGCCGGATCGGGTGGATCGCCGGCAACCGTCTGAACCGGGACGGCGGATGCGCCGGCGGGCCCGGCGGGCCGATCAGGTGTCTGCGCCCACGCGCTCGACACGCCCATCAGGTACAGGCCGGCGACGACAACCGGCTTCAATGCAAGGTTTGCAGCTTGACTCGACATGGTGGCGCTTTCGATGTTTCAGAATGTGATTGATTCTCATTTACATTATGAAACATGTAATGCGCCGAAATCTTTGCGTAAGCTACGAACTCGTTTGAGTGGCGGCTGCCGCGGCGTCAGCGATGGTCGCTGCGGCGCGCGAGCGTCGGCGTGACGCCGAAGCGGCGCTTGTAGGCGGTCGCGAAGTTCGCGGCGCTCGTATAGCCCGCAAGCGCCGCGGCCTGCTTGACGCTCACCGCGTCGCGCTCGAGGGCCAGCCGCGCGCGCTGCAGGTGATGTTCGCGAATGAAGTCGAACACCGTCGTGCCGTAGGCAGCACGGAACTGCCGCTGCATCGCGTTGGTACTCATTCCGGCATGGCGCGCGATATCGTCGAGCGACAAATCCTGGGCGGCATCGCTCGCCAGGAAGGCCCGCAATTCCGCCATCCGGCGGTAGTCGCGCGAGCCGAGCGCCTTTTCCGGCGCCTGCGCTGCGTCCACCGCCTCCACCTCGAGCGGCGCGAACGCCTCGGCAAGCAATTCCAGCACACGGCTCTCGAGATAGATCGCCTGCAGCATCGGCTGATAGGTCGGCGGACGCACAATCTGCTCGGCCAGCGCGGTCGCACGCGGCGTCGGCTGCCAGAAGCGGATCGCCAGATGCGCGGACAGCATCGCGTCGAGGCGCTCCGGCAACACACCGCTGCTCGCGGCCTGCAGATGCCCCAGCCACTCGCCCGACATCGCAAGGCTGAGCCGCCGCGCATAGCCGCCCTTGCTGAGCCGGCGGCGGAACGTATCCGGCTGCACCGCGTTGAGCAGGAACGACTGCATCCGCACCGCCGGCTGCGGCACCGGGGCCCGATTCGCCCGGCGCGCGTCCGTCGTCAGCACCACGCGCCGATCGCCGTACGACACGTCGAGCGCGCCTTCGAGCAGCAGCACGAGATGCAGGCCAGGCGTGCACTGCCCCGACATCACCGCATCGAATTCGTCGGTCGCGTCGTCCGCGTGGATGCGCAAGCCCGGACGCACCTCGCGGATCCGCGCAACGTGCGCATCGTGGCGATTGCCGCCGGATTGGAAAGCAGCTTGCGTCTGCGCTGTCATGTCGTGATACCCCGTTGCGTGCGCGCTGCGCCCGCACAAACTATTTCGTCGCTGGATCAAACGGCCGGCGTCCTGCAATGTCCGGCTGCTCGGTTACAATCAAATGAGAATTATTCTCATTTCTATCGTATCGGGAGTCGTGTGAGAAAGACAAGTGAAATGTGGGCCATGCTCGCCGCATGGCTGTGCAGTTGGCTCGTTGCGCAAGCGGCATGCGCGGACACCACCGTGACCGATCTTGCCGGCCGGCAGGTCCGGATTCCCGCGCGCGTCGAACGCGTCCTGCTCGGCGAAGGGCGCCTGCTGCCCGCGCTGGCGGTCGTCGACGCCGGCGACCCCACCCGTCGCCTGGTCGGCATGATGGGTGATTTCGAACAGCTCGATCCGGCCAGCTACGGGCAATGGCTCGAGCGGTTTCCGCGCTTGAAGGACGTGCCGCGTATCGGCCGCTCGCAAGCCGGCAGCTTCAGCGACGAACGCGCGCTCGCGCTGCGCCCGCAGGTTGCGATCTTCGGCCTCGGCGGCGGCCACGGCCCCGGCGAGCGCGATCGCGAGACGCTGGCGCGACTCGAAGCCGCCGGCGTCGCGATCGTGTTCGTCGATTTCCGGCACGACCCGCTCGTCAATACGACGCGCAGCATCGCGCTGCTCGGCCAGGTCCTCGGCACGCCGCAGCGCGCGGCGGATTTCAACGCGTACTGGCAGGCACAATTCGACCTCGTCCGCACGCGGCTGGCGAACGCGCACGCGGTCGCGCCGAGCGTGTTCCTCGAAAGCCGCGTCGGCCTGTCGAGCGACTGCTGCGACACGATGACGGGCATGATGGGGCGCCTGCTCGACGCCGCCGGCGGCAACAACATCGCGAAAGGCCGCGTGCCCGGCGAGCACGGCACGCTGAATCCCGAATACCTGCTCAGCCGCCAGCCCGATTTCTACATCGGCACGGGGATCGGCTCGACGCAGACGCTGCAAAGTGCGCCGCTGCGCATCGCGCTCGGCGCCGGCGTGTCCCGCGAAACCGCCGCCCGTTCGTTCGACCGGTCGCTGCAGCGATCGCAGATCGCGCCGCTGCGCGCGGTTCGCGAGCGCCGGGCCTATGCGATCTGGCATCACTTCTACAACTCGCCGTTCAACGTCGTCGCGGTGCAGGCTCTGGCCAAATGGCTGCATCCGGCGCTGTTCGCCGACGTCGACCCGCGCCGCACATTCGACACGATGGTGCAACGCTTCCAGCCGGTTCCGCTACAGGGCGAATACTGGGTACAGGAAGGGTCCTGACATGTCGCTCCCTGCTTCCACGATGCGCCGCTCGCTGCTCGTCGCCGGCCTCGCGGGCCCGCTCGGCGCCCACCTCACCCCCGCGCTCGCCGCGCGCGCACCGGACTGGCCCGCGATCGACGCCGCGCCCGCCGTGCAGGTGCCGAACAGCCGCCAGTTCGACGTGACGGTCGGCGGCAAGCCCCGCCGCCTGTTCGTCGCGCTGCCCGCCGAGCGCGCGGTTGCCGTACCCCATCCGGTACTGATCGTCCTCGACGGCAACGCGCTCTTCCCGCTCGCCGCGCAACTCGTGCGCAACCGGCGCGCGCGCCCCGACGCGACGCCCGATGCGGAGCCCGTCGTGATCGGCATCGGTTATCCGACTGACGCCGCATACGACATGGCCGCCCGCGCGGACGACTACACGCTCGCGCCGCTGCCTAACGGCCGCGGCGTCGTCGCCGACCGCCTGCTCGATTTCATCGAGCACGATGTGCAGCCCTGGCTCGCGCAACAGGTGGCGGTCGACCCGGCACGCAAGACGCTGTTCGGCCATTCGTACGGCGGCCTGCTGACGCTGTACGCGATGCTGACGCGCCCGCACCTGTTCACGCGGTATGTTGCGGCGAGCCCGTCGATCTGGTGGGGCGACCGCGCGCTGCTGCCCTATGCGGACCGCTTCGCCGCGCAAGCGGCGCCGCTTGCGCCGGCGCTGCGGCTGCTCGTCACGGCGGGTAGCCTCGAAGAAGGCGCGCCGAATCCCGACGTCGAACGCATGCGCCGGCAACAGGCGCGCAAGCAGGTCAGTTCCGCGCGCGACTTCGTCCGGCGCGTCGGTGCCCGCCCGGGGCTCGACGCGACGTTCCGCCTGATCGATGGCGAGGATCATGGCGGCGTCGTGGTGCCCAGCGCGATGCTGGCCGCGCGCATCGCGGCCGAAACCGACGCGGGAGAGGCCGCATGAGCGCCGCGTCGCCCGCATCGTCGCCTTCGTCCCGTTCGTCCGCTTCGCTGAAGCTGCGCTACCGCGCAATCGCCGCGCGGCGGGTCGGCGCACTGATGTTCCTCGCCTGCGTGCTCGGCACCCTGCTCGTCGTCGACATCGGCACCGGCCCGTCGCCGTTCCCGATCGCGGATCTGGTCGCCGGGCTGTTCCGGCCGGACGCGCTGCCGCTCGAACAGCGCGTGATCCTCTGGGACGTGCGCCTGCCGTATGCGCTGATGGCCGTGCTCGTCGGCGCGTCGCTCGGCATCGCCGGCGCGGAAATGCAGACCGTGCTGAACAACCCGCTCGCGAGCCCGTTCACGCTCGGCATGTCGGCCGCCGCGAGCGTCGGTGCATCGCTCGTCGTGATCTCGGGCTGGCACGTCGTGCTCTGGAACGAGAACATCGCGCTGTCGCTCGGTGCGTTCTGCTGCGCGAGCCTCGCGACGCTGCTGATCGTCTGGCTCGCGTGGCGCCATGGCGCGACGACCGAAACCGTGGTGCTGTTCGGCATCGGCCTGATGTTCAGTTTCGAGGCACTGCTGTGGCTGCTGCAGTTTCTCGCGGACGCGAACGCGCTCCAGCAGATCGTGTTCTGGAGCATGGGCAGTCTCGCGCGCGCGACGTGGGGCAAGATCGCGCTGCTGTCGTGCGTGCTCGCCGCCTGCACGCTGTGGGCGAGCTTCGACGTCGCATCGCTGACGGCGCTGCGCGCCGGCGACGAACAGGCGCGCAGCATGGGCATCGCCGTCGAGCGGCTGCGACTCGTCGCGCTGGTGCGTATCAGCCTGCTGTCGGCCACCGCGCTGTCGTTCGTCGGCACGATCGGGTTCGTCGGTCTCGTCGGGCCGCACGTCGCACGGCTGCTCGTCGGCGACGAGCATCGCTATTACCTGCCCGGCGCCGCCCTCGCCGGCGCGATCATGCTGGCTGGCGCATCCGTGCTCAGCAAGGCGCTGATCCCAGGGGTGACGCTGCCGATCGGGATCATCACCGCGCTGGTCGGCGTGCCGCTGTTCATGATCCTCGTCAGCCGGCGCAGGAGGCTCGATGGATAAGGGCACCCTGTACATCGACGACCTGGTCGCGCGCTATGGCGCGAAGATCGTGCTCGACCGGTTGTCGCTCGCGCCCGTTACGCCCGGCACGATGGTCGGATTGCTCGGACCAAACGGGGTCGGCAAGTCGACGCTGCTGCGCGCACTCGCCCGGCTCGTGGCCGCGCACGGCAACGCGGCGTTCGGCGGATTGGACCTGCTGCGCGGCGCGCGCCGGGAACACACGCGACAGGTCGGCTACCTGCCGCAGACGCTGCCGCAACCGTCGTCGCTGCTCGTGTACGAGGCCGTACGCAGCGCATTGCGCGCGACCTGTCCCGGTTTGTCCGACGCGGCACGCGACCTGCGCCTGCAGAAGGTGTTCGAGCGCCTGCGGCTGCAAGCGCTCGCGATGTCGCCGCTCGAGCGGCTGTCCGGCGGACAGCGGCAGATGGTCGGGCTTGCGCAGGTACTCGTGCGCGACACGCCGCTGCTGCTGCTCGACGAACCGACGAGCGCGCTCGACCTGCGCTGGCAGTTGCTCGCGCTGGAAGCGGTCGGGGACGCGGCACGCAGACACGGAGCGGTCGTGCTGGTCGCGATGCACGACCTGAATCTCGCGTCGCGATTCTGCGACCGGCTGGTGCTGCTGGGCACCGACGGCCTCGTCGCCGACGGCGCACCCGCCGAAGTCCTGACACCGCCGCACCTGCGGCGCGCGTATCGTGTCGAGGCCCGGGTCGAACGCACGGCGGCCGGCGATTATGTCGCGCTCGCGGAGCGAGCCATGACGGATGACGCGCGAGAAGCGTGCGACGCTTGAGCGCGGATCGGTCGTCGCGCTGACGACCAGCCCGGCTTGCGGGCATCAGGGCGCCATGCCGTTCGTGCAGCCGCCCCGGACGCCGATCACAACGCGTGCCGGCGCACGCGAAGCGTCATAGAATCGCGCGGCGGGGCCGTCAGGTCCCGACCCGCCGCGACATCGGCACACGACCGCACGGCCACCGTGCGCGCGGCGGCCCGCTCCTCTTCCGTGCAAGGACGATCGCGTGATGCGCGCATACCGACTTCTGCTGACGGCCGGCGCCACGGCCATGCTTGCCGGCTGGGCTGTGGCTGCCCAGCCGGTGCCCACGACGATGGCGCCCGCCCAAAACTGCCCGTCGTTCGAGCGCTACCCCGCCCACCCACGGCCTGCGCCCCATACACCGGCCCGCGCACCCCGCCTGACCAGCAAGGAAGCCCGCCTCTACCGCACCGTGATTCGCGACGAATTCACGCAACCGGCCAACTTTGCCGGCCACTACCGTGTCGCGATCTGGGGTTGCGGAACGGATTGCCGGAATTTCGCGATCGTCGACAAGTACACGGGCGCGACGTACACGATGCCCGGCGTGCAGGCCATCGCGGGCGTGATGGGCAACGACGAGGAGCGCGTCGATTTCCGCGCCGACAGTACGCTGCTGATCATCGCGGGCTGCTTCAACGACGATTGCGACTACAACAGCGCGAAGGCCGCCCGGTTCTTCTACGAGTGGACCGGCACGCGCTTGCGTCGGGTCGGCACCTGTCCGCTGGCCATCGAGCCGATCCAGTAGCCGGCCGATGGATGCGCCGGCCGCCGCTCGCCGCGACTTGCGCTATCGTTCTGCCGGTACACATTGAACGGCGCCCCCAACCGCGATGCCCATTCGCCTCAGTTTCGACGACGGCCCCGGCCCCTCGACGCTCCCCTTGCTCGACGTCCTGCGGGCCGCATCCTGCCAGGCGACCTTCTTCCTGCTCGGCCAGAATCTGGCGGGCGCGCTCGACGTCGCGGCGAGAATGGCGCGTGACGGCCACCGTCTCGGCAATCACACGTATTCGCACGCGAAGCCTGGCGCGCTGGCAGACGATGCGTTGATCGACGAGATCGAAGCGACCGACGCGCTGATCCGCGAAGCCTATCGCCGCGCCGGCGTTCCGGAGCCGGACACCATCCCGCTGCGCCTGCCTTATGGACTGATGCCGCAGGACAATCGCGCCGGCGTGCTCGCGCAGTTGCAGCGCGAACACACGGGCTGGACCGCGATACTGGACGACTGGCAGCGGCCGGCGCCGTCGCCGCAGGCGCTGTTCGACGCGATGTGCGCGCACGTCGACGCCAGCGCGGCACGGCAGCGCGACGTGCTGTTCTGCATGCACGACGGATCGCGGCACGGCGAGGCGCGGCCCAACACGGTTGAAGTGGTGCGCCTGTTCCTGCTGTTCCTGAATCAGCGCTGACGCGGCAGCCGGCTAGCGCTCGGGCGCCGCGCCATCCAGCAACTGCCACCAGCCGCCGAGAAAACCGATCCCGGGTCCCGGCACCCACAGGCCGCGCTGCGCGGCTTCGAGATGGATCAGCGTCTGGTCCGCGCAGAACAGGATCATCAGCGCATCGCGGCGGTCGTGCATCCAGTCCGGCGCGGCATCGGGCCGCGTCGCCGCATAGGCTTGCAGGCCGGCGTCCCAGCGCTGCGCGTCGAATACGAAGCAATCGTCCCTACCCGCATCGCGCGACAGCGCGAACAGCGCAAAGGCCGCTTCGAGCCACTGCGCGCCCTGCCCGACATCGTCGAAATCGAGCACGCCGTTCACCGCATGCCCCACGTACAGCAGGTTGCCCGCGTGATAGTCGCCATGCAGCCAGTGCACCGCCCCCTTCAACCAGTGCGCAGCAGCGTCGAGATGTGCGCCGATGCACCGGATCATCGTCTCGTAGTGGCCGCTCAAGTCGCCCGGCAACGACGGCGCTGCACGCGCCGCTACGCGCGCGTGGCGCGCAGACAGCCATGCCAACGGCGCCGATTCGGTTGCGGGTACCGCCGCCAGCGCCGCATGCAGATGCGCGAGTGCACGCATCGCCTCGTTCGCGCCCGCCTCCGCATCGTCCGGCAGGCCGGGGCTGCCGTCGATATGCTCGAACAGATGCAGCCAGCTTCCATCGGGCAGTTGCACACCGGATTGCGCATCCACGGTCGGCCGCAGGCGCGGCAGTGCAGGCAACATCGGCGCCGTGCGCGGATGGCCGAGATGGCCAAGATGGCCGAGTATCGCCGCCTCACGATGCACCTGCTCGACCGGCTTGCCGGACCACGACACGCGCAGCACCGCGCGCCCCGCATCGCACTCGACGAGATACGTTTTGTTAGTATGGCCCGACGCCAGCGCCTGCATGCGCGCCGGCCCGATGTTCCAGTACCGGTGAAGCCACGGTTCCAGCGTTTTCACGTCACTCCTACTCGTTGCATTGACCATGTCAGAGCGTCCTTCGGCCCGCATGCGGGACATCAACATCGAATGGCTGACGCGTGCTGCCGAATTCGACCATCTGTTCCAGACGCGCTGGCTCGGCGAGCGCTTCTTCCACCTGCCCGGCGACATGCTCGCGCTCCAGGAACTGATCTGGCGCGAGCGTCCCGACTGCATCGTGCAGACCGGCATCGCGGCGGGCGGCGGCGTCGTATTCTCCGCGTCGATGCTGGAACTGGCGGGCGACAGCGGCCGCGTCGTCGCGATCGAACCGCGCCTGCGCGACGAAGTCAGGCAGCGCCTGCAATCGCACCGGCTCGCCCATCGCATGACGCTGATCGAAGGCGAATCGTGCGCGGCCGACACGCTCGCATCGGTGCGTGCGCAGATCGGTGACGGCGCGCGCGTGATGGCGATCCTCGATCTCACGCACACCCATGCGCACGTGCTGCGCGAACTCGAATGCTATGCACCGCTCGTGACGCCCAGCAGCTACGCGATCGTGATGGACACCATCATGGAATACCTGCCCGCGTCGATGTTCGACGGCAAGCCGTACGGCAAAGGCAACAACCCGGCCACCGCCGCGCGTGAATTCCTCGCCCGCGACGACCGGTTCGAAGTCGACTACGACATCGAAGACCGCGTCCTCATGACGCTGTCGCCAGGCGGTTTCCTGAAGCGAGTGCGCTGATCAGGCGCGCCGCCTCGGCCGAACCGTCGCGCGCCGCGTAGCTCGCACGAATCCGTGCCGCCTGCTCGCGCAACGTCCCGGGCCGCAACAGGCGTTCGAGCGCATCGGCGATGTCCGCCACGCCGGCCTGCTGCAGATCCAGCACGCACCCCGCACCGGCCCGCTCGACGAAGTGTGCCGAATGGAACTGGTCATTGCAGAACGGCGACAGCAGCATCGGCACGCCGCATGCAAGCGACTCCATCACCGAGTTCGCGCCGCCGTGGCTGACGAACGCATGCGTGCGCTGCAGCAGCGCCAGTTGCGGCACATAGCGCACCGCGACCACGCGCTCGTCGCCGGCCGGCAGCAGATCAGAATCGACCAGTTCACCCACCGACAGCACCAGTTGCGCTGACGTCGCGCGCGCCGCCTCGATGACCTTCGCAAACACATCGGGATGGTAGTAAAGCTGGCTGCCGAGCGACATGTAGACGAGCGGACGATCGGCGTCGAGGCGCTCCCACGGGAACGCGGTTTCGTCGCCACGGGGGCCTGACGGCAGCGCCGGGCCGACCAGCTCGACACCGGGCGGCGGCGCGCCGACCAGCGCGTCGGTCGTGAACGCGAGCGTCAGGTGCGGCGACAGGATGTCGCAACCGCGAAAACGCGCATCGAGCCCGTAGCGCGCGAACAACCGCGTGCGTTCCGGCGCGAGCCATCGCACCGTGCGCAGCAGTTCCGAATCGAGATCGTCCGGGAGCACCGGATTCAGCGAATTCGACATCGAGACCCACGGCAGCCCTTCCAGCTCGGCGGCAATCGCCGCTGCATAGAGCAGCGGATCGATCACGACCACGTCGGGCCGCCAGTCGCGCAGCACCGCGCGGATGCCGTCCACCTGTGCGGGCGCGAGGTCGATCAACAGCGTGCGGATCCAGTGCCGCAACCAGTCCGCGTCGCGAATGTTCGCGGCGAAGCTCGCGCCGCGCGACAGGTCGTGACGCTCGGGCGTCTCGCGCGGCCCGACGAATTCGAAGCCGCCGGCACCGTCGAGCTGTGCGCTGATATCGGCCGGTGCATAGAACGCGACGTCGCACCCGGCATCCCGCAGATGCTGGGCCGGGCCGATACACGGATTGACGTGCCCTTTCTCGGGCACCACGCAGAACAGGATGCGTTTCATGAGCGGCTCAGGTTGGGCGATGCGCGGCATCGAGGGAATCGAAATCATCGAGAAGCAGGGATAGCGTCGTCCACAGCACGCGTTCGGTATCCGCCTGCAACGTGGGCGCGGCCAGGCCGAGCTGGTCGGCCAGCGCGTGCGTGCGGTCGCGATCGAGCAGCGCCGCGAGGTCCATCGCCGGGGCGAGCCGTCCGCGCTTGGGGCCGTGCACGAGACGGTCCGGCAGGTTCAGGCGTGCGCCGAGATCGCGCAGGCATTGCTTGTCCGGATCCGGCGCGATGCTCGTCAGATGCGCGACGACGGCCGCGTCAACGAACGGCGGATGCAGGTCGACCGACGCCGCGTCGAACAACGCATGGCACAGCGGCAGATAGTTGGCCGACTGGTCGCGGCGCAGCACCTGATCCGCGCCATCGCCGGTGATGGCCACCTCGACGCCGTCCGCGGCCATCCCCTCGGCGAGCAGCAGCTTCGCGACCGGATGCAGGTTGAACATCGGCTCCTCGACCGCATGAGTCGTCCTCGGCAGCGCCGCGACGAAATCGGCTTCGTTCGCGCGCACGATCTTCACGTTCACCTGCATCTGCCCGGCCAGTTCCAGCGCGGCATCGCGTTCGCAATAATCCGGCATGTCGGTCACGAGGATGTAGGACGTCACGTGCCGCTGCGCGCCGAGTTCGCGCAGCAACGCGAGCAGCAGCGCCGAATCGAGCCCGCCGCTCAGCGCCAGCGCGACACGCTTGCCGCTGTCGAGCGCACGTTGCAGCGACGCACGCAGCACGGTTTCAAGATCCGCGTGCTGCGGCTGCTCGGGTGCCGGCTGCACGGTCAGTCCTTGCGGCGAACGGATCAGCGCATGGCCGGGCGGCACCGCGCGCACGTCGCGCAGCACGGTGCGGCCAACCAGACGCTCGCCGCTCAGGTAGCCCGCGATGGCCGCAGCATCCGGCTCCCCGGCCGGGTGCCCCGATGCACGCAGGACGGCCCGGATACCGGACGCCGCCGTGCCGGTGGGCGGATGGTAGTGAAGCCGGTCGAAGCCGAACGGGTCGCGCGTGCCGACGATCATGGATAACGAGCCTTCAAGGAGTCCACTTCAATGCGTTTGAGGATGCGATGCGGCGCCACCGGCGCGCTGCCGCCCTGGCAATGCAGGCACGCTTCGAGCGGCGTCTCGCGTTGCAGATAGGCGAGCATCGCGTCGAGCATGTCCGCGTCGTCGCGCAGCGGCAGGCCGTCGGATTGAAAATCCTTCTCGCCCTTATAGAGCGTATGGAAATGCGCCGGACGCGTGCACGTGTAGAACATGCCGTCGCGAATCATATGGCAACGCTCGCGAATCCAGCAATCGTGATAAAGGCGCTGCGCGGAGTCGCGGTCGGTGCCGGGCTGCGCGCGATTCATCGTCGTGAACACGTCCTGCACTTTCCAGTTCAGCCGCACGTCGAAGCGCGCGGCCTGGTGCTCGACGTGCGCGACCAGGTCAGGCGACAGCGCAGGCTTCGGATAGCGCGAGATCGTCAGCGCATCGACCGCCTGCCAGAACGCGTCGGTCATCTCGCCTAGCTTCAGGCCGTTCGTCGTGACGGAGATCACGGGCGCGATGCCGGTGGCACGCACGCGCTGGACGAGTTCGACGAGCGCGGGATGCAGCAGCGGTTCGCCGCCGACCAGCTTGAACATGCGCGGACGCAGCACCTTCGCGGCTTTGCGCAGATCGGCCTCGAGCGATTCGGGGTTCGCGTACCACTCGGGCAGCAGCGGCGACAGCGAGCAGCATTCCGCGCAGGTCAGGTTGCAGTGATCGACGATATGCGCTTCCAGCGAACGCGTCAGCACGCGCCCGTCTTCGACGCGGTAATCGCGATCCAGCGGCGGCGGAAATACATGCTGCCGCTCGCCTGATGGCGTCGGGTTCGAAATCCGGTTCAGATTCGCATTCACTTCAGCGTCCTGCTTCGATGCAACGGGAAAAGAAATCGACGAGACGATCGCGCGCGTCCACCATCGCGGACGCCATCGTCACCGCGCCGTTCAGATGCGATGCAAAGCGTGACGGCTCGTCGAGCCAGCCTTGCACGATCCAGAGCTTGACTGCGTGCTGCAGACACGCGGCATCGACCGCCCATGCGATACGCGCGGAATCCACCGGCCGGGTCCGCCGATACGCGAGCACGAACGCTTCCGCCAGACGCGGCGCCTCCAGCGGCAGATGGTTCAGGCAACGCACCAGCTCGTACTCGCGCGGTGCGCCGATCGACGCTTCCCAGTCGAGGATGAGCGGCGGCAGCGTGCCCGTGAACAGATAGTTGAACTGGTTGTAGTCGTTGTGGATCGGGTGCTGCGGATCGTCGGCGGGAAACGCATCGATGCTGCCCGGATAGTAGCGGTCGAGCATGCGCAGCGCGAGATCGACATAGCGACGCAGGTTCTCGGCGCCATCGTTCGAGCCTGCTCGACCCAGTGCGTCGAGCAGGCTGCGGCGCACCGCGTCCGCGTCGATCGCGGCCAGCCGTGCGCGGATCGTGTCGAGCTGCGGCAAATGAAGCCGCTCGAGGCTCAGATGCAACGCCGCCAGGCTCGCGCCGAGCGCATCCCATTCGGCCGGCGAAAACGTGTCGTAGGTTCTGAACTGCCCGGTTTCCCAGCGGGTCAGCATTGCGTGGGCGTGGGCGTGCGCCCCCGTCCACAGCGATGCGCCGGCTGCCGTGCGCTTCAACGCCTGCACATGGAAACGTGGATCGCCGTGCATCTCGAAGTGCGCGAGCATGGCAGCTTCCTTGGCCGCACGCGCATGATGTTCGGATGCATAGAGCTTGACCGCTACGCCGCCGTCATCGGTCGGCAGATGCCACACGCGTTCCCCGACCTGGCGCGGCGGCCCGCTTCGGCGCAGCGCATAGGCGTCGCGGATCTCGTCGAAGGTCGCGGCGAGCGAGTCCATTCAGATATGCTCGGCCGGCCCGTATCGATACGGATGACCGCTCAGGAACGTGTTGTGCCCGACGTAGCGCACCTTGTACATCGCCGGGCGGAACAGCACCGAAGGATCGTTGTTCGCGATGCCGAGCAGCGGATACAGGTCCTGTCGCACGAAGAACGCATTGTTGCCCATGTCGTCGCAGCAGACGAGTTCATAGCCCTTCTGCCTGCCGAGATGGACGAGCGATTCGAGGCTCGCGCCGTAATACGTCGAGCCGTCCCATTCGTGATCCGGGTTGAAGCACATGACCCAGCGCTCGGGCGGCGTGTAGTACGGGTTGTATTCGATCACGACGATGCGCGGCCGGAATGCTTGCAGGCCGCGCCAGACCCAGTAGTCGTTGCCGTCGATGTCGATCGACAGCAGGTCGAAGTCGGTCGGCGTGTTCGCATCGGCGAGCAACGTGTCGACCGTGTCGGGCTGAACACGGTCGTGGTGCAGACTGACCCGATTCGCTCCCGCGTAGTGCGCGGCAAGCTTGCCGAAGCGGTACGCGCTGCCTTCCACCAGTACGCCGGACCATTCCTGTTCGCGCAGTAGCCGCGCGGTGTTGCTGTTGCGCAGGCCGTCGCTCGCACCGATATCGACGCAGAAGCGGTTGGTCGGCACGATCCGCTCCATCAGGCGCGACAGGATGCCTTCCTCGGTACCTTGCGCGTACAGGCTTGGCGCAAGGCCGGACAGGTCGATCGGGAGAGGATGGTCCTGCATCGAGGGGGCGGCTCCGGGTCGGAATTCAGGGTGGTATTCGGAGCGTAATTTACCCGAAGTCGATTGAGGGGAGGAAACGGGAATTCGCGCCGCCGCCGGGCTTCACTGGCGCGGAAATGAAAAAGCCCGCATCGACAATGCTGTCGATGCGGGCTCGATGCGTTTCTGGCGGCTTCGCTCTATGCGCCCCGGCTTCGTACTACCTCGCCGTAACGCATGAGCAGAGGCGTCAGGACAATTACTCCTGCCCCTGACTCGTCAGGAACTCCTCGTAATTGCCACCAAAGTCGAACAACGTCCCATCCGTACGCACTTCAATAATCCGGTTCGCCAGCCCGCTCACGAACTCACGGTCGTGCGACACAAAAATCAGCGTGCCTTCGAACTGCTCGAGCGCGATCTGCAGCGACTCGATCGACTCCATGTCCATGTGGTTGGTGGGCTCGTCCATCAGCAGCACGTTGTGGCGGCCGAGCATCAGCTTGCCCCAGATCATGCGGCCCTTCTCGCCGCCCGACAGCACCTTCACCGACTTCTTGATGTCGTCCGACGAGAACAGCAGGCGGCCCAGCGTGCCGCGCACCATCGTTTCGTCGTCGCCGTCCTTGCGGTACTGGTCGATCCAGTCCATCAGCGTGATGTCGTTCGGGAACTCCTCGTACGTGTCCTGCGGCATGTAGCCGACATTCGCGTTCTCCGACCACTTCACCGTGCCGTGCTCGAGCGCGAGCGCGCCGAGCAGCGAGCGCAGCAGCGTCGTCTTGCCTGCGCCGTTCTCGCCGATGATCGCGATCCGCTCGCCCGGCTGAACCGACAGGTTGAAGTTCTGGAAGATCGTGCGCTCGTACTTCTTCGTGATGTCTTCCGCCACCACCGCGACGTTGTGCAGCTTCTTCTCGAACTCGAAACGGATGAACGGGTTCTGGCGCGACGACGGCTTGAATTCCTCGATCTTGATCTTGTCGATCTGCTTCGCGCGACTGGTCGCCTGGCGGGCCTTCGACTTGTTCGCCGAGAAGCGGCGCACGAAGTCCTGCAGTTCGGCGACACGTTCCTTCGCACGCGTGTTCGCCGCGGCCTGGCGCTCGCGCGCCTGTGCCGATGCGAGCATGTAGTCGTCGTAGTTGCCCGGCCAGACCTTCAGCGTGCCGAAGTCCATGTCGGCCATGTGCGTGCACACCGCGTTCAGGAAGTGACGATCGTGCGAGATGATGATCATCGTCGAGTTGTACTCGTTGAGCGTGTGCTCGAGCCAACGAATCGAGTTGATGTCGAGGTTGTTGGTCGGTTCGTCGAGCAGCAGCACGTCCGGCTTCGAGAACAGCGCCTGCGCGAGCAGCACGCGCAGCTTCCAGCCCGGCGCGACGTCGCTCATCGTGCCGGTGTGGAACTTCTCCTCGATGCCGATGCCGAGCAGCAGCGCGCCCGCGCGCGCCTCGGCGTCGTAGCCGCCGTATTCGGCGAACTTGCCTTCGAGCTCGGCGGCGTGCATGTAGTCGTCGTCGGTAGCTTCCGGGTTCGCGTAGATCGCGTCACGCTCGGTCATCGCGGCCCACATTTCGGTGTGGCCCATCATAACGACGTCGAGCACGCGCACGTCTTCGTATGCGAACTGGTCCTGGCGCAGCTTGCCGAGGCGCACGTTCGGCTCCAGCGCGACGTTGCCGGCGCTCGACTCGAGGTCGCCGCCGAGGATCTTCATGAACGTCGACTTGCCACAGCCGTTCGCGCCGATCAGACCATAGCGGTTGCCCTCGCCGAATTTGACCGAGATATTCTCGAACAAGGGCTTCGGCCCGAATTGCATCGTGATGTTGGCAGTAGAAAGCACGGCAGGTCCCGTTAAAGGATAAATCGACGGAAAACCGTGTATTTTAGCAGGTGTCGAAGAAACTGCCGACCACGTCGTTCCGGCAGCGCGTTCCAGGCCCCCTGGACCGCCGCCCGGCGGCCTGCCAACACGACGGCACGCGCCCCACCGCTGCCTTACCGGACTCCCGCATGCTTGCCAGCCAGCTTCGCGAACAACTCGTCGGCGCATGGCGCCTCGTGTCCTACGAAGTCCGGCCCTGCGACGGCAGCGCAGTCGCCTATCCGCTCGGTCGCGACGTGCGCGGCTGGCTTCTCTACACGCGGGACGGCTACATGTCCGCCCAGTTGATGGCCGCCGGCCGGCCGCCCTACGCGATCGGCGACCCGCACCACGGCGCCGACGACGAGTGCGCGGCGGCCGCGCGCGGCTACATTGCCTATTCAGGCCCCTTTCAGATCGCCGACGACGCCACACTGACTCACGAGATGGACGTCAGCCTGTTCCCGAACTGGGTCGGCAACGTCCAGCAGCGGATCGCCGTGCTAAACGGCGATCGCCTGCAGCTCGGCCCCGTGGCCCCGGTCCGGATCGACGGCAGGGAGGTCGAAGTCGTGCTGCTCTGGGTGCGCGCGGGCCGCTGACATCCGTCACTTGCCGACTTTCGCCGCCGCCCGCTGCGCCGCCTTCGCATTCATCTGCCCGAACAGCTCCGAGCACGGCACATCGCGGTTGTTGCTCGGCGCGATCAGCGGAATCAAGGCCGCGAACGGGTTGATCAGCCCGAGGCCGATCATTGCGCCGGCGCGCAGCGCGAGCGCACCGGCATCGACGCCGACGTCCGGGTTCTTGAACGTGCCCTTCGCATACAACGGCGAGCGCAGCGAGAAAATCCGGAACCCCTTCGTGTGCGGGTGGATCTTCAGGTTCAGCGTTTCGTCGCGCAGGCTGATCGGACCGTCGACGTTGATCAGCGCGTCGTCCGTATCGAGCGCGAACACCTTCGGGTCGAGGATCCCGTTGGTCGCGACGAAGTCGATCGCCGCGCAGTTGATCTTCACGTCGTTGTTGCCGAACAGCTTCTCGTAGACGACGTTCGCGACGTTCAGCCCCGCCGCCTCCATCAGCAGGCGGCTGATGCGGCCGTCCGTCACGAGCGCCTTCACCTCGCCGCTCGACGTCGCGGCCAGCGCGGCCGGCGAGTTGCCGGTCGCCGACAGCGACGCATCGCCGTTGATCTCGCCGAGCGCCGACTGCATGACCTTCTGCGCGGGGAACAGCTGCTTGAGCTTCAGGTGCCGCGCGGCCACCGTGAAGCGGCCCTTCAGCGGCGCACCGCTGCCGTCGAGATGCGCGGTCGTCGCGAGCGTGCCGCCCGCGACGCCGAACTGCAGCGGCTCGAGCGACAATACGCCGTCCTGCATCACGATATGCGTGTACAGGTTCGTGATCGGCAGATCCGAACTCTTGACCAGCTTGCGGCCCGTGAACTTGACGTCCGCGTCGAGCGCGCGCCAGCGGTCGGTACGGAACGTCTCGACCGGCAGCACGCGGCTCGACGGCTGTTTCGTCGTGTCGCCGCGCTTGGCCTTGCTCGCGGCCGTATCCGCGCCGATCACCGGGGCGAGATCGGAGAACTGCAGCAGGTTCGACACGAGTTCGCCCGACAGCTTCGGCCGCGGCTCGCGCTGCTCGTAGGCGAGCGTGCCGCCGAGATCGCTGCCGCCGACGCGGCCGTTGAAGTTCTCGTAGCGGAACGTGCTGGCCTTCCGCTTGAAGTTGCCGATCAGGCGCCCTTCGGTCGCATAAGGCGGCGTATCGGGCAGCGTGATGCCGCTGAGCTGATAGAGATGCGACATCGATGTGCCCTGTAGCCACAGTCGCAGGTCGATCGCCGCGAGATGCATCGGGTCGGTCAGCGTGCCGACGATCGCGAGCCGCGTGTCGCCGGCCTTCACGTCGGCCTGCAGCGGGAACGGCCGCGACGCGTCCTGGATCGCGAGCACGCCGCCGAGCTTGCCGGTACCGCTGATCGGCACGTTCTTGTAGCGGCCATCGACCTTCAGCCCGAACGCATAGGTCGGGCCGGACGGCTTCGCGGGCGCAGCGACGCTGCTTGCGCCGCTGGCACCCGATGCGGCAGCAGCAGCCGATGCCGAAGATGTGGGCGAAGAAGACGAAGCCGAAGCCACGGCAGACGCCGCCGACGCGCCACTCGCAGCCTGCGCGGCGGACGCGCTCGATGCGGCTTCCGCATTGGCTTTCGCGCTCAGTTGCGCGGCCCCGTGCTTGCCGACCCGCTGCGCCGATGCCGCGCGCGACGTCTGCTCCTGCTCCTTCAGCACGTCGCCGAGCGGAATCGGCTGCCCGAGCGTATCGATCGCGACGCTCAGGTCGGCCTTCGTGATCGCGTCGCGATACGTGACGGTGCCCTTCGCGAAGCCGAAGCTGTCGAGTCGCACTTTCCACGGCGACGGCTGCGACGATTGCTTGAACTGGAAGGTCCACGTGTTGCGGCCGTCGGCGAGCCGCTCGAGGTCGATAGCCGGATTCACGACGTCGATCGACGGGATCACGATTTCATGCGCGAGCAGCGGCAGGATCGCGAGATCGAAGTGCGCGGCGTCGAGCGTGACGAATTTGGGGGTCTTCGCCCAGTCGGGGTTGCCGATCTCGAGCTGCGTGGCCGTAAAGCTCGGCCAGGGCACCCAGGCGCGCCAGCCGGTTTCGCCGTCCGGGCGGCGCCAGCCGACCTTCAGGTCGCCGTTGATCGCGAACGGGCGGCCGAGTGCGGCTGTGACCTGTTCATTGACCCACGGCTTCGCACGATTCCAGTCGAAGGCGAAGAGAAAGACGCCGGCCGCCGCGATGAGCACCGCGACGATACCGACGATCCATGCAGCCGATTTGCCGATGGCTCGGGTTAGCGTCATGGCGGTTCCGTTGTTGTTCTGAAATGTTGCCGCACCATGCCGGGCCGCTTGCGTGGACGAACGGCGCACGACACCCGCGGCTTTTCAATCGGTATTATGACGCACGCCATGGTGACGTTTCGGCGCCATTAACGCTTTTTTTCATTTGTGACATGACAGCCCCCACCGGCCTCATCGATGCAGAGCGCATCACGCGGCGCGATGCCAGCAGCGGCAAGACCCTGCTCGCCCCGACCGATTTCAGCCTCGCGGCGGGATCGCGAATTGCTATCACCGGGCCGTCCGGGTCGGGCAAGAGCGTGCTGCTGCGTGCGCTCGCACTGCTCGATCCGCTCGACGGCGGCCACATCCTGTGGCGCGGCAAACGGATCCGGCGCAGCGCGATCCCGCATTACCGGCGCAGCGTCGCGTACGTGCGCCAGCGCCCCGCGCAGATGGACGGCACCGTCGAATCGCAACTGCGTTACCCGTATTCGCTGGCGATCTACCGCGATGTCGCGTTCGATCGCTCGCGCGCCGAAGCCCTCGCCGCGCAGGCCGGCCGCGGCCCCGACTTTCTCGACAAGCGCGCGAGCGACCTGTCGGGCGGCGAAGCGCAGATCGCCGCGCTGCTGCGCGTGCTGCAGCTCGATCCCGATGTGCTGCTGCTCGACGAGCCGACGTCCGCGCTCGACCCCGAATCGGCGCGCGCGATCGAGGCGCTCGTCGGCGCATGGTTCGATACGGCGCCCGACGCCCGCGCGTACATGTGGATCTCGCACGATCCGGCCCAAGCGGCGCGGATCGGCACGATGCGGCTCGTGATGCAGGCCGGCGTGGTGCACGTGGCCAACCCGACGGAGGCAACGCAATGAGCCCCGTACTGCAGGACCTGAGCCTCGTCGACGTCGGCATCGCCGCCGCGCTCGTCGCGGTCAACGGCGCGATCTCGATGGCCTTGTCGCTCGGCCTCGGCCGCAAGCTCGCGCTCGCGGCCGTGCGCACCGTCGTGCAGTTGCTCGCGATCGGCTACGTGCTCGGCTGGGTGTTCGGCCATCCTCACTGGTACGTCGTACTGCCGCTCACCGCGCTGATGACGCTGATCGCCGGGTTCGCCGGCGCCGGGCGCGGCAAGCGCACGTATCGCGGCCAGCGCATCGACAGCATCGCGTCGATCTGGTTCAGCAGCTGGTTCGTCGCGGCGGTCGGCCTGTTCGTCGTGATCCGCATCCATCCGTGGTACGCGCCGCAGTACGCGATTCCGATCCTCGGAATGATTCTCGGCAATACGCTCACAGGCGTGTCGCTCGGTGTCGAGCGGATGATGGAAGAACTCACGGCACGCCGCGACCGCGTCGAAACCGCGCTCGCGCTCGGCGCGACGCGCTGGGAAGCCGCGCAGGACGCTGCGCGCCAGGCCGTGCGCGCGGGCATGCTGCCGACGCTGAACCAGATGGCCGTCGTCGGCGTCGTGAGCCTGCCGGGGATGATGACGGGCCAGGTGCTGGCCGGCCAGTCGCCGTTGCAGGCCGTGCGCTACCAGATCGTGATCATGTTCCTGATCGCCGCGGCCTCCGCACTCGGCACCGTTGGCGCGGTGCTGATGACCTATCGCCGGCTGTTCTCGGCCGATCACCGCTTTCTCGCGTCGCGGCTCGAAGAACGCGCGCACTGACGCGCGGCGCCACCATGCAACGGTGCGCGCGGTTCGCCGGTCAGCGCGCGCTGCGGCGCTTGCCGATCGCCTGCCGCAACGCGGCCGCGATGTCCGCGTCCGGCGCGAGCCCGTCGACCGACGCGACGAGCCGCACTGCGCGCGGCGTCGTCACATAGGCCTGCGCGCCGACATAGCCGCCGCTGCCGGCCGAGCGCGTCGTCACGACGAGCGCCTGCGGCGCCCGTGCGCCGAGGTCGGCCGTGAACGCATCGGTGACCGTACCGTCACGCGCATGCAGCGCGCCCGTCACGTAATCGTCGGTATCGAAGCCGGGGGCGGCATGCGCGGTCGAATACACGCGCACCGCGTAGCTGCCGGTCGAGCACGGTTCGAGCGCGCCGCTCGACACGACTGCCACCTGCTGCCGCGACGGCAGCTCGACCTTTTTCACGAAACCGCAATCGTCCGCCGCGTGCGCGTGCGCGGCGACGAACGCAATGGCGCACAGCAACGCGCGCATTCGGTATTTCATCGGGATGTCGTGACACGAAGGTGATGATGCGGGCGAGCATAGCGTGACATGCGCATGACGTCACGCAGGTCGCCATGCGATGTTGCCGCACGTCGAACGGTTGCCATGCCGCTGAAGCAGCACGCTACCGCGAAGCAGGTCGCGGGAAAGCACCGTGACGGCGACACGAAATGGTCACGTGCGCCGGGCCGTCGCGCGAGTCGAAGCCGTTGCGCGCGCACCGGCTCCGACGCCGGCCCGCGCGCGCCGCTCAGCGCTTGATCGACACCGTCACCTTCGAGCCGTCGCTCATCGTGACGGATTTCGACCCGCCGTTGGTCGGGATCGATACCCACTTCACCTGGCTCACCGACACCACGTCCGGGCACTGCAGCGACTTGCCGCCGGCCGTCACGCTGCGTGTGCCCTTCGGCGCGGCCGCCTGGAAGCTCATCTGCACGTTGGCGATCCCCTTCGCATCGATCGACGGCGCGAGCCGCACCTGGGTCTGGCGCACCATCGCGCCGTTCTCGTCGCGCGGCAGGCTGTCGGCGTTCGGGCAACCGTCGGGCATCGCGACTGCACCGCTCGGCGGCACCGACTTCCAGTTGAAGTCGTCCGTCTCGCCCGAGCGGATCTTGCGGGTCTCCTGCGTATTGCCGAAGGTCTTCGAATCGACCTTGACGGTGTATTCGAGCTGTCCGGTACCGCCGCCCTTCAGGCTGCCCTTGACCGGCGGCGCCGCGAATACGCTCGCGCTGACGCACGCCGCCGCGAACACGACCGACCACGATGCGGCGACTGACAAGCTGCGTTGGCTCATGCTGACCTCCTTGGTATGCGGCGGCACGCGCGTGCCGCGCGGTTTTCGATGCATGATGCGCTGCCAGTCTACCGCCAAGCGGCATGCAATGTGCCGCAAACGCATCGGGTGTTACCCCGCTTGCGTTCGCGGCGCCTCAACCTTACGCGCGATGCCGGCTCAGAAGCCGCTCAGCACGAGCTTGCCGATCGCGCGCCCGGCCTCGAGCAACTGGTGCGCGCGCCGCACGTTCGCCGCATTGATCGTGCCGAGCTGTTCGCCAAGCGTCGTGCGCAGCGTGCCGCCGTCGACGAGCCGCGCGACTTCGCCGAGGATCCGGTGCTGCTCGATCATGTCCGGCGTCTCGAACATTGCACGCGTGAACATGAATTCCCAGTGAAACGCGGCACTCTTCGCCTTCAGCAGCTCGACCGGCACCGGCTTGTCGTTCTCGACGATCGTGCAGATGCCGCCCTGCGGCCGGATTATTTCCGCAGCGGCAGGAAAGTGACGATCCGTATCGTTGAAAATCAGCACGTAGTCGACGTTCGGATGGCCGGCTTCGCGCAACTGCGCAGGCAGGTCGCCGAAATGGTCGACCACCGCGTCCGCGCCCAGCGCGCGCACCCACTCGGCCGAGGCCGGCCGCGACGCGGTCGCGATCACGTGCAGCTTGCCGAGCGTCTTCGCGAGCTGGATCGCGATCGAGCCCACTCCGCCCGCGCCGCCGATGATCAGCACCGACTTGCCGGCGTCCGCACCCTGCGGCGATACGTGCAACCGGTCGAACAACGCTTCCCACGCGGTCAGCGCGGTGAGCGGCAACGCAGCGGATGCGGCGAAATCGAGCGTGCGCGGCTTCAGCGCGGCGATCCGCTCGTCGACCGTATGGAATTCGCTGTTCGCGCCCGGCCGCGTGATGCTGCCTGCGTAGAACACTTCGTCGCCGGGCCGGAACAGCGTGACGTCGGCGCCGACCGCGACCACCGTGCCGGCCGCATCCCAGCCGAGCACGCGCGGCGTGTCTTCGACCTGCGGCTTCGGCGCGCGCACCTTGAAGTCCACCGGGTTCACGGAAATCGCCTCGACCTTCACGAGCAGGTCGCGCGGGCCCGGCACGGGCTGCGGCAGCTCCACGTCGAGCAAGGCTTGCGGGTCGTCGATCGGCAGATAACGGGTCAGTCCAACGGCTTTCATCACGAAACTCCTTCAGGGAAACCTGTGGGCCGCGGCGCAGCCCCATGACCGTCATCGTAGGCAACCCGATCATTCGAGAAAACCGCTATATTTCCTGAAACATTTTCAGGAATTTCAGAATAATGGCTTCCGATCCGATTCCGGCCCCCGACAAGCCGCTCGACCTGCTCGACGTCGCGCTGTTCGTGCGTGCGGCGCTGCTCGCGAACGTCACCGCGGCCGGCCGGGAATTCGGCGTGTCGGCCGCGGTCGCGAGCGCGCGCATCGCGCAGCTCGAGCGCCAGCTCGGTGCGCGGCTGCTGCACCGCACCACGCGCCGCATCAGCCTCACGCAGGACGGTGAAGTCTTCATGGCGCACGCCGACACGCTGCTGTCGGCCGCGGACGCTGCGCGCGCCTCGGTCGGCCACGGCCGCACCGAGCCGTACGGGCGGCTGAAAGTGTCGATGTCGTCGTCGTTCGGCCGCCAGCATGTCGCGCCGGTGATTCCCGCGTTCCTGCGCCGCTATCCGTCCGTGTCGCTCGACCTGCGGCTGTCGGACGAGATCGTCGACCTCGTCGACGACGGTTACGACGTCGCGATCCGCCTCGGCGCGCTGAAGGACTCGACGCTCGTCGCGCGCAAGCTCGCCGTGAACCGCCGCGTGCTGTGCTGCTCGCCCGCCTATCTCGCCGAACACGGCACGCCACGCCATCCGGCCGACCTCGCGCAGCACGAATGCGTGATCCTCGGCGACCAGCGCGACTGGTCGTTCGCCACGCCGCAAGGCCCGCTTACCGTGCGGGTCGGCGGGCGGCTCGTCGCGAGCAACGGCGAGGCGATCCGCGAAGCGCTGGTCGACGGCTTCGGCATCGCGATCAAGTCCACCTGGGATGTCGGCCCGCTGCTCGCGAGCGGCGCGCTCGTCACGGTGCTCGACGACTATCCGTTCGCGGAAGACATCGCGATCTGGGCCGTCTACCCGAGCCGCGCGCATGTGCCGCTGAAGACGCTCGCCTTCATCGCATTCATGGCCGAGCATTTCGGCGATCCGCCGTACTGGGATCGCGCGGACGGGCGATAGCCGCGGCGCAGCGCACGGTTTCGATCCGCCCCCGACCGCCGCGCGCGGCCAACCGGCTACAATGGCGCGTTCGCCAAGCAAGGGCCCGACGCCGGACGGGGCCCGCATCGGCAGGCGGCTGCCCGTTGGCCGCCTACGCATTTCATTCGCTTCCCAACCATCCCGTCATGACCCACAACCTCGTCATCCAGAGTCTTGCGCCGCTGTCGGACGCCCATCACAAACCGCTGCTCGCGCTGTCGCGCGGCACCCGCATCGTTCAGACCGACGATCACGCGCTGCGGATCGACAACGCGAACCCGGCGCAGCGCCTCGACATCGACGCGTACTGCGGCACGCACGCGCTCGACTTCGCGTTCGTCGAGGCCGGCCTCTCGCTCGGCGATTTCGGGCTCGCCGTGATGGACATGGATTCGACGCTGATCACGATCGAGTGCATCGACGAGATCGCCGATTTCTGCGGCCTGAAAACGCAGGTCGCCGAGATCACCGAAGCGTCGATGCGCGGCGAGATCCGCGACTTCAACGAAAGCCTTACGCGCCGCGTCGCACTGTTGGCCGGGCTCGACGCGCACGCGCTCGAGCGCGTGTACGAGGAACGGCTGCAACTGTCGCCGGGCGCCGAGAAGATGCTCGCCGGCGTGAAGGCCGCGGGGATGAAGACGCTGCTCGTGTCGGGCGGCTTCACGTTCTTCACCGAGCGGCTGAAGGCGCGCCTCGGCCTCGACTACGCGCATGCGAACACGCTCGAGATCGTCGACGGCAAGCTGACCGGCAAGGTGCTCGGCGAGATCGTCAACGCCGACGTGAAGGCGCGCCTGCTGCGCGACACGTGCGCGTCGCTCGGCCTCGAGCCGAGCCGCGCGATCGCGATGGGCGACGGGTCGAACGACCTGAAGATGATGGCCGAAGCCGGCCTGTCGGTCGCGTACCACGCGAAGCCCGTCGTGCGCGACGCGGCGACGGTCGCGTTCGATCACGTCGGCCTCGACGGGCTGCTGCGCCTGTTCTGATCCCGCCGCAGGTCAAATAAAAAAGCCGGCGCGATGTTGCATCGCGCCGGCTTTTTGTTTTTCTGACGGACGTAATCGGCTGGCGATCAGCCCAGTGCGCCCTGCATCGCGCGCTCGATGTCCGCGCGCAGGTCGGCTTCGTCTTCCAGGCCGACGTAGAAACGCACCAGCGTGCCGCGATGCGGCCAGTCCGGACGCATCGACGCGACGTCGTAAGGCATCGCGAGACTGCACGCGCCGCCCCAGCTCCAGCCGATTGCAAACAGGTCGAGCGACTCGACGAAGCGATCGACCTGCTCCGCGCTGTAGCGTTCGTCGAACACCACCGAGAACAACCCGCCCGCGCCGGTGAAATCGCGCATGAACGACGCATGCCCCGGGCAATCGGCAATCTGCGGGTGCAGTACCGATGCGATCTCCGGCCGCGCCTTCAGCCATTGCGCGAGCGCAAGCGCGCTCTTGCTGTGCGCGTCGAAGCGCACCTGCATGCTCGGCAGGCTGCGCAGCACGAGCGAGCAATCGTCGACCGACACACCGACGCCGCAGCGCATCCGCGCGAGCTTCAGCTTCGCGTGCAGTTCCGCATTCGCGGTGATCGTCGCGCCCATCAGCACGTCGCTGCCGCCCGACTGGTACTTGGTCAGCGCCTGCACCGAGATGTCGACGCCGTGTTCGAACGGCTTGAACGCAAGCCCGGCCGAAAAGGTGTTGTCGATCGCGGTAACGACGCCACGTGCGTTCGCGGCTGCCGCGATCGCCTGCACGTCCGGCACTTCCATCGTCACCGAGCCGGGCGCCTCGATCCAGATCAACCGCGTATTCGGCTGGATCAGGTCGGCGATGCCGGCGCCGATCAGCGGATCGTAGAAGCGCGCGGTGATGCCGAAATCCTTCGCGAGCCAGTTGCCGAAATCGGCGTTCGGCCCGTACACGTTGTGCGGAATCAGCACGTCGTCACCGGCTTTCACGATCCCGAAGTAGACGTTCATGATCGCCGCGAGACCCGACGGCTGCAGCAGTGCGTGCGTGCCGCCCTCGATCTCGGCGAGCCGCTGCGCGAGCGCGAGCGACGTCGGCGTCGCATGCAGCCCGTAGCGCCACTGGTTGTCGTTGTGCCAGACGAGCGCACGCATCGTCGCGAGATCGGGGAATACGACCGTCGATGCGCGCGCAACCGGCGGCACGAACGAACGGAAGCCTTCCGGGATCACGTCGTCGGGTTGAACGATGCGGGTTTGCAGTGCGCGCTTGGGAGTGGATGCAGTCATGACAGGAAGCCGGGCACGAGGCCGTTCGGTTGCGGAATATGCAGCTAGATTAGCCAAAATCGGCGCAATTGGCCCGGTACAATGCGCGCCGCGCGCACCGAGCCAGCGCGGGTTCAGTCGTCGGTGCGCAGGTTGACGACGCCGCCCACCGTCTCGATTTCCTGCACGCGGCCGTCGCGCACCTGCAGCGCTGCGCGCTTGCCCGGCGCGAGACGCAGCACGACGGGCTGCGGGTCCGACTCGTCCGAATTCATCCGGTCGGCCTTCAGGTCGCCCGTCGCGTCGAACCGCCCGACCCACACGCCCGTGATGTTCGTGCCGTCGTTCGATTCCTCGATTTCGAGCGTGTCGCCGTCGCGGTCGCCTGCGAGCAGCACGACCTCGCCCGTATCGGCGAACTGGTATTCGCCGTGTACGCCTTCCTCGTCCGTCTTCGGGCCGAGATGCACGACGATCGGCCGGTCGCCGAGCGTGCCTTCGTAGCGCGGCAGGCGGGCGAATTCGGGATTCGGCTTCAGCGGCCGCGCCGTTGCCGGTTCATCCTGCTGCACGCCCGGCGTGACGGCCTGCGCCGCGACCACGCCCGGCATCGCCATGCCCGCCGTCAGCGCACCTGCGACGACGAGCGCCCGTTGCCATTGCGAATATCGACCCACCTTGTGTTGCTCCTTGCTTCAGATTCGCTCGAAAATCGCGGCGATGCCCTGCCCGCCGCCGATGCACATCGTCACGAGCGCGTATCGGCCGCCGACGCGCTGCAGCTCGTACAGCGCCTTGACGGCGATCAGCGCGCCCGTCGCGCCGATCGGGTGGCCGAGCGAAATGCCGGACCCGTTTGGATTCACCTTTGCCGGGTCGAGACCCAGTTCCTGCGTCACCGCGCATGCCTGCGCGGCGAACGCCTCGTTTGCCTCGATCACGTCGAGGTCGGCGACCGTCAGCCCCGCACGCGCGAGCACCTTCTGTGTCGCCGGCACCGGGCCGATCCCCATGTAGGCCGGATCGACGCCCGCGTGCGCATACGCGACGAGGCGCGCGAGCGGCTGCGCGCCGCGCTGCTCGGCAACGCTGCGCTCCATCAGCAGCACGGCAGCAGCCGCATCGTTGATGCCCGACGCATTGCCGGCCGTCACCGTGCCGTTTTCCTTCACGAAGACCGGCCGCAGCTTCGAGAAGTCCTCGAGGCTCGCATCGTGGCGCACGTGCTCGTCGCGATCGAACACCACCGGCGTGCCCTTCTTGGAACCGATCAGTTCGACCGGCAGGATCTGGTCCTTGAAGTAGCCGGCCTTCGCCGCATGCGACGCGCGGCGGTGCGATTCGAGCGCGAGCGCATCCTGCGCGTCGCGTGAAATGCCATACTTCGCCGCGACGTTCTCGGCCGTCACGCCCATGTGGATCGTCTGGAACGGATCGTTCAGCGCGCCGACCATCATGTCGACCGCCCGCATGTCGCCCATCCGCTGCCCGAACCGCGCAGCCGGGATCGAATACGGTGCGCGGCTCATGCTCTCCGCGCCGCCTGCGATCGCGATGTCTGCGTCGCCGAGCAGCACGCCCTGCGCGGCCGACACGATCGCCTGCAGCCCCGAACCGCACAGCCGGTTGACCGTGAGCGCCGGCGCATGTTGCGCGACGCCGCCGTCGATCGCGGCGACGCGCGCGAGATACATGTCCTTCGGCTCCGTGTGCACGACGTTGCCGAACACCACATGACCGACCTCGTCGCCCGACACCTGCGCACGCCGCAGCACTTCGCGCACGACCTGCGCGCCGAGCGCGGTCGGTGCGATGTCCTTCAGGCTGCCGCCGAAATCGCCGATCGCGGTACGCACGCCGCTCACCACCACCACTTCACGTTGCATGTCGCCTCCTCATCCTGCTGATCGAATGAATCGTTCGTGCGGTACCGTGGCCGGCGTGCGCATGGCACGTCAGCCTTGCATCAGGCGCTCCACCGCATCGCGGTGCGGAATCGGCGCGACAGCGCCGTAGCCCGTCGTCGACAGCGCCGCGGCGGCGTTCGCATAACGCGCCGCTGCGAACGGATCGTCGCCCGCGACGATCCGCGCGACGAAGGCGCCGCCGAAGCAGTCGCCCGCGCCCGTCGCGTCGACGGCTTCCACCGCGAAGCCGGGCACGACGCGCCGCTCGCTCGGCGTCGCCACATAGGCGCCTTCCTTGCCGAGCTTCAGCGCGACGACCTGCGGCCCGTGTTCGAGCATCGCATCGACGATCGCATCGCGATCGTTCGCGCCCGTGAGTGCCGTCACGTCATCCCAGCTGGGCAGGCAGATATCCGTCTGGCGCAGCGCCTCACGCATCACCGCGCGAGCGCGCGGCAGCGGCCACAGCTTCAGCCGCAGGTTCGTGTCGAAGCTGACCTTCGCGCCGTTGCGGCGTGCATGGTCGATCGCCGCGAACGCTGCGTCGCACGCTGCCGTGCTGATCGCGAGACTGATGCCCGACAGGTGTACGGCCTTCGCGGCGGCCAGCGCGTCGAGCGGCAGGTCGCCTGTTGCATAGCGGCTCGCCGCCGAGCCTGCACGCAGGTAGTCGAACTGGTGGCCGTCGGCGCCGTGCGTGACGAAATACACGCCGGTCGGCGCCGCGCGGTCGATCCGCACGTACGTCGCATCGACGTGTTCCGCTCGCCACATGTCGGCGAGCAGGCGGCCGAACGGATCGTCGCCGATCGCCGACACGAAGCCCGTCGACGCGCCCTGGCGCGCCGCGGCGATGCAGAAGTTCGACGTGTCGCCGCCGAAGCCTTGCAGGAATTCAGGCCGGCCCGGCTGCGACTGGTTGAACTCGATCATCGCCTCGCCGAGCGCGAGGATCTCCGGAAATGCCGCGGTCATCGATTACACCTCGCCCCACAGATCGTGGCCGTCGGCGCCCGTGATCTTCACGGACACGAAATCGCCGACCTTGTAGCGCTTCGATGCCTTCGCTGCCGGCTCGACATAGACGACGCCATCGATCTCCGGCGCATCGGCCGCCGTGCGGCCGATCCCGCCTTCCTCGCTGACTTCGTCGATCAGCACCTTGAGGGTCTTGCCGACCTTGCGCTGGATACGGTTCGCCGACACTTCTTCGGCGACTTCCATGAAGCGCGCGCGGCGCTCTTCGCGAACCTCGTCCGGCAGCGCGCCGTCGAGTTCGTTCGCGGTTGCGCCTTCGACCGGCGAGTAAGCAAAGCAGCCGACGCGATCGAGTTCCGCCTCGCGGATGAAGTCGAGCAGCGTCTCGAACTGCTCTTCCGTCTCGCCGGGGAAGCCTGCAATGAACGTGCTGCGGATCGTCAGGTCCGGGCAGATCTCGCGCCACTTCTGTACGCGCTCGAGCACCTTCTCGGCGTTCGCCGGGCGCTTCATGCGCTTCAGCACTTCCGGGTGCGCGTGCTGGAACGGCACGTCGAGGTACGGCAGCACGTGGCCCTTGAACGGGCCTTCGGCCATCAGCGGAATCACTTCGTCGACGCTCGGATACGGATACACGTAGTGCAGGCGCACCCATGCGCCGTACTGCGCGGCGAGTTCGCCGAGCGCGGCGACCAGGTCCGTCATGCGCGTCTTGATCGGCTTGCCGTTCCAGAAGCCCGTGCGGTACTTCACGTCGACGCCGTACGCGCTCGTGTCCTGCGAGATCACGAGCAGTTCCTTCACGCCCGCCTTGAACAGGTTCTCGGCTTCCAGCATCACTTCGGCGACCGGGCGCGACACGAGGTCGCCGCGCATCGACGGGATGATGCAGAACGTGCAGCGGTGGTTACAGCCTTCCGAAATCTTCAGGTACGCGTAGTGGCGCGGCGTGAGCTTGATGCCGGCGGCGGGCACGAGATCGGTGAACGGGTCGTGCGGCTTCGGCAGGTGCGAATGCACGGCCTGCATCACTTCGCCCACCGCGTGCGGGCCGGTGACGGCGAGCACCTTCGGGTGGACTTCCTCGATCAGGTTCGAGCCGCTGGCGCTCGACTTGGCGCCGAGACAGCCGGTGACGATCACCTTGCCGTTCTCGGTCAGCGCTTCGCCGATCGCGTCGAGGCTTTCCTGCACGGCTTCGTCGATGAAGCCGCAGGTGTTCACGACGACGAGGTCGGCACCGTCGTAGGTGCCGGAGATTTCATAACCTTCGGCGCGCAGTTGCGTGATGATCTGTTCGGAGTCGACGAGCGCCTTCGGGCACCCGAGGGATACGAACCCTACTTTGGGGGATTGGGACATCTGGAATGTGGGGGCGTGGCAGCAAAAGCGTGAGTTTACAGCGATTTAGTGTCCGGCGATCCAAAAACGAGCGGTGGACGACGATGCGGACCGCCCGCTCGAATGCCCGGCCCGCTCCGGGTGTGCTGTCGCGCCGGATTTGATATGCCCCTTCATTTCGCGCGAAGCCGTGTCGTGGTTCTGCCCCCACCGCCCCTCAGCGAGCAAGAATCGCCCCGGCACCGCTACCCACTATGCGAAAATCCAGGCGTCCATCCTTTTCAATCGACCCAACGGGGTTCGCATGACCACCCACATCACGATCGAATTCACCGAACACGCAGCGGAAGCCATCGGCGAGCAGACCAGCACCAGCTTTTCGTATGACCAGGGCGCACACGTGCCGCAACCGGGCGACTTCGTCGAACTCGAGAATTCGCGCCAGACGTTTTTCGTGATCGGCCGCGTGTTTTCGCTCAAGGCCAACTACAGCGCGGTCAAGCTCGTTCTCGACCTGCCTCCGCCGGACGGCGAGCAGGATTTCGATTCGGCGCACTGACGCACGACGAGACGCGTTACGCACCCATGATCGCGCTCGCGGCCAATCGGCCAAGCTGAGGCGCCAGAATCACGCCGGGGTGACCGACAACGGCATAGACACCTGCGACACCCGCCAGGAAACCGTTGATCGGCGCCCCGTCGTTCGTCATCGGTCGAAGCGCCGATTTCGCGGAGAGCGGCGTGAGGGTCGGCGGATCGACAAACAAGGCCGAAATTTCCGAGGCCGTACGCGCAGCGAGCGCTGCCAGCCCGTTGCCTCCCTCCTCCGGAGGATCCGCGGCCGACAGCAGGCTGCCCGACGGGCCGACCCGCACTTCAAGATCCTGCCCGTAGAGCAAGTGGCTGATCAGCCCCGGCTCGGCCGCGAAACGCATCAACACGGCCGGCTCCTCGCGAACCGGCAACGACACACCCAAGCCTGCCGCAATGGCAACCGCAGAAGCTGCATTCGCCAGAACAACGACATCCGCCGGCACATGCCCATGCGCGGTATGTACACCGACAGCGCGTCCGTTACGCGTTTCGACCGCTTCGACTGCACAACCGCACCGGATCTGCGCGCCGGCGGCTTGCGCACCGGCCAGCAATTGATGCGTCAAGTCGACCGGCTCGACCACGAAATCGTCCGGCGCCCACGCGATCAACTCGGGAAGCCGTGCAAGACGCGGCTCCATCCGGGCGACCTCTCGACGCCCCAACGCTTCCATTTGCACACCCGCCGCGCGCTGCTCGTCGATCAAGGCAGCCGTCTGCGTGTCCGTGTCCAGCCAGACAAGCGCTCCGCGCGTCGTCACCGGCAACGGGCCCAGTTCACGCTCGAGCCTCGCGAACTCCGGGAGCGCTCCGAGCGTGCGAGAGAATCTGGACGGGTCTTCGGAAGGAAACGCACTGCCGGTACCCACCCAGCCGAACGACCAGTGAGTCGCGCCGCCTGCGGCCGCCGTCTGCTGCTCCAGCAGCGTGACCTGTGCGCCCGATCGCGCAAGATGCCATGCGGTGGATGCACCGACGATGCCACCACCGATCACGACGACGCGCAGCGAGTTGTGTCCCATGAGCGACATTCGGGAGTTGCGGGGATCCGACTATACCGTCCGCCCCGCTTCGCCGCTGTGCGGTTGCCTGCCGTCGAGCATCGCGAATCGTCTTGCCCTCTCGCGCCCGGCATCGACACGATCAATCGATCGACATCCAAGGCACTCGACGCGTGCAGACGAAACAAAAAAGCCCGCCGAGGCGGGCCTTGCTGAAACTCTGGACACGGCGCTTCACCGCATGTCCGGAAACACCGACGCCTTCAGGCACCGATCGAACCACACGGCATCATCCCCATCCCCGATCGGCCACATTTCCGCATCGAGTTGCGGCAACCCGGCCACCGGCGCCGACGCGTGGTTATCGCCACCGGACGTCCCCGCACGCATCCACGCCGATTGCGCTCCACCGTTGTCGCACGCACTCCCATGCGCCTGCGCTTCGCAGAACGCCACGGGCCGCACCTTCCCGCCATCGGCCGTGCTCACCGACCGGTACTGATAAACCGCACCGGTCGCCCAGTCCTCGCTCTGGCTGCAGACCCGCGCGCGATGCTGTACATGGACCGCGCCGAAACACGCGTAGGAAACGTGCGCGCCACTCGCATCGTCGGGAATGAAATCGCAGTTTGCATCGAAACCGGTGAGCGGGCCGCCCGTGTATTTCGCGAGCCACTGGCGCTCGGCCTGCGCACGCGCGATCAACCCTTTGTTCGATTGATCGGCCAGCACCGCGGTGCGCCGATCGAGTGCCTTGCGCACTTCGTCGACGGCCAGCGGGCGCCCTTCGTAATCGGCGCCGAGACGGTTGTTGCGCGCGTCGATCCAGCGGCGCTGGCTGCGCACCAGCATGTCGCGGATAGCCGTGTCCGGTGCGGCCTTCAGCGCGCCCGCGTACGCCGAATTCATGCGCGCGTCGGCCGCGCGCAGCACGGAACTCGCGCAGATGCGCTTCTCGATCGGCTGGACGGCTTTCGCGCAATCCATCGCCAACGCCGGTACCGCCACGCCAACACCCATCATGAACATCGAAGCAAGGCCTGCCAGCCTGCCGGCCGATGCCATTCGAATTCCACGCATGCTCTCTCTCAGTCGGTTTTTCTTGGTCGCACTGCATCGAAACGGCATCGCCCATCACGGGCTGCCGTGCCCGGGCGCCGGTATCGCATTTCGCCGAAGGCAGCTCCACCGCGCAGCGCCGCTCATGGTACGCGCGTCTGCGCGAACGCACACCATCAGGCGTAGTGCGCCCCGGTGTTCCTGCGTAACTGACTGGATCTCGATCGACTGGACAACGGTCATGCACGCCCGAACCCGGCGCGCGCATTCGATACCGACGGTCATGAACGACCGTCGGCGAGAGGGTCCGGCAGGCGGCAGCCGCACATCGTCGCGCTCGAATGCACGATCGGCCGCACCGCACCGCGCTGCTTCGCGGCACCGACGCCCGACGGATTGCCCGCCGCGGTCGGCCTGCCGCGAAACCGTTACTTCTTCTCCGGCTCCGACGCGCCCGGCTGCTTGAACGGGAACGTGCTGAACATCGACTTCGCCTGGTTCTGCATCTGCTCCTGCATCTGCACGAACATGTTCTTCGACTGCTCGATGTAGCTGGTCATCATCCCTTGCATCATCGGCGCCTGCATGTTCATGAACTGCGACCAGACTTCCGGATTCATCGCATTGCCTTCGTACAGGTTCTTCGACTGATCCGCGAGCTTGTTCTGGATGTCGATGAACGCCTGGATGTTCTTTTCCAGGTACGTACCCATCATGCCCTGCATCGCATGCCCGTAGAAACGGATGATCTGCGACAGCATCGACGACGAGAACATCGGCACGCCGCCGCTTTCCTCTTCGAGGATGATCTGCAGAAGGATGCTGCGCGTCAGGTCTTCGTTGGATTTCGCATCGACGACCTTGAAATCCTCCTGCTCCAGCACGAGTTGCTTCACGTCGGTCAGCGTAATGTACGTGCTTGTCTCGGTATCGTAGAGCCGACGGTTCGGGTACTTCTTGATGAGCCGTTCGGCCGTCTTCTTTGTAGTAGTCATGTAACGCCTTTGAGTGCAGCGTAGCGGAAGTGACGAATCCCCGCCGCCCGAATCCGGGAGGCGGGGGCCTTCGGAAAACGCCCGGCTGCGCGGCCACCCGGCCCGCGCAGCGCGGACGCTCAGCCCATGTGCAGGCCGCCGTTCAGCGAGAAGTCGGCGCCCGTCGCGAAACCGGAATCGTTCGACGCGAGCCACGCGACGATCGAACCGATTTCCTCCGGCCCGCCGAGACGCCGCACCGGGATCGTCGCGACGATCTTCTCGAGCACGTCCGGGCGAATCGCCTTCACCATGTCGGTGCCGATGTAGCCCGGCGACACGGTGTTGACCGTCACGCCCTTCGTCGCGACTTCCTGTGCGAGCGACATCGTGAAGCCGTGGATACCGGCCTTCGCGGTCGAGTAGTTGGTCTGGCCGAACTGCCCCTTCTGGCCGTTCACCGACGAAATGTTGACGATCCGGCCCCAGCCGCGTTCGACCATCCCGTCGATCACCTGCTTCGTCACGTTGAACAGGCTCGTCAGGTTGGTGTCGATCACGGCCGTCCAGTCTTCGTGCGTCATCTTGCGGAACACGACGTCGCGCGTGATGCCCGCATTGTTGACCAGCACGTCGATCTCGCCGACTTCGGCCTTGACCTTGTCGAACGCTTCCTTGGTCGAGTCCCAGTCGCCGACGTTGCCTTCCGACGCGATGAAATCGTACCCGAGCGCCTTCTGGTCCTCGAGCCATTTCACCCGGCGCGGCGAGTTCGGGCCGCAACCTGCGACCACCTTGAAGCCGTCTTTCAACAGGCGCTGGCAGATGCTGGTGCCGATGCCGCCCATCCCGCCCGTTACGTACGCAATTCGCTGAGACATAAATCTCACTCCATTTTTTGGTTTCGAGAGCTGCCGGAGGCCCCCTCTGACTTCACGTGACGCCGGCCGAAGCCGCAATCGGCCGGCACACGGATTCGGTTCGCTGGCCGCGAACGGCCGCTGACGAGCGGCCGGTTACGGACGCTCGACTGCGAGCGCGACGCCCATCCCGCCGCCGATGCACAGCGACGCCAGCCCGCGCTTCGCATCGCGCTTGGCCATCTCGTGCAGCAGCGTCACCAGGATCCGGCAGCCCGACGCGCCGATCGGGTGGCCGATCGCGATCGCCCCGCCGTTCACGTTCACCTTCGACGTGTCCCAGCCCATCTGCTTGTGCACCGCCAGCGCCTGCGCCGCGAACGCCTCGTTGATCTCCATCAGGTCCAGGTCGCCCGGCGTCCAGCCCGCGCGCTCCAGGCACCGGCGCGATGCCGGCACCGGGCCCATCCCCATCACGCTCGGATCCACGCCCGCATTCGCGTACGCCTTGATCCGCGCCAGCGGCGTCAGGCCGAGTGCCGCCGCCTTCTGCGCCGACATCACCAGCACCGCCGCCGCACCGTCGTTCAGACCCGACGCGTTCGCCGCCGTCACCGAGCCGTCCTTCGAGAACGCCGGCTTCAGCCCGGCCAGCGATTCCGCCGTCACGCCGTGACGCACGAATTCATCGGTGGCGAACTGCAGCGGCTCGCCCTTGCGTTGCGGAATCGCCACCGGCACGATTTCGTCGTCGAAGCGACCGGCCTTCTGCGCGGCTTCCGCCTTGTTCTGCGACAGCGCCGCGAATGCATCCTGCTCTTCGCGCGTGATCCCGTATTCCTTCGCGACGTTCTCCGCCGTGATGCCCATGTGGTACTGGTTGTACACGTCCCACAGGCCGTCGACGATCATCGTGTCGATCAGCTTCGCGTCGCCCATCCGGAACCCGTCGCGCGAGCCCGGCAGCACGTGCGGCGACGCGCTCATGTTCTCCTGGCCGCCCGCGATCACGATCTCCGCGTCGCCCGCGACGATCGCGTTCGCCGCCAGCATCACGGCCTTCAGGCCCGAGCCGCACACCTTGTTGATCGTCATCCCCGGCACTGCGCTCGGCAGGCCGGCCTTGATCAGCGACTGGCGCGCCGGATTCTGCCCGGAGCCGGCCGTCAGCACCTGGCCCATGATCACTTCGCTGACCTGATCGGGCTTCACGCCCGCACGCTCCAGCACCGCGCGGATCACCGTCGCGCCCAGCTCGGGCGCCGCAATCTTCGCAAGCGAACCGCCGAATTTGCCGACCGCGGTCCGCGCGGCCGATACGATCACTACGTCCGTCATTTCCCTTTCCTCCAGGCCCGCACGACACGGCGCATCGCTACCGGCCCTGTTAAAAAACTGCGGTGCACCGGACAGCGTGCGCCGCTGTCCGGTTTTCGTCAATCGCGCTGCAACACGTAGCGCCCCGGCGCCGGCTCGATCACCGGGAACTGCGCGGCACCAGGCTGGGCAGGCGGCGCCACCTTGCGGCCGCCGTACTGGTCGAGCCATTCGACCCAGGTCGTCCACCAGCTGCCCGGCTGCTCGGCCGCACCGGCGAACCAGTCGTCCGCCGATTCGGGCAGGTCGCTGTCGTTGACCCAGTAGCTGCGCTTCTTCTTCGCCGGCGGATTGATCACGCCTGCGATGTGCCCCGACGCGCCGAGCACGAACTTCAGCGGGCCCGACAGGATCGACGTGGATGCATAGGCCGTCTGCCAGGGCACGATGTGATCCTCGCGCGAGCCGTAGATGAAGGTCGGCACGTCGATCAGCGTCAGGTCGACCGATTCGCCGCACACGGTCAGCGCGCCCGGCTCGCGCAGCTTGTTCTCGAGATAGGTATTGCGCAGGTACCACGCGTACATCGGGCCCGGCAGGCTCGTCGAATCGCTGTTCCAGTACAGCAGGTCGAACGGCGCCGGCGTACGGCCCTTCAGGTAGTTGTCGACGACGTAGTTCCACACGAGGTCGTTCGGCCGCAGGAACGAGAACGTGTTCGCAAATTCGACGCCGCGCATCAGCCCCGGCTGCGACCCGTTCTTGCCGCCGATCGTCTGCTCGCGCATCTGCACGTGCGACTCGTCGACGAACACGTCGAGAATGCCGGTGTCGGTGAAGTCGAGCATCGCGGTGAGCAGCGTCATCGACGCAGCCGGATGTTCGCCGCGCGCGGCGAGCACCGCGAGCGCGGTCGCGAGCATCGTGCCGCCGACGCAGAAGCCGAGCGTGTTGATCTGCTCGCGGCCGCTGACCTGCTGCACGGCGTCGATCGCCGCGAGCAGCCCTTCGTTCATGTAGTCGTCCCACGTCTTGTGCGCGACCGATGCGTCCGCATTGCGCCACGACACGAGGAACACCTGATGGCCGTTCGACAGCGCATGCGCGACGAGCGAATTCTCGGGCTGCAGGTCGAGGATGTAGAACTTGTTGATGCAAGGCGGCACGATCAGCAGCGGCCGCTCGAACACCTTGTCCGTCTTCGGCGTGTACTGGATCAGCTGGATCAGGTCGTTCTCGTAGACGACCGCACCTTCAGTACACCCGAGGTTCTTGCCGACCACGAACTGCGATTCGTCGGTCTGCGAAATTTTGCCGCGCTGCATGTCGCCGAGCAGGTTCATCATCCCTTGCCGCAGGCTTTCGCCCTGCGTTTCGAGGATCGATTTCTGTGCGTCGGGATTGAGTGCGAGGAAGTTGCTCGGCGCGGCCGCGGCCGTCCATTGCTGGACCGTGAAACGAATGCGCTCGCGCGTCTTCGGATCGGCCTGGAGCGCGTCGGCCAGTTCCTGCAGATAGCGCGCGTTGAGCAGATACCAGGCCGCCGCGAACGCATGCGCCGGCGACGCCTTCCATGCATCGCCGCTGAAGCGGCGGTCCTTCAGTTCGGGCGACTCGAGCTTCGCGGCGGTGGCCTGCTGCATCAGCGCCATGCAGTCACGCGCGTAATCGGCCTGCAACGCCTGCAGCCGCTCGGGCGGAATCGCGGCGGCCGGCAGCTTCAGCCCGGCGAACGGCGACGCCATCGCGCCGAAATCGGGCATCGACGGCATCTGGAACGGAAACGATGTCGGAAACTGGAATGTCGCGAACGGATTCACGGTGGCCGATGCAGTCGCGGCGCGTGCCGGATCTGCAAAACCGCGCCACGCGTTCAACCACGACTCGAACATCTGCTGCATCGGCTGGGCGGCCGGATCGAAACCAATGCTGCCCGTGGAAGTGCCCGCCTGAGCGGACGTCGACGATTTTTTCGATGCTGTCATTACCTGCCTTACCGGTGATTCGTGAGCGTCTATCGTGAAATCCTGCTCGCGCGCGGCGTGCCGGCTGCGAGCCGGGCCGTCATGCTCTGGAGAGGCGTCTCCAGATTCTGCCGCAGTGCGGTATTTTTATCATTATCGTTTTCCCCATGTGAAGCGCCATGTCAAACCACTGAACATTTCCGTACGGAGATAATCCTCGCGCAACAGACGGGACAAGGGTTCCGGCGAAACATAAAACATTTTGATTGACTTGACTTCGCGATTATTCATTCAGTCGCGCATGCAACGCGGCATGGCCGCCGAAATATCAAGATAACCCGATTTTGCGGCGCAGCAAACTCCACGCGCATGCGCCTTCCGTCAATCAGCCAGCCAGATCGCCGCCGCCATGCGGCCCGTCACGCGATCGCGCCGGTACGAATAGAAGCGATCCTGTTCGGTGACCGTACAGGCCGCCCCGCCACTCACGTGCGCAACACCCGCACGCGCGAGACGCAGGCGCGCGAGCGCATAGAGATCGGCGAGAAACTTGCCCGGCGCGCCATCGATCGCGACGAACGCCAGCCGGGTTTCATCATGCTCCGACTGCGGGGCCGTGTCGAGAAACGCGTCGCGCACGTCGGCACCCACCTCGAACGCCTGCGGGCCGATCGCCGGCCCGAGGTACGCATGAAGCGCATCCGTCGCACCGCCGGCCAGTGCCGCGACGCGCGCCGCGGTCTGCTCGACGATGCCGGCCGCCAGCCCGCGCCAGCCTGCATGCGCGGCGCCGACTGCACGGCCCTGCGAGTCGCACAGCAGCACGGGCAGGCAATCCGCGACCATCACGACGCAGACGGCACCCGCCCGGTCGGTGACACTCGCGTCGGCCTGCACCGGCGCCGCAGCCGCAGGCGCCGCCGCAATCACCTCGTCCGCACGCACGATCTGCGCGCCGTGAACCTGCTCGAGCCACGCAGCGTTCGACTGGCCGGCCAGCGCGAGCAAGCGCGCGCGATTCCCGGCGACATGGGCCGGATCGTCACCGGTATGCAGGCCGAGATTCATCCCGCCCGGCAGCGCATCACCGCCCTGCCAGCGCCCGTACGGGCCTTCGCTCTCCCCGCCGTCACGCGTCGTGATCAGCGCGCGCACGCGCGGCGACACCTGCCAGTCGGGCTGTACGCAGTCCTGCCACGTCAACGGCGCCAGGTTCGTCATCGGCACTCACTCCTCCTCATCGTCCAGGTACGGCTCGTCATCCTGATACTCGCCGCCGAAATCGTCATCGTCGTAGACACCGTCATCGTCGTCGAATTCCTCGTCGCCCTGCCCGAAGCCGAGCGCCGCGACGAGTGCGTTCAGGTCGTCCGGCAGCGGACAGCGCCATTGCATCGCCTTGCCCGTGACCGGGTGCACGAGACCGAGCCGCCACGCATGCAGCGCCTGTCGTGCGAACCCGTCCGGCAGCGGCGTGACCGAACGCTTGCCGCGCGCGCGGCCGTACACCGGATCGCCGAGCAACGGGTGCCCCGCGTGCGCGCAGTGCACGCGGATCTGATGCGTGCGACCGGTCTCGAGATCGCACTGGATCGCCGAAACCGGCTGACGTTGCCACAGACATGTGTCAACCGTGCGGAAATGCGTGCGGGCAGGCTTGCCGGATGCGCCCGTGACGACGGCCATGCGCGTGCGTTCGCGCGGATCGCGACCGATGGGCGCGTCGATCGTGCCTTCCTCGGGCATCGTGCCCCACACGAGCGCGAAATAGCGGCGCTTCACCGTGCGGGCCTGCAACTGGCGCACGAGGTCCGTCTGCGCGGCCAGCGTGCGCGCGACCACCATCAGGCCCGACGTCTCCTTGTCGAGCCGGTGGACGATCCCTGCGCGCGGCAGGCCGGCCGCCGCGTCGCCATAGCGATGCAGCAGCCCGTTGAGGAGCGTGCCGCTCCAGTTGCCGGCGGCCGGATGCACGACGAGGCCGGCCGGCTTGTTGATGACGACGAGCGCGTCGTCCTCGTAGATCACGTCGAGCGGCACGGGCTCCGGCGTGAACGCGAGCTGCTCGGGGAGCAGGTCGGGCACGAGCTCGATCTTCGCGCCGAGCGGCACCGGCTGGCGGATCTTCGCGGGCGCGCCGTCGACCAGCACGCGCTGCGCCTCGATCCAGCTCTGCAGGCGGCTGCGCGAGAATTCGGGGAACAGCTGGGCGAGCGCCTTGTCGAGGCGCTCACCCGCGAGCGACAGCGGCACTTCGACGACGCGAGGCGCTTCATCGACCGCCGCGGACGGCACGACAGGCGCTTGCATTGCGTCGCCGGCCAGATCGTCATCGAGGGAATCCCCCGAGGCAGCGTCGGCGGGCCGATCGCTTGGGCTATAATCTTCGCGATTTGGTGTGCCCGGCTGGGCATTCTGCGAACTTGAACGGGTCATTTAGACTGGGTCACCGAGACTTGAAGCTAGGACATGCGAGCATGATGAATTCGACCAAACGCACGGCCAGAACCGTCGCCGCCCGGGCTGCGGCGGTAGCGGCCGCGGCCCTCATCGCCGGCTGCCACGGCTTGCCGCAGAAGCAGGACGAGACGGCTACCTGGTCGAACAACAAATTATACTCAGAGGCCCAGGACGCGCTGTCCGGCGGCGACTGGGGCAAGTGCGCGAAATATTTCGAATCGCTGCAAGGCCGCGATCCGTTCGGCCATTTCGCGCAACAGGCGCAGATCAACGTTGCATACTGCAACTGGAAGGATAACGAAGCGGCCGCTGCCGACCAGGCCGTCGATCGCTTCATCCAGCTCCACCCCGATCATCCGGATATCCCGTACGCGTACTACCTGAAGGGGATGATCCACTTCAACGACGATCTCGGCCTGTTCGGGCGCTTCTCCGGCCAGGACATGAGCGAGCGCGATCCGCAGGCACTGCGCGAATCGTACGATGCGTTCAAGGTCGTCGTCGATCGTTTCCCGAAGAGCAAGTACGCACCCGACGCCGCCGCACGGATGCGCTACATCGTCAATGCGCTCGCGTCGCACGAAGTGCACGCTGCCGACTACTACTACCGGCGCGGCGCCTACGTCGCAGCCATCAACCGTGCTCAGCTCGCGATCAAGGACTACAAGGGCGCCCCGGCGATCGAGGACGCGCTGCACATCATGATCCTGTCGTACGGCAAGCTGAACCAGCCGCAACTCGCCGAGGACACGAAGCGCGTGCTCGCAGGCACGTTCCCCGACAGCCCGTACGTCACGGGCCATTCGCGCCCCGGCACGAAGAAGTCGTGGTGGCAGTTCTGACGAAAGCACCGTGCAGCGCCCGCTGCACGAACAAAAAACCCGGCCATCGAGCCGGGTTTTTTTATGGGCGCCGCATTCAGGCGGCGCCGGTGCGATCGCGCGACGACTGCCGCGCGCGCCGTCACGTGCGCTTTGCCGATCGTTGCTCGTCGAAGAAGTCCTGGACGACCGCGATCTCGCGGGTGCGCTTGAACGGCGGCAGGCTCTGCCAGATCCGGCGCCCGTAGGGCTTGTCGACGAGCCGCGTGTCGCAGATCATCAGCACGCCGCGATCCGTCTCCGCGCGAATCAGCCGGCCCGCGCCCTGCTTCAGCGTGATCACGGCCTGCGGCAACTGGTGCACGGCGAACGGGCTCAACCCCTTCTTCGTCAGCGCGTCGAGCCGCGCGGCCAGCACCGGATCGTCCGGCGGCGCGAACGGCAGCTTGTCGATCACGACGAGCGACAGCGCGTCGCCGCGCACGTCGACGCCTTCCCAGAAACTCTGGCTGCCGACCAGAATCGCGTTGCCGTACGCACGGAAACGATCGAGCAGCTCGGTGCGGCTTGCATCGCCCTGCACAAGCAGCGGCGTGGTCCAGCCGCGCGACTCGATCACGTCGCGCAGCTTCGACGCGATCCGGTCGACCGCGCGCAGCGTCGTGCACAGCATGAACACGCCGCCACCGGACGCCTCGATCGCCGGCAGCGCGGCATCGAAGACGGCATCGGTAAACGCCGGCGAAGACGGTTGCGGCAGGTTGCGCGGCACGTACAGCAGCCCTTGCGACTGGTAGTCGAACGGGCTCGCGAGCGTCATCGAGCGACGCGAGCTGAGGCCCATCTGAGCCGCGTAGTGCGTGAAATCGCCGCGCACCGACAGCGTGGCCGACGTGAACACCCACGCACGCGGCACGCCCGCGCGCTGCTTGGCAAAGATCGGCGCGACCGACAGCGGCGTTTCGTGCAGCTGGACGGTATGCGCGAATACTTCGACCCAGCGCACCTTCTCGTTCGGATCGCCGTCGGCTGCCGCCTTGTCGCCGGCGGCCGCCGCATCGGCCTTCGCGGCCGCTTCCGTCGCGCCGGGCGCGACCCAGCCGGCCAGCAGGTCCTGCAGCTCGCGTGCGCGCCGCAGGCACGCGCCGAGCGATTCCGCCCGTTCGGCCTGGCTTGCAAGTGCCGACGCCAGCGCATCGAGCGCAGCTTCGAGCGCGTCGAGCGCGCCGAACATCGGGTGATCGTCGCCGAGCTGGGCGAGCGACATGCGGACGATCTGGTCGTTCGCGAACGCAAGGCGCAAGTCGCGCGCCGCGCGCTCGAGATCGCCGCCGAGCTTCACCCACTCGACCGCGTCGCGTGCATAGCTCAGGCCTTCCGCCACCGTGTCGCGGGCGAGCTCGAGAATCTGGGTCGTCGACAGCGTCTCGCCGAAGAACAGCGTCGCCGTTTCCGGCAACTGGTGCGCTTCGTCGAAGATGACCGTGTTCGCGTTCGGCAGCAACTCGGCCATCCCGGTATCGCGCAGCATGATGTCCGCGAAGAACAGGTGGTGGTTGACGACGACGACGTCGGCCTGCTGCGCCTCGCGCCGCGCCTGCATCACGAAGCAGTCCTTGTAATGCGGGCATTCCTGGCCGAGGCAGTTGTCGCGCGTCGACGTAACCATCGACCACACGGGCGCCGTTTCCGGCACGCTCGCGAGCTCGGCCTTGTCGCCGCTCTTCGTGATCTTCGCGAAACGGACGATTTCCTGCAGGTAGGCCGTATCCTGCCGCGACGGCAACCGGCCGTTGTCGGCCGTGCGTTGCAGGTAGTAGTGGCACAGGTAGTTTGCACGCCCCTTCAGCATCGCGACCGACACCGGCACCGCGAGTGCGTTGCGCACGGTCGGGATGTCGCGCGCGAACAACTGGTCCTGCAGGTGCTTCGTGCCGGTCGACACGATCACCTTGCCGCCCCACAGCATCGCGGGCACGAGATACGCATAGGTCTTGCCGGTACCCGTGCCGGCCTCGACGATCAGCGTGTTGTCGCCTGCGTCGCTATCGGGTTCTGCTGCAGCAGCGTCCGCGCCCGGCTCGGCCGATTTGTCGCCGTCGCCGAGGCGACGCGCCGGCCGCTTGCGGGTTTCGAAGATCTCGGGTTCGGGCATCCGGCGCGCGGACGCTTCCATCGCGGACGCGACGGCGCGCGCCATCTCGATCTGCGACGTCCGTGGCCGATAGCCGTCGAGCGCACGCGCCAGCAATCCGCCTTCGCCAAAGATCGTGTCGAGTTCGTCGACGCGCTTGCGGCTCAGCTCGAAGGTGCCTTCGGGCGCACGAGCGCGCCCGGCGGGCGACACGTCGCGCCGGGCATCGGGGGTGGCTTCAAGCGGTGAATTCAAGGCAAGCGTTCCTGTGTCCAGCGCCCGGGCGGCGCCGGCGCTTGCCAGGCCGCGCTCAGGCGCGCTTATCCGGTTCCAGCTGCGATTGCAGCAAAATGATTTTGTCCTTGGCCGCCAGCTTTTCCTTCTTCAGGCGGTGCAACGTGATGTCGTCGATGTCGGAGTGTCCTTCCTTCAGCTCGATCTCCCGAGCGAGCTGCTGGTGCTGCTCCTGCAATGCAGCCAAACGGTTGTGCAATTCCTGCTGCTGTTCCGTAGGACGGTTTTGCATATGCGCCTCCTCATCGAAGCAGCGCGCCGGCTGGCGTGCCAGCGCGCACGAGACTGATTCCGGATCAATCCAACACGTTACTGCCCCTGCTGTTGCTTCTGCTGCGCCTTCTCGGCCGCTTCCTTCTGACGCTGCTCGACATCGGCCTTGTGCTGCACGGCTTCCTTCTGCTTCTGCTCGTAGCGCGCGGCGTTGTCCGCCCGCTCCTGCGCCTTCTGCGCGGCCTGCTTGTGCGCCTGGTCGAGCTTGCGCTGGAAGTCGCCCTGCTTCTGGTCGTATGCCTGCTTGCTCGCCGCGCGCTGCGGCCCTTCAGCACCGCGCTGCGCCTGCTTCAGAGCATTCTGCTCCTGCTTGTCGCGGAACGCAGCGGCGTTGGCCGCGTCGTTCGCCGCGCGCTGCGGCGCTTCCGCCGCATCCTGCGCCTGCTTCAGCGCCTGCTGCTGGTCACGCTGCTGCGCGCGCACCGCGCGCTGCTCGTCGTTGAGCGCGAGCTGCTCCTGGCGGATGCTCGCCCGCTCGTCGCGCATCTGTTCACGCGCCTTGCCGAGACAGTGATTGACGAAGAACTTGCTGTAGCAATCGTGCTCCGCCACCGCATAACGATAATCGTTTTCCGCGGAGCGTTGATTGAGCACTTTTTGACGGGCGTCGAAATCCGGTGCGGCCGTGACCGTCACGGGTGCGGCCGAGGCGGCGGCCGGCGCGGTTGCGCCCGAAGCTTGCGCGAACGCGCCGGAAGGCCCGGCAGACAAAGCCGCGGCGAGCGCTGCGCCGAGCGCGACGAGAGAAATTCGGGAAGTTGGCAACGTCGTAGGAAAGCTGCGGGACATGTGTCAAATTCTATCACCCCCGGCTGGGCGCTCCGCCATTTATGGCAAAATGCCCCGCTTCACTCACCCGCGGCATCTGGCCCGTCGGGCCCGCCACGCAGCCCGCCGCTTCGGGCCTGCCGGCCCGCGCCGCGATTTCAGCAGGCAGATCATCCACGACATGACGGAAACCGTAGCACTCAAGATCGTACAGCGCATCGCCACCGAACTGTCCGTCCAGCCGCGCCAGGTCGCGGCGGCAGTGCAACTCCTCGACGAAGGCTCGACCGTTCCGTTCATTGCCCGGTACCGCAAGGAAGTGACCGGCAACCTGGACGACACGCAGTTGCGCCAGCTCGAGGAACGCCTCCTGTATCTGCGCGAACTCGAGGATCGCCGTGCGGCAATCCTGTCGAGCATCGACGAACAGGGCAAGCTGACCGACGAGCTGCGCGCCGCGATCGATGCGGCCGACAGCAAGCAGGTGCTCGAAGATCTATATCTGCCGTACAAGCCGAAGCGCCGCACGCGTGCGCAGATCGCCCGCGAGGCCGGCCTCGAGCCGCTCGCCCAGGCATTGCTCGCGAACCCGCTGCTCGACCCGCAGGCCGAGGCAGCCGCGTATGTCGACGCCGACAAGGGCGTCGCCGACGTGAAGGCCGCGCTCGACGGCGCGCGCGACATCCTGTCCGAACAGTTCGGCGAGACGGCCGAACTCCTCGGCAAGCTGCGCGACTACCTGCACAACCAGGGTGTCGTGTCGTCCGCCGTGGTCGAGGGCAAGGAACACGAGGAAGGCGAGAAATTCCGCGACTATTACGATTACGCGGAAACGATCAAGACGGTGCCGTCGCACCGCGCACTCGCGCTGTTCCGCGGCCGCAACGCCGGCGTGCTGACGGTCAAGCTCGGCCTCGGCGAAGAGCTCGACGCGCAGGTGCCGCATCCGGGCGAGGCGATGATCGCGCGCCATTTCGGCATCGCGAACCAGAACCGCCCGGCCGATAAATGGCTGTCCGACGTCTGCCGCTGGTGCTGGCGCGTGAAGGTGCAGCCGCACATCGAGAACGAACTGCTGACGCAGCTGCGCGAAACGGCCGAAACGGAAGCGATCCGCGTGTTCGCACGCAACCTGAACGACCTGCTGCTGGCCGCGCCGGCCGGCCCGAAGGCCGTGATCGGTCTCGACCCCGGCCTGCGCACCGGCGTGAAAGTCGCCGTTGTCGATCGCACCGGCAAGGTGCTGGCGACCGACACGATCTACCCGCACGAGCCGCGCCGCGACTGGGACGGCTCGATCGCCAAACTCGCGCGCATCGCCGCGCAGACGCAGGCCGAACTGATCAGCATCGGCAACGGCACCGCGTCGCGCGAAACCGACAAGCTCGCGAGCGAACTGATCGCGAAGCACCCGGAACTGCGCCTGCAGAAGATCGTCGTGTCGGAAGCGGGCGCGTCGGTTTACTCTGCTTCCGAGCTGGCCGCGAAGGAATTCCCGGAGATGGACGTGTCGCTGCGCGGCGCCGTGTCGATCGCGCGCCGCCTGCAGGATCCGCTCGCCGAGCTCGTGAAGATCGAGCCGAAGGCAATCGGCGTCGGCCAGTACCAGCACGACGTGAACCAGCGCGAACTCGCCCGCTCGCTCGACGCGGTCGTCGAGGATTGCGTGAACGCGGTCGGCGTCGACGCGAACACCGCGTCGGCCCCGCTGCTCGCCCGCGTGTCGGGTCTGAACGCGACGCTCGCGCGCAACATCGTCGACTACCGCGATGCGAACGGGCCGTTCCCGTCGCGCGAACACCTGCGCAAGGTGCCGCGCCTCGGCGACAAGACCTTCGAACAGGCCGCCGGCTTCCTGCGCATCAACGGCGGGGAGAATCCGCTCGACCGCTCGTCGGTGCACCCGGAAGCGTATCCGGTCGTCGAGCGGATGCTCGCGAAGATCAGCAAGCGCATCGACGACGTGCTCGGCAACCGCGAAGCACTGTCGGGCCTGTCCCCGACGGAGTTTGTTGACGAACGCTTCGGCCTGCCGACCGTGCGCGACATCCTGTCCGAACTGGAGAAGCCGGGCCGCGATCCGCGCCCCGAATTCAAGACCGCGACGTTCCGCGAAGGCGTCGAGAAGGTGTCGGATCTCGTGCCGGGCATGACGCTCGAAGGCGTCGTGACGAACGTCGCCGCGTTCGGCGCGTTCGTGGACATCGGCGTCCACCAGGACGGCCTCGTCCACGTATCGGCGATGTCGACGAAGTTCATCAAGGATCCGCACGAAGTCGTGAAGGCCGGCCAGGTCGTCAAGGTGAAGGTGATCGACGTCGACGTGAAGCGCCAGCGCATTGCGCTGACGATGCGTCTCGACGACGATGCGGCGCCTGCCACGTCGGCGCGCGGTGGCCAGGATCGCGGCAGCAATGCCGGGCGCGGCGCCGCCCGCCCGCAGCGTTCGCGCGAGCCGGAACCGGCCGGCGCGATGGCCGCGGCGTTCGCGAAGCTGAAGCGCTGAGCACGCGAAACGCGTCACGCACGAAAAAGCCCGCCTTCCGGCGGGCTTTTTTGTTGAGTCGTCGTACTCATTTCCAATATCCGCGATGAAAACCGAATATGCGCGTTTTCATCATCATTCCGCCACGTTTAATCGGCGAATTGAACAATCCGCGTTGTAAGATACGTTTTCTTGACGCTTCACAATCGGTACATAAAATAAATCTGCGAACGGCAGTATTTCGATGCTTCCGTAATACGCAGCGATCTTTCCGCTCAGCGGCAAGGTTCTCCGCGGCCCTCGCGCACGCCGTGCATTTCCGGCCTCCCGTCTTTCAGTCTCGCTGTTTGCAATCGATTCGCGACGCATTGCATCCGGTATTCGCCTGGCCGACAAACCGGGACGGATTCGCGAAAAATGGATCGGGGAACCATGACAGAAGACCATCTGAAAACCGAACTGGCCGCATTGCGCATTCCCGTTTTCGATGTGCCGTGGGCCGGCGCCTGTTCAACGCACGTCGAGCGAGTCGAATCGCGCATGCTCGAATGGGCCGACGCATACGGCATGTTCATCAGCGACGCCTACCGGGAACGCGTCGTGCGCACCCGATACGGCTGGCTCGCCGCGCGCTGCTACCCGAACGCCGATCCTTCCCTGCTGCAGGCGCTCGCAGATTATTTCGTGTGGTTCTTTCTCGTCGACGACCTGTTCGTCGATCGCGTGGAGCCGCTCGGCCCCGATACGTTGCGCAACCTGACCGCGATGATCGATGTGCTCGACTACGAATGTACCGGCCCCCAGCCCGTATATGGCGAGCGTGCGTGGCTCGATCTGTGTCAGCGCCTGCGCGCGCGCCTGTCGGCCGAACATTTCGCGCGCTTCGCACAAGGGATGCGGCTGTGGGCCACCACGGCCGGGCTGCAGATTCTCGGCCACCTGAAGGCCGCGCCGGTTGCAATGCCGCAATACGAAACGATCCGGCGCCACACGAGCGGGATGAATCCGTGCCTCGCGCTGGCGGACGCGGCCAATTCCGGTGCCGTCCCGCCCGATACGTTTCATCGGCCTGAGATCCAGACGCTGTGCCGGCACGCGAACCATATCGTCTGCTGGAGCAATGACATCCAGAGCGTTGGCATCGAAGCGCGCCAGCCCGGGCAGTTCCGGAACATGGTGCTGATCCGCGCGTCGAGCGGCCATACGCTGCAGGCAAGCGTCGACTACACGGCCGAGCGTGTACGCAACGAGATCACCGATTTCGTACTGTGCGCCGATGCACTCGCGCGACACGCCGACACGCGCGTGCGCGGCCTTGTCGACGGCTGCCGGTACTGGATACGCGGCTATCTGGATTGGGTTGCGCGGGATACGCAGCGCTATGCGGCTACGTTCGCGGCCGGCGATGCGGACGATCGCGGCCTGATTGCCGGGTCGGAGGACCCGGCGGCGCGCGGCTGAACGGCCCGCGCGCCGCACTCGATCAGATCTCGATCTTCGTGCCGAGCTCGACCACGCGGTTCGCCGGGATCGAGAAGAAGTCGGTCGGCTTCGCCGCGTTCTGGTGCATCCATGCGAACACGCGCTCGCGCCAGATCGACATCCCGGGCAGGTGCGTCGGCACGACCGTTTCGCGCGCGAGGAAGAACGACGTGTCCATCAGCTCGAACGTCATGTCGTGCGTGCGGCCGAATTCCTCGAGCACGGCCTTCACGTCCGGCGTCTCGTTGAAGCCGTACTCGGCCTTGACGATGTACAGCCCGCCGCCCGCATCGCGCGAAGTCTGGCGCTTGTCGTCGCGCACGTAAGGGATGTCGCGCGTGACGAACGTGAGGAAAATGGTCCGCTCGTGCAGCACCTTGTTGTGCTTCAGGTTGTGCAGCAGGCTGACGGGCACGAGCTTGTCGTTGCCGGTCAGGTAGATCGCCGTACCCGACACGCGGTGCGGCGGATGCGCGAGCAGCCCCTGCAGGAACGGCTCGAGCGGAATACCGTCGGCGGCCGTGCGCTCCTTGACGATGTGACGCCCCTTGTACCAGGTCATCAGCAGGAAGAACAGCAGCGCGCCGATGCCGAGCGGCAGCCAGCCGCCCTGCGCGACCTTCAGCAGGTTCGCACCGAAGAAGCCGAGGTCGACCGCGAGGAACACCGCGATGATCGCGCCGACCAGCAGCCGGTTCCAGTTCCACACCTTCACCATCACGACCGCGGCGAGCACGGTCGTAATCACCATCGTCGCCGTCACCGCGATACCGTACGCGGCCGCCAGGTTGTCGGAGCTCTTGAAGCCGATGACGATGCAGAGGATCACGAACAGCAGCAGCCAGTTCACGACCGGCACGTAGATCTGGCCGATCGCGAGTTCCGACGTATGCAGCACCTTCATGCGCGGCACGTAGCCGAGCTGGATAGCCTGCGACGTCAGCGAATACGCGCCCGAGATCACTGCCTGCGACGCGATCACGGTCGCGACCGTCGACAGCACGACGAGCGGCAGCAGCCCCCAATCGGGTGCCAGCAGGAAGAACGGGTTCTCGATCGCCTTCGGGTTCTGGATCAGCAGCGCGCCCTGGCCGAAGTAGTTCAGCACGAGCGACGGCATCACGAGCCCGTAGGCGGCAATGCGGATCGGCTTCGCGCCGAAGTGGCCCATGTCCGCGTAGAGCGCTTCCGCGCCGGTCAGCACCAGCACGACCGAGCCGAGCACGACGTAGGCCTGCAGCAGGTGATCGGCCATGAACGACGCCGCGTAATACGGGTTGATGGCCGCCATGATGCCCGGCACGCGCGCGATGTGGTACACGCCGAGCGCCGCGATCACGATGAACCACAACACCATGATCGGGCCGAACAGCTTGCCGACCAGCGCGGTACCGTGACGTTGAATCCAGAACAGCGCGATCAGGATCACGATCGTGATCGGCAACACGAGATGGGACAGGTGCGGCGTCGCGATTTCGAGACCTTCGACCGCCGACATCACCGAGATCGCCGGCGTGATCACCGCGTCGCCGTAGAACATGCAGGCGCCGAAGATGCCGAGCGCCATCAGTGCGCCCGTCACGCGGGATTTCGAGTTGAGCGGCCGCAGCGACAGCGCCATCAGCGCGAGCACGCCGCCTTCGCCGTTGTTGTCGGCCCGCATCACGAACAGCAGGTACTTGATGCCGACCACCAGGATGATTGCCCAGAACAGCAGCGAAATCACGCCGAGAATCGATCCTTCGGTGAGCGGAATGCCGTGTGCGGGGCTGAACGCCTCCTTGAGCGAATACAGCGGACTGGTGCCGATGTCGCCGAACACGACGCCGATGGCTGCTATCGCTAGCGCCCGCATCGAGTGTTGTTGCGTCGAATGCGGCGCGTGTGCTGCGTCGGTCGCTTGGATCGTGTCGTTCATATGAAGCGTAATAATCGGGTCCGGGTCGGACAAAACGAGCGCTATTCTACTCGCGCCCCCGTGAAACGCCGCCCTGCTCTGTTGCCTTGTAACCACGTGATTCACACCGCGCATGCAATCCGGCGCGAGCTGTGGCAGGGCTGCCAATCATAGCCGCGGCAGCGCCGTCTGCCTACCTGATCCGCGGCATGCGCGACGCCGGCGCGCATGCCGCCCCAATGAAAAACGGCGCCGCAAGCGGCGCCGTACAAGGCTTTCCTTCGATCGGCCGGCCGCTTACGCGCCCGAACCGTCGCGCTGTGCGCGACCGCGCTTGATCCACGCCTCGAGGTTGTGCGGGCGAACCGTGTCCCACTCCTCGAACGGCTGATGAATCCACGGATTCGTCGGCAGGAACTGCGTGTGATAGTCGGGCTTGACCTTCGAGCAACCCTTGTACCAGAGAACGGCCGAGCGCACGGCCGTCACCGACGGATAGCGCTCCTTCAGGTGCTCCTGCACGCGCGCAAGCGTGACGCCCGAATCGACGAGATCGTCGACCAGCAGCACGTTGCCCGCCAGGTTGCCGCGCGTCATCGTGATGTACTGCGCGATGTCGAGGTCACCCTGCTCCGTGCCGGCCGCTTCCCGGTAAGAACTCGTCGCGAGGATCGCGAGCGGCACGTCGTAGATGCGCGACAGTTGATCGCCGACGCGCAGGCCGCCGCGCGCGAGGCACAGGATCTGGTCGAACTTCCAGCCCGATGCATGCACCTGGAGCGCGAGCAGCTCGATCAGACGGTGATACTCGTCCCAACCTACCCACAGGTTCTTGTCGTCGTTGCGCGGATCGGTCATCAAGTCTGCCGCCGTCATCGTGATTTGCTGCGTCATCTGGACATTACACCTTGAACGGATGGCGGAGCAGGATCGTTTCGTCGCGGTCCGGGCCCGTCGACACCATGTCGACCGGCACGCCAGCCACTTCCTGGACGCGGGTCAGGTAAGCCTGCGCGTTCGCCGGCAGTGCTTCCCACGTCTTGATGCCGACCGTGCTTTCCTTCCAGCCGGCAAACGTTTCGTACACGGGCTCGCAACGGGCCACGTCGGCGGCACCGCGCGGCAGGATGTCCGCATCCTTGCCGTCGATCTTGTAGCCGACGCACAGCTTGACTTCGTCGAGACCGTCGAGCACGTCGAGCTTCGTCATGCACAGGCCCGACACGCCGTTGATCTGGATCGAGCGACGCAGCGCGGCTGCGTCGAGCCAGCCCGTGCGGCGCGGACGGCCGGTGACCGAGCCGAATTCCTTGCCGACGTTCGCGAGCGTGACGCCGACCTGATCCTGACGCTGCGGATTGTCCGCATCGTACAGTTCGCTCGGGAACGGGCCCGAGCCGACGCGCGTGCAATACGCCTTCGTGATGCCAAGGATGTAGTTGAGCTTCTGCGGACCGACGCCCGCGCCAGCCGACGCCGCACCTGCAACGCAGTTGCTCGACGTGACGAACGGATAGGTGCCGTGATCGATGTCGAGCAGCGTGCCTTGTGCGCCTTCGAACAACAGGTTCTGGCCCGCATTGTTCACGTCGTACAGGCGGCGCGACACGTCGGCCACCATCGGCTTCAGACGATCGGCATAACCGAGCATCGTGTCGAGCGTGGCCTGGAAATCGACGGCCGCGGCGCCCAGGTACTGGGTCAGCACGAAGTTGTGGAAATCGAGGTTTTCGCGCAGGCGGTCGGCGAAGGTCTTCGCGTCGAACAGGTCCTGCACGCGCAGTGCGCGGCGGCCGACCTTGTCTTCGTACGCAGGGCCGATGCCGCGGCCCGTCGTACCGATCTTGCCCGCGCCCTTGCGCGCTTCGCGCGCCTGGTCGATCGCGATGTGGTACGGCAGGATCAGCGTCGTGGCTTCGGAAATGAACAGGCGGTCGCGCACGTTCACGCCGGCTTCTTCCAGCTCGCCGATTTCCTTGAACAGTGCTTCGGGGGACAGGACGACGCCGTTGCCGATGTAGCAGGCGACGCCTTCACGCATGATGCCCGACGGAATGAGGCGCAAGATCGTTTTCTTGCCGCCGATGATGAGGGTGTGGCCGGCGTTGTGACCGCCCTGGAAACGCACGACGCCCTGAGCGTGGTCCGTCAGCCAGTCGACGATCTTGCCCTTGCCTTCATCACCCCATTGCGTTCCCACGACGACGACATTGCGCCCGGGAGTCACGTTCACTGCGCTGGCAGACATGTTGATTCGTTAGCTGGTTAAAAACGTATTCTACCTATGTTCGCGGGCGATTCCGAATTTTTCCGTTTTGCTTCAACGATATGCACGCCGAAGCACATCCCGCGAACGCCTGTTTATCGGGGTTCGACCACCCATGCTCCGTTGCGCTCGACGAGCGAACGGTCGCAGGCGAACTCGTCGAGCACATGATCGTGGCCCGGCAGCGCCTGGATCACGACCTCGCCCGCATCGCGCAGCGCCGCAACGGCCGCGCTCAGTGCGTCGTCCTGCGCCCACGGCGCGAGAATCGCGGTGCCGCGCGCCTCGACCGGCGAAATCCGTGCGAGCTCGCGCAGGTCGAGCGAGAAACCCGTGGCCGGACGGGCACGGCCATACGCCTGGCCGACGTGGTCGTAGCGGCCGCCCCGCGCGATCGCGTTCGGCACGCCGTCGATGTAGGCGCTGAACATCGCACCGCTGTGATACGCGTAGCCGCGCAGGTCACCAAGATCGATCGCCACCTCGGCACCCTTCGCCTGCGCCGCGAGCTGCGCCAGATCGTCGAGCGCCCGCGTGATTTCGGGCAGCACCGGCAAGCGCGTGCGCGCCTCGGCGAGCACGCTCGCGTCGCCATAGAGGTGCGGCAACGCGCGCAGCGCGGCGCGCGTATCGGCGCCGAGATCGTCGGTGAGCTCATTCAGCAGCGGCACGTCCTTGCCCGACAGCGCGTCGTACAGCGACTCGCCGCGCTCGGCCGCCTGCGCGTCGCGCGCCAGCAGCGCCGCGAGCACGCCCGCGTGGCCGAGATCGAGACGGATGCGCGACAGGCCCGCGAGATGCAGTGCATCGAGCATCAGTTGCTGGATTTCGAGATCGGCCTCCAGCCCGGCATGCCCGTAGATTTCAGCGCCGATCTGGATCTGCTCGCGCGTCGCGTGCAGGCCGCGCGGACGCGTATGCATCACGTGGCCCGCATAGCAAAGACGCGTCACGCCCTGACGGTTCAACAGGTGCGCGTCGATCCGCGCGACCTGCGGCGTGATGTCCGCGCGCAGGCCGAGCGTACGGCCCGACAGCTGGTCGACCAGCTTGAAGGTGCGCAGGCGCAGGTCGGCGCCGCCGCTCGTCAGCAGCGACTCGAGATACTCGAGCAGCGGCGGCATCACCATTTCGTAGCCATACGAACGGAAGCGGTCGAGCAGCCTGCGGCGCAGCTCCTCGATCTTGCGCGCTTCCGACGGCAGTACGTCGGCGATATTCTCGGGAAGTAACCAGGTCGACATCGGTACGGTCCTACGACGGGAAACAGCGCGCGACACGCGCGCCGCGATGTGAATCGGAAATTCTGAAATCGGGCGGGACGAACGGCGGATAAGCCGTCCGGATCAGGTCTCCGGTCAGGTGGCGAGCAGCAGCAGTATGAGCCCGAGCACCATCACGATCAGCCCGCCGATCCGGATATGATGCGGCGGCCGCTCAGCTATTCTACGAAACGTGTCGCGCCAGGCGACGGGAAACACGAAGGGGAACGCCCCCTCGATGATCAGCATCAGCGCTACTGCGAGCAACAACGAGCCAGCCAGGTCCATGCGAGCGACGGCGCCGCTCGACGCGGCGCCCCAAGGTCAATGTTTGCGGGGAGCAGGCGCCGCCGGTGCGGCACCGCCCGTCGGGCTGCGCATGAAGCGGAAGAATTCGCTGTCGGGATCGACGACGATGATGTCGTTGCGCTTGAACGTGTTCCGGTAAGCCTGCAGGCTCGCGTAGAACTGGTAGAACTGCGGATCGCGGCCGAACGCGTCGGCGGCAATCGTCGCGGCCTTCGCGTCGCCCTCGCCCTTGATCGTCTGTGCGGATTTATACGCATTCGCGAGCACGGCCTGCTGTTCGCGTTCGGCGTCGGCCTTGATCTGCTCGACGTCGGACGCGCCTTCGGCACGCACCTGTGCTGCCTGGTCGCGCAGCGCGCCGATCATCCGCTGATAGACGGCGTCGGTCTGCGCGGCCGGCAAGTCGACGCGCGTCAGCTGGACGTCGACTACGTCGACACCAAAACCGGATGCCTTCGCCTTCACTTCGTCACGGGCTGCATCGGCGATCGCACGCTGGCCGCCGAGCGCGTCGTCGAGCGCGCGCTTGCCGAACGCGTCGCCGAGTGCGCTCTTCAGCGCACCGGCCAGACGGTCGCCGGCTGCCGCCGGGTCGCCACCCGTCACCGTGAAATACTTCATCGGATCGCTGATCCGGTACTTCACCGCGTAGGAGACGAGCAGGTCGTGCTTGTCTTGCGTTGCCAGTTGCAGCGGATCCGACGACTCGAGCGATTGCAGGCGCGTGTCGATCAGCGTGGCCGTCTGCAGCGGCGGCGGCAATTTGAAATGGATGCCGGGGCCCGCCAGTTCGGGCTGCGCGCCATCACGCCCCGACAGCACGGCCGTATGGCGCGGATCGACTGTAAGGACTGTCGAGGATGCCGCGAAGGCAACGATCACGATTGCGACGACGAGCGCAATGATTCGGTTCATGTTCTGCGCTCCCGTTACTTCAGATCGTCTTCGCGCGACCGGCTGCGAAACGCCTCACGCGATCGCAGCACGTCGTTGCCCGACGCCGCCACAGCCGACGCAGCGCTCGCGGGTGCCGCTGCAGCCGGCGCGACAGCCGCCGGTGCCGACGCCGCATCGGGTGCGGATGCACCAGTGGACGCCGCGGCGTTTTGTCGCCCCTGCTCGACGAGCTTGTCGAGCGGCAGATACACGACGCTGTTGCCACCCTTGTTGCCGACGAACACCTTCGTCGAGTTCGAATAGATTTCCTGCATCGTCTCGAGATACATCCGCTCGCGGATCACCGCCGGCGCCTTCGAGTACTGCGCATAGACCTGCTTGAAACGGTCCGCATCGCCTTCGGCTTCCGTGACCACGCGATCGGCATACGCCTTCGCTTCGTCGACGAGCTTCGCGCCATCGCCCTGCGCCTTCGGCAGCAGGTCGTTGGCATACGCCTGCGCGGCGCGCTTCGCGGCCTCGCGCTCTTCGCGTGCCTTCGCGACTTCACCGTACGCGGCTTGCGTCTGCTCGGGCGCCGCAACGCTCTGCATCGTGACGGCCGTCACCTCGAGCCCCGACTGGTAGCGATCGAGATCGCGCTGGATCGCGGCGGAGAGCTGCTCGCGCAGCGCGTCGCGGTCCTGGTTCAGCACGTCGGCCGCACTGCGCGTGCCGACGATCGCACGCACCGCGGCCTGGGCGGCCTGCGACACGCTGCGCTCGGGGTCGACGCTGCGGAACAGGTAATCGGTCGCGGAACGGATCCGGTACTGGACGATGAAGCGCACGTCGACGATGTCGGCATCGCGCGTCAGCATCGCCGCTTCCTTCACGTTCGCGAGACGCACGACGTTGTTGCGGCCGATCTCGATCGAGCGGACCTGCGACGTGTCGACGATCTCGTGCGACGCGAACGGATACGGCGCGCGCCAGTGCACGCCCTGGCCGACCGTGCCCGACAGCTTGCCGAGCTGCAGCACGACGCCCGTCTGGCCGTCCTGCACGACGAACAGCCCGCTGCCCGCGTAGACCGCGACCAGCACGCCGATCACGATGCCGACGCCGACTCGCGCGGCTCGCCCGTTGTCAGGACGGAAACCGTTGCCGCCCTTGCCGCCGAACAGGCCGTTCAGGCGCCGGTTGAAATTGCGCCACATCTCGTCGAGATCGGGCGGACCATCGCCGTCGCCGCCTTGCGGGCGCTTCGATTCGTTCGGGCGGGGACGGGATCCGTCTTTGCCATTGCCTTCGCCGCGTCCCCAGCGGGGATCGTTGATCGACAGCAAGGCGCGCATCCGCCGCCAGGTACTCCGCTCGTTGTATTCGTTCACCAGAGTTTGTTCACCAGATTAGACGCCGGCGAACCGGCCGGGACCGGTTAGCGCCCGTGTTCGGAAATCGTGTGGTCTTCGTGTGGTTCAGCGGGGGCGCCGTCGAGCGCGACGTCGGGTAACGTCGCGCCGGAAAGGTGTTCCGCGGAGGCGATTTCGGCGATGGCGGCACGCAACGCGTCAAGACCCTGACCGGTGCGCGCGCTCAAAAAGACGCGCGAAATATTACCATACTCGTCCCGCTCGACCGCGTCGCCGCGGGCCGCCAGCTCAGGCACGGCGTCGATCTTGTTGAACACCAGCACCTGCCGGATCGTGTCCGCACCGATCTCGTGCAGTACGCCATTGACCTGCTCGATCTGCTCGAGCCTGACCGCGCTCGACGCATCGACCACGTGCAGCAGCAGATCCGCGTGGATCGTTTCCTCGAGAGTCGCGCGGAATGCAGCGACCAGCTGGTGAGGCAACTCGCGGATGAACCCGACGGTATCCGACACGACGATCTGGCCCACCTCGTCGCCGAGGTACACGCGCCGCGACGTCGTATCGAGCGTGGCGAACAGCTGATCGGCCGCGTAGGCCTGGGCTTTCGTCAACGCATTGAACAGCGTCGACTTGCCCGCGTTCGTATAGCCGACGAGCGACACCGACATCGTGCCGCTGCGCGCGCGCTGCCGGCGTTGCGTGCTGTGTTGCCGGCGCAGCCGGTCGAGACGCGACTTCAGCATCTTGATGCGTTCGCCGATCAGCCGGCGGTCGGTTTCGAGCTGGGTTTCGCCAGGGCCGCGCAGTCCGATACCACCCTTCTGCCGTTCAAGGTGGGTCCACGCGCGAATGAGCCGCGTCGACAGGTACTGAAGCTGCGCGAGTTCGACCTGCAGCTTGCCTTCGTGGCTGCGGGCACGCTGTGCAAAGATGTCGAGGATGAGGCTGGTGCGATCGACCACGCGCCTGTTAAGTGCCTGCTCCAGATTACGTTGCTGGGCTGGCGCAAGCGCGTGATTGAAGATGACGATTTCGACGTTGTGCGCGTCGCAGGCGAGCCGGAGTTCTTCGGCTTTGCCGCTGCCGATGAACATCTTGGCATCGGGACTGGAGCGACGACCCGTGAGGGTGACTGCGGGACGGGCCCCCGCGCTGGAGGCGAGAAGACTGAGTTCTTCGAGACTGGCTTCGAAATCGGTCTTGCCGAAATCGATGCCGACGAGCGCTGCGTTGATCAAATTTTCAGGTGTCAAGATAAGGCGGCTGGCATCGGTCGCTCGCGGCGACCGGATGCCGGCCGCTGCGATAGGTTAGGACGAGGCTTCCGCGTCCGGGTGGAAATTCACCGGGCGCGCCGGCACGACCGTCGAGATGGCGTGCTTGTACACCATCTGGGTCACCGTATTACGGAGCAACACGACGTACTGGTCGAACGATTCAATGTTCCCTTGAAGCTTGATGCCGTTGACGAGGTAGATCGAAACGGGAACGTGCTCTTTGCGCAGTGCGTTCAAAAACGGGTCTTGTAACAATTGCCCTTTGTTGCTCATGGCGTACTCCATCTTTTTTTGCAGGTTGATCTGGATTGGCGGCGAAGAAAAAGAGATCCGGCGCCAATCGCTACACTATAGCCGATTTTGCCTGCCCCGCCCGGGCGTAGGCCATGCGGCCTAGCCCTTGCGGGGCGTGCTTCAGCCCTTGTCCGCGTACGGGTTGTTCGACGAACGGAACTCTATGCGCAATGGAGTCCCGGTGAGTGAGAAAGTTTCGCGGAATCGGTTTTCCAGGTAACGCTTGTACGTTTCGGTCACCGCATCGAGCGCGTTACCGTGGATGACAATCAACGGTGGATTCTGGCCGCCCTGGTGCGCGTAGCGCAGCTTCGGACGCACCGGGCCGCGACGACGCGGCTGCTGGAACTCGACGGCCTCGATCAGCGCGCGCGTGAGCTTCGGCGTCGGCAGCTTCGCCATTGCCGCCGCGTACGCGTCGTCGACCGAGCGCATCAGCGCGCCGATGCCGGTCTTCTTCGCGGCCGAAATGTAGTGCGATTTCGCGAAGTCGAGGAATTTGAGCTTGCGGGTCAAATCCGCTTTCGCGCGATCGCGCGCATGCTCGTCGAGGCCGTCCCACTTGTTGACGCCGATCACGAGCGCGCGGCCCTGCTCGACGACGAAGCCGGCGATGTGTGCGTCCTGGTCGGAAATGTCCTGCTGCGCATCCAGCAGAAGAATGACGACGTTCGCGTCGGAGATCGACTGCAGCGTCTTCACGACCGAGAATTTCTCGATCGCCTCGAACACCTTGCCACGGCGGCGCAGGCCGGCCGTGTCGATCAGCGTGTATTTCTTGCCGTTACGCTCGAAGTCGACGTAGATCGAATCGCGCGTCGTACCCGGCATGTCGAACGCGATCACGCGATCTTCGCCGATCAGCGCGTTCACGAGCGTCGACTTGCCCACGTTCGGACGGCCGACGATCGCGATCTTGATGCCGCGCGACGGGTCGTCCTCGTCCGCTTCCTCCGGCTGACCCGCGTACGCGACTTCCAGCGCCTCGTTGATCATGTCGGTGACGCCGTCGCCGTGCGCGGCCGAGATCGCGCGCGGATCGCCGAGCCCGAGCTCGTAGAAGTCCGTCGCGACCGCCGTGTACTTCATCCCCTCGGCCTTGTTGACGACCAGGAAGATCGGCCGGCCGGTCTTGCGCAGGTAGTCGGCGATCGACTTGTCCTGCGGCGCGAGCCCGTTGCGGCCGTCGACGATGAACACGACGACGTCGGCTTCCTCGACGGCCTGCCGCGTCTGGCGCGCCATCTCGTGCAGGATGCCGTCCTTCGCGACGGGCTCGAAGCCGCCCGTATCGACGACCAGGTAAGGCCGCTCGCCGACGCGCCCTTCGCCGTAATGGCGATCGCGCGTCAGGCCTGGCAAGTCGGCAACCAGCGCATCACGCGAGCGCGTGAGCCGGTTGAACAGCGTGGATTTCCCCACATTGGGGCGCCCAACGAGGGCAATGACCGGTTTCATCTGTGTTTTCTACGGTGAAGCGCAGCAGCGGGAGGCCCGCTGCTGCGGGCGGCTGCGCTGAATGAAAATATCACGAATTCGCGCCGCGCCGGATGCGCGCGCCTGGCGCGCGTTGCGCGCCATCGTCTTTCGTCTCGAACTGCCTTTCAAATACCGAGCGGCCGGGAGCACCGGCCGCCTTCAAGTCGCACGGCCGCGGCGCGCGGGACAAGCCCGTCGCGCCGCGGCCGCGCCTGTTTCCTGCGCGTCAGCGCGGACGGAATCCGTACAGGCCGCCGTCCTTCGTCTGCACGACGAGCGTATTGCCCGCGAGGACCGGTGCCGCCGTAATCGCGCTGCCGTCGGTCTTCATCCGTGCGATGAAGCTGCCGTCTTCGCGCGACAGGAAGTGCACGAAGCCCTTGTAATCGCCCATCACGACCGCGTGCCCGAGCAGATACGGCACGCCGACGTCACGGCTCTTCAGCTTGTCGTTGCGCCACAGCTGGTTGCCCGAGGCGGCGTCGTACGCCGTCACGACCGACCAGTCGTCGCCGCCGGCGACCACCGAATCGTCCTGCGCGAGGCCGCTACGGCTCGAGAACGCCTTTTCCCACAGCGGGCGGCCCGAGTTCGCATCGAAGCAGCCGAGCTGACCCTGGAACGTCACCGCGCAGGCTTCCGCGCCCACGAGCGTCGGCGGGCCGCTGACGTCGTTGATGCGCTCGACCTCGGTCACGCCCTTCGGGAACGACACCGGCGTCTGCCAGAACGGCTCGCCCGTCTGCAGGTTGATCGCGACCAGCCCGCCGCCCGGGAAGCCCGCCAGCACCGCCGCGTCACCCGCGAACGTCATGCCGGCCGACACGCGCAGGTTCAGCGGCACCGCGCGGTTGCGGTAGTTCCACTTCTGTTCGCCCGTCTGCGCGTCGAACGCGATCACCTGGCCGTCGATCGTGCGGACGACCACGAGGCCGTTGCCCACGAGCGGCGGCGAGAAGATCTCGCCCTGCACGCTGGTTTTCCACAGTTGCTTGCCGTCCGGGCCCAGCACGAACACGCCACCCTTCAGCGCACCGACCGCGGTCAGGTTGCCGTCGCTGCCGACACCGGCCGACAGGTCGGAGCCGACCTTCGCGCGCCAGAGCGTCTGGCCCGTCTTCGCGTCGATCTTCTCGACCGAACCGTTTTCGCCCGCCGCATAGACGGCGTCGCCCACGGCCACCGGCGAGAACAGGTAGCGCCCGCCCTTGCCGACGCTCGCCTTCCAGACCTGTTGCACGTCCATCACGGGCTTGAACTCGGTGAGCGGCGTCGGCACGCGGCGCGCGTCCTTCGACGACGAGCAGGCCGCCAATGCGAGGACAGCCGCCGCGCAGGCAACGGGCACAGCGTAACGTTTCAGCAAATTCATCGGTTAGCGAAGCAGAGTTAAGAGGTTGAGGGGACCGGGGTTCAGCCGCCGAGCGCGTCCAGCTTGAACTGCACGAGCTGACGCGCAGACTGGTCGTCCTTCGACAGGCCGTCGAGCGCGAGCTTGTAAGCGGCGCGCGCGTCGTCGGTCTTGCCTTGCGCGGCAAGCAGATCGCCGCGGCGATCGGCCACGAGGCCCTTGAATGCATCGACCGGCGTGCCCGACAGCAGCGCGAGGCCCGCGTCGTACGCCTTCTCGTCGAGCAGCAGCGACGCGAGCCGCAGCTTCGCGATCTGCTTGTACTCGTCATCCTTGGCGTGATCGACGGCCCATTGCAGCTGCGCCTTCGCACCTGCCGCGTCGCCGGCTGCGTACAGCGTCTTCGCAGCGGAAAGCGCCGTCATCTGCGCATACGGCGTGCTGCCGAACTTGTCTTCCATGTCGGCGGCCGCGCGAGCCATCGTCGCCTTGTCGTTCGCGGCGGCAGCCTTCTGGACCTGCTCGTACAGCCCGGACGCCTCGGCGGCCTGACGGCGCTGCCAGTAGTTCCAGCCGTTGAAACCGGCCGCGACGACGAGCGCCGCGAGCACGATCCACGTGGTGAGGTTGCCCCAGCGGGCCCACCACGCCTTGACACTTTCAATCGATTCTTGTTCGTCGTGATAACTCATCGGCGAGCGATTCCTTCCTGTTCAGGCTTTTCTTGTCGAGCGGATGCCAGCGCGATCAGTCGTCGCCGTCTTCGGCGGATGCAACCATCGCATTGATTAGGAATTCGGTCAAGCCTTCGACCGGTACGGTCTGCTGAACGTTCTTTTCCCCATCTCCGCCCGCACCGCGCAGTGCTTTCACGCCCACCGTGCCGTTCGCGACCTCTTCTTCACCGAAGATCACCGCGAACGCGGCGCCGCTTGCGTCGGCCCGTTTCATTTGCGACTTGAAGCTGGCCGGCGCGCCGTCGGCGCTGCAGTGGAAGATCACGTCGAGGCCCGTGTCGCGCAGGCGCTCGGCCGCGACGAACGCCTGTTCGCGCGCGGTCTCGCCCTGGTGCACGACGTACACGTCGACGCCTTCCTGCTCGGGCGCGAGATCATCTTCCTTCAGCAGTTCGAGGATCCGCTCGATGCCCATCGCCCAGCCGCACGCAGCGGTCGGCTTGCCGCCGAGCTGCTCGATCAGCGGATCGTAGCGGCCGCCGGCCGCAACCGTACCCTGCGCGCCGAGCTTGTCGGTCACCCACTCGAACACGGTCAGGTTGTAGTAGTCCAGACCACGCACGAGACGCGGGTTGATCTTGAACGGAATGTTGTTCGCGAGCAGCAGGCGCTGCAGCCCTTCGAAGTGCGCGCGCGATTCGTCGCCGAGGAAGTCGATCAGCTTCGGCGCGTTTTGCGCGATTTCCTGCAGCGCGGGATTCTTCGTGTCGAGCACGCGCAGCGGGTTCGTATACAGGCGGCGCTTGGCATCCTCGTCGAGCACGTCGGCGAACTGCTCGAGGTACTTGATCAGTTCGACGCGGTGCGCGGCGCGCTCTTCGGCGAGGCCGAGCGAGTTGATCTCGAGCTTGATGCCGGTCAGGCCGAGGTCGTCCCACAGGCGCTGGCACATCATGATGATCTCGGCATCCGCATCGGGGCCCGCGAAGCCGAGCGCCTCGACGCCGACCTGGTGGAACTGGCGGTAGCGGCCGCGCTGCGGACGCTCGTGACGGAACATCGGGCCGATGTACCACAGGCGCTTCGGGCCGTCGTACAACATGTTGTGCTCGATCGACGCGCGCACGACCGCCGCGGTGTTTTCCGGGCGCATCGTCAGGTTCTCGCCGTTCAGCGCGTCGGTGAAGCTGTACATCTCTTTTTCGACGATGTCGGTGACCTCACCGATGCCGCGCGTGAAGAGCTGCGTGTGCTCGACGATCGGCGTACGGATGTTCTGGTAACCGTATGCGCGCAGCAACGATTTCACGGTGGCTTCGAAGAACTCCCAAAGGCCGGCATCCTGCGGAAGGATGTCGTTCATGCCCTTGACGCCGGTGAGCTTCTCAATCTTGCGTTTTTGTTGAGTCATCGTGTGTGTGGACGAATTAGTTCGTGGCCTCAGCGCGGCCGTAGTTGCGTGCGACGTAGTCGCTGACGATCTGCTGGAATTCCTCGGCGATCCGCTCGCCGCGCAGCGTCTTGACCTTCTCGCCGTCGATGAAGACGGGCGCGGCCGGGTTTTCGCCCGAGCCCGGCAGGCTGATGCCGATGTTCGCGTGCTTCGATTCGCCCGGGCCGTTGACGATGCAGCCCATCACCGCGACGTTCATCTTCTCGACGCCCGGGTACTCCTTGCGCCAGGCCGGCATCTGTTCGCGCAGGTAGGTCTGGATCTGCATCGCGAGCTCCTGGAACAGCGTGCTCGTCGTACGGCCGCAACCCGGGCACGCGATCACCATCGGTGCGAACGAGCGCAGGCCCATCGTCTGGAGGATTTCCTGGCCGACGATCACCTCGCCCGTGCGCGACGCGCCCGGTTCCGGCGTCAGCGAGATGCGGATCGTGTCACCGATCCCTTCCTGCAGCAGCACGCCGAGTGCAGCCGTCGACGCGACGATGCCCTTCGATCCCATGCCAGCCTCGGTCAGCCCGAGGTGCAGCGCGAAGCCGCAGCGGCGGGCGAGCTCGCGGTACACGGCGATCAGGTCCTGCACGCCGCTGACCTTGCACGACAGAATGATGCGGTCGCGGCCGAGGCCCAGTTCGACCGCACGCTCGGCCGAGCCGATCGCCGACTGGATCAGCGCCTCGTACATCACGCTCTGCGCATCCCACGGCTGCGAACGCGCACCGTTCTCGTCCATCATGCGCGCGAGCAGGTCCTGGTCGAGACTGCCCCAGTTCACGCCGATCCGTACCGGCTTGTCGTACTTGGCCGCGGCCTCGATCATCTGCGCGAACTGCGTATCGCGCTTCGCGCCCTGGCCGACGTTGCCCGGGTTGATCCGGTACTTCGACAGCGACTCGGCGCAGCCCGGGTAGTCACGCAGCAGCAGATGGCCGTTGTAGTGGAAATCGCCGACGAGCGGTACGGTCACGCCCATGCGGTCGAGCTGCTCGCGAACCGCCGGCACGGCGGCCGCTGCCTCGGGCGTGTTGACCGTGATGCGCACCAGTTCGGAGCCCGCATTCGCGAGTTCCTTGATCTGGATGGCCGTGCCGATCGCGTCGGCCGTGTCGGTATTCGTCATCGACTGCACGCGCACCGGCGCGTTGCCGCCGATCGTCACGAGCTGCCCGCCCCAGCGGACATCCACCGCATGCGATACACGGCGCGGCTGATGCCCGCCGAACACCGGCTCGGTTGAACAAATCTGACTGCTGCGTGGGGATTGAGCTTCGGATTGCATCGATAGATCCATTTACGCGGAATGCGCCGCGACGCGGCGCATGAATTGAAAAAGCGCCGTGCCCTCACGGCCTGCCGATATCGACGACAGGCCTTCGCCACGGCGCTTGACGTCAGGGCAACGTGAACCGCGCCACATTACCCCGCGCTGCCGAATATTTTGCCGGATCGACAGGTTTTCCGTCGAACGCGATCGCGTCGAGGCCTGCCTTGTTGCCGATCGTGACCTTGAACGGACCGTCGCCGGCGACCTGCTTCGCCTCGCCGCCGTGCACCAGCCCGGAGAACAGCTCCTTGCCGCTCTTGTCGCGCACGCTGAACCAGCTGTCCTGCTTGACCTTCAACTCGATCATCGACTGACCGGCCGCGACCACGACGCTCGCCGGCTGAGCCGGCGCGGCGGCGCTTGCCGCCGTCGTTGCCACGACGGGCTGCGATGCAGCCGCCACCGGCGCCACAGGCGCGGGCGCCGGAACTGCCGACGCCACGGCCGGCGCCGGGGCTGCAGATGCAACAGCCGGGGCCGGAACCTCATTCGCAACCACGGCGGACGCACCGCTCGCGGCCGCCTCTTCGACCGACGACGACGATGCCGCCGCCGGCACGCTCGCGGCCGACGCATGCTCCGCGTCGCCGCTCTTGAAGCGTGCGAGCAGGCTCGACGAATCGCCGCCAGTGTGCCACATCAGTACGGCAACCACCGCGACGACGACGATCCCCGTGCCCCAGAGCCACGGATGATGCCGTGACGACCCGCCCAGCGGAATCGACACGCGGCCGCGCGGCAGATCGGTCCCCGACGACGCGGGCATCGACAGGTCGACTTCCGGCACCCCGCGCTCACGGCGCAATGCCTGCGCGAACGGTTCCGGATCGACGCCGAGCATCTTCGCGTAGCTGCGGACGACACCGAGCGCGAACGTCACGCCGGGCAAATGGCTGATGTCACCGGCCTCGAGCGCCCGGAGCTTCTGCGGTGCGACCTTGAGTCGCGCCGACACGTCGTCGACAGTCCAACCCCTCGTCTCCCGAAGCTGCGCCAGTCGGCTGCCGACCGCCGCAAGCGATTCCAACCCTGCCGGTGCCGGCTTCGCGCCATTCGTCTCTGCGCCGTTAGACGGCTGCGGCTCACTCATCCTTGTCCTCGCGTCGATTCTTCTTCACTGGCGGCCGCCGCCGGTTCCCGCCGGCCGGCACCCGCAACTGTCCATACCATGCGCGACGCCGAGGCGCCGCGACCGATCGCTATTCGCGTGTTGTCCCGCTCAAAGATCCCGGCATCCCCGGCCGGGCGTCCCTGTCAAATCGCCCGAACTTCGATGATTTTCCCTGCTGCGCCCGTTCGTTCCGCGAGGCGCGTCCGATCCTTCACTGCGCCGGCCAACTGGCCGCACGCGGCATCGATGTCGTCGCCGCGCGTCTTGCGCACGGTCGTGACGACACCCGCGTCGATGAGGACCTGTGCAAAGCGCTTGATCTGCTCCGGCTTCGAGCGGATGAGGCCCGATTCCGGAAACGGATTGAACGGGATCAGATTGAACTTGCACGGCACGTCGCGTGTGACGGCCAGCAGTTCGCGTGCATGCGCTTCGGTGTCGTTGACGCCGTCCAGCATGCAGTATTCGAAAGTAATGAAGTCGCGCGGTGCGACTTTCAGATAACGCTGGCAAGCCGCCATCAGCTCGCGCAGCGGGTACTTCTTGTTGAGCGGCACCAGCTCGTCGCGCAGCGCATCGTTCGGCGCGTGCAGCGAAACGGCCAGCGCAACCGGCAGCTCGGCGCCGAGGCGGTCCATCATCGGCACCACGCCGGAGGTCGACAGCGTGACGCGGCGGCGCGACAGGCCGTACGCGTTGTCGTCGAGCATCAGCCGCATTGCCGGCACGACCGCGCTGTAATTCAGCAGCGGCTCGCCCATGCCCATCATCACCACGTTGGTGACGACCCGCTCGGCCTTGCCGTTCGGGCCGGGCGCACGGCCCAGGGACGCTCGCAATGCAAATTCGGCCATCCGGAGCTGGCCGATGATTTCAGCTGTCGACAGGTTGCGGGAAAAGCCCTGCTTGCCCGTCGAACAGAAGCGGCAGTTGACCGCACACCCGGCCTGCGACGACACGCACAGCGTGCCGCGCGTCTCTTCCGGGATGAACACGGTTTCGACCGCATTGCCGTTTCCGACGTCGATCAGCCACTTGCGCGTGCCGTCGGTGGAAACGTGATCGCTGGCGATCTCGGGCATGACGATCGACGCGCGGCCCTTGAGTTTCTCTCTCAAGGACTTCGCGAGATCGGTCATGCCGTCGAAGTCGCCAGCGTTGTACTGGTGGATCCAGCGCTGCAACTGCTTGGCGCGGAACGGCTTCTCGCCGAGGCTGCCGCAGTACGCGACAAGACCCTCGGCATCGAAGTCGAGAAGATTGACGGAAGTTTCGCTCGTCATGATGTGCTGCCTTGCCGCGTGCGCTGAATCCTGCCTACTTGCTGCCAGCCAGGGCTTAGCGCGAGTAAACGTTCATTTCCGGGAAGAAGAACGCGACTTCGACCGCTGCCGTTTCTGCAGCGTCCGAGCCGTGAACGGCGTTCGCGTCGATGCTGTCGGCGAAGTCGGCGCGGATCGTGCCCGCTTCTGCCTTCTTCGGATCCGTTGCGCCCATCAGGTCGCGGTTCTTCAGGATCGCGCCTTCACCTTCCAGAACCTGGATCATCACCGGGCCCGAGATCATGAAATCGACGAGGTCCTTGAAGAACGGACGCGCTGCGTGAACCGCGTAGAACTTCTCTGCGTCAGCACGCGACAGGTGTGCCATGCGCGATGCGACGATCTTCAGGCCGGCGCCTTCGAAACGGCTGTAGATCTGGCCGATCACGTTCTTTGCCACCGCATCCGGCTTGATGATCGACAGGGTGCGCTCGATTGCCATAAAAACTCCAAAAAATTAAGAAGTTACAGGTTCAAATGAATCCGCTATTGTAGCACGATCCCGTGTATCATTGCGATTGAACCCTTACACGCATGAAAGGTTCAGAATCCAAATGTTTTGTGCCGCCAGGCCATTGAAACCTCCCGGCACGGAACGTATCTTAGCCATAGCTGCTCCGGTTTGCTGCGCCGCACACCGCGCGCGCCGAACCGGCCCCGGACGCCCATGCGTTCAATGTTAGGAGAAACCATGAACGACTATCCGTACAATTTCGGCCGCGGCGGTTCCGTCAGCACCGCCGAGGTTCGCAACCGCGTGCTGCGGAACACGTACTGGCTGCTCGCGCTGTCGATGGTACCGACCGTGCTGGGTGCCTGGGTCGGCGTCGCGACGGGCTTCTCGCTGTTCGCGGCCACGAGCCCGATGATGAGCCTGCTCGCGTTCTTCGCGATCGCGTTCGGCTTCATGTTCGCGATCGAGCGGACCAAAAACAGCTCGGCCGGCGTGTTCGTGCTGCTCGGCTTCACGTTCTTCATGGGCCTGATGCTGTCGCGGCTGCTGAGCTTCATCCTCGGCTTCTCGAACGGCCCGTCGCTGATCATGCTCGCGTTCGGCGGCACCGGCATCATCTTCGCCGCGATGGCGACGATCGCCACCGTCAGCAAGCGCGATTTCTCGGGGCTCGGCAAGTGGCTGTTCATGGGCGTGATCGTGATCCTGCTCGCATCGGTCGCGAACATCTTCCTGCAACTCCCGGCGCTGATGCTCACCGTGTCGGTGCTCGCGATCGCGATCTTCTCCGCCTACATGCTGTTCGACGTCCAGCGCGTCGTGAACGGCGGCGAGACGAACTACATCTCGGCAACGCTCGCGATCTACCTCGACCTGTACAACGTGTTCACGAACCTGCTCGCGCTGCTCGGCATCTTCGGCGGCAACCGCAACTGACGTTCGCTGCACGCGATGAAAAAACCGGCCCGCGGGCCGGTTTTTTTCGTCCGCCGCTCAGGATCAGTCGCGCTCGAACAGCGCGATCGATTCGACGTGCGACGTATTCGGGAACATGTTCACGACACCGGCGCCCTTCAGGCGGTAGCCGGCCTCGTGCACGAGCAGGCCCGCGTCGCGCGCCAGCGTCGACGGGTTGCACGACACGTAGACGATGCGCTTCGGCAACGGGCCTTCACCGCTCTGCGCGATCTCGGCCAGCGCCTTCGACACCGCGAGCGCGCCTTCACGCGGCGGGTCGATCAGGTACTTGTCGAACGCGCCGAGCGCGCGGATGTCATCGCCCGTCACTTCGAACAGGTTACGGCACGCGAACGTCGTGTGGCCGTCGACACCGTTCTCGCGCGCGTTCGCCAGCGCACGCGTCGTCAGCGTGTCGCTACCCTCGATGCCCATCACCTCGCGCGACAGCCGCGCGAGCGGCAGCGTGAAGTTGCCGATCCCGCAGAACAGGTCGAGCACGCGGTCGTCGCGCGATGGCGCGAGCAGGCGCAACGCGCGCCCCACCAGCACGCGGTTGATCTGATGGTTGACCTGCGTGAAGTCGGTCGGCTTGAACGGCATGCGGATGCCGAATTCCGGCAGCGTGTAGTCGAGCGACACGTCGAGCGGATAGAACGGCGTCACCGTATCGGGGCCCTTCGGCTGCAGCCAGAACTGCACCTTGTGCTCATCCGCGAACGCGCGCAGCAACGCTTCGTCGGCCGCGTTGATCGGCTCCAGCACGCGCAGCACGAGCGCCGTGACTTCCGAGCCGACCGCGAGCTCGATCTGCGGCATCCGATCGCGGATCGACAGCCCCTCGACGAGACGGCGCAGCGGCACGAGCATCGCCGACACGTGCGGCGGCAGCACTTCGCAGCTCGTCATGTCGGCGACGTAGCTGCTCTTTTTCTCGTGGAACCCGACCAGCACGCCGCCCTTCTTCGCGACGTTGCGCACGGTCAGGCGTGCGCGGTAGCGATAACCCCACGACGGGCCGTGGATCGGCGCGAACATCGTTTCCGCGCGCAGCTTCGCCAGGTGCCACAGGTTGTCTTCGAGCACACGCTGCTTGACCGCCACCTGTGCGCGCATGTCGAGGTGCTGCATCGAGCAGCCGCCGCAGGTGCCGAAGAACGCGCATTTCGGCTTCGTGCGCATCACGCTCGGGCGCAGAATGTCGACAACCGTCGCCTGCTCGTAGCTCGGCTTGCGACGGAAGCTCGAATAGGTCACGCGTTCGCCCGGCAGCGCACCCTCGACGAAGATGACCTTGCCCGGCTCGCCGTCCTCGGTGATCGTGCGGCCGACACCGCGCGCTTCCATGTCGAGCGATTCGATCTCGAGAACCGGGGCGATTCCGGGCGCGACGGGCGCATTTCTTGATTTGCGCGCAGAAGTGGGGACGGCTTCGGACACCAGCTTTTCCTGACAAACGTTGAAGAAGGCGAGATTGTAGACGACGAAGGCCCGCATCGCCCGCTTTGCATGAGGCAAGCGTCGATACTTAAGCATAGACGGCCCGGCATGGCGCCGGAACAGCCAGACAGGCGGGCCGCGAGCACCCGCGGCGCGGTACGCCCCGGGAGCGCGGCTCGGCCCGAAATCCGCCCGACAGGAGATTTGGCCATGCGACTGATCGACTGGAACATCCAATGGGGTCGGGACGCGAACGGCGTCGTCGATCTTTCACGCACCGTCGCGGCGATCCGCCAGCTCGGCGACTTCGACGTGCTGTGCCTGCAGGAGATCACGCGCGGCTTCGGTGCACTGCCCGGCCGGCCCGGCGCCGACCAGTTCGCCGAACTCGCGGCGCTGCTGCCCGGCCATACGATCGTCGAAGCGATTGGCGCCGACCTGCCGGCCATCGAGCCGGGTGCACCGCGCCGCCAGTTCGGCAATGCGATCGCGACGCGACTGCCGGTCGGGCGCGTGCTCCGCCAGTTGCTGCCGTGGCCGGCCGACGCCGGCGCGCCGTCGATGCCGCGCGTCGCGCTCGACATCGAGTTGCAGGCGCCCTTCGGCCCACTTCGGGTGGTCACGACGCACCTGGAATATTATTCGGCGCGCCAGCGGCTCGCTCAGGTCGACGCACTACGCGACCGGCACCGCGAGGCCTGCGCGCATGCCGCACGACCGGCACCTGCCGAAACCGTCGAGGGGCCGTTCAGCGCGACCGGCCAGCCGTGCGATGCGATTGTCTGCGGCGATTTCAACAGCGCGTTCGGCAGCGAGGCCTATTGGCGATTCCTGGAGCCGATCGCAGACGCGCCGCGCTTCGTCGACGCATGGGTCGCACGGCACCCGGGCCGCACGCCACCGCCGACGGCGGGTGTCTACGATACGGTGCAGTGGTCGGAAGGGCCGCTCGCGTGCGACTTCGTGTTCGTGACCGATACGCTACTGCCGCGGGTCACGCGCTGCGAGATTGACGGCGACGTGCGCGCGTCGGATCACCAACCGGTGCTGCTCGAACTCGCCTGATTGCACCGGCTGCCGCACCCTTTCCCGCGCTACGCGTCGAAGCCGGCCAGGTATTCGGCCCAGTGTGACGCAGGCTCCTGCGCAAGCGAGTTCTTCACGAGCAGGATCTCGTCTGCATACTCGCTCGGCGTCAGGCCGCCGCGCATCAACTGGAACCGGCAGTACAGCAGGTAGGTATTGACGACGTCGGTTTCGCAATAGTTGCGGATTTCCTCGATCCGACCGGCCTGGAACGCCGGCCACACCTGGCTGCCGTCCATCCCGAGCTTGCCCGGAAAGCCGCACATCTTCGCGAGCGCGTCGAGCGGCGCATTCGCGCGCGCCTGATACATCGCGAGCACATCCATCAGGTCGGTATGCCGCGAGTGGTAGCGCGAGATGTAGTTGTTCCATTTGAAATCGCGGTCGTCCTCGCCGAGATCCCAGTAGCGGCTCGCGGGGATGCCGTGCACGAGCGCGCGGTAATGGAGCACCGGCAGATCGAAGCCGCCGCCGTTCCACGACACGAGCTGCGGCGTGTATTTCTCGATCACGCGGTAGAACGACTGGATCAGCGTCGCTTCGTTGTCCTGCGGCGTGCCGAGCGAGCGCACGCGAAACCCGTTGTTGTCGCGGAACACACATGAAATCGCCGCGATGCGCTGCAGGTGGTGCGGCAGGAAATCGCCGCCGGTCTTCTCGCGGCGGGCGGCGAATGCATGTTCGGCCACCGCGGCATCGTCGAGCGTCGCGGGCAGGTCTTCCAGACGGCGAATGCCGTCGACATCGGGAATCGTCTCGATGTCAAAAACAAGAATCGGAGTCATCAGTTACAGAACGGCGTCCTTGCGCACGCCGTTGGAGGCGAAAAACCGCTTGAGGCGCACCAGCGCTTCCTGCTGGATCTGCCGCACGCGCTCGCGCGTGAGCCCCATCTCGTCGGCCAGCTCCTCGAGCGTCGCCGGTTCGATGTGGTTCAGGCCGAAGCGGCGCTCGATCACGTGTCGATGCTTGTCGGACAGCCGCGACAGCCATGCGCGCGTCAGCGTCTCGAGCTCGCGGTGCTGCACCTCGGCGTCGGGCGACTGGCTCTGGTCGTCGGGCAGCAGGTCGAGCAGGCTGCTCGCGGGATCGAGGTCGAGCGGCGCGTCGAGCGATGCCGTGTGCTCGTTGAGCGCGAGGATATCGGTGACTTCCTCGGCGGTCTTGCCGGTGAGATAGGCGATGTCGTCGATGCTGGCTTCACGGCGCTCGGCCGCTTCGCCCGTCGACATCGAATTCTTTTCGAGGTGGCGCTTCGCGCGCAGCACCTGGTTCAGTTCGCGGATCACGTGTACGGGCAGGCGCACCGTGCGTGCCTGGTTCATGATCGCCCGCTCGATGCTTTGCCGGATCCACCACGTCGCGTAGGTCGAAAAACGAAAGCCGCGCGTCGGGTCGAATTTTTCGATTGCATGCATCAGGCCGAGGTTGCCTTCCTCGATCAGGTCGAGCAGCGGCACGCCACGATTCAGATACCCCTTCGCGATGCTGACGACGAGACGCAGGTTGCGCTCGATCATCACCTGCCGCGCCTCGAATTCGCCGGCCTTCGCCAGGCGGGAATAGCGCTGCTCTTCCTCGACGGTCAGCAGCGGCTTCACGCTGATGCGGTTCAGGTAATGCTGGATCGTGTCGGCCGTGAGTTCGGCCTGCAGCATCGTGCGGAAATCGTCGACGTCGGGCGCCGCTTCCGAGCGGCCTTCGCGCTCGTCGTCGCCACCCTCCGCCTCGGCATCACGCGCCTCGATATCGCGTTCGTTGTCCGCGATATCGTCCTCATCGTCCGTCGAAGCACCCGCTCGCCCCACCGATGCTTGCGTGGCACGACTGATCTTCTCAGACTCGGCTTGCGGCTCGTGGCGCTTCGATTTCGGCATGGTCGTCTCGGTTATTGAGGCGGCAAATACTTCAGCGGATCGACAGGTTTACCCTGCCGGCGAACCTCGAAATGCAGCATCACGCGGTCGGAATCGCTGTTCCCCATCTCGGCGATCTTCTGCCCCTTCGTTACCGCGTCCCCCTCTTTTACCATCAAAGCGCGATTGTGTGCATACGCCGTGAGGTAAGTTGCATCGTGCTTGATGATAATGAGGTTGCCGTAGCCGCGCAGACCATTGCCGGAGTAGACGACGCGGCCGTCGGCCGCCGCCTTCACGGTCTCGCCGGCCGACCCGCCGATATTGACACCCTTGTTCTTCGCGTCGTCGAAACCGTTCAAGACGGGACCGCGCGCGGGCCACGCGAACGTCACGGGGCCGCTCGGCGCGGCAGCCGTATCGCTCGATGCGGCTGCCGCGGCAGGCGGCGGCGCAACCGAGGACGACGTGCCGGCGGCCGGCGTTGCCGGGCCGCTGCTGAGCGGCGCGGTCGCAACGGCGGCGCCCGCGATCGGCGCGGCGACCTGCGTGCCCGCAACGGCGGCACCGGCCTGCGGCGAAACACGCAGCAGCTGGTCGACTTCAATCTGATTCGGGTTTGCCAGGTTGTTCCACGCGGCGATGTCGCGATAGTTCTGCCCGTTTTCGAGTGCGATCCGGTACAGCGTATCGCCCGGCTTCACCCGGTAGTAACCCGGGGGCGCCGGAGGGAGCGGTGCCGCAGGCTGCGCGGTGCCGGTCGTGCCGAGCGAACCGGAGCGATCGACGACGGGCGCGTTGTCGAGCCGCGTCGCACAGGCGGCCAGAAGCGTGGAGAACGCGGCTACACAGATCGCGCGCTGGGCGAGCGTGAGCGGTTCCCTGGAACGGTTGTTTTGCATCGCGCGCAACATACTCATCGGTTTCAAATTACTCCGGATTTTAAAGGGACAAAGAAAACGCGATCAAGCCGTGACTCTCTCCATTGCGCGTGCGCGACGCGCTCGACGAGCGTGAGCACCTGGTGCTGCCCGCTCTGCGCGCCGACCGGCGCGACGAGCCGCCCGCCGATCGCGAGCTGCTCGAGCAGCGCCTGCGGCACGTCGAGCCCCGCCGCCGCGATCACGATCGCGTCGAACGGGGCCGCGGACGGCAGGCCGACACGCCCGTCGCCGTAGTGCAGACGGATGTTCGGCACGCGCAGCGGCCGCAGGTTCAGCTTTGCGCGCTCGTAGAGCGGCTTGATGCGTTCAATCGAATACACGTCGCGTGCCACGTGGCTCAGCACGGCGGCCTGATAGCCGCAGCCCGTACCGATCTCGAGGACGCGCTCGAGCGTGCGGCCGGCCATCGCGAGCTCGATCATGCGCGCGACGACCGACGGCTTTGAAATAGTCTGCTGGTGGCCGATCGGCAACGCCGAATCCTCGTAGGCCTGCGTCGCGAGCCCCGGATCCACGAACATGTGTCGCGGCACCGCGGCCATTGCTTCCAGCACACGCGCGTCGGTCACGCCGTTCGCGCGCAGCCGTTCGACCATCCGTTCGCGCACACGTTCCGACGTGAGCGCAAACGCGCCGGCCGGTGCGACGCTCGGCGCGGCCGGCTTCGGCATCGCGGGCTTCAGCGCGGTCGGCTTCGGCGCGGTCGCAGGCTTCGCAGCGGCGGCGCCGGGCAATGCCATTCGCGCCGCAGCAGGCTTCACCGCGACCGGTTTCAGCACGGCCGCGGGCTTGTCGACGGCCTTCGATACCGCGACCGCCGCATGGCGTTCGCCGGCCCGACCTTCCGACTTGCGTGGCGCTCGCTTGAGATCTTCGAGCGCGAGCGGGAACCGCTTCGCGCGCTCGCCGCTCATGAAGCCCGCCCTCCGGCGCGCGCCCATTCGCGCGTCGCGGGCAGCATCTGCGTATGCGTGAGGTCCAGCTGCAGCGGCGTGATCGACACGAAACCGTTTGCCACTGCGTGAAAATCGGTGCCGTCGCTGGCGTCCAGCGCTTCGCCCGCCGCGCCGATCCAGTAGATCGGTTCGCCACGCGGGTCGGTCTGGCGAATGACCGGCTGGGACGGATGACGCTTGCCGAGGCGCGTGACCTTCCAGCCTTTCAGTTCGTCGTACGGCAGGTTCGGAATATTGACGTTCAGCAACGGCTGGCCCGGCAGCGGATGCGCGAGGTAGTGCTCGACGATTTCCGCGGCGACGCGCGCGGCGTCCGCCAGATGGGCCCAGCCCTTGTCGGCCAGCGAGAACGCAATGGCCGGCACGCCGAACATGATGCCTTCGGTGGCGGCCGCAACTGTCCCCGAATAGAGCGTGTCTTCGCCCATGTTCTGGCCGTTGTTGATCCCGGAAACGACGAGATCCGGCCTGGCGTCGGCCATCCCCGTCAACGCGACGTGCACCGAATCGGTCGGCGTGCCGTTCACGTAGAAGAAACCCGTACTCGCCGCGCGGTGCACCGACAGCGGCCGCGACAACGTGAGGGAATTCGACGCGCCGCTGCAGTTCTGCTCGGGCGCGATCACCGTGAGTTCGGCCAGCGGCTGCAGCGCGTCGCTGAGCGCGGCGAGACCGGGGGCGAGATAGCCGTCGTCGTTGCTGAGTAGGATTCGCATCCGGCGATTGTAACCGAGGAAAGATGGCGCGAGAGCGACAGTCCGGCGACTGCGGATGGACGGTTGCGAGCAACCGTCCGCGCTGCGCCGCCGCGTTGCGCGGCGGCGTTCCGTGCGCTCAGGAAAACGCCGGTCCGCTCCGGGTTTTCCGCCACCCGGGGAGCCTTGGGCGATACATCCTTCGTGGAACCTGGCGCGAAGCGACAGGCCCCGGGGCGCTCGTCAAATCGCGCCGGCGTCGCGCAGTGCGGCAATCGCCTGCGCGTCGTAGCCGAGGCCGCGCAGCACCTCGTCCGTATGCTCGCCGAGTTCGGGTCCGAGCCAGCGCGTTTCGCCCGGCGTGTCCGACAGCTTCGGCGTGATGTTCGGCAGCGGAATGTCGGTGCCGTCGGCCAGCTTGAAGCGCTGGATCATCTGCCGCGCAACGAACTGCGGATCGGTGAACATGTCGGCGGCGCTGTAGATCCGCCCCGCCGGCACGTCGGCCGCGTTGAGCACGACGAGTGCTTCGTCGATCGTGCGCGGCGCAAGCCAGGCCGCAATCGCGTCGTCGATCTCCTGCGTGCGCGGCACGCGCCCGTCGTTTTGCGCGAGCGCGGGATCGTCGGCGAGGTCGTCGCGCTCGATCGCCTTCATCAGCCGCTTGAAGATCGGATCGCTGTTGCCGCCGATCACGATGCTGCCGTCGCGGCACGCATACGTATTCGACGGCACGATGCCCGGCAGCGACGCACCGGTGCGCTCGCGCACCATCCCGTACACGCCGTATTCGGGCACCACGCTTTCCATCATGTTGAAGACGGCTTCATACAGCGCAACGTCGACCACCTGCCCCGCACCGCCGTTGACCTTGCGATGATGCAGCGCCATCAGTGCGCCGATCACGCCGTGCAGCGCGGCGATCGAATCGCCGATCGAGATGCCGATGCGCGGCGGCGGCAGGTCTGGATACCCGGTGATGTGGCGCAGCCCGCCCATCGATTCGGCGATCGCGCCGAAGCCCGGCCGGTCGCGGTACGGGCCCGTCTGCCCGTAGCCGGACAGGCGCACCATCACGAGGCCCGGATTCTCGGCCGACAGCACGTCGTAACCGAGCCCGAGCTTCTCGAGCAGCCCCGGGCGGAAGTTCTCGATCACGATGTCGGCCTCGCGCGCGAGTTGCCGCGCGATCGCCTTGCCGGCGTCGGCCTTCAGGTTGAGCGTGACCGATTTCTTGTTGCGCGCCTGGACGGACCACCACAGCGACGTGCCACCCTGCTCCGGATGGAGCTTGCGCCACTTGCGCAGCGGGTCGCCACCGTTCGGATCCTCGATCTTGATCACTTCCGCGCCGAATTCGGCGAACAGCCGCGACGCGAACGGCCCCGCGATCAGCGTTCCGAATTCGAGCACTTTGACGCCCGCGAGCGGGCCCTGGCTGGTGCTCATGTGTCTCCCTGGCATGAGGAACGGCGCCGCCGGCCGGCGGCGCCAGGCTTACATCGTGCGACGGTCGAGCATCGCGCGGGCGATGGTGCCCGCGTCGACGTATTCGAGCTCGCCGCCCACCGGCACGCCGCGCGCGAGGCGCGTGACCGCGAGGCCGCGTGCCTTCAGCGTCTGGCCGAGGTAGTGCGCGGTGGCTTCGCCTTCGTTCGTGAAGTTGGTCGCGAGCACGACTTCCTTGACGACACCATCGGACGCGCGCCGCACGAGGCGGTCGAAATGGATTTCCTTCGGGCCGATCCCGTCGAGCGGGCTCAGCCGCCCCATCAGCACGAAATACAGCCCGCGGTAAGTCATCGTCTGCTCGAGCATGATCTGGTCGGCAGGCGTCTCGACGACGCACAGCAGCGTCGGATCACGCTCTTCGTCGCTGCAGACCTCGCAGATCTGCGCTTCGGTGAACGTGTTGCACTTCTCGCAGTGTTGCAGGTGCTCGGTCGCGAACAGCAGCGACCGGCCGAGCCGCTCCGCGCCCTCCCGATCGTGCTGCATCAGGTGGACCGCCATGCGCTGGGCGGATTTCGGCCCGACGCCGGGCAGCACGCGCAGCGCTTCGACGAGAGCGGACAGGGCGGACGGCTGTTTCATACGGCGGCAAAAAGTGGCACGGACGCCGCGCTCAGAACGGCAGCTTGAAGCCCGGGGGCAGCGGCAGGCCCGACGTCATGCCGCTCATCTTTTCCTGCGACGTCGCTTCGGCCTTGCGCACGGCGTCGTTGAACGCAGCCGCGACGAGATCCTCGAGCATGTCCTTGTCATCCGCGAGCAGGCTCGGGTCGATCGACACGCGACGCACTTCGTTGCGGCACGTCATCGTCACCTTGACGAGGCCGGCGCCCGACTGTCCTTCGACTTCGATCAGCGCAAGCTGCTCCTGCATCTTCTTCATGTTTTCCTGCATTTGCTGCGCTTGCTTCATCAGACCGGCGAGGTTGCCTTTCAACATGGGAATACTCCTTCTTGATCGTGTGAAAACCGGCACGCGGCGCGTGCCGGTCAATGTGTGGGCGTGATTGTGCCTGTCGCGGGGCGGTCAGTTCAATGCAGCGTCGGCGGCGGGCCGTCCGGCGCCGCATCGGCGAGCGGACGCACCGAACCCTCGACGATGCGCGCGCCGAAGTCGCGCACGAGTTGCTGGACGAACGGATCGCCGTGAATCTCCTGCTCGGCCTCACGCTGGCGCGCCGCGCGTGCGGCCGCATCGAGTGCTGCCGCCGTGCGCCGCGCAGGCCCGACTTCGACGGCCACCTCGACGGCCTTGCCAAGCGCATCGGCCAGCGCGGCCTTCAGCTTCGCCACCTGCGCGGCGTCCGCGTATTGCGGCACCGGCACGGAAAGTTTCAACGTCGTCGCATCGACGGCCGTCAGTTCGCTGTTGAATGCGAGCTGGTACGCCACGCCCTTGAGGGGCAGCCGCGCGGCCAGCGCCGGCCATTCGCCGTCGAAGCCGACCGGATCGAGCGCGATCGCGGGCGGCAACGGACGCGTGTCGACCGGTGCGGACGGACGCGTTTCCGCCGGCTTCGGCGTCATGCGCACATCGTCCGGGCCGCTGTCGAATACCGGCACGAAGCCATCGTCGGGCGGGCCGCCGAACATCTCGTCGGCGCTGAGCGGCACGTAGTCGTCGGGCGGGATGTCCTCCCACGGCGGCGAGGCCTGGCGCGAATCGGCTGCCTGCGGCGCACGAGCGGCAGCGCGCGGCGTCGGCACCTGTACGGCGGCGGGACGCGGTGCGGCCGGCTTCTCGGCGGCCGGCTGGGCTGCCGGTTTCGCCGCGGCGCCTGCGCGCCCGCGATCGGACGATACCCGCATCCCTGCATTGCGCAGCACGTCGAGCGCGGCGGCGGCACCTCCCAAGCGCGCCGACGGACGGGCGGCGGGCTCGGGCGGCGCAGCGCGCGGCGCCGGTTCGGCCGGCACAGCCGGCTCGTCGCTTCGCTGCGCAGCGGCAGCGGGCGGCTCGGGTTCCTTGCGGACGGGTGCCGGACTATCGCCGGCCGGCTCTGCTTGCGGGGCTGCGGCCGGCTGCGGCTGGGTTTCGATGACTGGCGCGTCAATCGAGGCCGGCGCGGATGCCTGGACGTCAACCGGCTTCACGGCCGGCCGCTCTGTTTCGTTACCAGGCTGCGCCGGCGCCGCACGCACAACCGGCGCTGCCGCGGGCGTAGCCGGTGCGGCAGCCGCCTGCGGCCGCGCGGTTTCGGCCGGTGCAGCCGATACCGGCTTCGCCGCAGCGGCCGATGCCGCCGCAACGCGCGGGCCCGGCACCGCACGCGGCACGGACGGCTGGCCACCCGGCGCACTGCCGGCAGCAACCGCCGGCTCGAACGCGAGCATCCGCAGCAACGTCATCGTGAAACCGGCGTACTCGTCCGGCGCCAGGCCGAGCTCGGCGCGACCGACCGTCGCGATCTGATAGAACAACTGGACCTGCTCGGGGCTCAGCGTCTCGGCGAAGCGGCGCAGGTCGCCCGCTTCGGGCCATTCGTCGAGCACCGAGCCCGGCGCAAACTGCGCCCATGCGATCCGGTGTAACAGGCTCGCAAGATCCTGCAACGCGGTCGAGAACGACAGGCTGCGCAGCGACATCTCGTCGGCAATCGCCAGGATTTCCGGGCCGCTGCCTGCGGCAAGCGCGTCGAGCAGACGCACCATGTAAGTTTGATCGAGCGCGCCGAGCATGCCCGACACGGCCGACTCGGTTACCTCGTTCGCCGAATAGGCGATCGCCTGGTCGGTGAGCGACAGCGCGTCGCGCATGCTGCCCTGCGCGGCACGCGCGAGCAGGCGCAATGCTTGCGACTCGAACGTGATCTGCTCTTCGCCGAGAATCCGCTCGAGATGCGACACGATGTGCCCGGCCGGCATCTGCTTCAGGTTGAACTGCAGGCAGCGCGACAGCACGGTGACGGGGATTTTCTGCGGGTCGGTCGTCGCGAGGATGAACTTGACGTGCGGCGGCGGCTCTTCGAGCGTCTTCAGCATCGCGTTGAACGCGTGATTCGTCAGCATGTGCACTTCGTCGATCATGTAGACCTTGAAGCGCGCATCGACGGGCGCGTACACCGCGCGCTCGAGCAGCGCGGCCATTTCGTCGACGCCGCGGTTGCTTGCCGCGTCCATCTCGACGTAATCGACGAAACGTCCTTCGTCGATCTCGCGACAGGCACGGCACACGCCGCACGGCTGCGACGTGACGCCGGTTTCACAATTGAGTGCCTTGGCGAAGATCCGCGACAGCGTCGTCTTGCCGACACCGCGGGTTCCGGTAAACAGATAGGCGTGATGGAGACGCCCGCCGTCGAGCGCGTGCGTGAGCGCCCTGACGACGTGCTCCTGGCCGACGAGCGAAGCGAAATCCTTCGGACGCCACTTGCGTGCGAGAACTTGATAGGTCATCGGGAAATTGTATCAGTAACGCTGCGTCGCGCCGACACGCGAAACGGTGCGGAAGACAGGCAACGCGCAGGCAAAACGGAGTGGAACGCAGAAATAAAAAACGCCCGGCGAATGGGGCGAGAAGGAAGGTGACGAGCCCAACCCTCGGCACTGGCGGAAAACGATTGTGGCTGCTTCGTTCCCGACCTGACCAGGTTCACCGCCCCACCATGCGAGGAGGCCCGTCACGGCATATTCTATCACCGCTTCCGGACGAATGCGACCGTTTGTTCGCCCCAATGCGAATTTGGCCGGACAAACCGGCGCAGGCCGGTATTGCACGCGTGCCGCACGAATCGCATGCGTGCCCGCTACCCCTTGCAATTTGCCGGCCGACCTCCATCTGCCGGATACAACGGTCGAACGTCGCGTCGTACCCCTACTCGCGTAGCGGCTACTATCGCCGCCCGCAGCAGATAGCAATTTAGGCTAATATGACGCCCGAACGACCCGCGAGCCGCGGCATGCAGCGCTTACACGCCTCCTTTCCGGAGAGCGGAGTGACCTGCCGCAGCGGCCGGCAGCCAACGGCGGCCGGTACGCCGCAACGCGCAAGCAGGCAGTCCCCGAACCGTAAGAGGTATTGACCCAATGAGCGAACAGATCAAACACATCAGCGACGCATCGTTCGAACAGGACGTCGTCAAGTCCGACAAGCCCGTGCTCGTCGATTTCTGGGCCGAATGGTGCGGCCCGTGCAAGATGATCGCCCCGATCCTCGACGAAGTCGCGAAGGACTACGGCGACAAGCTGCAGATCGCGAAGATCAACGTCGACGACAACCAGGCAACGCCCGCCAAGTTCGGCGTGCGCGGCATCCCGACGCTGATCCTGTTCAAGAACGGCGCAGCCGCTGCGCAGAAGGTCGGCGCGCTGTCGAAGTCGCAGCTCACCGCATTCCTGGACAGCCACCTGTAATACAGGCAGTTCCACGGACGTGTTGTCAACCGGCAACACGTCCGTCGACAAGCCGCCGATCGCTCGCTCAAGCGCGAATCGGCCTATGCTAGAATTAAAAAACGTCTACAAGACGCATTTAAGTCTCTGAGCGCTTCCGCTCGCCCTCCTCCCTTTATTTCTTTCGTCGTCTCCTCCCTGGCGGGTTCTCCGTATGCATTTATCCGAGCTCAAGTCTCTGCACGTCTCCGAACTGATCGAAATGGCCAATGGCCTGGAGATCGAAAACGCGAACCGCCTGCGCAAGCAGGAGTTGATGTTTGCCATTCTTAAAAAGCGCGCCAAGACGGGAGAGACGATCTTCGGCGACGGTACGCTCGAAGTGCTGCCGGACGGCTTCGGCTTCCTGCGCTCGCCGGAAATGTCGTACCTCGCGAGCACCGACGACATCTACATCAGCCCGTCGCAGATCCGCCGCTTCAACCTGCACACCGGCGACACCATCGAAGGTGAAGTCCGCACGCCGAAGGACGGCGAGCGCTACTTCGCGCTGGTGAAGGTCGACAAAGTCAACGGGCAGCCGCCCGAGGCCTCGAAACACAAGATCATGTTCGAGAACCTCACGCCGCTGCACCCGAACAAGCCGCTGTCGCTCGAACGCGAAATGCGCGGCGAGGAAAACGTCACGGGCCGCATCATCGACATGATCGCGCCGATCGGCAAGGGCCAGCGCGGCCTGCTCGTCGCGTCGCCGAAGTCGGGCAAGACCGTGATGCTCCAGCACATCGCACACGCGATCAAGCAGAACCACCCGGACGTGATCCTGTTCGTGCTGCTGATCGACGAGCGCCCTGAAGAAGTGACCGAAATGCAGCGCTCGGTCGCCGGCGAAGTGATCGCTTCGACGTTCGACGAACCGGCCACGCGTCACGTTCAGGTCGCCGAAATGGTGATCGAGAAGGCCAAGCGCCTCGTCGAAATGAAGCACGACGTCGTGATTCTGCTCGACTCGATCACGCGTCTCGCACGCGCGTACAACACCGTGATCCCGGCATCGGGCAAGGTGCTGACGGGCGGTGTCGACGCGAACGCACTGCAGCGTCCGAAGCGCTTCTTCGGCGCAGCGCGTAACATCGAGGAAGGCGGTTCGCTGACGATCATCGGCACCGCGCTGATCGAAACCGGCAGCCGCATGGACGACGTGATCTACGAAGAGTTCAAGGGCACCGGCAACATGGAAGTGCACCTCGAGCGCCGTCTCGCGGAAAAGCGCGTGTATCCGTCGATCAACCTGAACAAGTCGGGCACGCGCCGCGAAGAAATGCTGATCAAGCCCGAGATCCTTCAAAAGATCTGGGTGCTGCGCAAGTTCATCCACGACATGGACGAAGTCGAGGCAATGGAATTCCTGCTCGACAAGATCCGCCAGACGAAGAGCAACTCCGAGTTCTTCGACCTGATGCGCCGCGGCGGCTGATCACCCCCGCCCCGCACTCGAAAACGGCCGCCCGCGCATCCTGCCCGGCGGCCGTTTTTCGGCGCCAACCTGAACGTGAACGTACAGGTTGATCTATAATTGCGATCACCGCCCTCACCGAATCTCCCGCCTCCCGATGCCGAACGACGCCTCCCCTCCGCTGCTGACCGTGAGCGATGCCGCGTCGCGGCTCGGCGTCACGCCTCGCACGCTGAAGTATTACGAAGAGCGCGGGCTCGTCACGCCGTCGCGCAGCGAAGGCCGCTACCGCCTCTACGACGAAGCCGATCTCGAGCGCTTCGCGCGCATCCTGCGGCTGCGCGCGCTCGGCTTCTCGCTGCACGGCATCACCGAAATGCTGAAGCGCCCGCTGGAAGAAACGGGCGACGGCCGGCGCCGCTATTCGGACGCGTCGCTGCGCGACATCCGTACCGGCCTTGCCGGGCAGATCGACACGCTCGACCGGCGGATCGCGGCCGTCCAGCGCGAACTGAAGGAAGCCGTCGCGCTGCGCAAGGAACTGCAGCACGACATCGACTACGTCGATCGGCGTCTTGCCGGCGAAAACGCCGACGCGCTGATCGCGCAGCGGCAGGCCGAAGCCGGCACACGGCGCACGCGCAAGGCGCGAGAATGAGTGCGATGCCCGGTCGCCCGCCGCTGTGGAGCCGCGCGAACCTGCGCGCGGACCTGTTCCCGTGGGCGCTCGCACTCGTGACCGGCATCGACTATTTCGACAACGCGATCTTCTCGTTCTTCGCGAGCTACATCGCGGGCGGCATCAACGCATCGCCCGACGAACTCGTGTGGTCGTCGAGCGCCTACGCAGTCACGGCCGTGCTCGGCATCCTGCAGCAGCAATGGTGGGTCGACCGGCTCGGCCACCGCCGCTACGTCGCCGGCTGCATGCTGATGTTCTCGTTCGGCGCGATCGCGGCCGCGCTCGCCGACACGTCGCTCGAACTCGCGTTCGCGCGCGGCTTCCAGGGCTATTTCATCGGCCCGATGATGGGCGCGTGCCGGATCCTGATCCAGATCAGTTTCAAGCCGCAGGAACGGCCGCCCGCGACGCGCGCGTTCCTGATCATGATCCTGCTCGGCAGCGCGCTCGCGCCGATCGTCGGCGGCCTGCTCGTCGCCCATTCGACGTGGCGCGCGCTGTTCGCGTGCTCGGCGCCGGCCGGCATCGCGTTCGCGATCCTCGCGCTGCTCACGCTGCCCGATTCGGGCCGGACACCCGACGACGAACGCGGCTCCGGACACTTCTGGCCGTATGTCGTGTTCGCGCTCGCGCAAGGCGCGCTGCAGATCGTGCTGCAGCAGGTGCACTACCAGCTCTACAGCGGCTCGCCGACGCTGATCCTGCTGACGATCGCGGGAATCGGCGCGCTTGCGTGGTTCGCGTATCACCAGTGGAACCACCCGACGCCGCTCGTGCGCCTGCATGCGTTCCGCGAGCGGACGTTCCAGGTCGGGCTGCTGCTCTACATGTTCTATTACTACGAGTCGACGGGCTTCAGTTACCTGACGTCACGGTTTCTCGAAAGCGGGCTCGGCTATCCCGTCGAGAACGCCGGGCGGCTGGTGGGCACGATGTCGCTGATTTCGGCCACTGCGCTGTTCGCGTACCTGCGATACGCGAAATTCGTCACGCACAAGAAGTGGTTCGTCGTGCCGGGCTTCGCGATCGCCGTCACGGCCGCGCTGTGGATGACGCGAATGACGCCGCAGGTCGGCGAAGCCGCGCTGATCGTCCCGCTGCTGCTGCGCGGGCTGCTGCTGCTCTTCATCGTGCTGCCGGTGGCCAACCTGACGTTCCGGATCTTCGCGATCGACGAATATACGCACGGCTACCGGCTGAAGAACATCGTGCGGCAACTGACGATCTCGTTCGCGACGTCGTCGGTGATCATCGTCGAGCAGCACCGCGTGGCCGTGCACCAGACGCGGCTCGTCGAGCGCGCGAACGTGTTCGATCCGATCTTCCAGCAGACCGTCGACGCGCTGACGCGCAGCTACGCGGCCGCCGGCCACGCGCTGAACGAGGCGCACGGTCTCGCGATCGCGTCGATCGCGCGCATGGTCGCGCAACAGGCGTCGTTCCTCGCGTCGCTCGACGGCTTTTACTTCCTGGCGGGCGTGGCACTCGTCGGCGGCCTCTTCGCGGCATGGCAAAAAGAGATCGATTGAGTTAAAAGACAGGCTTTGGATTTCCGCGAGCCGCCTTCATGCTCTCGAAACTGACCCGCTGGTTCGACGACCGCCGCCGCGACCGCGCGCTGCGCAGCCACCCGATTCCCGACGCGCTGTGGCAGGACACCGTCCAGCGCCTGCCGTTCCTCGCCGCGCTGTCGCCCGACGCGCTCGGCCGGCTGCGCGAACTGACGAGCCTGTTCGTCGCGAAGAAATCGTTCTCGACCGCGCACGGGCTCGAGCTGACCGACGCGATGATCGTCGCGATCGCCGCGCAGGCCTGCCTGCCCGTGCTGAATCTCGACCTGTCGCTGTACGACGGCTGGGTCGGCGTCGTCGTGTATCCGGGCGAATTCGTGATCCGCAAGACCGTGCAGGACGAGGACGGTGTCGTCCACGAAGTCGAGCAGGACGCGAGCGGCGAGGCCTGGGAAGGCGGCCCCGTGATCCTGTCCTGGGAAGACGCGCAGATGACGGACGGCCACGACGCGTACAACGTCGTGATCCACGAGTTCGCGCACAAGATCGACATGCTCAACGGCGCGGCCGACGGCTATCCGCCCCTATTTCGCCGCTGGCACGCGCCGCACCTCGATGCACAGGCCTGGGCCGACGTGTTCGAGCACGCATACGACCAGTTCTGCGCACGCGTCGACGCGGTGCCGGACCGCGCGTGGGCGCGCTTCGAGCGGGATTCGCTGATCGATCCGTATGCGGCCGACCACCCGTCGGAATTCTTCGCGGTATGCAGCGAAGCGCTGTTCGTGCGGCCGAAAGCGTTCGAGTCCGAATTTCCGGAGCTGTACCGGCTGCTCGCGCGCTACTACCGGCAGGATCCGGCCGGCACCGGCGCGCTCGACGCACCGTGAAAATTATTCGTCAACCATCTGATTTTCTGGCATAATCGCCGTTTTTCGACCTTAGGCAAGTGGCTCGCGCCGGGCTTGGCGTCGTCTGGTTTGCGCAATCTGCGCACTCGGGCACGGCAAGCGGCGGGTTGGCTACCGCTCTCACCAAGGAAAGACCATGAAAGAAGGCATCCACCCGAACTACCGCGAAGTCGTCTTCCAAGACATGTCGAACGGCTTCAAGTTCATCACGCGCTCGACGATCCAGACGCGCGAAAACATCGAACTCGACGGCAAGACCTACCCGCTCGCCAAGATCGAAGTGTCGTCGGAATCGCACTCGTTCTACACGGGTCAGCAAAAGATCATGGACACGGCAGGCCGTGTCGAGAAGTTCAAGAACAAGTTCGGCGTTCGCGCCAGCGGCAAGGCGAAGTAAGCTTCGCACTGCATCCGGTGGTCGCAACGCACCGGTGTCGCACAAAAGGGCAGCCCAGGCTGCCCTTTTTTGTCTCTGCTCGCCCGGCAGGCGCCAGCCGTCGCCCGGGCATCGACCTGACGCGTAACAGCGGGCGCGTCTACAATGCCGGATGCTCGAAACCGGCTCGACCGCGCGCATCCGCGCCGGCCGCCCGCCCATAACAAATCGCTCATCTGCATGAAGCCTGTCGTCCGTCTCACCGCCTCCGCCACGCGCGCGCTGCCGCGCTGGCTGCTGCTCACGCTCTGCTTCGTCTACGCGGCGTTCGGCCTGTTCGGCCGCGACCCGTGGAAGAACGAGGACGCGGCGGGCTTCGGCGTGATGTGGACGATGGCCAAGGGCGGCTGGCACGACTGGCTGCTGCCGAACCTGGTCGGCAAGTTCATCACGACCGACGGGCCGCTCGGCTATTGGCTCGGCGCGCTGTCGATCCGCGGCCTCGGCCCGTGGGTCGACGCGAGCAACGCGTCGCGTGTCGATACCGGCATACTGTTCTGCGTCGCGTGCGCATTCGTCTGGTACGCGGCCTACCTGCTCGGCCGGCGTGCCGAGGTCCAGCCGTTCAAATACGCATTCGGCGGCGAACCCGAGCCGCGCGACTACGGCCGCACGCTCGCCGACGGCGCGCTGCTGGTGCTCGTCGCCTGCTTCGGCCTCGCGGAGCGCGGGCACGAAACGACGCCGCAGGTCGCGCAGTTTGCGTGGATCGCGATGCTCGTCTACGGGATCGTGCGCGGCATCGACAAGCCGATGCAAGGCGCGCTGTGGTGGGGCGTCGCGATCGGCCTGGTCGCGCTGTCCGGCAACCCGGTGCTGGTCGTCGCCCTGCTCGCCGGTACGGCCGTGCTGTGGCTCGTCACGCCCGAAATGCGCAACCTGCGCCTGCCGCTCGTCGGCGTGCCGCTCGCGGCCGCGATCTTCGCGCTGTGGCCGCTGGCCGCGTTCGTCGCGGCGCCGGACGATGCCGCATGGTTCTTCAACCAGTGGATCCACGGCAGCCTGATGCGCTTTTCGGGCCCGCCGACCGCGGTGCTCGGCTATGCGGCGAAGAACCTGCCGCTGTTCACGTGGCCGGCCTGGCCGCTCGCGATCTGGGCGTGGTGGAGCTGGGCCGGCATGCGCCGCCGTGCGCACATCGCGATTCCGCTGGCGGTCGCCGTGCCGCTCGTCGCGCTCGTGATCCTGCAGAGCCAGCAGTCGAACCGCATGTACATGCTGCTGCTGCCGCCGCTCGCGGTGCTCGCGACGTTCGCGCTGCCGACCCTCAAGCGCGGCGCGATCAACGCGATCGACTGGTTCGCGGTGCTGAGCTTCACGATCCTCGGCACCTTCGTGTGGCTCGTGTGGCTGGCATCGCTCACGGGCTTCCCGCATCCGCTCGCGCGCAACCTCGCCCGCCTCGTGCCCGGCTACGAGCCGCACTTCAAGATCCTGTCGTTCGTCTGCGCGGTGATCGCCACCGTGTGCTGGTGCTTCCTGGTGCGCTGGCGCATCTCGCGGCAGCCGAAGGTCCTGTGGCGCAGCGTCGTGCTGTCGGGTGCGGGCACCACGCTGATGTGGGTGCTGCTGATGACGCTGTGGCTGCCGATCGTCAACTACGGCCGGACCTATCGCGATGTCGCGCAGCAGATCGCCGTGCACCTGCCGTCCGACTACGAGTGCATCTCGCCCGTGCGGCTCGGTGATGCGCAAATCGCGACCTTCGCGTATTTCGGCAACATGCGGTTCGATTTCTCCGGCGACTGCGACGTGATCCTGCGCCAGGATCGCTCGGACTTCGGCGAGCCGAGCTCGATGTCGCAATACGTGTGGCGTCTCGTGTGGGAAGGCCGCCGCGCCGCCGACCGCGACGAGCGCTTCCGCCTGTACGAACGCATCGAACGGCCGAAGACACCCGTCAAGCGCCGTCCGCCGCGCCGTCAGCCGGCCGACTGACGATGTTCGGCGACATCCGCCGGATCGTCGGTCTCGCATGGCCGGTGCTCGTCGGCCAGCTTGCGATCATCGCCTTCGGCGTGATCGACACCGCAATGGTCGGGCGCTACTCGGCCGTCGATCTGGCCGCGCTCGGGCTCGGCTCGTCGATCTACATATCGATCTATATCGGCCTGACGGGCATCCTGTCCGCGCTGCAGCCGATCACCGGGCAACTGTACGGCGCGCGGCGCTATGCCGAGATCGGCGAGGAAGTGCGGCAGGCGCTGTGGCTGGCGCTGCTGCTCGCGGTGCCCGGCTTTCTCCTGCTGCATTTTCCCGAGCCGCTGCTGCGCGTCGCGCACACGCCCGCCGCGCTGCACGACCGCACCGTCGACTACCTGCGCATCCTGTCGTACGGACTGCCCGCCAGCCTCGTCTTCCGCATCTACAACGCGCTGACCAACGCGGCCGGCAAGCCGCGCCTCGCGATGATCCTGCAGATCGGCGCGCTGCTGCTCAAGTTTCCGCTCAACGTGTGGTTCATCTTCGGCGGGTTCGGCGTGCCGGCGCTCGGCGGCCCGGGCTGCGGGCTTGCCAGCACGCTGATCAACTGGGCGCTCGCGCTGATCGGCTACACGCTGCTCGCGAAGCTCGACGTGTTCGCGCCGCTCGCGATCTTCTCGCGCTTCTGCTGGCCGGTCTGGGCGCGCCAGAAGGCGATCCTGAAACTCGGCGTACCGATGGGCCTGTCGTACCTGATCGAGGTCACGTCGTACACGTGCATGGCGCTGTTCATCGCGCAGTTCGGCACGACGACGCTCGCCGGCCACCAGATCGCCGGCAACATTGGCGCGGTGCTGTACATGACACCGCTGTCGATCGGCGTGGCGGCATCGACGCTGGTCGCGCGCGCGCTCGGCGCCGGACGGCCCGAGGAAGCCCGGCTGCTCGGCCGGCACAGCGTGATCTTCGCGTGCGGCATCGCCGCGACCTACGGCCTGCTCGTGTTCGTGCTGCGCCCGCTGATCATCGGCGGCTATACGCCGAACCCGGCCGTCGCCGCGGCCGCGATGCCCCTCGTCGCGATCGTCGCGTGCTACCACGTCTTCGACGCGGTGCAGGTCACGTCGGCGTTCGTGCTGCGCGCCTACAAGGTCGCGGTCGTGCCGACCGTGATCTATGCGGTCGCGCTGTGGGGCGTCGGGCTCAGCGGCGGCTACGCGCTCGGCTTCGACGTGGGCGGCATCGCACCCGCGTGGCTGACCGGCGCGCGCGGCTTCTGGTTTGCGAACACGATCAGCCTGGTGCTCGCGGGTGCCGGGCTCGTGCTGTATCTGCGCCGCGTCAGTCGCGCGCATGCTGCCGCGTCCACATCCGCCTGACGCGCCGACCGTTACGTCTCCTCCAGCACGTCGGCCGCGTGATACGACGACCGCACGAGCGGGCCGGCGACGACTTCCCTGAAACCGAGCAATAGCGCGTCGTCGCGCCATGCGGCGAATGCGTCCGGGCTCACGTAGCGCCGCACCGGCAGGTGGTGCGCGGACGGCGCGAGATACTGGCCGAGCGTCAGCACGTCGACGTCATGCGCACGCAGGTCGCGCAGCGTGTCGCGCACTTCGTCGTCGCACTCGCCCAGCCCGAGCATCAACCCCGATTTCGTCACCAGCCCCGGCCTCGCCCGCTTCGCCTGCGCGAGCAGTTCGAGCGAGCCGCGATAGTCTGCGCCCGGCCGCGCTGCGCGATACAGTGACGGCACCGTCTCGATGTTGTGGTTGAACACGTCGGGCCACGCCGTCGATAGCGCCTCCAGCGCGCGGGCCACGCGGCCTCGGAAGTCCGGCGTCAGCACTTCGACGCCGATGCCCGGCACGCTCGCGCGCACCGCCGCGATACACGCGGCGAAATGCGCGGCGCCGCCGTCGCGCAGGTCGTCGCGGTCGACCGACGTGATCACGACGTAGCGCAGCCCGAGCGCCGCGGCCGCATCGGCCAGCCGCGCCGGCTCGTCGGGATCGAGCGGCTCGGGACGGCCGTGCGCGACGTCGCAGAACGGGCAGCGCCGCGTGCACAACCCGCCCATGATCATGAAGGTCGCGGTGCGCTGTGCGAAGCATTCGCCGATGTTCGGGCACATCGCCTCCTCGCAGACGGAATGCAGCCGATGGTCGCGCAGCACGGCCGCCATGTCGGCGACCGCCGCGCTCATCATCGGCCGCGCGCGCAGCCACGGCGGCTTCGGTAACGCCGCGCCGGTCGAGGGCTCGACGCGCACCGGAATGCGCGCGAGCTTGTCGCGGCTTCGCGCGCCCGGCTGGCCGAGCGCCGTGAGGCTGGGTCGTTCGAGCGCGGCGGCCATCGTCAGTCTCCGAGAAACGCAACGATCAGGCGGTTCACGTCAGCGGCCGCCTCCATCTGCACCATGTGCCCGCTGCCTGCGATCACCTCGGCACGCACGCCGTCCGGCAGGCCCTGCGCGTGCTGCGCGGGGATCACCTGGTCGCGCTCGCCCCAGATCACGAGCGTGCGCGGTGCAAGCGTCGCGAGCCGGTCGCGGAACACGCGCCGCTGCGCGGCACCGTCGAACGCGGCATGCGCGATCTTTTCGAGCGCGGCCTGCACGCCTTCGAGCCGCTTGTACTTGACGAGATCCTCGACGAGTTGCCGCGTGACCAGCGCGTTGTCGGCAAACAGCGCGCCGAGGTGCGGCTTCAGCGTGTTGCGGCTGTTGCCGGCGACGAAGCCGTCGATGTAAGCACGGTTGATGTCGGTGCCGAGCCCCGCGCTCGCGATCAGCGTCAGCGACGCGATGCGTTGCGGTGCGCGCTCGGCCGCCGCCATCGCGACCGCGCCACCCATCGAATGGCCGATCAGGTGGGCTTGGTCGATGCCCTTCGCATCGAGCAGCGCAAGCACCGCGTCGGCCAGTTCGTCGAGGCTGCCCGTCTCGACCGCCTTGCCCGACTCGCCATGACCGGGCAGGTCGAGCGCCCACACCGGCCGGTGCGCGGCGAGATCCGCGTGATTGAACAGCCAGTTGTTCAGGTCGCCGCCGAAGCCGTGGATGAGCACGGCGGGCGTGCCCGCGCCTTCGCCGAGCTTCAGGAAGCGCACCGTCCGGCCGCCGATCTGCGCCTTTTCGGGCTGCGGGCCCGCGGCTTCGTCGGCGGCCGCGCTCGGCACGAAATCGCGCTGGAAATCGGCGATCGCCGCATCGATGTCGGCATCGCTCGCGTCGACGGCCGCGACCACGCCGAGCAGCGCGCCGACCGGCAGCGTCTCGCCTTCCTGCGCGACCTGCCGGCGCAGCGTACCGTCGAACGCGCATTCGACGCCCGACGAGATCTTGTCGGTTTCGACGTCGAGCACTTCGTCGCCCTTCGCCACGCGTTCGCCGATCGCCTTCAGCCAGCCGTTGACCTGCCCCTGCTCCATCGACAGCCCCCACTTGGGCATCGTGATCATGTGAATCGACATCGTGTCAGCTCCTCGTCTTCAGGACCGCCTGCGCAATCGCATCGGCGGACGGGATATACAGGTCTTCCAGCACGCTCGCGAACGGTGCAGGCGTATGCGGCGCGGTCACCAGCTCGATCGGCGCCTTCAGCGCATGGAACGCGCGCTGCGCGACGAGTGCGGCGATGTCGGTCGCGATCGAACAGCGCGGGTTCGCTTCGTCGACAACCACCACGCGCCCGGTGCGCTCCGCGCTTTCGAGGATCGTTTCCTCGTCGAGCGGCGACGTCGTGCGCAGGTCGATCACGTCGACCTGGATGCCGTCCTTCGCGAGCTTCGCGGCCGCGTCCATCGCGAGATGCACCATCCGGCCGTACGTGACGATCGTCGCGTCGTCGCCGTCGCGCATCACGTTCGCTTCGCCGAACGGAATCGCATAGGACTCCTCCGGTACGTCGCCTTCGCGGGTATAGAGCAGCTTGTGTTCGAGGAAGATCACGGGATCGTTGTCGCGGATCGCCTGGATCAGCAGGCCCTTCGCGTCGTACGGCGTCGACGGGCACACGACCTTCAGCCCCGGAATGTGCGTGAACAGCGACGTCAGCATCTGCGAATGCTGTGCAGCCGCACGCAGCCCTGCGCCATACATCGCGCGGATCACGACCGGCGTCACGGCCTTGCCGCCGAACATGTAGCGGAACTTGGCGGCCTGGTTGAAGATCTGGTCGAAGCACACGCCCATGAAATCGATGAACATCAGCTCCGCGACGGGCCGCATCCCGCATGCGGCAGCGCCTACCGCCGCGCCGATGTAGCCGCCTTCGGACAGCGGCGTATCCAGCACGCGGCCCGGAAACTTGTGGAACAACCCCTTCGTCACGCCGAGCACGCCGCCCCACGCGTCGTCCTCGCCCGGCGCGCCCGCGCCGCCTGCATTGTCCTCGCCCATCACGATCACGCTGTCGTCGCGCGCCATTTCCTGCGCGAGCGCTTCGTTGATCGCCTGCGAATAAGTGATCTTCCTTGCCATGTCTGTCTCCTGGAATGTTCGGTTCGCCGTGCCGGCCGCGGTGTCAGGCCGCGCTCACGGGTACGACACGTAGACGTCGGTCAGCAGGTCGGCTGCGTCGGGTACCGGCGCGGCCTTGGCCTGTGCAACCGCATCGTCGATCAGCGCCTTCACCTGTGCATCGACCGCGCGCAGGTCGGCGGTCGTCAGCGCTTCGGCCCGCACCACGCGTGTTTCGAAATGCTTCAGGCAGTCCTTCTCGTCGCGCAGCTTCTGCACTTCGCCCGGCGCGCGGTAGGTTTGCGCATCGCCTTCGAAGTGACCGAAATAACGCGTGAACTTCACCTCGACCAGCGTCGGGCCGCCGCCGTTGCGCGCGCGCTCGACGGCCTCGCCGAGCGCCTCGTGCACCGCGAAGAAGTCGAAGCCGTCGACGATCACGCCCGGCATCCCGAACCCGTTCGCGCGATCGGCGATGTTGTCGGTCGCGACCGACCAGCTCGACGACGTCGCTTCCGCATAGCCGTTGTTTTCAGCCACGAAGATCGCGGGCAGCCGCCACACCGACGCGAGGTTCATCGATTCGAAGATCACGCCCTGATTCGATGCGCCGTCACCGAAGAAGCACACGCCGACGCCGCCGGTCTTCCTGTGCTTCGCCGCGAGCGCCGCGCCGCAGACGAGCGGGCCGCCCGCGCCGACGATCCCGTTGGCGCCGAGCATCCCCATCGACAGGTCGGCGATGTGCATCGAGCCGCCCTTGCCGTGGCAGACGCCCGTCTTCTTGCCGTAGATCTCGGCCATCATCCCGTGCACGTCGACGCCCTTCGCGATGCAATGGCCGTGGCCGCGGTGCGTGGTCGCGACGTAGTCGTCGAGGCCGAGGTGCAGCATCGTGCCGACCGCGGAGGCCTCCTCGCCCGCGTACAGGTGAACGAAGCCGGGGATCTCGCCGGTCGCGAATTCGACGTGCAGGCGTTCCTCGAATTCGCGGATCGTGCGCATCATCCGGTAGGCGTCCAGCAGTTTGTCCCTGCTGAGCTGTGTCGAAGCTGTCATGTGTGTCTCCTGGGTAGGTCTGACTGCGAATGCCGCCGCGGCCGGGCCGCGGCGACGGATTGCACGGCCTGCGGCCGTCAGTGAAACGTGAAACCGCCGTCGACGTTCACGGCCTGGCCCGTCACGTTGTCCATCGTCGCGAAGAACAGCGCGAGCCGGCCCATGTCTTCCGGTGTCTGCGCGCGGCCCTGCGGGATCAGCGTCAACTGGTGCCGCTGCCACGACTCCTCGACCGATTCGCCGTCGGTCTTCCATTCGTCGGACAGCCGGTCCCACATGTAGGTACGCACGATGCCGGGGCAGATCGCGTTGACGGTCACGCCGTCTCGCGCGACCTCCTTCGCGAGCGCGTTCGTGAACCCGACGACCGCGAATTTCGACGCGCTGTAATGCGCGAGATTCGGAAAGCCTTCCTTGCCGGCGATCGACGCGACGTTGATGATCCGGCCGCGGCCCTGCGCCTTCAGCGGCGCAAGCGCCGCGCGGCAACCGAGGAAGGTGCCCTTCGCATTCACGTCCATCACGAAATCCCAGTCGCGCTCGGTCAATTCGCCGACCGGATGAATGCTGATCACGCCCGCGCAGTTCACGAGGATGTCGAGCCGGCCGAGGTCGGCGAGCGCCTGCGCAACCATTGCGTCGACCTGCGCGGCCTGCGTGACGTCGACCTTCGCAACCACCGCCCGCCGCCCGAGCGCGCGTATCTCGCGTGCGGTGGCGTCGAGTGCGTCGTCGAGCAGGTCGGCCAGCAGGATGTCGGCGCCCGCGTCGGCAAGCGTCAGTGCAATGCCGCGGCCGATGCCGCGCGCGCCGCCCGTGACGATGGCGACCTGTCCTTCGAGTGGGGCTGTCATGGCAATGTCTCCTTGATGATCGTTATGGATATCGAAATGTCACACGGTAAAACGGCGTCTCAGTAGCGCCACTCGCCGGCATCGCGCAGCAGCTGCCGTGACGACGCGTAGCGCAGCGTGCGGCCGACGTCGACCGTCAGCGGCCCGCGCCAGTCGAGCGAGATCTCGTAGCGATCGCCGCGCGCGACCTCGATCTCGCGCTCGCCGTCGAACGCGAGCGTGCCGTGCTCGAACGGGATCGTCTGCCATGCACCCGGCTCGAGCCGCTCGCAACTGCGCATCACGACGCGGTCGACGCGGCCCGGCGCAATCGGTGCGACGAGCGGCGTGCCGGCCGTCTTGCCTTCGGCCGCGAAGCGCATTGCAAGCCCGTGCGGCGCGCTGCGTTCGAGCGGCGCCCACGCGCCGCCGAGCGCGGATAGCCCGATTCCGTCCGGTTCCGCAAACGTCAGGTAGAGCGAATCGATGTCGTCGGACCCCGAGATCGCGCGGGCGCCGATGAAGCGCTGCCGCGCGGCGCACACGTCGACGAGCGCGATCTCCTCGCGCCCCGGCTGCGCGCCCGCCACGCAGCGCACGACGAGCCGCTTGTTGCGCGTGAACGCGACTTCAGCCGGCACCGCGCCGGTGGCGGCAAGTCCCGCCGCGACGCCGGCGACGGTGGCTTCGCGATGTTCGGGAAACGCGTTGTTGGTGCCGGTGGACAGCGCGACGAGCGGCGTCGCGCCGCAGTGCGCGGCAACCGCGCGATGGGTGCCGTCGCCGCCGAGCACGACGATCAGTGCGACTTCCGTCCGGTGCAGGTACGCGGCGCCGGCCTGTGTATCGGCGACGGAATCGGTGATCGGCAGGTCGACGAATTCGACCTCGGGCCAGCGCTCGCGCGGCGCGACCGCACGATGGGTGTCGATCGCGCGCAGCAGCAGCGTCGCGATGCCCGTGCGGTCGCGCAGCGTCAGCACGCGCTCGACGCCCATCGCGCCGAGGCCGGCCAGCAGGCGCACGATCATGTTCGCCTTCTCGGCCGTCGGAAACACGGAGGCATGCGTCGTGAGGCGGCGGATGTCGCGCCCCGATGCGGGGTTCGCGATCACACCGACGGTAACGGGCGTCGTCACGGGTTCGTCTCCATCCAGTTGGCCGGCCGCGGTGCATTGGCGTGCGCCGGGTCCTGCCTGTCTCGTCCGCTGCCATCGTCGGGCGGCGGATCGTCGCCGACGCGACCGCGCCGACTTGCCCGTGATCTCTGCAAGCGGCGTGCCACCGTGCGTGCGATGAACGTGAAACCCTTGTGAATGCGGGAGCAGCCGGTATGCAGGCGTTCCTGATTCGATGCTGGAAGGACGGAGCGCGCGGCAACTCGGCCTGCGCGTCTCACATCGCCGATGCGATGAAACGGCTGCCGCGTCGCCGGTGCAAGCGCACCGCTCTGGCCGCAAACCCCGCGGTATCGGGGCGCCGCGCAGGCCGCGTCATGCCGGACGATCTCCGCCTGTCGCACATGAACGTGTCTCAACGACACGAGACAGTCCGCGATACCGGTGAGACGAACGTCTCACGCCCGCCGCGTGCTGCGATGCAATGTGATCCGGCGAACGGGATGTGCTACAAGAACATCGCATCCCCGCCGTACGGAACCGGAGCCGACCATGCCCTACGCCGTCCCCCAGGCCCAGCACGCCGACCGAGTGCTCGGCGCGCTCGCCGGACGCCTGCCCGCGCCGGCCGATTCCACGCGCCTCGTGTCGTCGTGGCAACGGTCGCTGGAGCGCTACTGTCTCGACCCCGCATCATCGATCGGCCCGCGCGTGCTGACCGCGGCCGAGCTGCGCGAAGTGCGCGACAAGGAGGAGGCCTTCCTGCGTGCGTCGGGCCAGTGCCTGACGCGGCTGCACGACATGATCCGCGTCGCCGACTACTGCGTGATGCTGACGGACGCGCACGGCGTGACGATCGACTACCGGATCGACCGCGAGCGCCGCAACGACTTCCGTCATGCGGGGCTGCACATCGGCTCGTGCTGGTCGGAAAGCGAGGAAGGCACGTGCGGCGTCGCGAACGTGCTGACCGATCTCGCGCCGATCACCGTGCACAAGACCGATCACTTTCGCGCGGCATTCACGACGCTCACCTGCAGCGCGGCGCCGATCTTCTCGCCGGGCGGCGAGCTGATCGGCGTGCTCGACGCGTCGGCCGTCCACTCGCCCGACGGCCGCGACAGCCAGCGTCTCGTTTATCAACTCGTGCGGCAGAGCGCAGCGCTGATCGAGGACGGCTATTTCGTACATAGCACCGCGCAGCACTGGATCCTGTTCGGGCATCCGAATCGTCACTATGTCGAAGCGCAACCGGAGTGGCTGATCGCATTCGACGAATGCGGCAATATCGTCGCTGCGAACCGGCAGGCGCGCGACGCGCTGCCCGCACTGCGTGAACCGCGCCATATCGACGAGATCTTCGATGCGACCGAGATGCCGCTGCGCGATGCCGCGCGACTCGATGCGATCGTCGCACTGCGGCTGCGCGCGACCGGCGCGCCGCTCTATGCGCGGCTGCGTGCGCCGCTACGGCGCACCGGCCGCGAGCCCGGCACGGCCTCGCGCCGCCCGGGCACCGCGCAACGCCACGTCGGCGCGCTGACGCCGTTCCTGCACAGCAGCGACACGCATATCGCACAACAGGCCGAACTCGCGCTGCGTGTCGCGAGCAAGCGGCTGCCGATTCTCGTACTCGGCGAGACCGGCGCGGGGAAGGAAGTGTTCGCGCGTGCGATCCACGACGCCGGCGCACGGCGCGCGCGGCCGTTCGTCGCGGTCAACTGCGGCGCGCTGCCGGAAGCGCTGATCGAGAGCGAACTGTTCGGCTATGCGGCCGGCGCGTTCACCGGCGCACGCAAGCACGGCGCGCGCGGCAAGATCGCGCTCGCCGACGGCGGCACGCTGTTCCTCGACGAAATCGGCGACATGCCGCTCGCGCTGCAGACGCGCCTGCTGCGCGTGCTCGCCGATGGCGAAGTCGTGCCGCTCGGCAGCGACACGCCCGTTCGCGTCGATCTCGACGTGATCTGCGCGACGCACCGCGATCTCGCGCGCATGGTGGCCGACGGCATATTCCGCGAGGACCTGTACTACCGGCTGAGCGGCGCGACGTTCGAACTGCCGCCGCTGCGCGAGCGCGCCGATGTGCGCGACGTGATCGCCACTGTATTCGCCGAGGAGGCACAGGCAACCGGCCACGTGCTGACGCTCGATGCGACGCTCGCCGAACAGCTCGCCGCGTACCCGTGGCCCGGCAACGTGCGGCAATTGCGCAACGTGCTGCGCTATGCGTGTGCGGTGTGCGACGCCGCGCGCGTGACGCGGCAGGATCTGCCGGCCGATATCGCCGCGCAACTCCGCGGCGTAGTACCCGGCACGCTACCCGACGACGAACGCGGCCGCATCGTCGCGGCGCTCACCGCGCATCGCTGGCGGCCCGACGCGGCCGCGCAGGCGCTCGGCATCTCGCGTGCGACGCTGTACCGGCGCATCGCGAAGCACCGGATCGTCGCGCCGCACCGCGCGTGACGATCCGGCGCGTCGCCCCTCATGCGTCCTGCGCTGCCGCTTCGCGCGCGTTCGCGGTGCCACCCGCCTCATCGGCCTTGCCGGCCGCTTCGTCGCGTCGCACGAACACCTCCTGCGCGGCGAACAGCGCGTTGAGCGCGGCCGGGAAACCCGCGTAGACGGCCATCTGCATGAACACCTCGACGATCTCGTCGCGCGTGCAGCCGACGTTCAGCGCGGCCTCGATATGCACCTTCAGTTGCGGCTGCGCGTTGCCGAGCGCGGCCAGCGCCGCGATCGTCGCGATCTCGCGCGCTTTCAGGTCGAGCTGCGGCCGGCTGTAGATGTCGCCGAAGCCGAACTCGACGAGCAGCCGCCCGAAATCCGGCGCGATCGGCGCGAGCGCCGCGATCACGCGTTCCCCCACTTCACCGTCGATTTCCTTCAGCTTGTTCCAGCCGCGCGTGTAGCGATCTTCAACGAGTCGTTCCATGGTGTCCGTCCTGTTCCGGTAGAGAGTAAGAAGGGTTTGCCTGTCGTTCCGACTCGCGCTCCCGCGCCTCGTAGTACGCGATCTTGTCGCTGATCACGTCGAGGCTCGCCTGCAGCTCCGCGATATGCGCGCGCACCGCGTCGCGATGCGTGACCAGCAGGCTGCGCCGCGCACCGAAGGTCGACTCGCCTTGTGCACGCAGTACCGCGAACGCCTGCATCTGCGCGATCGGCATGCCGGTCGCCTTCAGGCGCATCACGAAGTCCAGCCAGTCAAGGTCGGACGGCGCATAGAGCCGGTGCCCGGCCGCCGTGCGCGAAATCGCGCGCAGCAGGCCGACCTGCTCGTAGTACCGCAGCGTATGCGTCGACAAGCCGGTCATTTCGGCGACTTGCCCGATCGTCAGCGGACCGGCGGCGGAAGGTTTGGATACGGTTTTCGACATGGCAGGAACAAGGTTAGGAGTTAGAGTTCACTCTAAGTCAAGCCCTGTCGAACAGCTAGCGCGACGATCGTCGGCGACATGCCGGCGACACCGTAAAGAATGGTCAAAACCGCCGCCCGACACGGGTTTCTGTCTTTACAGCGCCGCAAGCCTTCAGCAAGATTCGGTCAGCCTGTCTTAAAAAGGGCACGCATTTGTCCTATGCTTAACGGCGACGCCCGGCCACGCCTCGACCTGCCGTCCGTTGCAACAGCCATTCATCCGTCAGAACCAGGGAGCCTTTGCCATGCTGAAAAAGCTGCTGATGCTGTTCGTCGCGCTATCGCTGTCGCTCGCCGCAGGCCTTGCCGCGGCCGTCGAAGTCAACTCGGCTGACCAGGCCACGCTCGAATCCGTGAAGGGTCTCGGGCCCGTGAAGTCGAAGGCGATCATCGACGAACGCACCAAGAACGGCCCGTTCAAGGATGCGGACGATCTCGCGAACCGCGTCAAGGGCCTCGGCACGAAGTCGGTCGGGCATCTCGAGGAAAACGGCCTGACGATCGGCGGCTCGTCGACGCCGCCGAAGGGCGTGAAGCTGTCGAAGCCGGCCGCGACGACATCGGCCACCACGTCGGCAACGACGTCGGCAGGCACGGCATCGACGTCCACGACCGCGACGGCCGGCACCACGGCCACTGCGCCGGCACCGGCGGCAAGCGCGCCGGATGCGGCGGCGAAGCCGGCCAAGGCCAAGCGCATGACGAAGAAGGAAAAGGCGGCCGCAGCAGCGGCGGCATCCGCCGATGCGGGTGCGAGCGCACCGGCCGCAGCGTCGTCGGCAAAGGCGACGAAGGGTTCGAAGAAGAAGAGCAAGAAGGACAAGGCAGCCTCCGCCGCCGCGGCGTCGGGCGCCTGATATGCGCCGCGCGCACGACAGCGTGCGCGCGGCATTCGTTCAACGGGCGCCCACTGCGTGGCGCCCTTATCGGTAAAGGTGAAGAACCATGGGTCTCCTCGACATCGTTGGCGGTCTGATCGGCGGCCAGGCCGGCGGCAACTCGCAAAGCGCGCTGATCACGACCGCGCTCGAATTCATCAACAACCAGCCGGGCGGCCTGAACGGCCTGATCGAGAAGTTCAAGGCCGGCGGCGCCGGCGACGTCATCGGTTCGTGGGTCGGCACCGGCCAGAACCAGCCGATCTCGCCGGACGCGCTGCAGAACGTGCTCGGCTCGGACGCGATCGGCGCGCTGGCAAGCAAGTTCGGTGTCGACCCGTCGATGGCGTCGACCGTGCTCGCGCAGGTGCTGCCGCACGTCGTCAACCACGCGACGCCGGACGGCGCCGTGCCGGCCGATGGCCAGGCACAGGTCGACCCGTCGAACGTGCTCGGCTCGCTGTCGCAGATCGCCGGCATGTTCGGCGGCAACAAGCAGGGCTGAAGCGCTGCGTCGTTGCGACGCTCCATAAGCAAACACCCCGCCGAGGCGGGGTGTTTGTTTTTGCGCGCCCGGCGCGAACCGGGCGGCGGCCGGAGGCCTGCGATCAGTGAACGACGCGGTCGAACACGAACTTGCCGTCGTGGATGTCGACCGGAATCACGTCCTTCGGACCGAAGCGGCCCGCGAGGATGAGCTTCGCGACCGGGTTCTCGATCTCCTGCTGGATCGCGCGCTTCAGCGGACGCGCACCGAACAGCGGATCGTAGCCGACCTTGCCGATCTGTTCGAGCGCCGCCTCCGACACGTCGAGCGCCATGTCGAGCTTCGCGAGCCGGTCGTGCAGGCGTGCGAGCTGGATCTTCGCGATCGACTCGATGTTGCTGCGGTCGAGCGCATGGAACACGACGACGTCGTCGATCCGGTTCAGGAACTCGGGGCGGAAATGCTGCTTCACCTCGAGCCACACCGCGTCCTTGATCTCTTCCTGCGGCGCACCCGTCATTGCCTGGATCACCTGCGAGCCGAGGTTCGACGTCATCACGATCACCGTGTTCTTGAAGTCGACCGTGCGCCCCTGCCCGTCCGTCATGCGGCCGTCGTCGAGCACCTGCAGCAGCACGTTGAACACGTCCGGATGCGCCTTCTCGATCTCGTCGAGCAGGATCACGCTGTACGGCTTGCGACGCACGGCTTCCGTCAGGTAGCCGCCTTCCTCGTAGCCGACATAGCCCGGCGGCGCGCCGATCAGCCGCGCGACGCTGTGCTTCTCCATGAACTCGCTCATGTCGATGCGGATCAGGTGCTCTTCCGAATCGAACAGGAACGACGCCAGCGCCTTGCACAGCTCGGTCTTGCCGACACCCGTCGGGCCGAGGAACAGGAACGAGCCGTACGGACGGTTTGGATCGGCGAGACCCGCACGCGAACGGCGGATCGCATCGGCCACCGCGCTGATCGCCTCGTGCTGGCCGACCACGCGCTCATGCAGTTTTTCCTCGATGTGCAGCAGCTTCTCGCGTTCGCCCTGCATCATCCGCGACACGGGAATCCCGGTCGAACGCGACACGACTTCCGCGATTTCCTCCGCACCGACCTGCGTGCGCAACAAGCGCGGGCGCGTCGGGTTGTGCTGCTCCTGCTCTTCGGCCTGCGTGACCTGCTTCAGTTGCGCCTCGAGCTGCGGCAGCTTGCCGTACTGCAGCTCCGCAACCTTCTCCAGCTTGCCGTCACGCTGCAGCCGCGCGATGTCGGCGCGCACCTTCTCGATCTCTTCCTTCAGCTGCGCGCTGCCCTGCACCGCGGCCTTCTCGGCGGTCCAGATCTCCTCGAGGTCCGCATATTCGCGGCCGAGGCGCTCGATCTCTTCCTCGATCAGCTGCAGGCGCTTCTGCGATGCTTCGTCCTGCTCCTTCTTCACCGCTTCGCGCTCGATCTTCAGCTGGATCAGACGCCGGTCGAGCTTGTCCATCTCTTCGGGCTTCGAATCGATTTCCATCTTGATCTTCGAAGCGGCTTCGTCGATCAGGTCGATGGCCTTGTCCGGCAGGAAGCGGTCGGTGATGTAGCGATGCGACAGCTCGGCCGCGGCGACGATCGCCGGATCGGTGATGTCGACGCCGTGGTGCAGTTCGTACTTCTCCTGCAGCCCGCGCAGGATCGCGATCGTCGCCTCGACGCTCGGCTCGTCGACGAGCACCTTCTGGAAGCGGCGCTCGAGCGCGGCATCCTTCTCGATGTACTTGCGGTATTCGTCGAGCGTGGTCGCGCCGATGCAGTGCAGCTCGCCGCGCGACAGCGCCGGCTTCAGCATGTTGCCCGCATCCATCGCGCCTTCGGCCTTGCCCGCGCCGACCATCGTGTGGATTTCGTCGATGAAGACGATCGTCTGGCCTTCGTCCTTCGCGATGTCGTTGAGCACCGACTTCAGGCGCTCCTCGAATTCGCCGCGATACTTCGCGCCGGCAAGCAGCGCGGCCATGTCGAGCGACAGCACGCGCTTGCCCTTCAGCGTCTCGGGCACTTCGCCGTTGACGATCCGCTGCGCGAGCCCTTCGACGATCGCCGTCTTGCCGACGCCCGGCTCGCCGATCAGCACCGGGTTGTTCTTGGTGCGGCGCTGCAGGATCTGGATCGAACGGCGGATTTCGTCGTCGCGGCCGATCACCGGATCGAGCTTGCCCGCACGGGCGCGCTCGGTCAGGTCGACCGTGTATTTCTTCAGTGCCTCGCGCTGGCTTTCCGCGTCCTGGCTGTGCACCTGCGAGCCGCCGCGCACCGCGGCGATCGCGGCTTCCAGCGCCTTGCGCGTGAGGCCGTGCTGGCGCGCAAGCTTGCCGGCGTCGCCCTTGTCGTCGGACACGGCGAGCAGGAACATCTCGCTCGCGATGAACGTGTCGTTGAGCTTCTGCGCTTCCTTGTCGGCCTGGTTCAGCAGCCCGGCCAGTTCACGGCCGATCTGGATGTCGCCGCCCGTACCCGTCACTTGCGGCAGGCGCGAGATGGCCTCGTTCAGCGCGCCTTGCAGCGCCTGAATGTGAACGCCCGCGCGCGACATCAGCGAGCGGGCGGAACCGTCCTGCTGCGCGACCAGCGCCGCGAGAACGTGAACGGGTTCGATGTATTGATTGTCGCGGCCTGCCGCGAGGCTTTGCGCGTCCGCGAGTGCTTCCTGGAACTTGGTGGTGAGCTTGTCGATTCTCATTTAGTCGAGACCTCCAATTTTCGATTAACACCAAGATGAGGATGGTTATGCGGCTTTCAAGCGAAATTCGGGTTGATTCAGCGCAAAAATCGATGGATAGCCTCGAAGCGGCCCGGGGACGGGCCACGGCTGGATTGCGGCGCGCGGCGAGCGCGTATCAGCCGGCCGTCGACGGCGGCTCGACGGACGCAGGCGCGTCTTCCGGCGACGGCTCGGCACGCATGCGCACGACCGGACGGATGCCGAGCAATGCCACGAGGGGCGAAGCGGGTTCGACCAGCTCGCCGACCGTGTGACGGTCGAGTTCGGCGAAGAACGCATCGCGCGCGGCTGCCAGCACGCCCTTCAGGCGGCACTGCGGCTCGATGACGCAGCCGCGCGACGCGTCACCGTCGGTCGAGAAGCAGCCGACCAGCGCGAAATCGCTCTCGGTCGCACGCACGACCTGGCCGACGGTGAGTTGCAGCGATTCGGGAAACAACCGCAGCCCGCCATTGCGGCCACGGACGGTGTCGACCCATCCCAGCTCGCCGAGCTGCTGCACGACTTTCATCAGATGGTTCTTCGAGATGCCGTAGGCGTCCGAGATCTCCTGGATCGTCGCGAGTCCCTCGCCACGCACGGCAAGGTACAGCATCACGCGCAGCGAATAGTCGGTGTAGTCGGTGAGTCTCATGGGCGAATACGGAAAAGATCGATCGTGCCCCGATTACGTGAGCCGGGCCGATCGGGATGCGCACGAGGCCGGTTGACGGCCCTGTTCCGCGGTCCCGGGTTGCCGGGATGGCGCGCGCGCAATAAGATGCGTGACACTTACACGTTTTTCAGGGGTTGTTGGACGCTATTTTGCGTCAAAATCCGGCCGGCGTCCTGCTCGATGCCCGCGCCGTCGCCCCGGCGTTGCCTATTTCTCCCGGCCCTTTTTCCATGACCGTCCTGCCCGCCTCGCCCGATACCGCCCCGGCCCGCCCTCGCGACACCGAGCCGACCGAAGAGAACATCCGCGATCTCGTCTACGCGTTCTACGACCGCGTGCGCGCCGATCCGCTGCTCGGGCCCGTGTTCGACGCGAAGCTGGCCGGCCGCTGGGACGACCACCTGCCGAAGATGGTCATGTTCTGGTCGAGCCTCGTGCTCGGCACCAAGGGCTATCGCGGTAACGTGCAGCAGGCGCACCAGCCGCTCGATGGAATCGAGCCGGCCCATTTCAGCCGCTGGCTGTCGCTGTTCCTGAAAACCGTCGAGGCGCGCTACGCGCCGCCCGCGGCGATCCGCTTCATGGAACCGGCGCTGCGGATCGCGCAGAGCCTGCAGTTGAGCCGGTTCGGCTGGGACTACCAGATTCCGCCCGAGCAGCAGGCGCTGCTCGACGCGGTCGCGCCGCGCCGTCGCGACGCGGGCGACGATCCGCACGCGTTGCCGTCGCGTGCCCGCGGCGAGCCGTTTCCGACGAAGATCATCGGGCGCAGCAGCGATCCGGACGCGTAAGCGGAACGGGTGGCCATCGCGCGCGCCGCTTGCACGCATGCGGCATCGCGCCGCATTACCCAGGCGCCACGCTCAGCGCCGCGTATTGCCCGATTCGATGCCCCAGCGCGCGAGCGCGGCATCGTCGGTACTGCGCGCATCGACCCAGCGCTCGCCATCCGGCGTGGTTTCCTTCTTCCAGAACGGCGCTTCCGTCTTCAGGTAGTCCATCACGAATTCGCACGACGCGAACGCATCGCCGCGGTGCGACGCAACCGTTGCGACCATCACGATCTGGTCGAGCGGCAGGAGCCGACCGACCCGATGCACGATCGCGACGTCAATGCCCGGCCAGCGCCGGGCGGCCTCGGCGGCGATCTTCTCGAGCGCCTTCTCGGTCATTCCCGGATAGTGCTCGAGCTCCATTGCCGCAACCGAATCGCCTTCGTTCAGATCGCGCACCGTGCCGACGAAGCACGCGACCGCGCCGATCTTCGGGTTGCGCGCACGTAATACCGCAACCTCGGCGTTCAGGTCGAAGTCGTCGGTCTGGATTCGTACCGTAGCCATCGCCGGTGCCTCAACCGCCCGTGACCGGCGGAAAGAACGCAACTTCGCAGCCTTCGGTCAGCCGCGTGTCGGGATCGGTCATCTCGTGATTGCACGCCATGCGCAGTGCGCGCCCTTCCGCGAGTGTCTCGGCCCACGCACCGCCGCGCACGCGCAACCACGCGCGCACGTCGCCCACGGTGGTGACGCTGTCCGGCACGTCGGCCTGCTCGTCGGCGACGCCCAGTGCCTCGCGCACGCTTGCAAAAAATTTCAGCTGAATCTTCATGGTTCGGGAAGCCGTCGCGTTACGACAGCAGTTCGGAAAACGGAATGAAACGCACGGTTTCGCCGGCGCTGATCGCGTGTTGCGGCGGGTTGTCGATCAGGCCATCGCCCCACACCGTCGACGTCAGCACCGCCGAACTCTGGTTCGGGAACAGGTCGAGACCGCCGGCCGCGTTGACGCGCGCACGCAGGAATTCGTTGCGCCGGTCGCCCTTGTTCTGCGAAAAGTCGGCGCGCAGCGACAGCGCGCGCGGCGCGACGTCGCGCACGCCGGACAGGCGCAGCAGGAACGGTCGCACGAACAGCAGGAACGTGACGAAGCTCGACACCGGGTTGCCGGGCAGCCCGATGAAGTGCGCGTCGGGGCGATCGTCGCCGCGACGCACAGCGCCGTAAGCAAGCGGCTTGCCGGGCTTCATCGCGATCTGCCATAGCGCGAGCCGCCCTTCGGCCTCGACTGCCGGCTTCACGTGATCCTCGTCGCCGACCGACACGCCGCCGCTCGTCAGGATCACGTCGTGATCGCGTGCAGCCTCGCGCAGCGTGTCGCGCGTCGCGGCGAGCGAATCGGGCACGATCCCGTAGTCGGTCACGTGGCAGCCGAGCCGCTCCAGCAACCCGCGCAACGTGAAGCGATTCGAGTTGTAGATCGCGCCTGGCTTCAGCGGCTCGCCCGGCATCGTCAGCTCGTCGCCGGTGAAAAACACCGCGACGCGAATCCGCCGCGCGACGGACAGCTGCGCGCAGCCGACCGACGCGGCCAGGCCGAGCGCCTGCGGCGTGAGCCGCGTGCCGGCGGGCAGGATCACCGAGCCCTGCCGGATATCCGCACCCTGCGCGGTGATCCATTCACCGGCCTTCGGCGTGTGCAGGATCTCGACCGCATCGCCATCGGCCGCCGTCTGCTCCTGCATCACGACGGCGTCGGCACCGGGCGGCACCGTCGCGCCGGTGAAGATCCGCGCGGCCGTGCCGGCCGCGAGCGGCGCGGCCGGATGACCGGCCGGAATGCGCTGCGACACCGGCAGACGCCGCTCGCCATGCAGCAGGTCGGCGACGCGCACCGCATAGCCGTCCATCGCGCTCGTATGCATCGGCGGCACGTCGAGCGGCGAGCTCACGTCGGCTGCCAGCACGCGCCCGAGCGCATCGAGCGTGGCGACGGTTTCGGTGCCGGGCAACGGCTTCGCGGCATCGAGCAGCGCGGCGAGTGCCTCGGCGGTCGACAGCATCGGCGCGCGCGGCGCCGCGGGATTCGGGTTCGACATCGATGGAATCGGGGATCGTTGGATTCAATACGTCATTGTAGCGACGCCGTCGCGCGGGCGCGCGATATGGCGGACATGCGGAAACTGTGATCGGCGCGAACGTGCGGGTCTGGCACTTGTTTCGGGCGCGGTGCGGCTGTAAGCGCGCGGCACCGCCAAACGAAACGGCCGGAACCCCGATCCGTTCGACGAATCGGCATTCCGGCCGTCCTGCGCAGCCGGGCTCGCGGCCCGGCCGTGCGTCATGCGCCCGTATGGGCGGCGATGAAGTCCTTCACCTGCTGCGCGTCGGCGTTCACGACCTCGAAACGCTGCGGCAGCGCCTCGAGCCCGTCGAATGCGGCCGGCCGCTCGGCTTCGCGATCGAGTGCCTCGCGAATCGTCTCGCCGAACTTGATCGGCTGCGCCGTCTCGAGCACGACCATCGGCACGCCCGCGTCGAGATGCTCGCGCGCGACCTTCACGCCGTCGGCCGTGTGCGTATCGATCATCGTGTCGTACCGCGAGAACACGTCGCGGATCGTCGCGATGCGGTCCGTGTGGCCGCTGCGGCCCGACACGAAACCGAACTCGGCCACACGCGCGAAATCGCCGCTCGCCGCCAGATCGAAGCCGCCCTTCTCCTCGACGTCGCGGAACAGCTGCATCACGCGCGCCGGATCGCGGCCGAGCAGGTCGAACACGAAGCGCTCGAAGTTCGATGCCTTCGAGATGTCCATGCTCGGGCTGCTCGTGTGATAGGTGTTCTCGGCGCTACGCACGCGATACGCGCCCGTGCGGAAGAACTCGTCGAGCACGTCGTTCTCGTTGGTCGCGACCACCAGCTTCGCGATCGGCAGCCCCATCATCCGCGCGATGTGGCCTGCGCAGACGTTGCCGAAGTTGCCCGACGGCACCGTGAACGACACGCGCTGGTCATTGGATCGGGTCGCCGCGAAGTAGCCCTTGAAGTAGTACACGACCTGCGCGACGACGCGCGCCCAGTTGATCGAGTTGACCGTGCCGATCTTCTGCTGCGCCTTGAACGCGTGATCGTTCGACACGGCCTTCACGATGTCCTGGCAATCGTCGAACACGCCTTCGACCGCGAGGTTGAAGATGTTCGGATCCTGCAGGCTGAACATCTGGGCCGTCTGGAACGCGCTCATCTTCTTGTGCGGCGACAGCATGAACACGCGCACGCCGGCCTTGCCGCGCATCGCGTATTCGGCCGCGCTTCCCGTGTCGCCGGACGTCGCGCCGAGAATGTTCAGCGTCTGTCCGTGCTTCGCGAGCGTGTACTCGAACAGGTTGCCGAGCAGCTGCATCGCCATGTCCTTGAACGCGAGCGTCGGGCCGTTCGACAGTTCGAGCAGCGAGATCGGCACGCCGTTCTCGGTGCCGAGCGTCTTCAGCGGCGTGATGTCGGCTGCGTTCTCGCCATGGCGCGTGTTGCGGTACACGTCGGCCGTGTACGTGCGGCGCGTGATCGCGCGCAGGTCGTCGGCCGGCACGTCGTCGCAGAACTTCGACAGGATCTCGAACGCGAGATCCGCGTACGACAGCGTGCGCCAGCGCGCGAGCTCGTCGGCGGACACCTGCGGATACTCGGTCGGCAGGTAGAGCCCGCCGTCCTTCGCGAGGCCGCCGAGCAGGATGTCGGAGAACGTGTGGCGCTCGCCGATGCCGGCGCCGCGCGTGGAGATGTAGTTCATGTCGTCCTCAGCTCAGTTCAGCGCTTCCATGCGCAGCTTCGTCACCTTCGATACCACCGTCGCGAGGCTCTCGATCTGCGCGATCGCCGCATTCACGTTCTTCTCGACCGTGACGTGCGTGATCAGGATGATGTCGGTTTCGCCGTTCGCGTCGTCGACCTGCTCCGATTCCTTCTGCAGCAGCGCGTCGATCGAGATGCCCGATGCGGCGAGGATGCGCGTGATGTCGGCCAGCACGCCGGTTTGATCGGCAACGCGCAGGCGCAGGTAATAGCCGCTCGTCACTTCCTCGATCGGCAGGATCGGCGTGTTCGACAGGCTGTCGGGCTGGAACGCGAGATGCGGCACGCGATGCTCGGGGTCCGCCGTGTGCAGGCGCGTGACGTCGACGAGATCCGCGACCACGGCCGATGCGGTCGGCTCCGCGCCCGCGCCCTTGCCGTAGTACAGCGTCGTGCCGACCGCGTCGCCGTGCACGACGACCGCGTTCATCGCACCTTCGACGTTCGCGAGCAGGCGCTTCTCCGGGATCAGCGTCGGGTGCACGCGCAGCTCGATGCCGTTTTCGGCGCGGCGCGTGATGCCGAGCAGCTTGATCCGGTAGCCGAGCTCTTCCGCGTAGCGGATGTCGGTCGCGTCGAGCTTGCTGATGCCCTCGACGTACGCGCGGTCGAACTGCACCGGCACGCCGAACGCGATCGCGCTCATGATCGTCGCCTTGTGCGCGGCGTCGACGCCTTCGATGTCGAAGGTCGGATCGGCTTCCGCGTAGCCGAGCTCCTGCGCGGCCTTCAGCGCGGTCGCGAAGTCGAGCCCGCGATCGCGCATTTCCGACAGGATGTAGTTGGTCGTGCCGTTGATGATGCCCGCGATGTACTGGATGCGGTTCGCGGTCAGGCCTTCGCGCAGCGCCTTGATGATCGGGATGCCGCCGGCGACGGCCGCCTCGAACGCGACCATCACGCCCTTCGCGCGCGCAGCCTCGAAGATCTCGGTGCCATGCACCGCGAGCAGCGCCTTGTTGGCGGTCACGACGTGCTTGCCGTTCGCGATCGCGCGCAGCACGAGCTCGCGCGCGACACCCGTGCCGCCGATCATCTCGGCGATGATCGAGATCGACGGATCATCGACGACTGCGTTGAAATCGTCGGTGATCTGCGCGGCGCCGGCGTCGCCGCCGAGCGCAGCCAGCGCCTTGGCCGGGTTGCGCACCGCAATGCGCGTCACCTCGATGCCGCGCCCCGCGCGTCGCTTGATTTCTTCCTGGTTGCGGCCCAGCACCGTGAAGGTGCCGCTGCCCACCGTGCCGAAGCCCAACAGGCCAACTTTGATCGGTTCCATGCTGCGTGTGATCGAATGAGTGAGAAGTAGTAAGTTCCGTATGGCCGTGCCGCTCAGGCCGAATGGCGCTTGCGGTAGCCGTCGAGGAAGCGTGCGATCCGGTTGATCGAATCGGTCAGGTCGTCGAGGTTCGGCAGGAAGACCACGCGGAAGTGATCCGGCGTCGTCCAGTTGAAGCCCGTGCCCTGTACGAGCAAGACGCGCTCCTCGAGCAGCAGGTCGAGAATGAACTGCTGGTCGTTCTGGATCGGATAAAGCTTCGGGTCGAGGCGCGGGAACATGTACAGCGCGGCCTGCGGTTTCACGCAGGTCACGCCCGGGATCGACGTGAGCATGTCGTACGCGAGCTCGCGCTGCTTGTACAGGCGCCCGCTCGGTACGATCAGCTCGTTGATGCTCTGGTAGCCGCCGAGCGCCGTCTGGATCGCGAACTGCCCGGGCACGTTCGCGCACAGGCGCATCGACGACAGGATGCCGAGCCCCTCGAGATAATCCTTCGCGTGCCGGCGGTTGTCGCCGCCGAGGCCCGACACGGCCATCCAGCCCGCACGGTAGCCGCACGAGCGATAGCTCTTCGACAGGCTGTTGAACGTGACGGTGATCACGTCCTCCGACAGCGAGCCCAGCGCCGTGTGCTCGAGGCCGTCGTAGACGATCTTGTCGTACACCTCGTCGGCGAACACGATCAGCCCGTGCTGGCGCGCGATCTCGAGCAGCTCGAGCAGCAATTCGTCCGAATAAAGCGCGCCCGTCGGGTTGTTCGGGTTGATCACGACGATCGCCTTCGTGTTCGGCGTGATCTTGCGGCGGATGTCGTCGAGATCGGGCATCCACGCGTTCTGCTCGTCGCAGATGTAATGTACCGGCGTGCCGCCCGACAGGCTGACCGCCGCCGTCCACAGCGGGTAGTCGGGCGCGGGAAGCAGCACTTCGTCGCCGTCGTTCAGCAGCGCCTGGGTCGCCATCACGATCAGCTCGGACGCGCCGTTGCCGATGTAGATGTCGTCGAGGCCGACGCCCACGACGCCCTTTTCCTGCGTGTAGTGCATCACGGCCTTGCGCGCCGAGAACACGCCCTTCGAATCCGAATAGCCGGACGATGTCGGCAGGTTGCGGATCATGTCCTGGATGATCTCGTCCGGCGCGTCGAAACCGAACGGCGCAAGGTTGCCGATGTTCAGCTTGATGATGCGGTGGCCTTCTTCCTCGAGGCGCTTCGCGTGCTCGAGCACCGGGCCACGGATGTCGTAGCAGACGTTGAGCAGCTTGTTCGACTTCTGAATCGGTTTCACGACGACACGGTTCCTGGGTTGGCCTTGCGGCCGGGGGGACGGGATCAAAACTGGAAAGCGGCCGGTCTGTGCGCGCTGTCTAGACTGGAAAAAAGCGGGCGGTCGGGCGCGGCTTGTGGCGACGCGCGACGCAAGTGGCGCCCGGGGGCGACCAAAAAGTTATAATTTAGCGGATTTTGGCCGACTTTCGCAATGCACCATAGCCGCGCGGGCCCACGCCGTCAGGCGTCCCGCGTGCCCGGGCGAGCGAAAACCGGCCATCCGGGCCCCTGTGGCCCTGCGACACATTCCCCTACGGAACCGCGGAATACCGATTTGAAACTGCACCAGGACGCGAGCGGCGCGCTCAACACCGTCACCGGCTACGGCCCCGATTATGTCGACGTCAATCTCGAACGCCATGAAACGAGCGTGATCGTGCTGCCCGGCGCGCCGGTCCAGGCATGGCCCGTGTCGTCGTTCGAGGCGCTCGCGCCCGAGCATTTCGCGATGCTGCTCGACCCGACGCCCGAACTCGTGATCTTCGGCAGCGGCGCGCGGCTGCGCTTCCCGCACCCGCGGCTCGTCGCGGCGCTCACGGCGAAGCGGATCGGCGTCGAGACGATGGATTTCCAGGCCGCCTGCCGCACCTACAACATCCTGATGGCCGAAGGCCGCAAAGTCGCCGCCGCGCTCTTAATTGAACGTTAATCCCCGATGCGGTAAAACTCGGGCCGGCGCAGCGGGTCGATCCCCCGGATCGGCCCGGCCAGGCCGCCCGCCCCCGGCGCAACCCGCCGGCGGCCCGTCACAATAACCAACAGGCTGAAAATCCATGAACGATACGCCGTCGAGGCTACCGCTCAATCGCATCACGCTCGTCCTCCTGGTCATCGCGCTCGCGATCGTCTGGTTCGCGCCGCTCGGGCTGCGCCACCTGATCCCGAGCGACGAAGGCCGCTATGCGGAAATGGCGCGCGAGATGTTCGTCACCGGCGACTGGATCACGCCGCGCTACAACGGCTACAAGTACTTCGAGAAGCCGCCGCTGCAGACCTGGCTGAATGCGCTCACGTTCGCGTGGTTCGGCATCGGCGAATGGCAGGCGCGCCTCTACACGGCCGTCGCGAGCTTCGCCGGCATCCTGCTGGTCGGCTACACCGGCGCGCGCCTGTTCAACCCGCTGTCGGGCTTCCTCGCCGCCGTCGTGCTCGCGTCGTCGCCGTACTGGAACCTGATGGGCCACTTCAACGCGCTCGACATGGGGCTCGCGTTCTGGATGTCGCTGTCGCTGTGCTCGCTGCTGCTCGCGCAGCGGCCCGGGCTGCGCCCGGCCGCGGCACGCGGCTGGATGTGGGCGTGCTGGGCCGCAATGGCGTTCGCGGTGCTGTCGAAGGGCCTCGTCGGCCTGATCCTGCCCGGCGCCGTGCTCGTGCTCTACACGCTGGTCGCGCGCGACTGGGCGCTGTGGAAGCGCCTTTACCTGGTGAGCGGCCTCGTGATCTTCTTCGCGATCGTCACGCCGTGGTTCGTGCTCGTCCAGCAGCGCAACCCCGAGTTCTTCAACTTCTTCTTCATCGTCCAGCAGTTCCGCCGGTACCTGACCCCGGAACAGAACCGCCCGGGCCCGCTCTACTACTTCGTGCCCGTGCTGCTGGTCGGCTTCCTGCCGTGGCTGTCGGTCGCGTGGCAGAGCATCCGCCATGCGCTGCGGATGCCGCGCCAGCCGAACGGCTTCTCGCCGATGCTCGTGCTGCTGATCTGGAGCGCATTCATCTTCCTGTTCTTCAGCGCGTCGCATTCGAAGCTGATCTCGTACGTGCTGCCGGTCGCGCCGGCGCTCGCGCTGATCATCGGCGCGTACCTGCCGCTGATGAGCGCCGACCGGTTCCGCCGCCACCTGCTCGGCTACCTCGTGTTCGTCGTCGTCGCGGCGTTCGGGATCATCTTCCTCGCGTACCTGGGCGATGCCCGCACGCCGAACGCGCAGTACCGCGCGTTCCAGATGTGGCTGTACGCAGGCCTCGCGGTCGCAGGCGCGCTGACGCTCGCGGCCGCCTGGCTGAACCGCCGTGCGGGCGTGGCGGCCGCGCTCGCCGCGTTCGGCGCCGCCTGGCTCGCGTTCGGCACGATCGGCGGCACCGGGCACGACGAGTTCGGCCGCTACAGCTCGGGCGCGCTGCTCGCGCCGGCCGTGCGCGCCGAACTGGCGAAGCTGCCGCCCGACACGCCGTTCTACTCGGTCGAAATGCTCGATCACACGTTCCCGTTCTATATGGGCCACACGACGATCATGGTCCAGCGCCAGGACGAGCTTGCGTTCGGGATCTCGATGGAGCCGAACAAGTGGGTTCCGACGGTCGACGAGTGGATCACGCGCTGGAAGCAGGAAACCCATGCGCTCGCGATCATGTCGCCCGGCCAGTACGACACCCTGGTCAAGCAAGGCGTGCCGATGCGCGTGATTGCGCGCGACAACCGCCGCGTGATCGTCGAGAAACCGCAATCGTAAGGATCCCTGCCGCATGAATCCCGTTTCGTTCGTCTGCATCATCACCGGCGTGATGCTCAACGCCTGTGCGCAACTTCTGCTGAAAGCCGGCGTCAACGCCGTTGGGCACTTCGAATTCAGCCGTGCGAACATCATCCCGGTCGGCCTGAAGATCGCGACCCAATTGCCGATCATCGGCGGCCTCGGCTGCTACGTACTGAGCGTCGTGGTCTGGATCGTCGGGCTGTCGCGGGTCGACGTATCGATCGCGTACCCGATGCTGTCGCTCGGCTACGTCGTCAACGCGTTCGCGGCCTGGTACCTGTTCGGCGAAGTGCTGTCGGTCCAGCGGCTCGTCGGCATCGGCATCATCCTGATCGGCGTGCTGGTGCTCGCGCGAAGCTGAGCACTCCCCGCCGCGTTAAGCGTCCGCCTACAAAAAATCACGGTGCGATTCCGCCAACCGGTGTTTAATGCCGGTTTCGGCCGGGATCGCCCGACCCTTTTATTACACGCCATTACAGGCCAACGCGTACATGAGCCAGACTACCGCTCCGTTTCTGCCGTTCACCCGCCCCGAGATCGATGAGGAAACCATCCAGGGCGTCGTCGAAGTGCTGCGCTCGGGCTGGATCACCACCGGCCCGCAGAGCCAGAAATTCGAAGCGGCGCTGTCCGAGTACTGCGGCGGCCGTCCGGTCCGCGCGTTCAATTCTGGCACCTGCACGCTCGAGATCGGCCTGCGCATCGCGGGCGTCGGTGCCGGCGACGAGGTAATCACGACGCCGGCATCGTGGGTCTCGACCAGCAACGTGATCATCGAGACGGGCGCGACGCCCGTGTTCGCCGACATCGATCCCGTCACGCGCAACATCGACCTCGACAAGCTCGAGCAGGCGATCACGCCGCGCACGAAGGCGATCATCCCCGTGTTCCTGTCCGGCCTGCCGGTCGACATGGACCGCCTGTACGCGATCGCGCGCGCGCACAAGCTGCGCGTGATCGAGGATGCGGCGCAGGCGTTCGGCTCGACGTGGAACGGCAAGCGCATCGGCGCGATCGGCGACATCGTGTCGTTCAGCTTCCACGCGAACAAGAACCTGACGACGATCGAAGGCGGCGCACTCGTGCTGAACAACGAGGAAGAAGCGACGCTCGCGCAGAAGTACCGGCTGCAGGGCATCACGCGCACGGGCTTCGACGGGATGGATTGCGACGTGCTCGGCGGCAAGTACAACCTGACCGACGTCGCCGCGCGCGTCGGCCTCGGCCAGCTGCCGCACCTCGAACGCTTCACCACGCAGCGCCGCGCGCTCGCGCGTGCGTATTTCGCCGCGTTCGACGGCGGCGCGGCCGTGAAGCTCGGCGTCGGCCTGCCGGTTGCCGACTTCGAGAACAGCAACTGGCACATGTTCCTGATCACGCTGCCGCTCGAGCGGCTGACGATCACGCGCGCCGAGTTCATGGCGCAATTGAAGAAACGCGGCATCGGCACGGGCATCCACTACCCGGCGATCCATCTTTTCACGCTGTACCGCGCGCGCGGCTTCAAGGAGGGCATGTTCCCCCACGCCGAACGGTACGGCGCGTCGACCGTCACGCTGCCGCTCTTCACGCAGATGACGGAAGGCGACGTGCGTCGCGTGGTCGACGCCATCAACCAGATTTGCGAACAATACGGAAAATAAGCGTACATGAGTCACCTTGAAGCACGCGCCGGGCATCCGGTCGCCGGGCAGCCGGAAGTATCGATCATCATCCCCGTGTACAACGAGGAAGACGGCCTCGCCGCGCTGTTCGCGCGGCTGTATCCGGCGCTCGACGCACTCGACACGTCATACGAAGTGATCCTGATCAACGACGGCAGCCGCGACCGCTCGGCCGCGATGCTCGCCGATCAGTTCCACGTACGGCCCGACACGACGCGCATCGTGCTGCTCAACGGCAACTATGGCCAGCACATGGCGATCCTCGCCGGCTTCGCGCAATCGCGCGGCGAGATCGTCATCACGCTCGACGCCGACCTGCAGAACCCGCCCGAGGAAATCGGCAAGCTGATCGCGAAGATGCGCGAGGGCTACGACTACGTCGGCTCGATCCGCAAGCAGCGCCAGGACAGCCTGTGGCGGCGCAAGGCGTCGCAGATGATGAACCGTCTGCGCGAGCGCATCACGCGCATCAAGATGACCGACCAGGGCTGCATGCTGCGCGCGTACAGCCGCCGCATCATCGACACGATCAACGTGTGCGGCGAAGTCAACACGTTCATCCCCGCACTCGCGTATACGTTCGCGCAGAAGCCGACCGAGATCGAGGTCGCGCACGAGGAGCGCTTCGCCGGCGAGTCGAAATACTCGCTGTACAGCCTGATCCGGCTGAATTTCGACCTCGTGACGGGCTTCTCGGTCGTGCCGCTGCAGTGGCTGTCGTTCATCGGCGTGATCCTGTCGCTCGGCTCCGCCGCGCTGTTCGTGCTGCTGCTCGTGCGCCGCTTCATCGTCGGCGCGGAAGTGCAAGGCGTGTTCACGCTGTTCGCGATCACGTTCTTCCTGCTCGGCGTGATCATCTTCGCGCTCGGCCTGCTCGGCGAATACGTCGGCCGCATCTACCAGCAGGTGCGCGCACGGCCGCGCTACCTGATCCAGGCCGTGCTCGAGCAGCACGACGGCGTGCCGGCGGTGCCGGCCGGCGCGAACCGCACGGGTACCGCGCAATGAAGCCGCGCGCAGTCGTCTTCGCGTATCACAACGTCGGCGTGCGGTGCCTGCAGGTGCTGCTCGCGCGCGGTGTCGACGTCGCGCTCGTCGTCACGCACGAGGACAACCCGAACGAGAACATCTGGTTCGGCAGCGTCGCGTCCGTCGCGGCCGAGCACGGCATCCCGGTGCTCATGCCGGCCGATCCCGCCGATCCGGCGCTGCGCCGCGCGGTATCCGACGCGCAGCCGGACTTCATCTTCTCGTTCTACTACCGGCACATGCTGCCGGTGGACCTGCTCGCGATCGCGCCGAAGGGTGCGTACAACATGCACGGTTCGCTGCTGCCGAAATACCGGGGTCGGGTACCGACCAACTGGGCGGTGCTGAACGGCGAAACCGAAACCGGCGCGACGCTGCACGAGATGGCCGCGAAGCCCGACGCGGGCGCGATCATCGGCCAGACCGCGGTGCCGATCCTGCCGGACGACACGGCCACGCAGGTGTTCGACAAGGTCACGGTGGCCGCCGAGCAGACGCTCTGGCGCGTGCTGCCCGCGTTGCTTGCCGGCGAGGCGCCGCACCTGCCGAACGATCTCTCGACCGGCAGCTACTACGGCGGGCGCAAGCCCGAGGACGGCCGCATCGACTGGTCGAAGCCGGCCGCGCAGGTCTACAACCTGGTGCGCGCGGTCGCGCCCCCGTATCCGGGCGCGTTCACGGATGTCGACGGCGCGCGTTTCGTGATCGCGCGCGCGCGCCTCGCGGCGCCCGGCAGCGCGGCTGCGGCCGCCGCGGCAGATTTGCCGCCCGGCCTGCACGTAAGCGATAATGCGCTATTCGGCGTCTGCGGCGACAGCCGCGCCCTATCCATTCTCGAGCTGTGGCAGCAGCGCGACGGTAGCGAAACCGTCGTGACGCCCGCGGAATTCGCGCAGTTCATTCATTCTTCCCGTCATTCATGAAAGCAAAAAAAGTCCTGATCCTGGGTGTGAACGGCTTCATCGGCCATCACCTGTCGAAGCGCATTCTTGAAACCACCGATTGGGAAGTGTTCGGCATGGACATGCAGACCGATCGGCTTGGCGACCTCGTCAACCACGAGCGGATGCATTTCTTCGAAGGCGACATCACGATCAACAAGGAGTGGGTCGAGTATCACGTGAAGAAGTGCGACGTGATCCTGCCGCTCGTCGCGATCGCGACGCCCGCCACCTACGTCCAGCAGCCGCTGCGCGTGTTCGAACTCGACTTCGAGGCGAACCTGCCGATCGTGCGTTCGGCCGTCAAGTACGGCAAGCACCTCGTGTTCCCGTCGACCTCCGAGGTCTACGGCATGTGCTCGGACGAGCAGTTCGACCCGGATGCATCGGCCCTCACCTACGGCCCGATCAACAAGCCGCGCTGGATCTACGCGTGCTCGAAGCAACTGATGGACCGCGTGATCTGGGGCTACGGGATGGAAGGCCTGAACTTCACGCTGTTCCGCCCGTTCAACTGGATCGGCCCGGGCCTCGACTCGATCTACACGCCGAAGGAAGGCAGCTCGCGCGTGGTCACGCAGTTCCTCGGCCACATCGTGCGCGGCGAGAACATCAGCCTCGTCGACGGCGGCTCGCAGAAGCGCGCGTTCACCGACATCGGCGACGGCATCAGCGCGCTGATGAAGATCATCGAGAACAAGGACGGCGTCGCGTCGGGCAAGATCTACAACATCGGGAATCCGAAGAACAACTTCTCGGTTCGCGAACTCGCGCACAAGATGCTCGAACTCGCGGCGGAATACCCCGAGTACGCCGATTCGGCCAAGCAGGTGAAGCTCGTCGAAACGACGTCCGGCGCCTACTACGGCAACGGCTACCAGGACGTGCAGAACCGCGTGCCGAAGATCGACAACACGATGCAGGAGCTCGGCTGGGCGCCGCAAGCGACGTTCGACGACGCGCTGCGCAACATCTTCGAAGCGTATCGCGGCCACGTCGCCGACGCGCGCGCGCTCGTCGAACAGCAAGGCTGATCGGGACGTTCGCTTGGCTCGCATCGTCCTCAAGATCGACGTCGACACGCTGCGCGGCACGCGCGAAGGCGTGCCGAACCTCGCGCGCATCTTCGACCGCTTCAATGCGCGCGCGACCTTCCTCTTCAGCCTCGGGCCCGATCACACGGGCTGGGCGCTGCGGCGCGTGTTCCGCCCCGGCTTCCTGAAGAAGGTGTCGCGCACGTCGGTGGTCGAACACTACGGCGTGAAGCAGCTGATGTACGGCGTGCTGCTGCCGGGCCCCGACATCGGCCGCCGTGCAATCGCCGACATGCGCGCGATTCACGAGGCCGGCTTCGAATGCGGGATCCACACGTGGGATCACGTGTACTGGCAGGACAACGTCCGCGCACGCGATCGCGACTGGACCGCGCGTGAAATGCAGAAGAGTCACGCGCGCTTCATCGAGGTCTTCGGCGCGCCGCCCGTCACGCACGGCGCGGCCGGCTGGCAGATGAACGATTCCGCATTCGAGCAGATCGACGCATGGGGGATGCGCTACGCATCCGACGGCCGCGGCCATTCGCCGTACCTGCCCGTCGTCAACGGCCGCACGCTGTCGCACGTGCAGATGCCCACCACGTTGCCGACGCTCGACGAAGTGCTCGGCATCGACGGCGTCGACACGCACAACGTCGCCGCGCACATCCTCAAGTTCACCGAAACCAATCCGCACGACCAGGTGTTCACGCTGCACGCGGAACTGGAAGGCCAGAAGCTCGCGCCCGTGTTCGAGCAACTGCTCGCCGGCTGGCGCGCGCAAGGCCACACGTTTGCGACGATGGGCGACTACCACGCGACGCTGGACCGCGACTCGCTGCCATCGTACCCTGTCACGTGGGGCGAAATCCCCGGCCGCTCCGGCGAACTGATCGTCCAGCCCGACTGAGTTCGCACGAGCCGGCGTCGCCCGCTCCGCCGTTGCGGCGCGCTGCCGCGACGCCCTTGCGAACCGCGCCGCCGCAGCGGCGCCTTTCCATAACAACAGGAGAAACACGTGTCCGTCGAAGTTGACCGTCAAGTTCCCGATTTCACCGCACCGGCCACGGGCGGCGACATTTCGCTGTCCGACCTGAAGGGCAAGAAACTCGTGCTGTACTTCTATCCGAAGGACAACACACCGGGCTGCACGACCGAAGGGCTGCAGTTCCGCGATCTCTATCCGAAGTTCAAGAAAGCCGGTGCGGAAGTCATCGGCGTGTCGCGCGACAGCCTGCGCTCGCATGACAATTTCAAGGCAAAGCTGGAACTGCCGTTCCCGCTGATTTCCGATGCCGACGAAGCGCTGTGCGCGCTGTTCGATGTCATCAAGATGAAGAAAATGTATGGCAAGGAAGTGCGCGGAATCGAGCGCTCCACGTTCCTGATCGACGCTGACGGCGTGCTTCGCCAGGCATGGCGCGGCATCAAGGTTCCGGGTCACGTGGACGACGTGCTAAGTGCTGTACAAGCGCTTTGAGGCGCGTTATATTGGGCCGCAATGAATGCCAGTTCGCCCCATATTTCTCGTAGCTGCGCCGGTGCTCGTTGCGATGCTTGCCGGCACCTGACGCGCATTACGACGGTATCAGCCGAGCCGCATGCCTCTATCGACGAGGCAGCGGCTTTTTTTATGGATTGCGCGCCGGCCCTCGGTCCGGCCCTCACCGCGTCAAGGAGCTGATCGACACTTAGGCGAACCGGCTAGACGAACTTCCTGTGCGCCACCGCGCGCAAACTGCATGCGTCTACGTCACGCAGGATGCGATCAGCGGCGCACGCCATGCGACACGATTCCTCCCGAGGGACACCATGCCTTTGCCTACCCCCCCCAGCAAGCTCGGCAGCCTGCTGCCGCCCGACGAATACAAGGCGAAAGCGCGGCCCGCGAAAGCCGCGAAGAAATCCGCCGAAGGGGACGCATCCACAGCCGGTGACTTTGGTCCGGCGAGCGTGGCCCAACCGATGACCGAAGCCGCGAACACGGCCGCGCCGCTGCGCGCCGTCGCGTCTTCGACGCAAGATGCCGCAAGCACACCCGCACGTGGCCGCAAGACGAAACAGACGGCTGCACTGCTGCAGCCGATGCCGGCGCCCGCCGAACCCGCGGCACCGGTCGTTGCGCGCAACGAGAAGCCGGCTGCCGACAAACCAGCCGCCGCGCCCGCGCGCGATACCGGCGCCGCGACGAAATCGCGCAGCCGCAAGCCCGCCGAAACCGAACAGCAGAAACTGTTCGTGCTCGACACCAACGTGCTGATGCACGACCCGAGCAGCCTCTTCCGCTTCGAGGAACACGACGTCTATCTGCCGATGATGACGCTCGAGGAACTCGACAACCACAAGAAGGGGATGTCCGAAGTCGCGCGCAACGCACGCCAGGTCAGCCGCACGCTCGACGCGCTCGTCGCCGATGCCGGCGCGATCACGGCCGGCATCCCGCTGTCGCGACTCGGCAGCCGCGAAGCGCTCGGCCGGCTGTACTTCCAGACGAAGCTCGCGGATATCGCGCCCGTCGAAGGCTTGCCCGAAGGCAAGGCCGACAACCAGATCCTCGGTGTCGTGCGCGCGCTGCAGCGCGACCGGCCCGACCGCCAGGTCGTGCTGGTGTCGAAAGACATCAACATGCGGATCAAGGCGCACGCGCTCGGCCTGCCCGCGGAAGACTACTTCAACGACCAGGTGCTCGAGGATTCGGATCTCCTGTACAACGGCGTGCGCGAACTGCCGCAGGACTTCTGGACCAAGCATGCGAAGGGCATGGAGAGCTGGCAGGACACGAAGACGGGTACCACGTACTACCGCGTGACCGGCCCGCTCGTCGCGTCGATGCTCGTCAACGAGTTCGTCTATCTCGAGCCGCAGAACGGCGAGCCGACGTTCCATGCGATCGTCCGCGAACTGAACGGCAAGACGGCGCTGCTGCAGACGCTGCGCGACTACAGCCACCACAAGAACAACGTGTGGGGCATCACCGCGCGTAACCGCGAGCAGAATTTCGCGCTGAACCTGCTGATGAACCCCGAGATCGACTTCGTCACGCTGCTCGGCCAGGCCGGCACCGGCAAGACGCTCGTCGCGCTCGCGGCCGGCCTTGCGCAGGTGCTCGACGACAAGCGCTACAACGAGATCATCGTGACGCGCGCGACCGTGCCCGTCGGCGAGGACATCGGTTTCCTGCCGGGCACCGAGGAAGAGAAGATGCAGCCGTGGATGGGTGCATTCGACGACAACCTCGAAGTGCTGCAGAAGACCGACGACGCTGCCGGCGAGTGGGGCCGTGCCGCAACGCAGGAACTGATCCGTTCGCGCCTGAAGGTGAAGAGCATGAACTTCATGCGCGGCCGTACGTTCGTCGACAAGTACCTGATCATCGACGAGGCGCAGAACCTGACGCCGAAGCAGATGAAGACGCTCGTCACGCGCGCGGGCCCGGGCACGAAGATCGTGTGCCTCGGCAACATCGCGCAGATCGACACGCCTTACCTGACCGAAGGCAGTTCGGGTCTCACGTACGTCGTCGATCGCTTCAAGGGCTGGGGCCACAGCGGCCACGTGACGCTCGCGCGCGGCGAACGCTCGCGGCTTGCCGACTACGCGTCGGACATCCTGTAACCCTGCGTTGCGCCGGCCCGTCGGCCGGCATCGAACGCCTCACGGCGCTCCGTTTCCGGAGCGCCGTTTTTATTTTGGGGTCGGAAACGTTGGTAACGCTTCGTCACGCAACAAGCACATTTACGCGCGAAACTTCAAGTAAATTCTCAAGAATGGTTGCCTAAGCCCCGCCGGAGCGTCTACCATCGGATCTGTCTGTTGTCATACGATTCGCGAGCGCGCCGCGCTCGCCCGCCTTGCCATGCTTCGAACCTGGGTTCCCGTTGCTGTCGTTTCACTGCTTGCGGCCTGCTCCAGCGTGCCGCCGCAGTCGGCATCGCGCCCCGCCTCGGGCATGAAGATCACGACGCCGCGCGCGTTCCCCGCCCCCGCCAATTTCCCGAAGTTCGTCGACCACAGCGTCGGCCAGGAAGAAATCTCGATCCAGGCGATGAGCCTCGTCGGTGTCCCGTATCGCTGGGGCGGCAACACGCCGACGAGCGGCTTCGACTGCAGCGGGCTCGTGCGCTACGTGATCGGCCGTGCGGCCGATGTGAACCTGCCGCGCACCACCGCCGACATGAGCGGCCGCGGCGTGTCGGTCGACCCCGACCAGATCGCGCCGGGCGACCTGATCTTCTTCAATACGACCGGACGGCCGCATTCGCACGTCGGCATCTATGTCGGCAAGCTGCGCTTCGTCAACGCCCCGTCGACGGGCGGCACCGTGCGGCTCGACTACCTGACGAACCCGTACTGGGCCAAGCGTTTCGACGGCATTCGCCGCGTCGCGCCGCCGCGCGGGGCGCCTACGCCGTTCGATGCGCCGACCTACGAGGCGAAGCGTGACGAGCCACGCAGTGCCCCCGTCGTTGCACCCGCCCCGGTGGTCGTGACGGCCACTGCGTCGCGACAGCCGGCCTATGCGCCGCCGCAAGCTGCCGCGACGCAGGCACCTGCACCCGTCATGCCGGCCGCACAGGTCGTATCGACCGCGACAGTTGCCCCCGCCGCCACGTCGGCCGACCCGTATGAACCGCCGCCACCGCGCATGCAGGCGGCTCAGCGGCAAGCAACGTCGGTCAACGACGGCACGGGCGCCGCCGCCGTAACGGCGAATGCCGCGCCGGCCGGCCCCGCCGAGTCCGGCACACAGATTCCGACGACGGCGCTGACCGCCGCCCAGGCCGCCGCGTTCGATGCGGAGCCGCCGCCGGCCACCGCGGCTGCGTCACCGCGCAGTATCGAGCCCGCCCCCGTGCAGGTATTGCGTGCGTCGACGCAATCCGCCCCAATCAGCCCGCGCACCGCCACCGCAGACGATCCGATTGCCCGGTTCGCGAACGGAAGTTACTGATCCGTTTCGCCCTCGCCTGCCGCCACCCGCGACCGCAGCCGCCATTCGCCGCACGTTCCCGCACCCCAAAAGAAAATGCGCCGCAGCCTTTCGGCTTGCGGCGCATTTCATGTCCGTTCGACAGTGTCGGCGATCAGAAGATCTGATGGCCCAGCCACCACCCACCGGCCGCGAACAGTGCGGCCGCGGGCAGCGTCAGCACCCACGCCCACACGATGTTGCCGGCCACGCCCCAGCGCACGGCCGACAGCTTCTGCGTCGCGCCGACGCCGACGATCGCACCGGTGATCGTGTGCGTGGTCGACACCGGAATACCGAGGAACGACGCGAGGAACAGCGTCATCGCACCGCCGGTTTCCGCACAGAAGCCACCGACCGGCTTGAGCTTCGTGATCTTCTGGCCCATCGTGCGCACGATGCGCCAGCCGCCGAACAGCGTGCCGAGGCCCATCGACAGGTAGCACGCGCCGATCACCCACGCCGGCGGCGCATCGGCGGTCGCCGACGCATAGCCCGACGCGATCAGCAGCATCCAGATGATGCCGATCGTCTTCTGCGCGTCGTTGCCGCCGTGGCCGAGGCTGTACAGCCCGGCCGACAGCAATTGCAGCCGGCGGAAGCGCCGGTCGACCTTGCTGGGCGCGGTGCGGAAATACAGCCACGACACGCCGAGCATGAACAGCGAGCCGAGGATGAACCCGAGCAGCGGCGAGATGAAGATGAACGCGATGGTCTTCAGCAGCCCGTCGATGTTCAGCGAGCTCCAGCCCGACTTGGCGAGCGCCGCGCCGACCAGGCCGCCGATCAGTGCGTGCGACGAGCTCGACGGGATCCCGTAGTACCACGTGATCACGTTCCAGCCGATCGCACCGACCAGCGCACCGAACACGACGTAGTGGTCGACGATCTCGGGATCGATCGTGCCTTTACCGACGGTCTGTGCGACCTTCAGGTGGAAGATGAAATACGCGATGACGTTGAACGCCGCCGCGAACACGACGGCTTGCTGGGGCTTCAGCACCCCGGTCGACACAACGGTGGCGATCGAGTTCGCCGCGTCGTGAAAGCCGTTCATGAAGTCGAATACGAGCGCGACGAGCACCAGCGTCGCGACCATCCATAGGGCGAGTTGTATCGAATGCATCGTGGTCCGCTCAGGCGTTTTCCAGCACGATGCCTTCGATGATGTTCGCGACGTCCTCGCACTTGTCGGTGATCTCTTCGAGCAGCTCGTAGATCGCCTTCAGCTTGATGAGCGTCTTCACGTCGTCTTCCTCGCGGAACAGCTTCGACATCGCCGCGCGCAGCACGCGATCGGCCTCCGACTCCCAGCGATCGATCTCTTCACATGCCTTGAGGATCTGCGCCGACTGCTTCATGTCGGACAGCATGGCGACTGCCTGCTGAACGTGCTGGGCCGACTGCGTGACGATGTGCGCGAGCTGGCTCGCCTCGGACGTGACGGCACGGACGTCGTACAGCGACACGGCCGTTGCGACGTCTTCCATCAGGTCGAGGATGTCGTCCATCGTCGTGATCAGCTTGTGGATCTCGTCGCGATCGAGCGGCGTGATGAAAGTCTTGTGCAGCAAATCGATCGCTTCGTGCGTGAGCTTGTCAGCGGCCTTCTCGGCGGTCTGCACGTTTTGCTTGTGAATCTCGGCGTCGGCGAGATTGTCGATCAGCAGTTCGAGCTCGCGGCCACCGGAAACGATGTACTTCGCGTGCGCATTGAAGAGTTCAAAGAACTTGCCCTCGGTGGGCATGAATCGACCGAACATGGGATTCCTGAGAGATTGTCAAACTACTGTCACGAAAACGGGCGACATTGTACCGTTTTCGGTCGCGCCGCGACGCGCGCACATGCGCGCGCCGGGATTGGATACAACGTTTGGCGATTTAGGGCTTTACAAACCGGCGTTACTCGCCGTAGAACGTCTGCGCCCCTGCAAAGTTGTCGAACTTCGTGTATTGCCCCAGGAACGTGAGCCGAACGGGGCCGATCGGACCGTTACGCTGCTTGCCGATGATGATTTCGGCCGTGCCCTTGTCGGGGCTGTCCGGGTTGTAGACTTCGTCACGGTAGATGAACAGGATCACGTCCGCGTCCTGTTCGATTGCGCCCGATTCACGCAAATCCGACATCACCGGGCGCTTGTTCGGACGCTGTTCGAGGCCGCGGTTCAGCTGCGACAGCGCGATCACCGGCACGTCGAGTTCCTTCGCGAGGCTCTTCAGCGATCGCGATATTTCCGAGATTTCGGTGGCGCGGTTCTCGCCCTGCGACGAACCCGACATCAGCTGCAGGTAGTCGACGATGATCAGGCCGAGCTTGCCGCATTGCCGCGCAAGACGCCGTGCGCGCGAGCGCAATTCCATCGGGTTCAGGCCGCCCGTTTCGTCGATGAAGAGCTGTGCCTCGCTCATCTTCTGCACGGCGTGCGTCAGTTTCGGCCAATCCTCGTCCGTCAGGCGGCCCGTCCGCATCCGGTGCTGGTCGAGCCGGCCGATCGAGCCGAGCATACGCATCACGAGCTGGGTGCCCGGCATTTCCATCGAGAACACCGCGACCGGCAGCCCGTACTCGACCGCGACGTATTCGCCGATGTTCATCGAGAACGCGGTCTTACCCATCGACGGACGCCCTGCGACGATGATCAGTTCGCCGCCGTGCATCCCGGACGTCATCCGGTCGAGGTCGACGAAGCCCGTCGGCGTACCTGTGACATCGCTCGGGTTTGCCGTGTGGTACAGCGTATCGATGCGCTCGACGACCTGCGTGAGCAGCGGACCGATCTCGAGGAAACCCTGGTTGCCGCGCGCGCCGTCTTCGGCGATCGAGAACACCTTCGACTCGGCCTCGTCGAGCAGCTGGCGGACTTCCTTGCCCTGCGGGTTGAACGCATCGGCCGAGATTTCGTCGGCGACCGACACGAGCCGGCGCAACACCGCACGGTCGCGCACGATTTCCGCATAGCGGCGGATGTTCGCCGCGCTCGGCGTGTTCTGCGCAAGGGCGTTCAGGTAGGCGAGCCCACCGACGTCGTCGGCCTTGCCGGACGTGGTCAGCGCTTCGTACACGGTCACGACGTCGGCCGGGCGCGTCGACGCGATCAGGCGGCCGATGTGCTCGTAGATGATCCGGTGGTCGTAGCGGTAGAAATCGCCCTGCGACAGGAAGTCGGCAATCCGGTCCCAGGCCGCGTTGTCGAGCAACAGGCCGCCGAGCACGGATTGTTCGGCTTCGACCGAGTGCGGCGGGACTTTCAGCGATTCGATTTGAGGATCTTGCGGCGCGTTCATGGGTTGGGATTATCGCGAATAACCTACGACGACGCCAGAGAGAGCCCCGGCGATGCGGCAATAAAAAAGGCAGGCCCCGGTTGCCCGGGCGCCTGCCCTTGTCCGGACGGCGGAAGCCGCCCGGAAAGCTTGCGTACGCTTACGCGTGGTCGCCGATCACGTTGATCGTGACGTCGACGACGACGTCCGTATGCAGCGCGACCTGGACGCTGTGCTCGCCGATCATCTTCAGCGGGCCTTCCGGCATGCGAACTTGCAGCTTCTCGACTTCGAAACCTGCCTTCTTCAGCAGTTCCGCGACGTCGCCGTTCGTGACCGAGCCGAACAGACGGCCGTCAACGCCCGACTTCTGCGTGATTTCGAACGACAGGCCGTTCAGCTTCTCGCCGACTGCCTGCGATGCCGCCAGCTTTTCAGCGGCGATCTTTTCGAGTTCGGCGCGGCGAACTTCGAATTCGGCGATCGCTTCCTTCGTTGCACGGCGAGCCTTGCGGTTCGGGATCAGGAAGTTGCGAGCGTAACCGTCCTTGACCTTGACGATGTCGCCGAGGTTACCCAGATTGGCGACTTTTTCCAACAGAATGATTTGCATTCGAATTCTCCTTATTGCGTCGCCTGATTACGCCTTGTGCTGATCGGTGTACGGCAGCAGCGCGAGGAAACGCGCACGCTTGATTGCCGTATCCAGCTGACGCTGATAGTGCGACTTCGTACCCGTCAGGCGAGCCGGCGTGATCTTGCCGTTTTCGCCGATGAAGTCCTTCAGCGTATCCGTGTCCTTGTAGTCGATCTGATCGACGCCTGCGGCCGTGAAACGGCAGAACTTCTTGCGCTTGAAGAGCGGGTTTTGTTGCTGACGACGCTTGTCGAATTTCTTACCAGTCGGGCGGGGCATGATTTCAGTCCTTTCCAATGTCCTGCAATGCTGTGATGTGAAACACCAAGGTTCTCGCGTTGCGGCTTTTCTTTGCCAGGAAGCCCGTGAACAGCGTTTCGACGCCCATTTCACGACTCTCCAGCCTGCCGCTCGCCTCACCGGCCGCCACCGCCTCGATCGTCATTTCGACCTGACGGGGAATGCCTGCTTCGACGACTTCCGTGCGGTGATGCAATGTGGCGCTTGCGATCGGAACACCTGCCGGCGTATATCGCACCGGTGCGCGTTCGACGACGCTTGCCGTCAATTGCAACCTGTTCACGTGAGTGACGCGCTCCTTGATGGCTTAATGAATGACGAACTTAAGCCTGCGCTTCGGTCGGCTGAGCTGCAGCCGCCTTCTTGGCTTCTTCGCGCTGAACTTCCTTCATCATCGGCGACGGGCCGGTTTCGGCCTTCTTCATCTTGACGATGAGGTGACGCAGCACGGCGTCGTTGAACTTGAACGCGTGTTCGAGTTCGTCGAGCGTCGTCTGGTCGCACTCGATGTTCATGCAGACGTAGTGAGCCTTCGCGAGTTTCTCGATCATGTAGGCCAGTTGGCGACGGCCCCAGTCTTCGACGCGGTGGATCTGACCGCCGTGCGACGCGATCGTGGTCTTGTAACGCTCGATCATCGCGGGCACTTGCTCGCTTTGATCGGGGTGCACGATGAATACGATTTCGTAATGACGCATTACACACTCCTTGTGGATTAAAGCCACCCGGGCGTCTGAACCGGTGTGGCAAGTGAGAAGCCGAAGATTCTAACCCGGATACGGGGCGCATGCAAGGCCAATCGACAATTCGCGCGCTGATTCGGCCATGTTTTCAAAGACTTGAACGGGCGCGCCCGGCAAGCGGGCCGCCCTTCGGCCCTTTTCCCGGTCAGGGTCGGAACCGAGGCGCGCGGCGGGTCTGCAGCCCGCCGCTGTGCCGTCACTCGGTGCGCGTGCCGCCGAGCCGCGCATCGAGCGCCGTCCTGAACGCCGCGAGCGCCGACGGCTCGGCGTCGGTCACGGCCCACCACGTCATCCCGGCCGCGTCCCAGCGATCGAGCGCATAGCCCTGCGACACCGTCGCGTACGGCGTGCCCGGCCCTTCCCCGGCCGGCCGCACGTAGACGTCGATCACGTGCTGCCGGTAACGGTAGACGAGCACCGCGACGCGGCGCCGCCCGACGTAGTCGAGCCGGCCGCCGACCAGCGCGAAACCGTTCGCCGCGAGATCCTCGACCGGCGGCGCATAGTCGAGCCGGCCGTTGAACCACGGCTTGACCGTGTGCCGGTCGGTCGAGATCACGTCGATGTCGCGCGCCGACAGGTCGGCCCGCACGTGGCTCGACACGAGTTCGTCGACCGTGCGGTCGGTGTCGGCGTGGCGCGCCGACAACGTCATACCGCCCGCCGCGGCAAGCGCCACCAGCAGCGCGACGCCCCAGCCGAGGCCGGGCAGCGCGGCAACCCGCGGCCCCGCGCCGGCCGACGCCGGGCGTGCCGCCCCGCCTTGATCCGTCAGCCACGAGAACCAGCGACGGCCACGCGGACGCGGCTGCGATCGCGGTTCGGGTTGCGGCTCCGCCCGCGCCTGCTCGCGCGCGGGCGCTTCGGCCGCCGCCGGCAGGCTCGCGAGGATGCTGGCCCGCAACGCATCCGGCGCACGGTGATAGTCGGCCTGGCGCACGGCCTGCACCAGCGTGACGATCCGCGCGCGTTCACGGCGGCACGCTTCGCACCCTTCGACATGCTGCTGGACCCGCAACGCATCGGGCGCCGACAGCTCGCGGTCGACGTCCGCGTCCAGCAACGCTCGCGCTTCGTTACAGTCCATCGATAGCCTCCGATGCGGTTCCGCCGGCCGGCGTGCGGCCCGGCCTGCCTGCGGCCGCCGGTGCCGGCGCGCCGCCCAGCAGCGCGGCAAGCTTGCGCCGGCCGCGTGCGAGCCGCGACATCACGGTGCCGACCGGCACGTCCGCGATCGCCGCGATCTCGCGATAGCTCAGGTCCTCCATCTCGCGCAGCACGAGCACCTCGCGGTATTCGGGCGGCAGCTTCGCGAGCGCTTCGTTCACGAGCCGCACGTTCTCGCCGCGCAGCAGGTGCGCGAGCGGATCGTCGGTCGCCGGTTGCCAGTCGTCGGGAACGTCGGTGTCGTCGAGCGTGTCGGGCAGCGCGACCTCGTGCGCATGCGTGCGGCGCCGCCACTCGGTGTACCAGGTGTGGCGGACGATCGTCAGCAGCCACGGCCGCGCGTTGTCGCCGCGACACGAATCGACGAAGCGCAGCGCGCGCATGCACGCGTCCTGGACGACGTCGTCCGCATCGCCGGCGCTGCCGCTCAGCCAGCGCGCGAGGTTGTACGCGGCGTCGAGATGCGGCAGCACGAGCGCGCGAAACCGCTCGCCGCGCGCAACCGCGTCGTCCGCCGACCGCTCATCGACCGCCTGTCCGGCTTGCCCCACATCGCCCCCCTGGTCCCGGCGGCCAAAGCCGCGCCCGTTCCGCGCACGACGCCCGGACAGACCGGCAACGTGCGCGCTCGATGACCTTACCGTCGTTGCGTCGAGTTTATTCCCGTGCCGTGCGCCTGAAGCGTAAAAAAGTCGCGCGGCCCCGTGGCTGGACCGCCCGCCGCGCCGGTTACGGCGTGGTGCTCCAGTAGCCGGGGCTGGCGTAAGCGGCGCGCAGGTAGTCGATGAAATACCGCACGCGCGCCGGCACATAGCGCTGCTGCGGGTAGACCGCGAGGATGTCGTAGTCGGGCAGCGCATATTCGTCGAGCACGGTCTCGAGCGCGCCCGTCTCGAGCTGCGCGGCGATTTCCCACGTCGAGCGCCAGCCGAGCCCGAGGCCTTCGGCCACCCAGCGGTGCAGCAACTCGCCGTCGTTGCAGTCGAGATTGCCGGCCACGCGCATCGTCGCGATCTTGCCGTGGCGCTGGAAATACCAGCCGCGGTTCTGCCCACCCTGCAGGTTGAACGCGAGACAGTTGTGCTTGAGCAGATCGTCGAGCGACTTCGGCCGGCCGTGCCGGCGGAAATACTCCGGCGTGCCGCACACGACGCGCCGGTTCGACGCCAGCTTCACCGCGACGAAGTTCGGATCGACGGCCCCGCCGATCCGGATCGACAGGTCGTAGCCTTCACGCACGAGATCGACGACGCGGTCGGTCAGGTTGAACGACAGCTGCATCTCGGGCTTGTCGACCAGAAAACCGGGCGCGTGCGGCGCGACGTGCTTGCGCCCGAACGCGGCCGGCGCGGACACGATCAGGTGCCCGCTGACCGCGCGCCGCCCTGCGGCCAGCTCGTTCTCGGCCTGGTCCCATTCGGACAGGAGGCCGCGGCAGCGCTCGAGGAACGCGGCCCCCTCTTCGCTGACCACCAGCCGCCGCGTCGAGCGGTACATCAGCTTCACGCCGAGACGCTTTTCGAGCGCGTCGATGCGCCGCCCGAGCACCACCGGCGACACGCCCTCCTCGAGCGCCGCCGCCGCGAGGCTGCCGGCATCGGCCACCCGCACGAACGTCTCGATCTGCTTGAAGCGATCCATCTCCCGTCTCCGTCTCTGTTCCGGCGCTGGCGGAAAGCCCCGCCCGGCCGTCATTCCATACTTTTAGTTTCGAAAAAAGCGACTTCGGCTGATCTTATCAAACCTTTCCTGCATCCCTAAAGTGTCCCCAACAGACCGATTTGCAAGATCCACCCCATTCAAGGAGACATTCATGGCCAAGATGAGAGCCGTCGACGCAGCTGTGCTCGTGCTCGAGAAGGAAGGCATCCAGACCGCGTTCGGCGTGCCGGGCGCAGCGATCAACCCGTTCTACTCCGCGATGCGCAAGTCGGGTGGCATCAGCCACGTGCTGGCACGCCACGTCGAAGGCGCATCGCACATGGCCGAAGGCTTCACGCGTGCGGCCCCGGGCAACATCGGCGTGTGCATCGGCACGTCGGGCCCCGCCGGCACCGACATGATCACCGGCCTCTACTCCGCATCGGCCGACTCGATTCCGATTCTCGCGATCACGGGCCAGGCACCGCGTGCCCGCCTGTACAAGGAAGACTTCCAGGCCGTCGACATCGAATCGATCGCGAAGCCCGTCACGAAGTGGGCCGTCACCGTGCGCGAGCCGGCGCTCGTGCCGCGCGTGTTCCAGCAGGCATTCCACCTGATGCGCTCGGGCCGTCCGGGCCCGGTGCTGGTCGACCTGCCGATCGACGTGCAGCTCGCCGAAATCGAATTCGACATCGACACGTATGAACCGCTGCCGATCTACAAGCCCGCGGCCACCCGCGCGCAGATCGAGAAGGCGCTCGCGATGCTCAACGACGCGGACAAGCCGCTGATCGTGTCGGGCGGCGGCGTGCTCAACGCGGCGGCCGAAGACCTGCTCGTCCAGTTCGCCGAAACGATCGGCGTGCCGGTGATCCCGACGCTGATGTCGTGGGGCGCGATTCCGGACGATCACCCGCTGATGGCCGGCATGGTCGGCCTGCAGACGTCGCACCGCTACGGCAACGCCACGATGCTCGCGTCCGACTTCGTGCTCGGCATCGGCAACCGCTGGGCGAACCGCCACACGGGCAGCGTCGAGGTCTATACGAAGGGCCGCAAGTTCGTGCACGTCGACATCGAGCCGACGCAGATCGGCCGCGTGTTCGGCCCGGATCTCGGCATCGTGTCGGACGCGAAGGCAGCGCTCGAGCTGTTCGTCGCGGTCGCACAGGAATGGAAGGCCGCCGGCAAGCTGAAGGACCGCAGCGCATGGGTCTCGGAATGCCAGGAACGCAAGCGCACGCTGCAGCGCAAGACGCACTTCGACAACGTGCCGGTCAAGCCGCAGCGCGTGTACGAAGAGATGAACAAGGTGTTCGGCCGCGATACGTGCTACGTCAGCACGATCGGCCTGTCGCAGATCGCCGCCGCGCAGTTCCTGCACGTGTTCAAGGCGCGTAACTGGATCAACTGCGGCCAGGCCGGCCCGCTCGGCTGGACGATCCCCGCCGCGCTCGGCGTGCGTGCAGCGGACCCGAGCCGCCCGATCGTCGCGCTGTCCGGCGACTACGACTTCCAGTTCATGATCGAGGAACTGGCAGCCGGCGCGCAATTCAAGCTGCCGTACGTGCACGTCGTCGTGAACAACTCGTACCTCGGTCTGATCCGCCAGGCACAGCGTGCGTTCGACATGGACTACTGCGTGCAGCTCGCGTTCGACAACGTGAACGCGCCGGAACTGAACGGTTATGGCGTCGACCACGTGGCCGTCGCGGAAGGCCTCGGTTGCAAGGCGCTGCGCGTGTTCAAGCCGGAAGAGATCGAGCCGGCGCTGCGTCAGGCGCAAACGCTCGCGGAAGAGTTCAGCGTGCCGGTGGTCGTCGAAGTGATCCTCGAGCGCGTGACGAACATCTCGATGGGCACCGAGATCGACGCGATCAACGAATTCGAGGATCTCGCCGAAAAGGCCGAGCACGCACCGACCGCAATCTCGATGCTCGACTGAACCGCACGACATTTTTGACTGACCGACCGAAGAGGCTTAGCTCATGCCGAAGTTTGCTGCAAACCTGACCATGCTGTTCAACGAAGTGCCGTTCCTCGACCGCTTCAAGGCGGCCGCCGACGCGGGCTTCGACGCCGTCGAGTTCCTGTTCCCGTATCCGTACGCGAAAGAGGAACTCGCCGAGCGGCTCGAGACGCATCGCCTGCGCCTCGTGCTGCACAACCTGCCCGCCGGCAACTGGGACCAGGGCGAGCGCGGCATCGCGTGCCTGCCCGATCGCGTCGGCGAGTTCCAGGAAGGTGTCGGCCGTGCGATCGAGTACGCGAAGGCGCTGAAGGTGCCGCAGCTGAACTGCCTCGTCGGCATCCCGTCGGCGAGCACGGCGCGCGACAAGACGTTCGTCACGATCGTCGACAACCTGCGCTTTGCGGCCGACGCGCTCAAGCGCGAAGGCATCCGGCTGCTCGTCGAGCCGTGCAACAGCTTCGACATCCCGGGCTTCGCGCTGAACCGCTCGTCGGAAGGGCTCGACGTGATCCGCGCGGTCGGCTCGGACAACCTGTTCCTGCAGTACGACATCTATCACATGCAGCGCATGGAAGGCGAACTGGCCGCGACGATCGAACGCAACCTCGCATCGATCGGCCACGTCCAGCTCGCGGACAACCCGGGCCGTAACGAGCCGGGCACGGGCGAGATCAACTACGCGTTCCTGTTCGCGCTGCTCGACCGGCTCGGCTATGCCGGCTACGTCGGCTGCGAGTACAAGCCCCGCACCACCACGACGGAAGGCCTCGGCTGGCTGCAAAGCGTCGCCGGCTGCGCACCGGGCTCGGCGCGTCGCGCCGCCTGAGTCACGCCCTTCCCGTTTTCAGCCCTATAGGAGACTTTCACATGGCAACCATCGGTTTCATCGGCCTCGGCATCATGGGCGCGCACATGGCGCGCAACCTGCTCAAGGGCGACCACCAGCTCGTCGTGAACGGCGCGTTCCCGATCCCGGACGACCTGCGCACGAGCGCGAAGGTCGTCGCGAACTCGACCGAAGTCGCGCAGAACGCGGACATCATCATCGCGATGGTGCCGGATACGCCGGACGTGCGTAACGTGCTGTTCGCCGAAGACGGCGTCGCGAAGGGCCTGACGGCCGGCAAGCTCGTGATCGACATGAGCTCGATCTCGCCGCTCGACACGCAGGAATTCGCGAAGCAGATCAACGCGCTCGGCTGCGACTACCTCGACGCACCGGTGTCCGGCGGCGAAGTCGGCGCGCGCGAAGCGACGCTGACGATCATGGTCGGCGGCCCGGAGCAGGCATTCGAGCGCGCGAAGCCGCTGTTCGAGAAGATGGGCAAGAACATCACGCTCGTCGGCGACAACGGCGCGGGCCAGACCTGCAAGGTCGCGAACCAGATCATCGTCGCGCTGAACATCGAAGCGGTCGGCGAAGCGCTGCTGTTCGCCGCACGTTCGGGCGCCGATCCGGAGCGCGTGCGCCAGGCGCTGATGGGCGGCTTCGCCGCATCGCGCATCCTCGAAGTGCATGGCGCGCGGATGACGAAGCGCACGTTCGATCCGGGCTTCCGCATCGAGCTGCACCAGAAGGACCTGAACCTCGCGCTCGACGGCGCACGCAAGCTCGGCCTCGCACTGCCGCACACGGCCAGCGCGCAGCAGCTGTTCAGCGTGTGTGCATCGCACGGCGGCAAGGCATGGGATCACTCGGCACTCGTGCGCGCGCTCGAGATCATGTCGAACTTCGAGATCGGCCAGACGCCGGCTGCGTAACACGGCTGCAACGATGCGCGTTTCCGCCGCGATGGCGGACGCGCGCGACAGACATACGTGACCGGTACGGCCGGTCGCATCGATGCGCGAGGCACCACGCACTCGCGCATCACGGTGGGGCGCCCCGCCCTGCACTGCCTAGCGGCATGCGGGACGGGGCGAAAAACGCCGCTCTGGGCTGAGAGCGGCGTGGTGGGGTCCGCAGCGGCACCCGGCGACGCCGGGGAAGCCTTGGTCGGTCAGACGTCGTCGTCGGGTGTCCGCCTGTCGGATTTCGCGTATTACATTTCTTTACGTTCAAGCGTGCGATTTTTCATGCAATCGTCGTCATGAACGCCTACACTTTCGCCACGCCTTTCGAGAAAACCGCCGCGCTTGCGTTCACCTCCGGTGACCGCGCCCAGCGCGGTGTTTTTTTCGCCACTTCACGGCGCGTTTTCTTTTCAACCACCTAGGGAGTGCAACGATGGGTCTTCTTTCGTTTATCAAAGAGGCGGGTGAAAAACTGCTGGGTCATGCCGATGCGCAAGCCGCGGAAGATCCGAATGCCGCAAACCAGACCGCGGCCGATGCCATCAAGAACTACATCAACACGCAAGGTCTCGATACGTCGAACCTGACCGTCGCGTTCGACGGCGCATCGCGCACCGTGACGCTGTCGGGCAGCGTCGCCGACCTCGACACGAAGGCCAAGGTCAAGGTCGCGGCCGGCAACGTGCAGGGCGTCGCGGGCGTCAACGACGACGATCTGCAACCGGACGATCCGGAAGTGCAGTACCACGACGTGAAGTCGGGCGACACGCTGTCGGCGATCGCCAAGGAAGTCTATGGCGACGCGAACAAGTACCCGGTGATCTTCGAGGCGAACAAGCCGATGCTGTCGAGCCCGGACCGGATCTACCCGGGCCAGAAGCTCGTGATTCCGCCGCAGTCCTGAGCATTCCTGCCGGACTGACTGGCACAAAAAAGGCAGGCCGATGGCCTGCCTTTTTTCATGGCGACGCGCGTATCAGTCAGCCGGTCACAGCGTATCGAACCTGCGTTGCAGTTCGTCGCGGCCATGAATGCCGTTCGCGAGCGCGAGCATCAGCAGCACGCGTGCCTTGAACGGGTTCAGCGACCCGGCGCTCACGAAGCCGAGCGCATCGTCGCTCGCAGCGCCGTTGCGCATCACGTGCCCCGACCCGACGCGCGACGCGCGAACGACCGCAACGCCCGCGTTCACCGCATCGGCCAGCGCCGCCTGCAGCGTCGCATGAATCGAGCCGTTGCCGGTGCCCGCGACGACGAGACCGCGCACGCCGGCGGCCACGAGCGCGTCGACGGCCGTACGCGTCACGCCCGCATAGCTCGCGACGACTTCGACGGGCGGCCACGCCGCGGCAATCGCCAGTTGCGTGTCGCGCGAACGCGTGACGCGGCGTGCGAATTCGACCCGGCCGTCCTGCACCCAGCCGAGTGCGCCGAGCTCCGGCGACTGGAACGCGTCGACCGCATAGGTGCTCGTCTTCACGACGTCGCGCGCGCCGTGGATCCGGTTGTTGAACGCGACCAGCACGCCCTGCCCGCGCGCGCACGGATGCGCGGCCACCGTCACCGCGTTCAGCAGGTTCAGCGGGCCGTCGGACGACAGCGCGGTCGCCGGGCGCATCGCGGCCGTCAGCACGACCGGCTTGTCGCCGTTGACGACCAGGTGCAGCGCATACGCGGTTTCCTCGAGCGTGTCGGTGCCGTGGGTGATCACGATGCCGTCGACCGCCGGGTCGGCCATCAGTGCGTCGATCCGCGCGGCGAGCGTGTTCCACAACGGCAGCGCGAGATCCTTGCTGTCGATGCTGGCGATCTGCTCGGCGTCGATGCGCGCGACGGACGCGAGCGCCGGCACCGCGTCGACCAGGAAATTGACGCCGAGCGCGCCGGCCTGGTAGCCGGCCGTGCTGGCCGCGTCGGGCGCGGCGCCGGCGATCGTGCCGCCGGTGGCGAGCACGGCGATGCGCGGCAGAGCCGCCGCGGACGAAGGGGATGCGGAATTCGGAGTGTTCATGGCCGCGATTGTAAAGGCTTGCGGCCGGGAGCCGGCAGGTTCCGGCGCGGCGGCCCAGGCCGGCCGCCGCACATCATGGTTTGTCCCGATCGTCCGGCCGCGCGTGCCGTCAACGGCCGTGGTGTCCGCAACGTTATAGAAAGTGCCGTTTTGGTGTTTTCACATTGATTTGCCATAATCGGAGCGCGCTGTGCGATGCGGCCCTATCCTCATCGCGCGGCGCTTCGTGACGGCGTCGATAACACGCAATTCACCCCATGGGAGTGTCGAAATGAAAATCCAATCGCTCGTAGCCGCAGTACTTCTCGGCGGCATGCTGGCTTCCCCCGCGTTCGCGGCGAACAGCCAGCAGGACAAGATGAAAGCCTGTAACACCCAGGCATCCGGCAAGACGGGCGACGAACGCAAGGCGTTCATGAAGGACTGCCTGTCGGCGAAACCCGCGAAAGCCATGTCGCAGCAGGAAAAGATGAAGGCGTGCAACACGCAGGCCACCGGCAAGAAAGGCGACGACCGCAAGGCGTTCATGAAGAGCTGCCTGAGCAACGCGCCGGCCGCCTGAGTTCCCGCGCTCCCGTATCGAATGCCGCGCACCGCTTCGGCGGGCGCGGCATTTTTGTTTTCGTTGCACGCGCATCGACGCGCCCCGCCCCTCGCCTCTCCCGCGCCTCCCGCCCCGCTTTCCCGCCCCGCCGTGCCGGCGTCGCCACATGGTGCGGCAATTCGCCGCGTTTTCTTCTATGATGGCTGCAACGCGGCCCATCCAAGTACAAGAAGCGCCATCGGGCCGCCCTCGAGACAGACGCGCACACGCGTCAAACGGAGGCATGGATGGCATGGAGACAACACCGCTGGTTCCGCCGCTGGCTGATCGTGATCGTATTCTGGGCCGTGCCCGTCGCGATCGTCGCCGTGCGCGAAATCCGCGAGGAAATGGCGTACAACAAGGCGGACCTGCAGCTCGCGCTGACCACCTGGCAGCTCACCGATGCGCAGCAGGCAGCCGGCGCCGCCGCGAAGTGCCACGGGGATCCTGACGAGGCGCGCGCGGCCGGCTGCCCGGCCGACGTGCTCGCCGCCAATGCGCCGCGCCAGCAGGCCGCCCGCGACGAATACGTGGTGCGCCGCAGCACGCTCGCGAGCTACCTGTGGCACGCATTCGTCGGCTACTGGGTCGTGCCGGCCGCGTTCCTGTTCGCCTGCGGCGTCGTGATCGCGCTGATCCGCCGTGCGCTGCGCCGTCCCCCGATCAAGCCGCCTGTTCCGCCCGTCACGCACTGATGCGCGCGGCAGGCGCCGCCGTCCGATCGACCACCGTGTTTCCCGCATGCCGACCCGACGTCGGCGCGCGGGCGCCGGTTCGTCCGTTGGTGCGCCGCGACATCCCCAGGCGATTTGACGCTTTTTCACGCCGCAACGAAAAGAGGCTGTAATCCGCTGTGATATAACTGCCGACGTGATCTGCTCCCTGAGCGAGACTCACTCCGAACATCATCCGATGGAGAAGAACGATGCAAAAACGGAATCTTGTGCTGAAAGCCGCCGCGGCGCTTATCGTCGGTAGCCTCGCGCTCACCGGTTGCACCACCACCCCGGACAAGCCGGACAACGCCGCAACGAACGCGTCGAAGCGCCAGGCAATCGACTCGAGCGTCGACGCCACGCTGTCGCGCATGTACTCCACGGTCAAGGGTTCGCGTGAACTCGTCGCGAAGTCGCGCGGCGTGCTCGTCTTCCCGGACGTGATCCAGGCCGGCTTCATCGTCGGCGGCCAGTCCGGCAATGGCGCACTGCGCGTCGGCGGCAGCACGGTCGGCTACTACAACACGTCGTCGCTGTCGGTCGGCCTGCAGGCCGGTGCACAGTCGAAGGCGATCGTGTTCCTGTTCATGACGCAGGAAGCGCTCGACGAATTCCGCGGCTCGGACGGCTGGGCAGCCGGCGCCGGCGCGTCGGTCGCGCTCGTGAAGATGGGCGCGAACGGCGCGGTCGACACGACCACGGCCACCGCACCGGTCCAGGTCGTCGTGCTGACGAACGCGGGCCTGATGGGCGACGTGTCGATCAACGGCACGAAGGTCTCGAAGCTGAAGATCTGACGCTCGTGCACCGCCCGTGCGCACTGCGCGCGGGCCATGCACAAACGGCGATGTCCTTGCGGGCATCGCCGTTTTTTTATCCGCGCGCGACCTGCACCCTACGCGTCAGGTCGTCGAATCGATCACCTTGAAGCGCGAGCGCTTCTGCGCGCGGATCACCGACTGGTAGACGTCGACATACTGCTGCGCCATGCGGCGGGACGTGAAACGCGCCTCGAAGCGCTGCCGCACACGCGCACGCGGCAGCAGGTGCAGCCGGTTCACGGCGGCCACCGCGCTGATTTCATCCTCGACGATGAAGCCCGACACGCCCTCGTCCACCACCTCGGGCACCGCGCCGCGATTGAACGCGATCACCGGCGTGCCGCACGACATCGCTTCGATCATCACGAGGCCGAACGGCTCCGGCCAGTCGATCGGAAACAGCAGCGCATGTGCGCCCGACAGGAATTCGGCCTTCTGGCGATCGGCGATCTCGCCGATGTATTCGACGTGCGGCAACGCGAAGAGCGGCTTGATCTCGCGCTCGAAGTATTCCTGGTCGGCCGCATCGATCTTCGCGGCGATCTTGATCGGCAGCCCGCACTGGCGGGCGATGCGGATCGCCGTGTCGACGCGCTTTTCCGGCGAGATGCGGCCGAGGAACGCGAGGTAGCGCGGCTCGACTGGCTGCGGCATGTACAGCGTATCGGGCAGCCCGTGGTAGACGGTCGTCAGCCATTTCGCCTGCGGCAGCGGCTGGCGCTGCGAGTTCGAGATCGAGATCACCGGCGCCGTGTTGAACGTGTCGAACACCGGCTGCTGCTCGGGCAGGTCGAGCCGGCCGTGCAGCGTCGTCACGTAAGGCGTTTCCTGCCGGTTGAAAACCGAGAACGAGTAGTAGTCCATGTGGAAATGGAGTACGTCGAAGTCCTTCGCGCGGCGCGCGACCGTCTCCATCAGCAGCATGTGCGGTGCGACCCGGTCGCGGATCGACGAGTCGAGCCGCAGCGCGCGCGGCCAGACCGGCTCGAGCTTCGCCCGCGTCGTCGAATCGCCGCTCGCGAACAGCGTCACATCATGGCCGAGATCGACGAGCGCCTCGGTGATGTAGGACACGACGCGCTCCGTGCCGCCATACAGCTTCGGCGGCACGGATTCGGTCAGCGGCGCGATCTGGGCAATTCTCATGGTCCACGTCTCCTGTGTCCTGTCCATTGCGGCACGGCCGGCGGGCCTTCGGGCTGTCGCGCCCCACTCGCCCCCATGCCGCGCCGGCCGGCTCGGCGCCGGGCGGATATCTCTTCATTATTCGCGATCCCGCTGCCCGGAACCGCCCGTCTTTCATTTTATGGGCGTTGTTACAGGCAGGATACATTCCGCCTGCCGGGCCGATCCGGCCCCCAACGCGACGATCACGCCCGAATTCAGGCCGCCCCGCCCGTCAGCGCGACGGCCACTTCCACGCCGGCAGGTCGCGCGTATCGGCATCGACGAGCCCCGTCGCGCCGAGCTGCTTGTCGAGCACCAGCGATTCGCAACCGGCCTCGCGCTCGAGCGTCGCGATCAGCCGCGCCGCATGCGACACAACGAGCACCTGCGAACGTTGCGCCGCCTGCGCGATCAGGCGGCCGAGCGCCGGCAGCAGATCGGGGTGCAGGCTCGTCTCCGGTTCGTTCAGCACCATCAGCGCCGGCGGCCGCGGTGTCAGCAGCGCGGCCGCGAGCAGCAGGTAACGCAGCGTGCCGTCCGACAGCTCGGCCGCCGCGAGCGGCCGCAGCAGCCCAGGCTGGCGCATCAGCACGTCGAAGCGGCCACGGCCGCCCGGATTGTCGATCTCGACCGATGCGCCGGGAAACGCGTCGTCGAGCGCCGCATCGAGTGCCGCGCCGTCGCCGATCTCGCGGATCGTCTGCAACGCGGCGGCCAGGTCGGCGCCGTCGTCCGCGAGCACCGGCGTATGGGTGCCGATGTGCGACTGCCGCGCGGGCGCCTGCGCATCGGTCCGGAAATGGTCGTAGAACCGCCACGAGCGGATCCGTTCGCGCACCGCGATCATCTCGGGTGCGCCGGTCGGATCGGCGAACTCGGTCATCATGCTGTCGAAGCTGGCCACCGGCTGCGGAATCGTCTGCCAGTCGCCCGATGCGGTGCGCGCGCGGATCTGCGCGCCCTGCCGGTCGACCAGCAGCGTCGACGGGCGGAGCAGCGCACCGCCCCAGATGCACTCGCGCTTGACCACCGGATCGAGCGAGAACTGCGTCGCGTCGTTCTTCACCGGCATGCCGAGATCGATCGAATAGCCGAAATCGTCGCAGGCGAAGCCGAGCTTCAGGCTCACGGGCCCCTTGCGCACCGTGCCCGTCACCGGCACGTCGCCATCCAGCATCGCCCGCGAGAAGCGCTCGGGGCCGGCCCACAGCGTCGACGGCAACCCGCCTTCGCGGGCGAGCGACGGGATCACGCGCCCCTGCGCGGTGTCGGCGAGCAGTCGCAGTGCGCGGTACACGCTCGACTTGCCGCTGCCGTTCGGCCCCGTGACGACGTTGAGCGCCGCGAGCGGCACGATCAGCTCGCGCAGCGAGCGGTAATTGGCGATAGCGAGCGTTTTCAGCGCGGTCATGACGATGGAGAGCGAAGCCGCTGTCAGCGGCCTTCGGCGGCTTGCGGGTCGGCCGCGGTGTTGGCCGCCGTACTGGCGGCAGGCGACCGCGCGTGCGGCCGTTCGGGATTCGGCGCGTCCGGCGCGGAATCATGCGGATACAGCTCCATCCGGCTGCGCGGCAGGCATTGCGGATAGCGGTCCTGCAGGTAGGCGATCAGGCCTTCGCGCACGCGACAGCGCAGATCCCAGCACGACGACGAATCGGCCGCGCTGACGAGCGCGCGCAACTGCATCGCTCGCTCCGTCGCGTCGGTCACCTGCAGCACCTGCACGCGGCCGTCCCACTCGGGCGCCGCATGGACGAGCCGCGCGAGTTCCTCGCGCAGCGGCGCGAGCGGCGTGCGGTAATCCACCGACAGATAGACCGTGCCGATGATTTCCGAGCTGCTGCGCGTCCAGTTCGTGAACGGGTTCTCGATGATCCACTGCAGCGGCACGACGAGGCGCCGCTGGTCCCACAGCCGCACCGACACGAACGACCCGGTGATTTCCTCGATGCGCCCCCACTCGCCCTGGATCACGACCACGTCGTCGAGCCGGATCGGCTGCGTGAGCGCGATCTGCAATCCGGCGATCAGGTTGCCGAGCACCGGGCGGGCGGCGATACCGGCGACCAGGCCCGCGACGCCGGCCGATGCCAGCAGGCTCGCGCCGACCTGGCGCACGTTCGGGAATGTCATCAGCGCGGCGCCGGTGCCGATGATCACGATCAGCACCATCACGGTCCGCACGAGCACCCTCGCCTGCGTATGGATGCGCCGGGCCTGGAGGTTGTCGGCCGTATCGATCGGATGCGCCTGGATGATGGCGTCGCCGACGCCGGCGGCGAGCCGCACCAGCAGCCACGTGAGCGACACGATGGAGCCGACCGCCGCCGCCGTGCGCATGCCGCGCACGAACGACATGCCGTCGTCGGCCTGGACCCACAGGAATTCGAGCGCCAGCAGCGCGAGCACGACGAGCGAAGGTCTGTCGATGTAGCGCAGGATCGCGCTCATCAACGGATACGGCTGCGCGATACGCTTGACGATGCGTGCGCCGAGACGGTGCACGATCGTGACGACCAGTATGACGATGACCGACACGGCCAGCGTGCCGAGCCACGAATGCAGCGGCGCATCGGTGATGCGCTGCAGTTCCTCGATTGAAATCATCGGCGCCCTTGGGTGATGAGGCGCGCACGCCTCGTCCTGGATGCGTCGGCGACGTCCGGGCGATGCGTGTGCCCGGACACGGCGTCAGATCAGTTGCCGCTCCTGCAGGGAAACGCCTTGCCGAGACCGAGCGACACCGCGGTGCTCGCGTTGTAGTCGGCCAGTTTCGGATTTTCCGCGATGTACTTGCGCACCGCGTCGGTCATCTGCTGCGCCCGGATGTCGGGCGGCAGGCAGAAATACTGGCCGACCCGCGGCCCCGTCGTGCCGCCGATCGCATCGATGGTGTTGTAGACGCCGTCGGCGGCGCCTTCGATGTAGGCCGCGCACGACGCCCGCGACTTGACGTCCGTCTTCGCGCACAGCCGGTCGAGATCAGCGCCCGTGAAAGCCGCCGCCGACAACGGCACGGCAAACGCCGCGGCACAAAACATTGCGCGCAACATGGTGTTCCTTATGTCAATGCGGCCCGAGACCGCCTGCTGCCTTGGCCGGCACGGCGCCGGGACGCCCTGCTCCGGCCGGAATCCGGCCGGGCGGGCACCGTCAGCCGCACCGAAAACCGTCATTTTGCACTCTTTTGTGCATCTGCCGGCGTCGACGCCCCGATGCGCGTCGTCCGCTTGCTCAGGATCTCGATCGCGTCCGGCGCGTTGTAGTGCTTCGCGAATTCGAGCGCGGTGATGCCGAGCTGGTTCTTCACCTGCGGATCGGCACCCTGGTCGAGCAGCAGCGTGACCGTCGACGGATGGTTGCCGCGTGCGGCCATCATCAGCGGCGTCGTGCCGTTCGGCGAGGCGGTATCGATGTACGCGTCGTGGTCGAGCAGCAGCTTCACGACCGCGTCCTGGCCGTTGGTGGCCGCGTAGTGCAGCGGCGCCCAGCCCTTCTTGCTGACTTCCGCGCCCTTGTCGATCAGCAGCTTGGCAAGACCGACGTCGCCGTTCAGCGACGCGAGCATCAGCGCGTTTTCGCCGGCCTTGTCTTCCTTCTCGAGGTCGACGTTCGGCGTCGTGGCGAGCGCCGCCGCGACCTTGTCGGACTTCTCGCGCGCGGCGATCACGATCAGCGGGTCGCCGTTCGGCGCGATCGTGTTCGGGTCGAGCTTGCCGCTCTTGAGCTGCTGGCCGATGTCGGCGATGTCGTCGAACTTGACGGCCTTGACGATCGCGTCGAGCGATTCGGCATGCGCGCCGGCTGCCGCGAACAGGCCGCTCGCGACGAGCGCGGCGGCAACGAGTGCGCGTTTCGGCAGATGGTTGGTCGGCTTCGTCATTGTTGTGGGCTCCTTCCCTGGGTTGTCGGCTGCGCGCACGTCGTTAGCGGGCGATCTTGAACAGCCGGAAAAAGTTCTGCGTCGTCGCATCGGCGAGCGCCTCGACGGCGATCCCGCGCTCGGATGCGATAAAGCGTCCGACATGGCTGACGTACGCAGGTTCATTCGGCTTGCCGCGATACGGCACCGGCGCGAGGTACGGCGAGTCGGTTTCGATCAGCAGCCGGTCGAGCGGCACGCGCCGCGCGACGTCCTGCACGTCGGTCGCGTTCTTGAACGTGACGATGCCCGACAGCGAGATATGAAAGTTCTGCGCGAGCGCCTGCTCGGCCACCGGCCACGGCTCGGTGAAGCAGTGCATCACGCCGCCCGGCACGTCCGCACGCTCCTCGGCCATGATCCGCAGCGTGTCTTCCGACGACGAGCGCGTGTGGATGATCAGCGGCTTCATCGTCGCGGTCGCCGCGCGGATATGCGTGCGAAAGCGTTCGCGCTGCCATTCCATGTCGGCGATCGAGCGGCCTTCGAGACGGTAGTAGTCGAGGCCCGTTTCGCCGATCGCGACGACCTTCGGGTGCGCGGCCAGCTCGACGAGCTCCGCGAGCGTCGGCTCGTGCATGTCCTCGTGATCGGGATGCACGCCGACGGACGCATAGACATTGTCGTGCGCGTCCGCGATCGCCAGGACGTCGGGCAGCGTCTCGAAATCGACGGACACGCACAGCGCGTGCGTGACGTCGTGCTCTCGCATGTTCTCGAGAACGGCCGGCAGGCGGTCGGCCAGGCCCTTGAAATTGATATGGCAGTGAGAGTCGACGAACATCGTGTTTCCTGAATACGTAAGGCGTGCGCTCATGCGCGCGCCGGCATGCGGCAACGGGCGGCGTTCGCGGGCCGGACGGCCACGGTCGCGTCGCGGCGTGAGCCGATCATCGTTTCGCAACCCACGAGAAACAATGCCGGATCACGCGAACATTTCCCGGTATCCGAGAAACAATTCCTCGAATACGAGCCGTGCGTTGAGCGGATGGTTCTCCACCGTCCGCTGCCGCGTCACGGCCTTCATGAAGCGGGCGAACGCGTTCGCATCGACCGCTTCCGCGCAGCGCGCGAGCGCCGCCGCGTGCGCCGGGAAATAGCGCGGCGTGCCCGCCATCCGCTGGGCGAGCAGGTCGTACAGCCAGCGCTGCAGCCAGCCGAGCACCAGCGGCACCGGCAGCTTCTGCAGCGTCTCGCCGCACGCGAACGGGTCGCATGCCGCACCGGCCGCGAGCTGCCCGAGCGTGTAGTCGCGCAGCGGGCGGTTCTCGTCGCTCGCGAGCGCCAGCGCGGCGAGCGGCGCGCCGCCGACCTCGGCGAGCAGCGCAGGCGCGTGATCGACACCCTGCGCGGCGAGCCACGCCGCGGCCGCGTCGGGCGCCGGCACGGTCATCGGCCACTGCCGGCAGCGGCTGATGATCGTCGGCAGCAGGCGGTCGATGCGCGCCGACACGAGCAGGAACACGACGCCGGACGGCGGTTCCTCCAGCGTCTTCAGCAACGCGTTCGACGCGGCGACATTGAGCGCCTCGGCCGGATACAGCACGACGACGCGCGCGCCGCCGCGGTGCGAACCGACTCCGCAGAAGTCGAGCAGTGCGCGCACCTGCTCGATCTTGATTTCCTTGCTCGGCGCACGCGTCTTCTTGCCGCCCTCGTCCGCGTCGGTCGCCTTCGCGTCGTCCGCGGCGCCCGGCGCCTCGCCCGCCAGCGCCTCGGGCAGCACGATCCGGTAGTCCGGATGGTTGCCCTGCGAGAACCAGGTGCAGGCCGCGCAGGTGCCGCACGGCTCGCCGTTCGGCTGCGGCGATTCGCACAGGAAGCCCTGCGCGAGATGCTGCGCGAACTGCAGCTTGCCGATCCCGGCCTGGCCATGCAGCAGCAGCGCGTGCGGCCATTGCGCACGCAGTTGCTGCAGGCGGTTCCAGTCGTCGGTCTGCCACGGATAGATCATGTGGTGCGTTCCTTGCGAATTACAGCGCGGCGAGCACGCGTTCGAGCTGCTGGCGGATCTCGGGAATCGTCTGCGTCGCGTCGACGATCGCGAAGCGGTGCGGCGCCTCTTCCGCACGCCGCAGGTACTCGCTGCGCGTGCGCGCGAAGAACGCGTCGGACTCGCTTTCGAACTTGTCGGGCATGCGAGCGGCGCCGCGGCGCTCGCTCGCGACCTGCGGCGCGACGTCGAACAGCACCGTCAGGTCCGGCTGGAAACCGCCCTGCACCCAGCGCTCGAGCGTCTCGAGCTTGTCGCGCGGCAGCCCGCGGCCGCCGCCCTGGTACGCGAACGTAGCGTCGGTGAAGCGATCGGACACGACCCAGTCGCCGCGCGCGAGCGCCGGCTCGATCACGAGCGCGAGATGCTCGCGGCGCGCGGCGAACATCAGCAGCGCTTCCGTCTCGAGATCCATCGGCTGGTTCAGCAGGATCTCGCGCAGCTTTTCGCCGAGCTGCGTGCCGCCCGGCTCGCGGGTGACGACGACCTGCCGGCCGGCCGCGGCCAGCTTGCCCTGGAGGCGTTCGCAGAACCATTGCAGGTGGGTGGTCTTCCCCGCCCCGTCGATGCCTTCGAACGTGATGAATTTACCGCTCGCCATTATTGACCTCGTATGTACTTGTCCACGGCCTTGTTGTGGTCGCCGAGCGTGTCCGAGAACACGCTCGTGCCATCGCCTTTCGCGACGAAATAGAGCGCGCTCGTCTGTGCCGGATTGATCGCCGCCTGCAGCGCGGCCACGCCCGGCAACGCGATCGGTGTCGGCGGGAGCCCGCGTCGGGTGTAGGTATTGTAAGGAGTGTCGGCCTGCAGGTCGCGCTTGCGCAGGCGGCCGTCGTACGCGTCGCCGAGCCCGTAGATCACCGACGGATCGGTCTGCAGCGGCATGCCGATGCGCAGCCGGTTCGCGAACACGGCCGCGACGAACGCACGATCGGCCGCATGGCCCGTTTCCTTCTCGACGATCGACGCGATCGTCAGCGCTTCGTAAGGTGTCTTGTACGGCAGGCCCGGCACGCGCGCGGCCCAGGCCTCGTCGAGGCGCGTCTGCATCAGATGGTACGCGCGCCGGTAGATGTTCAGGTCGCTCGTGCCCTTGTCGAACAGGTAGGTATCGGGGAAGAACAGCCCCTCGCCGCTGCCGCGCTGCACCGCGTTGTCCGACGCGCCGATCGCGCGCAGCAGCTCGGCGTCGCTCATGCCGGCCGTCGCGTGCGCAAGATCGGGGTTCGAGTCGAGTTCCGCGCGCATCCGCTTGAAGGTCCAGCCTTCGATGACCGTCGCGACATACTCGTTCACGTCGCCGCGCGCGATCTTCTGCAGCACCTCGTAAGGCGTGATGCCGGTCTTGAATTCGTAGTTGCCGGACTTGAGCCGGCTCGACAGCCCGAGCACGCGCGTCATCGCGACGAAGCCGAGCGACTCGACCGGCACGCCGCCGCGCTTGAGCTGCAGCGCAACGCTCTTCACGCTGCTGCGCGGCTTGATCGTGACGTCGAGCGATGCGGAACCCAGCAGCAGTGGCCGGGTTGCCCAGTAATACCCGCCGCCCGCGCCGGCAGCGGCCACAACGACGGCCAGCGCCACGACGGTCGCGGCGCATTTCTTCAGTAGGGACATGGAAACGTGACTCAGGTAAGACCCATATAATACTTGCTCGCCTTCGTCAAAGTCAGGGTTGACTGTTCCCTCATTCCATGAGCACACCGTTCGCTTCACCGGCAGTCCAGGCCGCACCCGCCTCGCTCCCCGTTTTCCCCCGTCCGTCCGCCGCCGATTTCGACGCGCCGGGCGCCTGCATGCCGTTGCCGCAGTTCGGCGTGATCGACGTGGCCGGCGATGACGCCGCGACGTTCCTGCACAGCCAGCTCACCAACGACATCGAGCATCTCGACGCCGCGACTGCGCGGCTGTCCGGCTATTGCTCGCCGAAGGGGCGCCTCCTCGGCTCGTTCCTCACGTGGCGCGCCGGCCACGGCGTGCGCCTGCTGGTGTCGAAGGACGTGCAGCCCGCCGTGCAGAAGCGGCTGTCGATGTTCGTGCTGCGCGCCAAGGCGAAGCTGACGGATGCGAGCGACGCGCTCGCGGTGGTCGGTTTCGCGGGCGACGTGCGCGACGCGCTGTCGGGCATCTTCGATGCGCTGCCGGACGGCGTGCACGTGAAGGTCGACGGCCCCGCCGGCACGCTGATTCGCGTGCCCGATGCGGCCGGCCGCAAGCGCTATCTGTGGATCGGCCCGCGCGCGGAAGTCGACGCACGCATCGCTGCGCTCGGCGAGTCGCTGCCGGTCGTGTCGCCGGCCGTCTGGGACTGGCTCGACATCCGCGCGGGCGAACCGCGCATCACGCAGCCTGCCGTCGAACAGTTCGTGCCGCAGATGGTCAACTTCGACGTGATCGACGCCGTTAACTTTCGCAAGGGGTGCTACCCGGGCCAGGAAATCGTCGCGCGCAGCCAGTACCGCGGCACGATCAAGCGCCGCACCGCGCTCGCGCACGTCGCCGGCGAGACCGATAGCGTGCATGCCGGCGTCGAGCTGTTCCACAGCGACGATCCCGGCCAGCCGTGCGGGATGATCGTCAATGCGGCGGCCGCGCCCGCGGGCGGTGTCGACGCGCTCGTCGAGATCAAGCTCGCCGCGCTCGACAACGGCACGGTGCACCTCGGTTCGGCCGACGGCCCGGTGCTCGCGTTCGATACGCTGCCGTACGCCTGGCCGACGGAAGCGTGACGCACTGATAACCCGTTCGCGCGCCGGCTCGCGAGTCGCAGCCGGCGCCCGATGTTTCCTGCGAGAGATTCGCCCGATGTGTCTGATTGCCTTCGACTGGCAGCCCGATGCCGCCGCCGGTCCCGTCTTTACCCTCACCGCGAACCGCGACGAGTTCTTTCGTCGGACGAGCGCGCCGCTGTCGTGGTGGGAAGATGTACCGGGCGTGCTGGCCGGCCGCGATCTCGAAGCGGGCGGCACGTGGCTCGGCGTATCGCGCGACGGCCGTTTTGCCGCGCTGACGAATTACCGCGCGCCGTTCGACATCCGCGCGGGTGCACCGACCCGCGGCAAGCTCGTGTCCGATTTTCTCGGCGGACCGTCCGTCGCGCCGCTCGACTACCTCAAGCAGCTCGCCGAGCATGCGGCCGTCTACAACGGCTTCAACCTGCTCGTCGGCGACTGGCGGCGGCGTGAACTCGCGTGGTTCTGCAATCGCGCGCCCGAAGGCGAAAGCGGTGTCGCCGCGCCGGTCGCGATCGCGCCCGGCGTGCATGCGCTGTCGAATGCGCGGCTCGATACGCCCTGGCCGAAAGTGGTGCGCAAGCGCGCGGAGCTCGGCACGTTGCTCACCGACAATCCGACCCCGTCGCTCGACGAACTGATCGCGCTGATGCGCGACCCGCATGTCGCGGACGACGACGCACTGCCGCACACCGGCATTCCGATCGAGCGCGAGCGTGCGCTGTCGGCCGCGTTCATCGAGACCCCCGAATACGGCACGCGCGGCACGACCGCGCTGCGCGTCACGATGAAGGAAGGCGTGCGGCTGACGGTCGAGATCAAGGAACGCTGCGACGACGACGGCTCGCACCGCACCGTCCGGCCGGGCACGTTCGAGCGCGCGTTCACCTTCGACCTCGACGCGACGCCGCCGCGCTAAGCGCGAGCAGGCGCTGCGCTACGGCGCACGCGCCATCTCGACGTGCGGCACGCCGGCTTCGACGAACGGTTCACCGACCGCCGCGAAGCCGTGCCGCAAGTAGAACGACACGGCCGAATCCTGCGCGTAGAGCCGCACGACGATTTCACCGCGGCGCCGCGCCGCGCCCAGCAGCGCGTTCAGCACGGCTGACCCGACGCCCTGCCCGCGCGCATCGGCCAGCACCGCGACGCGGCCGATCGTGCCCGACGGCAGCAGCCGCCCCGTCGCGACCGCGCGGCGTGCGCCGGTCGCCGCATCGACCCGGTACGCCACCGCATGGAGCGACAGCGGATCGTCGTCGTCGAGCTCCCATTCCGGCGGAATCTGCTGTTCGCGCACGAACACTGCGTCGCGAATCCGCGCGGCGTCGCCGCCCAGTACCGTCCAGTCGCCCGTTTCCACCACGCCGTTCGTCATCGCAGCTCCCATGCGGCGCATAAGCCGCCAAACAACCGCCGTCAAACGTCGTCGAATGCGGCCTTCAGCGCCGCGACCGCGTCCGCATGCGCGGCCCGTACCTCGGGCACGTAGCCGCCCATCTTGAAGAATTCGTGGATCATCCCCGGATAGCAGACCAGCGTGACCGCGTTGCCCGCCGCGCGCAACTTGTCCGCATACGCGGCGCCCTCGTCGCTCAGCGGATCGTATTCGGCCGTCGCGATCCACGCCGGCGCGACACCCGCGAACGACGGCGCATCGCGCGTGCCGTCGAGCGGTGCGAAACGCCAGTCGTCGCGGTCCGCCCGGTCGCGCACGTATTGCGTGAAGAACCACTGGATCGTGTCCTGCGTCAGCAGGTAGCCGTTCGCGAGCCGTGCATGCGACTCGGTGTCCTGGTAGCCCGTCACGCCCGGATAGATCAGCATCTGCAGCGCCAGGCGAATGCCTGCGTCGCGTGCGAGCACTGCGCAGACGGTCGCGAGCGTGCCGCCCGCGCTGTCGCCACCGACGGCCAGCCGCTCGGCGTCGATGCCGAACGTGGCCGCCTCGCGATGCAGCCATTGCAATGCGTCGTCGGCGTCGTTCACCGCGGTCGGAAACCGGTGTTCCGGCGCGAGCCGGTAGCCGACCGACAGCACCGCGCATTGCGCATCGCGCGCGAACATCCGGCACAGCGCATCGTGCGTGTCGACGCTGCCGACCGTGAAGCCGCCGCCGTGGTAGTAGACGAGCGCGGGCAGCGGCTCCGCGAGACTCGGCGCGACCGGCAGGTACAGCCGCGCACCGATCGTGCGGCCGTCGCGCGTCGGCACGACGCATTCTTCGACCGAATGCATCGACGCCGATGCGACGTCGAGGATCGGCGCACTCTTCTCGTACGCGGCGCGCGCCTGCTGCGGTGTCTGGTGGTGATAGGTCGGACGTTTCGCGCGCTCGATCATGTCGAGCACCTGGGCGATCTTCGGATTCAGCGGCATCGGGTAGGACGGCGCCTGCGGGGCACCGTGAACGGACAAGCGTGCATGATGCCATGCGCAGGTCGGGCGGGCGCGCCGCGCCGTGCGTATCGAAATCCCGGCGAGCCAGTGCACGCCGCAAAACAAAACGGCCCTGCCGGTGAAGAGGCAGGGCCGCCGTGCGTCCGGGCGCTTACGCGTCGCTCGGGCCGGGCTGGGCGTCCGGCGCCGTGCGCGAGCGTTGCCGCTTGATGTCGCGGCCCACCGCGAGCCGCCGCATGTACTTGAACGTGCCGAGCGCCTTCGCGACGAAATTGCCGTCGCTGTCGCGCACTTCGCCTTCGCAGTAGGCCATCGTCGTCGAGCGATGCATCACGCGTCCGTAAGCGCGCAGTTCGCCGCGCCCCGGCTGCATGAAGTTCACTTTCATCTCGACCGTCACGACGCCGACGCCGTCGTCGGTCAGGCTGCGTGCGGCCATCGCGAGCGCGATGTCCGCGAGCGTCATCGTCACGCCGCCGTGCGCGATGCTCCACGTGTTCATGTGCCGCTCTTCGAGCGGCAGCACGAGCTCGCTCGCGCCGTCCTTCGCGGACACGAGCTGCACGCCGAGCAGGTCGACGAACGGGCTTTCGATCGACGGGCCGTCCGTCGGAGTTGCCGCGTCGCTCATCGTGCGCTGTCGACGATGTAGTCGACGCACTCGCGCGATTCAGCCACCGCGACGACGAATTTCTTCACTTCCTGGTGAACCGGGTGCACCTGGTACGCATCGAGCGCGGCCTTGTCCGCGAAATCGGATACCAGCACGATGTCGGCGGTTGCGTCGAGGCCCGGCGTCGCCACGCCGACGTCGATCTGCAGCGTGCCCGGCACGAGGTCGCGGCAGCCTTCGAGCTTTTCCTTCAGCTTCAGCGCGTTCTGTGCGCGCGTCGCGCCTTCGGCCGATTCTTTCAACTTCCACATGACAATATGTCTGATCACTTCGTTCGCTCCTGTTCGTGATGGTTCGGCAATTTGCCGCAACCCCTTGCCAGTCGGGCATTTCATGCCCTTCCACTGTTCGCTTACGTTCGCCGAAAATCGTGTTCAGCCGAGAAAAAAGGGGGTATCATTTCGACCATCCAGAGACGATACCCCCTTTTTCACCGTGCCACTTACCGACATCAAGATCCGACAAGCGAAGGCAGGCGACAAGCCTACCAAACTTACCGATGGCAATGGACTGTATCTGTTGGTGAATCCGTCCGGCTCCAAGCTCTGGCGATACAAGTACAGAATTGCCGGGAAGGAGAATCTCTTCGCGATCGGCGAATATCCCACCATCAGCCTTCAAGGCGCACGCGCTGCACGCGACGATGCCCGTGAACTCGTCAAGAAGGGGCTGCACCCTTCCCACGCGCGACAGGAAGTCCTGTCCGCGCGCATCAACGAAGGCAAAGCAACTTTTCGAGCTATCAGCGACGAGTGGCTGGAGAAGAAGCGGAAGACTTGGACCGAGCGGCATTTTGGCGAGATTCTGCGCATGCTCGAAGCCGATGCTTATCCATACATCGGGAACCGCCCCATGCGCTCTGTTACCGCCCATGATGTGCTTGCTTTGATGCGTCGGGTCGAAGAGCGTGGCTCCCCTTCCGTAGCAATCAAACTGCGCCAGTACGTGTCCAACGTATTCCAGTATGCGGTGATCACGCTTCGGGCAGATGCAGACCCCGCATCGGTGCTGCGGGGATCTGTCTTGAAGCCACCAACAGAGAATGCTCGGCCGTTGAGCCGCGACGAACTGAAGGCGCTCTTCCGACAGCTTCCGACCTACAAAAGCAGACGAACAGCAATTGCGATTCGATTGCTGATGATTCTGTTTCCGAGAACGATCGAACTTTGCCGGGCGCGATGGGAAGAAATCGACCTAGGAACCGCCGAATGGAGGGTGCCCCCGGAGAAGATCAAATCAAGGCGCCTGCATATCGTTCCCCTTCCACAGCAAGCGCTGGGACTGCTGCGCGAACTGCAGGAGATGTATGGAGATCGTGGGTACATCCTGCCGATTCTGCATAGCAATCGAATTCGTCCACACATGAGTCGTGCAACGATCAATCGCGCGATCGCCTACATGGTTCCGGACAACCCCGAACCGATAACGGGTCATGATTTTCGAGCAACCGCGTCGACCAACCTCCATGAAATGGGGTGGAAGGACGAAGTGGTTGAAATGCAGTTGTCGCATAAGGACAAGGACAGGACTCGCTCGACGTACAACCATGCGAAGTATTTACCGGAGCGTCGGGAGATGATGCAAGCGTGGGCGAACTGGCTCAGAGACGTCGAGGAGGAGGCATTCCGAGATGGGGGTACCGCAAGCATCCCCATCAGCGACCGATGATGCAGCAGTACCTGCGCCTTATCTGACAAGGCCCGAACTCGAAAGCTACGCTGCAACCTACGCTGAATTGTTTTGCCTGCGGCAACTACCGACCCGTTTCGGCCTACCGGACGTCCCGAAAGCGGACGCTCTCGGTAACCTACTGCTGCGTGCTGTCTCCTCGTTGGACGTTATCATGCGGTTGCAATTGCGGCCGTCGACGGCGAATCTTAGAAGGCGACTGCTCGCGCCACGGCCCACAACACGTAGTCCGGGAGACATTCAAAAAAATGACGCAAGCTGACGCCTGGGAGTTCTTCAAGCAGTTCATTCTGACCGGTGGTGGTGCAGCTGCCATAGCATACGGGCTGTTCAAGTGGCTAGGCCAAAAGTGGATCGAAGACAAATTTTCCCAGCGTCTAGAGCACCTTCGGCAAACAAATGCCAAGGAACTGGCCGAGCTGAAGGTCAAGTGGGACACTGACCTTCAAGGCAGACTCAAGTACCAAGAGCGCGAATTCACAGTCATCCCCGATGCATGGGAAAAGCTTGCGGATGCGTTCGGTCTCGTAAGCTGGCTTACCAGCCGGACACAGCAGTATGCGGACGTTGCAGCAATGAATGATGCGGAGCTTGAGCAGTTTTTGAAAGACAGCGAGCTTCTCGAGACGCAAAAGCAGCAGCTGCGCCAGAGCAAAGGCCGCGACCGAGCGGAGTACTACCAGCACACGATCTTCTTTCACCGCTACCAGCGCGTCGAAACCGCCGTTCGTCAGTTCTCGATCTACGCCAATCGCAACTTCCTATTTATGCCAGAAACGCTATTCGTGAAGCTGGGGGCCCTGTCGGAGCTTTTGTATAGCGCGCTGACAACTGTACGCGTTGGCCACGAGAGTCATCACGGACCCATGGTCGCGGAAGCAGCAGAGATCACGGCCGGAAAAATTCGCCCTCTGTTTGACGAAGTGCAGAGCGACATCCGCCAGTTAATGGCCGCTCACCGCAGGGAGCATGAGCAGCAACAGACCACACGATGAACGGGGGCACGAAGCGTACACGTCTCACGCTAGCCGCTTGCAGTCCGACACATCCAGTGTATGCCGACCTGGAGCGGCCCGTCGCCTCCACCGTTAGCTGCTATGCTCGCGAGCCTGGAGTGAGATATGGCTGTTGCGTGTTCGCATGCGGCAGCGGCTCGCCTCAATGCATCAGGTCAAAAATGGCCGCGGCTTGGGCGATGTACAGTAGTTCGTAGTCTTCGGAAAATTGATAGACGATGCCGGCGAATTCGTAGGAAATCAGTCCGGCCAAACTTTGCCTGATCAGGAAAGCTGGACCGCCGCTAAGGCCGCCGATGGTCGCGGGCTCGGCTTCGACCGCTCGGACGACCCATTCGTCGCGATCAAACTGGCAGATGAACCTTTCATCGTTCGCTGCTGTGACAGGCGTGGCACCGCAACCATACGAACCGAAATTGAGCTCTTGGGGCGCGTCATGGCGTCTCAGTGCGCCGGGAAAGCCTGCGAATGCAACGCCGTTGCCCTCACCGATGACGACCGGCCGGTGCTGACCGACCTGAAAAAAGCCCTCTCCGATGCCGTCGCTGTTGTAGACAATGCGCTGCGCTTGTTCCTGCGTCAGGCTCAGCACGGCAACGTCCAGATCGCCAAGTCCTTCGATTACAAGCTGAGCTAACGGATCGATCGGGCAATTGCCGATCTGGAAAAATGCCTGATCAGACTTTACCCATACGTCTCTAAAGCCGTCCAGAACGTGCCGACAGGTGATTGCGAAATGGTCATCGCCGCGGACGATGAGGGTAGCTGTGCCGTTTTGCACTTCAACTTGGTTTCCAGGCTCGGGCTCAATCCCGAAGAAAGCGGGCTTGCACCACCGCAAGGGGAACTTCATTAGCTGTTCGCCCAGCCTACCGGCCATCAACGCCCGGGCTTCGTCGCGATCCATATAGTGCCCCTCTTTCCGACAGATGAACCGTCTTACTCTACGTCGCTCTGTTTGAGGTGTACCGGCAACGCTTGCAAATTGTCAACGATCGCCCCCGAACGTCGAACGGCTGCTCATAGCCGGTAACGAGCGTTCTAGTCAGGCCCATGCAGAGCAAGCTCGTGAGCGTCTTCCCGCCGGATTTCAAAGTGCGCGCGCCCGCGAATCTCTGCGATCAGGCGAAATCCGCATTTTTCCGCTACTCGAACAGAGGCCCGATTTTCAACGGAGCATGACGCGGTCATGCTTACGATTCCACCCGAGCCAAACGCCCGTTGCAGCAATTCTCGAACCGCCGAAGCCGCGTGGCCTTTTCCCCAGAAGGCGGGTAACAGGAACCACCCGCAATCGGCCGAGCCGGGAGCCCGAACTGTATATCCGACGCTTCCGATCATCCCTGCCACGTGCTGAAATTCAACAGCATAGAAGAACCGTACCCGTCTGGCGGATCGTTGTTGCGCGATCGCGTCAGCCAGAGCTCTCTCGCACTGCTCTCGCGTTCGCGGGAGCCATGACACATATCGTGCGACAGCGGAACTCATCTGCAATTCGCAGAACCGATCGGCGTCAGACGGCACGTGCTCACGGAGTTGAATACCGTACGGTTTCATCGTGTATGCCGACGTTCAAGAAGCCAAATTGTCAACGATCCGGCCGTATGCGTCGAGTGTCGGCTATTGGCTGCGGATAGCTGCCGCCCGCCATCGCAGACACCTGACCGGATAGCCCAACTTCGAGCGATCGCATACGCGCCGCTGGTAAACTCGGACAGCCAAAGCAACTTTTCCCGGTCACATGAGCACGCAACCCACCGCGGCACCTGCGTCCGATTCGAGGCTGAAGCGAAAGCGGCATTACAGTAATATGGACCATATTCCCTCGAAGATGTCCACGCCGTAGTTCAAGGGATGGAATGATAACCGCAAAGCTTTTCCAGAAAGGCTTCTAGCCCTTGCTGTAGCAAGTTTTTAGCGCAAAAAAGCCCACTCGCAGCGGGCGTTTCTGAACATCGATCCAGCCACGCGTCGCAAAGCAACTTGCAGCGTTCAATGATTCAGCGGCATCTGCATCCTGCTCCATAATGCAATTTGAGAAACGCGACGCTGAGATCTAAGTTCATCCAAAGCTGGTTTTCTCAGCCACATGCGTACACAACCTGCAGACGTCATCTAGGCAATACAGAACTTAATTATGAGCATACACACCGCTGGCTGGGCGATTATCGGATCCACCCTAACCGCGATCATTAGCGTAGTCGCGACCTCCTACGCAAGCCAAAAGAGCCGAAATCAAACAATTGAAACGGCCTCAGCAACACTCCGGCAAGCTGCCGCATCTCTCGATGTTCAGCGCACGACAACGGGTCGCACAGCGGCTACTTTTATCGCAGACAAGCGCCAAAAGTGGATCGACGAGCTGCGAACTGACATGGCGGCTCACCTCGCGGAGTCCCAAGAATATCTGTGGAAATGGCACGGCATACGACTACGCAGCGCAGATTTGATGAACGATGCAACTATTCCGCACGAAAAGCGCGTAGCGGAGATGAAGCAGTTAGCACTAGATTTTTCGGAGAAGAATGGCGCAATTGACCGCTCTCATCAGGAGCGTCACCACCGCCTTCGCTTTCGCCTCAACCCCAACGAGGCGAACCATATAAGGTTGCGCGGCTATCTGGACGAGATCCGCAAGATTTTCGATGATATGGCTCGCGCGGAGGATCAAAACACGGCTGTCGCGCTGCTCGCAAGTGTGGAAACGTTAGTGGCTGAGGCCGATACGTTGACGAATGAGATTCTGAAGACGGAATGGGAACGCGTGAAACAGGAAGTAGCGTACCCAGATCAGATGATCGCAAAGATTCCGCCGCTGGCCTGAATTTCTGCGATCAACAGAAGTCCGGTCTTGTCGAACGAAATCTACCGAGCCGTGCTTCAACTGCGTCGATCGAAATGCAGAATTTTGCGAATGCGCTACCGCAAAGGAGAGACGGTACGGCTGCACGGATTTTGGTTGATACCTGCGTCTGGCTCGACCTTGCGAAGGACTTTCGGGAACAGCCCGTTGGCAGCCCGCTAGAACGTTTGATAGCGAATCGCGAGGTCAAGCTAATCCTTCCACAGCAGGTGCTCCACGAGTTCGATCGAAACAGGGCGCGCATCATCGACGCGGCTCGGCGCGGCATCCCGTCAAGAAGGTCTGATGGTTAGTGGTTGAAACTACATCAAAGTGACTTTGGCTCGGCGACCATCTCCCCTGCCGGATAGAGCTGCAACATCGTGCGCGCGGCATCAATGTTCTTCGTGTGCAGCCACTCGTCATAATCAGCTGGGCGCAATATGACCACTGACCGCTTTTCGTCATCGGGCTTGTGCATGCGCCCCATCACGGCATACCCGTCCGCGTTGGCGGTCCCACATGCTCATGCCGACCAGCGAACGGCCGTCACGACCATCGTAGCGCCGCCAGATGCTGGTGACGCATACGATTGCCGATCGGAAAGCCGATGCCCTGCATATGTACCGCTCGTCTCAGAACTCCGCTCGCCGAACACTGCAGCTCATAGAAAAATAGTCTGCGCCGTCGACTATGAATTAAAAAATGACGCCTCCTTACTCAAGAGACCCATCAGAAATCACCAACACCGAACCACATAATCAGTCGAATCGACTCACACCAAAAATTATCAAATTAAAAATCATCCAAACCCAATTACATAAATTAAAACAACACAAAAAAAACACACCAACTACATCGACTACGGCAAACCAACATGCTCATTAGACGCATGCCCACAAGTGCAAGTCACACTATTCCAGACACTTTCTGTAAAATTCGCGCACGCACAGAGCTTACACGGATGATCACCAGCACGAGGCTTCAACACCTCTTTCTCAGACAACGAATCTGAAAAAAACTCATTGCCCTCATCAATTTCATGATATTTTCGATCAAACATAATCGACCTCACACCTCAGCGATGTCACATGCTGCGTAACTGGCGAAACCAAATTGACACTATGGCCCGACCACATACAATCCTGACGGCGCAAATTGAGGACCATCTCCAAACATTGGAGGCCCCATCAACACCTTGCCACTAGGGCTATGAAGCTTACCGCCACCAGAAAATATTATGCTTGCACCTGCCCCTCCTGTCCCACTCCAGCACCACTGCCCACCACCAAGCGGGAACTGCTGATGCGGAAAAACAGTAGCTGCCGTAGTGGCGCCATTCGGTATCGTTCCATTGTAATGAAATTGCAGCTGAATATTTGAATTATTGTCATTCCTAATTACATAGCAATTCGCATACGAAATCGAACAAATCGACCCAATAATGGCAGAAAGCATCATTTGTGATTTTTTCATACCCACCCCGCGCATTAATTCACCAAATCAACAACGGCCCCACGTCCAAACCAGCCACCGATACAGCTTCATGATAGAAGCCCAATGATTGATATCAAGCAAAAATCATCCACAAAAACCCTCGTTAATTTTCACTCCAACAAATACAATACAAAATAATAACAACTTCACTTAACAATCACCCCTCATCACATCGCATTATTCATACAAAACACCTATCGAATATCAACCAGAAAGGCAACTGAAAAAGTCAGCAGCCTCGTTTATTTCGAGACTGAATGGCCTGCATTACCATGTCAAATTGCTTTCCGCGTCGTTCATCAACGCGTCGTAACTGCGCTCGCACTGCCTGCCGGCGATGCCGCGCTCGTCAGCGATCCTCGCCAACTCTCCCGCGCGCTCGTCAGCCCGGCCGAACACGTCGGCAAGCAGATCGAGGGCGTCGCCGGCTGTCGCGCTTCCGGCGGTAGCGCCGGCACGTCGGACATCGGCGACAAGCGCGGCGACCTGCCTGCGCAGCCCGTCAGCAGCTCCACCAGCAGCAGCGGCATCAGCCACCGCTTGATCACGTTCTTTCGCAGCATCGGTTGCGATCTCCTGTTGTGCCGCCAGCCGGCGGCGAAACTCATTACGCTCGTTCGCCAGGTCGTCGATCTGCCTCGCCTGATCTGCAACCTTCGCGGACTGGTCGGCGTCACGATGTCCCTTGAAGTACCCGCATGCCGATCCGGCTATGACGCCGGCAACGACGAGCAGCCAGATACGCGGGTCGATCCACGTCATGCGACCACCTCCCCGCCGGCCGCGCGATACGCGGCCAGCAAATGCTCGATGTCGTTCTCATGCTGGCCGTATCCGGCCCCCGGCAGACTGGCCCACACGTTCGACACCTTCGCGACGGCTTCGCGAAACCGTCCGGCGTCGATCAACGGCAATGCGCCGTGCTCGCGCAGTTGCTGCAGCGCGTATCGGTCCTGAGAGACAGGTCCAAAGTCAGGCAGCTTCATCTGCGCTTGATAGATCCGCCACCAGCGCGTGAGGATCTGATAACGGCCAGCCGCCGTCGACGGCACCCGGATCTGTCGGTTGAGCACGTTCGGATGCGACGCGTAGCTGGAGAACAGCATCGGACGCGACGCTGTCGCCCCGACCAGTACGTTGTATCCGTCGTCCGTCTTCGCCAGCAGCGACGATCCGATCTCGCTTACCGCAATCGCATCGAGGAACGCCACGCGGTTCTTTCCGCCTGCGGCGGCAACACTGATTCGAGCCATGCTCACTTCTCCCCAAACACACGCTTTGCATTCCGACGCAGCAGCACTTCGAGGTACTGCGACCCCACAATGCCGAGCGCGCTCCCGAGACCCAGCAGCGCGATCGGCGGCAGATCCGGGATCTGCAGCAGCGCAATGCCGGCCACCATCGACGTCGCCGATCCGAGCATGGCCCGGCCGGCAACGAGCCGAAACGTCAGTTGTTCCCCACCTACCAACACCTTCGCGATGCCGATCAATCCGCCCATGATGATCAGCTCCAGAATCGTCTTTTCGTGGTCTTGCATCGGTTCCCCTTCCCGATAAAAAGAAAGGCCGCCACGGTTGCCCGTGAGCGGCCTGCAAATACAGTGCGTGACGCGTTACTGCGGCGCCGGCACTACCAGATTGATTTTCTTGCCCGGTTTCTTCCCGTGTCCGACCTTCGCTTTCCCCTTGTTCCCTCCGTTCAATGAGACGACCGTGATCCACCCGCGCGACGCGAACGTGTGTTCGACCGACTCGATCAGAAATTCGCCGTCTACACCCGTCTTGAACCCCTTCAGCGCGATCGTCTTTTCCGCCGACAGATCGGCGCGGCCGCGCATCGTCAGCCGGCTCGTCGACGTGTGCCGGTTGAGCGTCGCGAGTCGCGACGTCGCCCCGGCTTTCGCGGCTTCCGGACTGGCGAACGTATGGCGTTCGGTATGCACCGCGGACGCACCTGGCGGGGCGTCCGGATTCGGGATCGTCAGGTCGATCTTCTTCCCCGTCTTGCGGTCGTGCACCTTCGTGCGAACGGCCGCAAAGCTCGCGCGGTCCGGGAAGTTGATGTCGTAGTCGAGCAGATCGCCGGGCGTGAGCGTCACGATCGGCAGCGGCTTGCCGCTCGCGCTCTTGCCAGCGCCGCGAGCCAGCACGATCAGCTTGCCGGCCTTGACCGTCGCCGTCGCACCGTACAGTCGAGCCACGCGCGTGATGAAGTGCAGATCGCTTTCGCCGAACTGGTCGATACGCGGCACGACGACGTCGACGTCGCACGCAGCCGACCACTTGTTACGACGCGCGATGTCGCCGACGATGTCGGCCAGCTTCGCGTTCGACCAGCTTCCGTATCGCTGCGTTTTCGACGTCGCGCGCATGTTCGCCGGCTTGCCCTTGATCACGACGCTGGCCGGCGGCCCGCGCACGCCGACCTCGTCGACGGCATACTCGCCAAGCATCGACAGCCCCTGCCCTTCCCATCCGATCGACACCTTCAACGTCGCGCCCTTCGGTGGAAACTCGATGCGGCCGTCGCGATCGTCGAGCGTGATCGTGCATTCATCCGCGTCCAGGCCGGGTTTGTCGATCGCCCGGATCTCGAGCACGCGATCCTGAATGACCTTCGTCACGTCCGAGCTGTTCGCGACGACCTGAAAGATCGCTTCCATCGCCTCTCCCTATGTCCAGAGCTGGACCGATTCAACACGCGGCGCATCGAGATCCGGCATCAGGATCTCGACGCCGGACGGGAACGGCTGCGGTCGATTCGCCAGCCCCGGATTCGCGTCATAGACAGCCTCGACTGTGCCCTGCAGCGTTCCGTAGACGCGGTAACAGAGCGTGTCGAGCACGTCACCGTCAGACGTTCTTAAAGTCTTCGCCATAGCGGCCGAACTCCACCGAGAAAGTTTGTTTGCGCGGCATGCCATCGGCGAGCAACGCGTCCTGCTCCTCCTCGATCGCCTGCAACAGCCAGCGACCGAGCACTTCGCCGTCGCCGGTCGTGAGCTGCGCGGGCTTCATCCGGCCGCCGATCGCTCGCAGCCGGGTAATCTGCTTCGTGCCGGCCCCAAGCGACGGGAACACGACGCCCGACAGCGTGATCGTCTCGCCCCCTTCGCTGACCGGCTGCAGCGCCTCCTGACGATTCAGGCGCTCCTGAGACGCGACGCGATACCGCGTCGCCCGTCGCAGCTTGTCGTGAGCGGCCGTCGACAGGTTGAAGTGGAACGCGTCGCCGGCATCGGTCGTCATCGTCATCAGGTGCGGCGTGCTCGACGACGCTCCGTCGACCAAACCCGACAGCATCGAGCCGACACCGGTCGACTTGATCACATCGAGCACCGCCGAATCCTTCAGGCCGACTGCCGCGTTGAACTGATTCCATGCCCCGCCCAATGCAGACTTGACGCTGTCGGCGGCAGCCCGCACAAGGGGGAAATTCGATCCGTCGACGGCCTTCAGAATCGAGCCGATCGACGCCTGCGTCGCGTTGAAGCTGCGCAGGACAGCACCGACCTGCGGAAACAGATCCGACGCGACCGACAGCGCACTCGTCGCGCCTGTCAGCAGCTCGGCTGCACTGCTCAGGTTGCCGGTCGCAAGACGCTGCAGCACGTCGATGGTCGCCATGCTCGCCGCGCGGTTTCGATCGAATATGCGGACCATCTGCCGCACGCGCTCCGTCGCGATTCCCGCCTGCGTTGCCGCCCCCGTGATCTGTCGAATCACGTCCATACCACCTCCCTTACATATGTGGCGAGTCGAACATTGCCGATCGACTATTCGCCTTGCGCTGCTGCTCCTCCATCATCCGCGTCAACTGCGGACTGACCTGCGCGAGGAATTTGTTAGCCATGTCGGTATCGCTCGCTTCGATCTTCACGTTGAAGACCGGCGCGAACGTGTTCTGCTGATCGATACGCGGGCCGAAGCGGGCATCTGCCGCCGGAGTCTCTGCGGCCTTCGCTGCATTGGCGACCGCTTCGGCGTTCGCGGGCGTCTCGTCAGGCTTCTGGGCCAGAAACTTGCTCGCGAGGGCGCTCAATGCCTTGTCGCCGACGAACGTCCCGAGTGCCCCGCCAAGCACGCCGACGACGGCCGATCCGATCGGCCCGCCGAGCGCTCCGATCGTCGCCCCGACCTTCGCGCCGATCACGCCACCCGCGAGACTGCCGGCGATACCCGCAAAGCGAGTCGCCTTTTTCTCGTTCGTATCCGTGCTCGACGCGACGGCGTATGCTTCGCGAGCCGCCAGACCAAACTTCAGCACGGTCCCCGCCACGGCCAGCTTCCCCGCCCACGGCGCAACTCGACCGAATAAAGCACGTCCAGCGTTGAAGATCCGCCCGATCCTCCCGATTCGCCCCGCCCGAGCTGCGGCACGACGCGCGGCTCGACCGGCACGCCCACCACCCGCGAGATCACCAAGCCCGCCACCATCGAAGCCACCGCCGGGCATGTTCACGACGAACACGCGCTGCACGCCACCAGCGGCACCAGCGGCCCCGCCGAGCGCATCCAACGCTCGCCCGACCGCCCCGCCCGCAGCCCCCGCCCTCCCTGCGGCCCCTCGACCACCACCACGCGCCAGCAGCGTGCCCCGCGCGATATCGAACAAGCCGCGCCCGATGCCCCAAAGTGCCTTTGCTCCGCGCACCGCGAGAACCGTGCCGGCAATGCCGACGACAGCAGCCGTCGCCTTCGGAGCGCTGTCCGCTGCGGACCGGACACCGCTCCCGGCCCCCTTAACAGCCTCGCCAACGCGATCCGTGATCGGACGCAACGCGTCGCCGATACTGCGCATCGCGTCGTCCCATTGCTGCCCGACCTCGCCCCAGACCTGTTTGGACGTCTCCCGACGCGCCTCCAGATCCTTTTGGATCTCGCCGCTCGCCTGCTGCGCGTTTCGCTTCAGGCTCGCATACAGCTCGGCGTTCTGCATGTAAGCCGTCAGCGCAGCCTTGACCTGCATGTCGTTGAACAGGTCGCCGGTCTTCATCGTTTCGGCGAACGCGGCCATCTGCGTCTGACGCTTGGCCGGGTCCATTTCCGAATTGAACTGCTTGGCAGCCGCTGCGAGCTGCTTCGCCTTGGCCGGGTCGACACGCTCGATGTACGCACGGGCAAGCACGAATGACGCCTCCAGCGGCGACCAGCCCTTGCCGATCGCCTCGCGCATCTTGGCCTGATAGTCGACGCCGGCCTTCGCATAGTTGCGTTCGGTCTCGCCCGAGCCGATCTTCGAGAACCAGTTTTTGAGGTTGTTCGCCGCCTCGTCCGAGCTGCCCGCCGTCTTCATCTGCACCTGGAGCATCGCCCCGAGCTGCGTCACCGAGTCCTGCCCCGTGATGCCGATCTTCTTCATCTCCGCGAGCAGCACCGGGAACCACCGCGCCATGTCGACGGACTCGAACGACCCTTCCTTGCCGAGATACGCGATTGCTTCGAGTGCCTTCGCCATCTGGCGCGGGTCGACGATCTCCGCGTTTTGCTGCAGCGCTTGGATCATCTTCGCGGTCTCGACCGTCGTCGCCCCTTGGCCGATCGAGAACTTCGCGACCAGCGGCGCGAAGTTGAGCGCCCGGTCGAGGTCCATGCCGCCCGCAACCATCTGGTTCACGGCGTCCGCCAGCTCGTTGCGACCGATGCCGTTCGCCCCGGCGTCGCGCCGAATACGCGCGCTCATCGCGGCCTCTTCCTGCGTGCGCGCGATACCGGCCTTGATCGCGATGTCGCGAATGATCGCCTGATAGTTCGCCGAGATCGTCGCCGGCACCGCGACCGCTGCCGTCAGCTTCATAGCGTCCCCGATCACGCCACGCCCGGCCTCTTGCCCGGCGGCCAGCCGCTCATGACCGGACGCCTTCAGATCCAGCCCCCGAGCAGTCCGGCCAAGCTGTGCATACGCGCGATCGAGCCGCGCGACCTCGATGCCAGCGTCTCGCAGAGATTTCAGATTGCTGTCGAGCTTGCGACGGATACCATCCGCCGCGCTATCGCCCGCCAGATGCAGCCGGCGGAACTCGTCCTGCAGACGCATCGTCTCGCCGATCTGGCGCTGCCAGAGCCGCGAGTCGTTCGCCCGCTTCTTCATCGCGTCGATCTTCGACGACGTGTCGGTGATTGCCTTCCCGAACGTCGCCGACACGGCCCCGCCGATCACGATGCCAAGCGCTAGGTCTTTCGCCATCCCGGCCCCCTCAATCCGTCAGCCACCAGAGCATGTCGTCGATCGTCATCTCGTCGATCGACGTCGGCGACATGCCGTATTCACGCACCAGCCGCTTCGCCAGCGCTTTGAGCGTCTTTCTGTCCACCCTTGCGTACGGATCGAAAGGAGTAGTAGGCGTCCTGCACGCGCTCGTAATCGGCCATGTCCATCGCATCGAGATCGCTCGGTGCGACTTCGGCGAGCGACGCGAACAGGATCAGCTCCTGCTCCTCCGCATCGTTCGGCGCGAGCTTTTGCGCACCGCGCATGTCGCGCACCTTCGGCCGTCGCATCGTGAACGTGTCGCATTGCACGCCATTGAGATCGATCGGATAGTCGAGCTTGATCGTGACCTTTTCCATTGCGGTTCCTGAAAAGAAAAATGGCGAGCCGTCGGCTCGCCATTGATTGATAAAAGTAGATTTGCTGCGTGTCTGCTCGATGACGGCTACATGCCGAGCGCCTTGCGCATGTCAGCGAGCTGGTCGACGCCGTTGATCACGCGCTTGCATGCGAATACGTCGATCTCATGCACGATCGCGCCGTCGATCTCCAGCTTGTAGTAGTCGCACGAGACGCTGAACTTCGCGTCGACCTTGTCACCCGGCTTCCATTCACCGGGATCGACCTCATACAGCATGCCGCGCATGTACACGGCAACCGCCTTCGTCTTACCGCTGCGATCCTTGAAGCCTGCGCGGAATACGCCATTGAATGCGTTCTCGTCGACCAGCCCGAAGAAGCGCAGCACCTCGTATTCCATCGTCGACATGGCGAACGACGCATCGAGCGCTTCCATCCCCTGATCGATCTTGACCGTCGCGTCCATGCCGCCAGCGCGGAAGTCGTCCGTCTTGATCTTCAGCTTCGGCGGCGTCACGCTCGTTGCACGGCCCGCGTATCCGCGGCCGTCGATAAACGCGTTGCAGTTGTGCAGAGTTTCCGGAATCATCGTTCCCCCTTAGATCTGGTTGTCGAGCACTTCGGTCAGCCACTGGTTCGTGACCTCGAAGCGGAAAATCGGGTTTTCGGCCGGCGGGACATCCGTGAAGCGGATATTCCAGTACACCTTGCCGTCTTCGAGCTGGCTCGCCGTGTTCAGCAGCGGGTCCGGATAGACCTCGAAGTTGATCACTGCGCCCTGACGCTTCAGGTCACGCATGAACGCCTGCAGCCCTTCGGTCACGTCGCTGACGTACGTCGCCGTGATGCCGCGATCGACCGCCCACTTGTGGCCGGCCTGCACGGCATCCATGACGATGTCGAGCGTCCGCACGCGCGTGACGAACTTCCATTTCGGATCGGCCGACAGCGTGCGGTTTCCCCACAGGCGGAACCCGCCGTCGCGAATGATCGTCGTGATGTTCGCGTTGTTGAGCAGGTTCGCGCGACACGTATCGTCGCCGTCGAGGTATTCGATCGGCCGGCCCGTGCCCGTGATCTCGACGATCTCCTTGTTCGACGGCGACGCCCAGAAGCCGATCTTCGCGTCGGTCTGACAGAACAACCCCGCCGCGTACGTCGACGCCGGCAGCGAGATCTCGCCGTTCGTCGTGTTGTCCCAAGCCTTCGCGCCGGGGTCGACCATGTACAGACGCTTGCTGCCGAAATTCTTCGCGTACGCGATCGCCGCCTCGTCGTCGACGTTCGGGCCGTCAATCACGGCCATCGCGCGCAGCTTGCCGGCGAGCGAGTCGGCGGCCGTCGCGACCGGCTGCTTGGACGTGTGCCCAGGTGCGATCAGCAAACGCGGTTGTGCGTTGAAACGCGACTTCGCGTCGAGCAGCGCCTGCATACCAGTGCGTGCACCGCCGGCCGATACGCCACCGATGATCGCCGACGTGAGCTGCGCCGCGTCGGCCGCTGCCGGCACGCCCACCGCGATCACAACTGCGCTGCTCTGCGCGTAGATTGCGCGGGCTGCCCGCGCGATCGAGCTGTTCTCACCAAACGCGCGTGCAGCCTCGCCGTAGCTCGTCAGTTGCACAGGCACATTCGGCTGGGCGAGATCGGGGCCGGGCGTGTAGGTATCGGTCATGCCGACCACCGACGACGACGGCACCGCGATCGTGCGCGGGCCGCTATCGACGATCGTCGTCGTAATGCCGTGAAAAAAGGAAGTCGCTGCCATGCGGATCTCCGAAATAAAAAAGCCGCTCATCGGAGCGGCTTGAAACGAAACGACGCGTGCTGCGTCGGCAAAGTTACTTTTTGGCGGGTTTATCGGATGCCTTCGGTTGCTCCGAATCGACAGCGACGTCGGACGCATCCGCTCCTTCAGCTCGACGCTGCATTTCGGCCTCGGCTGCAGCACGTTCCTCTTCGGCCTGCTTCGCCGCAGCCTCGCGCTGCGCAGCCTCTTCGGCTTCACGTGCCGCCTTTGCCGCACGTTCGGCTGCGACCTTCGCGAGAAGCGCTTGCGGATCGGGTTCGGCCGGCCATTCGATCTTCGCAGGGAAACCCGGCGAGTCGACGACACGCGCCAGCGCGACCTGATAGTCGGCCCACGCGTCGAACGTCGCTTCTTCGAGATCCGACAGCCGCCCCGTCATCCGCGCATCCGACTTCCCGCGATTCTGCTGGCGGGCACTTTCTAGCCGAGCAAAGAAGTCATTCATCGCTGCCTCGCGCGCCCGATCCGCGACGATCTTCTCGTCGACGACCCATGCGCCGTCCAGCCAAACGTGCGTATCAGACGGACGCGGCTTCTCGGTCAGGCCCGCATCGTCAGGCGTCACGCCTGCCACCGTAATCTCGGCGGCTGCACCCGACTCCGTGCGATACAGACGCACGCCGCGATAGTCGGGCAGCATTTCCCATTTTTCGTTACGCCAGAACGGCCAGGTGCGCGGGGCACGCTCGGGCAGCGGTTCGAGCGTACAGAACGCGGGAACCAGATAGCGATCCGGATTCATCGGATCGAGATCGGCCAGAAAACTCACGATGTACTGTCCCGTCAAACTGTCGTATTGATTGCAAAGCATGCTGTACCCCTCGAATTAATATGCGCGGATCATGGCGAGCACAGCGATGTTGCGCATGCGAGCCTCCGAACCACCGTCAGCCGCGACGCTAATCACGTGCGAGTGACCACCCGCCCCACCGATACCAACGGCGTGCGTATGCGTCCCGTTTCCATCAATGCCGATCGGGATCGTTGCGCCATCGGTCCCCAAGTTGTTCGCACGACCGTTGTCCATACCGTATCCACGTCCAGTACTCGTCGAATACGCGCCATTCGACCCGAGACCGAACCCGTGCGAGTGCGGCTGCTGCGAAACATTGTGTCCATGCCACCCGGCCCCATCTGTCCAAGCGTTGTGCGAGTGGTCCCCAACTCCACTAGACGAAGCACCATGCGCGTGCGAGCGGTTTTGGCTGTCTTGCCAAGAGCCGACACCTCGACCGGCATCTGCACCACGTCCACCGTCGGCGCACCGAATGCCTTCACCGCGAAACTCGGGAATACGGAAGGTTGTCTCGCCGTCACCGATTGAGAAGCACCCCCACCACCCAGCCGCCCAATCCTTTTCCGTTGCAAGCGCTCCGCTCGCCTGCGCATACGCCCAGAGCTGCGGATAGTCGGCACGCTTGAGCAGCGCACCGTCCAGCTTCAGGCAACCCGCCCGGACGCTGTTCCGCACCTCGAAGATGATCTGGCCGATCGACGCCGATGCAATCGCGTCGACAACATATGCCGTCGACGCCGCATTGTTTGAACGGTCGCCAGCCGCCACGGTCGGGACTTGCACCGGACGATCGAAGATCGTGCCCTTGTCGGACGTAAATCGGACAGTAACTTTGCCGTCACAAGTCACGCCAAACGCACCGTCTGCCACGTGGTACAGCCCCGTGTCAGAGCCGTATTCACTGAACACCAACGACGGAAACTGCGGCGACCCTTCCGACAGAAAGATCCGAGCACCAGCAGCGAGGGAGAGTGTCCCTTTGAGCGTCCCGCCATTGTTCAAATCAAGCGGCGTCAGATTGCCTTCGTTCCAGACAACCCTGTCGTTGACCTTCAGAACACGTTCGCCGTAGTGGTACTGAAACGAACCATTGGTCCCCGAGTACCATCCAGCACGCCCAGCGTTGGCAAAGAAGTACCCATTGCTGTCACCCAGGATGAGGTGACCCTCGCCTTGGCCTCGCTTAACGACAATGTCGCCACCGACGTTGAGTGCCCCACCGAGGTATGTGCCAGCCCCCGTTCCGTCAATGCTCACAACACCGGTTTCAAGCGCCCACGAAAACGGCCTGTACGCGTTCCAGGAGCCAAGCGGGTCGCTCTTCTTTGTCTGCAGCCAATACGCAGAAACGTCGTCGTTGCGCAGGAATACCCCGTAATTGCCGCTGCTGGCTCGAAGCTGCCCACCGTCGCCCGAGTCCATCCCGGTAATCTGAATTCCGTTTGAAAACGACGCACGGTAAGCTACTTGGAAGCCGTCCCGCGCGTTGTCGGCCGTCGTCCCCAGAAGCACGCGCCCCTCGCGAGTGACGCGCATCCGCTCGGCTCCGCCTGCAATGAGTGCGAGCCATCCACTCGCGGCGGCTGGCCCGACAAAGCAGTTATTGCCCTGAATCTCCAGGTGCGAAACGCCCTGTGCACCGATCTGCAGATATCCATCGCCCGGCGAAAACATGCCCGTATCCGGATCGTTGTCGAACCCGAAGCCAGCGTTGTTTGTGTTGTTCGGCGTGATTGCGCCGACTTTCCCCCTTAGAACACCCTTCAACGTTCCGCCCGTGTACGGCAGCTTGTCATTGCCGAGCGCGTCAGTACGCTTACCGAGCGCATCGACCTGTGCACTGATATCGCCGACTCGTCGGTCATTGCCGTCCGCCCTGTCTTTCAGGTGCCGTGTCCGATTCGCAAGTTGCTTTGTCGGCAAGTTGTCGACCCCATCGGGACCGCCCTGCACGGGGTCCGACGTCTCGAACTGATAGACACCGTCTTCCCACTTACTTTCTTCTTTCAGATTGGCCATGTACCGATCACCCCTCGCGTAAATTGACCATTGCGCATCGCGACACCGTTGTGTCGGATCGCAACCTCAGAAAAATCGAGCCACGCGAGCCGGCTACGAGCCGGCGCGTAACGCTCGATCGCCCGCTTCAGGTTTTCGCCCTGATCTCGCGTCACCGGTCGACGCAGCTTCACGATGTACTCGGCCCACGCAGTTGACCCGCCGTGCAGATATCGACCGTCGCGCTTCGCCGAGCCGTCGCGCCGCTTGATCTGCCGCCCCTCCTGAATGTCGACCTCGCCAAACCCGAGACGTCGAACGATCTCGCGGATCGCCCACGGCGTGCCCTTCTTTTGATAGATCGCCAGAGACGACTTGATCAGCTCGCGCCGCGCCTCTTCCGACTCCGCCAGCTCCCATCCGTCGACCGCGAGTGACCAAGCGAGCCACGGCAGGAAGGCGGCCGGACAGCGATCCGCATCCCACAGCGTACGAATCACATCCGGGTCAACGGTTGGCCGCATTACCTGCGCGAGCGCCGCCTCTAGACTTGTCTGGTTCGTCGGCAACAGCGCTTCAGTCGTCATCGTTCACCTTCGGATTCAGCACAATCGATGTGCACCGCGCGAACTGGTCGATCGCACACACGACATCAGCCGCAGGGGACTTCAGATCCACGCGCACAACACCCGACGCTTTCGGATGCAGCGCCCCGGTTACGGCCGAGCGCGGCATGCCAACCCGCAGCGCTTCACCAGTTGCAATCGCGATATCGAGATCCTGCCGTCGCGCGGCAAGCACGACGCCCGGATCGGGTCCGCGCCCGATATACACGTCCGCGACGATTGCGTACTCGACCGGCCGGGCCGGCACAACGAGCAAACTGTCGTTGAGCGGCCGACGATCTTCCGGGGACAGCGCTCGGCGGACCGTATCGAGTAACGCAGCGCTCGCAACACCGCCGTTCGTCGACGACTTCACCACGACGCGCACCACGCCCGGCTCCGGGCGATCGACACGCACGTCGGCGACATCCGCCGACGCGTCCATCGCGAGCGACCGATACGCGCCGAACGGCCCCGCCGTCGACGCGCGCTCGATCCCCATCTGCGTGCGCAATCGCAGCCGCTCGTCGCGCTCGTACGTGACCGGAATCGGCGGATGTGCCTCCGGGTCGCCGGGGTCGACGATCTCTTTCTTCAGGTTCCAGAGCGCCGCGAGGTGTTCGAGATCCGCGCCCGTCGCATAGGCCAGCAACACAGCCCGGCCCGCATCGTTGACGCGAGCCCGAAACCGGACATCCTCGTATGCAGCCAGCTCCAGCAGCTTGACGACCGGATCGGACTCCAGCGCGGCCGTCCAGTCCGGATAAATGCGCTTGAAGTGGTCCAGCTTGCGCTGGTACAGCTCTTCGAAGTCGAGCGTTTCGACGAGATCCGGCGGATCAAGCGCCGACAGATCGATCACTGTCATATCGTCACCTCGAACACAACGTCATCGCCGCTGTAACGGCCGGCGATTCGAAAAGTTACTTTGCCGTCCACGACAGACAGCGCGTTCACACGGTCAAGCGCGATGCGCGGCTCCCACCGTCCGATTGCACGCGCGGCTTCGGCCTGCGCGGCCGATATCCATCCGCGCGTGACGGGCAGGTCGACCATCGCAGGAAGATCCGAACCGTAATCGGGCCGTTCGCGGCGGGTTCCCTTGCGCGTGCTCAGGATGTCCGCGATGCTTTGCACCAGATGATCGAGTCCGCCGATCAGTCGGCCCGTGCGGCGACACATACCGACCAGCGCGACCATCAGATCACCTTCGCGTCAACGCGCCTGAAGTCTGCGCGGTCGTCCATGTACCGGATGTGCGCCGGCTCCGTTACAGTCGCCTTACCCGCCAACACCGCGACGTGCGAGCCATCCGGAAACACGATGACGCGACTGCGAAACTCGGTATCGATGTACGTCACGGGTGCTACCGCCCCACCTTGATGCGCGTCTTTCGCCATAACATCCCCCGCAAATGAAAAACCCCGCACTAGGCGGGGCAAAGTAACTTTTGTCTAGAATCACGGTACATACCTGCATGGAGTTGAACCGTGAGCACTCAGCGACGCACTACAATCAAGAGACGCCCCGCAAAGTCCGCAGTTCCCGGCCATGGGACCGCCACCGCAATGATCGAAAAGGGTTGGCAGGGTTTCGTTGCGTCGCTCCGTCACCCGCTTGTGCTTCTTTTGGTAGGTTTCGTCCTTACGAACGGTCTCGCCCTTCGCATCACCAACAAACTCGACGAAGATCGTCGGCACAACGACGCCGTCATTCGGGACCATGATCAGCTTCGATCATCGATTGATGACTTGGCCGCTTCGTTCGATTTGTATGCGTCGGCATCGAAACACGCGATGCTCGCCTTGCAATCAAGCTCGTCTGATGCAACCCTGCTGCAGGCGAATCGTGACTATCAAGCCGCATACGCCACTTGGGTCCAGCATCGAGCCATAGATACCGTATCGATCAACCAGCGACTGGTGGGTGGCAGTAGCGGGCACGTCATCATCAAAATCGGCGATCTAGTACAGCTTGGAACAGAGCTACTGGACAACTGCGTGCAGTCCCATTTCAACGATGTATCAGGGATACGAGTGGATAAATCCGCAGACCTACGATGCTCGACAAGCGCACCTCTACCGGATTTCACTATTCAATCGCGACTAATCGCACTGAGACTGTGCATGAACTATTTCACAAGAAGTATCCGGCCACACCCTCGGTTCGATCTAGGGAGCGAAGCTGGCCAGAATGCAATGACAGAGCTGCTCCTAACTGGGATTGACGCGATATGTTCGCCTGAGAAACTAGTCGGCATCAAAATGCCACTTCGTGACTTCCCGCGCAATTCTCGGGCAGACCCTAAACTGGCTGGCTAACTAACTCGCCGTCACCTTGCTCGCGGTGTCGATGCTTCGTGAGCGACCTACCGCCGGCAACAACGTCTTCGGTGTATTCGGCACTGCCCGCGATCTTCATCGCGACACCGCCACCCTCGCCCGGCTTGCCCTGCATGCCGCCGTTGAATGTCAGCAGTTGTTCGGTCGTCGTGTTCCCTGTGAACGTGGAGTCCGGCACATCTGCCAGTAGCTTCGCGCTACGCAGCGTCGCACCGTCCGCCTTCAGCTCAAACTCCGTCCCGCCGATGCGAAACACGATCCGACCACCGGCCGGCACCGACAGCACGTATTCATGGCTCGCATGGTTGTACTGCTCGAATGCGCCATCCGGGAAGTCGGTCGCGGTCTCGTCTGGACTCGACCGACCGGACCCGCCGTGCTGCTCCGTGTAGTACCCCGGCGCGACGAACGCCCCCGCGAGATCTCCGGACGGTGCCCACAGCGCGACCTCTTCGTCGACGGACGGCGGACGCCAATGCCGAACCTTGCCGGCTGCGCCCGCCTGCCATTTCAGCCAATCGCTCACCCAATCGCCGACACGCACCTTCACGCGCGGCGGGTCGTACGTGATCGCCTCGACGATCGCCGACTGCGTCAGACACGCCATGCGGCGATCCATCTCGCCAAGTTCGAAGTCGCTCACACGTCACCCCGCTCCGTGATCCGCCGGATTCCAGTACCTGTCTTCGTGCTCCGGCCCCGTCTCCGGATCGACGCCCCACAACACCGCCCGCCCCTTTGTCGGCGGCTCGTACGCGTCGCCCAGGTCGAATTCGTGCACCCACTCGACGAGCCAGACGAGATACGTGTCCAGCTCGGGCCGGAACGGATCTTCACCGGCCGACCCGACCTGTTTGCCGGGCGTCATGGGCAGTCCCCACGTCGCCCCGTGCACCGTTTGCAGGACGCGGGCGGACAGCTCGCGCACCTGGACCTCGGCATCCTCCACCAACGGGTCAACGATCACGCGGGCCTGCATGCGCGCGATCAGCGGCACGCGACCCGTACCGTCATCGTGGCCCGGCTCCAGCTCCGTCAGTTCGATCGCAATGAACGGCGTGTCGATCGACTTGCCGATCTTCGGGTACGCGTGGATGCGTTCGAGATCCGGCAGCCGCTCACGCAGCCCGGCCTCGATGCCGTCGTGCAGTTGCTTCAGGTTATCGAGCACGGTTTATCGCCTTTTGCAGTTCATAGTTGACCTCTTGCCGCAGCACCGTCATCAGACGCACTTCGCAGGCTCGGGCTGCCCGTCGAAACGCCGGATCGCCCGTCTGTGACCACTCGACCGTCACGACCTCGAACGGCGTTCGCGCCTTCCCGGTCCGGCGGTAGATCGGCCCGTCCGGCTGGCGCGTCGTCTTGCGCCACGCACCCTCGAACAGCGATTTGCCGGCGCGGATGCCCTTCTTAGTGCGCCGGACCGTGCCGAGCCGGTGCGCCTCGATCGGATTTAACCCGAGCCACACCTTGCCCGTATCGAGCGACCGCATGAAGAAGTACATCCGCTGCCGCAGCAGCTTCTGCTGGATGCCCGTCGCGTTGCCTACCTCCTTCGCGGTCTGGCTCCTGATCCATGCGCCCGTCTTGCGCAGCGTCCGACGCCATGCCGCCTGCATTGCTGCAGGCGGCAAGCCCGCGAGCGCTTCGAGCGCCCCCTTCACGTCGATCTCGATCTTCAGCAGATCCATCGTCACCTCAGAATCAGGATCGTCCAGCCCGTGCCGGTCGGGTGGATCTCTAACACACGGAACCGCTCGCCACCCGCTTCGACGATGCTGCCCTCGCGCACACTTGCCGCATCGTCGTCCGTGATGTCGAGGACCGGCGCAACGAGCTGCGTGCGTTGCGTTCCGAGATCCGGGCCAAGCCACGGCGCCTTAAACATGCCCGCCAGCGGTTTGCCGTCGATCTTCACCTCGTCCGACAGGTCTCGCTTCACGGCCGTGTCGACATCGGCCATCAGATCCCGGAACGCCATGTCACGCCTTCAGCTTGATCAGCGCCTTCGGGCGCGTGCACAGGTGAATCGGGTTCGACTGCGCCTCGATCTCGACCCCCTTGCCGAAGTCCATCAGCTCCTGTTTCGCGTAGTACGGGATGCCGGTCGTGTTGACCGACTCGACATAATCGGCCGGTGCGAAGCGCGAGATGAACAGGTCCGGAACACCTTCCGGGATCGCGTGCGCCTCATCGTCCGCCACGTAGCCGACGTCGCCGACGCGGCCGCGATAGCGCTCGAACGTGCACCCGCCGAAGTCGAACGCCTCGCGCGCGTCGCCACGCAACTGCGCCGCCATCACGGACGCCAGATACGTCTCCTTGACCGACTTCGCGCTGATCAGCTTGTTCCAGAACGCGCGGCCGCAGAGCACGCGCACGCCCGTGTAAGTCGTCGCGCCGAGCGCATCTTCGATCGCGTCCTGCACCTCGATACACTTCGTGCGAAGCTCCGTATCAGCCTTGCCCAGCTCGAACGGAATCACCGTCTGCTCGATGTCGAAGTACTTCCACAGGTCGATCAGCACCCGCTTGCCGTCCGCATCCAGCACTGCACCCTTGATCGCACCGATGCGATGAAATTCGTGTGTCGCATCGAGCTGGCGGCGCATCTTCGCGAGGCGGCGATTCACGACGGTCTGCAGTGCTTCCAGCTCGGTCTCCGAACCGAACGCGCGCAGGTTCTGGATCTCGTCCGCCTTGATCACCGCACGCTGCGGCAGGTGGACCGCGTTGATCGGGATCATGCTGCGCTTGCTGCCACTGACAACGGCAGCCGGCGAGCCGCGCTCACCAGCCGCAACGAGTGCGAGCGTGTCGCCGTCGCGCTCGATCTGGATCGTCGTCGTCGTGATTCCGTCCTCTTCGAACAGGCCGAGCGAGCCAATCCGGCCGGGAACATACGGCTGCTCGTTGATCGCAGCACTCAGGGACGACAGCGAGAACGCGTCGTCTTGAAACAGGGCGATATCCGCCATACAACCTCCGACATGAAAATGGATACAAAAAAGGCCACGCGGTCGGCGTGGCCTCGAATGGGGTGTGTTGCGATCAGCGGACAATCACGTGCCGCTCGGCGAGATCACCGCGTCCGGCCTTATCCAGCCCGGTCAACAGCCCGCCGGCGACTTCGGCGAGCCGAACGATCCCTGTCGCCGAGCGGGGCGATTCGGACGCCGCCAGCGGCGCGTAGAGCACAGCTGCTGCGACTTCGGAACCGTCGTTCGCCGCGTTGTCGTACGGCGCGTATTCGCCGGTACTCGTCACGCCAAGCACCTGCCCGGCCGGCAGCGCCGGGCCGGCCTTGACGATGATGTGCTCGCGCGAGATCTGCCCGTTGCCTTCCGACACGAGAAATTCGGCCGGGAGATTTGCCTGTACCTTCCAGTTCGACATGAGTTTTCCCCTCCTCGGGTTACGTCAAAGTTACTTGCCGCTCTTGCGAGCCGCGTAGATGGACGCCGCTCGCGGCGCGTTCGCGACCACGGGCGCGTCTTGCAACGCAACCGGGGCAGCACGATGGTTGATCGGCTTCTGCGACGCCGTCACGCGCTCGAACAGCCGCGCGCGCACCTGATCCGGCGTCAGGCCGTCTGCGACGAAGCCAGCCGTCAGCTCGGTCAGGCTCGCAGCCAGACAGATACCGGCGATGTCCTGTGCGCTGCGGATCGCCGCGTCGACAGTCGCGCGATCGCGCAGTCCCGTCGCTAGCACAATGCCCTCGGCGCAGTGCTCGATCCGCGCGTCACGGCACGCCGCGTACACATGCGACGCCAGCGCAGTGATGTCGTGCGTTGCCGGCGGCTGCGGTGCAGGATCGACTGGCGGATTGACCGGCGGCACCTCGACGTCGTCCTCCAGTACCGCCACGATTTCGGCGGGCACCGCCGCATAGCGCGCAGCGAGCCGCGCTGCACCCGCGTATGCGGCGATGCGGATCGGATCGACAATCGCGTCGCAGAAACCTTGCTCCTTCGCTTGCGCAGCCGTCAGCCAGGTCTCGGCATCCATGATCGCGCGGACCTCCTCCTCGGTCCGGCCGCTGCGCTCAACGTACGCCGCCAGCATGTTTCCGGACGTGCTATCGAGCAGATCGGCGAGCTTGCGCAGATCGCCTGCCTCTCCGGCCGCGACCGTATGCGGGTTGTGAATCATCAACATGGCGTTCGACGGCATCTCGATCGTGTCGCATGCCATCAGAATCAGCGACGCTGCCGACGCGGCAACGCCATCGACGCGCCCCGTCACCTTGCCGGAATGCCGACGCAGCGCGTTGTAAATCGTGAACGCATCGAACACGTCACCGCCCATCGAGTTGATCGCGACAACGATCGATATCGCCGTCGCCGCTACCTCGTCGAGCTTCGAAGCGAACAGATCCGCGTCGGTGCCCCAGAATCCGATGTCACCGTAAATCTGGATCTCGACCGCCTTGCCGCCGTCCGCGTTCGCTTGCGCGCGGATGTCCCACCACCGCTTCTTCCCTTTCATTCGCCATCCCCATTAGAAAGATCGCCCGCCCCGTCGACCGGATCGAGCGTGTCATACCGAATCCCGAGGCGACGCTCGCGAGCAAGATCGTCCGAGTTCTCCCGGTCAACCTGCTCCGGATCGTCACCACGCGAAAGCACCGCACCTGTCCGGCTCGCCAGCCCGGAGCGGATCTCCATCCGCTTCGCCGTGACGTCCTGCACCGGATGGATGTATGGCCAGCCCTGCGGCACCCACCGCACCCGCAGATACTCGCGACGGCGTCGGTAGTAGTCCGGCATCGGCATCGCGCCAGACAACGCGCAAGCGTCAACCCACCAGCGCCAGACCTTCCGGCAAAACTGGTGAATGAACACGTTCCACTGGATCTGCTCGATCGACCGCCGGAACTCGTTCAAGATCACCCGAAGCACGCGGTCGCTCACGTCGCGCAAATCGCCGGTCATCACTTCGTACGGCATGCCGACCGATGCCGCAGCGGCCATCAGTTGCTGACGCATAAACGGGCCGTAGTCGGTCCCCGCGCCCGGCGGCTCGGCAAACGTAACGCTTTCACCCGGAGCCAGCTCCTGCATGCTCCCCGGTTCGAGCGACACGACCGGCGAGAAGCCGTCGACGTCGTACTCCATCGCAGCGCCGGTAACTGGATCGCCCATCAGACCCGGCTCGGCAGGCGGCTTCGTGACGAAGCCGACAAAGAGGTTGCTGACCTCCTGCCGGAACAGCACCGCATCGTCGAAGTTGTCCAGCGACTTGAGCCGCAGCAGCACGGTCGACAGCTCCGGAACACCGCGCACCTGGCCGGGCCGTAGCGCATAGAAAACGTGCGCGATCTCGTCGGCCGGCACGCGCACGGTCAGCATGTTGGTCGTCAACGCGCGCCCGTATTCGCCGGGATGCCGCTGCAGCAGGTGATACGCAACGCGTCGGCCGCCCGAGTCAAACTCGACGCCGTTGATGATCTCGCCCCCACCCGCCACGATCTCGTTCTTCTCCATCGGCAGCAGATCGCCTTCGAGTAGCTGGATCTGCATCGGAACCGCCAAACCCTCACGCGGACTGCGCAATCGGCGACGCACCAGCACCTCGCCATCGCTGAAGAACGAGCGCGCGGCGAGCGTCTGCACACCAGCCATGTCGAAGAGATCGTCCGCGTCGATCTCCTCGCAGCTATCCTCCCAAAGTTGCTTTTGCATCTTGCGCACCGCGTCGTTCGGATGTTGCGGGTGCGCCTGAATACCGTTCCCGATCGTGTTCGATACGAGTCGCGCGATCGCCGTTTTCGCCCATGGATCGTTGCGGATCGCATCGCGAGCACGAGACCGCAACAGCGGCAGGTTCTGCACCGCCGCCGCGTTCGGTCCCGCGCCCGATGCCCGCCACGACTTCGCCCGTGCGCCCGACGTGCTCGCCGACTCGTAGGCCGCCGCCTTCAGCCGCGTCGGCACCACGAACCCGCGCCGTGCGAGTGACGGATAGCCCGACTTCATCGCACCCCCTTGCCTGCGTGACGAATACGCACGATCGACGAACGTCCGGCCGCGCCGTTCAGGTCGCGAATGATCTCGGTGCGGGCTTCGCGCAGCTCGCCGATCGAGCGATATTTAACTCGCCGGTCGGCATACTGGACTTCCAGCTCGCCCTTCGCGATTGCCGACTGGATGCGCTCCAGATCCTGCTTTGTGTATGCCATGCGATTACCTCGTTTAGCGGCGCTTCAGGTACGTCGAGCGACCGACACGACGGCCCTGAAAGCGCGAAACCCCGCTCGGGGGCGGGGTTTCAGCGGGTTTTACTACAGGCGGCGACGGCCGCGGAGTCTCGATAACCTCGGGCACGTCCGGCGGATCAGGCGGCACCTCCGCAGGCACGGCCGACGGCAAGGCCTCCAGCACCGGAACCGCATCGAACAGCGAAACCTGCGACGCACGATGCTGCTCGACCTGCCAGTGCGCCTCGGTCATCAGGTGCACCTTCACGCTGCGGGCCGCGTGCAGCGCGTACCCTTCGCAGTCCAGCGCCTCGTTGCGCGGACTGATCTTCTTCCACACGCGCTTACCACCACGTGGCCCCGGCACCTTGACCTCCGCCGTGAGCTGCGACAGGTAGTCGCTGCGCACGCCGCTATACCAATGCATCCGCCCCGGCCCGTCGCCTTCGAGCTTCAGCCGGTTTTCGAGGATCAGATCCTTCGCACGGCTCACGCCGACCATATACGGCCGCAGCCCGTACTTCGCCGCCTTGCTGTTGTTGCGTGTCGAGTCGATCGACGCCTTCGGCACGCTGAAGATCTCCGCGTCGACGTTGCTACTGCCCTTGACGGCCATCACGTTGAAACCAGCCTGCTGCGCCGCGCGCACGTACTTGTATACGGCGTCCGACGTCGCTCCGTCCGACGAGTCGATCGACATTGCACGTACACGCAGCAGCCAGCCGTTCTCGTGCCGGTATGCGTGCGACAGCAGCGTCGTCAACGCGCCCCATACACCGCCCGTCAGCGGGTCTTGCTGCTGCTCCGTCACATTGCCGAAGATCTCGCCCCACAAAACGAGCCAGCTTTCCTCGCCGCGCCCCCATGCGCGCACTACGATCGCGAGCCGGTCGTGCTGCACGTCGACGCCAAGCGTCAACAGCAGGCCGCCGATCGGCACCGTCAGCTCCGCATATGGCAACGCACGTTGCGCGAGTACGTCCAGCTCGGGCAGATCGGTCTTGTACTTGTACGGTCGGCCCTGCGAGTTGTTCACGAACGAACGCATCTTCGTATCGTCACCCTCGCGCAGCGCCTTGTCGGCCGTCAGCCACTTCTTGACCAGCTCGGCCATGTTCGAGCCGGGGAACGGCGACACCAGCTCGTTGATGCGGAAGCCGGCAACGCCGTGAAACGGTGCCGTCGCAACCCATCGCCCGCGACGAACCGCGCGAATGCGCGTCGCGTCGTCCCACAAAGAGCCGCAATGCGGGCAGGTGTAACGGGCCGTCTCCGGTTGTGCACGGCCGTAGACCTCGTGCGCGACTTCGGCGCCCTCGCTCCACGTGACGTTTTCCCACGCCAGCTCATGCTCCTCGTCGCAATCAGGGCAAGGCACCAGATAGACGCGCTGATCCGAAGCCGCGTAGCCCTGCTGGATGCGCGACAGGCCATCAACAGTCGGCGTCCCGCCCAAGATCATCTTGCGTCGCCGAGCCGAATAGCTCTTGTTCCGCTCCTCCAGCAGCGTGATCGAGTCACCCTGTTCGCGGACGTTCGTGTTCGCGTCGTCCGGTTCCTCGACCGCGACGACCGGGGCCGGCGTCGACTTCACATCGTCCGGCGCGTTCGACGTGATGAACTTCAAAAAGCCGCGCGCGAACGTCTTGTGATCCCACAAGTTGTTTTTGTCACGTGCCGCGTGAACCGGCAATTTCGCCGACAGGCGAGGCGTCACCTCGACCATCGGTTCGAACTTCTCCAGGTTGAACTTCTTCGCCGTCTTCTCTTTCGGGAACATGACGATCATCGGACACGGGTCGACATCGATCCGCTTGCCGATGTAGTTCAGCAGCACGCCGTCCGTCCACGCAACCTGAGCCGACTTCATGCACACGACCTTCTGCACAGTCGGATCGTCCAGCGCTTCATGCATGCCGAACACCCACGGCGTGATGCTCGGGTTATAGCGGCCGGGGCTGGCTGATCCCTTCGCGCTCAACCTACGATGCTTGCGCGCCCAATCCGTCGTCCCAATCCGCTCCGGCGGACGCAGCATCTTCGCGATCCGGCGAATCACCGCGTGGACTGTCTGGGTCGTATTCAGAAAGCTGCTCAAGGCATCCATATATATGCTCGTTCAACCATTCGACGTCCACCTCGACGCCGTATAGCGTGTGCAGCTCCTGCACCAGCTTGTCGGAGAGCGACAGCAGTTCCGTTTGAAATGCGCCGACCATCAGGCCATACGCCTGTTCGAGCTGCGCCGCGTTGACGAGCTGTCCCTTCTTCTCGGCCAGCGTCAACAGCTTGATCTCGCGGTCGACGATCTCGGTCTTCGCCCGTTCGGCAACGAGATCGATGCCCGTACCGCTGGAGCGACCGGCCGCAACCTCGCGCAAATTCCGGATGTACGCGATGCGGATCTCGTCGATCGACGTCACACGGTAATCGAGCCGCACCTTGTCGACGAACCTTGAAACGGCCGACTGATCAAGGTCGAGATGATCGGCAATCTGCTGCTGAGTCGGCATGAATATGACCCCCTATGGAAACTCGCCAGTAGAGAAAAAACGCGGGTGCGAGCCCCCGCGTGTGCGCGCCCCCTGAGGGTCCCCGCCACGGTCAACGTTTCGACGGAACCACGGCACCTGGCGGATTGGTTTCATCGACACACGGCCGAAGCGTGAGTCAAATCGATCCGATGGCACTGTAGAATCGCGCGTCCAAACCACCACAGGAGATCCACATGAGCGACGCGACCAAGAAAATCGCAGAAGCAATGGAAGCTGAGGCCCAGATCAAGCAACAACTCGTTGCTGACAACATGGCGCTTTACACCGTTGTACGCGCACTCGCCGAAGCCAACGCGAACAATCCAACATTTGTCGCCTCTGTCGATACGCTGACAGAGCTGCGCGTATCGAAGCTCATCGCGTCGCAAGCGTCCGATGAGATCATCGAGACGTTCAAGCAGTCGGTACGCGACCTGCTCCCGGAAGCACTGCGGAAGATCTAAGCGATTCACGGACGCTGCGCTCGGCGTAGATCAACATGGCGATCCGACAGCCAGATTCGTCCACCGCGCTCAGGCTCGCCGACAAAGCCCTGAGCGCATCCGCTTCTTCCCCATCCGCCAAGCCATACGCCTTCGGATCGTCTTGCACCGCCTCATTGACAGCCGCCACCACCCGTTCGCCAAGAATCAGGTCAACCCTGCCAGTTACAGAGTTTGTACACATCGCACACTCCAATGCAAAAAGCCCTGAGGGCTTGCGCACTCAGGGCTTCGATATTCATTTCGTAAAGGCAAACGCCCTGCTAACAGATCCCGACAAACAGCTATCGTTGCTGGTCGCAGTGGTCCCGAGCTTCAGGAACCTTTTAAGTCAATCACGCGCCACGAGAATCAACGACGGACTTAAAAACCTCCATCAATCGCTCTGGCATAGTGACGTCACCATCAAAAAACTCGTTCACGTATGTTTTAACTATCGCAATGGTTCCACTCGAGAGAACCTTAACATAGGAAAGGTACATCAGAACGATTCCTTTCTTGACCTCGTCATAGCCAGGATCGTCGTCAGGAAACTCTTCGAACGTCTTCGACCTATTAATCCACGCTCGCGCAAAATCCAAAATTAACTGCCTATACTTCGTCAATTCACTGACCACCTGATCAATGGTAATAATTCCGAGAAAACGAAGCATAGCAGCATCTCGCGAAGCCATATCATCATTGATGCTGACCAGCATCCAATTTCCAATATTGGCGATTTCTCGATCAAGATCAGCAACAATGGCACTCTGCTCGACAAACACTGAAAGCGACAGCATATCAACAGTCACTTCTGCAGGTTTTTCTACAATCTCACTAGGCAATTGACCAGCATATTCCGTCAACTGGTCCCGAATCGTCATAAACTCCTGATCCGCCAGTTCAAACAATCCAGCCAACCTATAGAACCTTCGACGCACAAGCTTAGGAACTGCCGCGTCGAATTTGTAACCGAGGTCGTGCTCAATTTCCGCCCATGCGTGTTGAAGTATTGAACGTATTTGAACTTCAGCCTTAAGACTCTTGATCTTCTTATTTTCCGGAAGATTTCGCCGCGCGTCACCCAACGAAACTATGTGATGAACCGATCGGTACCCGAACTCATTATCGTCAAGCTGGGCAGACTTATTTTCGTAGTTCTTCTCGTCAATTGAAAACTCCCGCCTAACTAGCGCCTCCACACGCGCGACGTCGTCCTCAAAGTAGGTGACAATTCGCAAACCACAAATGTCAGTAATATCTGCAAGGCATGCGTACTTGCCACTGGGCTTGCTTGCGATTTTCTTTTCCAGGCTGTCCCGTTCTTTTCTACGAAAGGTTACCGAATGTACCCGTATCGAATCACCGTCAAGCAGATCTGCCATCAGGTCGGTAAGCTTTTTCCCAAGAATTCGATACGATCCTTCCGCTGCGTCGTACTCGTTCAAGATTTCGTAACACTTTGCGTCCGCCATTTCGCCCCCGGTAGCCGATTCCGTAATAGTCGATAGTAGCCATTTTCACGGGCCTGCGTCTACAAGACGCGGGAGAACGAGGTTCACGCGACAATTACAAAGGAACAAAAATGGAAAGGCCCTGAGGATTTTTCATCAGGGCCTTGGCTGCATTTCTTGAGGGCGAACGCCCGCCCAACAGAGCCCGTCAGACAGTTATCGTTATTGGTCGCGGCGCTCCCGCGATTCAGTACGCCTGTCGGGCGATTGTTGCGACACGAGTGTGCGGTCGCTCACGTATCCAGTGACGCGGTAAAGGATGTGCAAAGTTTACGCGATCCGCTCTTGAAATGGAATACGTTTCATCCTCGCAATTGCCGACGTAATGTGTCGTATACCGATCCATCTACCGTATCCAACAGCGCGAGCATGTCGTGAAAGCGCCAGGACCAGTTCTTCCGACACTCGTCGAGCGATACTCCGAGCGCGTGCGCCCGGCCAGCGTCGTCGACCTGTCGCTTGCCAGAACCGGAACAGTCAGGGCAAATGTGCCGGCCCTTCCCATCCGGAGCCGGTGACGCCGCGATCCGCCCCATCCCACCGCAGTCGTCGCATGGTTCGTATTCCCGAAAGACCAGCGGCCCGTTACGGCCTTCGAAGAACGGGATACGCTCCTCCGATACGCACACCTTCCCGCTGCCCCCACATACATCACAAGCATGCGTGGACGTCGTAACGGGACGCGCACGACGCACGACGCCGCGCCCTTCGCACTCGACACACTGGTCGTTCACCCACTCGTCCAGCAACCGCAGGGCGAAGCGCTCAACGATGTCGACCTTCGATTTCTCAACAACATGCCCCGCACGTTGTTCGCGACTCTCGTCGCGCGACAGGCCCGTGAATCGCGCACGCTTGAATCGGCCCGACGTCCGGATCATCTGCGCCAACAGCAACGTTGCACGTCGAACCATCGCAGGCGTCGGCAGCGGCCCAGCCTTGATTCGGGCGAGCGCGCTACCGAGTTCGTTCGCAAAGGCGAGCGCGCCCAAAGTAACTTTAGGATCGGCAATCGGGTCGGTGAACTGACCACGAACGCTCATCGCAACGCCCACCCGCTCTTTCAAATCGATCATGGCTATCTCCTACTCGTCCTAATGTCCCAATGTCCCAAGGGGAAAAGCTTGCAGGGGTGCGCGCCTGCGACATGCGACATGCGCCGCTCACGTCGCGCATGTCGCGCCCCTGCACACGCGCCCGAGACCGCGCCTTGGGACATTGGGACATGGGACGTCCGCAGCGCGCCAAGACGGGGCAAGTGGCGCGCTTACCGTGCACGCACAGCGCGCCACGCGATCACAGCGGACTGTCGTCATCACCCGCTGCGACCAGTTCGCGTTCCGCTTCCGGCTCGTGCTCTTCCTTGACGTAGTACCAACCGCGCGACCCGGTCGACTCGCGCTTGCGCACCCACCCGAGCGATTTCAACGCCTTGCCGATGCGGCGCTGCTCTGCGAGCGTCCACTTCGACGTGTCCAGCTTCAGGATGTCCGCCAGGATTTCTTCCATCGTGGTACGTGACACGAATTCCAGGGCCTTGGCGATCTTGTCCTCGTACACGTCGCCTTCGTAGCGCTCCGCCTGCTCGATCTCGAACAGCGGGCGTTCATGCTCTTCGACGTGCCACACGACACCCGTGCGATACAGGTGCACGGCTTCCGCCCAGAGCTGTTCACGAACGGCTACGATGCCGTCGATGTCGACCAGACCGCCGACACGCAGCGGCCAGTAGCGCCGGTTGCCCGACTCGTCCTTCAGGTACGTGTCGAAGTTGACAGAGCCAGCAAACACGCACTGACGCGGTACGTCGGTCGCACGCTTGCCGTAGAAGTTGCGGAACCGGTCGACGGCCGTCGCGAAGAAGCTCTTCACCGCCGACGAGTCGGCCTTGTTCAACGAGTCCAGTTCGGCCAGCTCGATCACCCACTTGCCCGCCAGCACCGCGTACGTGTCTTTGTTGCCGATCTGGATCGGCGTGTCGGTGAACCACGGAGCGCTGGCCAGCACCTTCAGCGCCGTCGATTTGCGATGCCCCTGTTTGCCTTCGAGGATCAGGACGTTGTCGACCTTGCAGCCCGGCTCCATCACGCGCGCGACGGCCGCGATCATCCACTTCATGAACGCGAGCTGCACATACTCGCTGTCGGCAACACGCAGGTATGTCGACGGCATCGATCGCACGCGCGACACGCCGTCCCATTTCAGCCCCTCGAGGTATTCGCGCACGTCGTGGAAGTGGGTCGCATCCGCCACCAGCAGAACCGCGTTCATCACGACATCGGTACGCACCGAGAGGCCGTATCGCTGCGACAACCAGAGCGCGCAGCGCTGGTCGTCCATGTCGGTCCACTCGCCCTTCACACCTTGCATGAACGGTGGCGCTTTGCGCTTCATCACCCGTCCGCCGAAGTCGTCCTGCTCGATGACGCCCTGCCATGCCTTGTGATTCGAGAGGATCATGTGCACGTTGCCGAGCGTCGGCAGCAGCGTGCCCTTGTCCGACCGCGCAAGATCCTGCTCCCACGTGTGTGCGCCGTTCTCTGCCTCACGGCCATCCCATTCCGGCCGTTTCGCGGCAGCGGACGTCGCGACAGGTTTGGACGGAGTGACGTCCGCGGTCGACACGTCGACCGTTGCCGGCCGGATCCCTTCGTTCGCTGGCGCGATGACGCGCAAGATTGCCGCCTGCAGCTGCGCCTCGATAGCTTCGAAGCCCTCTTCGACATGCAGGTCGTTGAAATCGGTCAGCTTGCGCTCGCCGCGATTCGCGAATGCCGGATAGACGACGCTGACGTCGCCGACCGTCGCTGCCGCCTCGTACGCGCGTTTCAGGCCGGTATTCTCGAAGCGCTTACGGCGCTGCGGCATCACGTCGTTACCGTAGCTCACCTCAACGTACGGCACGCCGTTGTCGTCGCGACGTCGAGACGCGGCGACCATGTACCACGTGTTCTTCGCCTCGATCCGCACCGGGTCGGCACCAAACACCAGTTCATCCCGGAAAGCGAACTCGTCGGCGAGCCAATCGCGCACGCGCTGCTCGATCTTCCAGTCGTCGTCGGCGCAGACCAGCACATGCACATCCGGATACGTCGCGCGCAGATAGCGCACGGCTGGTAGGATGCCGCCCGCATCGAAGCAGACATTGACGGCGAACGCGTCGTCGATCGCCATGCGGATCGAACGCGCAGTCGCGTAGCCTTCGGCGACCAGCACGATCTGGTCGTCTGCGCCGACCTCACCGAGCAGGTACGAAGCGCCCTTCTTTTCCATGCCCTTGTTGAAGCGCTTCGCCCCGTCCGGCGTGATCTTCTGCAGGCCGACGAGACGGGTATCCTCGCCATATTGGTACATCGGCACGAAGATCGTGCCGTCCGCGTCGAACCGCACGCCTTCGGCCGTGATGCGCTTGCGGCCCAGGTACGCGGACTCGCCATGTTCGGCCGCACGGTTCCACTGGTCCCGCGCACGGTTCGCGGCGAGTTTCGCCTGACGTGCATCACGCTCGGCCTGCTCACGGTCAGCAGCTTCCTGCCGGCGACGCGTCTCCGCGAGCACTTCCTCGCTCATCGGTGCACCGCTCCACTCGAATCGCTCGGTGCCCGGATCGTCGCCCGAGAAGTGACCGAACGTTCCGCCATAGCCGATTACCGTGCCCTTGCTGACGATCTCGCGAAGCTGATACCAGTATTTCTTGCGCGGCCCGTACCGATGATGTTTGCCGTCCGCGACCGGATGGCCGGTGGGTAGGTCGGGATGCCCTGCCGCACGCAATTGCCGAATGATCTGGTCCAGTGTCGCCATACAATAATTCCCTCTTTCAAAGTCACTTTGGCCGCGTGGTGCGGCCAGATCACAATTCGTTGAGTAGCAACCGCGACCACCCCTAGCGCTTCACTCTTTCGTTCAGCAGCTCGAGCAGCCGTCGATCGCGCTCGGCCCGGTGGGAAAAATTGCGCCAAACACCTCGCCCGGCTGCGTAGCAGTGCTGCCCGCTCGGCCTGCGGCGAATGTGCGATGCGCCATGTCTAAGCCCGCTACTCGTTGCACTCACCTTCACTTCGGTCTCCGGTTATTTGCCGCGCAGTCGACGCCACTCGGCCGACATGGAATCGTCGAACGCCGCGAGGTCCAGCGCGCAGAGACGATCGGTTAGCTGGTCGCGGAACGCGTGACGTTCCGCCTTGGTTGCGAGCGCGGCGCATGCGCGCGCAGCTCGGTCGACGAACGACCGTACGTTCCCCACTGCACTCGCTTCTGCAAGAATCGGAGCGAGGCGATCGGGGAACGTGACAATCAGTTCGGATAGCAAGCGCCCCGCTTCAGCGGGGGCACATTCGAAGCGGGATGCGAGTGTCGTGACAGCGCACGCCAATTGCTGCTCAGGCGAACAACAGAGGCCGATCTGTTCACGCTCGGGTCGGCAGCACCCCATGCCGGACTTAAACCGTTCCATGACGGCGACGGCGACGTGCGGCGAGATTGCGAGCAGCGTGAATCAGACGCTGGAACAAGCGCTGGCCCTTGCGGCCGGTCGCGATGATCTTCTCGGCGTGTTGGTCGTCGATTCGCTGATCAGCCAGCGCACGCGTCACGTCGTCAGCGACGAGACCAACATGCGCCTGCAGGTGCAGCGCTGTCGAAACGAGGCGCAGCGTGCCGGGTTCGCCGACGTCGTCAGCGGCGTGGTCATCGACGTGTTCGGCGACCAGCCCGAAGCGCGCGTTCAACGCGTGCACCGCGTCGAGCGCAAAGACCTCACTCTCGGCCTTTTCCTGCATCCACTCGATCAGCAGCTCGAACATTTCCATCGACAAGCGACTGTCGCCGACACCACGCAGACGCAAGCGAAGCGATTCCGGCGTGATGTTCTTACCGCGCCGTATCGTGAGGTGATTCGCGGCGTCGGCGACACCGCCTGGCGTGTTGCGAACGGACGTATAGAGGACGTCCAGCCATTCGGTACTGTCGTATCGGCAGGTCATAGCGGGAGATTGGTAGACGGCAACTTTCATCCTGTTGCGTACTTGTAGCCGCAACTAAGATTCGGCTCATGAGCCGCGTAACCACTGCGGTCACGCAACGGCGGAGTGTCACAACGACTTGTCGTGTGAATCCAGAGAAGCAAACAGGTCAGGACGCGCAAGCTTCAAGAACAAGAGACGCGCTCGCGGAATGCCGTTTCGACGCCATTCCGATACGGAGGGCATACGGACTTCGCAAAGTTGAGCGGTTGCGGCCGTACCACCAAATGCATCGATCACGGCGCACGCGTACGGATCTCGATTCAGGAGCGTGTTCATGCCGCCATGTTAGGCGCTCCTTATACAAAAAGCAAGGCATTCCTAATGTCCATTCAGTTAGGCTTTCCTAATGACGACACTAGCCGAACGCCTGGAACAGGCAATGAAGTTGCCGCCCGAGAAAAAGGCAGCAGATCTGGCGCGAGCGTGCCGAGTGCGAGCGCCCTCGGTCAGCGACTGGTTAAGCGGGAAAACCAAAAAGATGGAGGGCGCGAACTTGCTGCTCGCGGCCGAATTCCTGAACGTTGATCCTTGGTGGCTCGCCACTGGCGAAGGGCAGATGGTGCGTCGTGCCAATGCCCCTGCACCACAAAGACAGGAAACTCTAGGCGCGCATGCTCAAGCGCTAGTTGATGCTCTTGCTAAAGCTGACAAGGTTGGATTGCCGTCCACGGCATTTGTCGCGCTACTGGATACGCTCAAGGTGTTTGAAGATCTGCGCGGACAGCAGTCCGGTGATCTTCTCGATCTGAATGCCCCTGACCCGCAAGAGGGGTAAGGTTCCAGTCAAACACAGCAGCTCTGCGGTGCGTTCCGACCTGCCCGGAACGTATCCCGCGTCCCCTGATCGGGCCGCCCAGAATCTCAACATCCCAATCGAAGTCTCCGCTGCCGTGCGGGGCGATGACTCGTACCAAGATGCCGATACGCGACCGGTTCCGGCATCGGCTGACGATCGCCACATCGCCCGGTTTGCAACGCAATTCCCCTGTTGACATAGCCCCGCAACAACCTCCCCTAGGCAATATTCTGGCTTAACTACTGTATAAAAATACAGTATTTGGTCGAAAGAATACAACACCTTTCAAGAAGATTCACCGAGATCGCTTCGCGCGCATACGCGCCGAAATCGCGACATTGACGAAAGAGTTAGGAATTCCTATTGCAAATAGACAAAGGAATGCCTAACATTCGACTCCAATGCTGCCGCTCGCGCAGTCTTCGGAGAAGCCCATGAAAATGTTCGACCATCAGTCCACCGATCGCCACGAATGGCTCCGTGACGAACACACGCCCCGCATCACGCCTTCCGAACCGGCCCGCCAAAGCAACTTTGAAAAATCGCCGATCTTCCGCTGGACGGTCGTCGCCGGCCTCCTGTTTGTCGCGGTGAACGTGTTCCAAGACGATCCGGCAGTCGTGCCGCCGACCGCGTACCGCGTCACCGTCTAATCCGCCCCGACTCTGCCGGGGCATGCGCCCCCGGCGTCATGGAGACCCACCATGTCGCGAATCAAAGCCCGCACCCTCCCCATCGTCGACGTCGAACGTCGCGACACCCTCTCGCTGCGCACGATCGTCCGTTACGACCCGAACGCTCGACGCCCCTCAACCGCTATCCTCGTCGGCAAATACGTTGTTGGTCGCCGTCCCTTGCCGGACAGCGTACACACGGAGTATTTGATCCTCGACGGCACTGAGATTGCCCGCAAGCAGATCTCGATCCCGGACGAAGGCACCTGCGCCGACGCAATCAAGCGTCTCCGCGACGCGAAGCGGGCAGCTGCTATCGAGGCATCGAAGGCGATCAACAAGGCGAAGAAGCCCGGCAAGGCTCGCACCGCGACGACGCGCGAGGTTGCGTAATGGACGATCGCACGCAACAGCTCGACCTTACAGCGCCGATCCCAACCGGGAACACGAAAGCTGCAGCAGCCGCTGCCGGCGCAACATCGGCGGACCTGTGGATGACGCCTTACGAATCGCTCCGCTATGACCCACGCGACAACGTTCGCCCGGTAGATCCGGAGTGGGTCAAGGAGCTGACCGCGTTGATGATGCAGAACGGATATGACAAGGCCGCCCCGATGCACTGCTATGTGCGCAAGGTGGACGGGAAAGACTACTTCTACGTCTTCAAGGGCCAGCACCGCTACCTCTCAGCGGGCGCAGCGATTAAGGCCGGGAAGGATCTGGGAAAGATTCCGATTGTCGTGCTGGATTCTCGCGAAGTGAAGCGACCGAAGATGGTCGTCGACGGTTACTTGAGCAATCGCTCAAAGCCATCGTCGCCGCTCGATCTCGCCACCTCGATTGCTGAACTGCGTGACGTTCACAAAATGAACGCGGACGAGATCTGCGCCCAGCTAAACATTTCCGAGCAGTCGATCCGTGATGCAGCACTGCTTGAAAAGGCACCCGCCGAACTGCACGACCTCGTCCGCAACGGCTCGATCGCAGGCACCCTCGCGATCGAAGAGATCCGCACGCACGGCGGCGACAAGGCGCTTGAACGCATCGTATCCGGGCTGTCGAAAGCGAAGGAAGCCGGTAAGAACAAGGTCACGAAAAAGCACCTGACCGGCGGCACGTCGAGCACCGAGCCGGCAGCGACCAAAGCAGCGAAGATCAACGACGCGTGTGCAAAGCAACTTTTGCAAGCGTTGCAGGCGGTCCTGCACGACCCCGTTTTCGGCAAGCTATCCCCCGGAACGATCCGCGGTGTCCACACAGCGCTCTCGCCGCTCGCCGATCTCCTCGACACTCCGCAAAAAGCACGAATCTATCGTAAGCGGTCTATAAAGCACGCCTCTCTAGATCCCTGGCACGTCACACTCGGTTAAGATCGGCTTGCGGTGGGGCA
>NZ_CABVPW010000004.1:0-317498 GCF_902499025.1 Burkholderia lata | reverse complement strand
CTCAAGGTCATGAACACGATATCTCTAACGCACCGCTCGCAAAGCCCGTTTACACCGTTCCCAAATTCAACAGCCTGTTAGGAACGACGATTCACCGAAAACGAGCGTTGCTGCATCGATCGACACAAACTGCATGTCAGCGGACAGCATCAGGTAGGCGGCAGGCGACTTTTCCATGATCGGCGTGCTCTGCACGTACACCGCCGCGAGCACGCCATTTTCCAGATACAGGCCATAGCCGAACAACGAATACTGATCGTCCGTCGTGTCCTGAATCGTCACGTGGACGGTGTCCTTCGCGACGTTCTTCCCGCCGAACGTGGTCACGCGCTTGCGCTCGTTCGGCATGGCCAGCATGTCCGGCTTGAACACGAACGCACCCGTGCAAAGCCCGATTTCGGTTACGCGGTGTTCGTTCGTGCCCGTGTTGCCTTGCGCCACCAATGCGGCGCGCCCGGCGTCAGTCACCTGAATGAAATTTCCTGCCATGTTCATTGTTCCGTCAATGTCAGACGACGATAGAGCGCAGCCTGTCCACCAGCCCCGACCCCGATCGAGCCACTTAGCGAAAACCCCTGCGTGAAGGTGTAATGAGCGCGCACGGGCTTCGCTCGATCGACTTCGCGCAGAATGTCGGCGATGTAGTCCGCGGTCGGCGGGTTGCCGTCACGTGCGGCCACGGTCATGAATAGTTCGAACGTGTACGGCGTAGTGGGCGGCGTTTGTTCGAACCACTCCCGAAGAACGATGTTTCCGCCGAAGCTTTCGACTACTTCGCGCACCGCTGCCGCCGTGCCGTTCTTGCGCGCGATCGGAATTGCCGCTTTCACGCGTGCGCGGCGCACCTGTTCCGGCCATTCGTTTTTCCACGTGACGACGCCCAGATGCCACGCGAGCCACGGGAGCAGATCAAGGGGAATGCGGTCCGCGTTCATCAGGTCACGTAGGGGAACGGGAACGTTACCGAGCGGCGCATTGGCGCGCGCCGCTGCACGCATGAGCGGCGATGCGTTCGGCGGCAGGAGGTCATCCGCCATACACACCCCCGTGCTTCACCTTCAACGACGAGCAGAACGATGCCTGCGTCGACTTGATCGCAATGTCTTTCGTAGGGGAAAGGAGCACGACGCGCTCGACGCCTTCGGCATGCAGCGCGGCATAGATCCCGGACAACGGGATTTCCCGACCATTGCGGCGCGAGTTGTCGGCGAACTTCTGCGCGCGCGACTGTGCTTCCGAGATGACCACGCCCGAATCTGGCCCCGCGTATGTGTAGATGATTGCGTCGATGCCGTACTTCACGATTTCGGCACTTCTGACCGTCACCTTGTCCGTCAGCGGGCGAACATCGTCAGCACTCAACGCCGCCGCGACCGCATCGATTACGGCTTGCGGTGCCGTGCCGTCGCCTTCACGCACGAGCACCGACACGAGCACTTCGCCCGGAGTCGGGCTCGTCGCAGACGCGTCGAGCACCGAGCCGTGCGCTGCACGTGCGTGCGAGCGGTACGCACCTTCCGGCCCGGCAACGGAATAGCCTTGCGGCGCAAGCTGCGTGCGGTCGCGCAGATCGTCGTTCGACTCCATCACGGGGTCGGTGCCGGTATCCGGATCGCCCGGCGTGACCACCAGACGTTGAACGCCAAGCAGCGCCGCGAGCTGATCCAAATCGCCATCCATCGCAAACGCGAGCATCAGCGCACGCGCTGCATCGTTCACACGCTGGCGCAGGTACATTTCGCGATAAACGCTTTCCTGCAGCAAGATCGTGATTGCCTCGGATTGCAGTTCGAGTTTCGCCGCGACCGCCGCACGAATCTCGTCAGGCACGAGCGCGACGAAACCGGCCTTGCGCTCGGCAAAGAGCGATTCGAAATCGATTTCTTCGACTACGTTCGGCGCGGGCAGGCGCGACAGATCGATAACGTTTTGGCTCATGCCCGTACCCCCGACACGTCGACGGACGATTTCACGCTTACCGGAATCTGCCGACCGTTCACGGTCTTGTATCCCTCGATCAGAATCGGCACGCGGCCGTTCCTGAAATCGCCAGCGGCCAGCACAGCGGCGTCGAATGCCACTTTGGTGAGCGTAAGGCGCGGCTCCCACCGCATGATCGCGGTCGCGACCGCTGCGTAGACGCGCACGAGCAATGCGCGGTTCGCCGGGCCGTCGATCAGGTCCGGCAGTTCGGAGCCGAACGTGCGGCGCTTCACGCGCGAGGCGAGCGGCGTCGACATGATGATCGCGAGCGATTGCGACAGGTGCTCGTCGCCATCGATGAGTGCGCCGGTTTGTGCGTCCATGCCGCTCATGCGCCCGCCGAAAGAGCCGGGGACGTGATTGCGAACTCGCCCTTTGCTTGGTGCGGATGGTGGATCAAGCTTACGCCGCCCGCGTGATGGTCAGCGGCGGTCACAACACCCGCGAACTCGGCAGGTCCATTGATCCGCATGACAGGACCGGAACCGCCCTCGCCTGCCTGCCCGTCTGCACCCGACAGGAACACGAATGGACCTTCGACGGTGAGCTTGCCCTTGCACGTCGTCTGTTCCGCGTCGAGCGTGATCGTTTCAGCCTTCACTGTCGCGTCCTTCGTTTCCACGACGACCGACGCGGGCGCGACCATCCGAATCGTTGCACCCGCAGGCAGATCGACCGTCAACGCGTGCCATTCCTCGTCATACGAGATACGTGCGCCGTCATCGAACTGCATCACGTGCTCGGCGGTGCTCGTGCTCGGCGCGGGCCGATCTTCGGAATACAGCGCGCCGGAGACGATGCCTTGTGCAAGGTCGCCCATCGGGCAATCGATCTTGACCTGTTCGCCGAGCGTTGGCGCGCTCCACGTGCGCAGCGAGCCAGCGCGCGCCGTAGTCCAGCGAAGCCAGCCGGAGTGAAGCCCTTGCCCGTCCGATTCGTCGTCGCCGATCGCGACGCGGCACACCGGGTTTTCTGCGTCCGATGCGTCGATCGCGATCACGCGGCCGAGCAGCACGCTATTGCGTGCGACCCGTCGCGCTTCATTTGCTGCCGCTTGCTCCACTGTCGATGCTCCCGAATATCACGTGAACATCATGGCGCGCGCGCGAACGCCCGGCGAGCACATGCGGTCGTGCTCGTGCCGGGTACAAAAGGCGTGGAAATGTGGGAGGCGGGAGAATCAGGCGCGTGAAATTCGGCCTTCGAGATGCGCAATCAGCCGAGCGCGGATCGACTCGCGATCGTGCGCGGCGACCCCGACGAGCGCTCGGCGCGGGTACTGGTATTCGGGGCCGTGCGGCGCGACTGGCGCGCGCTCGCCATATTGGTGGACCGCCGCAATACGGGCGATGCGGCCCGCGAAGCCTACCGCCGCTTCGTCGGGGCTGGCTTCGACCTTCAACCATCGAGCGGTGCGCAGCTTCCGGAACATCGCTTGTCGACGGATGCGGCCCTTACGTGATCGAGCGCTCGCGCGCTTACGGGGCTCGTATGGTGTGCCGTCCGGGTTCAACTGCTGCGCGATGCGGTCGGACTGATGCCGCCGCATCTCGCGTGCGACCCCCATCAACGCGGCCCGCCGCTGTGACGGAGAGAGTCGTGCGAGCAGTTGGATCGCCAGCATTTCGAGCGCGTGCAGATCGTCGGTCATTTCTTCGGCCACGCCCCGGACACCAGATCACGCCCCGCGACCCACGCGGCCGAATCCCAATCGGTGCTCGCGGGCACGCTGTCATCGATGTGGGTGAACGTGCGTCGACCGTCATCGCCCACTCGTGCGACAACGCTTTCAGTGAGCTTGACGCGCACCGACAGGTCGACCGCGTTGTTGTTCAGCACGTCGACCTCGAACTCGATCCCGTGCGCCTCGTTGTCGCGATTCTGGAACAGATCGGGTTGATTCGCCTGCACCCACTCCACAATCGCCCCCATGACTGAATCCGTCGACCCTCCGAATTCCAGCATCACGAGGCGCGCGAAATAGCGGTATTCGAACGATGCGGTTTGTCCAGGCGATGCGGCGATGTGCCCGCCCTCAACGAACATCAACAGTCGGTCGGGATTTTCGGGAAGCCCCGGCACCGCCGCCGTGATCGCGGCCCGAAGCGAATCCGATTTCTTCACTTCGCGCCCGCCGTCGCCGTCGAGTCGCCGGCATCGCCCCGCGCCTGACAGTCAAAAATCATGTCCACGACAGCCGCGCAACGCGCCCACGCCGCTTTCGCGGCCGTCAGCGTCGTGCTCATGTCACCGTTCGTTTCTGGCGCCGTTGCAGGCATCGTGCAGCGTGTCACCGTCGGGCACGTGTTGAACGTAATCGCAAGCCCCGGTGATGGCGGGACTTGCGTGCAAGCGGGCAATGCCAGCAGGCAAGACAGTATCAGCCCATGCACGAGATTCGGGTGTTTCATTGATGATCCTCCGGGTTGCGTCCTCGATCCGCTTCTGTGCGTTGTCGATCTTCGATTGCGTGACGCCGAGCCGCTGTTGCAGCTTGGCGTTCTCCTGCGCCGTCGCCAGCAAAGCCGCAATTGTGTTGTCACGTGCCGTCACGGCTTCGCGGGCCTTCGACGCCTCGATCTGCGCGGCCCGCAGGTCGCCGCGCAGGTCTTTGACGTAGCTCACCGCGCCCCATGCCGCGAGCGCGGCAACGGCGACAGCGAGCAGCCGCCCGACGAGCGGGCTCATGCGCCGACCGTGTAAGTCGCGTGCTCACCGCTGAAATTCGCGGTCAACACCTGTCGGCGGGGTTTCTTGCCGTCAGCGGCGAGCCCGATATGCACCCACCGCCCGCCCTCGTGAATGACCTGATCGAACGGCAGATTCGACGCCGCGAGCTTGCGCACCACGTCGAGCGGCGAGCCGAATGCGGGGCAGACGAAATCTGCCGCGAGCCCGTGAAGGTGCGCGCTGTCTGATACGCCGCCGACCGCGCGATTCAACGCCGGACACCGGTATCCCGACGAAACCACCATCGGGTTTCCGCCGAGCAGCACGCGGGCCTGTTCGAGCGTCTGCGCGAGGCGACGCAGGTTATCGACCGTTTCGGCCGACGGCGTGTTGTCGATGCCGCGCTTGCGCGCTTCGGTGCTCGCGATCAGTTCGGCGAGCGAGAAATGATCAGTCAACTGCATGTGTTCTCCCTGAATCCAGTCGTGAATAATCTATCGGCTCGCGTCGACGCCGCGATCAACCTCGCGCAGCGCGCGGCCTAGCATCCGATCGAGCACCCGCGAACCGCCGTAGCCGGACAGCGTGATAACCCCCGCCTCCAACACTGATTGCAGGTCGAGCCATTCCGAACCGAAGAACGCGACCAGCCCGGCGACCAGCGACACCACCGTGTCTTTCGCGATTTCCAACGCAACCGAGCGAACCGGCGGATCGTCAGCGGCCAGCTTCTGCAACGTGCTCGCGAGCCCGCCGATAAACGACAGCAGCAGGCACACCGCAAACGCGGCGGCCGGAATGTGCGCCAGATCGTCGCCGAACGTGATCGACGCGGCCCACGCCGACAGCGGCCATACCATCAGCATCCAAAGCCAGTGGTAGCGAATCAGGTTTTGCACACAGCCCTCCGATGACGTTTTTCGAATAGATCGTGAAATGCCATCGCCAACGACACGACGGCCATAGAGACGGACACCGCGTAAGCGCCCCACGCATCGTCAAGGACAGGCGCGAGCACGAACGGCGGAACGAGATAGCAGAACGCCGCGTACACGTACAAACCACGCCGCATGTCGGCGAGCCAAACACACACGAACCGGCCCCGAAGAATCACATTCGTGAGCACGTCCGCCGCCTGCATGGATGCGACGCCGAGCATCGCGTAAAACGGCGCGTAGACCAGCAGTCCGCCGTGCCCGAGCATCATCAGCGCGAGCGGATACTGCGTGATGCCGCTGCGCGGTGCGGTCGCCAGTACCGCCACCATGTAGGCGATTCTCACCACCGTGGACAGCGCGCGGCGATCATGGGTATTGGTGAGCCTTTGCATGTTCACCTCAGTCAAAAATTTGAATCAACGGGGCCGTGCCGGACACTGTGGCGGGGTCGGGAATCTCCACCTGATATCCGATCGGCAGGAACAGCCCCACGTCGGCGATGCCGGGGTTCGCCTCCAATACCGCCTCCACGACGCCATCGGTTCGGCCGAGCACACGCCAGCAGAGCGCATCGACCGTTTCGTTTTGGAGTGCGTGCGCTTTCATCAGATCAGGTCCACCGTGACGCGACCGCGCCGCATCATGTCGGACATCGCCCAATACGCATCACGCCGGGCGTCGTCCGGCACGCAGTCGAGCGCGTCAGCACGACGTGCGCCGTCTTTCGACGTGTCGTAATCCCGGTAGCGCTCGGCCAACTGCGCCCGAGCCCACCCATACACGGCGCGCCGGAAGCGCTGTATCTGCACGTTCTCCCCGTCGATTTCGAGCGGCGACGTTGCCGACAGATCGAGCGCCCCGGCGCGCTCGCTTTCGGCCCGCCAGTCGGCCAGCACATCGCACGTGTGTGCGATGCCTTCGATCAGCGCCTCACGTAACCGGGCGTCCGTGATCGTGCCGTCGACCAGCCGCAGCACGGCACGCGCATCGCGCATGTCGATCGGTGGATACCAGCTATCCACCCGAATGACCGGCGCGACCGACGGATCGTCGGGTGCGGGCGCACTGGCGGCAGGCACCGGAGCGGTGGAAATCAAATCGCTCATGTCGGCACCGCCGCGATGTAGGTGTGGCGGTGGACGCGTGCCGTTTGGTGAGGCTTTCCGCCTACCGCCCGGCACGCGTGCCGCCACGTCGCGAGGGACACGTTACGCATCCACGCCCTCACCGTCGGGCATGGATGCAGATTCATCGCCGGACAACGTCGCTTCGAGCCGCGCGATATCGCGCTTGACGCCGATCTTGTCGTTCAGGTCAAACGCACGCCGAAACGCGGCGAGTGCCACCGCCGGTTCGTTCGCGGCAGTCGCGAGCCCATACGCCTTGAACAGCTTCGCCCGAATCTGATCGACCATATCGAACGGCTCGGTCAGATCGATCACTTCGGCCAGCATGTACGGCGGCACGTCGGCCGCGTCCGCGAACTCTTCGGCCACGGTAGCGGGTAGCGTGCGTTCAAACTGCGCAGGCATGGTGAGCCCGTGGCGGATCGCGTAGCGCGCGATATCGAAAGCACCGCCCATGTCGCCCGCATCGAGCCGCCACAGCATGATCGTGACCAGCACATCGTCCTGACCGCCTGCGTCGCGGTTCAGCGCTTCGCCGACGTATGGCACGTAATCCGGCAGGATTTCGCGCTTGATCGCGACCTTGCGCGCGACGGATTGCGTTTCCTTCAACCGTCGCTGATCGGTCGCGAGCTTGGCGCGCATCATGTCGGACGCCCTGTCCTGGCCGCGCTGCACGCTCGCCGCGATCGGCTCGTCAGGCTCGCTCACGGCCACCGACGCGGCGACGCGCATCAGGTGCCGGGTGATCGGGGTATGCCTCACCATGCCCGCCCCTTACTGACCTGCGCCCGGCGCAGCCGGATCGTCAGCACCCGGTGCACCCGCGAACACGATGTTTTCGAGCAGACAGCCCGCGCCGAAGTCCTCGATCACATACGCTTCGTTGCTCGACTCGAAGAATTCGAGCTGATCGCGCTTCGGGTTGTCGATGATCGCGCGGCGACGGCCGCTGATTTCCCAGTAGATCGACAGGTTCGACAGCATCGTGACCAGCATCTTGCCGCGCGGCATGAACGGAACCTGCATCGCGCTCACGTTGCCCATACGCTTCTGGCTGATGATGAGACTTGCGGCGATCGATTCGGTCGGCGGATTGTCCCGGTTCACGATCGGGAAATACTTGTCCAGCATCGTGTCCCGGCCACACAGAACCACGAGGTCCGGATTGTCCGCATACCACGGTTCGATCAGCGAATTGATTGCCTCGTACACGAGCGCGTCGATATTCGCGTAGTCGGCACCAGCACCGCCGATCATGATCTTGCCCTTCGCTTTGCCGTCCGCGACAACGCGACTCGGCGCTTGCTCGCGGTACTTCTGGAGCCAGCCCTTATTCACGTCCTCCAGATTCGGGTTCTTCGTGCGGTCGGACGTGTTGGCCCGGCTGATGCCATTGAACCCTACGCGGATGCGATCGAGTGCTTGCTGCTGCGCGTTCGCATCGCGCACCATCGTTTGGAAATTCGGCGTCGTCGCCCACGCGTCCAGCTTGTTGTAACGCAGGTGCGTGTCGAAATTCGTCTGCGAACAGAAATAGCGGTTCGGATCGAGATCGGTCAGATCGACCGTTTCGCGTTCCTTCACTTTCGTGTCGGTCGTGCTCGCGATCGGCGCGCCGACCAGCAGACCGAGCTTTTCGCCCTCCTGCGCCGTCACACCTTGGACGTTGATGCGTTTCAGGAGCGCGGCCGATTCCTGAATTCGCTTTTCTACCTTTTGCTGCACGCTCGGCACGACCGAAAATTTCTTCGAAACGTCGCTGACGCCGTTCAGGCGCGCGATGTTTTCGGTGTAGCGGTCAACCGCGCGTTGTGTATTTTCCAGCATGATTTCTCCGATGAATCGATGTTTCGCCTAGATGAGCCGACCGCGATCAGCAGTCCGTCGCATCCCATTCGCCGCCAGTAGCGATCGGCCGTTGCGTACCGCCCGGCTCGGCTTCGAGTCGCTGGCTCAGGGCACTGAACGCCGCGCGGTCCTTCGCACCTTCCGATTTCAGCGCATCGATTTCGCGGCGCATGCCTTCGATGAGCACCTGTTGCGATGCGCTGTGGTACGACAGACGCGAGGCGATATCCGACGGAATTGCACCGCCATTCGAATCCGCGGCCGGTGCCGCCCCAGCGCTTTGTGCCGGTGCTGCTGCGCCACCATTGCCGCCGATCCCGAACAGTTCGGCCAGCTTCGACGTCACCATCGATGCGAACGACGCCGGCGACACGGCCGGGCTCGCCTCGTGTTCGCTGAATAGCGATGCGGACTCGACTTCGACGCCGACCGAGAACAGGTTTTCCGGCGCAAGCTTGTGCGACTTGAAGTAGTCCGGGTTCTTCGCGGAGAACGCGAGAATTTCGGTGCCGAGGCTGGCGGGGCTGTCGGTCACGCCGAGGCCGACCATGTACGCCTTGCCGCTTTCCGCGAAATTCGGCGAGATTTCGATGCTCGTGTAGACCTTCTGGCGCGCCTTCGTGATTGCCTTGAGGTCGTCAGTCGGATCGATCTGCGCGAACAGTGCCAGCTTGCCGTCCTCGACCGCACGCGCCTCGACTGCCGTCACGTCGCCATAAGCGCGGAACGGGCCATCCGGGAAGATGCCGCGATAGTGTTCGAGAAACACGCGCGCGCCATACGTCGCCGGGTTGTACGTGTCCGCCATTTCTTGAATCTGCTGTCGCGTGATGGCGCGACCGTCCGTAGTCGCGCCCTCCGTTGCCACCCGCACAAACTTCATCGTGTTTTCTCCCTGTTGGTTCCTGTGCGCTGATTAAGCGGTTCCGTCATCGTGCGCGTGCGCCGTCGGCCCATCAATGCGGTGCGTTGCGCGTGCGGCCGGGTACAAATTCATGCGATCGATTTCCCCCGCGCGCGCGCATACGCTCGACGCATGGAAAAACCTGCAAACCCCTTCGCCGATTTCCCGGCTGCAAATGACAAGACCGAAACGAACGTGACAAGCCTCGCGACGCGACGCGTCGCGCGTGATCTGTTTTGGGGCGGATGGAAAATCCGATCGATCGCCGAATACATCGGCGAACCGCGCTCGACTGTCGAAACATGGAAGCAGCGCGAGGGATGGGACAAGGCAACGTCGACGGACAAGGTGTCCGATGCACTCACGACGCGAATGCGCGTGTTGATCGCGAAAGACCCGAAGGAACCGCGCGATTTCAAAGAGCTTGATCTACTCGGCCGCGAGATGGAGCGGCAACAGCGCATGCAGGCTCGCGCCGAGCGTATCGAGTCCGGCGCGACCGAGACGAGCACCGCGAGCGGTAGCACGCCGCGCGTATCGTCGCGCTCGTCGGGCCGAAAGACCACACGCAACGCGATCACGCCGGAGCAGCAACAACGCATCCTCGACGCGATCCGCGACTCACTGATCGGCCATCAGAACACGTGGTATGAGAACCGCCATTTGCGCCGTCGGAACATCCTGAAATCCCGGCAGATCGGCGCGACGTTCTATTTCTCGCACGAAGCGTTCGGGCGCGCACTCGAAACCGGATATAACCAGATTTTTCTGTCCGCGAGCCGCGCACAAGCGCACGTGTTCCGCGCGTATATCCAGAAATTCGCATGGGAGGCAGCGCAGGTTGAACTAACCGGCGATCCAATGTGGCTCCCGAACGGCGCGGGCCTGATTTATCTCGGTACCAGTTCGCGCACGGCACAGAGCTATAACGGCGATCTGTATTTCGATGAGTATTTTTGGGTCAACAAGTTTGCGGAACTGAACAAGGTTGCGAAGGGGATGGCGACACATTCGCATTTGCGGATGACGCACTTCTCTACGCCGTCCACCACGACGCACGAAGCCTATCCGTTTTGGACCGGTGCGGATTTCAACCGCGACCGACCTGACGACGAGCGGGTTGAAATCGACGTTTCGCACACGTCGCTCGCGCGCGGGCTCGCGTGTGGCGACGGGCAATGGCGGCAGATCGTGACCGCCGAGGACGCGATTGCATCCGGATTCACGAAACTCGACTTGGAGGACTTGCGCCGCTCGAACAGCCCGGCCGACTTCGAAAACCTGTACATGTGCCAGTTCGTAGACGACACCGCTTCGGTGTTCGCATTCCGGCTCGTGCAGGCGTGCATGGTCGATTCATGGGACGTATGGACCGACGTGAAGCCGTTGCTTGATCGTCCGTTCGGCTACCGCCCGGTCTGGATCGGCTACGACCCCGCGCTTACGGGAGACTCGGCCGGGTGCGTTGTCATCGCACCGCCCGACGAGCCGAACGGGAAATTCCGCGTTCTCGAGCGCCATCGCTGGAAAGGCATCGACTTCGAAACGCAGGCAGACAAGATTCGCGAACTGACGCAGCGCTACAACGTCACGTATATCGCGATCGATACCACCGGCATTGGTCACGGCGTCCATCAGCTTGTGCGCCAGTTCTTCCCGCGCGTTGTCGCGTTGAACTACTCGCCCGAACTGAAAAACCGTCTTGTCCTGAAAGGCATGTCGGTGATCGGAAAAAAGCGCCTGGAATTCGATGCGGGTATGACAGACCTCGCCCAATCGTTCCTGTCCATCCGGCGCTCGATGACGCCGAGCGGCGCAAAGATGACCTACACCGCCGCGCGGAATCAAGAAATCGGCCATGCTGACCTTGCATGGGCCTGCCTTCACGCGCTCGACAATGAACCCCTCGAAGGTGCGAGCCGCGCGCGCAGCACCGTGGAGATTTGCTAATGACTTCCGACTTCGTACCTACCGCACAAGATATCGCCACGCGCGCACCGCTGTCGTCGGTCGAATCGTTCACGTTCGGCGACACCGTTTCCGCGATGGACGGAGCCGATATTCTCGACTACGCCGAGCTATGGGCGGTCGATGATTATTTCGAACCGCCCATCAGCCGCGAAGCGCTCGCGAAGTCGATGCGCGCCGGGACACATCACGCGTCCGCGCTGTACTTCAAACGAAACGTGCTCGCGTCGACGTTCATCGAACATCCGAAGTTTTCGCGTGACGCATTTCGTCGCCTTGCGCTCGATTTTGTCGTTTTCGGCGACGCTTACCTTGAACGCGAGCGCAACCGCATGGGCGGGGTGCGCAGCTATCGCCCTTCCCCGGCGAAGTACACGCGACGCAAGACGGACCTACAGAATTTCGTGTTCATCGACGGTTGGCTGCGCCGCCACGAGTTCGATACAGGCTCCATCTTTCAACTGATGGAGCCCGATGTAAATCAAGAGGTGTACGGCATGCCCGAGTACATCGCGTCTCTACAGTCCGCGTGGCTGAACGAGTCGGCCACGCTGTTCCGGCGCCGCTACTATGCGAACGGCTCGCATGCCGGGTTCATCCTGTACGTGAACGACCCGAGCATGGACCCGGAGGACGTGGACGCGATTCGGAAAGCGATGCGCGATTCGAAGGGCATCGGCAATTTCCGGAACCTGTTTCTGCATTCCGCGGCACGAGGCAGCAATGGCGAGAAAGGCGCAGTACAACTGATCCCGATTTCGGAAGTCGCCGCGAAAGACCAGTTCTTTGACATCAAGAACGTGACACGCGACGACTCGCTTGCGGCGCACCGCATCCCGCCGCAGCTTATCGGCATCGTGCCGAGCAACACGGGCGGATTCGGAGCGGTCGAACCAATGGCACGGGTGTTCGCCCGGAACGAACTGGTACCGCTCCAACAGCAATTCCTCAAAATCAACGAGTGGGCGGGAGAGGAAATCGTGCGGTTCAACGACTACGTGTTGCCGGTCGCCGCCTGACCGTCCGAAGTGCCAATTCTGGCACTTTTCGGTGCTGCGTCTGGAATCGCGCGTTGCACGTCTGTCTGCGTCTGGAAAATCACCCCGAAAATCGCTGAACCCCGCCCCGCGCGGGGCTCGGCCGGTCGCACGGGTTGCGTCTGGAATCGCCGTTTCTTTTTTGCCCGCAGGCGCGGAGGGGACTGCGAAATTCCGGGGCGGAATGTGTGATCCGCCCCCACCTACCGCCCACGCGGGACGGCCCGGCCGAGCCCGTATCGAGCCCGCCACGGGCCTGCCGCTGCCGCGCCCGACGCGCGACCACATCACGCACATGAACCGCGTAGAAGCCCGGAGAACCAGCCGGACGCATGGGGACGATTCCGCGACGTGATATCACTTTTTGATTGCACATTGATATCATTTTCTGCTATCATTTGGGCATGAAATCGAAACACGCCCGCACCCTCGCCGCGATCTTCACGAAGCCCACATTGGGCGGGATCGTGTTCTCCGATATTGAATCGCTCGTCGCCGCACTCGGCGGCGAAATCCACGAAGGCGCAGGGTCGCGCATCGCCTTCGAACTGAACGGCACGCGTCGCTATCACCACCGCCCGCATCCGGGCAAAGAGGCGAAGCGGTATCAGGTGGAGGACTTGCGCGACTGGTTTATCGAAATGGGAATCAAGCCATGAACAACGCCATGTCTTACAAGGGATATTTCGCCCGGATCGATTTCGACGGGCGCGATAACATTTTCGTCGGTCACGTGCTCGGCGTGGACGACAAGATCAGTTTCCACGGCGAAACGGTGGACGAACTGTCGCGGGACTTTCATGCGGCCGTCGATCATTACCTTGACGACTGCAAGCGCGCAGGACGCGAGCCGCAAAAGGCAGCGTCCGGCAAGCTGATGCTGCGTATCGACCCGACTGTTCACGCAACCGTAGGCATCGCGGCCGCCCTGTTGGACGAAAGCATCAATCAATGGTCTGAGGAGGTGCTTGGGCGCGCGGCCCGTGAAGTGTTGGAGCACGCGGGGTACAGGGTGACCGACGCCCGGCCCGAAGTGCTTACTGGGGCTTCACGCCCTTGAGTGAGCGTGCGAGGCCAAGCAACCTAGAAAAATGACCGGGAGCATCCCATGTCACGCGTTCGATTTAGCGAAGAAGGTTATGCAGGTCAATCGATCACTGCGCTTAACAAGATGCAGCGCGACCGGTTTCCTGACCTGTTCGCCTTGGCAGATCTCTGTTCATCCGTCTCAATGGACCTGTCGCGCCTCTTCGGAACGCAAATGAACCGCCGCACACTTACGATGAAGCAGTATTTTTGTCGAAGTGTGTCCCACTATCAGGCTGCGGCAAGTCTCGCGGCGGGCGGGATGGCGATCGAATCGATGGTACTAACGCGAGGTCTGTTTGAAACGGCCTTTGTGATGATCGCCATTGCGAGCGACAAAGTGACATGGGATGAGCTTTCGAGCACAGATTTCGCTGGCAAGACCAAGCACGCGAAAACGCTTCTGCGAGACATCAAGCGATATCCCGGTATTGAAGGTCATGCCGAAATGCTCACGGATTTTGCGACGGCACACGCGGACGCAAAAGCGATCGATCTATACGAGTTTGCGCGACGCGGCGATGCGCTAGGTGCATACGACGGGATATATCGCATCCTGTCTCACACTGTCGCACACCCTTCGCTGTCCGCAGTAGACGTGTACATTAAAAACGAAGGAAACGGCCAGCGCTCGCTCGAGTACCGGCCGATTGTTGAGCAAACGCCGCGAGCCGTCTTGAGCGCCTGCCACGGCATCCTGATCGCCTGTTCCAGCGTGGAAAAAATCGGGACGCGAACACCTGAGACGAACACGGCGATTGCGCTCGCGCTCGCCGAACTGGAAAACCTCAACACTAAATATAGCCCGTGGAATCCGCATGCCGCTCAAGCCTGACGCATGCCCTACGATTTCAGATCAACCGCGTGACCGCGCGCGTACAATTGCTTCGCGAATATTCGCCCCCTCGCCAGCAACCGAATTGTCGAGCAGATCGAGCACGCTGACGCGAAACACTGGCGGCTCCCCCTTCACGTGCATTTTGCTGATCGCGACGTTCCCTTGCGCCTGAAGCCAGTCCAGCAGATCGGCATCCGTTGACCTGGCTGTTTCCTTCTTCGCGCCGACCGATTTCAGGGTCTTTGGCGTTACCTTCTTCTTTCCGGATGCCTTCGCGACTTCCCTCGCGGCCTGCAACTGTCCCACTGCATCCGCGCCTGACTCTTTCACGAGATTCCGCGCGGCCGTCGCCGACACCTCGCCGGCCTGCACCGCTTCGCGAATCGCCGTCGGCGCAGACAGCAGCGTGAGCGCGTTGCGAACCTTCGTAATCGAGCACGGCAAGCGCCGAGCAATCGCTTCTTCGGAGATTCCGCGGCCGAGCATGTCTTTAAACAAAATCGCCTCGCCGAGCGGCGTCAGCTTCCGGCCGTTGTTGTCCTGATACTTGCCGAACAACCGATCTTCTTCCGTCGTTCCGCGTTCCTCGTTTACAACCGGCACCGCTTCGATGCCTGCACCCTCGCTGTTCGCAAGCTGGACAGCATCCCATCGTGTATGGCCATCGGACAGGTACAGAAAGCCGTCTACAGCAGCGCACACCTTGAGCGGCTTGTGGCGAAAGAAGCCGTTGACCTTCATCGAATCCGCGTACTCGCGCACCGCTGCCGGATAGTCCGGGTCGGCGAGACGAGGGGCGTTGAAGCCCGGTCGTACGCGAATCGCATCGAGTGACACCATGTAGATATCCGCGCTCCCCTGCCGGAACTGCTTCATGATCTGTTTCACATTGCCCGGCACCAACTCCATTTCGGCCTGCATGTTCGTTGCTGCATCCATCGTTCAATCCCCTTTCAAGTACCCCGGCGACGAAGCGTCGCCATCATCAGAAACAGACCCGCTATTCGGCGAGTCATCGAAAAGCGAAAGCGACTCCCGCCGCTCGGTGCGTTGCACCGGCCCCTCTGGCGTCATCGTGAGCGCGGTTCGGTACGTGTGACCGCACAGCACGTTGTCGCACTGGAAATCGACGTTCCAACACAGATCCGACGTGCGCAGCATCACGCGCGCGATACCTCGCGCCTTGCAATGAGGACATGGCATGGTCCACCGCATGTCACAACCCGGCCCGCTTTGCCGTCCGCGAATTCACCGCGCCGCGAAGCGGATCAGCGCGAACGATCGGCAGATCGAGCCCATCGCGCGGCGACGCCGACGGCGAAAGCGAGTACAGAATTTCGAGCGACGCAGGCGCACGAAATCCGCAACCGGGGCAGTAGAAATACAGGCGGCGCATGGTGTCGCTCATCGGTTCGGAGTGACGCGCCTCGATATGCCCATCGCACGCGGGACACTCGATCGTCATGTCGTGCGGATCGCGATAGCTGGCGTTCATACGGCTCCCGATTGGTTAGGTTGCGTGTTCAGCGTGGCGGCCTGCTCGTAGTCGGCCAGCCAGTCAGATATGTCGTGCGCGTGAGCGGCGTTGTGGCGCGTGCCACGCGGATCGACGGGCGAATCGATGCGGAACGACTCCGCGTATTCAAGCCATGCGTCGACCGGCGTTTCGATCGCCTCGACGTGCTCGGGCTGCTGCGTACAGTTATTGACACCAGTCCAAGGGCGGGCGGCTTCGCCGCCGCGCCGAACCACTCGCCACACGTGACGCGTCGACGGAACGAAGATTTCCGTTTCGCGGGTGTACGAGCAAAGCCCGTCAACGATGCTCGCAATGCCGATTGCCTCGACGCCGTGCGGCACGCGCACGGGGGCGATGCCATACCGCCCCTCGCGGTGCTCGATCGTGTGTCGGATGTAGACCATGCGGGCCTCGCCCGCGACGCCGCCCATTGCACGCGAGTACGCAGCCCAATCGGCGGGTTTGTCGTCGCGCTTCTGCGCGGCCGTCCAAGCGGCGACGATGCACGCTGATTCTTCGATGGCAGGTAGGTCATCCTCTTTGACGCGGCGCAGCTCGCGCCACACACCGACCGGCGCACCGCCAAATTGCTGGAACTGTCGGATGCCCCACAGCGCGGCCCACGTTTCGACGCGAGCAGACGGCGTGATTTCGTCGTCGTCCCAAAAATCCGACTGCACCACGTAGCCCTCATTCGTCTTGTGGTCGCCGACCGCATGTCCGTCGATGTTCTTCGAGATGTATTTGGCGATGTACCCGACGGCCGAACCCTTCGCCTTGTCGATCAGTTCGAAGCGCACACGGTGCTCGCGCGCGCCGGGTTCGTTACCGGAGTCGCGCAGCCCGTGCTTGCGCATGATTTCGCAAAAACGCTTGATATCGTTCGAAAACACCAGACCATGCCAATGCGGCGAGCCGTCGTGGTGCGGCTCGGCAACGCGCATACCGAAGTACGTCACACCCTCGCGGCTCAGTTCCGCGCGGATGCGTTGCCACACCTTGCGCAGATACGCTTGTCCGTCGCGCGGCGTGATGCCCGCATAGTTCGGGTTCGGCTTGAACCAGCTACCAACCTGTCGGACTGCATGGAATCGGCTTGGACACGTCAGCGTGAACATGACGCCGCGATACGACGCGCCGTCCGCCAGTTCTTCCAGTCCGCGCAGGCGCGTGAACAGTTCGCCGCGCTTCAATGCCTTGTTCGAAATGCCCTTCGACGCCAGTTCGGCGAGCGTGAAGCGCTGTCCGTCCTCGTTCTCCATCGTGACCGCTTCGAGCGTGCGTGCGTTGCGCCGATTCTGCGCAATGCGACGCCGCACGGCTTCATCACTCGCATAGGGCTCCGCTTTCAGGTGGACGAAGTGCAGCCGAATGTTCGAGTGTTCCAGCCCCCGAATGTGCATCTTGCGCAACTGACGCCGCCACCACAGTTCGCACTTCACGCGCGCGACCTGATCGGCCGGATGCTCGAAATTAGGCATGTCAATACCGTATGCGCCGCACGTAGCGCGCGCGACGACGAGCGCATCGGCTAGTTCGAGGCCATACGCGCGCATCGTCACATCGGACGCAATGCGGCGAGCCTTCATGCAGATTTCGTGATCGGTCGCATCAGGCGATACCGGCATGCCGTCGGGTGCGTGGACGTCCAGAAAGTCGCGCAGCGTGTTCGCCGCTGCTGCCAGATCGAACATATGCGCCGCGTTGAACCCGGTTCGCTGGCGGTACGTGCGCGCGCTGTCGCGCCCGGCTTCACGCGCCTGTTCGAGCGCACGGCGCATCCACTTCACGGGAAGGCGTTTCTTCGCCTTGTTCGCTTCGGGTAGTTTCGGAACGCTGCTTTCAGCGTCGCGCGCGTAAATCCACATAGAGACAGCCGAGAATCGAGAGAGGGAACGTTAGGCGGGTTGCGTCGATTTCACGGGCCATGCGGCCTCGGTGCCTTCTTCGGGATGTGTGCCGCACCATGCGAGCGCGAACACGATAGTGAGCAGCCAAATCGCCCACAGCGGGAGCGGCTTTTTCTCGGGCGTTTGCTTCATGGGGGTGTCCTCTTGATTACAGGAATTGAAAACGTCGTTTTGACAGGCTGCGCAGGAGCGGTCGGAGAACGTGCATTGCGGCTGCTTCGGCCAAATCGGATTCCGCAGTGCGCGCCGGGCTCGTCAGTTCGGGGGGAGTAGCGAGCACGCCCGCCCCGATGCCGAAATCCGCTAGATCCTCGATCAGCAGTTCGCGCGTCGTCATCGTGCTGTCGGCGCTCGACTGATCCATGTCAGGCCCGAACGCCCGCCACCGCGAACAGGGGCAATTCATCGATCACGTCGAACCGCTCGACCGCGCGCGGCTCGATCCCTGCCGCCGCACACGCAGACGGTGATATCCAGATCACTTCTTCGCGCGCCACGGTTCCCGCCTGGCTGTTCGCTCGTGTCTTGCGGGTGAATCGAGCCCACCCGGCAAGCGCGCGCTCGTACATGTCCGACGCGTAACCACTCACCACGGCCATGCCGCGAAGGTTCGCGAGCATCGCCAGCAAATCGACATGCTCAAACGTGGACATTTCGCAACGGTAGTCGCGGCCGATGCCACGCGAGACGCTGTTGCGCACTTCCGGCAGGTACGGCGGGTCGACGTAGAACAGCACGCCCGGCGCGTCGTATCGCGCTATCAGTTCAACGGCGGGCATGTTCTCGATCATGGTTCCACGCAGGCGCGCACTGATCGGGCCAAGCCTGCCCGGATACCGCTTCCACTGCCCCGGCCCATCCGACCACACATCACCCGCGAATCCGATCGGGTCATTCAGCGGCCGTGTCGCCCCCATCGAGCCGAAGCCCATTTGTGCGCGCACACATAGGCGTCGTGCGCGCTCGATCGGCTCGTCGGTAGCGAACCATGCGGCGTCGTACTCCGTGCGCGCGTACGGCGTCAGTTCGAGAGCGTCGATCAGGCGCGCACGCGACGCGTCGTCGCGCACTACGCGGAAAAGGTTGACGATTTCGCCGTCCAGATCGTTGTAAATCTCGACGCGGCTTCGCGGCTTCTGGAGAAGAACAGCAGCTGAGCCCCCGAATGGTTCGACGTAAATATCGTGCTCAGGCAAGTGCGACAGCACCCACGACGCGACGCGAAACTTGCTCCCCATGAAGCTGAGAAGCGGCGCCGTGATTTCTGTTCTCGTTTTCGCCCGTGTCACGCTGCCTCCGCGAGTATTGGACGAAGGCAATCACGCGCCACGAGTAACGCCACGTCGCGCGACATGCAGCATTCGGGGGCAATGCCGCCTTCTTCGTACCAGTGGACTGCCGAGCCGTTCGCCGTGAAGTACCCGCCGCGCGAACCGCGCTCATAGAAAGGGCCGGTTTCGACAATGCCGGGCTCGATCTGGCGCGGTGCAGCGGCTTGAAAGTCCGCGAGCGTCATGCAGACCTCACGATGGTGAATGCCCGTTCAACGTGGCGAAGTGTCGCCGCCTGTCGCTCGGCTTCATCGCTCGCACGGCGACGTGCGATGTGTTCCGCGTTGCTCGCGCGGATCACCCGACGAATCGCGAGTGTTTCCGCGTCACGCTGATTAGGAATGCTATAGACAAGAGCCATTGAGTCACCCCGCTATGTATGTTCGTACTATCGAATGGAATTTCTACCGCCGAGGATGATCGCGGTTACGCGGCCCCCGGCGTTCGTTTCAGGCTGCACACATCGCCCCTGCCCCGGCGCGCTGATCTGCCGGGCGCGGCATGGAGAACACCAGCGCGCCCAATCGCTCAAGCCCGCGCAAGAACGCCGCGTGTTCCGCAGACATGGCGTCCGTCGGAAGCATCACGACCGTGACACTTTCGGCCGGGCCAGCCGGATCGAAGCCGAACCATGAACCCGACAGTTCCTGCGCCGCACGTCGCAGCGCTTTTTCGCGCACGTCGTCACGCGTTGCGTTCCTCGACACGACACCGGCAAGGCGGATTGCATCGGCCCACAGTTCGCACTGGTGATGCGTCAGCAGCGCGCGAGCGTTCACGATGATCCGATCCGCGCACTTCAATTCGCGATACAGCGCGTCGACGCAACCACGTTCAATCGCGTCCTTCCGCTCATCGGCGCGAGTCATCCCCTCGCCAATCACGTTGTCGCGCTCATTCGCGTTCGACCACTGGATTTTCTGGTCGAACGTCAACACGGTGAGCACCGTGCGGATGATCGCGTGCGCGGCCCGCAGTTCGTCGCGCAGTTCGTTGCCGATGTTTTTCATGCTGCCCACCCTGCTTGTTGCATGCCCGGAACAAAAGTCCATTTCCGGACAATTCCAATCATTGCGTCCATGAGCGCACGGAAATACGGTGCGACGGATTGGCGCGCGAGCGCCGAAGGTGTAAGCGTTTGTTGCAGCGAAACGTGCATTTGACTTCCCCTTGTTCAACCCCTTGAACGGATACAGCTTGAAACATCGCCCCGGCGCATGAGGGATCAGCTCAAGACCGGCGGGGTTGAGAACCGGTGCCGGGGCGACGGGTTGGAGAATAGTCTCATCAGATGAAACGTGTCAATAGATGATACGTCTCAGCAACGGAGACAGTTGCATCTGATGAAGCGTCGCAGTACCTTTGACGCCGGGTTGAGTTGATTCAAAAGGGGTTTGTCAATGAAAACGACAGTCGATTGGCTCGATGCGGTGAAAGCCCGCCTCGACCTTCCCTCCGACTACGCCGCAGCCAAGGTGCTGGGCGTGACGCGTGGCGCGGTCAGCAAGTACCGCAACCAGCAATCAGTGTTTGATGAGAAAACTGCTATCCGCGTGGCGGAAATTCTGAACGTCGATCCGTTCGAGGTGATCGCGGCTGCGCACGCCGAAAGCTCGCGCGACGATCGCACGAAGGCAATTTGGGTTCACGCTTTGGAAGTTTTTTCCAAGGGCCTTCAGGGTTTTCGACGGCTGGCGCTACCCGCTAACGCTTGTGGGGCTTTGGTCCCGCAGGTGTAACGCCAGCTAAAGTTAGCGACCCTTCTTCACGTTATGTAAAATTATACGTGAGCCCACTTCGAATCTCCGCTCCATTGAGGCGCATGAATTCAACATCAAACCGGCGCGCCGAATTCTATGTTGAGCGAGTACAAGCCACACAACTTCCTGAATTCGTCTGAAACTACAAATCTGCCGCGAGACTCGACATCCCTGCAAATAAGAAACCCAGTCTCAGGGGGATCGCGGTAAGCAGCTTTCAACAAGATCGACGTGCCGGACGCCAGCTTTCGGTACTGCGATTTGCCCGGATCTACGAGCGGCAGAGTCTTCAATGTTCTGCCAGCAAAAAATGGGAAGGAATCGTTTTCGCATTTTATGAGGCAGGGAATGAACTCAAGCTCCTGTGACAGTCGCTTGCCCAACAGGTCGCGGAATCGTATCGAGAAAATCGGAATTCTGACCGATGCCGAAACATAGTCCGTTGTTACGATGTTTGTGCGGGTATAGCCGTGCTGTGCCACAGCCATCAACGGAACGGCGAGTCCAGCGGGATTGTCGCGACCATAGATGAGACAGCTCGATACGGCTCCGCTATCGGCAAAGTCTACAATCGCCTCTTCATCCTGCACGGTCGTTCTGAGTGCGTAGATTTTCATCGCTCTTTACAAGTGAACCTGCCGTCACGGCTTCCTTTGCGCAGCTCTTGTTGGAGGCCCCAAATTTCTTCGCGGATCGTTCCCTTGCTCCAACCTTCCTGCACGGCCAGATCGTCCAAGTCGTCCAGATATATCTCGACCATTTCGTTGTATTCCTTGTGCTTTGTCGTCCAACCCTCGTGAAGGCCAATCAGTGGGTTGTTCGTGACCCAAGAGAATATGGGCATGTACATCATGTTGGAAGGAGCATTGATGTCAACCCCGGATTTGACGAATACGGGATGATTCCTCAGCGACCACGGAATGATGTGCTGACGTTGATACAACGACTTCGTCGGCATCCAACTTGGATATCGATCCTCCAGGCCGAGCGGGTCGATCCATCCCAGCGTATTGGGGGCAATGCTGTATGGGTTCTCTCCTGCGCGCAGGCCCGATGGATCAGGCGAGATGAAGGTTCCCGTATGCGAATCGTAATAACGGTGGCGATTGTAATGTAGGCCCGTTTCGTCATCGAAATATTGCCCTTGCAGCCTCAATGGCTGGTCGACCCGTTGGGCACTAGAACGTTCAATGCCGCCCGTCTGGTTATAGCGGGCCTCCCACACGACCTCCCCATCCGCATCGTGCATCCGCACGGGCGCCCCGTTTGGTTCAGTCTGGAAGAAATACACGAGCGCCGAACATCCCGTCGGCGGTCTCGGTGTCGGCACTGGTACCGTACGAACCGCCAGATCGTGGTGCATTGTAGCGAGCGGTCGGAACGTTTCTGGGTAATAGACCCACTCATACACACGACCTGCGCCGCGCGGTGCCCCACTGTCCGCGCAGCCTTGCTCCCGCTCCGAAGGCATATGTCGCACCGCAGACACATGATCAGTCAAATTTTGGATCGCGTCGCCTTCCTCGCTTGTCGTGTACTCGCCAACGAGCGTATTGGCGTCCCAGAAGAATCGGCTAACCCAAAGCGCTGGCTCCCGTTCCCCGTTGTGGGCCGGCCCGCTATGCACAACCTTGCGCACACGCCGCTGGAAGGGGTCGTACTCATAGTGTGCGCGGATCCAGACTTGACTGCCTTCCACCTCCGCCACCGCCGGCCGCATCGAAAGCGTCTCCTCGAGTTGCCCAAGCGCATCCCACTTCAGTGACAGGTCCTGTCCTCCCCCCTGCCGGCGAGTTAGATTTCCCACTCGATCGTATGCGCAATAGCAGCCGTCGTATTCACCTGCTCGCACCCAGGTATTGCCCCATGTCACATCAGCAGCGCCGGCTTCTCGGTGTTCGCGGGTGTGCGTCCGTAGCAAGTCGCCGGCCGGGTCGTAGAAGAACCGGCGCAGCCGCCCCGCCGGATCGACGTACGCAGTTACCCGACCTACCGGGTCGTACTGATAGCGCTCCGTACCGCTACGGGAATCGCGCTTCTCGACGAGTTCGCCGTTCGCGTCATACGCGTATTCGCTCGCAAAAAGTACACTGACGCCAGCCAGCAGGGTCCGCTGCGAGGCCGGCTGGTTGCCCGGCTCGTACGACAGCTCGCGATGCAGATCTGCGCTCAATCGCTCGACGCGAACCTGCCCGAGCGCATCGCGCTCGAGGATGACCGGCGCAGCGTCGTCTATCTGAATCGACGTCACGGCGTCGAGTGCGTCGTACGTAAAGCGCACCGTGTGTTCGACAACGTCGCCGTCTACGACGAGCCGAGTCCTGCGTTCCGTCCGGTTGTCGGCAGCGTCGTAAGCGCTAGCAATCGTGAAGTCGTCGCACTGCTGTTCCTCGATCAGTCGACCGTCCGCATCGTAGCGGAACGCTACGCGGGACGACGCGTTCTCGGCAAGCACTAGATCGCCGTGCCGATCGTATGCAAAGCTGTCTCTCCTCTCGCCGTGCTCGCTCCCATCGTCAGGCATGTGCCTTTCTGTGAGGCGGCCAAGCCGATCATAGCGATACCGGATCGTTTGCCCCAGTGGATCCGTACTCTCGAGCAATTCCCCTGTCGCGCCATACCGGTAGCGTCGCGTCTGCCCCCAGTAGTCCGTCTCTCCAACGACGCGTCCCAATGCGTTTCGCTCCAACGCGTACAGCTCGCTGCGTTCGTTTACGACGCCGATCAGCTTCCCTTCCGTGTCGTAGTGGTATTTGACGACGCTGCCATCCGGAGCAATGCGCCGACTGACCTGTCCAAGCGGCGAATAGTCCATCTCGATGACATGGCCCGCTGCATCCCGATGGCGAATCAGGTTCCCATCCGCGTCATAGCCGCAACGCACTTCGCGTCCGCCCGGTTCGATAGCCCGGGTCAAATTGCCGTTGCGATCGTACTCGTAGCGGCTCGGCCGCCCGAGGACGTCAATCGCCTCGACTACATTTCCCCGCGCGTCGTGCCGGTACCGTGTGTGATGACCCAGTGCATTCGTCACTGTGGCAAGATTGCCGACACGGTCGAACTCGAAGCATGTAAGCGTGCCGCGCGGCCCCGTGTACTCGATCGGCTGTCCGTGTGCGTCATATGTGTAGCGCGATGTCGCCCCCGACGGCGTGGTCCGCGCGAGCAAATTGCCCTGCGCATCCCATGCGTATTTCCATTGCCGGCCGCCAGGCAACGTCACGCAGATGGGGCGGTGGTCGTCGCTGTATTCTGTGCGGATCGCGCTGCCGTCGAGCAGCGTCTGGGTGGCCAGATCACCGTATCGATCGTAATCCCATGTCGTGGTGCGTCCCGCGGGATCGGTCTGCGCACACGTGCGCCCTTGTGCGTCATACTGGTAGCTGGTCACACCGCCCAGCGGATCGATCTCCGCCACTGGCATCCCGTGCTCGTTCATCTGCGTGATCGTTGTATGCCCAAGCGAATTGGTGACACGCGTTTCCATCCGCGGGCGATCGTAGACGAAGAGGTAATCGAACAGGCCATTGTCTCCCCATGCATGGTTGACACGCCACACGCCGCCGTCGCCCTGCTGGTAGCTGTAGTAGAACGATACGCCCCGCGCGCTCGTGTGCCTCACCATCCGATGCTCATCCGCATATTCGAAATGGTGCCGATGCGCCATCGCGTCAATCGCGGCCGCCAGGTTACGCTCGCGATCATGCTCGTAGCTCACGAGCGGGTGGGCGCTTCCGCCTGCATCGATCAGCGTCAGAGATGTCAACATCCCAGCGCTTGACCCACGGCCGATACCGCATTCGACCAGACGTTCGGTCCGCACGTCGCGTTTCCATTCGACGAGACGTGCGAGTCCGCCACACGGGGCACGCTCGAATACCCACGCATTGCCATTGAGATCGGCGATACGATCGATCGGCAGCGTGAGCCGAGAATTGGTATCGAGCGCTGAAGCGGTCTCCCCCCAACGGGGGGGCAGCACGAATCCGTACTCGATTCCTTCACGCGTGCGCAGCACCATCCGCCCATCGTCACCATACAGTGCGTGCCCGTGCTGCCAGTCATACTTGCGTGCTGACCAACCGTTGTCCGCTGGCACAAGGTCGAAAGCGGTCGAGTGATCCGGAAAATACGCGACCGCGCCGATCCCGTCCTCGTTGCGCATCAATTCGAGTCGGATATCGGCCGGAGTTTGCCAACCAAAGCCCACCGCACCGACATAGCTATCATGACTCGCGTAATAGCGTTCCCACACGAGTGGCAGCCGCCCCGATACCGTGAAATCGCTTTGCTGAACGACGACTTCGCCCGTCGTCGCATCGACCGGCTCCGCCTTCAGCACATTGCACCGCAAGAACCCCGGCTTCAAATGCAGCTTGTCCGCCAGCGCCTTCGCCCACTTCGATCCCTGAAACGCCTTGAACAAGCCCTTCGCCGCCGCAGCCATGTTCATGATCGGAGGCCCGCCCACCAATACCGGCCGCCCGGCCGGAATCGGCAACATCACCGAGCTCGGCATCGACGGATAGGTTCGATCCGTATGTGCGCTGTTATGCGGAGGCGGCTCCATCCCGATCGACCAGCAACTCAACGCCTCCAGCGCCATGTATGACATCGGATCGTTGTTGGCGAGCACCGTCTTGCTGCCCATGAACGATTCTCCGTCGTTCGACGGTTCGAACTCGGCTGGCGGCGGAGCAAACGATTCGCCAAGCGGAAAATGCAATCCCGGAACGTGATACGCATGCGTCCCGGCCGTGGCCCGCATCATCCCGTTCACGAAAATCGGCCTGCCGCTGCCGCCACCTGACCCGACGTTCGAGCCAAGATCGTCGCTGATGCGGCTCTTGATCTTGTTGGCCTCTTTCGCGAGCCTCATCCCCTCCGCGACAGTGGGGTCGTCCTTGAAGTCCGGCAGCTTTCCGCCACCCATTAAGTCATTGACCTGCTGGTTTGCCTCATCGGCCAGGTGTTCCAGCTTCTTCAAATCTTCGGGGTGGTGTTCGATGTATTCGTTCACCTTTTCCTGCGCGATCATCGTCGCGATGCAACCGACCACGGCCTTCGCCGCCTGGATGTATTCGCGCATATCGAGCATGAACCCGACATGAGGGTGCGGCAGGAATACCGGCGGCGTACCCGGCGTGACCAGCACCGAATGAACGTCCACGCCAACAACGGGATCGAGATGTTTGACGGCCAGGAGTGCCACGGTTTCGCCCTCGCTCAGCGCTCACTACGCAACGCCGCGACCTTCTCGATCAACGCGTTGCGCCGCCGGTCCTGTACACCCAGCTGCGACACCATCCACTCGACAACCATCGGCAGATTGCTGTTCGCCCGCATCGGCTCGTCGATCATCAACCCTGCATCGAGCGCATTGAACCCGGCCTCCAGCGCATGCTCGCGCTCCCCTGCCCGTTCCCAGCACACGGCACTCATCCGCCAGGCCTCGACCGTCATCAGGCCGTCCTTCGCCGCCGTGGTCGACGCGGCCGCTCGCTCGTAGCAATAAGCCGAGTGCGCATAGTCCTTGTGCGTCAGATGCACGCTCGCCTCGCCGAACAACCCGTTCGCCACGAGCTTGTGCCCTGCCGGATGCCCGGCTTCAACCGCGCGCATGCCGCTGCTGGCGGCGCTCTGGTAAGCGCCGATCGCCCGCTCCCGATCCCGCCACTTCAGATAGGCGGCTCCTGCGATCAGATGCACGACGACACATTGATCGAACCACTGCTCGCGCTCAGCCACCTTCAGCGCCGCCGCACGCAGTTCCTCCAGACGGGAAGGACTACCGCCTTCGATCATCTCGGTCAGCATCACGAAATGCCGTCGGAACTCACCGCTCGGCCCGCGCTCGCCCGATTCCGCCAGCAGTTCGCGCGGCACGCTCGCCATCGAATACTTGCCGTGCACGACGCGCACCGCAGCCCGATGCCTTTGCATCAACGCAGCAAACGGCGCGATCTCGATACGCGGCACGACAAAGCGCACGCGTTCGGCCAGCTGCGGCGCGACCGCAATGATCGACAGCAAATCGTCGATCCATCGCACCCATGCCGTGTCATCCCGCACTTTCACCGGTTTCAGCACGAACACCATCGCCGGGAAAATATCCGGATGGTGCTGCATCAGGCTGTCGGTAACTGCGAACAGATACAGCACCGGATTCTTGCCATCGTCATACGGCGCGTGCCAGTCCGCACGCACACCCTGCGCATTGGATGCCTCCCGCCGGCTGTCGTAGAACGCGATGAGCTCGTCCGTCAGCGCCTTCGCATAACCCGATTCGTTGACGAACGACGCCCGCATCGTCCTGACCGCACACGACGTCTCATCCTGGACCTGGAAATACAGCCGCACGAGTTCCGCATCCGTCTCGTCGGTCTGCCAGATCATCAATCGCGCTTCCTGCTCCTTCGCGAAACTCATCCAGTCCGCATGCGCATCCATGAACCTGCGCTCCACCGGATTGGTCGGCTGCCAGTTCTGCATTCGTGCGGACCTCCGTCACGGATTCAGTTTCAGGACGGCGCCTTCGACCGTGTGCTCCGCCGTCGCCGACGACGTCACCGTCTTGCCGTTCACGCTGTGGGTGTTCGTGCCGGTCGATGCGACGTTGACGCCCTGGATCGCGATCGTGCCGTCGCTCTTCATCACGATGCTGGACTTCCCGCAGACGAGCGAAAGCTGGTCGCCGGCGTTGACGGTCACCTGGTGCTGCACGTTCGTCGTATGGTTCGCGCCGACGTTGACGGTGTGTTCGCCGCCGACCGTGTGCGTATGCGCGTTCGCGATCGTCGACGTTCGCGTGCCGATCTCTTCGGTATGTGCCGATGCGACCAGCGTCTTCATGTCCTGCGACGTCGTCTGATACATCTGTCCGACGTTCAGGGTCTTGGCTTCCCCGATCGTTTCGGTCTTGGCATGCGTGACCGTTTCCGTGTGGCTGCCGCCGATCGTCGCCTCGCGATCCGATGCGATCGTCACGGTCTCCTTCTTCCCGACCGTTCGCGTCCGGTTCCCTCCCACCCCATGCGTCTCATCCACGCCAATCTGCGCCACCCGGTTCTGCCCGATATTCACCGTCTCGTTCTGCCCCACACTCCGTTGCCGGTTGTTCTTCACCTGCATCGTCTCGTCGTTCCCGACCGTATGCGTATGGTTGTTACCCACCGACAGCGTGTGATCGGCCTCCGTCTCCGCATCGAAATTCCGTTCCGCGTGCATCCAGAGTTGCTCGGCGCCCTTCTTGTCCTCGAACCGGAACGCATTGGCGTGGTCCGTCGTCCCGCCCGGCGACGACCGCGACAACAGCCCGCTCTGCGTCGCACTCCCCGGCAGCCCCCAGGGCGGCATCTTCTCGCCGTTGTAAACGCGCCCGGTCACGATCGGCTCATCCGGGTCGCCGTTAAGAAAATCGACGACGACCTCATCGCCCACCCGAGGAATCTGCACGCCTCCGAACCCGCCCCCAGCCCAGGGACTCGACACCCGCACCCAGCACGACGAGTCCTGATTGCTTTGCCCATACCGATCCCAGCGGAACTGCAGCTTCACGCGCCCGTACTGGTCGGTCCAGATTTCCTCCCCCGGCGGCCCGACCACGGTCGCCGTCTGCGGCCCGTTGGTGCGCGGCCGCGGCGTCTCGCGCGGCGACCGGTAAGGCAGGCTCGACGGCTGCACGAGCATCATCGTCTGATGCACGACAGCCTCCGCGCCCTGGTCGCTCGCATACGCGTTCTCCTGGAAGCGGTACTGGCATCGCACGATCAGGTACTCGCGGTTCTGGTCCGCACGCGGGCAATGTTCGAGCGTGAACAGATAACCGGGCGCGACACCCCGCACATCGGTATCGGCGTTCGCCCGCTCGTGTTCCGCCTGTTGTTCCTCGAGCCGCACACGGCTGTAATGCGCACCGGGTGCATCGTCGCGATAACCGCCCGGCCATTCGAACGACGCAAAACTGTCGTGATCGTGCCCACGCGGATCGACCTTCTGCGACGAAAGATCGGCGCGCGGCTTCGTATAGTCGTAGTCGGTGGTCTGGTGCCGGCCGACACTCACCTCCTGAACGGGCAGCCAGCCGTCGATGTGCTCCTCGTCGGCGATCGCGGTGCGGTCGCGCGCGATGTACGGAATCGTCTCGTAGCCGGGCAGCACGGTGTGCGACGACATCGCGTCGCCGAGCATCAGCGTATGCGTATCCTCCGCATGCCGGAACCAGAAGTAGATCCCTTCGAACTCCATCAGCCGCGACACGAACGCGGCATCGGTCTCGTTGTACTGCACGCAATAGTCGCGCGGCACATACGACTCGGCGAGGTGGTTCTCGATCGGAAAGCCGTACGTCGACAGCACCTCCTGCACGATCTCGGGCACGGTCTTGTTCTGGAAGATCCGGCAATCGGAGCGGCGTGTCGCGAGCCACAGCCACGGGCGCACGATCAGCTCATAGCCGTAGTACCGCTCGGCGCGCCGGCCGGAAAGCGATGCGCGCGCAACGATGCCGTTCAGGTAGCGGGTCGACAGGTCCTGCTGTTCGATCCGGACCGTCACGGGCTTGCCGAGCATGTCCTTCAGCGACAGGCTGTGGCTGTCGGCGAGCGCCTCGATCCGGAACTCGAACAGGCGGCCGAGTTCGTCGCTGCCGTCGAGCGTATGGAATTTGAGGTCGTCGCCGTGCGGGCTGTCGAGTGTGAATACGCGATTCAAGTCGTTTCCTCCTCGTCGAACCGGTACGCGAATTCGCCGTCCGCGGCGCTCAGCTCGATCGACGCCAGCGTGCGACCTTCGAGCGTGGCCTGCAGGATCGCGCGGCCGATGCGCGGCATCACGGTGTGCGTGAGGATCGCGTCGACCATCCGGCCGCCGGATTCGATCGTGCGGCAGCGCTCGACGACCAGCGCGGTCGCCGCGTCGGTGCAGCGCAGCCGGATGCCGTGGTGCGCGTCGATCCGTTGCTCGATCCGGCGCAACTGCAATGCGACGATCCGCGCGAGCGTCACGTCGGTGAGCGGGTAGTACGGCACGACGGTCAACCGGCCGAGCAGCGCGGCGGGAAACACGTCGAGCAGCGGCGCGCGCAAGGCATCGGCGAGCGTCTGCGTGTCGGGCAGGCGCTCGGGATCGCGGCACAGCTGCATCACGCGATCGGCGCCGACGTTCGACGTCAGCAGGATCACCGTATGCCGGAAATCGATGTCGCGCCCTTCGCCGTCCTCCATCCAGCCCTTGTCGAATACCTGGAAGAAAATCTCGTGCACGTCGCGGTGTGCCTTCTCGATCTCGTCGAGCAGCACGACGCTGTACGGGCGGCGGCGCACGGCTTCGGTGAGCACCCCGCCCTGCCCGTAGCCGACATAACCGGGCGGCGCCCCCTTCAGCGTCGACACGGTATGCGCCTCCTGGAACTCGCTCATGTTGATCGTGATCGCGTTGTGTTCGCCGCCGTACAGCGTGTCGGCCAGTGCGAGCGCGGTCTCGGTCTTGCCGACGCCGGACGGGCCGCACAGGAGGAACACGCCATGCGGCTTCTTCGGATCGTCCAGCTTGGCGCGCGCGGTCTGGATACGCTCGGCAATCAGTTCGACCGCGTGCTTCTGGCCGACGACGCGTTCGCCGAGCGTATCGGCGAGCTTCAGCACGGCCTGCGTTTCGTCGCGCACCATCCGGCCGAGCGGAATGCCGGTCCAGTCGGCCACGACGGCGGCCACCGCGTGCGTGTCGACGGCAGGCAGCACGAGCGGCGCATCGCCCTGCAGGTCGGCCAACGACTGCTGAGCGACCGAGAGACGGGTTTGCGCTGCAGCGCGTGCATCCGCATCGAGTACGTGTGACGGATCGTCGTCGAGCAGCAACGTGCGGGCATCGACGATGGCCGTCAATGCGTCGCGTTCGGTTTGCCAGCGGGTGTCGAGACGGTCGAGTTCGATCCGGGCGGCGGCAATGTCGTGTTCGATCGCATCTCGCCGCGCCGTATCGCCGGTACCGAGCGCGCATTCGCGTCCGATCCGCTCCTGCTCGACGCGGAGGCTGTCGATCCGGCGGCGCGCATCTTCGATCGGCGCGGGCACCGCGTGCTGGCTGACGGCGACGCGCGCGCAGGCCGTATCGAGCAGGCTGATCGCCTTGTCCGGCAACTGGCGGGCGGGAATGTAACGGTGCGACAGCGTGACGGCGGCCTGCAGCGCATCGTCGAGCACCAGCACGCGGTGATGCGCCTCGAGCTTCCCGGCCAGGCCGCGCAGCATCGTCAGCGCGGCTGCTTCTTCCGGTTCGTGCACGTGTACGAGCTGGAAACGCCGCGTGAGCGCCGGGTCTTTTTCGATGTACTGCTTGTACTCCGACCACGTGGTCGCGCCGATCGTGCGCAGCAGGCCGCGGGCGAGCGCGGGCTTCAGCAGGTTCGCGGCGTCGCCGGTGCCGGCGGCCCCGCCCGCGCCGACGAGCGTGTGGACTTCATCGATGAACAGGATCGCCGGGCGCTCGGACGACATCGCTTCGTCGATCACGCCGCGCAACCGGCTCTCGAATTCGCCCTTCACGCTCGCACCGGCCTGCAGCAGCCCGATGTCGAGCAGGTACAGCGCGACGTCGCGCAGCGACGGCGGCACGTCGCCGGCGGCGATCCGCAGCGCGAAACCTTCCGCGACGGCCGTCTTGCCGACGCCGGCCTCGCCGACCAGCAGCGGGTTGTTCTGCCGGCGTCGCAGCAGGATGTCGACGATCTGGCGAATCTCCGGATCGCGGCCGATCACCGGATCGATCTCGCCGGCCCGCGCGCGGGCGGTCAGGTCGACGGCAAAGCGTGCGAGTGCCGAGCCGTCGGCGGCGGCGGTCGCGCCGCGCATCGTCGCGTCGCTACCCGGTGCCGCCTGCCCGGCCGGTGGCGCCTCCGGCGAGCCTTCGACGATCGATTCGAGTTCGTCGGCGAGCACGTCCGGCACGACGCGCTCGAATTCGCGCGTGATCGCGAGCAGCACGTTGCGCAATTGCGGCGTCTTCAGGATCGCGAGCAGCAGCACCGCGCCGCGAATACGCGTCGCGTCGTACTTCAGCGTCGAGTACACCCATGCGCGCTCGACCGCGTCGTCGATATGCACGGATAGATCCGACACCGAACCCGCACCGCGCGGCAGCTTGTCGAGCGCGGCCACGAGCCCGCGGTCGATCGGGGCATCATCGACCCCGAAGTGGCGCAGCACACGCTGCAGGTCGCCGTCGGGCCGTTGCAGCATCTGCTTGAACCAGTGCGCGAGCTCGACGTAGGGATTGCCGCGCAGCCGGCAGAAGCCGGTCGCCTGCTCGAGCGTCTCGTAGAGGAACGGATTCAGTTTTCCGAACAGGTTGGCGCGGCCGATATCGGACATGACGGTTCCCGTTTAGGCGGTTTCGCGATGAAGGGGGGCACCGCCGCGCCGCACGTCGTAGCGGACGACGAGGTCACGCGCGGGGCCCGGTTCGAGCCGCTGCCCGAGCCACGCGGTGCGGCCGATGCCCTGCGGCGTGCCGAGCGCGATGGCCGGCACCGCGTCGGCCGCCAGTTCGAGCTGCACGTCCCAGTCGAACTCGATACCGACGTATTCGCGCACCCATTGCGCGAGTTGCCGGGCATCCGGGCCGCCCGGCAGGAATCGGCGGTACGCGTCGAGCGACAGCGGGCCGAGCACGATCCGGAAGCGCGACTGCGCATCGCGCACGGCAACACCGAGTGCGACGGCGCCGACCCGCAACGTCGGCCGCGTCGCGCGGATCGTGCAGCGCTGCGAGCGTTCGATCGCCACCCACTGCGGCACGTGCTCGACGATGCGGGCCTCGACACCGAAATGCCGGCGCAGGATCTGCACGAGCCCTTCCGGGTTGCGCGTGTGCCGCACGAGATGACCCGCGTGGAAATAGCGTGCATGCGGTGCGAGCGCGTCAGCGTCGGCGTCGGCTTTTGCGGCGGGCTTGTCGCCATGTGCCGCCCGCCCGATCAGGCTCGCGACATAGCCGTCGAACCGTGCACGCTCCGGGCGATCGAGGCTCACCGTCGGCTGCGCGTCGGCCCATGCGCGGTAGAACAGCAGGATCAGCCGGTGATGAAACAGGTCGGCGAACGCGGCAAAAGTCGGGTCGTCGTGCTGCGCCGCGCGTTCGTGCGCGTATTCGGTCAGGTGCGTCGGCAGCGGCCCGTTCGGGCCGAACAACCCGAAACCGTGGATCGCGATGCGCGGCGGCATGCCGCTGCCCTCGTCGCTCACGCCGGCCAGCATCGACGCCGCGAACGCGAGCGACGGCTGCTGCCCGAGCCGCACCGGCTCGTCGCGCGGCCGCGTGGCATGGCCGAGCGGCGCGCGGCCGGGCGACAGCGCATCGAGCCAGCGCAGCGCCTGGAACAGGTCGTAACCGTGCGGCGCGGCACGAAGGCGTGCCCACCACGCGTCGCGGCGTGCGGCTTCGGCGGCGGGCCCGGCACCCGATGACATGTCGCGCTTCATATCGCGGGCCGCCTGCCGATGCGCGCCGGCCAGTGTGCGAGCGTGCCGCGCTGCGCGCTGGTCAGCACGCATTCGGCGAACGCGTTGATCGACACGTGGCGCGCGAAGAACTGTTCGAGCACCGCGCCGAGCAGGAACGGGCTGTCGCCGGAGAATGCATGATCGTCGACGGTCACGTCGACCTGCACGCCGCGCCCGAACATCAGCGGGCCGGACGCCGGCAGCCGGCGGAACACCGGCGAGAACGCCACGCGCAGCACGCCGTCGATCTGCCGGCGCATCGCGGCATCGGCCGGGTCGGCATGCAGGCCGAGCAGTTCGCGCAGCGCATGCGCGCCCTCGTCGTCGTCGAGATCGGTCAGCGTGTGGCGCGCCAGCCCGAGATGGCGGATCAGCCGCCACGCGGTTTGCGCATCGGCGATCGGCGGCCGCGGGCGCGACGGGCCGCGGATCGCGACGATGCTTTCGACCGGGGCCGACACGCGCAGCGTGAACGTGTTCGCATCGCCGGGCGGCTGCAGCAGCACGAGATCGCGGTTCGTGCACAGCGTGTCGGCCGCCAGGTAGCGCATCGTCTCGTCGTACGGCGCGCACTGGCTGTCGACGAGCGACACGTAGGCCTCGCTGCCGACGTAGCCGGTGCGCGTACCGTTCGCGCGCGCCTGCGCGGAGACGAGCCGCGGTTCGCGCCGCACCGTGTAGTACGCGCCGTGGTTGCCGTCGTCACTCGCGAACGACGCATGAAACGGCCGGAATTCGCGCGACTGGCCGTCGTCGCGCTGCTCGCTCGCGAGCCGCTGCACCGCATAGACCTCGTAGTCGAGCGGCCGGCTGCGATCGACGACGACATGGTGTTCGCGCGCGCCCGGCTGCAGCGGAATGCGATCGGCGCGGCGCGCGAACAGGTTCACGGCCGGCGTGCAGTTCAGCGCGAGGTGTTTCGCGCTGACGGCTGCTTCGAGCGCCGCATCGTGGCGGTCGAACAGCACGGTCAATTCGAACTCGTCGCCGGTTGCGCGCGCAAGCGCGGCGCGCAGCCCGCCGATGCTGAAGAACAGGAAGCGCGCCGGAAACGCGAAATACTCGCGCAGCAATCGGTAGCCGTGGAAGCTGCGGCCGTCGTCGGGCAGGATCGCCTGTGCGGGATCGAAGCCCTCGTGGACGATCTCGTCGGCGTCGAGCGTATGCAGCCAGCGCGGCGGCTGTGCCGGATCGTGGCACACGACGCCGAGCGCATGCGCGGCGACCAGTTCGAGCAGGTGCAGCGCGTCGCGCTCGGGGCCCGCGAGATGGAACGTCAGCCGGTCGAGCGGCAACTGGGAGAGTCTGGCACCGCCGCGCGCCTTCAGCCGGATGCGCAGCGCGCCGCGCACGTCCTGCCGCGCAGCGACCGCGCCGCGCGGCAGCCACGACGGCGCGCCGGTGACGGTCGCATCGGTCAGTTCGAGCGGCCACAGCGTCAGGTCGTGCGCGGTGCGGAATTCGCACGCGGTCTGCTCGGACGCGGCCGGCCGCGCACGCAGCGCGGTGCCGGCCGGCAGCCGCCAGCCTTGCGCGAGGCTGCCTTCGTTCAGCAGCGGCGCGAACCGCACGATCGCCATCGACGGCAGCGGCGCGATATAGCCGGGATACACGGCATCGAGGAGCGCCTGCGTGAAGCGCGGAAACTCGGCGTCCATCTTGAGCTGCACGCGCGCGGTGAGGAAGCTGAAGCCTTCGAGCAGCCGCTCGACATACGGGTCGGGCGGCCCCGATTCGTTGAGCCGCAGCCGCGCCGCGACTTTCGGGAACTGCTGCGCGAATTCGCCGCCGAGCTCGCGCAGGTACGCGAGCTCGCGGTTGTAGTAGTCGAGCAGGCGCGTATCCATCGCGTCAGGCCCCCGCCACGGATTGCAGCGACATCGCGCCCGTCTCGAGATCGAGGTCGGAGCGCAGCACGAATTCGAGCGGATGCGGGATCGACCACAGCGTGCCGCGAATCTCGAACAGCAGCACGTTGTGGCGCCGTTCGCCGGCCCGGCCGCCAGCCGCATCGATCACGCTGCGGACGTCGACGCTGTCGGGCGCGATGCGCGGCTCGAAGCGGATGATCGCGTCGCGGATCGACGCCTCGACCGACATCCGCTCGACGCCCGACATCGGCTTGCCGACGAGCGGCCGCATCCCGTAGTTGAGCACCGACGCCTGCGCGTGCGCGAACGCCGACCAGTCGACGAAGCCGTCCTCGGCGTTGCGCGTGTTGAGCAGCCACGCGAGATCGCGCAGCACGGCCGCGCGCAGGCGTTCGGTGCCGATCCACTGCGCGCCGGGCGCTTCGGCGGCGCGCTGCGGCGTGTCGTCGGTGAGGCGGTCGAGCAGCGCGGGCTGGAGCCGGTCGCGCAGGCTGCCCTCCCGGCCGTCGCGGGTTCGCGGGTCGTCCATGGTCATCTCCGCGCCGTCACATCTCGGTGTTTTCCTTGATGTTCCAGCCGACGGTCACCTCCGCGCCCTTGCCGCCGTTGTCGTTCTGCTGCCAGTACTGCTTCTTCACCTTCGCGGCCTGGAAGCCGTAGTGCATCATCAGCCGGTCGGCGACGTCGCCCGGATCGATGCCCGCGACCTGCGCGGACGTGACGAGCACCTCCTGCAGCGTCACGCGCATGAACTCGACCTGCGAGCCGCCCGTCTTGCACGCGGAGATCTCGACCGTCGAAAGGTGCTTGCCGTTCGCGCAGTTCTTGATGATCGCGGGCGCGCCCTTGTCCATGTACGCGGCGACGACGAGATCGTTGAAGCTCGCCTTGCCCGCGTTGCCGCCGCTGCCGCTCGCCATCGCGCCCGGCTGGCTCGCGCCCCACGTGAACGACTGGATGTCGGTCCAGCCCTTGTGCTGTGCGTCCGCCGATTCGCCGGTCACGCCGTCCACCTTCATAAACATTGCCACGCCCATTGCCGTCTCCGTTTCAGTGCGATGTCAGGATGAATGCCGCGTTGAATGCCGATCGTTGCTTGCTTTGCCGCTCACTCGTTGGCCGCCTTCGCGGTCGGCAGCCGCGAGATGAGCCGCAGCGACACGGTGAGCCCCTCGAGCTGGTAGTGCGGCCGCAGGAAGAATTTCGACGTGTAGTAGCCGGGGTTGTCCTCGACTTCGTCGACCACCACCTGCGCGGCCGCGAGCGGCTTGCGCGCCTTGGTTTCCTGCGACGAGTTGATGGGGTCGCCGTCGACGTAGTTCATGATCCAGTCGTTCAGCCAGCGCTCCATGTCGTCGCGTTCGCGGAACGAGCCGATCTTGTCGCGCACGATGCACTTCAGGTAGTGCGCGAAGCGGCAGCACGCGAACAGGTACGGCAGGCGGCCGGACAGCCGTGCGTTCGCGGTCGCGTCGGGATCGTGGTACTCGGCCGGCTGGTACAGCGACTGCGCGCCGATGAATGCCGCGAAATCCGAATTCTTCCGGTGCACGAACGGCATGAAACCGTTCTTGGCAAGTTCGGCCTCGCGGCGGTCGCTGATCGCGATCTCGGTCGGGCATTTCTGGTCGACGCCGCCGTCGTCGGTCGGGAACGTGTGACTCGGCAGCCCTTCGACCGCCCCGCCCGATTCGACACCGCGGATCGACGAACACCAGCCGAACTGCTTGAACGAGCGGTTGATGTTCGCGGCCATCGCGTATGCCGAGTTCGCCCACGTGTAGCGGTCGTGGTTCGCGGAGTCGGTGTCTTCCTCGAAGTCGAATTCGTCGACCGGGTTGGTGCGCGCGCCGTACGGCAGCCGCGCGAGAAAACGCGGCATCGCGAGGCCGATGTAGCGCGAATCCTCCGACTGCCGCAGGCTGCGCCACGCCGCGTATTCGGTGTTCTGGAAGATCTTCGTCAGGTCGCGCGGGTTCGACAGCTCCTGCCACGAATCCATCTGCATCAGCTCCGGCGATGCGCCGGCGATGAACGGCGCGTGCGCGGCCGCCGCGATCTTCGACAGCTCGCCGAGCATCTCGACGTCGGGCGGGCTGTGGTTGAAATGGAAGTCGCCGACCAGGCAGCCGAACGGCTCGCCGCCGAACTGCCCGTATTCCTCTTCGTAGATCTTGCGGAACAGCGGGCTCTGGTCCCACGCGACGCCCTTGTAGCGCTTCAGCATCCGCGCGACCTCGTTGCGCGACGCCGGCAGCGCCTTGATCTTCAGCAGCTCGTCGGTCTCGGTGTGCGTGACGAGGTAATGCAGCCCGCGCCACGCGCCTTCTAGCGTCTGGAATTCGTTGTGATGCAGGATCTGGTTGATCTGCTCGGACAGCTTGCGGTCGATCTCCGCGATGATCTGCTTCACGCTGCCGTACGCATCGGTCGTCATGCCGACCGTATGTTCGAGCGCCTGCTGCGCGAGTGTGCGCACCGCGCGCTCGACCGACTCGCGCGCCTCGGCCGTCTTCGGCTTGAACTCCTTCTGCAGCAGCGCGGCGAATTCGTCGTGCGCGACGGCCGGTTGCGCGGGCTCGCGTGTGTCCGCGCGGGATTGGACGGGATCATTCATCGCGGGCCTCCGGTTGGGTCGCGTCGCTGCCCTGTGCGGGCTCGTGCGGGTTGCGCACAAGCGTCTTCAGCAAGTCGGGATCGTTGATCGCGCGCTCGATCAGCTGCTCGGCGCCGTGCTTGCCGTCCATGTACGACAGCAGGTTCGACAGCTCGGTGCGCGCCTCCAGCAGCCGGCGCAGCGCGTCGACGTTGCGCGCGATCGCGGCCGGCGAGAAATCGTCGATCTGCTCGAACGTCATGTCGACGTTGAGCATCCCCTCGCCGGTCAGCGTGTTCGGCACCTGGAACGCGACGCGCGGCGCGACCGACTTCATCCGCTCGTCGAAGTTATCGACGTCGATCTCGAGGAACTTGCGCTCCGGTAGATCCGGCAACGGCTCGGCGCGCTTGCCCGCCAGGTCCGAAATCACGCCCATCACGAACGGCAACTGCACCTTGCGTTCGGCGCCGTAGGTCTCGACGTCATACTCGATCTGCACGCGCGGCGCCCGATTGCGCGCGATGAACTTCTGTCCGCTGCCTGCCGCCTTGGTTCTGTCCGTCATCGTCCACTCCTTCACATCGATCAGGTTGCGCAGTCCGTCGGCGTCGCCCGCATGGCGGCGCCATTCGTTCGTGTCACTCGCTCCGCTCGCCGCTCAGCAGGTCCAGCTTCGGCAGGCTCTCCGGCGCGAGATCGCGGATGATTTCGTAGAAGTCGAGCGCGAGCAGCCGCTGCGCGCGCCTCAGCAGCAACGGCGCCGGGTGGCTCGGCTCGTGCTGCTCGAAATAGCGGCACATCTTGTCGAGACCGATGCGCACGTCGTCGCGGCTCGTGACCTCGGCATCGCGCCACGCGTGCGCATTCGGCATCGCTGCCGCTGGGGTTGCGGCGATGCCCGGCTGCGATGCATCGCCGGGCGTGGCCTGCTGCCCGTCGGGCGAAACCGGTCGCGGCTCGGGCAGCGGCACTTCGCGCACGATCCGCTGCAGCGCCTTCTCGGCATCGCCTTCGTCGGGCGCCCATTCGCGGCCCAGCTTGTCCGTCACGCCTGCGCGGATCGCATCCAGCGCGTGCAGTGCCGCGCGCGCCGCGTCGAGCGGCGTCGTGCCGTCGCTGCGCGCGGCCGACAGCGCAGCCAGCAGGCTTTCGCGGCTGCCCGCCACGGGGCTGCCGGTATCGTCGCGGCCGTCGAGCAGCCGTTCCGCGTCGCGCACGCTCGGCCCGCCGTCGAACAGCGGCTGGCGGCGCGCCGCGCGCGCGCAGTCGTGCGCACCGGCCACCTCGGCGAGCGCGTTCATCCGCAGCGTCGGGTCCGGTTCGCCGTCCGCGTCGAGCCGCGGATGCAGGTCGTCCCAGCGGCGCTCGAGCAGGTTCGCGACGAGCGCGAGCGCGTCCGCATAGCCGGGAATGCCGTGCTGCTCGGTCCAGCTTCGCGCGAGACAGGCGATGACGCGCAGGTCCTTCGTGCGGGCGGACAGCGCCAGCGCGAGCCGCTCGACCGCACGCCAGTCGGGCGCTTCGGCCGGGATCACGGTGTCACCGTATTGCTGCTCGGCGCGGGGCGTCGCGCGCTCCTGCAGTTGCAGGAACTCGGCGTCGTATTCGAGGTTCGCGCCGCACGGTGCATCGGGTGCGACCTCCGCGAGCAGCTGGCCGATCAGGCCGGCGCGCGGGGTCGCCGGCAGGCCGGGCGGCACCGCGGCATATGCGGCGGCGGCCAGCGCCGCCTGGCTGACGTCATTCGAATGCATAGTCGATGTTGACCGGTTTGCTGCCGAAGTCGATCGCCACGGTGCGGTGCAACGGCGGCAGCGAGCCGTTGCGGATCTCGATCACGTAGACGCCCGGCGTCAGCGATACGGAGCGCAGCGGCGGGCTTGCACCGCGCCGCGCGCCGTTCACGTAGACGTCGCCCCATGGCCGCACGTTGAAACGCACCTGCACGGTTTCCTGCACCTTCGGCGCACGCGGCTGTTGTTCGGCAGGCAGCACGTTCACGGCGGCGATGGCCGTCTGGGTTTCCGGCGGGGGCTTTGGCGCCGGCGCCGGTGTCGTCACCGTCGGTACGGCCGATTCCGACCGTGGCACGTTGACGACGCGTTCCGACGCATCGAGGCTGCCGGCGGGCGCGATGGCCGAACGGGAGCCGGCCGACGACGGAGCCGGGTTCGTCACGGTGGTCGCAACCTGCGGCGCGGGCGTGGCGGCCTCGGCGGGCGGCGTGCTGGCCGGCTCGGCTGCGACGGGTGGCGGCGGAACCTGCGCGGACGATCCGGCCGGCAGGCTGGACGGCGGCACGACGGTCGGTGTCGGCCCCTGCTGGGCCAGCGTGGCAGCCGGCGTGCTCGCGGGCGGTGGCGTGCCGGCCTGCGGCTGGCTCGCGACGGGCGCGGGCTCGTCGGCGACGCGGGCGGGACGCAACAGATACGTCGCCGCGAGGCCGACCGCGATCAGCGCGACGAGCGCGCTGCCGACGTAGACCGGCAGCCGGCGGTTGCGCGACCGGGCGGCGGCCTGGCTGGGTTGCCCGCCGGTCGGCACGGATGCGCCGCCCGAGGACGAAGCCGATGCGGCGGCATACGGGGCGGTCGTACCGGCGTTACCGGCAGCTGCAGAGGTGTTCGCATTCCCGGAACCCGCTGTACCTCGCGCACCGACGTCGGCGTCGGTACGGGTGGATCGCGTACCGGCTTCGTCGTATATGTCAGCTCTTGCAGCGGGCGTTTCGTTCGCGCGTTCGACGTTTCCGTTCGGCGCGTCGGAATCGACCGGTTTCACCGCCGATTGAGATGCATGCGATGCAGACGCGGCGAGCGAGCCCGCAGCCGCAACGGCCGCGCCTTGCGCGGCTATTTGGGCCGTCGAACGCGCATCGGCTTCCGGCCTGGCGCCGGACACACCAGGCGATGCGGACGCCGTATCCGTGGGCGCAGACCCATGGTCCGCGCCGGCGGGCGTCGATGCCCGCCCATCCGGCGCAGCGTTGCCCGCAGCGGCCCCGCCCGCGCCGATCGAAGCCGCAGCGGCAGCCGACGCCGTGCCGGATGCAGCAGAAGCCTCACGCTTCCCTTCCCCGCTCCTGCCTGCTTCCGTCATCGGCGTCACGACCGCCGCGCCATACCCGCCACCCGTCCCGACGTCCCGCAACCCGAGCTCCGCCGCGAACGCCGCGACCGATTCCGGCCGGTCCGGAATCCGCAACTGCAGCGCATGATCGACGGCCGCGAGAAACGCCGGGCTGTACACCTCGCCGGCCGGCAGTTCGCGCGACGCGAGCGGCCGGTACGTGTCCTTGATGCTGCGCACGACGGCCGCGGGCGGCAATTCACCGGTGATCATCGCGTGCATCACCGCGCCGAGCGCATAGAGATCGGTCCACGGCCCCTGGCTGAACGCGGGATCGTCGGTGTATTGCTCGATCGGCGCGTAGCCGGGCTTGATCATCATCGCGCCGTCGTCGACCAGGTCGCCGATCCGTTTGCGCGCCGCACCGAAGTCGAGCAGGATCGCGCTGCCGTTCGGGCGGATCAGCACGTTGTCGAGCGCGACGTCGCGATGGAAGCATTGCGCGCGATGCAGCGTGTCGAGCGCGCCGAGCAGCGCGCCGACGATGTTGCGCAACTGCGTTTCGCTGATCCGCATCCCGCCGTCGAGCAGCTGCTTGAGCGTGCGGCCTTCGTAGAACGGCATCACCATGTACGCGGTGCCGTGGCTTTCCCAGAAATGCAGGACCTTGACGAGGCCCGGATGGTCGAATTGCGCGAGCAGGCGTGCCTCGTTGAGGAACGCGCCGCGCCCGGCGTCGAAGGCCTGCGCGAACCGCTCGGAGCGCAGCGAGACCGTGTAGTCGCCGCCGCGCGTGGCCAGCATCGACGGCATGTACTCCTTGATCGCGACCGCACGCCGCAACGTGCGGTCGAATGCGCGATAGACGATCCCGAAGCCGCCGATGCCCAGCACCTCGTCGAGCTGCAGTTCGCCCAGGCGATGGCCGAGCGGCAGCGGCCGCACCGTGAATTCGGATGCGTCGCCGCGTGTCGCCGTGTCGTGCTCGTTGTCTCTCGATCCAGCGTCCTTCATCTCCACCACCTCTCGAAACCGCGTCCTGTCCGCCCGCCGCGCCCGACGGCCCGCCCTCCCTCTGCCGGGCCGCTAGCTGCCGCCGAACAGCGTCAGGAACAGCGCGTTGTCGGGCGTGCCCGTATGCGCATGCGTGCGCAGCGGCGATCCGTCCGCGCGGTTGGTCCACCAGAAACTGGTGCCGCCGTGCGGATCGAAGTAACCTGACAGCCCCGGCCACGCGGCCGGGGCCGGCCGTTCCGGCGGCGGCGCCGGCATGCCGTCGACGATGTCCGCGTACGTGTCGTCGCCCGGCGTGAGCCGCACGCGCTCCAGCATCTGCTCGAGATCGCCCGGCGCGCGTGCATGGCGGATCGCGTCGAGCAGCGCCTGGCCCACCTGCCAGTAGAACGTGTCGGCGGCATCCGGCAGCTCGTTCCAGTAATCGGCCGCGCGCATCGGCAGCGTGACGATCACCGGGTAGTAGCGCCCCACGCGGTCGCAGCTCGGCGCGAGGCAGCCCGGCTGCACGCACGACGCGCCGGCGCCCGCCGGAATCAGGAAATTCCAGACCGGCGCGACCGTGTAGTGGCGCTCGATCTCATCCGCGCCGCGCTGGCGCATCGCGGCCATGCCCTGCTGGAGCCAGCGCTCCCACCACAGCGCGAGCGCATGCGGCAGCCGGCTGTTCACGAAGTCGCCGGCGCCGGGAATCTTCCCGTACCAGGCCGGCGCATCGCCGTCGGTACGCGTGAACGGCGGTGTCGGGCTCATGGCTTCGGAGGGCATGTAAAGGACTCCATCTGGGGCAGCCTGAACGGGTTGCGGACACTGCCCGCATTCACTTGCAGCACGATCGGTTTGCCGTCGACCGTGAACCGCGCAATCATCTGGTCGGAGCCGCGCCCGGCGGACACGGCCGCGCGGTCGAACAGCCGGTGCAGCGCCCACGGCCCGTCGGTCGTGAAGCCGTCGGTCGCGCCGGCCTGCCCCGATACCTGCAGCCGCACCTGGTTGCTGCCGCGCGGGCCCGGCCAGTCCACCGCGCTCTGCACGAGCGGGCCGTGCGCGTAGCGGACGATCTGCCCGTCGACGTCGAGCACCATCTCCGTGATCGACGGGTCCATTTCGAGCGGCTGGACCTGCACCTTCAGCTGCGCGGTACGCGCGCCGCCGCCGAAATAGACGTCGCGGATCACCGCCGCCTTTTCGAACGACGCAAGCATCGCGGCGGCCGAGGGATCGGCGTCCGCATTGCGGTTCGCGAAGCGCCACGGGTGCGACGTCGTATCGACGATCGACTGCAGGTTCTTCTGGAAGAAGTCGTCCATCAGGCCGCCGGGCGCGAACATCTGCGCGAAATCCGCCGGCGCGACGTCGTGCGACGCGCCGCGCGCGAACGGATAGCGGCCCGCGATCGCCTGCCGGCAGAAGTCGCCGACGTTTGCACCCGCCCGCGTCGCGACGCTGCGCTGCTCGACGGTCGCGACGCTGCCGTTCGCGACGTTCGACAGGTCGTCGAGCACCTCGCGGAACGGCGTCGGCAGGCGGCCGGCCTGCGCGCGCAGCTTGGCAGGCGCGTCGGACGGCGGCGGTTGCGCGCCGCTCCGCAGCGCGTCGTCGGTGGCCGTCAGGTACGTGTACAGCGCGTCGATCGACTTCAGCACCTCGTTGAACGCCTGGGCCTGGTCGCCGCTGCCCGGCGCGAACGCGCGCAGCCCGGCGAAATGGCTGTCGACGACCTGCTCGGCGCTCGCGGGGGCCGCCGCGGACGCGCTCGAGTTGCTGCCCTGGCCCGCGAAGATCTGCGACAGCGAGCTGCGCGCCTCGTCGACCTTGTCCTGCGCACGCGCCGCGAGATTGCGCGCCCCGCCCGGCGCATCGCCGAGCGCCGTGTCCCGCGCGAGCGCCACCATCAGCCGGGTGAGCGGCGAATCGGCGGAGGACAATGCCCGCGCCACCTGGATGCTCTGCGCGAGCGTCGCGGTGCGTTGCAGCTTGATGTCGGCGAGATAGTCGTCCCAGATCTTCAGGTAGTCGTTCAGGTAGAGCTGGCGGATATCTCGGGCCCACGCGGCCGCGTCGTTCGGCCCGGGAATCTCGGACAGCCCGAGGTTCAGCACCCACACTTCCTCGCGCCCGTACGCTTCGACCTCGCCGGCCAGGCGCGGCGCGAACACGTTGCGATAGCCGTTGCGCGTATAGAGCCCCGGCACGCCTTCCGACAACGGCTTGCCGCTCTGGCGGCGGAACACCAGCGACGCGTCGGGGCCGACCGCGCGCGCGACGCTGAAGTCGAACGCGGAAGTGGCCGGCCGCAGCGTGAGCGTGAGCTGACGGTACAGCCGCTGCGAGAACGGCACCTGCCGCAGCCGGTCGCGCACGTCGGCCACGAGCCGCTCGTTCATCGGATACGGCGAAACCGCGACACGGTTGCCGAACAGCGCGGCGAGATGCGCACGCAAAGCGGAGCGTTCGGCCGGCGAGAAATCGGGCGGCAGCGCGCGTTCCATTTCGAGGTCGACGACGGCCTGCACGAACGCGGGATCGTAGTGCGCGCTGTCGTACAGCATCAGGTACGCCTTCAGCGCCGCATACGCGTATTCGGTCTCGTCGGGCCGTGCGTCGCGCAGCGCGGCCTCCATCCGGCTCGCCGCGATCGGCAGCAGCACGTCCTCGAGCGCGCGCCGGTACACGGCGTCGACGGCTTCGTCGATCTTTTCGCCCTGGAACAGCCCCCACCGATACGCGAGCGGCGGATGCTGCAGGTCGACGCCGCCCGCATTCGCGAGGTTGCCGAGCGCGTCGAGCACGGGCAGCAAGCGGGCGACGTCACCTGCATCGGAAAATTTCGCCCCGGCGATCTGTGCATCGACGGCCGGTACGCGCGCGGCGATCTGGTCGAGATACGCGCGATTGTTCGAATAACTGCGCAGCCACGCGAACAGCGCGGCCACGCACACCAGCGCGAGCAGCACGTAGCCGGCGATCTGCAGCACGCGCCGCTTCTGATGCCAGCGCAGGTCGCTGCCGGCGAGCGCGGCTTCGCGGAAGATGTGCTCCTGCAGCAGCGACTTCAGGAAGAAGCTGCGCCCGGTCGAGCCGACCTGCGCGACCGGCGGCACGCCCTCGATCTTCAGGAAGCGCTTGATGCCGCTCATCACGCGATCGAACGCGGTGCCCTCCTGCGTGCCGCTCGTCAGGTAGACGCCGCGCAGCATCGGCATCGGCTCGTAGCTCGACACGGAAAACACTTCGGCGACGAACTGGCCGAGCATGTCCTGCAGGTCGGCGATCTGCTGCGGCAGCAGGTACGTCATCTCGCGCTGGCGCGCGTCGGTCTGTGCGGCGAGCAGTTCGGGCAGCCCGTCGTTCAGCCGCTGGTGCAGCAGCCGGTATTCGCGATCGAATGCCGCGCGCAGGTCGAAGCCCGGCGCTTCGCTTTGCGCGAGCGGGAACGTGAACCCCCACACCTGCGCGCATTCCGTGCGGCCGTAGCTGCTGAAATACTCGGCAAAGCCCGCAAGCAGGTCGGCTTTCGTCACGAGCAGGTACACCGGAAAACGAATGCCGAGCTGCGCGCGCAGTTCGAGCAGCCGCTTGCGCAGCACCATCGCGTGCTGCGTGCGTTCGGCCTCCGACGCGCCGAGCAGGTCGGCCACGCTGATCGTCAGCATCGCGCCGTTCAGCGGCTGGCGCGTGCGGTATTTCTTCAGCAGGTCGACGAAGCCTTTCCACTCGGCCTCGTCGAGCGCGCGGTTGCCCTCGTGCGTCGTATAGCGGCCGGCCGTGTCGATCAGCACCGCGTCGTTCGTGAACCACCAGTCGCAATGCCGCGTGCCGCCCACGCCGCGAATCGCCGCGCGGCCGAACTGCTCGGCGAGCGGAAAGCTGAGCCCGGAATTCACGAGCGCAGTGGTCTTGCCCGAGCCCGGCGCGCCGATGAACACGTACCACGGCAACTGATACAGATACTGGCGCGACATCCGGTCGAACCACTGCGTCACGCCCTTGCGCGCGGTGTCGGCCTGCCCGAAGCGGACCTTCTTCAGCAGCGTCGCGGCTTCGTCGAAGCGGCTGCGCAACTCGTCGAGCTGCGCTTTCGCCGGATCGTCGGCGGTGGCCGGCCCGGGAGCGGCCTCGCGCAGCTGGTTCAGCAACTGCGCGTTGAGCCGGCCGGCGCGCCAGCTGTGCCACGCGACGCGTGCGCCCCACGCGATGAACAGCACTGCGATCGTGAGCCCGCGCGCCCAGCCGCTTTCGAGCGGCCGGACCTCGGCGAACGCGAACAGCGGGCCCGCGAGCCACACGAAGCAGGCGAGCACGACGAGACCCGCGAAGGTCCAGATCTCCCGCGACGGCAACGGCCGGACGAAACGCGCGACAGCCTGGTTCATGGTCAGTTGGCTCCCTGCGTGACGCTCGCGCCGACGGCGGCGCTGCCCGGCGCCGGCAGCAGCGTGATCTCGACGCGCCGGTTCAGTGCGCGGTTCGCGGGCGAATCGTTCGGCGCGACCGGGTCGAGCGTGCCGCGCCCTTCCGCCGCGAGCCGTTCCGGATGGTCGAGCCGCGCGGCGATCATCCCGCGCACGGCTTCCGCGCGTTCGCGCGACAGGTCCCAGTTCGACGCGAAGCGCGCCGTATGCACGGGTGTGTCGTCGGTATAGCCGGTCACGCGCACGTTGCCGGGCACCTTGTTCAGCGCATCGGCCACGCGCGCGAGCACCGGCACGTAGCGGTCGATCACCGACGTCGAGCCGGACTTGAACAACCCGTCGCCGCGCAGCACGATCACGCTGCGATCGGCGTCGTCGCGCACCGACACGAGGCCGGCCGCGATCTCCGGCTCCAGGAACTTCGCGATCCGCGGCGCCTGCGCCGGGCGCGGCGGCGCCTGCGCGGGCTGCAGCTTCGGCACGTGCAGCGCGTCGATCGACGCGAACAGCCGATCCGAATGCCCGGCGAGCGCGATCCGCAGCCCGACGAACACGCCGAAGCCGATCAGCAGCGCGAGCGCCACGCATACCCACAGCGGCACGACGAACCGGCGCGCGACATCGCGCGTGACGACGTCGCGCCAGTGCGGCGACAGCGCCGGTTCGAATTCGCCGCGCACCGAGCGGATCGTCAGCGCGAGCTGGTGGCGCAGCGCGTCGAGCTGCGCATGGCCGTTGTCGAGCACGCGATAGCGGCCCTCGAAGCCGAGCGCGAGACAGAAATACAACAGCTCGAGCAGGTCGAGATGCTGGCGCGGCTGCTGTGACAGGCGCTCCAGCAGGTGGAAGAATTTCTCGCCGCCCCAGGTCTCGTTGTGAAACGACACGAGCAGGCTGTGCGACGACCACACGCTGCCGCCCCACGGCGTCAGCGCGGCCGCCTCGTCGAGCGCCGTGCACAGGCAGTAGCGCGCGCCGATGATCGCTTCCGACGGCACGCCGGCCTCCTGCGCCCGTGCTTCGAACTGCCGGATCTCGACGACCAGATGCTCGCGCAACCAGGCCGGATTCGGGTGATGGACGGTCGAGCGGATCTGCGGCACCAGGTTCAGCAATGGATTCGCCGCCGCGACGAGCGGGTTCGTGCCGCTCGCGGCCCAGCGCCCGGGGCGCGGCTGCGTCGCGGTCGGACCGGTCGCGCCCGCCGTGGCCGGATGCATGCCGCCCGGATTCGGCGGCACGAATCCGCCGGCGCCCGGAGAGATCGAATCGGAGGAGGAATTCATCGCGTCGCCCCGCCCTTATCCGCGTATCGCCCAGAACTCCATCGAGAGCCCAGGGAATTCACCGGCGAAATGGAAAGCGAGACCGCCGGAGCGCGCCAGTTGCTTCCACAGGTCGCTGCCCTTGTCGATCTCGAAGTACGTATGGCCCGCGTGATACGGGATCTGTCGCGGCGCGACCGGCAACTGGCGCATCGTGATCCCCGGCAACTGCAGCTGCACGAGGTCGCGGATCCGCTCGACCGGCCCGAGCTTCGCCTGTGCGGGGAAACGCGTGCGCAGGCTGTCGGCCGGCACGTCCGCGCGCACGGCGAGCACGAAGCCGGCCGTGTCGCGCAGCGCCGGGTCGGCCAGCGTCGCGACGCGGATGCCGTTGCCCGCATCGCGCAGCTCGATCTGGATCGCGTTCTGCTCGAGCACCGTCGACAGCGACCGGCGCAGCTCGGTCATCAGCTCCGCGAAGCTCGTGCGCAGGTCGTCGTGCACGTAGACCGCGAGCGACTGCGGGCGCCGGCCGGCTGCCGTGAACGTGCTCAGGTCGCACGCGAGCTTGAGCCAGTCGCAGAACAACGTCTCCGGATGCGTCGACACGTGCTGTTGCGCGTGCCAGGTCAGCGCGAGATAGCGGTTCACGAGCTGCAGCAGCAGGAAATCCGCGACTTCCGACACGCCGCCGCGGCCAGGCTCCGACAGCCGTGCCGCGAGCGCTTCGCTGCGTTGCGTGAGCAGCCCGTGCAGCTCGCGCGCATAGGCCAGCAGCACGGCGTCGTGCTGCGCGACGAGGCGCGGCGGAATGTAGCCGTCGTCGACGAGCAGCCGCGCGTCGGTGCGCCGCTCGACGATCCGCGCGACGCCGAGCGCGTGCCAGTCGCCGGTCAGCTCGGCTTCGAGCATCAGCCGCACGTTCAGGCGGCCCGTCTGCAGCAGCGCGGGGCCGAGCGCGACTGCGTTCGCGTCGGCCACTTCGTATTCGCGCACGACGTAGCGCGCGACATCGGCACCGCCGTTCACGCCGTTCGCCCCCTTCGCGGCATTGCCGCCGCCTGCGCCTGCACCGAACGACACCTCCTCGCCGCCGCCGCGCCACAGCGGCAGCGCGAGCACGACGAGCTGGTCCTTCGCATCGGCCGGCACGTCGAGCGGTTCGGGGAGATCGTCCGGATGGGACAGGTCGAACGGCGTGCCGTCCCGCATCACGCCCGACGCGGTGCGCAGCGCGACCTTGCCGAGCGCCAGTTGCTCGCGATCGAGCGCCAGCGTGTCGAAGCCCCAGTAGAAGCCTTGCAGCGGCAGGCAGCGCAGCGCGACGTAGCGCTCCCAGTGCCGTTCGAGCTGCTGGAAATGCTGCGGCCGCAGGAACATCCCCTCGGTCCACACCACCCGCTGGCGGAGCGCCGCGACCGGCGTCGCGGACATCGTCGGTTCGGTCATGGGCGCCCCTTCGCATCGTTCAGCGCGATGCCGCCGTTGCGGACTGCAATCGACAGCTTCAGTTCGCCCGGCGACGTCTGCCAGAACTTGTAGAGATTGAGCTGCTTCGCGCGCGGCAGCGGCACCGTCAGCCGCCAGCGGTTCTTTTCGAGCATCCGGTATTCGGCGACCACGCCGATCGCGCCGGCCTCGACGTTGCCGCGATAGTGCAGCGTGCGCGATTCGCCCGGCCGCAGGATCACGCGGTCGGTGCCGAGTAGGTCCCCGCCGAGCACGTTCTCCGGCTTGTCCTGCAGCGAGAAGAAATCCGCGCTGTCGAACGACGACGACGCGCGAAGCTGGAACACCTTCAGCACGATCGGCGAAGGCTTGCGGTTCATGTCCGGGTTGACGTCGGGCGCAACGTCAACCGTGATCGCATACGGCACCGCCGCGGCGTGCTCCGTCGCGCCGCATCCCGGCAACAGCACCACGCATCCCCATACGATGAAACTGCTCGACCGCCATTGCATATTCCACCCTCGCCACCCAATAGCCTCGCGCCGGTTTTCAACTTCGAAACCGGATGACCTGATTGAAAAAGGGACAATTAATTGATCGGTAATTGTGTAGCCTGCATATCCATCCATTGCAATCCGTATCGGCAAATTGTTCTTGTAAAAAGCCGGGTCATATCAATCAGGGTTTTTGAAAGTCGCTTTGGTGAAATGATGGGTAATTGAATTGTGGTTGGTAAATTAATGGCAAAAGTTAATCCGACCGGTGCGCCTGGGCGGCCCGGTTCTATGGCGTGGACACCTGTCGGATGGGCGCGGGGCGCACGCCGGCCGGCCGCCGGGCAAGGGACGCTCGCGACGCTGGTGGTGTGCCAGGCTATTCGTTTCGCACGAACGGATGGTCCCGTTTTTCGTGCATTGACGTGCGCTGACCAAACAACTGATGAATCCGAAAAACACAGCGAACTATAGGCCGTTTTTCCGGTTTCACAAGCACTGAAATTCGTAGTCGATTCTGCATTCAGGTAGAAGCGGATTGGCTAAATGAAACAAAACGTAACAGCCGGTTTGGTGCCGATGATTGGCACTAGAATCCAACAGCGCTTGTGTGCCACCTTCCAATTACGCCAATTTTTAATTTCAATAATGAAAGGTCGTTCATCGCTCGTTCTTTTCCTCGGCGCATGGTTGCTGGGGGCCGGCGGGTGCAGTACGTCCCCGCCACAGTCGGCTGCACGCACGACGATCGATAGCGCGCGCGCTGCGTACGACAGCGGCGACTACGGGCGCACGATCGCGCTGCTGAGCCACGCGAAGGAGATCGACGGCGCCGACACCGACACGCAGGTGGCCGCGCACAAGCTCCTCGCGTTCAGCTATTGCGTGACGAACCGCATCACGCCGTGCCGCGCCGAGTTCTCGAAAATTCTCGACCTCAACCCGCGCTTCGACTTGTCCCCTGCCGAGAAGGGGCATCCGATCTGGGGGCCCGCGTTCGAATTCGCGCGCCGCAGGCATGCGTCGTCATCCTGAACGAACCGGCTGCCACGCGAGCGCTTCACCGAGCGACGTATGACATGCAACTGATCGTGATCGAACATGCCGGCGAGCCGGTCGAAAACGACTCCTACGACGCCGTCGTGTTTCATCCGCCCGGCGGCACCATCGGCCGGGCCAGCGACAACCATCTCGTGTTGCGCGACGACACGCGGCAGATTTCACGGCTGCAGGCGCTGCTGCAGGTGGGCGACGACGCGTGCCTGCTGAAGAACCTGAGCAGCGTCTCGACGATCGAGGTGAACCGCGAACCGGTCGGCTATGCGCAGGAGCGCCCGCTCAACACCGGCGACATCATCCGCATCGGGCCGTACGTGCTGCGCGCCGAACGTGACGACGGCGGCGATGGCGACGATGCACCGGTCATCGACATGGCGACCGATACCGGCAGGCCCGTCGATACGCCGGCGCAGCCGCGAGCTTCAGCGGCGCCCGCGCAAGCATCGCCGTCACGTATCGATACGAAAGGCGCCGGCAACCGGCTGTGGGGGCTCCTGCAGGATCGTCTCGCTCCGCGCGGCAAGGCGGCGGACGGCGGTACGCGGCCGGGTGGCCCCGCCCGTGCCGATGCGCCGCAGCCGGCGAACCGCGCGGCGCAGGCCGACCCGCCCTCGCCGTCGCAGCGCGACCTGAACCAGCTGTCGATCGATCCGCTCGACCTGTTCGCGCAGTCGGCGGGCGATATCGGCGCGTCGGGCACGGCGCCGCAAGCCGCTCGCGGCTACGCGGATCGCGAAGCGTCGTTTGCGACGCAGGCGGATCATGCGCCCGAATGGACGCAGCACGTGCGCGTGCAGCCGGCCGCCGCGCGCACCGCCGATACGCAGCCGCCCGACGAACCGGCGCCGCACGCGACGCGTGCGCCGACGCCCGATGAACTGCTGAACGCGTTCTTCGAAGGCGCGGGGCTCGATACGGCCGCCGAATCGCATCAGTGGTCGGCCGAACAGCTGTACATCGCGGGCCAGTTGCTGGCGCTGTTCGCGAACGGCACGGTCGAGCTGCTGTCGTCGCGCAGCATCCTGAAGCGCGAGGTGAAGGCGCACATGACGATGCTGCTCGATCGCGAGAACAACCCGCTGAAGCTGCTGCCGGATGGCGGCGCCGTGCTGCGGCAGATGTTCGGGCTGCCGCTGCCGGGCTTCATGTCGCCGCAGAGCGCGGTCAGCGACGCATTTCAGGATCTGCATGCGCACCAGATCGGCATGGTCGCCGGCATGCGCGCCGCGTTGATGGACCTGCTGACGCGCTTTTCGCCGCAACGGCTGCGCGAGCGGGACGATGCGATGCGCTGGTACGAGAAGCGCGTGCCTGCGCTGTACAAGGCGAGGATGTGGGATCGCTACGCGGCGACCCATCGCGACACGGTGTTCGCGATCGAGGACGATTTCGCGTCGGTGTTCGGCAAGGCGTTCCTGGCGGCATACGACGCGGAAGTGGAAAGCTATCGCGGCAGCGGCCGGCACTGAGCCCGGAGCCCCGAGCCCCGAGCCCCGAGTGGCGTGCGCGCCATCGCCCGCCATCGGCATCAGGCGACACGCGCCGGCGATCGCGTCAGGCTCCCGTTTCGTGCGAGGCGACCTTGTTTCGCCCCGTTTCCTTCGCCTGATACAGCGCCTCGTCGGCCGCCTTGATCACCGACTCGACCTCCCCTTCCTGTTCGGGCACCCAGCTGGCCACGCCGATGCTCGCGGTGACGCGCCCGAATTCGCTTTCCGCGTGTTCGATCGCGAGCCCGTCGATGGCCGCGCGAATCCGTTCGGCGATCTCGGTCGCGCCCGTCGTCGGCGTGTCGGGCAGGATCACGACGAATTCCTCGCCGCCATAGCGGGCCGCGGTATCCGCGGGGCGCCGGATGTTGTCGCCGATGCACCGTGCAACCGCGGCCAGCGCATCGTCGCCGGCCTGGTGGCCATACGTGTCGTTGTAGGACTTGAAACGGTCGACGTCGACGAACAGCAGCGAAAACACCGAATGGGCCCGGCGTGCGCGGCGCCATTCCAGATCCAGCACTTCCCCGAACGAGCGGCGATTGTTGAGCCCGGTGAGGCCATCGGTGCGCGCGAGCATCACCAGCTCGGATTCGGCCCGCATCCTGCGCCGCAGCTGGGTGCCCAGCAGGAACGACAGCACGATGAACGCCGCGCCGAAGGTCGCCACCAGCGCGCCGATCGTGATCGCCCGGCGCCGCCATGCGGCATAGATGTCCTGCTCCGCTTCGGCGACCATGATGATCAGCGGCAGGTGCGGCAGCGTCTTGAAGTAGTACAGGCGGCGCACGTGGTCGATCGTCGAGGTGTCGAGGAACGAGCCTTCCGGCGCCGTCAGGAAATGACGAAACGTCGCCGCCTGGCTGATGTCGCGACCGATGGTATGCACGTCGTACGGCTGGCGCATGAACATGACGCCGTCCTGGCCGATCAGCGAAATCGCACCGTGCGAGCCGAGCGCGAGGCCGGCGAACAGCGTGTGGAAATACTCGAGATTGACCGCGATCATCACGATGCCGCCGAACGAGCCGTCCGGATTCGACACGCGGCGCGTCAGCGCCATGCTGAGCGAGCCGCCGCGCAGGCGTGACGCATAGGGATCGCTGATGTAGAGCCCGGCGTTCGGATTGTCGCGGTGAACCGTAAAGTACTTGCGGTCGCCGAAGTTGCCCTGTCGCGGCGCGTCGTTCGCCGAATCGAGGATGATGTTGCCGGCCGCATCCAGTACGAGCATCGAGCCGAGAAATTTCGCCGTCATCGCGTGATCGAACAGGACGCCGCGCCGCAATGCCGGCGACGCCGCCATGACGTCCGGCCGCTGCAGGCCCTGGATCACCGCTTCCAGCGACAGGCCGTACAGCTCGATATTGCGTTCGATGTCGCGCTCGGCGACGAGCGCCAGATTCCGCGACGTATCGCGCGCGCGCTCGAGCGCGTCGTGACGGCTCTGAAACAACTGCAACACGCAGAGGCCCATCAGCGCGCACGCTATCAAGGTCCCCGCCAGCACAACGTAGTACGGCGCTGCCGACCGCGGATGCATCCGTTTCCTCTCAGGTTGGGCCGACGCTGATGCACCGGTTGTTATGGTTTCGTATGAATAACCTATACCAAAAAGTGTGGCGCGCGGGTACGAGGTGCTGTCCGTACTTGTCAGATGGCTGACGACGTGAGCTGAGCGGTGTCGAGCGGATCATGTGCCGTTCGAGCGGGCATCGGGTGCCGGCATCGATTCACCGAGGGGCGCGGCGTGTGTCGTTGCCGATGACCGAATTGAAACAATCCATGTGCAGTGGTACGCACATTGAAATGCCGGGCGGGTTGCCGTTCGAATGGACGGCGGGAGGGAAAAACCGGCGCGAGACCAGGCGTATCGCCCGGCCCGCGCCGATCGCAAGCACGGCGCCAACGGCGCCGCGCACGCGATCGATCGACGACCGTCAGACGGCCATCACCGTCACCGACTTCGTGACGAGGTACGGCTCGAGCGCTTCCGGCCCGCCTTCCGACCCGTAGCCCGAATCCTTCACGCCGCCGAACGGCATTTCCGGCCACGGCGTTGCCGGCTGGTTGATCCACAGCATCCCGACTTCGAGGCGCTGCGTGAGCAGGTGCACGTTCGCGAACGAACGCGTGAACGCGTAGCCGGCCAGACCGAACGGCAAACGGTTCGCTTCCGCGATCGCGTCTTCGAGCTTGTCGAAACCGCGGACAGCCGCGACCGGGCCGAACGGTTCGTTGTTGAACACGTCCGCTTCGAGCGGCACGTTCGCGATCACGGTCGGCGCGAAGAAGTTGCCTTCCGAGCCGATCCGCTCGCCGCCGGTTTCGATGCTCGCGCCAACCTTGCGCGCGTTGTCGACGACCGACGCCATCGCGGTCAGCCGGCGCGGGTTCGCGAGCGCGCCGAGCGTCGTGCCTTCCTCGAGGCCGTTGCCGACCTTCAGCCCTTCGGCATGCTTGACCAGCGCGCGCGTGAATTCGTCGCGGATGCTGTTGTGCACGAGAAAGCGCGTCGGCGAAATGCAGACCTGCCCCGCGTTGCGGAACTTCGCGCCGCCGGCGGCCTTCACCGCGAGCGCGACGTCGGCGTCCTCGGCCACGATCACCGGCGCGTGCCCGCCCAGTTCCATCGTTGCGCGCTTCATGTGCAGGCCGGCCATCGCGGCGAGCTGCTTGCCGACCGGCGTCGAACCCGTGAACGTGACCTTGCGGATCACCGGGTGCGGGATCAGGTACGACGAGATTTCAGCCGGATCGCCGTACACGAGGCCGATCACGCCCGCCGGCACGCCCGCGTCGACGAAGGCGCGCAGCAACGCGGCCGGCGATGCGGGGGTTTCTTCCGGTGCCTTCACGAGGAACGAGCAGCCGGTGGCCAGCGCAGCGCTCAGCTTGCGTACGACCTGGTTGACCGGGAAATTCCACGGCGTGAAGGCGGCGACCGGGCCGACCGGCTCTTTCACGACCGTCTGCTGTGCGCCGAGGTTGCGCGGCGGCACGATCCGGCCGTACACGCGGCGGCCTTCGTCCGCGAACCATTCGATGATGTCCGCTGCCGACAGCACTTCGACGCGCGCTTCGGTGAGCGGCTTGCCCTGTTCCTGCGTCATCAGCTGCGCGATCGCGTCGGCGCGTTCGCGCACCAGCGCGGCCGCCTTGCGCATCGTCGCCGCGCGCTCGTGCGCAGGCACCTTGCGCCATGCTTCGAAGCCGCGTTGCGCGGCGGCGAGCGCACGGTCGAGATCGGCGATGCCCGCGTGGGCCACCTTGCCGATCGGCTTGCCGGTCGCCGGGTTCACGACGTCGATCGTCTTGCCGCTCGCAGCATCGACCCACTCGCCGTCGATCAGCAGTTGCGTATCCGTATAAGTCACGTTAGCCATCCAGACACCCCTACATTGCGTCGATAAACGCGCGCTGCCGCGAACGGCCGCGCGCCGGTTGACAGAAAAATCCAGGCCGCCGGGCAGGCACGCACCCGGCGGCATCGACGGCGGGCACGCCGGCCCGCCATCGTTCCGCATGGGGCCGCGCTCAGCGCGCGGCCGCCGTCGCCTTGCGGAGTTTCGCGACGTCCGCCGCCTGCACGGCCGGCGCGCCGTTGTTCCAGCCGGCGCGCATGAAGGTCAGCACGTCGGCGATCTGCCGGTCGTTCAACTGGTTCGAGAACGCCGGCATCGGATACGCGGACGGCACGCCATCGATCACGAGCGTCTCGCTGCCGTTCAGCGTCACGTTGATCAGCGACGCGGCATCGGCTTCGAGCACGTTCGGATTGCCGGCGAGCGGCGCGAGCAGCGGCGCATAACCGCGCCCGTCCGCGCCGTGGCAATGCAGGCAGTAAGCGTTATACACCTTCGCGCCCGGATCGGCTGCCGGCCGGCCCAGCACGACCTGCGTCGCCTTCGGATCGTAGCTGTACGGCGGCGCGCCCGTGCCGCCCGCGGCCGGCAGCGATTTCAGGTAACGGGAAATCGCCGCCAGATCGTCGTCGGAGAGCGCCTGCGTGCTGTGGTTGATCACGCTGACCATCGAGCCGAACGCGGTCGCATGGCGGTTCGCGCCGGTCTTCAGGAACTGCGCGACCTCGGCCTCGTTCCAGCGGCCGAGCCCCGTGTTGGGCTCGCCGGTCAGGTTCGACGCAAACCAGTTGTCGATCGGCGCGCCCGACAGGAACGCCGCGCCGCCTTCGTCGAGCGCCTTCTCCTGGAAGCCGACACCGCGCGGCGTGTGGCACGACCCGCAGTGCCCGAGCCCCTGCACGAGATACGCGCCGCGGTTCCACACCACGTCCTTGGCCGGCTTGTCGGCATAAGGCGTCGTGTCGAGGAACACCAGGTTCCACAACGCGAGCGGCCAGCGCATGTTGAGCGGCCACGGGATGTCCGACGGCCGGTTCGCCTGCTTCACCGGTTCGACGCCGTGCATGAAGTACGCATACAGCGCCTTCACGTCGTCGTCCTTCAGCTTCGCGTACGACGGGTACGGCATCGCCGGATACAGGTTGTGACCGTCCTTCGCGACGCCCTTGCGCAGCGCGCTTGCGAAGTCGGCTTCGGTATAGCCGCCGATGCCTGTCTCCGGATCGGGCGTGATGTTGGTCGTGTAGATCGCGCCCATCGGCGTGACCATCTTCAGGCCGCCGGCGAACGGCGTGCCGCGCGGCGCGGTGTGGCACGCGACGCAGTCGCCCGCTTTCGCGAGATAGGCACCGCGTGCGACGAGCGCGCTGTCGGCGGGCGCCGTCTGCGCGGCATGCGCAAACGTGCCGGCCAGCAGCGCGGACACGGTGAGCAACGACGTGCCGAGCATTTTCAGGGTGAGGTTTTGCATGTTCGTCGCCTCCCCTCAAGCCGTCTTCAGCTGGTCGCCGACCGGCAGCTTGCGCAGCCGCTTGCCGGTCGCCGCGAAGATCGCGTTCGCCACGGCCGCGGCCGTCGCGGCCGTACCCGGCTCGCCGATCCCGCCCGGCGCTTCACCGCTTTTCACCAGATGCACGTCGATCGGCGGCGTCTCGTTGATCCGCAGCATCCGGTAATCGGTGAAGTTGCTCTGCACGACACGGCCGTCCTCGATCGTGATCTCGCCGTACAGCGCGCCCGTGATCCCGAAGATGATGCCGCCCTGCACCTGTGCCTCGATCGTGTTCGGGTTCACAACCATCCCGCAATCGACCGCACAGACGACACGCTTCACCTGCACCTCGCCGTTATCCACCGCGACATCGACGACGATCGAGAAGAAGCTGCCGAACGCGTGCATCACCGATACGCCGCGCCCTTGCCCCGTCGGCAACGCCGGGCCGCCCCAGCCGGCCGCCTTCGTCGCGACGTCGAGCACGTTGCGGGCGCGCGGCGTCTTGTCGAGCAGCGCACGGCGGTATTGCACCGGATCGGTCTTGGTCTGCGCGGCCAGTTCGTCGATGAAGCTTTCGACCACGAACGTGCCGCGCGTCGGGCCGACGCCGCGCCAGAACGCGGTCGGCACGTGGCGCGGCTCCTGGCGCACGTAGTCGACCAGCTGGTTCGGCAGGTCATACGGCAGCTCGGCCGCGACCTCGACCGCATCGGGATCGACGCCGTGCTGGAACGCCGGCGGCGCGAAGCGCGCGATGATCGACGAGCCGACGATCCGGTGCTGCCACGCGACCGGCTTGCCGTTCGCGTCGAGGCCGGCCGAGATCCTGTCGTAGTAGCACGGCCGGTACATGTCGTGCTGCACGTCTTCCTCGCGCGTCCAGACCACCTTCACCGGTGCATTGACCTGTTTGCCGACCTTCACGGCCTGCCCGATCATGTCCGTCTCGAGCCGCCGGCCGAACCCGCCGCCGAGCAGGTGGTTGTGCACGACGATCCGGTCGGGCGCGAGGCCTGTGAGCTGCTGCACGGTATCGCGCGCCCGCGTCGGCACCTGCGTGCCGACCCAGATCTCGCAGCCGTCGCCGCGCACGTGCACCGTGCAGTTCACCGGTTCCATCGTCGCGTGGGCAAGCAGCGGCTGCTCGTAGACGGCGTCGACGCGCGTCTTCGCATTCGCGAATGCCTTGTCGACGTCGCCGTCCTTGCGGGCGACCGCGCCCTTGCCGTTCGCCGCCGCCTGCGCGAGATCGGCGAACAGGTCCTTCGTCGAGACCTTGGCGCCCGCACCCTCGTTCCACTTCACGACCAGTGCCGACGCGCCGCGCTTCGCGGCCCACGTGTGATCGCCGACCACCGCCACCGCGTTGTCGACGCGCACCACCTGGCGCACGCCGGGGATCTTCTTCGCAGCCGTGTCGTCGACGCTCGCGACCGTGCCGCCGAACACCGGGCTGTTCACGATCACCGCGTACAGCATGCCGGGCAGGCGCACGTCGAGCCCGAACTGCGCGGTGCCGTCGACCTTCTCCGGCGAATCGAGCCGCTTCGCGGGCGTGCCGATCAGCTTGAAATCCGCCGGCTTCTTCAGCGCGACGTCCTTCGGCACCGGCAGCCTGGCCGCCGCATCGGCGAGCTGGCCGTACGACGCGCGCCGGCCGCTCGGCGGATGCTGCACTTCGCCGTTCGCGGCGCGGCAGGATGCCGGATCGACGTTCCATTGCTTCGCGGCGGCCGCGACCAGCAGCGTCCGTGCGGTCGCGCCTGCACGGCGCAGCGGTTCCCACGCATAGCGCACCGACGTCGAGCCGCCAGTGAGCTGGCCGCCGAGCAGCGGATCGAGGAACAGCTTCTCGTTCGGCGGCGCATGGTCGAGCGTCACGCTCGACAGCGGCACTTCGAGCTCTTCCGCGATCAGCATCGGCAGCGCCGTATAGACGCCTTGCCCCATCTCGACCTTCGGCATCACCAGCGTGACCTTGCCGGCGCGGTCGATCTGCACGAACGCATTCGGTGCGAACACGCCCGCGCGCGCGGTTTCATCGCCGTCGCCGCCGATTACCGAACGGCGCGCATCGTCGCCCGCGGCCGGCAGGCTGAAGCCGAGCAGCAGGCCGCCGCCGGCCGCCGCGCCCAGCGACATGCCGAGCTTGAGGAACGAACGGCGCGACACGCCCGCGCCGGCCCGACCTGCTTCTATCAGTCCTCGGGACATGTCAGGCCTCCTTCGCGGCTTGCTTCACGGCCGCGCGAATCCGGTTGTACGTGCCGCAGCGGCAGATATTGCCGGCCATCGCCGCGTCGATGTCGGCGTCGCTCGGGTTCGGGTTCGACGCGATCAGCGCGGTGGCGGCCATCACCTGTCCCGACTGGCAGTAGCCGCACTGGACGACGTCGAGCTCGCGCCACGCCTGCTGGACCTTGTGGCCGGCCGGCGTCGCGCCGACGGCTTCGATCGTCGTGATCTTGCGGCCCGCGACGGCCGCGACCGGCAGCACGCACGAGCGCGCGGCGACGCCGTCGAGATGCACGGTGCACGCGCCGCACTGGGCGATCCCGCAGCCGAACTTCGTGCCGGTCAGGCCGACGACGTCGCGCAGCACCCAGAGCAAGGGCATGTCGTCGGGGGCGTCGACCGAGCGGGTTTCGCCGTTGATGTTGAGGGTGATCATTCAGCCTCCGGGGCCGGTGTATTGGGGAAGCGACGCGAACGATGCGCCGCGTGGTGTCGTCATGTTGTCATCGCCGCCGCACGCCGTGCGGCGGGTGCCGTGCGGCCCGGGTGGGGGCGAGCCGCGACGGTGCTGCTGCTTGCTTACTCGGCGACGTCGATACCCGACAGCACCTTGATGACCGGCGGCGCGGTGAACCAGTCGGCCGACTTCGCACGGAATTCGCCGAAATACGGGCTCGCGAGGTGCGCGTCGAAAGCCGCCTGGTCGTCGTAGATCTCGTACAGGTGCAGGTTCGGCGAGCCGTCCTGCTCGCGGAACAGGTCGTAGCGCCGGTTGCCCGGTTCGGTACGCGTCTTCGCGACCATGCTGCGCAGTTCCGCCTCGGCGGCCTCCGCGTGTTCGGGTTTCAGGAACAGGGAAGCAATCACGTGCAGCGCCATCTTGTCACTCCTATCGAAACGGAATCGGGAAAGCCGCCCGCCGGCGTCATGCAACGCATGTCACGCCGGCGGGCGGCCGGTCAATGCTGCAAGCCGGTACCGTCGTGTCAGGCCAGTTCGTCCGGGCCCACGCGCACGACGACCTTGCCGAAGTTCTTGCCGGCAAGCAAGCCGATCAGCGCGTCAGGCGCATCGGCGAGATCGGGGACGACGTCCTCGAGCGTCTTCACCTTGCCCTGCGCGACCCATTCGCTCATTTCCTTCATGAACGGCGCATAGCCGGTCGCATAGTGATCCAGGATGATGAAACCCTGCATCCGGATGCGCTTGCGCAGGATCGTGCCCATCAGTGCCGGCACGCGGTCGCGGCCGGTCGACACGGCCTTGTCGTCGTAGGCCGCGTCGTTGTAGTGCGCGATGATCCCGCATACCGGCACGCGCGCATGGTCGTTGAGCAGCGGCCACACCGCGTCGAACACGGCCCCGCCGACGTTCTCGAAATAGATGTCGATGCCGTTCGGGCACGCGTCCTTCAGCTTCGCGGCAAACGCCGGGTCGCGATGGTCGACGCACGCGTCGAAACCGAGCGTGTCGGTCACGTACGCGCACTTGTCGGCACCGCCCGCGACGCCGACCACGCGGCAGCCCTTCAGCTTCGCGATCTGGCCGACCACCGCGCCGACTGCCCCGCTCGCCGCCGCGACGACCACGGTTTCACCGGCTTTCGGCTCGCCGATCTTCAGCAGCCCCGTATAGGCGGTGAAGCCCGGCATGCCGAGCACGCCGAGTGCGTAAGAAGGATGGGCGAAGTCGCGGCCGAGCGGAATCAGGTCGCGTCCGTCGGACAGCGCATAGTCTTGCCAGCCGGCCCCGGCGACGACGAGATCGCCTTCGCGGAACGCCGGCAGGTTCGACGCCACGACGCGGCTGACCGTGCCGCCGACCATCGGCTGGCCGAGTTCGGCCGGCGGCGCATAGGACGGCGCGTCGCTCATCCGGCCGCGCATGTACGGGTCGAGCGACAACCAGACCGTGCGCAGCAGCACCTGGCCGGCGCCGGGCGTCGGCACGTCAGCGGATTCGGTGCGGAAGTTGTCCGGCGTCGGCGCGCCGACCGGGCGCGAATTCAGGATGATCTGGCGGTTTGCGGTCTTGCTTTGCGGCATGTGAGCCTCCGTCAACAGGAATGGACGTGCTTCGTGGGCACGATCGGATCAGGAATGGACCAGCGGGAGACGCACGCGGGCGGCAGCATCGGCGCTCAGGCCGTCGCGGCTGCATACGTGCGGTTGAATCAATCGGGACAGCGTAACGCGGCGTGGCACGTTCGTCATGCGTATTTGAGTAGACCAGTCGTCTAGAATCAGGGTAAAAACAAGGCGCGCCGATGCGCGCCCAGGTTACGACTGCGCACCGCTCGGCTCGAGCGGCGGCAGGTTCAGCATGCGCCGCGTTTCGACCATCGCCCTTTCGAGCGGCTTGCGGTTGCGGTGAATCTTTTCCAGCAGCGTCGCGCCCAGCCACAGCTCGTAGAGGATCGCGGCCGTATGCGCCGGATCGGCGACCCCGCTCAGCGAACCGTCGGCCAGCCCGGCCTCGATACCGCCCGCGAGCCGCTCGATGATCTGGCTCGTGCCCTGCCGCAGCACTGCGCGCATCGCCTCCGACAGATCCGACACTTCCGCGCCGAGCTTCACCGCGAGGCACTTGCCTTCCGGATCGTCCGCGCATTGCGTGTGCAGCCAGTTGCGCCAGTACGTCATCAGGCGCTCGGCGCCGGTGCCGGCCTGGTGCTTGAGCAGGTTGTCGAGATGCGCGAGATAGCCGTCGAAATACGATTCGAGCAGCGCTTCGCCGAATGCCTCTTTCGAGCCGAAGTAATGGTAGAACGAGCCCTTCGGGATGCCCGCCGCGGCGAGAATCTCGTTCAGACCGACCGCCGAAAACCCCTTGTGGAGCATGATCGGCTTCGCGATATCCAGGATGTGCTGGCGGACTTCCGCGCCTGAAGATGCATTCATGATGGCGTATGTTAGCAACGATTAGACCGGTCGTCTAGTAACGTCGATCCGGCATGTTGAGCGGCACTTTACCCGATCCCCGCCAAGCGCCCAAACGTCGCGCCGGCATTCCTCCCGCTTTTCCCGCTCCGGCGCATGTGGGGCGTCACACGCACGACTCGGTTTCGTCGCGGGCGTTTCATCGATCTCCCGCATAAATACGCGCGGCGCATGTGCCGGCGATCGGGTCTTTCCGGCCGGCATTGCACACGTGTGCAATGCGCCGGATCGTCGTTGACGCCTCCCGAACCCGTGACCAGGAACGCCCATGACCGCTTCGAAACCCGCACGCCCGTCCGCGCCGAACCGCCGGCGCTTCATCCAGCGCGGCGCCGCGCTGACCCTGTCGCCGCTCGTCGGCACGCTGGCCGCCTGCGGCGGCGACGGCAGCCCGACGTCCGCGTCGTCGTTCGCCGCCGCCGGCGCAGCGGATGCATCCACGCGCAACTACGGCATCGCCGACCGCTCGATCACGATCAACGTCGTCAACGCGATTCCGTCGACGACGCTCGCGTACGGCAACGCGGCGAGCCAGAGCGGCTCGCTGCCGCAGGCGTCACAAACGCAGGTTGCGACCGGGCAATCGACCGCCGTCAGCGCGTCGAACAGCTGGGGCGACTGCACGGGCTCGTTCAGCCTTGCCGGCGGCGACGCATCGTTTGCGGTCGCGTACACGCATCCGTTCGGGTCGCAACCGACCACGGTCAGCGTCACGCCGTCGGCCGGCTACGTGTCGGGCGCCGATGCCGCGACGTTTCCCGGTCACGACTCGGTCGCGAATCTCACGCTGTATCGCGGTGTGCCGACCGCGAACGGCGCGTGGGTCGTCCCGCTCTCGCAACTCGCGACGCCGCCGGCCAACAACTGCCAGGATTTCGCGAACAGCATGTTCGGCAGCAACGTGCGCACGGCCGCGGCCATCCAGTCCGCGTACCAAAGCACCGGCCCGCTCGGCTATGTGCCGCCTGCCGACTTCACCGGCGGCCAGCTCGCAGGCTTCGTCGCGCAATGGGTGCAGCGCTGGCAGAACGGCGCGGCGTATGGCGTGCTGCCCGCTGCCGATGCGCAGCTCATCGACGCGTTGAACCAGTACGTGTCCGGCGCATCGAGCGCCGGCCCGCTGACGATGTGGGTGCCGCAGATCGCGTGGCAGGCCGGCACCGATCCGGCGGTGTTCGCGCTGACGGGCTATCGCGCGTTTCCGTTCGCCGATGCGCAGGGCAACTGGATCCCGGGCACGCTGTCCGCGTTCCTGACGCTGCTCGCGGCCGGCTCGCATATCGTCGCGATCAGCGCGGCGAGCGACCTGCCGGCGGGTGTCACGATGCAGGCGTTCGACAGCTTCATGGGCGCGAGCGGGCTGACGACGTCGACGGATATCGGCAACTCGCACTACGCGTCGGTCCTGAACACGACCGGCCGCTATTACCTGAGCGTCGGCAGTGATTTCGCGCCGGCGAACTGCGGGCTGTTCCTGTCGTTCCTGTACGGGCGCACGGTGAACAACCTGCTCGCGGGTGCCGGCACGTACAACACGTTCATCCAGCTCGAAGGCTGGCAGGCCGGCGGGTCGCGGCACAACGCCGACTATGCGACGTATCAACAGACGCTGTGGAACATCTCGACGTATGGGGCATCCGCGTATAGCGAAAAGCGCGCGACGTCGATCTTCCTCGCGCCCGCCGGGTGGACGCCGCAGGTCTATCAGACGACGCGGATGATGCCGTACGTCGGCGCCTATGCGCAGTCGAACGGGTCGCCGCAGGGCTGGCTGAACACGTCGCTCGTCACGATTCCGGCGGACGCGCCGGCGCTGCCTTCGCGGTATGTGTCGAGCTGATTGGTATCGGTGGGTGGGCGAGCGGTTGAAGGTGTAGCCATACCCGCTGCTTGCTTCCCCGCTTTCGGGCTCACGGCGTGCGTCACCATCTGCTGACGCACGCTTGCGGTTTCGCCGTCAGCGCGGCGCTTCGTCGGCGCGCTTTCGCGTGCGCGCCCGCCGCTCGTCCCGTTGAGTGGCCGGCGCTGCCTTGGCGCCACGCAGCGGCGACCGACGCGCGAGCACCGTCATCTCACGTCGCAGCGCATCGAGTTCCTTGCTCCGTGCCGCATCGGTCGCCTGCGCGCCGTCGAGCTGCCCCTGCAGCACGCCGCATCGATGCAGCGCGTCGCCCAGCTGCGCCTGCAGCGCGCCCACGTCCTTGCGCTGCTGCGCATCGCGTTGCTCCGCGCGCGATGCCATCGCATCGAGTTCCTTTTGCAGCCGCGCGGCCGCGAGCCGCTCGCGATCGATTTCCTGAAGCGCCCGCTTCTCCGACGCGCGCAAGCGTTCCTCGGCCCGGCCGGCGTCGTCGCGCAGCCGGTCGAGCTGCGTCGTGAAATCCGCGCGTGCCTGCGCGAGTGCGCGGTCGCCTTCCGCGTTGTCGGCCGTGAGGCGTTCGATATCCGCTTGCAGCGCTTGCCGCGATGCGTCGTCGGCCGCCCTCGCCTGCTCCAGTTCCTGAATGCGCACCTGCGCGGCCAGCAGCGCGGCCGTGCGTTGCTCCAGCGCGGTTTCGGTACGGGCCAGCTCGGCCTGCAGCGCCGCGACTTCCGCTTTCGCGGCCGCCCGCTCGGCTTCGACCTCCGCGCGCAGGGCATCGAGTGCGGCGGCCGCGTCGGTGCTCGACCGACTCCAGAGCGCCGCGACCAGTTCACCGGCGGCCGCCTGCAGATCGGCCGGCAGGTCGGGATGTTCGATGCGGACACGACTCTTTTCCCGCAACTCGGCCCAGAACTCGCCGAGGACGGCCGTCGGCGTGCTCATGCTGCCCTTGCGGACAAGCTGGTACAGGCGGTTCGCGGTGGGCGTGATGCCGAAGCGGAAGAACAGCAGCGCGCAGGCTTCGCGATACAGCTCGCGGGTTTTCGGGAAGTCGGCCTTGAGGCGCTCGATTTCGGCGGTCAGGCGGGCGTCGTCGGTAGCGAGATCGGACATGACGGGGTTGGGTCGGTAATTTCGTAAATAATATAACGTAAACCGTTAAATATCCAATTTTTCAGGGCGTGAGATTTGACATTATTTCTATAATGTCGAGATGGTGGGGCTCGGTTCCGCGCATGAAATCGTCGAGCGCAATGCCCCGCCTCTCGTCCCCGCCCCAGCCCGCCTGCGCACAAAAACGCCTCTGCAGTCACCGTAAAAAACCGTCACCATTGCCCGATTGAAAGCCGGCCGCCCTGCTTCGCGGCGCCGTCGGTATCCCTCCGCTGCGTCAGCGAACAACAGAAGGACGAGGAGCCCGCGTTGCGCACATTCCGGATCGGCTTCCGTGGCTTGTTCATCAAGCTCGTGCCGACGTTCATCGTCGTGGGGTTCGTGGCGATGGTGCTGTCGTCGGTGCTGACGAGCGTGCTATGGCGCGCGCATGCCGAAAGCGATATCCGCCGGTTTCTCGGCAACCTCGACCGCCCTGCACTGGCCGCCGCAGCCGGCGCCGTCGACCTGCGCGACCCGGTTGCATGCCGCGCGGCGGCCGACGCGCTGTTCTGGCAGATCGCGCGGGTCGGCGCGCGCGACGTGATGGACTTCGCGCCGATGATGGGCTTCTTCGGCGCCGGCCGGCTGCAGGTGCGCATTGCGCGACCGGATGGCACCGGATGTGCAACCGCGCCGGCCGCGTCGGCGTTGCTGGCCGACACGTTCGCAGCCGCACCGGCCGATCCGGCTGTGCCCGACACGATGCTGCGCCGCGACGGCGACTGGGCCATCGTCACGCCCGTCGCGCTGGCGGGCGGCGCCATCGCGCGGATCGGCGTCCATTACTGGCCGGGCTGGCAGTTGCACTACGAGATCGCGGACGATGCGTCCGCGTACGACCTGATGCGCACCGTGCTGTATCTGGGCGCGATGGGCGCGAGCTTCGCGGGGCTGCTGGTCTGGTTGCTGGTGCGGCGCGTCCGGCGGATGACGGCCGCGGCCGATCGCTGGGCGGCCGGCGACCTGTCGGCACGGATCGCCGACACGTCGCGCGACGAACTCGGCGCACTGGCCGCGCATTTCAACCGGATGGCCGATGCGCTCGCGCGTGCGTTCGGGATGCAGAAGGCGCTCGCGGTGTCGGTCGAGCGCACGCGGATCGCGCGCGACCTGCACGACACCGCGAAGCAGCGCAGCTTCGTGCTCGGCCTCAAGCTGACCGAGCTGGAGTACGAGGCGCAGCGCCACCCCGACCTGTTGCCGACCGTCGGCGCGGCGCGGCGTCTGGCCGATCACCTGCAGCAGGATCTCGACAACGTGGTGACCGGCTTCAGCCTGCCCGCGATTGCCGAGGATGGCCTGCGCACGGCCGTTTCTCAGGCGGTGCACGACCTGCTGGCCGGCTCGGGCATCGACTGGTCGCTCGATCTGCCGGAAGGCGCTGCGCATGCGCTCGACGCCCATCCGGCAGCCGCACACGAACTGCTGATGATCACCCACGAGGCCGCCGCGAATGCATTGCGCCATAGCGGCTGCCGGCGTATCGACATCGTGTGCGAACCGGGCGATGCCGTGCGTGCGCCTTCCGGCGCACCGGCGTCGTGCTGGCGCTGGGTCGTGCGCGACGACGGCAGCGGCTTCGACCCGGCCGCCGTGCCGGTCGGCATGGGGCTTGGCAACCTGCGCTGGCGCGCCGATGCGCTGCCCGGCGGCATGCTCGACATCGCGTCGGGCGCGGACGGCACGTGCGTGACCGTCCATTTCAATCCGTTGGAGATGGCATGACCACCATCCTGATTGCCGACGACCACGCGGTCGTGCGCGAAGGCATCCGCGGGCTGCTGCGGCTCGATGCGTCGTTCGAGATCGTCGCGGAAACGGACGACGGCGCGTCGACGATCGAGCAGGTGCGCGCGCATCGCCCCGACGTGCTGCTGCTCGACCTGATGATGCCCGGCATGGGGCACGCCGGCGTGCCGGCCGCCATTCGTGCGATCCGGGCAGCGAGCGCCGATACGCACATCATGGTGCTGACTTCGTCGGACGACGATGCGCTGGCCGTCGCCGCGATCGACGCCGGCGCCGATTCGTTCCTGCTGAAATCGATGCGCGGCGAGCGTCTGCTGCAGGCGATCCATGCGGCCGTCCACGGCGAACCGACGCTGCACCCCGGCATCGCGCAGCGCATGATCGGCGCGTTGCGCAAGCCCCCGCGCAGCCCGTTTGCCGCACTGACCGCGCGCGAACTGGAAGTGCTGCGCTGCCTCGCCGAAGGCGGCAGCAATGCGCGCATCGCCGCGACGCTCGGCATTACGGAAAAGACCGTCAAGACGCATCTCGGCAACGTGATGTCGAAGCTGCATCTGTCCGATCGCACGCAAGCCGTCGCGCTCGCGTGGCGGGAAGGACTGATGGCGCCGAAGTCCTGATTTCCGCTGCCGGCAGCGCGTCGGCGACGCTTCCCGCTTCCCGTCCGGCATGGCCGTGCCGTGCGCTCGCCCGGACGATACGCACCGTCTGCGACTTTGGTCGCATGTTTCCCGCTCGAGCACACGACCTTCGCCCGATGTGCCGGCGCGGCAGCATCTCTAAAGTGGCGCTGTCGCGCGATCGAGCGCATTCGTTTCGGCGGAAACATGAGACCGGTCTGGCTGCTGCTCCTCCCTGTCGTGCTGGCGGCGTGCGCGCCGCTCGAGCTTTCCGCCGCCGGCCGCGACGTGCGCATCGTCATGCGCGACCCCGGCGGAAACTGCCGTCACCTCGGCGACGTGACGGGCAGCCGCGGCAACTTCCTGACCGGCGGCTTCATCCCGGACGCGACGCTCGAGACCGGCGCGCGCAACGACCTGAAGAACCGCGCGGCCGCGCTGGGCGGCAACGTCGTGGTGCTGCTCACGCAACGCGGCGTGCAGAGCGGGAGTTTCGACGGCAGCGAAGGCGGCTATCTGCGGCAGACGGGCGTCACGCTGACCGGCAGCGTCTATCGCTGCCCGGGCGCCGGAGCGTGACGATGCGCCTCTTTGCGACCTTGATCTGGAGCCTCGGCGTGTCCGGCTGGTTGCCCGGCTGCGGCCGCGACGGCAACGAAGCCGTCATGCCGGGCGGCTTGCCGGCGCCGCCGCCCGGGATGCAGTGCGCCGCGTCCTGGCCGGACGACATGCCGGAAACGGTCGCTGCCGGCACCGGGACGCCCGTCGCGCCATTCCCGGCGCAACGGACACCGTAGCGCGCCGGCGCCGATTCAGCGCGACGCCGGCGCGGCGACCGCCGCCCGTGACGCGCGTTCGCGCTTCGCCGGGTGCGTCTCCGGCATCCGCCAGTACACGAGCAGCGAAATCGCCGCGCACGCGGCGACGTACCAGAAGAACATCGTCTCGTTGCCGTTCGCCTTCAGCCGCAGTGCGACGAACTCGGTCGTGCCGCCGAGGATCGCCGTCGTCAGCGCATAAGGCAGCCCGACTGCCAGCGCGCGGATTTGCGGCGGAAACAGCTCGGCCTTGACCAGCATGTGCACCGACGTGAAGCCGCTCAGCACGACCAGCCCCGCGAACACCAGCGCGAACGCGGCGAGCGGCTCGTGCACGTGCCCGAGCGTCGTGAAGATCGGCACGGACAGCAGCGTGCCGCCGATCCCGAACCACAGCAGCACCGGCCGGCGGCCGACGCGATCCGACACGAGGCCGAACAGCGGCTGCAGCGGCATGTACAGCAGCAGCGCGGCGGTGCAGATCCAGGTCGCCGTTTCCTTGTGCAGCCCGACCGAGTTGACGAGGTATTTCTGCATGTAGACCGTGTACGTGTAGAACGCGACGGTGCCGCCGACCGTGATGCCGATCGCGAGCAGCAGTTCGCGCCAGTGCGCCGCGAGGTCGGCCGTGATGCGCGTCTTCGCCGCGCGCGCCCGGCTGGCGATGAACGCGTCGCTCTCGACGACGTTGCGGCGCATGTAGAGCGCGAACAGCGCGAGCACGCCGCCGACGAAGAATGGAATCCGCCAGCCCCAGCGTTCGAGGTCGTGCGTGCCGGCGAAGATCCGCTGCATCGCGAGCATCAGGCCGAGCGCGACGAGCTGGCCGGCGACCACGCTCACCTGCAGGAAGCCGACGTAGAAGCCGCGCCGGTTCGGCGGCGCGATCTCGCTCAGGTAGGTCGCGCTGGTGCCGTATTCGCCGCCCATGCTGAGCCCCTGCAGCAGCCGCGCGGCGACGAGCAGCGCCGGTGCGAGCACGCCGATCGTCGCGTAGCCGGGCGTGACGGCGATCAGCATCGATCCCGCGCACATCGCGAGCACCGATTTCGTCAGCGCGGCCTTGCGTCCGCGCCGGTCCGCATACAGGCCGACGAGCCAGCTGCCCGCCGGCCGCGCGATGTATCCGACGGCAGCGATCGCCGCGGTGTTCATCAGTTGCACGGTCGGCCGGTCGGCCGGAAAGAACGCCGGCGCGAAGTAGATCGAGAAGATGCTGTATGCGAGAAAGTCGTACCACTCGATCAGGTTGCCGGCCAGGCCGCCGACGATCGAACCGATGCGCGGCGGCTCGCCGGCCGCTCCGGTAGGGGAAGTTGCCACGGGTTGTCTCCTGTCCTGGCGAAGGTGTGCCGGGCGGTCGTCCTTGCCGCCCGTGCGCCGGCGCGCTTACGCGCGATCTGCCCCGTAGCGGGCGTCGAGTGCGTCGAAGCGCGCCTTGTCGACGAGCCGCTGCCGTTCGGCGAACGGTGCGACGAGCGCGGGATCCTCGTCGAGCCGCCCCGTATCGCGCAGCACCGTCAGCGCGGCCTGCATCCCGCGCACCGCGCCCTGCAGCGCCGCGTTCGCGTACAGCACCACGCCGTAGCCGAGGCGCGCCAGGTCGTCGCGCGAGCGCGTCGGCGTCTTGCCGCCGATCACGATGTTGATGAGCTGAGGCGTGTCGAACAGTGCCGGCAGCCGCTCGACGTCCTCCGGCGTGTCCATCGCCTCGATGAACAGCACGTCGGCCCCCGCTTCCGCGTAACGGTGCGCACGCTCGATCGCGTCGTCGATGCCGTGGACCGCGGCCGCATCGGTACGCGCGACGATCAGCAGGTTGGGATCCACGCGCGCGTCGACCGCCGCCTGCAGCTTGCCGACCATCTCGCCGGCCGGAATCACTTCCTTGCCCGCGAAATGGCCGCATTTCTTCGGCAGCACCTGATCCTCGAGCTGGATCGCGTCGGCGCCGCTGCGCTCGAGCGTGCGCACGGTGTGCAGCACGTTCAGCGCATTGCCGAAGCCCGTATCGGCATCGACCATCAGCGGCAGGTCGACCGCATCGCGCACGCGTGCGGTGTGCTCGGCCAGCTCGCCGAGCCCGACAAAGCCGAGATCGGGCAAACCGAGCGACATGTTGGTGACGCCGGCGCCGCTCAGGTACAGCGCGCCGAAGCCGAGATCGGCCGCGACCCTGGCGCTGAGCGCGTTGAACGTGCCGGCGACGAGCAGCCCCTGGCGGGCGGCGATGCTGCGCCGGAACCCGGCGCGACGAAGTGCGGTGTGATCTGACATGCGGGGCCTCATTGGTCGAAACGAAACAGGGTGCGCGGCGTATCGCGGAGCACGCGCATGCGCTCGCCCGGGTCGGGCAGCCAGCGCTCGAGCGCTGCCACCGACGCGTCGAAATCGACGCGCTCGCGATGCTGCGTGTGCGGCCAGTCGCTGCCCCACACCAGCCGCTCGGCCGTGAACGCGGTACGCAGCGCGCGCGCGGCGCCAAACGCGTCGATCGCGCCGTCGCCGGCCACGCTGTTGCGATACGCGGCCGACAGCTTGACCCAGACGCGGCCGGTATCCGCGAGCAGCAGCAGGCGGCGGAAGCTGGGCGCGCGCTCGCCGAGCGCGGGCGACGGGCGGCCGAAATGGTCGATCACCAGCGTGCACGACTGCGCGAGCAGCGGTGCGGTGATCGCGTGCAGATCTTCGATGCCGCGATGGATCTCGACATGCCAGCCGAGTGCGTTGATGCGGGCGAACAGCGCGCGCCAGACGGGCGCACCGAAATCCGGGATCGGCAGCCCGACGAGGTTCAGCCGCATCCCCACCACGCCAGCCTGGTCGAGTGCGTCGAGATCGCTGTCGGAAATCGCCGGATCGACCATCGCGACACCGCGGAAGCGGCGCGGGTAACGGCGCAGCACGTCGACGAAGTACGCGTTGTCGGTGCCGAGGAAGCTCGGCTGCACCAGCACCGCGTGCGTGATGCCGTGTGCGGCGAGATGCGCGACGTACGTATCGAGCGACGCGTCGTAGTCGGGTGCGTGCCGGACCACGGGCGCGAGCGGCAGGCCGCGCGCGAACACGTGCGCATGCGCATCGACGGCGACGACGGCGGGGTCCCCGGCGTACCACGCGTCCACTGACGGCGCGGCCCGAACCTGTTCGACGAGGTGATTCACGAGGCAATCCATGACAAGTGGGCAACAGGCACCCGGCCGATGCTCCGCCGGGCGATTCGATGGCGTGAAGCGGCGAAACCTATAGCGACGCCTCGGCGCGTGGCTGGCTTTCGGCATCCGCGTCGCCGCCCGGCGCCGCGCCGGACAGCCGGCGGCTGCCCGTTTCGGGCAGGAACCACACCGCGATCACGACCAGCCCGTAGGCGATGCCCGCGTCGATGCCGAGTGCCGTGCCGAGCGGCAGCGATTCACCCATCCGCCCGACCAGCACCGGGAAGCCGGCCGACACGATGCGGCCGAAGTTGTAGCAAAAGCCGACGCCGCGGCCGCGCACGTTGCGCGGGTAAAGCTCGTTGAACAGCGTGCCGAGCGTCGCCGGGATGCCGGCCGAGAACAGGCCGAGCGGGAAACCGAGCAGCAGCATCGCGACGTCGTTCAGCGGCAGGAACACGTACAGGTTCACCATCACCGCACAGCACGCGGCGAACAGCATCACGTTGCGGCGGCGGCCGATCTTGTCCTGCAGGTACGCGCTGAGGAAGCAGCCGCAGATGAACGCGACGATCACGACCGCGAGATACGCACCGGTGCCGAGCACCGACAGGTGACGCTCGGTCTTCAGGTAGGTCGGCAGCCAGATCGTGATCGCGTGATAGCCGCCGTGCGCGCCGACGCCGATCAGCCCGCCGACCACCGTCGCGCGCACCACGGAGCGATCGAAGATGCCGATCGTCGGCCCGTCGTCGGCGCTGGCCGTTGCCTGAACCGACGCATCGACCGGCGTCGCGCGCGGCGGCTCCGGAATCGCGCGGCGGATATACAGCACCAGCAACGCGGGCAGCGCACCGATCGCGAACAGCACGCGCCACGCCCATTCGGCCGGCAGCCAGGCGAACACCAGCATGTACAGCAGCACGGCCCCGCCCCAGCCGAAGCCCCATGCACTCTGCACGATGCCCATCGCCTTGCCGCGATGGCGCGCGCCGACCGTTTCGGCGAGCAAGACGGCGCCGGCGGTCCATTCGCCGCCGAATCCGAGCCCCTGCAGCGCCTTCAGCACCAGCAACTGTTCGAAGTTCTGCGCGAACGCACTCAGGAACGTGAACAGCGAGAACCAGCACACGGTGATCTGCAGCGCCCGCACGCGCCCGTAGCGGTCGGCGATCATGCCGGCCAGCAGCCCGCCGAGCGCACCCGCCACGAGCGTCGCGCCGCCGATCAGGCCGGCCTGCCCCTTGCCGATGCCCCAGGTCGTGAGCAGCGCGGGGATCACGAGGCTGAACATCTGCGTGTCGAGCCCGTCGAGTGCCCAGCCGGCAAAGCAGCCGCGCAACGTGCGCCGTTCGGTCGTCGATAGCTCGCGGGTCCAGTTCAATGCAGGTCTCCTCGTGTAGTCGTTCCGTCGTCGGGCGCCGGATGTGGTGGCTCGATGAGCATCCTATGAAGCGTGGAGATAATTCGCTACTATGTTTTGAATAATTATTCATAACGCAAGCTTATGGAAATCAGGCACGTTCGCTACTTCCTCGCGATCGTCGATACGGGCAGCTTCACGCGCGCGGCCAACGAGCTCGGCATTGCGCAGCCGGCGCTCAGCCAGGCGCTGAACCGGATGGAGAAGGAACTCGGTGTCCGGCTGTTCGATCGCTCGCGGCGCGGGGCCACGCTGACGGCGGCCGGCCTCGCGATGGTCGACGACCTGCGCCTCAGCCTCGCGCGCCTCGACGCGGCCGCGCACCGGGCCGGCGAGATCGGCGCGCAGCGCGCCGGACGCCTGACGATCGGGTTCGTCAGCGCCGCGCTGTTCGACACGCTGCCGCGCACGATCCGCGCGCTGCGCGAAAGCACGCCCGACGTCGAACTCGTGATGCGCGAGATGAGCAATGCCGAGCAGGCGATCGCGCTCGAGCGCGGCGAGATCGATATCGGCCTGCTGCATACGCCGGTCCCCGTCAACGGCCGGATGCGCGAGAAGCTGATCCGGCGCGACCCGCTCGTTGCCGTGCTGCCGAACGATTTCCGGCGCCAGCCCGACGGCACGGTCACGCTGCAGGATCTCGCCGGCGCCGGCCTCGTATGGTTTCCGCACGACCAGTTGCCGCTGATCCGCGCGGGCATCCTGAGTGCGTTCCGGCAGGCCGGCCACCCGGTCGACATCGTGCTCGACGTGAACCGCACGCTCACCGTGGTCTCGTGCGTCGCCGCCGGATGCGGCGTGTCGCTGCTGCCGCATTCGATCCATACGTTCGCGTTCGAAGGCGTCGCCTACAGCACCATCCGCGACGGCGGTGCGCTGCCGCTGTTCGAACTCAGCGCGATCTGGCCCGCGCGGTCGCGCCCGACGCTCGCGGATCGCTTCGCCGCGCTGCTGCCGTCGGCGGACGTGCCGCGCTGACCGGCCGGGCCGCGCCCGGCACCTGTCATGGATCTGCCACCGTCGACCGGTAGCGTTCGGGTCTGACCCACGCTATCGACAGACGAATCCGCCATGCAGCGCACGTCGCGCGCCACGCCCCACGTTTATGCGGCCACGTCCCGCGCCCTCGCCGTCAGCCTCGCGATCAACCTGCTGCTGCTCACCGTCGAAATGGTCGCCGCATGGTCCGCGCATTCGTCGGGGTTGCTCGCGGACGTCGCACACGCGGCAATCGATCTCGCGGCCGACGCGCTGATCCTCGTCGCATGCCGGCTCGACGCGCGCCTGCCGCCGGAGCGGCGCCCGACCTACGAGCCGCTCGCGCTCGCGGGCCTCGGCACGTTGCTCGTCGTGACCGGCGCGCAAATGATCTGGCACGCGGCGAACCGTTTCGCCGCGCCGCCCGTCGTGCAGCCGGGCGCGACGACGCTCGCGCTCGTCGCCGTCACGCTCGCCGGCAAGGCCGGGCTGTCGCACTGGATGCTGCGCAAGGCGCGCGAGACGGGCTCCGCGCTGCTCGAGGCGAGCGGCTGGCATGTCCGGACCGATGCGCTGTCGTCGTTGCTGGCGGCGCTCGCGATGAGCGCGGCGCTGGCCGGTTTCGGCCGTCTCGACGATCTGGCCGCGCTCGCGATCGGCGCGCTCGTGATCCGCACGGGCGCCGGTTTCATCCGGCGCGGCTGTGCGCAATGGCCGGCGTTGTCGGCATGGGCGGGTCGGTCGACGCGCGGCTCGTGAATGCGGGCGGCATCGCCGTGCATCGGGCGGGTAGCGACTGCCGCTAGCAGCCCCGCTGAACGAAAAAGAGGCTCGCGCCGTGCGAGCCTCTTTTGCATGATGTCGCCGCGATCCTGCGGCGCGCGCCACGTCGACCCATGTCGATGTATCGCCAGACGAATGCGACCGGTTCCGATGCATCGACCTCGGTTGTCGCTTAGCCGAGCGGCACGACGCTCCCGAGCAGAATCCGTACGAGCGTCGCCTGGCGCGTGACGCCCGTCTTCGAAAAGATCGCGCGCAGATGCGTACGCGCCGTGTTCTTGCTGATCCCCGATTCCTCCGCGGCCTCTTCGAGCGTCAGCCCGTTCGTCAGCAGCAGCGCGAGCGACGTCTCCGCAGGCGTCAGGTCGAACAGCTTGCGGATGATTTCCTGCGCACCCTGCGGCTTGCGGTCGGGGTCGCGCAGGAACAGCGTGACGGCCGGCCGCCGCTTGTTGTCCTCCGACCAGTCGGACAGCAGCACCGTGCGCACCAGCAGCCCGAGACGCGGCTTGTCGAAGCTGCGCGTGATCGGCATCGCCTCGACGGTCGCCGCGGCCGTGCCGTGGTGCCCCATCACCGCGTGGCGAATCAACCGCTTCAGCGTGCGGTTCTCTTGCGCGTCGGTCGCCTCGATCGTGCCGCGTGCAATCGTCAGACCGTTGTTCTGCTTGAGGATCTCGTCGGCGACGCTGTTCAGGTCGATGATCGCGCCGTTCTCGTCGAGCGTGATCGTGCCGATCTGCATCCGGTTGATCGCGTTCGCATAGATCGAGCGCTCGACCTCGGCCGTGTCGAGCCGCGAATGCAGTTCCACCGCGCGCTTCAGGTGCGGCAGCAGCAACGCGCAGATCGCCTTGTCGCGCGCGGAAAACTGCTTCGACGCATGGTTGCGGCACACGCGGAAGCGGCACTCGACGCCCGACGACGTGCGCAGGTCGGCGCCGAGGATATAGCGCACGTCCTGCGGCTTCAGGAACTGCTTGTACAACTCGCTCGACAGCCAGCCCGTGTCGCCGAACACGTCGTCGACCGTGACCACGCGATCCGCCGGCAGGCCGACGAACGGGTCGAGCGAATAGTAGTAGTTGTTGTACGACGCCTCGCCGTCGCCCGGGACGACCGGGCCGAATTCCGATGCGTGCACGGACAGCGGCGCGCGACGGTCGCTCGCGGCCGCGCGCAGGATCAGCGTCACGTAGTTCGCCTGCAGCCAGCGGCGGACCAGTTCGAGCGCACCGGCCCACGGCGGCGTCTCCAGCGGCCCCTGGTAGATGCGCGCCATCAGCTCGCTGAAATCCGCGACGCCGATGTCGGCCTCGTCACTGGTTGCCTGGCTCTCTTGCGGAGCCCATCTCGTCTCCATCAGCACGCTCCATCCTCCATACGACATGTTTCCGACGCGACTCAACCGCGCCGCCATGATTAAGACGCGTCTAAATTCCGGCGTCATCGGGAGATTTACTGAATGGTGAGAATTGGCCATCCGGGCGAACGAACCATCGTCCGATCGGATGATGTGGCGCCCTGTCCGCTGCGCTGGAATGCCCGTCAGGCCGTGCCGGCAAGCGTCCGGCTCGGACTCAGGGAAAACCGCGACACGGGTTTACCTGATTCAACCCGCATCCGATTCAGACAGGAGTCCCCATGCCGCTCGACCCACAGGCGCAGGCGCTGCTCGCCGCGTTCGCCCAGGCACCCGCGATCGATTTCGCGCAGCTCACCGTTCCCGCGTATCGCGCGAGTCTTGCCGCCGGCGGCGCGTTCGCCCCGGGCGATGCCGTCGCCGCCGAAGAGGACTGGCAGATTCCCGCGTCGGGCCGTCAGTTGTCCGCACGGTTGTATCGCCCCGCTGCCGACGGGCCGTTGCCGCTGACCGTGTTCTTCCACGGCGGCGGCTTCGTGGCGTGCGGCATCGATTCGCACGCGAACCTGTGCCGCAGCCTCGCGGCCCGTGCGCGCACGCTCGTGCTGTCCGTCGACTACCGGCTTGCGCCCGAGGCGCGTTTCCCGGCCGCCGCGCATGACGCATGCGACGCCGTGCGCTGGGCCGCCGCCAGTGCGCGCGATCTCGGTGCGCGCGCCGGCGCGGTGGCGGTCGCCGGCGACAGCGCCGGCGGCAATCTCGCGGCGGTCGCCGCGCTGCAGTTGCGGGGCTCGGGCATCGCGATCGCGCACCAGTTGCTGCTGTATCCGGTCGTCGATTGCGCGACCGAGCATCCGTCGTACGAAACGCTCGGCGACGGCTATTTCCTGACGGCGGACATGATGCGCTGGTTCAAGCAGCACTATTTCGACGACGGCGCCGATCGCGCGTCGCCGCTCGCCAGCCCGCTCGCCGCGCCGGACGTCGCGGGCGCCGCACCGGCGACGATCGTCAGCGCCGAATTCGATCCGCTGCGCGACGAGGCCGAAGCGTATGCGCTGCGTCTTGCGCAGGCCGGCACGCCGGTGACGCTCGTGCGTTGGCCCGGCCAGCTTCATGGTTTCGCGAGCATGCTCGGCGCGATCGATGCGGCCGACCGCGTGCTGACCTTCGGCGCGGACGCACTGCGCCGCGCGTTCGATGCGACGGAGGCACCATGACGCTCGCCGGCACGCTGGAGATTGTCGACGAGCTGCGGGTGGGCCGGATGGTCCTGCTCGTCGACGAAGAGGATCGCGAGAACGAAGGCGATCTCGTGATCGCGGCCGATCACGTGACACCCGACGCGATCAATTTCATGGCGCGCTTCGGGCGCGGGCTGATCTGCCTGACGCTGACCGCCGAGCGTTGCGAGCAACTGAAGCTGCCGCCGATGGCCGATCACAACGGCACGCCGTTCGGCACCGCGTTCACCGTCAGCATCGAGGCGGCCGAAGGCGTGACGACCGGCATTTCGGCGGCCGATCGCGCACACACGATCCGCGCGGCGGTGCGTGCCGGTGCCCGCCCGGACGATCTCGTGCAGCCCGGCCACGTATTCCCGATCGCCGCGCGCCCGGGCGGCGTGCTCGTGCGTGCGGGGCATACCGAGGCGGGCTGCGATCTCGCGGCGCTTGCCGGGCTCACGCCCGCGTCGGTGATCTGCGAGGTGATGAACGACGACGGCACGATGGCGCGGCTGCCCGAGCTGAAGGCGTTCGCCGAGCACCACGGGCTGAAGATCGGCACGATCGCCGACCTGATCCACTACCGCCGCGAGCACGAATCGCTCGTCGAACGCGTCGGCGAGCGGCCGCTGCATACGCCGTGGGGACGATTCCGCGCGATCGAGTATCGCGACACCGTGCACGGAGCGCCGCATCTCGCGCTCGTGCGCGGCGAGCCCGATCCGTCGACGCCGGTGCTGACGCGCGTGCACGAATGCCATTCGCTGCTCGACCTGCTCGATGCGGAGCCGTCCGCGCACTCGTGGCCGCTGCATGCCGCGCTGCAACGGATCGACGCGGCCGGCTGCGGGGTGGCCGTGCTGCTCGACTGCGACATGCGCGGTGACGCCATGCGGGTGCCGGCCGGCCATGCGCGCCGCGACGGACGCGTGACGGGGATCGGCTCGCAGATCCTGCGCGAGCTCGGCGTGCGGCGGCTGAACGTGCTGTCGAGCCCGTTCCGGCTGCCCGCGTTGTCGGGGCACGACCTGGAGATCATGGCGTTCATTCCGCTCGGCGACGACGATCCGGAAAGCGTGCGGGGTGGGCACGCGAACCCGCTGCGGGCGGCGTGAGGTTCGGGCGCCGGGTGACGCGCGGCACCGGTGCCCGAGGGGTCATCGGGTACGACATGACAAGCAATCGCTTGCTTTCAGGAGATACAGCCCCGGGGCTGTATCTCGTCGACGCATGCCGCCGTTCTTGTCCAACTGGATGGCGACCCTCCTCCGCCCTTGTATGACGGCTCGTCCACCCGGACGATGCGCGCCCGCGCCACCGCCGCACAATGGTCGCTGTGTCCATTCCCGACGCCCGCCCCCAAACATGGAATCCGCCGATCTCACGACCGCGTTCAGCCCGCTGCAGATCGGCCCGCTGACGCTGCGCAACCGCCTGATCAAGTCCGCCACCAACGAGGGCATGACGCCGAACGGTGTGCCGTCGCGCGCGCTCGTCCGCTTTCACGAACGCATCGCCGAAGGCGGTGCCGCGCTGACGACCGTCGCGTACTGCGCGATCAGCGACGACGGCCGCACGTTCGTCGATCAGGCGCAGCTCGACGTGCCGACGGTCCGCCAGTTCCGCGCGCTGACCGACGCCGTCCATCGCCACGGCGCCGCCGCGTCCGCGCAGATCACGCATGGCGGCTGCTTCACGTTCCTGCCGTCGCTATCGACCAAACGGCCGTTGAGCGCATCGGGCGGCTTCAACAAGGTCGGCGTGATGAGCGGCCGCTTCCTGAAGCAGGCAATGACGCGCGACCAGATGTCGGCCATCGCCGCTGAATTTGCGCAGGCCGCACGCCATGCGCGCGACGCCGGCTTCGATGCGGTCGAGATCCACATGGGGCACGGCTATCTGCTCAGCCAGTTCCTGTCGCCGCTGTACAACCGCCGCCGCGATGCATACGGCGGCGACGCGGCACGGCGCGCTACGTTCCCGGTCGAGGTACTGCGCAGCGTGCTCGATGCGGTGGGCCGCGATCTCGCCGTCGTCTGCAAGATCGGCGTGACCGAAGGCGTGCGCGGCGGTGGGACGGCCGAAGATGCATCCGAAATCGCGCGGCGGCTCGAGGCCGAAGGTGCGCACCTGCTCGTGCTGAGCGGCGGGATGAACGTCGAATCGGTGTGGCAGCTGTTCGGCAGCCCGTTGCCCGGCGATGCGCGCGCGAACGCCGACAACGCGATCGTGCGCACGGCAATGGCTCTGCAGAAGCTCACCGAGCCGAAGATGGGCGCGTTTCGCGAGATGTATTTCCTCGAGCACTCGAAGAAGGTGCGCGCGGCCGTCAGGATGCCGCTCGCTTACCTCGGCGGCGTACGGTCGCGCGAGAACGTCGAGCTGGCGATGCGCGAGGGCTTCGACGCGGTCGCGCTCGCACGGGCGCTCGTGTTCGAGCCGGATTTCGTCAACGGGTTGCGCGACGGCCGGCTCGCGCAGTCGGGCTGCACGTCGTGCAACCGCTGCGTCGTGTCGATGTACACGCCGGGCGGCACCGCGTGCGTGCTGCGCGAGCCGAACGACCCCGCGCCGAACCGTGTGCCGGCCGTGGGCGCGTGACGCTTGCCGTGCAACGCGTGATGCCCGAGGCCCGACGCTTGATGCCCGACGCTTGATGCCCGACGCTTGATGCCTGATGCCTGATGCCTGATGCCCGATGCCTGATGCCTGATGCCTGATGCGGGCGCCGCGGCCGCTCAGCCGGCGTCGCGCGCGCGGGCGAGCGCCGCGAGATTCCCTTCCCCGAACCCGTGGTGCCCCTTGCGCTGCACGATTTCGAAGAAGATCTCGCCCGGCCGGCGCTTGACGAAGGTCTGGAAGAACAGGCGCGGTACGCCGTCGCTGCCGATCTCGCCGTCGACCAGCACCGCGCGGCGGCGCAGCGCGTCGAGATCGGCGCCGTGCCCCGGCAGCCGTGCGTCGACGTCGTCGTAATAACGGGCCGGCGGCTCGATGAATTCGACGCCGTTCGCACGCAGCGCATCGACGCAGGACAGGATGTCGTCGGTGGCCAGCGCGACGTGCTGCACGCCCTCGCCCGGATGGTCGGGCAAATACGCGTGCATCAGCTCGGTGCGCCGCGTGCCTTCCTCGTAGACCGGAATTCGCACCGCGCCGCACGGCGACACCATCACGCGCGATTCCTCCGACACATGCCAGTGCGCATCGATTTCGTGGATCTCGCGAAAATGCAGCAGGTCGTGGTAGAAATCCAGCCACTCCCGCATGCGCCCCGCGCCGACGGTCTGCGTGAAATGGTCGACCTGCTGCAGCCCGACGCCCACGCAGTCGAGATCGGTGTGCGCGGTCGCGATGTCGATCGGCCGGAAATCGATGTCGAAGATCGAGATGTCGCCGACGCCGCCACGCTGGCCATCGCGCCCGCGCCAGCGGTCGACGAAATAGAGGTGCGAATCGCCGATGCCCTGGATCGCCGGGATCTTCAGCTCGCCGACCCCGACCTTCTCGCCCTCGAACGCCCACGCGCCCAGCTCGATCGCCCGCTCGAACGCGCGCCGGGCGCTCGCCACGCGCAGCCCGATCGCGCAGACCCCCATCCCGTATTCCTCCGCGTAGCGCGCGGCGAACGAATCGGGCTCGGCGTTGATCAGGAAATGCATCTGCCCCTGCCGGTACAGCGTGACGTTCTTGCTGACGTGCCGCGCGATCGCCTTGAACCCGAGCTGCTCGAAGCGCTGCGCGAGCGCTTCCGGCACGGGCGCCGCGAATTCGACGAATTCGAGGCCGGCCATCCCGAGCGGATTGGCAGCCGGATCGGCAACGGGCGGCGTATCGCTGGACATGGGGTGGGAATTGCCGGGCATTCCAGTCTCCGGGGGCATGCGTCGATGGGGATGGCGCTCGTCGCGTGCGGCATGCGCGGCCAGGATGGCGACCGCGCATCCGCCTCGAACGGGCGAGTTATCAATGCAGCAGATTTTAACCAGATCGTTCACGGCGGCACACCCTGGCCAAACGGGATATCGTCACGCCGCCTAGTGCAAACCCGGAAAGCGTTCGATAATCGCACGGACTTGAACGATAATCGCGCATTCTGTCCGATTGGCCAATTGCCGCCGTGCGGCGCGCGCCCTATTCTCCGTTCACTCATCGACTTCAATGCAGCATCGGACGCGGCACCGCCACGATTCCTCGATGCGCCGTGCCAGGAGACACCGCCATGACCCCAACCTTCGACACCCTCGACGCCGCCGCCAGTGCCCGCATACGCAGCCAGGCCCGCAAGGCCGCGATCGGCAGCTTCGTCGGCGCCGTCGTCGACTGGTACGACTTCCTGCTGTACGGGATCGTCGCCGCGCTGGTATTCAATTCCGAATTCTTCCCGAAAGTCAGCCCGACGATGGGCACGCTCGCGGCGTTCGCGACCTTCGGCGTCGGCTTCCTGTTCCGGCCGCTCGGCGGCGTCGTGTTCGGCCACTACGGCGACCGGCTCGGCCGCAAGCGGATGCTGGTGCTGACCGTGATGCTGATGGGGCTGTCGACGGTCGCGATCGGGCTGCTGCCGGCGTTCGCGACGATCGGCTGGTGGGCGCCCGTGCTGCTGGTGCTGATGCGTGCGATCCAGGGTTTCGCGGTCGGCGGCGAATGGGGCGGCGCGGCGCTGATGGCGGTCGAAAGCGCGCCGAAACAAAAGAAGGCGTTCTACAGCAGCGGCGTGCAGGTCGGCTACGGCGTCGGCCTCGTGCTCGCCACCGGCATCGTGTCGATCCTGAGCCACACGCTCGGCGAGGCCGCGTTCAAGTCGTGGGGCTGGCGCCTGCCGTTCGTGTTCAGCATCGTGCTCGTGCTGATCGGGCTGTGGGTGCGCAAGAACATGGACGAATCGCAGGAGTTCGTCGAGAAGGTCGAACACGGCAACCGCAAGCTGCGCCTGCCGGTGCTGGAAGCGCTCACGCGCCATCCGAAGGCGTTCCTCTTGATCATCGCGCTGCGCCTCGCCGAGCTGTTCACGATGTACATCGTCACCGCGTTCGCACTCAGCTATTCGACGACCAACCTCGGCATGTCGCGCGACCTGTTCCTGAACATCGGCCTGCTGGTCGGCGCGGTGAGCTGCGTGACGATCCCGTGTTTCGCGTGGCTGGCCGACCGCTACGGCCTGCGCCGCATCTACCTGATCGGTGCGCTGATCGGCGTTGCGTCGGCGGTACCGTTCTTCGTCGCGCTGGAGGCGCGGTCGATCGCGTGGATCGTGATCTTCTCGATCCTGCTCGCGAATGCCGCACACGACATGGTCGTGAGCGTCCAGCAGCCGCTGTTCACCGAGTTGTTCGGCGCCGAATACCGCTATAGCGGCGCGGGCGTCGGCTACCAGTTCGCGAGCGTGGTCGGCGGCGGGTTCACGCCGTTCATCGCGGTCGGCCTCGTCAGCGTGGCTGGCGGTTCGTGGCACCTCGTCGCCGGTTATCTCGCGGTGGGCTGCCTGATCTCGCTGGTGGTCGCCGCGCGGATGCGGGCGGCGCAGTAACCACCTGACCGGATGGCCGGCCCGACGCGCGGCCGGCCATCGCGCATTGTTCGACGGTGGCCGGCAACGGCGCCACTGCGTCGCGCTTGTGCTCGCGACGTCAAACACTGTCAATCACACGCTGCGATTCCCCCATTTCCCCTCTGAACATTCCACGCCGCCCGCCGACCAATGGCATCATATGGGCCTACGTCAGTCACCGATACGCCCCCATATCATGTCGAATCTCATCGTCCACGGCGGCACTCCGCTGCGCGGGGACATCAAGCCGTCCGCGAACAAGAACGCCGTCCTGCCGATTCTGTGCGCCACCCTGTTGACCGATCAGCCGCTGCGCCTCATCGGCGTGCCGGACATCACCGACGTGCGCAAGATCCTCGACATCTTCCGCACGCTCGGCAGCGACGTGTCGGTCGACTTCACGACGGGCCTGCTTGAACTCCACCATCGCAACACGACATTCGATCCGGCCGTCCACCGGCTGCCGGAAGCGATGCGCTCGTCGATCATGCTGATCCCGCCGCTGCTCGCGCGCTTTGGCGTCGCGCGCCTCGAGAACGACGTGAAGGGCTGCACGCTCGGCGTGCGCGAGATCGATCCGCACGTCGAGGTGTTCGAGCGCTTCGGCGCGCACATCGAGCGCACGCCCGATTCGCTGATCGTCCGCACCGACGGCCCGCTGACGGCCAACGACCACTGGCTCGACTACGCGTCGGTGACGACCACCGAGAACTTCGCGCTGTGCGCGACGACCGCGAACGGTACGTCGACGCTGATGAACGCCGCGTCCGAGCCGCACGTGCAGGAGTTCTGCCAGTTCCTCGCGATGATCGGTGTCGCGATCGAGGGCATCGGCACGTCGCGGCTGTGCGTGACGGGCGGCCAAAAGCTCGGCGGCGGCGAGTTCCGCTTCGCCGAGGATTTCCACGAGATCGCGACGTTCCTCGCGCTCGGCGCGATCACGGGCGGCGACATCACGGTGCGCAACTCGTCGCCCGAACATTTCCCGCTGATCGACCGCACGTTCGCGAAGTTCGGCGTCAACGTCACGCACCGCGACGGCTGGTCGCGCGCGGAACGCGACGGCCCGCTGCGCGTGCGCCGGCCGTTCACGCAGAACATCCTCACCAAGGTCGAAGCCGCGCCGTGGCCGTACCTGCCGGTCGACCTGCTGCCGATCTTCATCGCGCTCGGCGTGCGCGCGGAAGGCAGCGCGATGTTCTGGAACAAGGTCTACGACGGTGCGCTCGGCTGGTCCGGCGAACTGTCGAAGTTCGGCGCGCACGTGCTGCTGTCCGATCCGCATCGTCTGATCACGTTCGGCGGGCTGCAGCTGACGCCGGCGCGCGTCGAGAGCCCGTACATCATTCGCGTCGCGATCGCGTTGCTGATGGTGGCCGCGAGCATCGAAGGCCGCTCGGAAATCATGAACGCGCTGCCGATCCGTCGCGCGCATCCCCACTTCGTCGAGAACCTGCGTTCGGTCGGCGCGAACGTCGAGTGGACGAGCAGCGAGTAACGCCCTGACGGTACGGCGCACCCGCTGCGAGCGGCCGTACCACCCTCCGCATGCGGTCGGCGGCCGCGTCGGCCGCCCCTCCCGCGTTACTCGCCTCCCCCGCAATCGACGTCGCCGCCGCCCATGTGGTCGAACCCGTAGAGCATCACGGCCGTCGTGCCGCGCGCGGGGTTACTCGGACGTTTCGCCAGGCTTTCGTTGATTGGATCCGACGGATACTGGACGCTCGTGTCCATCAGGTTGCCCGGCTCCGACCGCAACTCCGTTTCGGTCAGCTTGCTCCCTTCCGCGCGCGGCAGCCCGAACGCTTTGCGCACGTCCGCTTCGTTCCACGTCCCCTTGAGCGTAACGGTCACCATTTGCAGCCTGCCTTGCTCCCAGTCGAGATCGACCTTCGTCGCGAGCGGATGCACGCTGGCCGCGAGCCGGTCGGGGAACGCCGGGCCTTCGTAGTACGCTTTCGTGTTCTTGCACGCATCGCCGGTGTTCCGGTACGTCTTCAGCGAGCAATTGAAGCGCTTGTCGCGGTAGCCGAAGGTCCTTTCGAGCATGCAACCGAAAGCCGGCGATGACTTGCGCGGCCACGCACGTACATCGACGGTCGGGCGCGACAGCGCCGCGTCGGACGAGGGGTTGGCTGCGGCAAGCCACGGTACAAACGCGACGTACGCGACAAACAGAGCTTGGCGAATTTTCATGTCCGGTTCCAGTCGATGCGGCGCTCGGTCCGGTTTCAAGTGTGCCTGCACGGGCAGGTGCGCGGGGCAGACCCGCCGGAAACCCTGGGGCGGCAAGCGGCCCGACTCAAATTCATACACGTCCCATTGCCCGAATGCGCCGAGCCGGGGGATTCTAACGCCCTGTTTCCGATTCCGCGATTCCGCACCCGGCTTCGAGCAGTCGAAACGACAACGCCCCTGGATTCCAGCCCGGAATCGATCGGTTCACCCGCTCCCCCCTAAACCGCATGAAACCGAAATTCGACCTGCTGTCGATGCGCGAAGTATGGATAGACGCCTACCTCACCGGCGACGTCGAGCAATTGGCCTACGTGGAAAGCTCTCACTTCTTCGTCAAGCACGGCGAGCTGACGAAGACGAAACAACAGCAGCTTGCCCGCCTGCGGGCCTTCGCGGCCGAGTATGTTGCGCGCATGTCGGGCGTGACGTACGTGGACGAATCGAGGTGCATCACCGAGCACGGCGAATGGGCCACGATATCCGGGGTCGGCGCGATGCGGAAAAACGGCCAGGTCCGGGAGCGGAACGCCTTCACCGAACTCTGGGTCATCAACGACGGACGCTGGCAAGTCGCCGCCCTGTGCTACCGACACATCGACATCGATGACTGACGCACGATCCCGCCGGCATTGACGCGCCCTGGACGCGGCGCACCTTGCCCCGAGGTCATGACTGCCGCTCAGTGCGACTTCCCCAACGCCATCGTTCTGGCAATGCTGCGGAACAGCGGCAAGGCCTTCGGCATGTCTTCGACATAGGTCGCGCACGTCAGGCTGACCCGGTAATTCGGCGTATCGCCGAGCGCCATGTACAGCCTGACGCGCTCATGATCGGGCCCGATCTTCGGCGAATACACGGTTTCCTGCCCCTTCACGCCGCCGCCGAACTCGATCGGCATCACACGCTCGATCACGCCGAGGATCGAAATCGTCGACTCGATCGACGCCTTCAGGTTGGCGATCGCCTCCGGTGAATTCAGCTCGCGCTGCGGTACGTCGGCCATCGCGGACGATTGCGACTTCAGCGCCACCGCGCACAGGCTGTCCGATTTCCCCGCATAGCGCGGCACCGGCTCGGGATTCGTCACGTCGACGATCAGCGGCATCGACGGCCGCGTATGCCGTTCCCCCACCTGCAGCGGCACCGGCACCGAGAACGACAGCCCCGTCATCGCATCGCTGAACCGCCGCCCGTTGCCGGCATCCGGTTGCGCCGGGCCGAGATCGAAGACGATCGGCACATTCAGCAGCATCGAATCCTGGGGCATGTCCGGCGAGAACGCCGGCACGTTCCCGCGCCGGAACGCGGCCACCGCCGCCTGATCCAGATCCGCATAGCCCGACGACTGCCCGATTTCCACGTGCGTCACTGAGCCGTCGCGGCCGATTCGCGCGCTCAGGCGCGCCGTGTAAGTGCCGGACGACGGATGGCCCGACCCGGCCGGGATCTGCAGCCGCTGCAGGATGGCCTGCCTGGCCGCCACGGTCCATGCGTCCTGCGTGGCCGGCGCCTCCGCCCAAGCCGGCGCCGCCGGCAACGACGCCAACGTCAGCAGCACCGCGCAGCGGGCGATACGGCGGGCGATCGGCATGAGGAGATAGCGGTGGTCATCGACGGTCATGTTCAGGGCTCGGGGCACGCATCCAGCGTCGAATCATACAAGCCCGGCCATGCGTCGCGGCAGATCGGATTTGCGCGATAATCGCCCAATTAAGCGCGATTACCGCGCATCCTGCCCCTCTCCCGACGATGAAAAAGCCCGAACTCGACCGACGCGACTGGATTGCCGGCCTCGAAAAAGGCCTGGCGATCCTCGAGGCGTTCGACAGCCAGCACGCGCGCATGACGCCCACTCAGGCCGCCGCGCGCACCGGCCTCACGCGCACGGCCGCGCGGCGCTACCTGCTGACGCTCGAATCGCTCGGCTACGTGTACACCGACGGCAAGCTGTACGGCCTCACGCCGCGCGTGCTGCGGGTCGGCTGGTCGTACTTCGATTCGGCACGCCTGCCGCGCACGGTCCAGCCCTATCTGCAGCAATTGAGCGCATCGCTGAACGAATCGGCGTACGTGAGCGTGCTCGACGGCTGGGAACTCGTGTTCATCGCGCGCAACGGCGTGTCGCGCGTGATGACGACCGGCTTCGTGCTCGGCGCGCGCGTGCCGGCGCCGCTCACGTCGCCGGGTGTCGTGCTGCTCGCTCATCATCCCGATCGCGAAGCCGTGCGCACGTGGCTCGACGACACCGAACTGCCGCCCTTCACGCCGCACACGATCACCAACAAGGCGCGCCTGCTCGAACAGGTCGACCAGGCACGCGACGCCGGTTTCGCGGCGATCGAACAGCAATTGCAGGTCGGCGTGCGCGGGATCGCGGTGCCGCTGAAAAACCGTCATGGTGAAGTGGTCGCCGCGCTGAGCACGAACATGCCGATCGGCGCGGAGACGACCGACGCGGCCGTGCGGCGCGTCCTGCCGCACCTGCAGGAAGCCGCGCTCGCGATGCTGAATGTGCTGTAGCGGCAGCACCCGCGCAGGCCGCGTCCGCGGCCGCCCGATCTCGCTACGCGACGGATGGCGCCCACTTGCCGGAATCGGCAGTCTGCCGGCAGCGTTTCTTCCGTCTCACCCGATCCGCCACCACCGCGGCAGCAGATCGCGCACTTCGCGCCGCCGGTAACGGTCGTCGATCAGGTGCACGACGCCTTCGTCGTGCTCGGTGCGGATTACGCGCCCGGCCGCCTGCACGACCTTCTGCAAGCCGGGATACAGGTACATGTAGTCGTAGCCGTTGCCGAAGCGCGCCTCCATCGCACGCCGCATCTGCTCGTTGACGTCGTTGACCTGCGGCAGCCCGAGCGTCGCGATGAACGCGCCGATCAGCCGCTCGCCGACCAGATCCACGCCTTCCGAGAACGCCCCGCCGAGCACCGCGAAGCCGACGCCGCGCCCGCCTGCGTCGAAGCGTGCGAGAAACGCATCGCGCTCGCTTTCGGCCATGCCGGGCGCCTGCGCCCAGACGGGCACGTCCGGGTGCCGCGTCTGCATCAACGCGACCACGCGCCCCAGGTAGTCGAAGCTGCTCAGGAAGCCGAGATAGTTGCCGGGCCGCGTCGCGTATTGCGCGGCGATCAGGTCCACGATCGGTTCGAGCGAACGGTCGCGGTCACGCCAGCGCGTCGACACATGGCTCGCGACGCGTACCGTCAGTTGCTCGGCACGGAACGGCCCGTCGACGTCGAGCCAGTCCGTGTCGCCCGGCAACCCGAGTGTGTCGCGATAGAAATGAAACGGGCTCAACGTGCCCGAGAACAGCACGGTCGCGCACGCGGCTTCGTAGCGCGATGCGAGAAAACCGGCCGGAATCACGTTGCGCACGCACAGCGTCGACTGGACTCGGCGCCGGCGGCCGGCCGACGCAACGCCGTCGAGCGCCGGCTGGCGCGGCATCGGTTCGCCGTGCAGCGTCGCGTCGAAGATCGACGCGCTGTCGAACGCGTCGGCAAGCACGCCGAACTGGATCGCCTCGAAATGAAACCTCAGCAGCGCGTCGCCGTTCGCGCGCGGCGCATCGGTCAGGTGTTCGCCGATCGCCGCGACGAGGTTCTGCACGGCCGTCACGATCGGGCCCGGTATCTCCGGATACGCGGCATAGCGTTCCGCCTGCGCACGATTGACCGAGCCCCAGGCGCGGGCGAGGCGGTCGAAGGCTTTGCGCAGCGCCGTGGGCGCGGCCTCGCGCGCGGCCGCGAATGCGAACGGATCGAGCGACGCGCTGTACATCTTGCGCGCACGATCGAGCAGGTTGTGCGCTTCGTCGACGAGCACGCCGACGCGCCACTGGTTCTGCTGCGCGAGCGTGTGCAGCATCGCGCTGCCGTCGTAGTAGTAGTTGTAGTCGCCGATCATCATGTCCGACCAGCGCGCGAGCTCTTGCGACAGGTAGTACGGACAGACGTCGTGCGCGAGCGCGGCCGCACGCACGGTGTCGCGGTCGAGCAGACCGGCCTCGATCGCCGCATCGCGCGCGGCCGGCAGCCGGTCGTAGAAACCTTTCGCAAGCGGGCACGATTCGCCGTGGCACGCGCTGTCCGGATGCTCGCACGCCTTGTCGCGCGCGACGAGTTCCAGCACGCGCAGCGGCAGCGCGGGCGTGCCGGCGCCGAGCGTCGTCGCCGCTTCGAGCGCGAGCGCGCGGCCGGGTGTTTTCGCGGTCAGGAAATACACGTGGTCGAGTTCGCCTTCGCCGCAGGCCTTCAGCAGCGGAAACACGGTGCCGAGCGTCTTGCCGATGCCGGTCGGCGCCTGCGCCATCAGGCAACGCTCGTCGCGTGCCGCGCGATACACGGCCACCGCCAGCTCGCGCTGGCCACTACGGAACTGCCCGTGCGGAAACGCCAGCGCGCGCAGCGCCGTGTCGCGCGCCGCACGGTGGGCCGTCTCGCGCTCGGCCCAACCGACGAAGCACGCGCACTGCTCGGCGAAGAACGTCGCGAGCTCGGCCGCCCCCAGCGTTTGCGTCAGCGTCGTCTCGCGCTCGGACACGATGTCGAAATAGACGAGCGCGACGTCGATTTCCGCGAAGCCGCGCGCGTCGCACATCAGGTGCGCATAGACCTTCGCCTGCGCCCAGTGCAGCGCGCGGTGGTTGTCGGGCATCGCATCGAGGCTGCCGCGATAGGTCTTGATCTCCTCGAGACGGTTCGCCACCGGGTCGTAGCCGTCCGCGCGGCCGCGCACGGTGAGCGTGCCCCAGGTGCCCGTCAGCGCGATCTCGGTTTCGTAGCGTGCGCCACGCTTCGACGTGACCGCACCGTGGCCGGCGATGCCTTCGAGCGCGGTCGGCGCGGGCGTGAAGCGCAGGTCGAGATCGCCGCGTCGCGCGGTGAACTCGCACATCGCCCGCACCGCGACGACGTAGCTCATGCGGACACACCTGCCGCTTCGGCTTGCGCGACGCCCTCACCGGCCCACTCGACATCGATCACGCGCACCGGCATGCCGTGCGCGACGCAGTACGCGAGCCAGCGCGTCTGGTTGTCCTGCAGGCGGTCGCCGGGGCCTTTCACCTCGATCAGCTCGTAGCGGCGCTCGCCGGGCCAGAAGCGGACGAGATCGGGCAGCCCCGAGCGGTTGCTGCGGATATCCGCGAGCAGGCGCGCGAACCACAGCCGCAAGTGCTCGGGCGGCAGGCACGCGAGTGCCTCGTCGAGCAACGCGTCCGTCAGCACGCCCCAGAACACGAATGGCGACTGCAGCCCCGCCTTCGTCGCGAAATGCGTGAGGATCGTGTCGCGATAGGCGCCCGAATCGAGCTGCGCGAAGCATGCGGCGAACGCATCCGCACGACGCGCGACGAAATCGGGCGCGTGCAGGTCGGCCGGGCCGCGCTGGAACGGGTGGAAGAACGCACCGGGCACCGCGGCGAACACGGGTTCCCAGCACAGCAGCCCGAACAGCGAATTGATCAGCGTGTTCTCGACGTAATGGACCGGCGAATCCGGTTGCGCGAGATGGTCGCGCACCGCGAATTCGACGCTGACGAACGCGTCGGGGCGCGCGATCACGAGCGTTTCGCGCGGCACGTCCGCCGCCGCGGCCGCCCGTTCGACACGCTTCCCGAGCCGGCGCTGCAGGCGCGGCAGCATCCGCTCGACACGCTGGCGCTCTTCGTCGCTCTCGAAGCCGCCGCGTGCATCGAGCGCCAGCGCGAGCGCATCGTCGTCGCGCCCGCAGCGTTCGAGTACGCGGATGCGCCGATGGCGGCTGCCGGGCCATGCGCTGCGCGCATACGCGTCGAGCGCACCGTCCCAATCGGCGCGGCGTTCGCACGTCTGCCCGAGCGCGAACAGCAGCTTCGCGCGACGCGTCGCGAGCCATGGCTGCGCGCAGCCGGCCGCGTCGATGGCGCGCATCAGGTCGTCGAACGGCAGATCGTCGGGCCATGCGTCTAGCGCGTCGCGGCACATCTGCAGCGCGAGATACGCGTCGACGTCGCCGCGCTGCTGGAACGCGCGCGACGACGGCGCGATCGGCACGCTTTCGTACTGGAACACGCCGAGATCGGCGAGCACGAACTCGCTCCAGTCCTGGTGGAGATTGCCGAAGAACATCAGGCGCAGCCGGTCGCACAGCGCGCCGACCGTCACGCGCAGCACGCGGTCGCCGGCCTGCGCGCACCACGCGTCGAGCGGTTGCGCGACGTCGTGCGCGGGCCGCAGCCGTTCGAGCCAGTCGGGCTTGCGCTCGCCCGCATGCGCGGCGAGTGCCGGGAAGATACGCAGCAGATCGGCCTTGGTCGACAGCGCGAACAGTTCGTCGAGCGTCAGCGCGGGCGCCGGATCGATCCAGCCGAGTTCGACGAGCGGCGCGGCCGCGTCGAGCGCGCAGCCGATCTCGTCGTAGACGAGCTTGCTGGCGCGGAAGTCGGACCCGTTGCGCATCAGCATCCGCACAAGCAGCGCGCGTGACGCCTGCGGCAGCGTGGCGAACTGCCGGACGAACGCGTGCTCGTGCGCGTCGAACAGGTCGTCGTAACGCGCGCCGAGCCAGGTCAGCGCGCGTTCGAAATTGGTCAGGTAGTAAAACGCCGGGGGCGTCGGCGAAGCAGGCGTCACGGGGATTGATCACTGTACATTTGTACAGGTCGGAATCATATCAAATGTGACGGCAGATGCCGCACGCCACGTCGCCCTGCTGCTGCCCGCCGCGCTCAGAACTGGTAATTCACCGACATGTCGAACACGCCGTTGGTCGTCTGCTGCGTGATCGGGCTGCGCGCGGCGCGGCCGACGAGCTGCTCGATTGCGCCGTCGACCGTGACAAACCAGTGCTTGTTCAGGAACCAGGCCATCGTCACGCCCGCGCCGACCGACTTGAGCCCGGCGCCCGACGAATAGGCCGGCAGCCCCGAGCGCGCGGCGGCGCCCTGGCTCACGCCGAACCAGCTGTTCATGTAGCGCGAATCGGCGAACGACACGGTCGGCCCCGCGAACCAGAAGAAATGCTCGTTGCTGCCCGGCAGCGGCATGTACGCGGAGAAATCGCCGACCCAGCCGTTCGAGCCGCCGATGCTGCGCCGGATATCCGCGCGCAGCACGAGCGGAAACTCCTTCGAGATCACGTAATCGGCCGCCAGTTTCATCACCGGTGCCGCGTTGATGTTGTCGAGGCCGTTCAGGTGCTGGAGGTCGTCGGCCGAGCGGCGCCCGAGGTCATAGCCGACGGACAGGCTCACGCGCCAGTTCGGCCCGCGCAGCACGTTCGCGCCGAGCCCTTCGCCCGTCGACAGGAAGAACAGGTCGCGATAGCGGATATCGACAGTCGGGCCGCCCATCACGCGATAGCGATCGGAGCCCGCATAGCGCGGCTGCAGCGTCATCGCCGCGCCCATGCTGATATCCCAGGTGGAGACGTTCGGATCGTACAGTTTCTCGAGCGGCACGCCCGCCGAGTATTGCCACTCGCCGAGCGGCGAAGGCGTCTGGGCCGACGCGTCGCGGGCGCCGGCCGCGGCGAGCGCGGCGCAGGCCGATACACCGGAAACGAACCGGCGTGTGCCGGGTGACAGCAAAGGGCGAGCAACGGTCATCAAGGCGGTCCCCGTCGGAAAGCGCATCGCGCCTCTTCGGCTGCAGCGGCTGGCAGCCTGCGGCGCGAACGTAGCATGCGCTGAATTAACGAACATCCTACGCGACCCACGGGCAGACGCAAAGCGCCCGCTGCACGCGGGCACTTTGCCGTAGGCCGGGAACGGCGGTGAAGCGTGGAACGCCGGAGAAATCGCCGCCACAGACGTTCGCGTCGTCACGTATTCTTTTTCTGGATGCATTCACCACGAAGTCGTGTCGTCTACCCGCGACGGTGCCCCCGTCCGGGCATGACGGCACGGCACTTGCACCTGCATCAATGACCAAGGAGGTTCGACCATGACCGCTCACGCCACCGGCCGCGACGACACCGTGTCGACGGCTGTCGGATCGTTCCGGCTCGCCACATCGCGCCCGCCGTCCGACGACCGGACCGAGGAGCGCATCGACGAGGGGCTCGAAGAGTCGTTCCCGGCCAGCGACCCGCCCGCCGTTGGCGGCGCGACCCGTATCGACCCCGCCAAGCCGTCCGGCGAGCACGAACGACGCAAGCCGCACGCCCCGTCGCCGCCCCCCGATCACGACTGACGCCAGCCCCGGCTCGCGAAGTTCGGCGGCGCAGCGGCGCGACGCACGACACGATTGCGCCCGGCCGCCGCCGCCGGGTCGCGCGTCATGCGACCTTGAACCGCCCGACCGTCGTCGCCAGCGCGTTCGCCTGCGACTGCAGCGCGGTTGCGGCGGCGGTCGACTGTTCGACGAGCGCCGCGTTCTGCTGCACCATTTCGTCGAGCTGCGTCACCGCGCGATTCACTTCCTGGATGCCGCGCGTCTGCTCGTTCGCCGCGTGCGTGATCTCGGAGATGATCGTCGTCACGTTCGACACGTTGGAGACGATCTCGCGCATCGTGTCGCCGGCCTGACGCACCTGCCCGGACCCGGCCGACACGCTCGCAACCGTCGATTCGACCAGCACCTTCACTTCGCGCGCGGCCTGCGCGCTGCGTTGCGCGAGGCTGCGCACTTCCTGCGCGACGACCGCGAAGCCGCGGCCCTGCTCGCCCGCGCGCGCCGCTTCGACGGCCGCGTTCAGCGCGAGGATGTTGGTCTGGAACGCGATCCCGTCGATCACGCCGATGATGTCGCCGATCCGGCCCGATGCTTCCTCGATCTTCTCCATCGTCGCGACGACGTCCGACACGACCACGCCGCCATGCGACGCGATCCGCGACGCAGCCGCCGCGCGTTCGTCCGCCTGACCGGCGGCCGCCGCCGACTGGCCGACCGTCGCGGTGATCTCTTCCATCGATGCTGCCGTTTCCTCGAGGCTCGCCGCCGCCGATTCGGTACGCGACGACAGGTCCTGGTTGCCCGCCGCGATCTCGTTCGCGGCCGTGCGCACCGATTCGCTCGCATCGCGGATCTGGCGCATCACGTCGTTCAGCTTGTCGACGAAGCTGTTGAACGAGCGCGCGATGTCGGCCACTTCGTCACGGCCGTCGGCCGGCAGGCGCTGCGTCAGGTCGCCTGCACCCGAGCCGATCGCGGCCATGGCCTGACGCACTTGCGACAGGCGGCGGAACGCGGTCGCGGTGATCGCGCCGATGATCAGCGACGCGACACCGACGATCACGAGCAGCGTGATCAGCGACGCGGTCAGCAGCGAGCGCATCCCGGCCGTCGCCTCGCTCTTGTCGAGCAGCACCAGCGCGTACCAGTCCGTGCCCGGCACCGGGCGCGCGCGCACCAGTTTCGCGTCGCCGCCAACCGTCACCTCGACGGGCGAGGTGGCGGCCGCGATCGTCGCGCCGTTCGTCGCGCCGAGTTCGGGCGACACGTCGGCGACCGGCTTCAGCGTGAGCTTCGGGTCCGGGTGCGCGACCACATGGCCGTTGCTGTCGATCAACATCCCGAAGCTCGCGGGCGTCGGGCGGATCGACTTCACGTTCGCGATCACGGTGTCCATCGAGACGTCCGCGGCGACGACGCCCTTCAGCGCGCCATCGCGCAGGATCGGCACCGCGAACGTGACGACGAGGTTGCCCGTGCCGGCATCGACGTAAGGCGGCGTGACGACCGGCTTGCCAGCCTGCGCGGCCTGCTTGTACCACGGGCGGCCGGTCGGGTCGTAGTCGGGCGGAATGCCGGTCGGGTCGGAGAAGTGGAACACCTTGTCGGCGTAGCCCGCGTAGACGTTCGTGAAGCCGCCGGCCGTGGCCATCTGCTTGAACACCGGCAGCGGATCGGGCGCCAGCGCGGCATCCTGCAGCGACGCGATCATCCGGCTCCGGGTGGCGACCCAGTCGGCGATCCCGACCACGTGGCCGCTGGCGACGGAGGTCAGGTTGCGGTCGATCGCGTCGTCGTTGTACGAGTGCGCGATGAAGTAGTTGATGAGCGTGGTGGCGACGAGTGCGAATACGACGATGGCGACGCACGCGGCGAGGATGCGGGCGCGAATGGACGAGAACATGGCAACGACTCGGTAAGGGAGCGCGAACGCCCGGTGGACGAATTCACCGGGTAAACGGCAATCGCGACGCTTACTTGAGGCCGCTGTGACAATTCAGTGAAACGTATGACAAAACGCAAGGCCGGTTGTCAGGGAATCGTCAGGCTGGCCGTGCGCGTCGCCGGACGCGACAACGGTACCGGCGACCGTCGGCACGGAGATCGAAAGGGACATGGAACAGGCCGGTTCGCTGTCGACTCAAGCATGGATGTCGATCAGGATCCGGCCCTGGCCCGGCGACGGATTGCGTCACGTCCGCGGCATCGGCCGTGGCGCTCGTCCGTTACAGGCGATGACTTGGACGCGAATCGGCTGCCGCGGCCGGCGCATCGGCCCGCGAGTCGTCATCGAGATCGTCCTGCTGGCGCATCCGGTCGCGCAGATGCCGGATCGCGAACACGTGGATGTAATCGTGCACCCGCGCATCGGACGACAATACGCGCACTTCGTCGTCGAGCATCGCACGCAACTGATCCGAACCGATCGCGCGCTGTTTGGCGGCTTCCTTGAGTGAATCGAGCAAATTGTCCTTGGACATCGACGGACTCCTGACGGTCGAGGAACGAAAAGAAGAAGTTACCGGAAGCTTATAGACTGAACGGCAGCGCGGCGTGCGATGCGCCGGCGCGTGTTTGCGCGCGATCAACGACACGTTGCGTGCCGCCGTGCCGATCCGTCCCCGAACCGGCCGCGCAAGATTCGCGGCGCAAACTGCCCGCGAACGAGACTGGAAGCCCTGCCACGCCACCCCGAGGCGCGGCACCGGCTGACACGGGCAAACGATCGAACGCTGCCCGACGCCGATGCAGTGGCCAAGTTAGACCGGCCGAAATCATGCGTCAAGCGACCTCCTCCACGCGCTGCCCATTCGTCGGAACGAACCGGCCGGATCGTCGCCGGGACGGCCGATCGGCCGCCCTCCGTGTCAGCGGATTCCGATACGCGCCGCGCAATACCTGACAGCGACTTCAGCGCGCGCTGCTTGGCAGCGCCCGGGCGCGACACGATACTGGTGACATGGACGTAACGTTCATACGGGTCATCGCTCAGCCGGCCGTCGAGCCGGCATGCTGGGCCTGGCGCAGGAGACCAACCATGGCACATCGCAACTTACCGGGCCGGGACGGCCAGCGGCGCGCGTCGGGCAACACGCGCACCCTGCCCACCCAGGCCGTGCCGGCCGGCAACCGTCCGTCCGACAATATCGACACCTTGCTTGCGCTCGCACGCGAAGCCGGGTTGCTCGTCACGCTCGACGGGCAGATCGGCCGCGAAAAATACCAGAGCGTCGCGGGTTCGGTTCTCGCGCTGCAACGGTTCGCCGCGGCACTCTGCGCGCGGGCTGCACCCGACGCGCCGGCCGTTGCCGAGCCACGTCGCAAGGCGCGCCCCGGCTGGCCGCATGCGAACCGCCTGCGCAACCGCACGTGCAGCGCGTGCGCGCCGCTGCATGTCGGGCGCCAGCGCCCGCGGGTGCGGCGCGGCGCGGGCCGACGGCACGACTTGCGGTCGATGCTGCGCTTCACCTGAGCGTGCAGGCAGCCGTTGTACGGCACGGGGGCCGTGCAACAGCTGCCCATCTCGCAACGTCGGCAACGCCTGCCGCACGCCGTACCGGTACGGCCACGGCGCGCATGCCGCGACCATCACCGATCCGCATCGGCGCCACCGCGCGCCAACACGCATCATGACGCGCCGTTCGACACGGCCGCAATGACGACGATTCCGGCGGGGAAAGCAATCCAGACGGGGCCAACCAAAACACGAACGCGGAAAGCGGACGGGGTGACTTGCACCCCGCCCGTCCTCCAAGGCAACCGTGGCTGCCTACCCTCGTGCCAGAGAGTTCTCGGTCGGATGACGCGCCGTGCATCGCACGCCGCGGCTCCGGAAATCGATGTGACGGCTGTGAATGCACCGTCGATCGCAGCCTTCGATGCTCGCGTGGCTGCGCAACTGCGCGGGACATGCACGACAGACCGGCGCGTTGCCGGATGTTCCTTCAATGTCTCACGCGCGATGTGCGCCGTTTCTGATGCAGGTCAACCCAAGCCTGCTTCGACCGCGACACCGCGCGATTTATTCGGTACCGCGCACGAGCAGCACCGGCACCTGCGCGAGATGCGCGACGCGGCGCGCGACGCTGCCGATCAGCCAGGCAGCGATGCCGCGCCGGCCATGCGTGCCGACCACCAGCAGTTCGGCGCGCCAGTGCACGGCGTCGCGCATCAGCGCATGGGCCACGTCATCGCTGGTCGGGCGGGTTTCGACGACACTGCGCTTGCTCGGATTCCCGGTTGCATGGAACAGCGGGCCGATCTTCGCGAGCGCATCCTCGCCCTCCGCGCGATAGGCATCCTCGAGCGCGCGCACCGGCACGATATCCGTCAGACGAACCGCGCGATCGATCACGTAGGCCGCGTACAGCAACGTCGTCGGCGCCGCGAAGCCGAGCCCGACGCGCACCGCGTGCACTGACGGTTCGCTGCCGTCGACCGCGAACATCAGCCGCTGCAGGTCGCCGTCCGACGGCCGCACGTAGGCGGCCGGCACGATCAGCAGCGCGCAGCGCGCGCGTGTCGTCAGCGTGTCCGACATCGCGCCTTCGACGAGCCGCAGCAGCCCGTGATGCGGATTCGCGCCGACCACCAGCACGTCCGCGCGCCATGCCGACGTATCGCTCACCAGTGCATCGGCCACCGAGCCGCCCGTCACCGACGTATCGATGATGGCCTGCTCGACCTCGATGCCGCTGTCGGCGAACAGCGCCGCGATCCGTTCGTTGATGATTTGCGCTTCGCGCATCAGATCCTCGCGCGCGGACGTCAGCAGCGCGTCGATGCGCGGGATGTCGGGCAATACGAGGCGCGGGTTGTCGATGGCGCAGACGATGCGCAATCGCATGCCGGGACGCAGCAGCGTGCGCGCGTAGCGCGCGGCGGATAGCGATTCGGGCGTCGGATCGACGGCCAGCGCGATCCGCGCAAGCGTCGGGATGGGCTGGGCAGGCTGCATGGCGAAGGCCTCCGTGCGTGCGCGTCGTCGCGGAACGACGACGGGAGCTTCGCGCGGAAGCGGCGCACGGCGGCCGGATGGCCGCCGTGGTCGCAGGGATCGACGGGTTGCCACGCGAAGCGCGGACAATCGATTCGTTCAGCATAGGTCGTCCGGCCCGCGCGTGCATGATCGCGATCAAGGATCGCGCGGGCCCCTGCCCGTGCCGCTTACGACTTCGTCGGCACCGATGCCGCCGGGCGGTTCGCGTAGAACAGCGCATACGTGACGCCGAGCAGCACGATCCATACCGGGCCGATCACGAGCGCGACGCGCGTGTCGGGCGTGAACGCCATCAGCACGACGACCAGCACGAGAAAACCGAGCGCGACGAACGAACCGAGCGGATAGAACGGCACGCGGATCGGCAGGCGCGCGATCTTGTCGGCCGACAGCGTGCGGCGAAAGCGCATCTGCGCGATCAGGATCACGCACCACGTCCAGATCGCACCGAACGTCGACACCGACGTGAGCCACGTGAACACGTGCTGCGGCGCGAGATAGTTGAGCAGCACGCCGATCAGCAGCAGCGCGACCGACACGATCACGCCGTACACCGGCACGCCGTTGCGATTGACCTTGCCGAGCTTGCTCGGTGCCTGGCCCTGCTGCGCGAGGTTGTAGAGCATGCGCGCGGTGCTGAACAGGCCACTGTTGCACGACGACAGCGCCGCGGTCAGCACGACGAAGTTGATGATGCCGGCGGCGGCCGGGATGCCAAGCCGCGAGAACGTCATCACGAACGGGCTGCCCTGCGTGCCGATCTGGTCCCACGGATACAGCGACATGATCACGAACAGCGCGCCGATGTAGAAAATCAGCACGCGCCAGAACACCGAGTTCACGGCCTTCGTCAGCGACTTCTCCGGGTTGCGCGCTTCGCCTGCCGTGAGGCCGAGCATCTCGACGCCGAGATACGCGAACATCACGATCGGCAACGCGGCGATCACGCCGTTGATGCCGTTCGGCATGAAGCCGCCGTGCGCCCACAGGTTCGACAGGCCGATCGCGACACCGCCGTTGCCGATGCCGAACGCGATCATCAACCCGCCGCCGATGATCATCAGCACGATCGTGACGATCTTGATCAACGCGAACCAGAACTCGAATTCACCGTACAGCTTGACCGCGATGAAGTTCACCGAGCCCATCGCCATGAGCGCCGCGAGCGCCCAGATCCAGTTCGGCACGCCGGGGAACCACATGTGCATGTAGACGCCGACCGCCGTGATTTCCGCCATGCAGGTGACGATCCACACGAACCAGTAAGTCCAGCCGGTCAGGTAGCCGGCGAGCGGGCCGAGGTAGTCGCGTGCGTAGCGGCTGAACGCGCCGGCGACGGGATTGGCGATCGCCATCTCGCCGAGCGCGCGCATGATCAGGAAAATCGCGATGCCGCCCAGCAGGTAGGTCAGCAGGATGGCCGGGCCGGCGACGCGGATCGCGGTGGCCGAGCCGAGGAACAGGCCGACGCCGATCGTCGCGCCGAGCGCCATCAGGTTGATGTGCCGCTCTTCCAGCCCGCGGTGCAACTGGTCTTCTGGTTGTTTCAAGTCCGTCTCCTGGCAGCCGCGAACGGGCCGCCGTCATTGTCGATATCAATGCGCGACCGTTCATGCCGATCCCGGCATGCCGAAAACGAAATAATCTCCGCTGTCGTTTTCTAAATTAGAAACGACACGGATACTGCGTCAATCCGATGGGAATCGCCGCGGATTATCCGTATGTTCCGGAACAATCCGGAAAACGGATCGGGCCTTTCACGGAATATGCCCGTGCGGCCCGTGTGACGCGGCTGTGCGCGTAATGGACGGCAACGGGATCAATCGCTTTCGGCGCGAACGAACACGCGTCGAATGTGCACGATCAGGTGCACGCAATATGCAGGCGGGATTATATGGAGGATCAGCGGTTTCGCGCCAGTCGATTTTAGTAAAAATCGCGGGGCGTGAAACCGGTGGTGGAATTCGGATGCGCGCGACGCTTGCGCGCGGATTTATTTCGACAGCGTCGCCCGCACCGTATATTCGCCTTCGATCGCACCGTGCTCCGGGCGCACGAAATAACGCGATGCATCGAGATCGGCAGGCATCGGCTCGACCGGATAGCCGTGCTTCTCCCACGCATCGAGGCCGCCCTTCAGCGCGCGGATGTTGTGGATCATCTTCTTGCGCTGCATCTTCGCGATCAGGCGCTTCGCGGTGGCTTCGTTCGGGCACACGCAATAGACGACGATCGGTCGCTTCAGCATTTCCGGGTCAAGCAGGTCCGGCGAATCGAGATCGACCGGCACCGCGCCGGCGATCCGGTACGGTTCGCGCTCGCGGATCGCTTTCGGCCGCGCGTCGAAGATCAGCGGCGGTTCGTCCGACGTCATCATCTCGACGAGTTGCGGCGGCGAGATGCGCACCTGTGCGAGATAGCGGCGGAACTGCACGCGACGCACCCAGCGGTACAGCAGGAACGTGATGAAGATCGCGAGGAACGCATCGAGGATCGTGCCGCCGCTCGCGCGCACCCACAGCACGAACTGGACGATCTGGTCGTGAATTGCCGCGCCGCCGATCAGCCAGAACGCGGCCCACAGCGATGCGCCGGCCAGATCCCAGAACAGGAACACGCCGACGCCGATCGCGGTCGTGCCGAGCAGCGGCGCCGACACGAGGCCGAGGCCCGGCAGGAACTTGGACAGCACGAGCAGCGGCGCACCGTATCTTTCGAATACGTTACGTGCGAAACGCAGCGTCGTGTCGAGCGACAGCGAGAAGCGCACGAGGCCGTTCAGCAGGCGCCGGCCGCGCGTGCGGCCCATGAAGAACCACAGCGAATCGGCCAGCATCGTCGCGCCGATCGCCGCCGCGAACATGCTGACCCAGGACGCCTGCCCCATTGCCGCCATCGTGCCGCCGAGAATCAGCATCGGCACGGCCGGCACCGGCACGCCGAGCTGCGTGATCAACACGCTCGCGAACACGGCCCATGGGCCGAGCGACGATGGAATAGCGATGGGAAAGTGCCACACGGCGGCGCTCCTGGAAGGCATGCAGCCGCGCGACGGGGGCCGTCGGTACGGCTGGGCAACGGCCGCCGCGGCACGTCCGCAGCCGACTCGATGCATCACGGCATTCTAAACGGGTTTGGCCGCGATCGCGCGGAACGCACGCCGTCGGCACAGGCTTCACGCCAATGATTGCGCCGCCGTGACAGTCATATGTCCGTGCGCTGCGCGAGCGTCGTGACGTGCTCCGCGTAGTCTGGAAACGCGGCGGCCAGCGCGGCCGCGTCGGCCAGCTCGAATTCCGCGAACTCGAACCCCGGCGCCACCGTGCAGCCGACGAGCGCGACATGCTCCGCCAACGCGCAGCGCGCGCCGAACCAGCTCCCTGCCCGCACGACTGCCTGGAACACGGTGCCCGGATGCGTGAGCGGGTTGCCGAGCCGATGGATCGTCAGCCCGTCCCGCTCGTCGAGCACCCACACTTCGATCGGGTCGCCCGCGTAGAAATGCCAGACCTCGTCGGAACGGATCCGGTGCCACGACGAATACGCGCCGTCGCACAACAGGTAGTAGATCGCCGTCGACGCAGCGCGTGGCGCGCCGTCGGCCGGACGCACGACCGCATCGGTCGCGCGGTAGGTTTCGCGGAAATAGCCGCCTTCGGGATGCGGCTGCAGGTCGAACTGGCGAATCAGGTCGGTAGCGGAAATCGGCATGGCGGATGACGTCGGTAAGGTCAGGAACCGGGCACCCGGCGCACGGCCCCGCTTCGCTCATCGCGAACGCGACCGCATGCCGCCGGATGCTGATGCGTCGATCGCCGCGGCCATGCGCGCGGCGAACAAGGGGACACCGGTCGATGCTGCCAGAACTGCGTGTCGGGATGCAACCGCGGGCGCGCGATTGCTCCCCTGAAGGGGCATCGGGCGTGCCGCCCTCGCGCGGTCGATAGGAACCGGAAGCGAAAGGGTGCGACAGCCGCGCTCGCACGCCGAGCGTCGACCGGCGCGCCGCGTTTCCATGGCCTCAGGCCGTCATCCGGCCTATGCGCGTGACGGTCGCCGCCGGCGGCCGCCCGTGCGTCAATGCCGGCGCCGTGCCGCGTGCGTCACGCAGCAGCCGACGCGCCGGGCTCGCTGTGCCGCACCAGCAGCACGGGCCGGTCGGCCGCGCGCAGCAGCGATTCGGCAACGCTGCCGAGCAGCAGCCGGCGCAGGCCGTGCCGCCCGCTCGTGCCCATCACGATCAGGTCGGCGTCGGCTTCGGCCGCCGTGCGCATCAGCACCGTGGCGACGTCCTCGCCGTAGGCGTCGAGCGCGCGCACGGTGCCGTGCACATGCCCCTGCGCGAGCACCGCTTTCGCATCGTCGAGCACCGGCGTCACGGCATCGGTCGCGGCCGCATCGTCATCGCGCGCGGCCGCGAAGCCGGCATCGACGTCGACGAGCTGCGGCCGGTGCTCGACGACATACGCGCAGGTGACTTCGCCGCCGGACGCCGCCGCGATCCGGATCGCCTCGTTCAGCGCGAGACGCGCGCTCGGGCTACCGTCGAGCCCGACGAAAATCCGCTTGTACATGGTCCGTCCCTCCGACCGGGCACGCATCGCGCGTTGCGCGACGGCGGCCCGTTATCGCCCTCCAGCCCGGTGCCGGATGGCCTGCCGAACAGTCTGCCCCACGTGCCGACGCGCTCGTTGATGCGCGTCAAGCGCGGCCGGTGCGCCCGCTGCTTCGCGCCGATTGCCGCAATTTCTAGTGACCCCATTACAAAAAGCGTGTAAATCGCGCACAATTTCATCTTGAAAATAGACGTTGCGTGCAGCCGGTGCGAGTTTTGCCCGGTTTTGCTGCGCTGCTCCCGGTGCCACGGGGCGGCCCCCGACAACAGTAATGACTATCGAATGACCGCAAGTGGAACCCCGACGCGTGACGCCCGAGGGCCCACGCGCCTCCAGATCATGTTACGCCAGCCGCTCGCGGCCGGCGTCGTTGCGCTGTGCGCCGGCGCGGCGCTGTCGCTCGGCGTCGCGCTGCTCGTGCGCGAGCAATGGCAAGGCGCCGTCCATACGCGTTTCGAACGCCGCACGGCGCACGTGACCGCGATGCTCCGCCACGAGCTGCAATCCGGCGTGGCCGTGCTCGAAGGCGCGCGCGGCGCGTTCAGCCTCGTCCCGGGCATGACGCCCGAGCAATGGCGCCGGTACGCGGACACGCTCGATCTCGACAGCGGCCGCTCGCCGGTTCGCCAGATCGGCTATGCGCCGCTGCCGCCCGCGACGCGCACCGCCCTCGCCGGCGCGAAGCCGATGCCGGCCGGCACGCTCGCGACCGCCGCGCTCAGTGCGCCGGCGTCGAGTTCGCCCGTCGTGCGTTTCGGCGCGTCCGACGCGGCACCGCTCACGCGCGCGCTGCAGACCGGCGACATCGCGCTCGGCGTCCACCCGGCCGACGACGACACGTCCCGCGACGCCCGCACCTTCACGCTGTTCCTGCCGGTTGCGTCGGCAACCGGCATGCGCGAAGCCCGCGCCGACGGCGTGCTGTTCGCGGCATTGAGCCCGCGGCGCCTGATCGAGCGCGCGCTCGACGCGGAACGCGGGATCGACGTGTGGATCACCGCCGGCGGCGACCGGCGCGCAATCGTCAGCGTCGAAACGACGACCGACGAGGCGTCGGCATCGCCCGACCTGATGCGCCGCACCGACGAGCTGAATTTCGGCGGCACCGTGCTGACGCTCGCGTATTCGGCAGACGGCCGCCCGAGCGCCACCGGCGCGCAACGCGCGGCCGGCACGGTGCTCGCGGCGGGGCTGATCGCGTCGATCGCGTTCGCAGTGCTGATCCATGCGCTGCTGCGCGGCCGCTCCGCCGCCGATTCCGGCGCGAGCAGCCGCGGCATCCTCAACGAGGCGCGGATGATGGGCATCATCCGTTCGTCGATGGAAGCGATCATCACGATCGACGAAAAGCAGACGGTCGTGATCTTCAATCCGATGGCCGAGCAGGTGTTCGGCGTGTCCGCGATGGAGGCGATCGGTGCGCCGTTGTCGCGTTTCATCCCCGAGCGGTTCCGCGCCGCGCATGCGAAGCACGTCGACCAGTTCGGCGTGACGGGCGTCTCCGAGCGGCAGATGGGCCGCCAGCGGGTGCTGTTCGGGCTGCGCGCCAACGGCGAGGAATTCCCGATCGAGGCCTCGATCTCGCAGATCCGCGACGCGTCGGGCAAGCTCTATACGGTGATGCTGCGCGACATCACCGAGCGGCAGCGCGCGGAGAACGCGCTGAAGCTGTCGCGCGAGGAATTGCGCGAACTGTCGGCGAACCTGCAGAACGTGCGCGAAGAGGAAAAGACCCGCATCGCGCGTGAACTGCACGACGACCTCGGCCAGCAGCTCACCGCATTGAAGATGGATCTGTCGGTGGTCGAGCAGCAACTGCGCGTGCCCGGCCGCACGCAACCCGACGAAGACGTGCAGTCGCACCTGCAGGGCATGCGGCGGCTGATCGACGCGACGGTCGCGTCGGTGCGGCGCATCGCAGCCGACCTGCGGCCCGTGATGCTCGACGATCTCGGCCTCGTGCCCGCGATCGAATGGCTCGCGAACGATTTCACGAACCGCTACGGGATCGATGTCGAGCGGCACATCGAAACGGGCGGCCTCACGTTCACCAGCGCGGGCGCGACCACGTTGTTCCGGATCGTCCAGGAAGCGCTGACGAACGTCGCACGCCACGCGGATGCGACGCGCGTCGCGCTGCGGCTCGACGTCGAGGAAGGCTTCTGCGTATTGCGCGTCGCGGACAACGGCCGCGGCTCGGCGCCTGGCGGCCCGGCCCACGAAGACAAATCGTTCGGCCTGATCGGCATTCGCGAACGCGCTCACATGCTGGGCGGCACCGTCACGATCGACACCGCGCTCGCGCGCGGTTTTTCGATCACTGTCGCCTTCCCGCTCAGTACCGTCCAACAGGAAACGCTCATCACATGATCAAGGTGCTCATCGCCGACGACCATACGCTTGTACGCGACGGTCTGCGGCACATCCTCCAGAACGCCACCGGATTCGAGGTGGCCGGCGAAGCCTGCGACGGCCCGTCGACGATCGCGCTCGTGCGCGCCACGCCCGCGCAGGTGCTAGTGCTCGACCTGTCGATGCCGGGCCGCAACGGCGTCGAACTGATCAAGCAGATCAAGGACGAGAAACCCGCGCTGCGCGTCCTCGTGCTGACCATGCACGCGGAGCAGCAATACGCGGTGCGCGCGTTCCGCGCCGGCGCGTCGGGATATCTGACGAAGGAAAGCGCGAGCGCCGAGCTGGTCGGCGCGGTCACGAAGGTGGCATCGGGCGGCGTCTACGTGAGCCTCGCGATGGCCGAGCAGTTCGCGCAGAGCCTGAACGAGCCGGCCGAGACGCTGCCGCACCAGCGGCTGTCCGACCGCGAATTCGACGTGTTCCGGCGAATCGCCGCCGGCCAGACGCTGACCGAGATCGCGAACGCGCTGTGCGTGAGCGCGAAGACGGTCAGCACGTACAAGACGCGGATCCTGGAAAAGATGCAGATGCCGCACGAAGCGGCGCTGGTGCGTTACGCGATGCGGCACAAGCTGCTCGACGAAACGGACGACGTGTAACGGACGACGTGTAACGGACGACGTGTAACGGACGACGTCCGGCGGCGAATGGCGGGCCCTGCCGGTCGCACTGCGTGCGGCTGGCCAGGCTCGCACACGGGATCTTTACTTGGCCGGCACCGGGCACGCGAGATCGCCTTCCTCGCACGACAGATAGCCCTTCAGCGTTTCGGTGCGCGCTTTCGTCAGATCGTCGAGGCAGGTCGACACGACCATCGGATACGCGCTGCCGCCCTCGGCGTTCGCGCTGGAGAAGTTGCACTCGGCATCGCGGTACGCGATCCACGCGCGCTGTGCATTCACGAGTTTGTCGGCAAGCGGCCGCGCATCGCGCAGACGCGCGGTGACAGCCTGGTAGGTCCGGTTCAGTTCGCCGTCGGATTTCTTGTACGCGCGGTCGGCACATGCCGTCATCGCCGCCTGATCCGTCGCGTCCGCACAATTCGCCTGCGCATGGGCGACGTTCGCTGCCAGCGCGAGCGAGCACAGCAGACCGGTCAAGACACGCATGGTTGCTCCTTGTTGTTCGTTGAAGTCGTGGAACCCGGTGCCGGGCTTGCCGCGCGGTCGCGCATCGGCCGCCGTCGTGCGGCGACACCGATCGCGATGCTAGCGCACGCGCGCCGGCTTGTCAGCCGGCGTCGCAGCATGCAACGGTTTGCATATCGCCCCCGCACACCTACACTGGAAAATCGATACGCCGCTTCAGGCCCGCGCTATCGCATCCATCCCGTCTCCGCTTCCGCGCATTCCTCTGCGCATTTCGCGTTCGCATCGCCGAGCGGGGTGACGATTCGTCAGTCAGCTTCCTCCCCCCAGCCCAACGTGCAATCGCCGTCGCTCCCTGGAGGGAATCATGAGCTATCACCTTGAAGGCCGTCTGCTCGAGGTCTGCAACTGTCGCGTACTCTGTCCGTGCTGGATCGGCGAGGATCCGGATTTCGGCGTCTGCGACACGATCGTCGCGTGGCACGTCGATAAGGGCGCCGTCGACGGCGTCGACGTGAGCGGCAACACGATCGCCGCCGTGTGCCGCGTGCCGGGCAACATCCTGCAAGGCAACTGGACAGCTGCGATCTATCTCAGCGACACGGCGTCCGAGGCGCAGGAGCAGGCGCTGCTCAAGGTCTACACGGGCCAGGCAGGCGGCCCGATCGCCGATCTTGCGAAACTGATCGGCAAGGTCGTGTCGATCGAACGCGCCCCCATCACGTTCAACGTCGAAGGGGCACGCGGCACGCTGTCGATCGGCACCGACTACCACGCGGAACTCGAGCCGTACCTCGGCCCGAGCGGCGCGCAGACGACGCTCACCGACACCGTGTTCTCGACGGTGCCCGGCGCACCGGTGTTCGTCGGCAAGGCGCCCGTCTACCGGTCGAAGAATGCGGCGATCGGCATCGACGTCGATCTGAAGAATCACAACGCGCTGCAGAGCACGTTCCTGTTCGACGCGTGACGCGCGATCGCACGCCAACGGTCATGGCTGCGTCACTGCATCGGCGCGTGTTTCCGCTCGTGCTCGCGAGTCTCGTCGCGTTCGCGTGGCTCACCCTGTGGGCGTGGACGCGCAGTCCGTACGGGCGGTACCTCGACCACGGCGACAGCGCACTGCCCTCGCCGTTCAGCGCGCTTTGCCGCTCGCTGCCGGGCGGCACGCTGTGGCTGCCGGCCGCATTCGACGCGGCCGGCTGGACGCTGATGATCCTCGCGATGATGCTGCCGACGACGCTGTCGCTGTTCGATGCGTTCGCCCGCGTCGTCGCGAGCCGCCCCGACCAGACGCGCCTGCTGGCGCTCGTCGGCGTCGGCTACGTCGCCACGTGGAGCGGCTTCGGCCTCGTCGCGCACGGCCTGCACGGGCTGCTGCTGACCGGTGTCGCGCACGTGCCGGCGCTCGCGTGGCGCGGCTGGCTGATCGGCGCGGCCGTCTTCGCGCTCGCCGGCGCGTTCCAGTTCAGCGGGCTGAAGACGCACTGTCTCGACCGCTGCCGCACGCCCTTCAGTTTCGTGATCAGCCGCTGGCGTGGCCGCACGCCGATGCGTCACGCGTTTGCGCTCGGCGTCAGCCACGGGCTCTTCTGTGTCGGCTGCTGCTGGGCGCTGATGCTGCTGATGTTCGTCGTCGGCGCCGGCAGCCTCGGCTGGATGCTGTCGCTCGCCGCGTTGATGGCCCTCGAGAAGAATGCGTCGTGGGGGCAGGCGCTCACCGCGCCGCTCGGCGCCGCATTGTTCGGCGCGGCCGTGCTGATCGTCGCCAGCCACGTGTGAGGCCCGCGATGCGACCGCCTGCCTCCGCATTCGCGCTGCATGTCCGGCCGGGCGTGCGCGTCGTCGTGTTGACGTCGATCGCGATGCTCGCCTTCGCGTCCAATTCGCTGCTGTGCCGGCTCGCGCTGCAGGCGGGACGGATCGATGCGGCCAGCTTCGGCAGCCTGCGCCTCGTATCGGGCGCGCTGATGCTCGCGATCGTCGCGCGTGCGGGTGCACGACGGCCCGCCCCGCCCGCAGACTGGCCGGCTGCGGCGATGCTGTTCGTGTACGTCGTGTGCTTCTCGTTTGCGTATCTGACCGTCAGCGCGGCCACCGGCGCGCTGATCCTGTTCGGCGCGGTGCAACTGACGATGTTTGCGGCGGGCTGGCATGCCGGCGAACGGTTTGCCGCGACCGGCTGGGCCGGGTTCGGCGCGGCGCTCGGCGGGCTGGTCTACCTCGTGTCGCCCGGGCTCGCCGCGCCGACGCCGAGCGGCGCCGCGCTGATGACGGCCGCCGGCATTGCCTGGGGCATCTATTCGATCCGTGGCCGTCGGCCCGTCGATCCGGTCGCGGCGACCGCCGGGAATTTCCTGCGTGCCGCGCCGCTGGCACTCGCGCTGAGCGTCGCGCTCGCCGCCCGCTTGCACGTCACGCCGGCCGGCATCGCGCTCGCCGCGCTTTCCGGCGCGCTGACGTCGGGCCTCGGCTACGTGGTCTGGTATGCCGCGCTGCGGCACCTCACGGCGATGCGCGCCGCGGCGGTTCAGCTCTCCGTCCCGCCCATCGCCGCGTGCGGCGCCGTGCTGCTCCTGGCGGAACAGCCGACCTGGCGGCTCGCGGTCGCATCGGCGGCGATCCTCGGCGGGGTCGCGGTCGTGCTCGCGACGCGGGCGCGGCAGGCGGGCAGCAAGCGGTGATGCGCATCCGGCGCCGCACGCTCGCGCCTGCCCATCCACGCCGCCAAAATGCAAAACCCGCACACGGATACCGTGCACGGGTTTCAGGACAAACGGCAAACCGCGCGCCCTTGCGGGCGCAGCAAGGTTTAGTGGCCGAAGAACACCGACGAACGGTCGGTTGCGGCCGGCACGACCACGCGCTGACCCGACTGCGACGCCGCGGCAGCGTTCGCACCGTAGCCCGTTGCATCGGCTTGCGCACCGGTGTTTTGTGCGGCGGCGATCTTTGCCTGTGCGGCCTGGATGTTTTCCGGGTAGTTCATCCAGTCGTTCGGGTTGTAGCCGGCCTTTTCGAGCTGGACCAGCTCGGCGCGCACTTGCGCGCGCGTCAGCGGCTGCTGGTTCGATTGGGCGAACGAGACGACCGGTGCGGCCACCAGAGCGGCCAGTGCAACTGCCTTGATCAGCGATTTCATGATGCGTTACCTCCAGGATTGTTTTGTCAGGCGCTTCGGACTCGGGGTCGTTGCGCATGAGTAGAAGTCTAGGAGGCCACGCTATCAGGGTAAATACTTAAATCGCGAATTCACTGTTGACGGAAAGCATACAATCGCCACCGAATCCACTGAATCATCAGATGATTGTCGGCATTCACGCACTGAATACCTTGGCACGGTGCCCGGTGCACCCGGCCCCGCATCAGTGCCGCCGGTCGGCATTCGACGACGCCATCAGCCGGTCGAACAGCAATGCCTTGAGGCGGATCAGGTCGTCGGCGCCGGTCTCGCCGAACGCCGCGTGATGCAGCGTCAGCGCGGGTGCCGCCGGATCGGCATGGACGGCCCGCACCGTCGCGTCGAGCGCCAGCAGCTCGACCCGGCCACCCGCCGCGTACGGGAGCTGCACGCGCAACGGCTCGCCGGTTGCGGCGATCGGCCGGTCGACGGCAATCGACAGCCCGCTCACGCTGATATCGTGCACCATCCCGATGCCTTCCGCGCCCTCCGACCCGCCCGCGCAGCAGGCGGCGATCCGCACCGGCACGCGCGGCTCCACGCGCGTACGCAGCCGGTCGACGAAGCCCGGCGGTGACAGCACCAGGTATGGCGCGCCGCCCGACGTCTGCACCGACTCGACCGTCGCACCGAAACGCGACACCGCGGCACGGCCGATCGCCACGGCCTCGATGTCGTCGCCACGCGCGAAATCGAACGCGGCCGCCGGCTGCGGCTCGACGAACAGCGCACCCGACGCGGCGATGCCGATCAGCCGGCAACGCTGCAGCCCGCGGGTCGTGCCGACCCGGCGGCGGATACCGATCGAAGCGCCTGCCGACAACCCCATCCGCGTGGCGTGCGGCACCGCGTCGGGCGTGTGCGGCTCGGCCGCGGCCTCGGCGTCGTCGCGCCGGCGTACCGGGCGGAAATGGTCGAACAGGAAGGCATGCTGCGCGGCATCGCGCAACGTCGTGCCGGCCGGCAGCAGCGCGGCGCCGTCGGCATCGTAGAGATCGAAGCCGAGCGGGACGCCGGCGGCGAGATCGTCACGCGCAAGCGTGACGTAGTCGGTAGATAGCCTCATCGGGGAGGCGCGGAGCGACCGCGCGAGCTGTCATGACAACATGATTACGGCAGCATCGCGCGAAATCTGAACGGCTCCGTTACTGCGAAGTGCCGGTCGCGTCGGGCGCGGACGGCACCGGTGGCTGGGCCGGTGCGGCCGCAGCCGGTGAGGCGCCGGGGCCTGCGCTGCTTCCGCCCGCCGAACTTGCCCCCACCGGCGGCTGCACGAATGGCGGTTGCGATGCGCCCGCCGACAGCGCGGCGGCCGACGCGGCCACTTCGGACGCCGGCACCCATTCCTCGACGATACCGCCCGATGCCGCTTCGGGCGCCGAGGCGGCGGACGCTGCCGAAGCCGCGCCGGTGTCGGCCTCGGGCGCACGCTCCACCCGCTGCGTCCTGACCGGCGCGGGCGCCTTCTTCGCCTCGGGCGGGAACCACGTGTCGAACAGGTCGGTTACGCGCTCGCGCAGCGACGCGAACCAGCCCGGCGACGGCTCGGTATCGAACTTCGCCTTCGTATCGACGATCCGGGCGCGCTGCGCACGCTGGAAGAAATCGCCGACGATCGGCAGCGCACTGTGCGCGCCCTGCCCCCAGTAGTCGCTGCGCAGCGTCACGCGGCCATCGTCGAACCCGACCCACGCGCCGGCGACGAGGCCGGGCTGCATCAGGATGAACCAGCCGTCCGCGTTGTCCTGCGTCGTGCCCGTCTTGCCGGCCACGTCGCCGCGGATCCCGAAGCGCGTGCGGATGCTGCCGCCCGTGCCGCGCGTCACGACATCGCGCATCACGCTGAGCAGCGTCTTGTCGGTTTCGGCGTCGAGCGCGCGTTCGGGCGGTGCCGGCGCGTATTCGGCGAGCACGTCGCCCTGGCGGTTCTCGATGCGCGTCACCATCTGCGGCTCGACATACAGCCCGCCGTTCGCGATCGTCGCGTACGACGCGACCATCTCCTTCAGCGTGACCGGGCTCGTACCCAGCGCGAGCGACGGCACGCGTTCGAGCGGGCTTTCACGCACGCCCATGTCGCGCGCGAGCCTGGCCACGGCAGCCGGCCCGACCTTCTCCATCACCTGCGCGGTGATCCGGTTGCGCGACAGCGCGACCGCGTCGCGCAGCGTCATCGGCTTGCCGGTCGGCGGCACGTCGTCGTTCGGCCGCCAGATCTCGCCGCCCTTCAACGGGATCTCGACCGGCTGGTCGATGAACGTGTCGTCCGGCTTCATCCCGTTCGCGAACGCGACGCCATAGACGAACGGCTTGAACGTCGAACCCGGTTGGCGCCGCGCCTGCGCGACGTGGTCGAACGGCTCGTTGGTGAAGTCGCGGCTGCCGACCCACGCACGGATCTGCCCGTTGCGCGGATCGATCGCGAGGAAGCCGGCCTGCACGTCGGTCTTCGTCTTGCACAGCGCGCGCATGAAGCCGCGGTCGGCCGCGAGCAGCTTCATCGCGGCCGCGTCGTCCTTGCCGGCGTCCTGCGCGGCCTTGTACTCGGGCGACTCGCGCATGAAGGTGCGGAACACCTCGTTGTCGGTGCCGCAGCCGTCGCGGCCGCTCCACGCGTTGTTCGCGATGCCCTGCAGCTGGTTGCCCTGCAACGTGAGCGCCTGCGTCGCCATCTGCTGCAGCCGAGCGTCGATCGTCGTGCGCACGATCAGCCCGTCCGCGTAGATGTTGTAGTCGTTGCGGTCGGCCCACGCGATCAGCCATTTGCGCAGCTGCTGCGCGAAATGCGGCGCGGGCCCCGGCGGCTCCTTCTGGCGCTCGAAGTCGATCCGCAACGGCCGGCGCTGCAGCTGCGCGAATTGCGCCGGCGTCAGCTTGCCGTACTTCACCATCTGGCCGAGCACCGTATTGCGCCGCTGCAGCGCGCGCTCGGGATTCAGCACCGGGTTGTAGTAGCTGTTGCCCTTCAGCATCCCGACGAGCGTCGCGCTGTCGAGCACGTCGAGCTCGTCGGCCGACTTGTCGAAATAGGTGCGCGCGGCCATCTCGACGCCGTACGCGTTGTACAGGAACGGCACCGTGTTCAGGTAGGTCTCGAGGATCTGGTCCTTGCTGTAGACCGCCTCGATCTTCAGCGCGGTGATCGCCTCCTTCACCTTGCGCGTGAGCGTCGGCGCGCGGCCGATCTCGTCCGGATACAGGTTGCGCGCGAGCTGCTGCGTGATCGTCGAGCCACCCTGGCGGCTGCCCGAGAACGTATGGAGCGCGGCCGATGCCGTGCGCTTCCAGTCGAGGCCGTGGTGCTCGTAGAAACGGTGATCCTCGGTCGCGATCAGCGCGTCGACCATGTGCGGCGAGATCTGCTTGAGCGGCACCCACTCGCGGTTCGACGGCTTGAATTCGGCCAGCAGCTTGCCGTCGGCGGACAGCACCTGCGCGGGCTGGTCGACGCGCGCCTTGCGGATGTCGCCGATACCCGGCGTGAACGGGATGAGCACGACCACGTACGCCACGAACAGCACCGGCACGGCGGCGCCGGCGAGCAGCACGCCGCGGCGCGTCGGGTGACGGACGTGGTGCCACGCAGTGGCGGCGAGAGGCTTGACCCGCGCGGCGGCGGCAGCCGCGACGGGTTGGGCGCGCGCGACCCATCTGGCACAGAAGTCACGCACTGACGACACGTTTCGGCGATTCACGCGGGTGGAGCTCGGCTGAAAAGGGTGCATCGTACCAAACTCGCGCGGGCCGCCGGACTGCGATGGCGTCGCACCGGCACGCACGGGGCGGCTGCGCGGCGCTTTACACGCAAAAAAGGCGCGCGCCCCGCAACGGGAACGACGCGCCAAGCCTGGTACTACAAACGGGGGCCGCGCGACGCGCGGCCGATCGGCGCCGAAACTCAGCGCACGAGAAAGCCGTAGGTCAACGGATCGCGTTCGTCGACGATCCAGTTCGCGAATCCGCAGATATGCGCGCTGCCCTCCACTTCCGGGATCACGGCCGGGATGTCGCCCACCTTCGTTTCACGCAGCACGCGCCCCTTGAAGACCGTGCCGACGATCGACTCGTTGACGAGCGTGTCGCCGGCCGCGAGCAGCCCGCGCTGGTAGAGCTGCGCAACCCGGCCGCCGGTGCCGGAACCCGTCGGCGAACGGTCGACCTCGCGATCCGCGAACACGCAGCAGTTCGCCTGGGTCGAGCCCGGATGGCGCGGCGCGTTCGCGATGATCGTGCCGTAGATGTGGTTGATCTCCGGAATCTCCGGATGCACGACCGGGTACTTCGCGTTCGCGGCGGCCTTCACTTCCGCGCCGAAGCGAATCAGCTTTTCCACCGCCGCTTCGCGCACCGGCAGGTCGAACGGCGCGCCGTCGACGTAGAAATAGAACGCGCCGCCGTACGCGATGTCGCCGGTCACGGTGCCGAACGACGGGGTATCGACCGATACGTCACGCTGCCAGATGAACGACGGCACGTTGACGAAGCGCACCGGCCCCGCATGCTCGCCGTCCCACTTGACGAACGCCTCGATGAAGCCGCACGGCGCATCGATGCCCACCCGCGTTTCCGGCACCGTGCGCTGCACCCAGCCGAGCTCGACCGCCGCGGTCGACAGCGCGATCACGCCGTGCCCGCAATGGTCGCTGTAGCCTTCGTTGTGCAGGAAGATCACGCCGAAATCGGCGTTCGGCGACACGGGCTCGGTCAGGTAGCCGCCATACATGTCGGCGTGGCCGCGCGGTTCGAACATCAGCGCGCGGCGGATCTCGTCGGCGTTTTCCTTGAGCCACGCGCGGCGCTGGACGATCGTGTCGCCCGGCAAACGCGGCAGCCCGCTCGTGACGATGCGGAACGCTTCGCCCCCGGTATGGACTTCGACGGTGGAAAGGGATCGGGAAATTTTCATGGGGGAATCGAAAGCGTTGAAACGAAGAACGGCGGCCGCGCCGCCGTCCGATGGCAGGCTGGCCGGTTACTTCGCGTACGGTTCCGGCAGGCCGTTGCGGATCACGTAGACGGTGGTCGGTGCGCCCTTCAGGTCGCCGTTCGCGTCGAACGAATAGGTGCCCGCGACGCCCTTGTAGTCCGACTTCGCGAGCTGCGCGATCAGCTTCGCCTTGTCGGTGGTCGTGCCGGTCTTGACCATCGCATCGGCGAGCAGCTTCATCCCGTCGTAGTAGTTCACGCCGTAGACCTGCGGATCGGTGTGATAGGTGTCGTGGTACTTCTTCAGGAATTCGCGGCCGGCCGCGGTCTTCTCGAGCGCGACGCCGCCCTGCGCGCAATAGACGATCGACGCCGCGTCGCCCGCGACCTTGCCCATGTCGGCCGAGCAGATGCCGTCGCCGCCGAGCAGCTTCGCGCGCAGACCGCGCTGCTTCATCTGCTTGGCCATCGGCGCGCCCTGGGCCGCATAGCCGCCGAGGAAGATCACGTCGGGGTTGCTGGCCTTGATCTTGGTGAGAATGCCGAGGAAATCGGTGGCCGACGAACTCGTGTATTCCTGGTCGACGATCTTGATCCCGTTCGCCTTCGCGACGTTCATGAACTGCTCGGCCACGCCCTGCCCGTACGCGGTGCGATCGTCGATCACGGCGGCCGTCTTCGCGTTCAGCGTCTTCGCGGCGAAGGTGGCCATCGTGCCGCCGAGCTGTTCGTCGCTCGCACCGATCCGGAAGATGTTCTTGAAGCCCTGTTTGGTCAGCGCCGGGTTCGACGCGACCGGCAGCATCGGCACGCCGGCAGTCGAGTACACGCGCGATGCGGGAATCGCGACGCCCGAGTTGTACGGCCCGAGCACCGCGACCACGCCCTTGTCGACGAGGTTCTGCGCAACCTGTACACCGGCCTTCGGGTCGGCCTGGTCGTCGTCGGAAACCAGTTTGAACGTGACGGTCTTGCCGGCGACCTTGATGCCGGCCTTGTTTAGTTCATCGACGGCCAGGCGCGCGCCGTTTTCATTGTCCTTTCCGTTCGCGGCCTGCGGGCCGGTCAGCGGCGCCGAATGGCCGATCATGACGACTTCCTGCGCATGCGCGGAAGTCAGCGCGCCGGCGGCGATGGCCACCGAGAGCGCGGTAACGAGGTGTCGCATGATGTCTCCTGATTGGTTTTGTGTGAAACCAATGTAGGACACGCGTGGTCACCATGCAAGCAATTAAAAAATAAAATCTTCGATTCTGGTCATTTTTCAGACCAGAACGATTCCGGCACCGTCACTTCGGCGCGATGTCGCGCCGCACGCGGAGGATGTGCTGCTCGACATAGAACGCCGCCGCATCGGCGTCGCCGGACACGATCGCCTCGTAGATCAGCCGGTGCTCGGACACGTAGAGCCGGATCCGGCCCGCATCGTAGATGCCGTCGTCCTTTAGCCGCTTCCACAGCGGCTGGTCCATCGTCTTCGCGACTTCGTCCGCGATCTTCACGATCAGTGCGTCGCCGGTCATCAGCGCGAGTTGGCGGTGGAACAGCCGGTCGCTCTCGTTCCACAGCGCGCGCTGATGCGGATCGTCGACGTCGGTAATGGTTTCCATCTGAGCCAGATAGCGTTCGGCGCCGGGGTCGGCTCGGCCGTGCGCGGCCGCGAGGCGCGCGATCGCGGGCTCCAGGATCAGCCGCACGTCGAGCGTCGAGGTCGGGCTGAAATCGGGTTCGGACGCCCGGTGCATGTCGCCGCGCTGCGCGAGCACGTCGAGCGGCGATGCGACGACGTAGGTGCCCGAATTGCGCTTCGTGAACACGAGCCCTTCGTTCTGCAACGCGCCGAGCGCCTCGCGCACCGCCGGCCGGCCGACCTGGAACAGCCCCGCGAGCTCGCGCTCGGACGGCAGCCGCGACTCGGCGGCATAGCGCCCCGCGCGGATCTCGTCGCGGATCTTCTCGGCCACCTGCTCGTAGATCTGCAGCGGCCGGAAACCGCCTTCGAGTGTGTCGGGACGCGCGGACATCATCGTATGGCTCCTGCCCGGTTGCGGGCGTGAATCTGGAATGGGTTCGCACTATACCGGAGCGCGCCGGCATCGAGGCCATGACGGCCCTTCTGGACAGATATTAGAACCAAAAGCGTCGAGGCGCTTTATTTTCTGGGTTGCGGGTGGGCCAGCAAGTGGTATAGATTGGATCCACACTGCCCTGTGTCACGGTATCCGGCAGCCCTGTGGCGGGCGCGGCATGCGCCCGTCGTCCACGCTCACCGACGCATACGACGTACACGATGACCGCTTTTTCCCCGATTCCCGTTTTCGATGCGGCCGACACGGCCGCGCTGCTCGACTACCCGGCGCTGCTCGCCACGCTCAGGCAGGCCGTCGCCGACTATGCGGCGGGCGAGATCGTCAGCCCCGAGCGCCTGGTCGTGCCGCTGCAGGCCGGCGGCGTGATGCTGTCGATGCCGTCGAGCGCGCGCGACCTCGCGACCCACAAGCTCGTGAACGTGTGTCCCGGCAACGGCGCACGCGGGCTGCCGACGATCCTCGGCCAGGTCACCGCGTACGACGCGACCACCGGCGAGATGCGCTTCGCGCTCGACGGCCCGACCGTCACCGGACGCCGCACGGCGGCCATCACCGCGCTCGGCATCCAGGCGCTGCACGGCGCCGCGCCGCGCGACATCCTGCTGATCGGCACCGGCAAGCAGGCGGCCAATCACGCGGAAGCGCTCGCGGCGATCTTTCCGGAAGCGCGCCTCCACGTGCGCGGCACGAGCGCCGACAGCGCGGCTGCATTCTGTGCGGCACACCGCCCGCACGCGCCGCATCTCGTGCCGCTCGACGGCGATGCGATTCCCGAGGCGATCGACGTCGTCGTCACGCTGACGACGAGCCGTACCCCCGTCTATCGCGAAGCCGCGCGCGCAGGCCGGCTCGTGGTCGGGGTCGGCGCGTTCACCGCGGACGCGGCCGAGATCGACGCGAATACGGTGCACGGCAGCCGGCTGGTCGTCGACGATCCGGCCGGCGCGCGCCACGAAGCCGGCGACCTGATCGTCGCAAAGGTCGACTGGCAGCACGTCGCGTCGCTCGCCGACGTGCTGGGCGGCGCCTTCGACCGCACGGGCCCGCTGCTGTTCAAGAGCGTCGGCTGTGCGGCGTGGGATCTCGCCGCGTGCCGCACGGCGCGCGATGCGCTGGCCGCGCGCCGGGCCGGCTGACCCGGCAGCGCCCTCCTTCAGCCGTGCTCGCGGCATCGCCGCCTCGGGGCCGCTGCGGCCGTTTCCCGTACGCGTTGTAGGAATCGCCCTACAACGCGTCGCAGCGGCCTACATCAACTTCCAATTCGGCCGATTTCATTTTCGGCGGCGCAACACGATACTGCCGGCATGAATGCCAGCCAGTTGCCCGCCGCGCTCCGGGTGTTTCTCGTCGATCACGCCGTCGCCGTCCGGCAGCGGATCGCGCTGCTCGTCGGCGCGATCCGCGGCGTTGCCGTCGTCGGCGAGGCGGAGGACGGCCAGGACGCGTGGACGCATATCCGCAGCAGCCAGGCGGACGTGGTGATCGTCGACCTGCGGCTGGCCGACGGCAGCGGTCTCGACCTGATCGGGATGCTGTCGAAGGCCGCGCCGCGCATCGTCACGATCGTGCTGACGAATCACTCGGCGCCGGCATTCAGAGAGGCATGCGCGTCGGCCGGAGCCGACTATTTCTTCGACAAGACCGTCGAATTCGACGCCGCATGCCGAGTCATCGAATCCCTGGTGCACGCTCGCGCGCACCGCCCCTGACGAGCCGGAGTGACTCATGTCCACAGCCACCGCCTGCGCCGCCGACGTATCCATCACGCCTCGGCCGACGATTCCGCTTCGCGCGGTCACGCGCGCCGACGCCGCAGCCAAACATCCCGCCGCACGCTGCTCGGTGTGTGCGATGCGCTCGATGTGCCTGCCGCCGCACCTGACTGCCGCCGAATACGGCCGCCTCGACTCGATCATCTGCACGACGCGGCAGGTACGTCAGGGCGAAGCGTTGTTCCGCATCGACGATCCGTTCCAGAGCATCTATGCGGTACGCGCGGGTTCGTTCAAGACGGTGATGATGCATCGCGACGGCCGCGAGCACGTGACGGGCTTCCAGATTGCCGGTGAAACGCTCGGGATGGACGGCATCGGCGGCGGCCAGCACTGCTGCGACGCGATCGCGCTCGAAGACAGTGTGGTGTGCATCATCCCGTTCGGCGCGCTCGAAGCGGCGTGCCGCGAGATCAAGCCGATGCAGCACTTCCTCTACCAGATGCTGAGCAGCGAGATCGTCCGCGAATCGAGCCAGATGCTGTTGCTCGGCACGATGTCGGCCGAGCAGCGCGTCGCGCATTTCCTGCTGAACCTGTCGTCGCGCTTCGAGGCGCGCGGCTATTCGGCGACGGAATTCAACCTGCGGATGACGCGCGAGGAAATCGGCTGCTATCTCGGGATGAAGCTCGAAACCGTGAGCCGGATGTTCTCGCGGTTCCATCGCGACGCGCTGGTCGAAACGCGCGGCAAGCGCGTGCGCATCATCGACTCGCAAGCGCTCGCACGGGTCTGACGGAACAAGACCGACACTACGTGTGGCGGCCCGCGCGGCCCCGGCCCCGCGCGCGATGCATCATTGCACCGCGCCGCCGGTGGCGGTGGCGCGCAGCCCCACTCTTGCGCCGCCCGCCTGGCGCGCGATCAGCGCCTGTTCGGCCTGCATGAACGCGCGGCGCAGCGCGTCGTCCACGTCGTCGCCGACGCACGGCGGCAGCGCCCAGAGCGCCGCGTCGCGCATCACGAGTTCGAGCCGGACGTCGTACCGGTGTGCGCCATCGGCAGCAGCACGCGATTCGATCGCGAGATGGCAGCCGCCGATCAGCGCGCGAAACCGTTCGAGCCGCACCAGCTGCGCGCCGGCTTCGGCTTCGACCGCGGCGGAACCCGCGAATCCGTGGCAGGCGATCTGCATGCCCACGCCCATGTCGTGTCTCCTGACGGGGCCGCCCGCTCGTCGACCGCCTTGCATGTGCCGCCCGCATCGAAAGGCGGCGGCACGCGTTACCCGTAGCATGGCGCGCATTCTCCGAGCGCTGCCTGGCCGATAGTCTGCCCGCGCCTTCGTCGGCGCGGGACCGTTCATACGTTGAAGGTCTGCGACGTCTTCATTTCGATCCACGTCATGCCCGCCCGCAGCCCTTCGATCATCGCCTCGCGCTCGGTCGGATACGCATGGCTGTGCTCGAACGTGTGATGAAAACGCGCGGCACCGGAGCCATGCTCGACCGACACGCGGCAGCGGAATTCGCCCGACTCGCACGGGCGCGTCTCGACTTCGACGGACCAGTCGCGTTCGTGAATGTTGCCCTGCAGTGTCATGCACCCTCCTGCGGTATCCGTCTCAGAGCCGGAAGTGGCCGCTGTGCAGCAGCACCGGCCGGCCGCCGATTTCCTCGAGCATGCGTCGCGCCATCGCCTCGATCGCCGACCGGTGCGCGTCGAATGCGGCCAGCAGGTCGCGTTCGAGCAGCGACGGCGCGCCGAAATGATCTTCCAGCGCCTCGGCCGTGATCGCGCACTGCACGCAACGCCCGTCGACCAGTGCCGAAAACGCCACGACCAGGTCGCGTGCGCAATATTCGGGTGGTTCCGGCGGGAAGGCAATCTGCATCTGTTCGCCTGTCATCGTCGTAATGGCTCCATGACAAGAGCATAGTGGCGCGCGCGCCCGCACGCTTGACCCACGTCAACCGGTTCGCTGCGGCGCACGATAATGGCGCGGCTGCGTGCCGGCGCGGCTGCGCGATGCTGCTCGAGCCCGCTTGAGCCCATTTCAGTCCGCTTTCAGCCCGCGTCCGGTTCGATCGCCGCGCCGCGCTCCGCGAGCAGCTCGCGCAGCACGCTGCGGTGGCAATGGCGTTCGTCGTCGCAATAGCAGCCGATCGAGAACGCGGTGGTCGCCGACAGCGCCGCGAGCAGATCCAGCACCTTCGGCGCATCGCCATGTGCCATCTCCGCGCGGAAGTGTCGCCGGAACGCGTTCCATTCGGCATCGGTTTCGGCGGCCTGCGCCTGTGCGACGAGTTCGGGGCTCGGCGACAGCGTCGGCAGCCATACATCATAGTAGTTGCGCGACGCGAATTCCGCCTTCGGCACACCGCGCGGCGGCCGCCGCACCGTTCCGATCCGCAGGCCCTCGCCGGCCGCGCGCGGCGTGCCGAGCTGGATGATCCGGATGCCCATGTCGCTCCTTTCGAGTTGCGCTGGATGCCGTGATCGTACCCCCGCGCCTGCCCCCGCGTCAGCCGGGTGGCGCACATTCCGGCTGCACAATAAAAAACCGGCTGCCCCCTTGCGGGAGACAGCCGGTTCGGCGAGCCGCGTTGCGCGCCGGAGCGCGCCGCGCTCAGACGCCGCTCTTCAGCACCTTGCCGATGGCATCTGCGACGATCGCGACGTTCGAGTCGTTCAGGCCCGCCACGCACATCCGGCCCGAACGCAGGACGTACACGCCGTGCACTTCGCGCAGCGCGTCGACCTGCGATTCGGTCAGGCCCGTGTACGTGAACATCCCGCGCTGCTTCACGTAGCGCGTGAGTGCCTCGCCGCTGACGTGATCGCGCAGGCCGTCATGGATCGACTGGCGCATCCGTGCGATGCGGCGGCACATCGCTGCCAGTTCCTCTTCCCACTGCTTGCGCAGCGCAGGCGTGCCGAGCACCGCTGCCACGACCTTTGCACCGTAAGTTTGCGGGTTGCTGTAGTTCGAGCGCACGGCGCCGGCCAGCTGGCCGAGCACGCGGTCGGCCGCGGCGGCGTCCTCGCAGACGACGCTCAGGCCGCCCACGCGCTCGCCGTACAGCGAGAAGTTCTTCGAGAACGAGTTCGCGACCAGCGCCGGCACGCCGCGGCGGGCCAGCTCGCGCACCGCGAAGGCGTCCGCGTCGAGGCCCGCGCCGAAGCCCTGGTACGCCATGTCGACGAACGGCAGCAGCCCGCGCGCCTCGATCACGTCGATCAGCTTCTCCCACTGGCCTTCGTCGAGATCGACGCCGGTCGGGTTATGGCAGCACGCGTGCAGCAGCACGATGCTGCGCGCCGGCAGCGCGTCGATCGCCGCGAGCATCGCGTCGAACTTCAGGCCGCCCGTCGCCTCGTCGTAGTACGGGTACGTGTTCACCGTGAAGCCGGCGCGCTCGAAGATGAAGCGATGGTTTTCCCAGCTCGGATCGCTGAGCCACACCTGCGAATCCGGGAAATAGCGCTTCAGGAAATCGGCGCCCACCTTCAGTGCGCCGGAGCCGCCGAGCGTCTGCAGCGTCGCGATGCGGCCGGCCGCGCGGGCCGGGTGATCGGCGCCGAACACGAGCGCCTGCACGGCGTCGCGATACGCGGCCAGGCCGACCATCGGCAGGTACGGCTTCGCGCCGCTGTCGCGCTGCAGCGCGGTTTCGGCTTCGCGCACGGCACCCATCACCGGAATCCGGCCTTCGGCATCGAAGTAGATGCCGATGCTCAGGTTGACCTTCTGGTCGCGCGGATCTTTCTGGAAGTTCTCGTTGAGCGTCAGGATCGGGTCGCCCGGGTACGCGTCGATGTGTTCGAACATGGCTATGTCGGTCTCGTTTGGAAGAATGATCGGTCGTGGCCTGTATCAGCGTGCGGATGCGCCGTCGTGCACCGCATAGCCTGCATTCTTCTGACGGAAGCGATACCCGACTGCGAGCACCGCAAGCCATACCGGGATCAGGTACACCGACAGGCGGAGATCCGGCGTCAGGTACATCACGACGAGAATGCCGGCCATGAATGCCAGGCACAGGTAATTCGTGAAAGGATAGCCCAGACTGCGGAAGGAAGTCTCCTCCCCGGCTGCACGCTTCGCCTGGCGGAACTTCAGGTGGATCAGCGTGATCATCGCCCAGTTGATGATCAGCGCCGACACGACGAGGCCCATCAGCACCTCGAACGCCTTGCCCGGCATGAAGTAGTTGACCAGCACGCACACGCCGGTCGCGAGCGCCGACGCGCCGAGCGCGGCGAGCGGAATGCCGCGCTTGTTCACCGAACACAGCACCTTCGGCGCGTTGCCCTGCTTCGCGAGGCCGAACAGCATCCGGCTGTTGCTGTACACGCCGCTGTTGTAGACCGACAGCGCGGCCGTCAGCACGACCACGTTCAGCACGTTGGCCACCATGTTGCTGCTCAGCGCGTGGAAGATCAGCACGAACGGGCTGCCGCCGGTGACGACCTTTTCCCACGGATACAGCGACAGCAGCACGGCGAGCGCGCCGATGTAGAAAATCAGGATCCGGTAGATCACCTGGTTGGTCGCGCGCGGAATGCTGCGCTTCGGATCGTCGGCCTCGGCCGCGGTGATGCCGATCAGCTCCAGCCCGCCGAACGAGAACATGATCGCGGCCATCGACATCACGAGCCCCGACACGCCGTTCGGGAAGAAGCCGCCGTGCTGCCACAGGTTCCGGACACTCGCCTCCGGCCCCGCATGGCCGCTCGCGAGCAGCCAGCCGCCGAAGCCGATCATCCCGACGATCGCGGCGACCTTGATGATCGAGAACCAGAATTCCGTCTCGCCGTACGACTTCACGCTTGCCAGGTTGAGCAGGTTGATCGCGACGAAGAACACCAGCGCCGACACCCAGGTCGGCACGCCGGGCCACCAGTACTGCACGTAGATCCCGACGGCCGACAGCTCGGCCATGCTGACGAGGATGTACAGCACCCAGTAGTTCCAGCCCGACAGGAAGCCGGTGAAGTGGCCGACGTACTTGTTGGCGAAGTAGCTGAACGAGCCGGCGACGGGCTCGTCGACGACCATTTCGCCAAGCTGGCGCATGATGAAGAACGCAATGATGCCGGCCACCCCGTAGCCGAGCAGCACGGACGGGCCCGCCATCTTGATCGTCTGCGCGATGCCGAGGAACAGCCCCGTGCCGAGCGCGCCGCCGAGCGCAATCAGCTGGATGTGCCGGTTCTTCAGCCCGCGCTTCAGGCCGTCGCTCTCGTTTCCAGAAACCATGTCTTCTCCACTCTGTCCGCCTCCGCCTGAAGCGGTGCGGCGCGCCTCGGTGTGCCGGGCGCTGTTTTGCTGTGCCGGGGCCGTTCGTGGAGCCGCCGGGTTGGGGACTGCAATCTTCGCGTGGCGGCGCCCGATTCGTGTCGGCGTGCCCGCCAGACCGGCCGCCGACTGTCGCCGCGCCCGCCTTGCTGCGTTCGCACACGAAAATCCGGCGTCAGTTTAGCGTCGCGACGGCGAAATCGGGTTTCGTAACCCGTTCATGCAAACCCTACATTATGAGATAAGATTGCATCCAGGAGACCGATGAGGAAATAAAAATGCATGAACCAGTTCTGGATCGCCTCGATCGCCACTTGCTCTCGATCCTGCAGGAGAACGGCCGCGCGTCGAACCTCGATCTGGCGAAGGCCGTCGGCCTGTCGCCCGCGCAGACACTGCGCCGCCATCGGCGGCTGGAGGAGATCGGTGCGATCCGTCGCTATGAAACCCGGCTGTGCCCGGACACGCTCGGTTTCGGCGTCACCGCATTCGTGCACGTGACGATGGAGCGCGGGCATATCCGCGACCTGACGAAGTTCCAGAAACTGGTGTCCGATCTCGCGCAGATCCAGGAGTGTTTCTCCGTGACGGGCGACATCGACTATGTGTTGAAAGTCGTCGCGCACGACCTGAAGGGCTTGTCGCGGTTCCTGCTCGAGACGCTGATGCGCATTCCCGGCGTGAGCGGCGTGCATTCGAGCGTGTGCCTCGACGAGATCAAGTGCACGAGTGCGATGCCGGTTGAAGGCTGAAGGTTGACGCTGCGGGCCGCACGCTCGGCCCGCCTGCTTACCTCACCGCTTCAAACGCACTGATCAGCAACGCCCCCGCCGCGATCACCGCACACCCCAATGCCCGGCGCGGCGTCAGCCGTTCGCCGAGATACACGCGTGCGATCAACGCCGCGAACACCACGCTCGTTTCCCGCAGCGCCGACACCGGCCCCATCGGCGCGCGATCCATCGCCCAGATCACGATGCCGTACGCGAGCGCCGCGAACACGCCGCCGCACGCTGCCTTCGCCGTTTCGCCGACATCCTGCGTCAGCCGCAACGGCCCCGCCCGCAGCCGGTAGTACGCGGCCATCATCGCGCCCGTCAGCACGAACATCCACGCGGTATAGCCGATCGTGTTGCCGCTTTCCCGCACGCCGATCCCATCGACCACGCTGTACGCCGCGATCGACACACCGGTCGCGAACGCGGTCGGCAGCACCTGCGTCATCCGGTGCGTGGCGCCGCGCCCGCGCTCCAGCCCGATCGCGAGGATGCCGGCGCAGATCAGCACGAGCCCCGCCTGCGCGCCCAGGTTCAGCCGCTCGCCCGCGAACGCTGCCGCGCCGAGCGTGACGAGCAGCGGCGAGGTGCCGCGCGCGACCGGATACGCGACGCTCAGGTCGCCCTGCTCGTACGCGCGGACCAGCAACAGCGTGTAGACGACGTGCAGCACGGCCGATGCGACGACGCACGCCCAACTCGCCGCCGAGATCGGCGCCGCGGCCGGCAGGAACAGCAGCGCGAACAGCCCGATCGCGATCTGCAGCACCGTGGCCGACCGCAGCCGGTCGCCGCTGCTGCGGACAAGCGCATTCCATGATGCGTGCAGGAACGCCGCACACAGCACGGCAAACAAAACGGGGATCGGCACGCTGAATACTCCCTGACGGTCGGCCACGCGAAATCGTCGCCACAGGGCGTTCATCGTATGAATACGTCATCCGGTTGTCAAAAAACCGGCGCCGCACCGCACCCTGCGCAAACCGGCCGGCGCCGCCCTTTCGCCCGCCCAGCATGGCATCCGGGGCAGCGCGCCCACGCGCCCCGATATGTGACGCGAAGGTGGCATGCGGTCTGCCCCTTTCCGTTTTCTTTCGCCCGGCATTCCGCCGTAATGAAATCGATACCGCAGCGCAATCGTTGCGAAACCACTCCGTCCCCATATCTTCATACGCGACTGTTTCAATGCGCGTGCTCTCTCACGAGCTCCGCGCCGAACCCACACGGCGACGGGGCCGCTCTCCACCATCGAAGACCTTACCTGGAGTTTCCCGATGTTCCGTCAAGCCTTGCTCGTCACCGCCTGCGCTGCCGCAGCGCTGGCGCTGTTCGCCTGCGGCGGCAGCGATCCGACGTCGACGCCCGCCGTGTCGTCGCAGGACGCACTGCAGACCGCCACGCCGATCAAGCACGTCGTCGTGATTTACGGTGAAAACATCTCGTTCGACCACTACTTCGGCACCTACCCGAACGCGACGAACCCGTCGGGCGAACCGGCGTTCTCCGCGAAGTCCGGCACGCCGACGCCCAACGGCCTGACGGGCACGCTGCTCACCGCGAACCCGAACTTCACGAACACGGCCAACGGCACCGACGCGGCGAACCCGTTCCGCCTCGACCGCACGCAGGCGGCGACCGCCGACCAGAACCACGCGTACACGGCCGAGCAGCAGGCCGAGGACAACGGCCTCGCCGACCTGTTCCCGAAATACACCGGCAAGGGCTCGTCCGGCGGCGCCGGCGCGTTCGGTACGAAGGGCCAGGTGATGGGCTACTTCGACGGCAACACCGTGACCGCGCTGTGGAACTACGCGCAGCGCTTCGCGATGAGCGACAACATGTACACGACGTCGTACGGCCCGTCGACGCCGGGCGCGCTGAACGTCGTGTCGGGCCAGACCAACGGGATGCAGATCGTCAAGTCGTCCGCGCAGCCGTCGACGCTCGCGAAGAGCTCGTACTACATCAATGACGGCCAGGGCGGCTTCACGATGATCAACGACGTCGACCCGGGCTTCGATCTGTGCTCGAGCACGACCGACCAGGCGATGATGACGGGCAAGAACATCGGCGACCTGCTGAACGGCGCGAAGATCACGTGGGGCGGCTTCATGGGCGGCTTCAACCTGTCGACGACGAACGGCAACGGCACCACGGGCTGCAGCCGCAGCACGGTCGCCACCGCCGTGAACGCCGCGACGTCCGACTACATCCCGCACCACAACTGGTTCCAGTACTACGCGTCGACCTCGAACCCGCAGCACGCGCGCCCGAGCTCGGTGGCAGCGATCGGTTCGAGCCTCGAGTCCGACGGCAAGACCGCCGAACCCGCGAACCACCAGTACGACACGGACGACTTCTTCGCCGCCGTGAAATCCGGCAACTTCCCGTCGGTCAGCTACCTGAAGGCTCCGGCCGCCCAGGACGCGCACGCCGGCTACTCGGATCCGCTCGACGAGCAGGCGTTCGTGACGAAGGTCGTCAACTTCCTGCAACAGCAGCCGGACTGGCAGAACACGGCCGTGATCGTCACCTATGACGACTCGGACGGCTGGTACGACCACGTGTACACGGCGCCGACGCGTGCATCGTCGGACCCGGTCGACCAGGTCAACGGCAGCGGCAAGTGCGGCACGGGCGGCACCACCGGCGTGAACGGCACGACCGTGAACGGCCGCTGCGGCCCGGGCGTGCGCATTCCGCTGATCGTGATCTCGCCGTACGCGAAGCAGAACTACGTCGACCACACGATGCTCGACCAGTCGTCCGTCGTGCGCTTCATCGAGGACAACTGGCTCGGCGGCCAGCGCATCGGCGGCGGTTCGTTCGATGCGACGGCAGGCGACCTGCGCGCCCTGTTCGACTTCACGTCGAAGCCGAACACGACGCCGCTGTATCTCGACCCGACGCTCGGCACCGCATTGAGCGCGGCACCGGCGATCTGACCGGTACTTCGTGACCGCATGGCCGGCGCATCACGCGCCGGCCGTTTCCGTTTAACGCGCCGCTTCGTGCGGCGCCCGATTTCCGACCGACAGCATGACAGCTCGCCCTGCGTTCCCGTCTCCCGACACCACCGGCAACCGCGCACCGCGCACGCCGTCCCGCCTCCTGCGCCGTGCGGCGTTCGTGATCGGCGCCGCCGTGCTCGGCTATGGCGCGTTCGCGATCGCGTTCCCCGCGCAGGTGCCCGCGGCGATCGGCACCGTCGTGGCCGACTGGACCGGCGCGAACCCGCATCCGGTCGTGCTGCAGCGGCCCGCCGCGCAGCCGCTGTCGGCAGTCGCGCAGCTCGGCCGCGCGCTGTTCGCCGATCCGTCGCTGTCCGCGTCGGGCAAGCAGTCGTGTGCGTCGTGCCACAGCCCGGACCATGCGTACGGCCCGCCGAACGCGCTCGACGTGCAGCCGGGCGGCCTCGCGATGACGCAGCAGGGCTATCGCCCGCCGCCGTCGCTGATGTACCTGTACCGCCAGCCGAACTTCAGCATCGGCCCCGATGCCGGTGAAAACGACGCCGCGCCGACCGTCGCGCAGCAGGCCGCGTCGGCGGCCGGGGTCGTCAAGGCGCAGAAGGTGGCCGGCACGTCGGCCGCGCCGCAGCTCGTGCCGCAGGGCGGGATGTTCTGGGACGGCCGCGCCGATACGCTGCAGCAGCAGGCGTTCGGCCCGCTGCTGAATCCGGTCGAGATGGCGAACGCAAGCATCGACGACGTCGCGCGCAAGCTCGCGCAGTCGTCGCACCGCGCGCAGCTCGAGCAACTGTTCGGCACGCGCGTGTTCGACAGCCCGCAGCTCGCGGTGTCGGAGGCGATGTTCGCGATCGCGCGCTACCAGGTCGAGGATCCGTCGTTCCACCCGTACAACAGCAAGTACGACCGCTGGCTCGAAGGCCGTGCGCGCCTCACGCAGGCCGAACTGCGCGGGCTGCGCCTGTTCAACGATCCGGACAAGGCGAATTGCGCGGGCTGCCACCTGTCGAAACCCGGCAAGGACGGGCTGCCGCCGATGTTTACCGATTACCAGTACGAGGCGCTCGGCGCGCCGCGCAACAAGGACCTGGCGCAGAACCGCAACCCGGCGTTCTACGATCTCGGCGTGTGCGGGCCGTTCCGCGATGACCTGAAGGACCAGACCCAGTACTGCGCGATGTTCCTGACGCCGACGCTGCGCAACTCGGCGACCCGCCACGTGTTCTTCCACAACGGCGTGTTCCATACCCTCGACCAGGTGATGGCGTTCTACAACGAGCGCAGCATCTCGCCGCAGAAGTTCTATTCGCGTGGCGCGGACGGCAAGGTCGACGAGTACGACGACATCCCGCCGAAATATCGCGCGAACGTCGACGTGACCGATGCGCCGTTCGATCGCAAGGCGGGCGACAAGCCCGCGATGACGGCGCAGGACATCAAGGATATCGAAGCGTTCCTGGGTACGCTGAACGACGAGCCGGTGCAACACTGAGTGCAGGATGACCGCCGCGCTGCGTCGGGTCAGCAGCGCGCGCGGATGCAAAGGAAGGCCGGGGCCATCGACAGCTCCGCATGAAGCCGCTCCGATGCGGCCTTCATCTCGGGCAGCGGCTTCGGCTCGACGAACCGGTCGAGCCGCCAGCCGCTGTCGGCCACGGCGTTCAGGATGTCGGCGAGCGGCCGCCGCCACGCTTCGACATACGGTTTCGGTTCACCGAAACCCGACCAGTGAAAGCCGAAGCGGGAGGTATCGAAATAGGTGCCCTCGCCGCGCGTGCGTTCATCCATCCAGTCGCGCATCGGATGCGCCATCGAAAACACGAGCGTGGCGCCCGGCCGCGCGACGCGCCGGAATTCGCGCAGCGTCGGCGCAAGATCGCGCACGTAGTCGAACGCGAGCGAACAGACGACCTTGTCGAACGCTGCGTCGGGCAACCAGGCGAGCGGCCCCTCCAGATCGCCCTCCACGATGTCGACCGGGAGGCCCGCGCAGCGCGCTCTCGCCAGCGCGACCATCTCCGGCGTGACGTCGAACGCATGCACCGTCGCGCCCCGGCGTGCGAGGTGTGCGCTGCAGATGCCGGGCCCGCAGCCGGCGTCGAGCACCGCCAGGCCGTCGACATCGCCCAGCAGCGCCATCGTTGCCGGACGCTCGTAGAGCGCGTTGTGCGCCTTGGTCGGCGCGATGTCGGCGTACCGTTGCGCGAAGCTCGCGTACGCGTGGCGGCCGGGTGGTTCGGTCGGATCGGTCATGCGGACTCCGTCGGCGGAAACTGAGGGAACCGATTCTGCCCGATCCACCGGCGGATGGCGATCTGCGTCCGGGCGGCCGCTACCAGGCCATGCCGCCCGCCTCGCGCCCGGCCCCGTCAGAACAGATACATCCCCGCGACGAACACGACACCCGAGAACAGCAGCGTCGTCACGCAATACCCCATGATGTCGCGCACGCCGAGCCCGGCGATCGCCAGCGCGGGCAGCGCCCAGAACGGCTGCGCCATGTTGGTCCACGCTTCGCCGTACGCGATCGCCATCGCGGCCTTGCCGAGATCTGCGCCGAGCGCTTGTGCCGCCGGCATCACGAACGGGCCTTGCACGACCCAGTGGCCGCCGCCGGAGGGCACCGCGAAATTGATCACGGCCGAGCTCAGGAACGCTAGCAGCGGGAACGTGTGCACGTTCGCGATATCGACGAACCACTTCGTGATCACGCCCGCGAGCCCCGAGTGATCCATCAGCGCCTGGATGCCCGCGTAGAACGGGAACTGGATCATGATCCCCGATGCGCCGCGCGCCGCACCGGCCACCGCGCGGGCATAGGCCATCGGCGTACGGTGCAGCAGGATGCCGGCCGCGAGGAACGCGAGGTTCACGGTGTCGATGTCGAGCGCGAAGCCCTTCTGCACGAACTTCAGCACGAGGAACGCCGCGCACAGCGCCGCGACGAGGACCGACAGCGCGCGGCTTTCCTCCATCCGCTCCGCGAACGTCGCGTCGGGCCCGAGCTGGCGCTCGACGCTCGGCGGTTCGGCCAGCAGCGCCGGATCGACGCTGACGACGTCGCCGGGCTTCGGCATCATCATGCGCGCGAGGAACGGCAGCATCACGATCAGGCCGATCGTGATGAACGCGTTGTAGCCGGTGAAGATCGTCTGCGACACGGGAATCAGCCCGATGGTCTTCTCCATCGGATTGCCCTTTGTGGCCGCGACGAGCGGGACCGAACCCGACAATCCGCCATGCCAGCTCAGGAAGCCCATGTACGCGGACGCGACGAGCAACCGGTAGTCGCTGCCGGCGACACGACGCGCCACTTCGCGCGCGAGCATCGCGCCGAGCACGAGGCCGAAGCCCCAGTTGATCGCGCACGCGAGTGCGCCGACGAACGCGACGAGCATCACGCCCTGCCCCGGCGTGCGTGCGGTGCTCGCGAGCGCGACGAGCATGCGCTTCACCGGCGGCGAGCTCGCGAGTGCGTGACCGGTGACGAGAATCATCACCATCTGCATCGAGAACGCGAGCAGGTTCCAGAAACCCGAACCCCACATCGTCGTGAGCTGCGCGGGCGTATTCGGCGTGAGGCCGAATGCGAGCGCGAACGTGACGATCGTCAGCAGGATCGCGAAAATCAACGGGTCGGGCAACACGCGGTGGACCACCTGCGTGAAAAAGCGGGAAATACGCTGAATCAACTTGAGCTCCTCGTTTCCTGATAGGGACGTCCGCGCGTGTCGTTGTTGGTGGAGGCGCGGAAACGCGCGGATTCTTGCACAGAACCGGCGGACGCGCTCGGGAGTGCGGCTGCGATTGCGTGCGGGCGCGATCGTGGAAACGGGGGAGGAAAACGGCGATCGGCGGTGCGATCGGCACCGCCGGTGAAAAGGACGAAGGCGTGTGCGTCAGCGAATAGCCGTCGCTGGTGTGGCCACGGTTGCAACCGCACTCACCCGCCGCTCGGCCAGCCGCTGCGCGAACCGGTACGCGACGAGCGAGCCGGCCACTGCAAGCAGCATCGGCACGAGGCTGTCGTGATCCGCTCGGGTGAATTCGAGCAGCAGCACGACCGCCGTGATCGGCATCTGCATCGACGCGGCGAGAAACGCGGTCGCGCCAATGAGCGCACAACCGCCGATCGACGCTCCCGGCCACACGAGGCTCCATAGCCCGCCGAGCACGACACCGAGCAGCGCGCCGTTCGCGAGGCCCGGCGTCAGCAGGCCACCTTCCGCGCCCGCTCGCAGGCTGCCGGCCTCGATCAGCACCTTCAGCACGAGCAGTGCAGCGGCGAGACCGATCGTCAACGTGCCGTCGAAGCCCAGCGACGCCGGACCCTTGCCGTTGCCGAGCAATTGCGGAAACCGCATCGCGAGCACGCCGATCACCGCGAAGTTGACCAGCGCGAGCACGGGCAGCCGCCCGTCTTTCGGCGCGTTCGCCCGGGCACGCGTCGTGAGCCGCACGAAGCCGTATGCGGCAAAACCGAACAGCGGCCCGCAGACGATCGACCACGCCACCAGCGGCGTGCTCAGCACGAACGGCGGCACCGTATATTGGTGTTCGTTGCCGAGGCCGATCCACGCAACGGCCGCCGCGATCGCCGACGTCGCGACCGCCACGACCAGCGCACGCAGTTCGAACGTGCCGAGCAGCACTTCGAGCACGAAGACCGCCCCGCCGAGCGGCACGTTATAGACGGCCGCGAGGCCCGCGCCCGCACCGCACGCGACCATCAGCCGGCAGTCATCCGGCGTGAGCCCCGCCGCATGCGCAAGCCGCCCGGCAAGCAGCGAACCGATCTCGCGCGGAGCGACTTCGCGGCCGAGCGGCGAGCCGAGCGCGACGGTGACGATCTGCAGCAGCGCGTGAATCGTCGTGCTGACGACCGGCATCCGCGGGTCCGCCGCGCGCACTGCACGGCGGATGCTGACAAGCGGCCGGCCATACCGGTACAGCGCCCACCAGCCGCCGCCCGCGACGATCCCGCAAATGACCAGCACCCCGAGCCGGCGCAGCGGATCGGCACCGGTCACACCGGTGAGGAAGCTCTCGGTACCGATCGCGTGCGCGACGCTGTAGCCGTACGCGACGTGCTGGATCGCGTGCAGCAGCAGCGCGAGCAGCATGCCGCCGAGGCCCGCGCCGACGCCGGTCAGGATCGTGACGACGGCCACGCGCGCGAACGGGCTGGCGGCCGGCAAAGGGGATGCGGGGGCGGACGGGAGATCGAGGCGCATGGGGTCGGCGATTGGAATCGAAATGACGGCGCGCAACACGCGCGCCGCCGTCAGGACCGCATCGTAGGCCGGCACCCATCATGAGACAAACGTATTTTTCTAATCAACTCATGTATTTCATGAATACATGACGCCAGACGGGCCGCGATCGCCCGCCGTGCACCTCAATCCGGATACGTGACGCGCTCCGGCTCGCGCCGCAGGATCACCTTCCCGTGGCGGATCGACAGCGTGGCCTTGGCTTGCCGCCGCACCGCTTCGTAGTCGCCGTCCGCGTCGAGCACGACGAGATTCGCCGGACGCCCGACCGCGATGCCGTAGCCGTCGCCGAGATGCATCGTCGTCGCGCTGTGGTCGGTCACAAAGTCGAGGCAGCGCTGCAGGTCCTGGTAGCCCATCATGTGGCAGATATGGAGGCCCGCATCGAGCACGCGCAGGATGTTGCCGTTGCCGAGCGGATACCACGGATCCTTGATCGAATCCTGCCCGAAGCACACGTTGATGCCCGCGCGGTCGAGTTCCGCCACGCGTGTGACGCCGCGCCGCTTCGGAAACGTGTCGAAGCGCCCCTGCAGGTGGATGCTCTCGGTCGGGCACGAGATGAAGTTCAGGCCCGCGCGCTTCAGCAGGCGGAACAGCTTCGAACAGTACGCGTTGTCGTACGAGCCCATCGCGGTCGTGTGGCTCGCCGTCACGCGCGCGCCCATCCCGCGCACACGCGTCTCTTCCGCGAGCACTTCGAGGAAGCGCGAATGCGGATCGTCGGTCTCGTCGCAATGCACGTCGACGAGGCACCCGGTGCGCTCCGCGAGATCCATCAGGAAGCGGATCGAGCTGACGCCCTGCTCGCGCGTGTTCTCGAAATGCGGAATCCCGCCGACGACGTCCGCACCCAGGTCGATCGCCTGCTCCATCAGCGCGCGGCCGCCGTCGAACGATTCGATACCCTCCTGCGGAAACGCGACGATCTGCAGGTCGATCAGCCCGCGCGCCTCGTCCTTCACTTCCAGCATCGCCTTCAGCGCGGCGAGCGTCGGATCCGTGACGTCGACGTGCGTGCGCACGTGCTGGATCCCGTGATCGCGCAGCATCCCGATCGCCGCGTGCGCGCGTGTCTTCGTGTCCTCGTGCGTGATCGTCGCCTTGCGTTCGGCCCAGCGCTCGATGCCCTCGAACAGCGTGCCGCTCATGTTCCAGGCCGGCTCGCCGGCCGTCAGCACCGCGTCGAGGTGGATATGCGGCTCGACGAGCGGCGGGATCGCCAGGCGGCCGCCCGCGTCGATGTCCGCTGCGCCCGTGGGCGCGACCGGTGCCGACTGTGCGTCGACCCGCGCGATCGTGCCGCCGTCGATGCCGATCGTGAACAGGCCGTCGCGCCCCCTCAGGCGTACGTTGAACAGATTCATGTGGAGTCTCCCCGTGGCATCCATGAAAACGGCCGCGCGCTTCGCGTCGGCGGCCGTGCGATCCAGTTGACGGGTATCGGTGAAAAGTGTCGAGGCGCGCGTGTCCTCGCACGCGTGTGACGCCCGTCATGGACGCAAACGCCCCATTCTCCACGCGCCGATCGCACCGATCAACTGCCACGCCGCGTCCCGCTCATGTTGCAGCGACGCGACAACCGGTCCGCGCCGAACGGATGCAACGCACGCGCGACCACGCAAAGACCGCCAGCGTCACACGCGGGCGGCGCGTCGTGTCAGTTTTGTGAAGGACTCTTGCCGGATCCGGAAAGGTGCGCTCGCGGCCCCCGCCGGCCTTGCACGCGCGATGCGCTCCTATACTTGCGCCGAACTTTTGTTCCCAGTCCCACACGCAGGAGCCCTGACTTGAAAAAAAACCTCATCGCCGGCGCATGCACCGCCGCACTGTTCGCCCCCCTCGCTCACGCACAGAGCTCGGTCACGCTGTACGGCCTGATCGACGCCGGCATCGTGTACACCAACAACGCCAACGGTGCATCGCTGTGGCGCCTGAACAGCGGCACCGTCAACGGCAGCCGCATCGGGTTTCGCGGTACCGAGGATCTCGGCGGCGGCCTGAAGGCGCTGTTCGTGCTCGAGAACGGCTTCAACGTGAACAACGGCGGGCTCGGGCAGGACGGCAAGCTGTTCGGCCGCCACGCGTACGTCGGCCTGAGCCAGAACGGCTATGGCACGCTGACGCTCGGCCGCCAGTACGACACGATGGTCGATTTCGTCGCGCCGCTGTCGGCCACGGCCGGCGACTTCGGCGACACGAGCTTCGCGCATCCATTCGACAACGACAACCTGAACCACTCGCTGCGCATCAACAACGCGGTCAAGTACACGAGCGAGACCTATGCGGGCTTCAAGGTCGGTGCGATGGTCGCGTTCTCGAACGCATCCAATTTCGGCGCGAACCGCGCGTACAGCGTCGCGGCAAGCTACACGAACGGCCCGCTTAAGCTGGCCGGCGCGTACCTGCAGATGAACGGCACGAAGGGTTCGACGAGCGCGAGCCCCGGCGCGACCGATGCGGCCGAAGCGAAGAGCCTGAACCAGGGCGGCTGGTCGATCGGCTCGGACCGCATGCGTTCGTACGGCGGCGGCATCAGCTACGGGTTCGGCCCGGCCACCGTCGGCTTCGTCTATACGCGTTCGCAGTATGACAACACGGGCTCGTTCGGCTCGACCGGCCAGATCGCATTCAACAACTACGACGTGAACGTGCGCTATGCGGTAACGCCGGCCGTCAGCCTCGGCGCGGCCTACGTGTACACGGACGCCAGCGTGTCGAACCCCGACAGCAAGCACAGCACCGATCCGAAGTGGCACCAGGTCGACCTGCAGGCCGTCTACAAGCTGTCGCGCCGCACGGACGTCTACGCGGAAGCGATGTACCAGCACGCAGCGGGCCGCGGCTACCAGGCGTTCATCAACGGCTCGGGCGGCGCATCGAGCACGGCGAACCAGATCGTCGGCACGATCGGCATGCGCACGCGCTTCTGACCGGCGCGATGCATCGTCGCCCGCCGGCCACGAACCTGCGTTCGCACGCGGGTTCGCGGGCCGCGGGCGGCTCGCACCAATGTTGTTCCATCTGGAAGGCAGCCTGCCTGGAATCGGGGTTTTTACGCGCGCGGGTGCTGCGTAGACTGCCAGCAAAGGTCGGGGTCACGCATCGCGCGTCGAACCGGCCGCCTACCCCGTCCCCAGGAGAACCTCGTGAAATCGCTCGTCGTTACCGCCGCCGCTGCCGTCCTGCTTGCTGCACCGGCCCTGTCTTTCGCCCAGTCGGCACAGTCGCCCGTCACGCGCGCGCAAGTGCTGCAGGAATTGATCGATCTCGAGTCGGTCGGCTACAACCCGGCGCGCGGCGAAGTCAACAACTATCCGGACGACATCATGGCGGCGCAGGAACGACTCCACGAAAAACGTCTCGCGGAACAGAAGGCTGCACACGCCGCCTATGGCCCGGCCGGCGCACCCGCAACGGAATCGGGCGCGGCTGCGAAGCCCGCGCTGTAACCGCATGACGAAGCGCCACGCCCGCGTGAACGATGTCTTGCGGGCGCGGCGCGGGTTGCGTTCGCGTGGTTTGCGTGAAGAGAAGAAGCAGGCAGTGCGCCGATGCACGCTCGCCGCTCAGGCCGCCTGCGGTTCGCGATCGATCGCGTTCAGCATCTCGACGTCGCGCGCGATCATCGCCGGCACCTGGGCTCGCAGCATCTCGACCCAGGTCCGCACCTTCGCATCGACGAAGCGGCGCGACGGATACAGCGCGTACACGTTCATCTTCTGCAGGATATGCGCGGGCAGCACGCGGACGAGCGTGCCGTCGCGCAGTGCGTCGATCGCCGAGTACAGCGGCAGCATGCCGATCCCGATCCCGTCGCGGATCGCGAGGGCCAGCGATTCGGCCGTATTGGTCTGCACCGGCCCCGCGACGTGGATCTGCTCGACGCCTTCCGGCCCTTCGAGCACCCATTCGTGCGTCGGGAACGCCGGCGTGCACAGCGTCAGGCACGCGTGCGCAGAGAGATCCTGCGGGCGTACCGGCGCGCCGTGGCGTTTCACATAGTCGGGTGACGCGCACAGGATGCTGAAGGTCGAGCCGAGCAGGTGCGACACGAGTTCCGAATCGGGCAGCGACGACGCGGTCACGACGGCCATGTCGCTCGTGCCGTCGAACAGGTCGGGCATGCGCTGCGACAGCGACAATTCGATCGACACGTCCGGGAACTGCGCGTGATAGCGCGTGAGCGTGGGCAATACATAGTGATGGCCGACGCTCGCGAAGCTGTGCATGCGCAGTACGCCGGCCGGCCGTTCGTGCGCGCAGCTCGCCTCTTCTTCCGCGCGGTCGACGTCGGCGAGGATCTGGCGGCAGCGCCGCAGATAGCTTTCGCCGGCCGACGTGAGCGCGAGACGGCGCGTCGAACGATTCATCAGACGGGTGCGCAGGCGCGCCTCGAGCTCCGACACCGCGCGCGACATCGCGCCGGTCGTCGAATTCAGCGATTGCGCGGCGGCGGTGAAACTGCCCGTCTCGACGACGCGCGAAAACACCCGCATGTTTTGTAGGGTATCCATTCCTGTGAGCAACCTGTAGCGGAGCCGCTATTTTCCTCCACTGGATGCGACAGATTGTTACTCCGGCTGCAACTATCGTTTCCCCGCAGCTGCGTTAATGCGCGGGCGCCGCACTCCTACAATCGGCGCCTCAACAGTCGAACGGACCCGTTCGGACGTGCCAGGCACCTCGCCCGGCCCCGTGCCGGCCCCCTCTTTTCATGAAGCCACAACCTGCGATCGAGCGTCCTTCCATCGAACCGCCACGATGGAGGACCTGGCTCGATCCACTCGGCGACGCGGCGCGCGACTGGGCCGCGAGCGACGGGCTGATCTGGCTGCACCTCGCGAAAACCGTGTTCGCGGCGCTCCTCGCGATGGGCATCGCGATGCGCCTGGAGATGTCGCAGCCGCGCACGGCGATGACGACCGTATTCGTGCTGATGCAGCCGCTGTCGGGGATGGTGTTCGCGAAGAGTTTCTACCGCGTGCTCGGCACGGCCGCCGGCCTCGTTGCCGCGCTCGCGCTCGGCGGGCTGTTCGCGCAGCAGCCCGAGCTGTACATGGCCGGCATCACGCTGTGGATCGGCACCTGCATCGCGCTCGCGGTGCGCAACCGCCACTTCCGCTGGTACGGCTTCGTGCTCGCCGGCTATACGGCCGCGCTGATCGGCCTGCCGTCCGTGATGACCCCGCAGACGCTGTTCCAGTCCGCGCTCACCCGTGCCGCGGAAGTCGCGCTCGGCATTGCGTGCTCGGGCGCGGTCAGCGCGCTGATCCTGCCGCTCAGCTCCGCGAAGGCGCTGATGCGTTCGCTGGGCACCCGCCACGCGACGTTCGCGGCGTTCACGGCCGGCGCGCTCGCAGGCGACGTCGCACGCGGCGATTTCGAGCGGCGCTTCGCCGATTTCGTCGACGACATCGTCGGCTTCGAGGCCAACCGCGCGTTCGCGTCGTTCGAGGATCCGCACATTCGTGCGCGCAGCCGCCGCCTCGCGCGGCTGAACAGCGAGTTCATGAACGCGTGTACGCGGCTGCATGCGCTGCACCAGCTCGTCAAGCGGCTGCGCGCCAACGGCTCGGACGCGGTGCTCGATGCGCTGGCGCCGCACGTCGACGCGCTCGCGCAGCGCTTTGCCGCGCTGCGCGACGAGCGGCAGCGCGGCATCGCGCCGGCCACCGGCGCACTGCTCGAACTGCGCCGCTTCCACAGCGCGTTGCCGAAAGCCGCGCGCGCGTCGCGGCGAGACATCGAAGCGCATGCGGCCGGCGGCCTGCTCGACTTCGATACCGCGATCGAGCTGCTGTACCGCTTCATCGGCGAATATCTCGGCTACGCCGATACCTATGCATCGCTCGACCAGGACGATCACGCGTTCGAGCGCTCGGTCACGCATTACGCGGTCAAGACCAACTCGTTCTTCGTCGGTTTCGCGTTCCTGCGCACGATCGTCGCCGTCGGTGCGATGAGCGCGTTCTGGCTCGCGTCCGAATGGCCGAGCGGCCCGCTCGCCGTGATCGCCACCGCGATCGCGTGCGCGCTCAGCTCGACGTCGCCGCGCGCACCGAAGTTCGTTGCGCAGATGAGCGTCGGCGCGGCATTCGCGACCGCGGTCGGCTACGTGTTCCTGTGCTACGTGTATCCGAACATCGACGGTTTCCCGCTGCTGTGCGCCGCGCTCGCGCCGGTGCTCGGCCTCGGTGCGTTTCTCGCGATGCGGCCGGGATTGTCCGGCTACGGGATCGGCTTCGCGGTGTTTTTCTGCCTGCTCGCGGGGCCCGACAACGTGATCGCATATACGCCCGAGGTGCTGATCAACAACGGCCTGGCGATCGTCATCGCGATGCTCGCGTGCTCGCTCGTGTTCGCGGTCGTGTTCCCCACCCACATGCCGTGGCTCACGGGCCGGATCGCGCACGACCTGCGCCGCCAGGTCACGCTGGCGTGCGAAGGGTCGACGGAGCGCCTTGCGCAGCGCTTCCAGTCGAGCACGCACGACCTGATGGCGCAACTGCGTACGCTGCTCGTGCGACGCACGCGACAGCATCGCGACGCGATGCGCTGGATGCTGTCGACGCTCGAGGTCGGCCACGCGGTGATCGACCTGCGCGACGAACTGAATGCGTTCTGCGCATCGAAACCGCCGCAAACGCTGCGCTGGACCGGCTCGATCGACGCGGTGCTGCACGAGCTGCCGCGCTTCTTCGACGATCCGACGCCCGGCCACCACGCGCGCACGCTGAAATCGGTGAATCTCGCGATCCGCGCGGCGCAGCACACGCTGCAGGCGTGGTATGCGGTGCCCAGCGAGCGGCACCGCATGCAGCGCATCGTCGGCTGCCTGCACTTCATGCGCAGCGCGCTGCTGGACAAGGATGCGCCGTTCAACCGGCACCGCCATTGACGATCGGTGCGCGTACAACGTGATCCTTGTTCCGGATGGAAATAAGCTCTACAGCCGCGGTGATTAATCTTTAAGCAGTGCGAGCCTATAGTTTCCTCACTGCCAGCGAGACTGGCAATCACCCAGGAGAAACCCAAATGAAGCCGCTGCACCTCGCCCTCGTTGCCCTGTCGCTCACCGCTGCTGTCGCTCACGCACAGCCGGCACCGGCAGACGTCGCACAGCAACAGGCGAACCGCGCTGAAGCCGTCGCAACCGCCGGCCGCGTCGATCGTTCGCAATCGAAGCAGGAAGATCCGAACGCGTGTGTCGGCCCCGTCAGCTTCTGCAACATCTACTTCGGCAGCTGAGCATGACGCCGCGTCGTCACGGCCAGGCCCGCACCGCCCGCGTCGCATGCGCGGGCGAGCGGCGGCCCGGCCGATCGCCGCATCGCCGCTCCCCCGCACGCCGCTTCGATTGAAGCGGCGCATGCCGTTTCAGGCGCCGCGCCCCGGCCGCCAGCCCACTTCGCGCAACGCATCCAGCAAGCGCGCCTGCCCCAGCCCTTCGACCCGCGCCCCGCGCGACTCGACGTCGCCACCTGCGACGAGCGCATTCACGATCGCTTCCTCCACCGCTTCCGCCGCTGCGACGAACAGCGCAGAAATATGGTCGTTGTTGACCATCTTCACGCCGGTGGTCGGCGCGCCCTTGCTGCCGTAGTTCGCCGCCGGCAGGCCGTCGTTGCCCGTTGCGAATGCCAGGAAGATGTCGCCGCTCGAATCCTCGGTGCCGCCGCCGACGCGCGCCAGCCCGACGCTCGCGCGCTGCGCAAGACGCGTGCACTGGTGCGGCAGCAACGGCGCGTCGGTCGCGATCGTCACGACGATCGAACCCATCCCGGCCTCGCCTTGCGCATCCGGCGCACGGAACGGCGAAGGCACGTGCCGCAGCACTTCGCCGACCGGATAACCGGCCACGCGCAGCATCTCGCGCACGCCGTAGTTCGCCTGCACGAGTGCGCCGACGGTCCAGCCGCCCGCCTCGGCCGCGAGCACGCGCGACGCGGTGCCGATGCCGCCCTTGAACTCGTGGCAGATCATCCCCGTGCCGCCGCCCACACCGCCTTCGGCAACCGGCCCCGACTGCGCGGCGGCCAGCGCGCGCTGCACGTGCGCGGCGCTGACGTGCTGGCCCCAGATGTCGTTCAGCAGCCCGTCGTAGGTTTCCATCACGACCGGCATGCACCAGTACACGCGGCCGGCCGCCGCTTCACGCTCGTTCGCGACGAGTGCATCGCGCACCGCGCCGACGCTGTGCGTGTTCGTATAGGCGATCGGCGTGGTCAGCAGGCCGGCCTCGCGGATCCATTCGAGCCCCGTCGCGTCGCCGTTGCCGTTCAGCACGTGCACGCCCGCGAAGCACGGCGAATCGTGCACGGCGCCTGCGCGCGGCTCGATGACGGTGACGCCGGTGCGGATCGATGCGTCGCCGTTCTCGACGTTCAGCGTGCAATGTCCGACCCGTACGCCCGGAACGTCCGTGATCGCGTTGAAGCGGCCCGGTGTGCCGAGTCCGATGCGGATGCCGAGATCCCTCGTGCGCATGATGCAATTCCTCCAGTCTTTCAATGGTTCGGTGTTTCGGTGTTTCGGTATGGCAAGACTTCGATCCGGCGCTCAGAGCGTGCGGAAGGCTTCGCTGTGGCGCGCCCAGACCGCATACATCACGAGCGCGGCGGCCAGCAACCCCGCGATGATGATCAGGTCGGTCGGTTTCGTGGCCGTTGCGAGCGTGGTGTAGAGCGTATACGCAGCGCCGACTACCGCGACGAGCGGCGTCACGGGCCACAACGGCATCCGGTAGTGGTGTTCGACGTCACGGCGCACGAACCGGCTCGCGAGCGCGGCCAGCCCGACGACCAGGTAGATCAGCAGCAGCAGGTCGACCGTGAACGCGGTCAGTTCGTCGAGGCTCGACACGAACACGAGCCCCGCCGACGGCACCGCGAGCGCGATGGTGGCGAGCCACGGCGATTCGAAGCGCGGATGGATCGTCGAGAAGGCGCGGTTGCAGGTGCGCGACCAGAGCGCATGGCGGCCGCTGCTGTACAGCAGCCGGCCCATCGTGATCACGATCGCGATGATCGCATTGAACACCGACAGGAAGATCCCGCCGCTGACCACGCGCGACACGGCCGGGTTGCTCAGCGAACGCACGACATAGCCGATCGGGTCGGCGCTCTTCGTCAGCTCCGTCAGCGACGGCGCGCCGAGCACGATCGCGGTGAGCGGAATCAGCTCGACGACGAGGATCACGAGCAGCGAATAAATCACCGCCTTCGCGACGTTGCGATTGCCGCCGCGCAGGTCTTCCGCGAGATACGCGGCCGAGCCGAAGCCGTTGTAGCAGAAGATCGCGGTGCCGATCGCCGGGACGATCGCGGCCAGCGTCGCCGGCACGAGTGCGTTGCCGCTCGCGACGACCGGCGCGATCAGCGCGTCGGCGCCACGATGCGGCGAACCGAAGCCGAGGCCCGCGATCAGCATCAGCACGCCGATCTCGACGACCAGGAACGCGCCCGTGATCCACGCGTTCGTCTTGATGTTCAGCATGCCGAGCAGGTAGCTGAGCAGCACGATCGTCAGCGCGACCGACTGGTTGCTGAAGTGCGTGCCGAGCGCGTTGTTCAGGTATGGCGCGGCGCCGCTCGCGAGCACGGCCGGGATGAACACGCTGACGGACAGCACCGTGATGAAGGTCAGGTAGCCGGGCAGCGTGCCGAACACGCGCTTGGCCATCACGTACTCGCCGCCCGCGCTGCGGTGCGCGGCGCTGAGCTCCGCGTAGCAGAGCGCGAACGCCAGCGCGAGCACGCCGCCGAGCAGGAACGACAGCACGGCGCCGCTGCCGGCCTGCTGGATCGCGAACGGCGCGATCACGAAGATCGAGCTTGCGGGCGTCACGCCCGATACGGTGATCATCACCGCATCGCGCACGCTGAGCGTCTGCGACAGCGCGCGCGGCGCGTCTTCCGTTGCAGGCGCCGCTTGCAGCGTGCCCGTCGATTCCGACATCATCGCCATTTCGTTCTCCTGTGCTTGGGCCAATCCTTTGCCACTTTTTTTTGAACGCCCATACTCGGGCCCGATTGATTGCGTGGCAGTCTAGGAAGCCAATTTCAGGACCGCTATTCCCCCTTCGTGTTACGCCCTTCCGGTGGTGGTATGGATCGTCTCTTTTCCGAAATCGCGATGCACCAGGCGCTCGGCCGCGCAATCGATCATCTCGGCCAGCCGCGCTTCTGGCGATTCCTGGTGCTGCTGCTCAATGAAATGGTGCCGTTCGACAACGCGCTCGCGACCGCGATCGGCCACGACGGCGTGCCGCTCGTGCTCGACGAATACGACACGGGCGGCACCGATGCCGCCTCGCCCGTGCCGCTCTACCTGAACGGCGTGTATCTGCTCGACCCGTTCCTGCAGGCCGCGCACGACGGGCTCGCCGACGGCTGTTACCGGCTCGAGGAGGTCGCGCCCGACCTGTTCCGGCAGAGCGAATATTTCCTGAGCTACTTCCGCGACGCGGTCGGCGACGACGAGATCCAGATCCTCGTGCGGCCGAACGCCGACATGCTGCTGTCGCTGTCGCTCGGCGCGGGCACGCGGTTCGACGTCGAGCCGCTCGGCAAGCTGACGGCCGCGATGCCATGGGTGCTCGCGGCGATCCGGCAGCACTGGCGGCTGGTGGGCGACGCGGCGCGTGCGACGCCCGACACCGATCTCGGCGCGCGGGTCGAGCAGGCGCTCGCGCGCTTCGGCGCGGGCGTGCTGACCGATCGCGAGATGTCGATCGCAAGAATGGTGCTGCGCGGCAATTCGTCGAAGGCGATTGCCGAACGGCTCGCGATATCCCCCGAAACGGTGAAGGTGCACCGGCGGCACCTGTACGCGAAGCTCGGGATTTCGTCGCAACCCGAGCTGTTTTCGCGCTTCATCCAGGCGCTGGGGGAAGACGCGGCCGGATGACCGCATCGATGCTGACGGATGGCAACCGGCGCGGAATCGGGCACACTCCGTGAAGCGCCGCATACCGTGGTCATCCGGTGAAACCGATGCGGATGCGCGATCGACAACAAGATTGCCCGACAACAGGAATCCCGACTCATGTCACTCATTCCGATCGTTGGAATTGGCTGGCTGTTTCTGTGCGCGATCAGCGCCGCATCGCTCGTGATCGTGCCGCCCGTGGTGCTGGTCGCCTGCCTGATGGGGAAGAACATCTGGTCGATCCTGACCCGCGGCCGGCTGCAATTCGCGTTCCTGGCCTACCTGGGTTCCGCGCCGGTGCCGGCGGTCTTCACGTTCCTGCTGGAAGCCGGCGCCACGGCCGGGAATCACGGTGGCGTGATGCCCGACAGCCAGTATCAATGGAACGAGCGGTTCTTTTTCGTGTTCGTCGCGGCGGCGGCACTGAGCGGCCTGCTGTTGCTGTTGCGGCCGAAAGACACGCAAGCGCCGAACGCCGAACCCTCGCAGCCTGCAAGATAGCCGGTGCGCGAATGCCGCGCCCGGCCGCCTGCCCGGTTCTCGAGCAGCGGCAGGCACGGTCGTGCGCAGCTTCCCGCTACTTCCACTTCGCGCCGATCTGCGCGAGCCCGGCGTTCTTGAGATCGTCCGGCAACATCACCACGCGGAACTCGCAGTCCGCATTCAACATCAGGAACCACGGCTCCGCGAGCGCCGGGATCTGCGACGGATCATTCACGTCGACGATCACGACCGCCCCGCGCCCGCCGCTCTGCTCCGTGAAATACACGGCCTCCGGCTTGACCGCTTCGAGTATTCGCCCGATCACGTCGCCGACGCTGCCGTCGCGCACCAGCGTGTTGAACGGCTCGTGAGGGATTCGTATGTTGAGAAGCATGCGCATGACCTTCCTCCTTGGGCTCCGCCCGGCCTGGGCCCTTCAAGCATAGGTGCTGCGCGATGCCGCGCCAGTGGCGCCACGCGCCGTGGCCGGCACGCATTCACATTCCGACGATTCGATGACGCCGCATCGCGCGAACGCCAATCGTTCACGACACGCGAATCCCCCGGGAATGTCGTCGCGGCCGATGCGCCGTCGAATCAGCGCCCCGCTCGCGCGGCCGCACCGCACCACACGCATCACACGGCACCGCCGTCCGCAGCGGGCGCGATCGCGAGACGCAGCGGACGCTCCGGCCGCAGCGTCACGTTCAGCACCGGCCGCGGCGGCGTCATGCCGGGCGGCGCCGACAATGCGTAGCGCTGCAGGATCATCGCCGCGACGACCGTCATTTCCGTCATCGCCAGATGCTGCCCGAGACACACGCGCGGGCCCGTGCCGAACGGCATGTAGGAGCCGCGCGGCGCGGCCGGCGCGTCGTCCGCAAAACGCTCGGGACGAAACGCGTCAGGCTCCGCAAACCATCGCGCATCGCGCTGCATGAGTTGCAGCGGCAGCATGAACAGCGTCCGCGCGGGAAACTGCCACGGCCCCAGCACGATCGGCCGCGACGCCCGGCGGCTGATCAGGATCGGCGCGGACGGATACAGGCGCAGCGTTTCCTCGAGCGTGTGCGTCAGGTAGCGCAACGACGAGCGCGTTTCGGCGGACGGCGCGCGACCGCCCAGCACGCGCGCCACTTCGTCGCGCGCCGCGGCCTGCGCCGCCGGATTCGCCGCCATGCACCAGGCCCACCAGGTCAGCGCCCCGGCCGTCGTCTCATGGCCCGCGAGGAACGCCGTCATGCATTCGTCGTGCACGGCCTGCAGCGGCCATCGCCGTGCGTCGTCCCGATGCAGCTTCAACAGGCGCGACAGCAGATCGTCCGGCCACGCGTGCGTCGGCAAGTCGAGACGCGCCTGCAGTTGCCGGTCGATCAGCCCGTTCAGCACGGCCATCGCCCGCGCCTTGCCACGCTTCCACGGCATCCAGTCCGGCGTGCTTGCCGGCCAGTAGAAATCGGCGTTGGCCGCCGCGCTCACCGCGCGCACGGCTTCCTCGGCCGCACGCGCATCGTCGCCGATCGCATCGGAGAACATCGTGCGCATGATCACGTCCATCGCCAGCGACGTCAGTGCGCTTTCGATCGGCCAGTCCGGATCGTGCGCGGGCCATTGCGCGAGCGCATGTCCGGCCGTCGCCGCGATCGACGGTACGAACGCCTGCACCGGCTTCGGCATGAAATTCGGCTGCAACGCCTGCCGCTTGTCGCGCCACGCGTCGCCTTCGGCGATCAGCACGCTATGGCCGTGAACCTCCGCAAACACCCGGACGGCTCGCTCCCAGCGCCCGAGCGCATCGTGATGTGTGACCAGGAGTTCGCGCACGAGCGCGGGATCGGTCACGACCACCGCATGCTCGGGCCACATGCGCAAGTGCATGACATCACCATATGCGCGCCGCCAACCGGCCAGCGTGCCGAGCAGGTCGCGCGACATCGCGCGCAACAGCCCCCAACCCGTCAGGCCGGCACGCGGCCCCGGCGGCCATACGCCGGGCGGGTGAAGCACGGGCGCCGAAGCCGCGGCGTCCGCATGGAATGGACATTGGGAAGTGGATCGCGTGTTCATGGGCCGGATTATCCGAATCGGCATGCGGGCGGTCTTGAACGCAAACGACATCGACACGCATCTGGCCGGCCCCTATACTCCGGCGTCATGTTCTCCGACCCGACATCGATCTCGCCGTCGTGCCCCGATCCGCTGGCACGCGCCCCGCGCGCGCCGAGCGACGGGCGGTCATCGCATGGGCGGCTGTACCCCGCGCCGGCTGCCCTGCAGGGCGCGGTGGTCGCGATCGTGTTGCACGACACGCGCGGGTTCGCGTTGAGCGACGCGCAGCGGCTCTCGCATTTTCCGGCCACGCCGCTCGTGTGCGTGTCGTGGTATCGGGATCTCGACGTGGGCTTCGTCGAACCCACGGCCGACGGGCCTCGGTGGCGCCCCTTCGGCGCCGCAGCGACGCTGTCGGGCAGCCATTCGGCCCCCACCGTGGCCTGGGCGCCGACCGGCGGACGGATCGGGATGATCTGCTTTACCGCCGATGCGGCGCGGGCGCTGTTCGGCATCGCACTGCCGGACATCCACGACCGCGTACTCGACGCGCACGCGTGCCTCGGCCACGACTGGCACCCGCTGCTCGATGGCCTGCTCGGCGCGGACCGCGATGCCGACGTGCTGGCGGCCATCGACCGTCATCTCGCACCGCGCTGGCAGGCGCTGCGGCCCGCGACACCGCTGGCGTCCCTTCGCAACGCAGGACGCAGCTGGGTCGAACGCCTCGCGCTGCAAGCGCGCGAATGGCGGCACACCCACAGCCCGCGGCAGGTCGAACGGCGAATCAAGACCTACAGCGGCCGATCGCTGCGCGAATGGCAAACGCTCGTCCGGACGGAAAGCGCGTTCTTCGCGGCGCGCGACCGGTTCGAAGCCGGCGCCGCGTTCAACTGGGCCACGCTGGCGCTGGACGAAGGGTTCGCCGACCAGGCGCACCTGAGCCGCGAGGTCAAGCGCATTACGGGTTTCTCGCCGAGCGAATTCACGCAACGTTTCATCGAGGACGAGTCGTTCTGGATGTATCGGCTGTGGGTGTGACGCACGGCGGCGCCACGGCGCCGGTCGCGCGAATGGGGCATACATTCCAATAGTAGAATGTTAGACATTGCGCCCAACCCCGCCGCCGCCCGCATCATTCCAGGAGCCCGTGATTGAACCCGTCGTCGTCGCCAGAACGCAAAGGGGTCGCCCTTTATGCGCGGATTGCCAGCCTGCTGCGCGGACGCATCCACCAGGGCGAATGGAAGCGCGGCGACCAGTTGCCGCCGATTCCCGAGCTGTGCGCGTTCTATCAGGCGGGCACGATCACCGTGCGCCAGGCGCTGGCCGAACTGAGTGCCGAAGGGCTCGTGAGCAGCGCGCGCGGCCGCGGCACGTTCGTCACGGCCGAGGTCGTCTCGCCGGCGGATAACCCGGCGCTGCGTGCCGCGATCAACGATCCGCTGCAACTCGCGCCCGGCCAGACCCTGCGCGTGCTGCTGCGCGAAGCCGTGACCGAATTGCCCGCCGCGCTACAGACCGGCCAGCCGATGCGCGCCGCCTACATGCGGATCCGCACGCTTCATCTGCACGACGGCACGCCTTACGGCGTGATGGACAGCTATGTCGCGCGCGAAACCTACGACCGGTTTCCGAAAGGCAGCGACGCGCGGCACAAGGTCGGCTATCTCGTCCGTCAATACAACCGTCTGCCGCTCGCGAAGGCCCGCCAGGAAATCACGGCCGCCTATGCGGACCAGGAAACGGCCGACCTGCTCGCGTCGGACGGCGCCGACTGCAGCATGGCCGACATGCTGATTCGCATGCGCCGCTGGTGGAGCGACGATGACGGCTGCATCGTCCACGCCGGGCTCTATCTCTATCGCGCCGACCGTTTCGTGCTCGACATCATGCACGATCTCGACGGCGACGACCGCAGTACCGACCTGGTCCCGTCGCCACGCACGGGCACCCGGAAAGGCGCGCGCAAGCCGGCGGCCTGACCCGACCACCGCGTCGTCACGCCGACACGCCGCCATCGTCGTCGCACATCGCACCGTAGACCCAATGCCGCAGGTCGCGACGAATCCGGTACGTCGTCGACGGCAGCAGTTGCGTCATGAACACGACGATCAGCTCCTCGACCGGGTCGATCCAGAAGGCCGTGCTGGCGCCGCCACCCCAGAAGTAATCGCCGACGCTGCCCGGCTGCATCGTCGCGGCCAGATCCTGCGTCACCGCGAAGCCGAGCCCGAAACCGAGCCCCGGATACACGGCCTCGCTGAACGTGGAGCGCGACATCCGGTCGAGAGTCTGGCCGCCCGGCAGATGATTCATCGTCATCAGTTCGACGGTCTTCGGGCTCAGGATCCGGTGCCCGTCGATCGAACCGCGATTCAGCAGCATCCGGCAGAAGCGCAGGTAATCGCCGGCCGTCGACACGAGCCCGCTGCCGCCCGATGCCAGCGCCGGCGGCCGGCGAAACGCGCTGGCCGCCGGGTCGTCCTGCAACACGAGAGCGCCATCGGCACCCGGGCGATAGCACGCGCACAGGCGCTCGGCCTGCTCGTCGGGTACGAAGAAACCGGTGTCGGGCATGCCGATCGGATCGAACAGCGCCTGCTTCAGGTAGTCGGCGAACGGCTGCCCGGAGATCTTCTCGACGAGGTAGCCGAGCACGTGCGTCGCGACCGAATAATTCCATTCGTCGCCCGGCGAGTAGTCGAGCGGCAGCCGGGCCAGATCCGCGATCATGCCGTCGAGACCGCCCGGGTTGCCCGGTTCGCCGAGCGCGAGTTCACGGTACGCGGCATCGACGTTCGTGCGGGCCTGGAAGAAATACGACAATCCGGCCGTATGGCGCAGCAGATCGACCATCAGCATCTCGCGCGTGACCGGCCGGGTCTGGAACCCGCCGAGGCTCCGCGCGCCGGCCACCGCAACGCCCAGCTCCTTCCATGCCGGAATCACGCTCGACACGGGATCGTCGAGCGCGACCAGCCCCTGCTCGACCAGCGTCATGAACGCGACGCTCGTGATCGGCTTGGTCATCGAATAGATGCGGAAAATCGCATCCTCGCGCATCGGCTTCGCCCGCTCGACGTCCATCGATCCGACGACGTTCACGTGCGCCAGCTCGCCACGGCGATGGATCATCGTCACCGCCCCCGGCAAGCGCCCGGACGCCACATACCGCTCGTTCAGCCGCGTGTCGAGCGCCTTCAGCCGCTGCGACGACAAACCCGGATGTGCCACCTTGGTCATGCCCCTGCTCCTGTTTCCACTTCGGTCTCGACACGCCGGAACCCGCGTCACGGTGCTCCATTAAGTGCGCTTGCCCGGCTTAAACATTCTAAAAATAGAACTATATCATTTTGCAGGGCGCTCGAACCACCGCGACTGATCGGCGACTCACGACGTACTCGATGCACGCCGGTTGCCCGATTCGGGACGCGCGGGCATGATGTCGCGAACCCTTGCGGCGGCCCTGTGAACGGCTCACCGCAACGCGCCGTCGATCGCGCCGGCCGGGATCCGCTTCGCACACGGCTGCCTCTGCCCACCTCCGCCCGCCCATGTCATTACGCGCATTCAGAACGCTGGTCGCCATCGCCCGATACCGGACGTTCGCGCGCGCCGGCGAAGCCATCGGCCTCACCCAATCGGCGGTGAGCCTGCAGATCAAGACGCTGGAAAGCGAATACAACGTGCAGTTGTTCGATCGCTCGCGCCGGCAGCCGGTGCTCACCGAGGCCGGCAACATCCTGCTTGCGCAGGCCGAGCAGGTGCTCGCGATGGTCGACCGGATTCCGGATGCGCTCAGCGACGAGAAGAAGCTGGTCGGGCGCCTGCGGATCGGCGCGATCCAGACGGCGCTGTCCGGCCCGCTGCCCGACGCGCTGCTCGCGCTGCGCGCGGCGCACCCGGGGCTGCGCGTGCACGTGTCGGCCGGGATGTCGGCCGAACTGGCGAACCGCGTCGCGGCCGGCGAACTCGATGCGGCGATCACGACAAGCCCGGTGCGCCCGCATCCGGCGGAGCTGACGTGGACCACGCTGTACGAGGATCGCTTCTGGCTGCTTACGCCGCCGGACCATGCGGAACGCGACGCGGTCACGCTGCTCGACGCACTGCCGTTCATCCGCTTCGATGCGCAGGCATGGGCCGGCCGCATGATCGCCGCCGAGCTGCGCCGCATCGGCGTGCGCGTGCGCGAGGAGATGGTGCTGGACAGCGCGGAAACGATCGCGCGGATGGTCGCGAGAGGGCTCGGCGCGGCGATCGTCGCGCTCCCCGATGCGACGCTCGCGCGCCTGCCGCCCGTCACGCGTTTGCCGTTCGGGCAGCCGCAGATGGGGCGCGCGGTCGTCCTGCTCGAACACCAGTCGCGTCCGGCCGAACGTTTCGCGCGCGCGCTGGCAGCCGAAGTCACCGCTTCATCAATGAGAATTTCTCATTGAACGCCCGATAATTAACAATTATTCCTGTTGCTTGCGCGTGTTAACTTGGCGGCATCGTCACTCTTTCGATTGCGTGTCGCCATGTTGCCCGCCGGATGGATTCCCGCCTCGTTCCGCTGCTTTGCGAGCCAGCCGCTCTCGGCGGCCCGCACCGCCCGCACGGCTCACGTGAAGGCACGCCGATGATCGGCCCGATCCTGCTCGCGCTGGCGCCGGTCGCGCTGCTGGTCGCGTTCGGCCACGGCCTGCGACGCACGGGCTTCATTGCCGACGCGTTCTGGCCGCAGGCCGAACGGTTGTGCTACTACGTGCTGCTGCCCGCGTTGTTCGCGGACGGCCTCGCGAACGCGCGGCTGCAATCGCTGCCCGTTTTACCGCTCGCGGCAGCGCTGGTCGGTTCGACCGCACTCGCCGCGGCGCTTCTCCTGCTGGTCCGCCGGTTCGTGCGGGTCGACGGTGCGGGCTTCACGTCGGTGTTCCAGGGCGCCGTGCGCTTCAACAACTATGTCGGCACCGCGCTCGCGGCCGGGCTGTTCGGCGCACAAGGCATCGCGCTCGCAGCCGTGTGCGTCGCGGCGATCGTCCCGACCGTCAACCTGATGTGCGTGCTCGTGTTCGCGCGCTACGGCGACACGCGGCTCGGCGCGGCGGCGCTCGCGCGCCAGATCCTGTCGAATCCGCTCGTCGTCGCGTGCGCGCTCGGGATCGCGATGCAAGCCGGCGGTGTGGCGTTCCCGGCGGCCGTCGCGCCGGCCGTGCGCGCGCTTGGCGTCGCGTCGATGCCGCTCGGCCTGCTGTGCGTGGGCGCGGCGCTGAGGTTCGATGCGGCGCGTGCGTGGCTGCAGCCGGTGTGCGTCGCGTCGGCGTTCAAGTTCATGGCGATGCCGCTGATCACGCTCGCCGCCGGCCGCCTGTTCGGGCTCGGCGACGCGGCGCTGACGGTCGCGCTGCTGTTCCAGGCGCTGCCGACGTCGTCGGCGTCGTACATCATGGCGCGCCAGCTCGGCGGCGATGCGCCGCTGATGGCCGGCATCACCGCGTTCCAGACGATCGCCGCGGCACTCGCGATGCCCGTCGTGCTGACCGCGCTCGCGTCGGCGCCCGTGTTTCGCTGACGACGCAGCGCCCGATCCGATCCCCCTGAATCCAGCCTGCACGCCGGCCATCGCGCGATTTGCCGTCGCCGGCCGCGCGCGTTCGCTCATGCGTTGCCGCAGGCGCTCACCGAGAAACCCCGACACATGAACGCTCCCGCCCCGCCCGCCGCCATCGTCGCCCCCCGGCCGCACGCGACCCTCTACGTGAAGCTCACGCTCGTCGCGCTGTTCTGGGGCGGGACGTTCATCGCGGGCCGGATCCTGGCCGCGACGATGTCCGCGACCGCCGCGGCCACCGGCCGCTTCGCGATCGCCGCGCTGCTGCTGGTCGTGCTGACGTGGAAGATCGAAGGCGGGCTGCCGAAGCTGAGCGGCCGCCAGATCCTGACGACCTTCGGGCTCGGCGCGACCGGCATCTTCCTGTACAACGTGTGCTTTTTCGCGGCGCTCGCGCGGATGCCGGCGGGCCGCACCGCGCTGTTCGTCGCGCTGAATCCCGTCGCCACCGCCGTGCTGCTGTCGATCGTCGTGCGCGGGGAACGCCTGTCGCTGTCGCGCTGGGCCGGCATCGCGGTCGCGCTGTTCGGCGCGCTGGTCGTGATCAGCCGCGGCGAATTGCTGCGGGTGCTGACCGATCTCGGCAACACGTTCGGCGCGGGCGAACGCTTCATGCTGTGCGCGGTGCTGAGCTGGGCCGCCTATACGGTGATCGGCCGGCGCGCGCTCGACGGGCTGTCGCCGCTGGCGGCCACGACGTATGCGGCGCTGTGGGGCCTCGCACTGCTGATCGTCGCGCACCTGTTCGGCTCGCCCGCCGGCAACGACACGCCGCTGACGTGGCAGGCCGTCGCGTCGATGCTGTATCTGGGCGCGATCGGCACGGTGGTCGCGTTCGTCTGGTATTCGCAGGGGATCCGCGAACTCGGGCCGGCCCGCGCGGCCGTGTTCACCAACCTGGTGCCCGTGTTCGGCGTGCTGCTGTCGGTCGTGCTGCTCGGCGAGCCGTTGTCGCCGTCGATGCTGGCCGGCGGTGCGCTCGTGATCGCGGGCGTCGCGTTGACCAATCGGGCGAGGCGCTGACGCACGGGCATGCGCAACGCGCCCTTCGGGGACGGATGCTTAATACCGGTGCGAAGCATGGCGGCGATCGCCATGCCGTTGCGTGACGCATACGCGCGGCCGATACGCCCCCGATGTTCTCGCAGCCCCGCCAAAAACCGCCTATCGTGAATGGAGCGCTCCGTTCGCCGCCATTCGACCCTGCGTCGCTCGCACCTGCGGCGACGGCACCGCGTTCCGGCACCATTCATCGCGATCCTGGCGCACGCTCGCCCGTGCACGATCGCGGCCGCCCACCGGGTTACAGGAGGCCCTCATGAAAGCCGCGCTGCTCGTCAGCTCCGCCCTGCTCGCCATTGCATCCGCTTCGGCGTCGGCTCAAGGCTCGATCACGAAAGTCGAAAACGGCGCGCTCGTCGCCGCGAACGGGATGACCGTCTACGCATTCGACCACGACAAGCCCAACGCCGGCACCAGCGCCTGCACGGGCCAATGCGAATCCTTCTGGCCGCCCTACAAGGCCAGCGCGACCGATGTCCCGGTCGGCCCCTACACGATCGTCAAGCGCGATGACGGCAGCCCGCAATGGGCGTACAAGGGCAAGCCGCTGTACTTCTTCTCGAAGGACATGAAACAGGGCGACCGCAACGGCGACAACTTCAAGAACATGTGGCACGTGGTGGCACCGTAAGCGTTCTTCTGCCTTCCGCCCCATCCGCGCAGACATGAAAAAGCCCGCTCCGATCGTCGATCGAAGCGGGCCTTTGCGCGTCATGCCGGCCGCATGCAGCCGGAACAAACGTCAGCGGTTCGACGGGAAGCTGAACACCGTCCCTTCTCGCACGCCGGCCGACGGCCAGCGCTGCGTGATCGTCTTGCGCTTCGTGTAGAAGCGCACGGCGTCCGGGCCGTACGCGTGCAGGTCGCCGAACAGCGAGCGCTTCCAGCCGCCGAACGAGTGGTACGCGACCGGCACCGGCAGTGGCACGTTGATACCGACCATGCCGATCTGGATGTTATCGCCGAAGTAGCGCGCGGCCTCGCCGTCGCGCGTGAACAGGCACGTGCCATTGCCGTACTCGTGCGCGTCGATCAGTGCCATCGCCTCGTCGAGCGACTTCAGCCGGATCACGCCGAGCACGGGCCCGAAGATCTCGTGCTGGTAGATCGGCATGCCGGCCTTCACGTTGTCGAACAGGCACGGGCCGAGGTAATAGCCGCCGTCGTGGCCGTCGACCTTCACGCTGCGGCCGTCGACGACGAGCGTCGCGCCCGCTTCCACGCCTGCTTCGACGAAGCCCGTCACCTTCTCGAAATGCTGCTGCGTGACGAGCGGGCCCATGTCGACGCCCGCGCCGTTGCCCGGGCCGACCTTCATCTTCTCGATCTCGGCCTTCAGGCCCGCGACGACCTTGTCGCCCGTCTCGTCGCCGATCGCGACGACCAGCGGAATCGCCATGCAGCGCTCGCCGCACGAGCCGTATGCGGCGCCCATCAGCGCGTTCACCGCGTTGCCGATGTCGGCGTCCGGCATCACGACCGCGAAGTTCTTCGCGCCGCCGAGCGCCTGCACGCGCTTGCCGTGCGCGCAGCCGGTCGAGTAGATGTATTCGGCGATCGGCGTCGAGCCGACGAAGCTCACCGCCTTCACGCGCGAGTCGGTCAGCAAGGTGTCGACCGCTTCCTTGTCGCCGTTCACGACGTTCAGCACGCCCGGCGGCAGGCCGGCTTCGAGCGCGAGCTCGGCCATGCGCAACGTAGACGACGGCGTGCGCTCCGACGGCTTCAGCACGAACGTGTTGCCGCACGCGACGGCCATCGGCCACATCCACAGCGGCACCATCACCGGGAAGTTGAACGGCGTGATGCCGGCCGCGACGCCGAGCGCCTGGAACTCGCTCCACGAATCGATCGCGGGGCCGACGTTCTTGCTGTGCTCGCCCTTCAGCAGCTCGGGCACGTAGGTCGCGTATTCGACGTTCTCGATCCCGCGCTGCAGTTCGCCCATCGCATCGGCGAGCACCTTGCCGTGCTCGGCCGTGATCAGCGCGCACAGCTCGTCGGCGTGCTCCTCGAGCAGCGTCTTGAGGCGGCTCATCACGCGGGCGCGCTTCAGCGGCGGCGTGTTGCGCCAGGCCGGGAACGCGGCCTGCGCGGACGCGATCGCGGCTTCGACGGTCAGCTTGTCGGCAAGCGCGACGCTCTTGTGCGATTCGCCGGTGGCCGGGTCGAACACCGGCTGGACGCGACTGCCGCCGTCGACGCGCTTGCCGTCGATCAGGTGGCCGACGGTGGAGGTTACGTTGCTGTCGTGTTTCATTGTTCAGGCTCTTTCGTGAATTCGGTTATCGCTCGGGGCAGGCCACGGCTCAGTCCACTTCGTTCAGTGCATCGGACAGCGCGTTGACCAGGTTGTCGATCTCGCGCTTCTCCGAAATGAACGGGGGCGCCAGCTGGATCGTGTCGCCGCCGTAGCGCACGTAGAAACCCTTCGCCCAGCAACGCATCGCGATCTCGTACGGGCGCCGTGCCGGCTCGCCCGGCAGCGCGGCGATCGTCAGACCGGCAGCCAGCCCGTAGTTGCGGATGTCGGTGATGTGGCGCTGGCCTTTCAGCCCATGCACCGCGGCTTCGAAATGCGGCGCGAGATCACGCACGCGGGCCACCGCGTCTTCCTTCACCAGCAGGTCGAGCGCCGCGACGCCGGCCGCGCATGCCACCGGATGCGCCGAATACGTGTAGCCGTGCGGGAACTCGAGCATGTACTCGGGGCCGCCCGCGGCCATGAACGTGTCGTAGATTTCCTTCGTCGCGATCACGCCGCCGAGCGGCTGCACGCCGTTCGTCACCTGCTTCGCGAAGTTCATGATGTCCGGCACCACGCCGAACGCGTCGGCGCCCGTCATCGCACCGGCACGGCCGAAGCCCGTGATGACTTCGTCGAAAATCAGCAGGATGTCGTGCGCGGTACAGATGTCGCGCAGGCGCTTCAGATAGCCCTTCGGCGGCACGACCACGCCCGCCGAACCGGAGAACGGCTCGACGATCACGGCCGCGATGTTCGATGCGTCGTGCAGCGCGATCAGCTCGAGCAGGCGGTCGGCCAGCTCGGCGCCGTGCTCGGGCATTCCGCGCGAGAACTTGTTCTCGGCGAGTTGCGTGTGCGGCAGGAAATCGGCGTCGAGGCCCTGGCCGAACAGCTTGCGGTTCGGTCCGATCCCGCCGACCGAGATGCCGCCGAAGTTCACGCCGTGATAGCCCTTCTCGCGGCCGATCAGGCGCGTCTTCGTGCCCTTGCCCTTCGCGCGCCAGTAAGCGCGGGCCAGCTTCAGCGACGTATCGGCCGCTTCCGAGCCCGAACCCGTGAAGAACACGTAGTCGAGGCCGGCCGGCGTCAGGTCCTTGATCTTGTTCGCGAGTTCGAACGACTTCGGATGGCCGAACTGGAATGCCGGCGCGTAGTCGAGCTGCGCGACCTGGCGGCTCACGGCTTCGACGATTTCCGTGCGGCCATGACCGAGGCCCGTGCACCAGAGGCCCGACAGGCCGTCGAAGATCTTGCGGCCTTCGCCGTCCGTGTAATACGCGCCCTTGCCCGACACGATCATGCGCGGGTCGGCCTTGAACTGGCGGTTGGCCGTGAACGGCATCCAGTGCGCGTCGAGCCATGCGGCGTCGGTGCGGAGGTTGGTTTCGTCCTGCTGGGCGGTGGTGATGTCGGTCATGTCGGTCGGCGCGGCGCGCCCCTCCTCCTTGTGATGATGTTGCACATTGTCGGGACGCCAATTAGTCTTTTGAATATCGCAATATCAATGTTCACTTGCTCAACTATGCAAGCAAAGAAACCGAAGAGCCGCGCGCTGCTCGGGCAGCTCAGCGACATGGATCTCCGCCTGCTGCGGGTCTTCAAGGGCGTCGTGCAGTGCGGCGGGATGGCGGCAGCCGAACTGGAACTGAATATCGGCATTTCGACGATCAGCCGGCACGTGAAGGATCTGGAAACGCGCCTCGGCCTCGTACTGTGCCGGCGCGGCCGCGCGGGCTTCACGCTGACGCCCGAAGGCCAGACGGTCTATGAGGAGACATTGCGGCTGCTCGCGTCGATGGAAGCATTTCGCAGCAGGATCGACGGCATTCACGATCGGATGGGCGGCGAACTGCACATCGCGGTTTTCGACAAGACGGCCACCAATGCGAACGCGCGGCTCGGCGACGCGATCCGCCAGTTCGCCGACGAAGCGCCCGACGTCGCGCTGAACCTGCATGTCGCGTCGATCAACGAGGTCGAGCGCGGGATCATCGACGGCAGCTATCAGGTCGGGATCATTCCCGCGCACCGCAACTCGGGCAGCCTCGTGTATTCAGAGCTGTTCGACGAACGGATGCTGCTCTACTGCGGCCGCCAGCACCCGCTTTACGATGCGCCGCACGGCAAGCTCACGTGGACGACGATCCGCAACCATGCGTTCGCGGGCCTCGGCTTCCATTCGCCGAACATGGAACTGAGCCACCGCGCGAAGCTCACGCGCAGCGCGACCGCGTCGGACCAGGAGTCGATCGCGACGCTGATCCTGTCCGGCCGCTATCTCGGCTTCCTGCCCGACCACTACGCGGAAAGCTTCGAAAACAAGGGGCTGATGCAGCCGATCGCGCCGCAGCGGTTTAACTACCGGTGCCGGTTCGTGAGCCTGTTGCGGCGCTCGCCGCGGCCGTCGCGGGCCGCGCTGCTGTTTCAGTCGTGTCTCGAAGCCGCGCACGCGGCGGCACGGCCGGCGGCGTAACGATTGTCGCGGCTAAGTGGCTGAGTGGCTGGGTGCTTGGGTGCTTGGGTGCTTGGGTGCTTGGGTGCTTGGGTGCTTGGGTGCTCGGGTGCTCGGGTGCTCGGGTGCTCGGGTGCTCGGGTGCTCGAGCAGCCTGCGCCGGTGTCACAGCCGCTCAGGCCCCGTCGCCCATCCCCGGCTGCGCACGCATCCGCTTCATGAAATGCGTTGCGACGAGCGCCGCGGCAAAACCCGATATCGCGCCGACGCCGAGCGCCCAGCGCGGGCCGAGATGGTTCGCCACCCAGCCTGCCACCGGCGCGCCGATCGGCGTGCCGCCGAGCGCCACCGCGAGACGCAGCGCCATCACGCGGCCGCGCATCGCCGGCTCGGTCGACAGTTGCACCAGGCTGTTGGTCGAGTTCATGAAGGTGATCGCGGCGATCCCGGTCAGCACGAGCGCGGCGCCGAACAGCCAGTAGCCCGGCGCCAGCGCGGCCAGCGTACAGCCGAGCCCGAACAGCGCCGCGCCGATCCACAAATGCCGGAAGCGCGGCCGGTCGCGGCGCGCCGCCAGCAACGCCCCGGTAATCGTGCCGACGGCCATCATCGACGACAGCACGCCGAAGCCACGCGCGTCGACATGAAACACGCTGGCGGCCATCGTCGAGATGAACAACTGGAAATTAAGCCCGAACGTGCCGATCAGGAACAGCATCACGAGGATCGCTTTCAGGTCCGGGCGCTGCCACACGTAACGGAACCCGTCGAGCAGGCTGCCGCGCGTGCGGTCGGCCCGCGCGTGGGCACGCAGCTCGTCGGCGCGCAGCATCGACAGCGACGCCAGCACCGCGACGAAGCTGAGCCCGTTGAGCAGGAACGCCCAGCCGGTGCCGACCGACGCGATGATGAAGCCGGCCGCTGCCGGCCCGATCATCCGCGCCGCGTTGAACGACGTCGAATTAAGCGCGACGGCATTCGCCAGTTCCCGATCGGCGACCAGCTCGGCAACGAACGTCTGCCGCACCGGCGCATCGAACGCCGACGCGCAACCGAACAGGAACGCGAACAGATACACGTGCCACAGCTGCGCGACGCCTGTCACCGTCAGCAGCCCCAGCAAGAGCGCGAGCCCGCCCATCAGCGCCTGTGTCGCCATCAGCAGCTTGCGCTGGTCGAAACGGTCGGCCGCGTAGCCCGTCCACGGCAACAGCAGAAGCTGCGGGCCGAACTGCAGCGACATCACGATACCGACGGCCGACGCGTCGTGATGCGTGAGCTGCGTCAGGACGAGCCAGTCCTGCGCGGTGCGCTGGATCCACGTGCCGATGTTGGACACCAACGAACCGATCGCCCACACGCGATAGTTGAAGCTGCGAAGCGAGCGGAAGACGCCCGCCGCCGGCACGCTCATGGCCGCTCCCGGTCGGGCTCGTTGCCGCCGTGCAGCGCGCCGAAATGCCGCGCGACGAACAGGCCGAGCACGAGGATGCCGAGGCCGAACGCCGCCGCGTCGGCCGTGACCCGGAGGTCGAAATCGCCGACCCGGCACACCAGCACATAGGCAATCACGAGGTTCGCGACGCCCCACACGACATTCACGGTGGACGACGACAACCCGCGCCCGGGCGGATTCGCAAACGGGGTCTGGAACGGCTCGCCGCGCAACCCGCTGACGAGATGCGGCACGACGTTCGCGAGAAATGCGCCGCCGAAGAAATACGACACGAGATGCGGGAGGTTCATGTTCGGGCTGTCCTTTCGGCTAACGGGTCGATGCGGGTGACGGACGCGGCGGTTCCTGGAATTCGGCGAGCCGCTGCAGCAGCTTCACGGCCGACGCGAGCTCGGCCTGTTCGCGCTCCGACAGTTGCGCGTGCAACGCGCGGAACAGCCAGTCGTCCTTGGCCGCGCGGTTGGCCTGCAGCACCTTGCGGAAACCGGGCGTGAGCGCGATCAGCGTCTGCCGGCCGTCGGAGGGATCGGGCTCGCCGCTGACGGCGCCCAGCGTCTCGAGTGTCGCGACCGTCACGCGCATCGACTGCGGGCGCACGCTTTCGGCACGCGCGAGCGCCGACACGGTCGCCGGGCCGTCGCGGTCGAGCCGCAACAGCACCGACTTCTGCGATGACGTGAGGTCGTTCGGGTGGATCTGCTCCCGCATCCGCCGCATCAGTTTTCCGACCGAGATGCGGAGTTCGCCGGCGAGACCGGCCAGTGGGAGCGCTTCGGAGGGAGGCAATGGCGTGTTCATGAATTCAAGATAGCATATATACAGTCAAACTGTACAGTTTGGCTGCATATTTCAAGCTGTAAGGATCGCCTCGCCGCATGCGCTCGGGCCATCATGAAACGTCCCGTTCGGCTGCGCGACCCGGCTCTGCGATAATGCAGGCTCCCCATTTCCGCTCCGCCTCCCGCCATGACGCAGCCGTCCGCCCCGCTCTCCACCGACCTGCCGCCGATCTCGTGCCTGCCCGGCGACGCGCTGCCGTGGCTGCCGATGAGCGCCGACCTGCCGGGGCTCGCGATCAAGTACCTGCACATCAATGCGGCCGAGGACACGCTGACCGCGCTGCTGAAGATGCCGGCCGGCGGCACGCTGCCGCGCCACCGTCACGACGGCGAGGTGTTCGTCCATACGTTGCAGGGGGCGTGGCGCTACCGCGAATACGACTGGGTCGCGCACGCCGGCTCGACGGTGCTCGAACCGGCCGGCTCGGTGCATACGCCGGAAACGCTCGGCGCGCCCGGTGAGGACGTGATCACGCTCAACGTGATGCGCGGCGATCTCGTGCTGCTCGACGACGACGGCCGCGAGACCGCGCGCGAGAACTGCCGCGTCGCGCTGCTGCGCCAGCGCAAGCATGCACGCACGGCGCCGGACGACGCCGCGCCGTTCGTCACGCGCTGAATGCCGGGTGGCCGCGGGGATCGAACGGATCGCTCGTCACCACCGTAACTATTGTCAGGACGGGAACAACAGGCTGATGCCGATGCCGACGACGGTTCAGCCCGTTTCCCGCTCATCCGCCCGCGCGTCGCGCCGCATCGCCTGCGGCGGCACGCCGAAACCGCGCACGAACGCCTCGCGCATATGCCGGCGGTCGCGAAAGCCGTTTTCCTTGGCAATCACGTCCAGCGAATGGCGGCTCTGCTCGATCATCAGCCGCGCAGACTCCAGCCGCAGCCGCTCGATCGCCTTCGCCGGCGACTGCCCCGTTTCGAGCGTGAACACGCGGCTGAACTGGCGCGGACTCAGGTGGACGGCTTCCGCGAGATCCTCGACGGTCAGCGCGCGGCCGAGATGCTGCCGCGCGTAGTTCAGCGCGTTCTGGATCCGGTCGGACTTCGGCGCGAGCTCCAGCATTTCCGAATGCTGCGACTGGCCGCCGGCCCGCCGCTGGTTCATCACGAGCTTGTGGGCGACCGATCGGGCCGCATCGGCGCCCAGATCCTTTTCGACCATCGCGAGCGCGAGGTCGAGGCCGGCCGTCATCCCGGCCGACGTCCAGATCGGGCCGTCGACGATGTAGATCCGGTCCTCCTCGACCCGTATCTCCGGATAGCACCGCTGCATGTCGCGGCCATACGCCCAGTGCGTCGTCGCACGGCGCTGCGCGAGCAGCCCGGCTTCGGCCAGCACGAACGCACCCGTGCAGATACCGGCAATCCGCCGCGCGCGCGCATTGGTGCGGCGCAGGAACGCGACGACGTCGGCCGGCGCCGGCGACGCGATCGGATCGTTGACGCCCGCGACGATCCACGTATCGACGGCGATCCGCCCGCGCAGCGCGCGCGTGGCAACCGGCAGCCCGAGTGACGAGCGCACGTCGCCGCCGTCGACCGAATAGTTGTCCATCACGTAGAACGGCTCGCTCATGCCCATGTTCGCGTACTCGAACACCGACTGCGCGGCGAGCGCCATGATCTGGAAGCCGTCGCTGATCAGAAAGCCGATGCGGTGCATGTGCGTTCTCCCGTCCCGGGCGCGTAGGTCGGCCCGATGTCCTGAATCATACCCATCTACGTCATTTGTGTCGCAGCGTTTCGAGACCAGAATGGCTTCACGCCATCCGGCCATTTCCATCGAAACGGAGCACATCATGACGCAAGCACATCGCGGTACCGCCCTCATTACCGGCGCCTCGTCGGGCATCGGCGCCATCTACGCCGATCGCCTCGCGCGCCGCGGCTACGACCTGATCCTGGTCGCGCGCAGCCGCGACCGGCTCGCCGCCCTCGCCGACCGCATCACGAACGACACGCAGCGCAGCGTCGAGATCACCGACGCCGACCTCAACGACCGCGCCGCGCTCGCCACCGTCGAGGCGAAGCTGAAGCAGGATGCGAGCATCACGCTGCTCGTGAACAACGCGGGCATCGGCACGCATGCGCCGCTGCTCGACAGCGACGTCGACGCAATGACGCGGATGATCGACCTGAACGTGACCGCGCTCACGCGCCTCACCTATGCGGCGGTACCCGGTTTCGTCGCACGCGGCCTCGGCGCGGTGATCAACATTTCGTCGATCGTCGCGATCTCGCCGGAAACGCTGAACGGCGTATACGGCGGCAGCAAGGCGTTCGTGCTCGCGTTCAGCCAGTCGCTGCATCATGAACTCGCCGACAAGGGCGTGCAGGTGCAGGCCGTGCTGCCGGGCGCGACCGCCACCGATTTCTGGCAGACGGGCGGCCTGCCGCTCGAGCACCTGCCGAAGGAAATCGTGATGCCGGCGCCGGACATGGTCGACGCGGCGCTGGTCGGCTTCGATCGTGGCGAACTCGTGACGATCCCGTCACTGCACGCGGGCGACGAATGGGCCGCTTACGAGGCCGCGCGCCGCACGATGGCCCCGCACCTGTCGGCCGACACGCCCGCGCCGCGCTACGCGACGGTACGCTGAGCACGCGGCATCCCGCAGGTCGAAAGCGACGAGCGCGCCGAACCCCGGGATGTGCTGCGGAACACGGCGATACGCGGCGAATCGCCGGCACGCATCCCAGGTTCCGCGGCACGTTTCCGGGCACGTGCCGAACGGTCGATTTGTCTGCGGGAACCCGCACCGGATTATTTCCCGGCCGGCGTAAATGTCGCGCGCCGACCGACGATTCCGGTTCGCTTGCCACGCATTCCGCGCAACAGTAAGCTCTGCGATTGCAGTCCCCAAGCGACCTCGTTCGACCGGTATTCGTCCGATCACGAGGGCAATCGTCCGATGCGGAATTCGACCATGCGGGTCCGTATGTTCATCACCGAGACCGGCGACGCGCCGGCCTCCGCACGCGGTTCGGCCGACCGTCAGCCCGCGCTCCCACCCCTGCCGGAACTGGCCACCGTCTGCCGTGTCGCGCGAGCGCATTTCGGCGCCGCCGGCGCGTTCATCGCGCGCGCCGATGCCGACGCGCCGCGCATGCTGGCCGTCGACGGCGACCTGCCCGACCCGCTGCCCGCCGATTGCCTGCCGCCCCACGCCGAGCCGGATCCGGCTGCCGATGCCCGGTTCGCCGTGCACGGCGCGCACCGCAACGGACAACGCAACGACGGCCCGCCTCACGCGCTGCGGGTGGTCGCGACCAGCGAGCTGGCCGCGCCCGATGGCGCGATCCTCGGCACGCTGTGCGTCGTGGACGATAAAACCCCGGCGCTCGATGCCACGCAACACACACTGCTGCGCGACCTCGCCACGCTCGCCGCCGGCACGCTTGCCCGTGCGATCGAAGCCACCGCGTTGCGCGAACGGCTCGGCATCGTCGAGGAACACAGCACGCTGACCACGCTCGCACTCACCGAAAGCGGCACCGGCGTATGGGATCGCAACGTGGAAACCGGCGAGATCCATTACTCGCCGGCCTGGAAGGCGATGCTCGGCTATGCGCCGCACGAGCTCAGCACCCGGATCGAGGATGCGTACGAACGGCTGCATCCGGACGACATCGACGACGTGAAGGCGGCGATGCTCGCGCACTTCGAGCGGCGCACCGACTCCTACGCGGTCGAGCACCGCATCCGCTGCAAGGACGGTTCGTACAAATGGATCTGCAGCCGCGGCAAGGTGATTACCCGCGACGGCACCGGCCGTGCGCTGCGGATGGTCGGCACGACCACCGATATCACCGCGCTGCGCGAGCTCGCCGCGCGGTTGCGCGACTCGGCCGCGCTCGTCACGAATCTCACCGACCAGGTTCCCGGGCTCGTGTTCCAGCTGCAGCAGGCGCCCGACGGGCGCCGCTTCTTTTCCTACGCGAGCGCGGGTGTCGGCGACATCTACGAACTGACGCCCGAGCAGATCGCACACGGCGCGGAGGCGGTCGAGACGCGGATCCATCCGGCCGACCTGGTCGCCTATCGGCTGTCGCTGCACGACTCGTCGGTGCGACTGACGCCGTGGCGCCTCGAATATCGCGTGCTGCTGCCCGGCCAGGGCCTGCGCTGGCGCGAAGGCGACGCACGCCCGCAGCGCACGGCCGACGGCGGCACGGTATGGCACGGCTTCATCACCGATGCGACCGACCGCAAGCACATCGAGGCCGAACTGCACCGGATGGCCACGACCGACCACCTGACGCAGCTGTCGAACCGTCATGCGTTCATGCGGCAAAGCGAAGCCGCGCTGCGCGCCGTGCGCACGACCGGCCAGGCCGCCGCGGTGCTGATGCTCGATCTCGATCACTTCAAGGCGCTGAACGACCGCTGGGGCCACCCGGTCGGCGACCGCGCGCTCCGCCATTTCGCGCGACTGCTGCTTGCGGAAACCGGGCCGGACGGCATCGTCGGCCGGGTCGGCGGCGAGGAATTCGCGATCGTGCTGCCGGGCGCGGATCTCGACCAAGCACTGGCATTCGCGCAGCGCGTGCAACAACGCGCGATGCAGGCGCGGCTCACGCACGAGGATCAGCAGGTCACGCTGACCGTCAGCATCGGCATCGACGCGATGCGGGCGTCGGATTTCGGCGCGTACCAGCCGCTGTCGCGCGCCGACAAGGCGCTCTATCTCGCGAAGGAGCGCGGCCGCAACCGGATCGAGGTGTTTCGGGCGTAGATTTCGGGCAGACGACGTCCGCTCCTCGCCGAGCTTCCCGCCGCCCCCCGTTGCGCGACATATTCGGGACTGATCGTGTAGGCTAGCGCTCCTGCCCCTACACGCCCCGACTTGCCATGGACACTGCCCAACGAACCGCGCGCATCGCGTCAGGTCTTCTCGTCGTCGCGCTCGTCGAGCTGCTGGCGCTTCTGATCGGCTACGGGTTCGCCAGTTCGATGGACGATCCGTACATGGGCGTTCGCGTGCTCATCACCGCGCTCTTCTGGGCGGCCGGCCTGTCGCTCGTCGGCGTCATCGCGGCTGTCGCCTACCTGTTGATCGACCTGCAGGCGCGCGGCGGCAAGATCTACGGCGCGCTGGCGCTGCACGGCCTGCTCGTCCTGCCCGGGCTGTTTCTGTACTTCCACTGATTCGCGCCGCAGCCGCCCGCGTCACGCCGATTCCGCACGCGGCACCGCCCGCACACCCAGCAGCATCGCGACCGCGCACGCGGCCAGCAGCGCCGCGATCATCAGCATCGCCGGGTCCATGCTGCCGGTTCTGGTGCGGATCAGCCCGACGAGCCAGGGCGTGATCATCCCGCTCGACACGCCGATGCTGCTGATCAGCGTGATCCCGCCCGCCGCGCCCGCGCCGGAGAAATACGCGGACGGCACCGCCCAGAACACCGGATGCGCGGCGAAGATCAGCATCGCCGCGACCGACAGCAGCGCCATCATCGCGACGATGCTCGGCAGGTGCAGCGTCAGCAGCACGAGCGCCACCGCGCCGCCGAACGCGCATGCGGCGAAGTGCCAGCGCCGTTCGCGCTTGCGATCGGAACGCCGCGCGATCGCGATCAGGCCGGCCGCGCCGATCGCGTTCGGCACGACCGACAACAGGCTGATCTGCACGACGTCGTGAATGCCGAATTCGCGGATCATCAGCGGCATCCAGAACAGCAGCATCAGGAGTGCGGTGGTCAGCGAGAAATAGATGAACGCGAACAGGTACGTGCGCGGCTCGGCCAGCACCTGCCGCAGCGAATGCGGCGCCGGCGTCTCGGCACCGGAGTGGTCGGCGGCCAGGTCGGCCGCGAGCCGCTGGCGGTCGGCGTCGGACAGCCAGTTCGCCTGCTCCGGACGATCGCACAGCCAGAACCACGCGATCACGCCGAGCAGGATCGCGGGCGCGCCTTCGATCGCAAACATCCATTGCCAGCCGTGCAGCCCGAGCACGCCCGACATCCCGCGCATCAGCCAGCCCGACAGCAGCCCGCCGACCATCCCCGCCACCGCGACGCCCGCGTAGAAGATCGACAGCACCGACGCGCGCCGCCGTGCCGGATACCAGTACGTCAGGTAGAACACCACGCCCGGAAAGAACCAGGCCTCGAACAGCCCGAGCAGGAAGCGCAGCACGTAGAAATGCTTCGCGCTGTCGACGGTGATCATCGCGACCGACACCGCGCCCCACAGGAACATGATCCGCGCGAAGGTGCGGCGCGCGCCGAAGCGGCGCAGCAGCGCATTGCTCGGTACCTCGAACAGCACGTAGCCGACGAAGAACAGCACCGCGCCGAGGCTGTACATCGCGTCGGTCAGGCCGAGGTCCTGCCGCATCTGCAACTGTGCGAAGCCGATGTTGCTGCGATCGAGGATCGACACGATGTAGCAGACGAACAGGAACGGCACGATCCGCGCGCCGATGCGCCGGTACAGCGCATCGGCGTCGGTTGAAGCGACGCCGGACGCGACGGCACGCGCGGCGTCCGCTTGAAGAGGGGCTGACATCGATCGTCTCCTCGATGGATTCGGGTACCGGGCGAACACGTGACGCCGGTCGCCGCCGCCCGCGAGCGGCGCCCGGCCGTTGCGCGTTCAGTCGCGCGGCGCGGCTTCGCCTTTCACGCCGAGCATCAACGCGACCCCGCTCGCCACCAGCAGCGCGGCCAGCAGATACACGGCGAGATCCATGCTGCCGGTGCGCGTGCGGATCATCCCGATCACCCACGGGCTGACGATGCCGCTCGTGATCCCGATGCTGCTGATCAGCGCGATCCCGGCCGCGGCCGCGTTGCCCGACAGGTAGCGGGTCGGCACGGCCCAGAAGATCGGCAGCGCGGCAAAGATCAGCGTCGCCGCGACCGACAGGCAGGCGAGCATCGCCGCGAAGCTGTGCAGGTGCAGCGTCAGCGCCGCGAGCGCGAGCCCGCCGCCGATCGTGCAGCACGCGAAGTGCTTGCGGCGCTCGCCGGTGCGGTCCGAACGGCGCGCGATCAGGATCAGCCCCACCGCACCGATCGCGTTCGGCACGACCGTGTACAGGCTCACGGCCACGACGTCGGTCACGCCGAAGTCGCGGATCATCAGCGGCATCCAGAAGTTGAGCGTCAGCGACGCACAGGTCAGCGAGAAATAGATGAACGCGAACAGGTACACGCGCGGGTTCGCCAGTGCGGCGACGAGGCTGCGCCCATCGTGTGCGTTGCCGTGGCCACGGCCGTCGGCGCACAGCGCGGCGACCCGCGCCTTTTCATCGGACGTGAGCCACGTGGCGTCCTGCGGCCGGTCGACCAGGAACGTGAATGCGCCGAACGCGAGCAGGATCGCCGGCGCGCCTTCGATCGCGAACATCCACTGCCAGCCGTGCATCCCGAGCACGCCGCTCATGTCGCGCATGATCCAGCCCGACATCAGGCCGCCGAGCACGCCGGCCACCGCGACGCCCGCGAAGAACACCGAGATCGCGGCCGCGCGCCGGTTCGCGGGGAACCAGTAGGTCAGGTACAGCACGATGCCGGGAAAGAAGCCGGCTTCGAACACGCCGAGCAGGAAGCGCAGCACGTAGAAATGCGACGGCTGCGACACGAACATCATCCCGGTCGACGCGATGCCCCACAGCAGCATGATTCGCGTGAAGGTGCGGCGTGCGCCGAAGCGCGCGAGCAGCAGGTTGCTCGGCACTTCGCAGAACACGTAGCCGACGTAGAACACCGCGGCGCCGAGGCCGTACATCGCATCGCTGAAGCCGAGATCGTGCTTCATCTGCAACTGCGCGAAGCCGATGTTGATGCGGTCGAGAAACGAGATGACGTAGCAGAGGAACAGGAACGGCACGATCCGCCAGGCGATCTTGCGGAACAGCAGCGCGTCGTCCGTGGCGGCCGACGCGCTCGCGTGCGCGAGCGTCGCTTCGGCGGGAAGCGATTGAGGCATGTCTCTCTCCAAACAGGCTGCGCGATTCGAGCGCGCAGCCGTCTCCGAGGGCGTACGTGCGCCCTGCTTTTTTGTGAGATCGGATACGGCAGACGGAAAGACGGCGGAGCGCCGCGGCCAGTCGCCGCTTCAGAAAAAAAGCGGAGCGCCCTGTCGGACACCCCGCCTGTGCAAGCCGCTCAGTCCTGCAGCGCGGCCCACATTTCCTTGTCGCGCTGCGCGGTCCAGATGCGCGGATGCGTGATGCCGCTCGCTTCGTCGAACGCACGCGACACGTCGAACGGCAAGCAGTGCTCGTAGATGAACACGTGGCCGAACTTCGGATCCATCGCTTCGCGCGTGAGCGCCATCGACGCCTTCAGGTCGAGCTTCTGCTCGACGGCCTTGCGACCCTGTGCGAGCAGCGTCGTGACGAAATCCTTCGTGTAGTCGAGGCCCTTGTTCACCTCGGCCGGGTTCAGCAACGCCGGGCCGCGGCCCGGCACGAGCTTCTCGGCGCCGAGCGCGCGCAGCGCCTCGAGCGTGGACGGCCACTGCTCGAGCTGCGCATCGCCGCAGTAGCACGCGGCGTCGTATTCGACGAGGTCGCCCGAGAACAGCACTTTCTGCGACGGCAGCCACACGATCGTGTCGCCCTTCGTGTGGCCCGAGCCGACGTGCATGATCTTCACTTCGAGCTTGCCGAGGAACAGCGTGATTTCGCGCTCAAACACGAGCGTCGGCCAGGTCAGGCCCGGCACCGTCTCGACCCCGGCGAACAGGCGCGGGAAACGCTCGATCTCCGACTTCATGTCGGCCTCGCCGCGCTCGACGATCATCTCGTACGTGCCGCGGCTCGCGATCACGTGCTGCGCACCTTCGTCGAAATACGCGGACGCGCCGAGCACGCGCACCGCGTGGTAATGCGACAGCACGACGTGCTTGATCGGCTTGTCGGTCACGCTGCGGATCTTCGCGATCAGGTCCTGCGCCATCGCCGGCGTCGCGGTCGTGTCGACGATCAGCACGCTGTCGTCGCCGATGATCACGCCCGAGTTCGGGTCGCCTTCGGCGGTGTACGCGTACGCGTTCTCGGACAGCTTCGTCCAGGTGACTTTCTTCTCTTCCAGATCGGCTTGGGAGGCGAATGCTTTGGCCATGTTGCGTTCCGTGGCTGCGAGCCATGTGTTGAGGGGAATGAGCGGATCATCTTCCCGCGACCATTATTTGTCAATGACAAAGTCACTTGCTATTGTTTAATGCGGGTAAACCTGCGGGCTGGCGCGATAAATGGCGTCGGATACCATGCGGGGTTTCGTCAACGGAAGAATCATCGCGTGCAGAACCACGAAGTCAGCGCAGACGACGCGTCGCCCAAGGCGCAGCGCGGAATCCAGAGCGTCGAGGTCGGCGGCCGCCTGCTCGACGCGCTCGCGCGCCGGCGCAAGCCGCTCGGCCTGTCGGAGCTGGCCGCGGCGGCCGACCTGTCGACCGCGCAGGCGCACACCTATCTCGTCAGCCTGACGCGGCTCGCGCTCGTGAAGCGCGACGCGATCACCGGTAACTACGAGCCGGGCCCGTTGTCGCTGCGGCTCGGGCTGATGTCGATCGAGCGCCAGCCCGCCTATCGCGCGGCGCTGCCGCACGCGGCGCGGCTCGCGGAAGCGGTCGGCCTGAGCGTTGCGCTGTCGGTGCCGGGCGCGCTCGGGCCGACGATCGTGCGCATCGAGCACGGCGGCTATCCGCTGCACGTGAACCTGCATGTGGGCTCGGTGATGTCGCTCGACACGACGGCCACCGGCCGCGTGTTCCGCGCGTTCGGCGACCCCGCGCAACTCGACGCGATGGCGGCCAGCCAGGCCGGCGCGGGCGACACGCTCGCGGGCGCCGAGCAGCCCGTGCCGGACGCCGGCCTGCCGCCGGCCGAACTCGACGCGATCCGCACGCGCGGTATCGAGCGCGGCGTCGACCTGCCGAGCCCCGGCGTCAGCGCGATGTGCGTGCCGGTGTTCGACGCCGACGGCAAGCTGCAGCTCGCGTTGACAGTGATCGGTTCGACGGGCTCGATCGACGTCGACTGGGACGGCCCGATCGCGGCGGCATTGCGCGACGCGGCTCGTCAGGCCACTGCATCGCTCGGCGCGGCGCACGACGCCCCGCCGCCCGCGGCCAGCCTGGCCACGTCCACCCCGCGCGTACCGCCCGCACTGGCCGACGATGCGAAGACGCAGCGCGGGATCAATGCGCTCGACAGCACCGGCGAGCTGCTGCTCGCGCTGGTGTCGGCGGGCCGCGCGCTGCCGCTGCGCGATCTCGCGGCAGCCGCCGGCATGCCGGCCGCGAAGGCCTTTCCGCATCTCGTCAGCCTGCAGAAGATCGGCCTGCTGAGCCGCGACGACGCGGGCTGCTTCGGCGGCGGCCCGCTCGGGCAGGCGCTCGGCCTGATCGCGATGCAGCGTGTGTCGCCGACCCGCGATGCGGAAGCCGAGATCGTCGCGCTGGCCGGCGCGACCGACATGAGCGTGGCGGCCGCGACGCTGGGGCCGCTCGGCCCGACCGTGATCCGCCTCGAGGAATCGGCGCGGCCGCAGCACGTGAGCCTGCAGGTCGGCACGGTGATGTCGCTCGTCAATACGGCGATCGGACGGATCTTCGCGGCCGGCATGTCCGACGACGTGCTGGCCGACCTGCTCGCCAACGAGCCCGTGCGCCTCGCGGGCCGCGCTGCCGCGCCGGCCGACGACGCCTTCCGCGCACGGCTCGCGACGATCCGCGCGGATGAACTCGATTTCGCATTCGACGCGCCGGTGCCGGGCATCGGGACGGTCGCCGCGCCCGTGTTCGATCACACCGGCAGCATCCGGCTCGTGATCGCGATCATCGGTTCGTCGCGCGGCTTCCCGCGCGGGCCGGACAGCGACCTTGCGCAAGCGTTGCTCGCCGCGACGCGACGGCTGTCGTGGCGGTTCGGGTGGATCGGCGGGTAAGCCACCGCCCGTTTCCGCCAATCTCCCCACCGCGCGAATCCCCTCTCTTGTCCCATGCGAGGCCGTGCCGGCGCGGCCTCGTCACGCCTATGGGTCACGCAAAGCCATCCGATATTCCTGTTGCGAAGCAGCAACATAAATTGTCAGTAATTCTCATATAACGAAATCGCATTTCACAAAGCGGATGGGTTTCGCTATGATTAGGGTTATCCCTAACTCGCCACCTATATGGGGCTTCGTCATGCAAACGTCTAACATTTCCGACCGTTCCACCGAATCCGCTGGCTGGCTCGCACGTATGGGCGAGCTGATTGCAGAAGCTTGGGCACTCCACCTCGAGAACTGCGAAGTCATCGCTGAAGCACACGCACGCCTGCCGCACTAAGCGGCGCGACCGGCCGCCAGCCGCGCTGGCCGCACAATGCCCTGCCTGATCCGCTTGCCCGGACGCGCGCCATGAGGCCGCAGCGTCGGGCAACGGGTTGCATGGCAAGTCACTGGAAACAGGCCGGGTAGTCCCGTGGAATGCGCTCCCCGTATCGGACGCGCGTTGAAGTCGCTCTGAAGTTGCTTTAAAGCCGATGCCGGCGCCGATCAACATCGGCGCGGTTTTGTCTGCCGGTTGCCCGGGCGGGCAGCCGTTATCTCGCCGGCGCGCGAGTACGCCGGATCGTCACGGACGGAAGATTCATCCGTCTTGCCGGCCCAGGCGCCGAACCGCGCTCTGTACGCCTTGCCCCTCGCCCGATTGCCGGCTTTCTCCGCGCAAACGCGCAATCACATGCGCCGTCGCTTCAACGACGGCCGCGTGCTCATCCCCGCCCTCATCACACCTGAATCGACGGCACATCCTTCATGCAGCGCAGCGCGAACATCGAGCGGCTGTGGCGGATGCTCGAGATCTTGTACAGCTTTTCACGCAGGAACCGCTCGTAGCCGGCCGTGCCGTCCACCGCGACCTTGATCCAGTAGTCGTACTCGCCCGACACGAGATAGGCCTCGAGCACTTCGGGCAGTGCAGCGAGTTCCTCGCCGAAGCGGGCAAGCGCGTCGTCCTCGTGGCGATCGAGCGTGACTTCGAGGATCACGATGTCCGCATAACCCAGCTTCCGCTGGTTGACGAGCGCGACGTAACCGTCGATGTAGCCGTCCACCTCGAGCTGCCGCGTGCGGTTCCAGCACGCGGTGGTCGACATGCCGATCTGTTCGGCCAGTTCGGCGTTCGACAGACGCGCATTTTTCTGCAGTGCACCGAGGATCTTGCGGTCCTGGCTGTCGAGCGTTTTCGGCGAGCGTTCACGTGTGGCCATGGCAGGAAGAATCTTCTACTGAAAACCGGGATTCTATCTGAACGACATTCCGGATTTGTGTCGGTTTGTGTGGAAATGCGGAAGCCTTTTAATCCGGCCCCTTGATATATTTTTACCCATGCCAGCTGTCCGGCACGCTCCCCGCGACAACCCCTTCGCACCGGGACGCACGGCCGCAATCACGAGTTGCGGTGCCGGCCAGCAGGCATGCGATTCCCCGCCGCCCGCGCGCCTATCCGGCCGCGCGGCCTCGGCGCCCCTGATCCTGTTCCTGCCCTACCCGTCATGTCGTTCAGGCTTTACCTCTCGTTTCTCGCTGCTTCCGCCGTTCTCGTCTACGCTCCCGGACCCGTCAACCTGCTCACGATGAACCAGGCGCTACGCGCCGGCTGGCGCCGCGCGCTGCCGTGCGTCTGGGGCGGCACGCTCGCCGTGCTGCTGCAACTCGCGCTGACCGCGCTGTGCCTGAATTCCCTCGTGCATCTCGACGAGCGCGCACTGACCGTGCTGCGCTGGGCGGGCGCTGCCTACCTCGTCTGGCTCGGCTGCAAGCAATGGCTCAGCCGCGCGCCGGCCGGCGCACCTGCGGCCTCGACCGGGCCGGCCGGGGCAACCACGCCGGACACCGACTCCCACCGCGCGCTGTTCTGGCGCGGCCTGGCGACCTCGGGCCTGAATCCGAAGACGCTGCTGTTCTTCCCGTCGTTCTTTCCGCAATTCATCAGCCCCAGTGCCGACTGGAGCCTGAATCAGCAGTACCTGCTGCTCGCGGCGACGTTCGCGGTGCTGTTCGCAGGCGGCGTCGCGTCGATGGCGCTGTTCTCGCACCGGCTGAGCCGCGCGCTGCAGCGGCCCGCACGGATGCGCGTGATGAATCGCGTGACGGGCGGACTGCTCGTCGGGATGGGCGCGATCATGGTCGGCTGGAACTGAAAACGACCGGGCGGCCGGCATCATCGCGGCCGCCGCCAAAGTGCGTCGAAAAAGCAGCCGAATGCCGAATGCTTTAGGGTAGCGGCTGTTTCGTTGGACATGCCCGGCCAGCCGGGCCACTGGATGAAGCCCCACACTACCCGCCTGCGGCGCCTGTTCGCGCCGATCGGCCTGCATTGGTACCTCGCTCTCCTCCTCGCGCTCGATGCGCTCATGGTGCTGCGCCCCGTCGTCGAACATGCAAGGCTCGGCGTGCATCGCGCGTGGCTCGCCGATGCGCTGAACCTCGTCGGCAACGCCGGGCTCGTCGTGTTGCCGCAAGTGGTCGTCGCGGCCGGCCTTGCGACGATGGCCGTCGGCATCGTGCTGCGCGCCCGCGTCGCGTGGGTGCTGTCGATCCTGCTGCTGGTCGCGGCCGCCGCGATCAGCGTGCTCGGCGGCTATCGCAGCCACGCGGTGTTCGTCTACACGGCCGTGCTGGCCGTCGCGCTGCTGTACTACTGGCGGCACTTCGACCGCGCGAGCGTCGCCGCGAGCAGCCTGTTCGCGTTGCTGAGCATCGTGTCGCTGCTGATCTACGCGACCTTCGGCGTGCTGTATCTCGGCGACGAATTCACGCCGCCCGTCCACGATCTCGCCACGGCCGTCTATTTCTCGATCGTGTCGATGTCGACGGTGGGCTACGGCGACATCGTTCCGCACGCGCCGACCGCGCGCCTGTTCACCGCGTCGGTGATCGTGCTCGGCATCACGGTGTTCGCGACGTCGATCAGCGCGGTCGTCGGCCCCGTGATCGGCGGCAATCTGAAACGGATCGTCAAGGGAGGCATTTCGAACGTGATCCGCAAGCATCATTACCTGATCGTCGGCGCGACACCCGTCGCGCATGCCGTGCACGACGGGCTGCGCAAGCGCGGCTACGCGGTGACCGTCGTCGTGCCGGCCGGCGTCGAGCACAACTATCCTGCGACGACCGACCTGATCGTCGGCGATGCGACCGACCACGCGGTGCTGGAAAGCGCCGGCGCGGCGACCGCGCGTGCGGTGCTCGCGCTGCGCTCCGACGACGCCGAGAACGCGTTCATCATCCTCGCGATCCGCGAGATCGCGCCGTCGGTGCGCACGGTCGCGCTCGTGAACCAGCAGCGCAACCTCGAACGGCTGCGCCTGCTGAAGCCCGACATGGTGTTCTCGCCCCAGCAACTCGCGGGCGAACTGCTGGCCAGCACGCTCAACGACGAACCCGTCGACAAGTCGGTGATCTCGCACCTGCTGTTCGGGACGGCCGACGCTGCATGAATGTTTGACCGCATGACCGTGTGACCCGGTGCCCCAGGGCGGCCGGCGCGCGCCCGGTACAATCGCGCGATGTCCGAATTGCTCACTTACGGCGGCCTGTTCGCCGTGTCGATGGTCGCCGCGACCCTGTTCCCGCTCCAGTCCGAAGCCGTGCTCGCCGGCCTGCTGCTCGCCGGGCGCGAACCCGTGTGGGCGCTGGTGCTCGTCGCGAGCATCGGCAACGTCGCCGGCTCCGTGATCAACTGGGCGCTCGGGCGCGGCATCGAGCACTTCCGCGAGCGCCGCTGGTTTCCCGTCAAGCCCGCCGCGCTCGCGCGCGCCGAACGCTGGTATGCGCGCTACGGCCGCTGGTCGCTGCTGCTGAGCTGGGCCCCCGTGATCGGCGATCCGCTGACGATGATCGCCGGGGTGCTGCGCGACCCGCTGCCGTCGTTCCTCGCGATCGTGACCGTCGCAAAGGTCGCGCGGTATCTCGTGATCGCTTGGCTCATTACGGGTTGACGCGTCGCCGCTGAATCCGGCACGCGGCACGCGAAGGCCGGCGCGCCCGGGCTACCGCTGCCGCACGCGTACCGCCGGGCCGCGATACCGGCCCGCCTCCCCCGACTCTGCTGCGCCTTGCCGTGCAGCCTCCGGCGCCGCGATCTCGTCGAGCGAGCGGCCATTGGTGCGCGGACCAAACAGCCCGATCGACAGCATCACGACCAGCATGCTTGCGCCGATCAGCACGAACACCGCCGGCACGCCGAGATGCGCGAGGATGAACGCGATCAGGTAGCTGCTCGCCACGCCCGTCAGCCGGCCGAACGAGTGGACGAACCCCAGCGCGCGGCTGCGGATGGCGGTCGGGAAGACTTCGGCCTGATAGGCGGTCGCATTGCTCGCGAGCGTCGTGTTGCAAAAGGTGATCAGGATCCCGAACAGGATCACCGCAAGGGCCGACGACGACATCGCGAATGCCGTCCCGAACAACGCGACACCGAACGCGGTCGCCACGATCAGCCACTTGCGCTCGACGCGATCGGAGAACAGCCCGGCCGCGAACGGCGAGAGCGGATACGCAAACGCGATCAGGAACGCATAGAGCAGGCTTTGCGTCACGGGCGTCCCCCGCGCGGCCAGCAGGCTCGGCAGCCACTGGCTGAACCCGAAGAAGCCGACGCTCAGGCACGCGTTGAACGCGATCAGCATCAGCGTCCGGCCGCGCAGACCTTCATCCCACATCGACACCGCGCGCACGGCTTGCGCTTCGCCCGCCGCGACGAGCGGCACTTCCGGCAGCGGCCCGCCATGCTCGCGCACGACTCGCGCCTCGATCTTTCCGAGCACCGCTTCGGCTTCGTCCACGCGGCCGCGCATCGCGAGCCAGCGCGGCGATTCCGGAATCCGCGATTGCAGCCACCAGACGATCACTGCGCCGCTGCCGCCCATGAGAATCACCCACCGCCAACCCGAGATGCCAAGCGGCGCACGCGGGATCAGCAGCCAGGACGCGAGCGCAAGCACCGGCATCGCGAGATAGCCGATCGCGAAACACACCGCGAACGCGCGGCCGCGCATGCCTTTCGGCACGAGTTCCGTGAGGTATGCGCCGATGGTAATCAGTTCGGCGCCCACGCCGATGCCCGCGACCAGCCGGCACAGATGGATGCCGACCGCCGTCTGCTGCACGCACATCGCAAGACTGGCGAGCGTATAGAGCAGGAGCGAGCCGGTGAAGACCGCGCGCCGCCCGCACCGATCGGCCAGCCGCGCCACGCCGATTTCGCCGATGAACAGGCCGATGAACGTCGCCGCACCGAGCGTTGCCTGGTCGGACAGGCCCAACATCCCCTTCGCGCCGACGTGAAAAATCCCGTCGCTGACGAGGCCGGCCGGCAGGTACGTCATCTGGAACAGGTCGTAGACCTCGAAGAAGCCGCCGACGCTCAGCATCAGCACGAGGCGCCAGATGCTGGCCGTCGACGGCAGACGGTCGATGCGCGCCGTCACGGCAAGCGCGGTTGAGTTGGACATGCTGGTGTCTCCGGATAGGAATGCGGGGTGTCGCGTCGCGTTCAGACGGTCGCGACCGGATTGACCGGCGAACCGACGAGTCCGCGCAGGTGCAGCGGCGGCGCCGTCAGCAGGAAGCGATTGCGCCCGTGTTCGCGCAGCCAGCGCGCGAGCGGCGTGAGGTGCCACAGCTCGCCGAGATGGATGCCGAGCTTGAAGAGGCACAGCGCGTGCAGCGGCATCAGCGGCCCGCGTTCTGCACGCGGCAGGGGCGACCGCGGACGCTCTTCGACCGCGTGGTTGTCCGCGACCAGCGCGGCGAGCCCGGACACGTCGATCCATTCGAGCAAGCGGGGATCGTCACCGTCGAGCACGCAGCACGCGGTGTGCACGTCGAGCGCGCGACCCGGCACCTCGGCGTCGAGCAGCAGGTCGGCGAAGCCGGTATGCAGGCAGACGATGTCGCCGCGCTCGACGACGACGTCGTCGGCCCGCATCACCGCCATGAGATCGTCATACCCGACCTTGCGACGCGCATCGCCGAAATGATGCCGCAGGTCGATCATCACGCCGCGCCCCTGCACGCCGCTCGCCGCCATGTGCTCGATGCCGAGCGCGCGAGCGCCGCCCACCTGCGCGCCGGCCTCGGGTACCCGCACGTGCTCGCCCATCCGGAAGCCGTTGTAGAACACGGCTTCCGCGTCGCCATCGCCATCCGCGTCGAACAGGCCGCCGACGTGCGACAGCGCATCCCATTGGGTCGAGAACTGCGAATGCAGGCAGAACGCGTCGTCGCATACGACGTCCGTGGCATGCGCGACCTGCTCGTCCGCGCGATAACCGAAGTAGGGTTTGTCGTGCAGCAGCGCGGGCATGATCGCGGGCGGCCGCCGCCGCGCGTTGAGCCCGCCGCCATGCGGCACGTCGAGCGGCAGGCTGAGCGAAAACACGTGGCCCTCTCGTACCTCGCGCACGCCCTCCAGTGTCTTCTGCGGCGTGAGCCAGTTGAGGCGCCCTTTCTGGTCGTCGTCGCCAAAATCGCCCCAGTTCGAGCCGGGCGGCCGGTGGTTCCAGCGCGGGTTCATATCGAAGGTCTCCTGAATTTGTTTATGTCGCGGGCCGCCGATGTGCGTGCCCGTCCGTCGTCATCCGTGACAGATCACCCCGCGTTCGGCGAGGCGTGCGAACTCGCGCTCGCCCAGCAACGGCACGAGGATCTCGCGATTGTTTTCGCCAAGCCGAGGCGCCGGACGCCGGAACGTGCCTGGCGTATGCGAGAAGCGCGGCGCGATGTTGTGCATCGGCAGCGTGCCGACGTCTTCGTCCGGCACGCTCACCAGCGCCTCGCGTTCTATCACGTAGTGATCCTGAACAACTTGGCTAATATCATGGATCGGGCCGGCCGTGACGCCCGCCTCCTCGAAGAACGAGAGGTTGTCGGCCAGATCGCGCGCCGCGATGAAGCCACCGACGATCTCGTCGAGTTGCTGCGCATGCTGCACGCGCAGCACGTTGGTGCGATAGCGCGGATCGTCCACGAGATCGGGCCGCCCGATCGCGCAAAACAGGCGCTCCGCCATGGTCTGCGTGGAGCTCGACAGGCACAGCCACCGGTCGTCGCGCGTGCGATAGGCGTTGCGCGGCGCGGTGTTCGTGGAGCGGCTGCCCGTGCGCGGCTTGACCTTGCCGGTCATCGCATAGTTCGCCGCGGACGGCCCGAGGATCGACAGCAGCGGCTCGAACAACGAGACGTCGATCACCTGGCCCGGCGCGTCGTTCGCGTCGCGCGCCCACAATCCGACCATCACGGCGATGGCACCCGACAGGCCGGCCGTCATGTCGCCGAGAAACATCGGCGGCAGCACCGGTTCGCGGTCGGCGAAGCCGTTGATCGCCGCGAAGCCCGAGTAACCTTCCGCGAGTGTGCCGAAGCCTGGCTTGTGGCGGTACGGCCCCGTCTGCCCCCACCCGGAAATGCGGGCGATCACGAGCTTCGGGCGGACCGCCAGCAGCACGTCCGGGCCGAGCCCCATCTGCTCGAGCACGCCGGGCTTGAAGCTCTCGATGAACACGTCGGCATCGCGCACCAGCGCCAGCACGATGTCGATGCCTTCGGGCGTGCGCAGATCGACGCACACGCTGCGCTTGTTGCGCCCGTACACCTTCCAGTTCGTACTGATGCCGCCCGCGCCGACCGCGCGCAGCGTATCGCCCTGCTCCGGCTCGACCTTGATGACGTCCGCCCCGAAATCCGCGAGCTGCACGCTCAGCATGTTGCCGGCCATCAGCCGCGACAGGTCGACCACGCGCACGCCCGACAACGGGCCGGCAGCGTCCGTGTCGAACCGGCGGCCGTGGAGCGGGCCGATACGGCCCGCGTGACTGGCGCTTTCGATTCCGGCTTGCGCCGAGGGTTCCGACATTGCGATTCTCCTGATGGATTAATCCTGCAGTTCGCCCTGCGGGCCGATTGCCGCGGGCACGCTGCCCGACACCGGCAGATCGCCGCCCAGCGTATGGGTCAGTTCGTTCGCCGCGGCCTGCACGCGCGGCAGGTAATCGGCGAGCACCTTCTTGTTGAAGCGATAGCGCGGCACGCCCAGCGAAATCGCGCCGGCGAGCGAACGGCCCACGCCGAATACCGGACAGGCGATCGCTGCACTCTCCGGGTCGCGTTCCGCAATCGACACCGCGTAGCCCTGCTCGGCGACCTTGTCGTAATCGCCGCCACGCGTGCCCGAAAACGCGAGCAGGATCCTGCCGGCCGCCCCGGCCTCGAGCGGGAAACGGTCGCCTTCACGCACGTTGGTGTGGACGGCACGCTGTGCATACGCGCGGAACAGGCAGACGCGCTCGTCGCCGTCGCGCACGTAGAACGCCGAGGTTTCGGCGGTTTCCTCCGATAGCCGCGTGAGTAACGGCACCGCGTGCTCGCGCAGCTGGAACGACTCGCGATACATCATGCCGAGATGGAACGTGGCCGGCCCGAGCACATAGCGGCCGTCGGGCATCCGCTTGACGAACTGGAACATCTCGAGCGATTCGAACAGGCGCAGCAACGTGCTCATGTTGAGCCCCGTCGCCTCGCTGACCTGCGCGAGCATCAATCCGTTCGGCGCATCGCCGAACGCCAGCAGCGCCGACAACGCGCGATTGACGGCCGAAACGCCGCCATCTGCCTGAGCATTCATACCTACCTCGTCAAGAAAAACCGGGCTGGACGGCACCGGGGCGCGTTCGCACAAAAACAAAAGTGACTTTCATTTTTATGGAACAGGATCATCCTGTCAACAGGGAATGAAATCGATCGAGATCTCCCGCTCCTGGAATTCCCTTTGTTTTGCCGGGTAAACCTCGATATTGACGAACCGCCAAGATCCGCACAAAAATGAAAGTGACTTTCATTTTATCGGATCGCCATGAAAAACCTCAATTTCCACGCACCCGGCTGGCGCTCGCTGCTGTACGTGCCGGCCCACGTCCCGCGCTTCGTCGACAAGGCCGCGACATGCGGCGCCGACGCGTTGCTGCTCGACCTCGAAGACAGCGTGCCGGCGGACCGCAAGGCGCTTGCGCGCGATGCGCTGGCGGCGGCCGTACCGCGCCTGAAGGCCGCGGGCAGCGACGTGCTGGTCCGGGTCAACGGCTCGCTGCAATGGCTGGCGCTCGACTTGCGTGCGGCGGTTGCCGCCGGAGCCAGCGGCGTCGCGATCCCGAAGGTTCTCGGCGCGTCGCACCTCGAAGCGATCGACGCGCTGCTCGACGAACTGGAGGACGAACACGGCGTCGCGCGCGGCGCGATCCGCGTGATCTCGATGATCGAGACGCCGGGCGCGTTCGAGGCGAGAGCGCGGATCGCCCGCGCGTCGCCTCGCGTCGCAGCGCTGATGCTCGGCGGCGGCGATTTCGCGCTGCACTGCGAAAGCGACGCGAGCGCGGACGTGCTGAACGTGCCCAAGCAGTTGCTCGTCATCGCCGCGCGTGCGGCCGGCGTGCTGCCGCTCGGTCTCGCCGGCACGCCCGACTCGCTCGACGATCTCGATGCATTCGCCCGCATGGCGCAACGCTCGAAGGTAATGGGATTCGCCGGCGCCACCTGCATCCACCCCGCGCAGGTACCGATCCTGAACCGCGCATTCGCGCCGACGGACGACGAGATCCAGGCCGCGCAGACGCTGATCGACGCGTACGAAGCCGCGTGCACGGATGGATTCGGCGCGCTGCGCGTCGGCGGAAAGATGATCGACGCGCCGGCAGTCGAGCGCGCACGGCGTGTGCTCGCGCGGCACCAGGCGCAGTCGGTCCGCGCGCAGGCGGCGCCCCGCTAGCGCCCGATCACGCATGCGACGTGCCGGCGAACGTGCATCGCTGGCTGCCACACGGCGACGCCCGTCACAGCCCCGGCCGGCGCGCCGCGTCTCGCACGCCGGCCGCTCCATCGATTCACATGACTGACACAACAACATCAAAAAACAGGAGACAACAATGAAGAAGAAGCTGTTCGCCTTGTGCGGCCTCGGGGTGGCCTCCGCCACCGCGAGTGCACAGGGCAGCCTGACGCTGTACGGCGTCGCCGACATCTACCTCGAGACCCTCACGCACCAGAACGCCGCCACGCCGGGCGGCTCCGGGTCGCTCGTGCGGATGGGTTCGGGCGGCAAAAGCGGCTCCCGCTGGGGCATCAAGGGCGCCGAAGCGCTCGGCGGCGGCTGGCAGGCCGTGTTCCGGCTGGAAAGCGGGATCAACCTCAACAACGGCACCAATTCCGGCGGTTTCGACCGTTCCGCGTGGGTCGGGCTGCAAAACGACCGATGGGGCACGCTGCGCCTCGGCCGCCAGTACACGACGCTGTTCGACGTGATGGAACACTATTCGCCGACCATCGCGTACTCGACGATCTACGAGCCCGCCGGCGCGATCGTCGGCGTGAACTTTCGCGAGAACAACATGGCGAAATACCGCGTGACCTTCGGGCCGGTCGCGATCCAGGCGCACTACGCGTTCGGCGGCACGCCGGGATCGTTTCGCAGCGGCGCGGCCTCGGGGATCGGCTTCGAATACACGGGGGCGGCGCTGTCGGTGGCCGCCGCCTACGACAACGTCAACGGCACGCAGCCCGCCGACATTACCCATTTCCGGCGTTACGCGGCCTCCGCGATCTACACGGTGGGTGCGGCGCAACTGATCGCGGGCTTCACCCATGCGAACGGCAATGTGACGACGCCGGGCGTGGTCGCCCGCTTCAACTTCTACTGGCTCGGCACGCGCTACCAGGTCTCGCCCGCGCTGCAGGTGATCGGCGCGTTCTACTACGAGGACATCGGCAAGCAGAATCCCGCGGCCGGCCAGCCGGCCCCCGATCCCGAGAACCCGAAGCAGATCACGGTGCAATTCAACTACGCGCTGTCGAAAGCGACCACGCTCTATCTGACCAGCGGCTACGCATGGCGCGCCGCGCTCGATTTCGACAACTACAACTACCGCTTCCTCAACTATTCGCTCGCCAGCAACCGCAGCAGTTCGCTCGGCATCGCCGTCGGCATGCGCAAGCTGTTCTAGCACGCCGCCCGACTTCCGTCCGCACGTTTTCCGACCACTCCTTCCCGATGCTCCAGAACATGAACCGACGCCACTTCCTGTCCACCCTGACCAGCGCCGCCGTCGCGGGTGCGTTGCCGTTGCGTGCGTATGCGCAGACGCTCGCATCGCCCGACACCCTCGCCCATCGGCTCGCAGACTACGCCGCATCGCTCCGTTACGAGGATCTCGACCCGGCCACAGTCGAAACCGTCAAGGCGCATTTCATCGACGCGCTCGGCTGCGCGATCGCCGCCCACGACGAAGCACCGGTGCGCATCGCCCGGCAGGTTGCACTCGCAACGGGCGGCGGCTCGTCGACGCTGCTCGGCACCACGCAACGCACGACGCCCGATCTCGCCGCCTTCGCCAACGGCGCCGCGCTCCGCTACTTCGATCTCAACGATGCGTACGCGGGCAAGGAAACCGGCCACCCGAGCGACAACGTCGCGCCGTGCCTGGCCGTGGCCGAAGCACAGCGCGGCAGCGGCCGCGACCTGATCCTCGCGATCGCACTGGCCTACGAGATCAATTGCCGGTTGATGGACGCGGTCGCGATCAGCCCGCGCGGCTGGGACCACACGTGCTACAGCCTGCCTGCCGTCGCGCTCGCGACCGGCCGGCTGATGGCCCTGACCCGGCCGCAGCTCGTGCAGGCCGTGAATCTTGCGATCAACGGGCACATGGCTCTCAACCAGACGCGCATCCAGGAGCTGTCGAACTGGAAGGCGCTGGCCGATGCGGACGCCGCGCGCAACGCAATCTTCGCGACGCGCCTGGCACGCGAGGGATTGACCGGCCCGTCACCGATCTTCGAGGGCAATGCCGGCTTCTTCCGGCAGATCTCGGGGGCATTCGACATCGACCTGGCGCAGTTCGGCGGGCGCGGCGGGCGTTTCCGCATCAACGACTGCATCGTGAAGTTCTACCCGGCGCAAGGACTCACGCAGACGTCGATTCCGGCGGCGATCGACGTCGCCGCGCAAGTCGGCGACCTCGGGCGGATCCGCAGCATCGAGATCGCGACGACGCGGGTCGGCTACGTCACCGCGGGCAAGGACCGGCAGAAATGGGCGCCCGAGACCAGCGAGACAGCCGATCACAGCCTGCCCTACATCGTCGCGCGCGCCATGCTCGACGGCGACATCACGACCGCCAGCTATAGCCCGGCGGCGTTGCGCGATCCGAAACTGCACGCGCTGATCGAACGGATCACGGTCGTCGAAGCCCCCGAGTTGACGGCGCGCTATCCGCAGTACGCGCCGAACCGCGTGACCGCCGTGACCGACGACGGCCGCAGGTTCATGCGGGAAGTCGACGACCTGCCGGGCTTTCCGCATCACCCGATGACGCGCGCGGATTTCGAAACCAAGTTCACCAAGTGCGTTCGGCCCTACTGGACGCCCGCGCAAACGCGTGACGCGATCGACTGGCTGTGGCATCTCGACGAACAGCCGGACGTATCGGCACTGCCCGCGAAGATGGCGATCCGTGCCTGACCGATGGAGGCCCGGCGGCACGGCCGCCGGATCGACGACGTGCAACCGCCGGCGCAGCGAGCGCGGCGGCTTACTGCGTCTTCTTGCCCGGCACGTCGCCGCCCGCCAGATCGATCGCCTTGTCCGATCCCACCGCATTGCGCAGCTGGAATTTCTGGATCTTGCCGGTCGATGTCTTCGGCAGTTCGCCGAACCGCACGGCCTTCGGCACCTTGAAGCCCGCAAGCAGCGCCTTGCAATGCGCGACGATCTCTTCCTCGGTCGCGCTCGCGCCTTCGCGCAGCTCGACGAACGCACACGGCACCTCGCCCCATTTCGGGTCGGGCATCGCGACGACGGCCGCGACCGCCACCGCCGGATGGCGGTACAGCGCATCCTCGACCTCGATGCTCGAGATGTTCTCGCCGCCCGAGATGATGATGTCCTTCTTGCGATCCTTGATCCGGATATAGCCGTCCGGCATCAGCACCGCGAGATCGCCGGTATGGAACCAGCCGCCGTGGAACGCCTCGTCGGTCGCCTTCGGGTTCTTCAGGTAGCCCTTCATGCAGATGTTGCCGCGGAACATGATCTCGCCGAGCGTCTCGCCGTCGGCCGGCACCGGCGCCATCGTGTCGGGATCGAGCACCGTCGCGCCTGCCTCCAGGTGATAGCGCACGCCCTGGCGCGCATTGAGCCGCGCGCGATCCTCGTCGCTCAGTTCCTCCCAGTGCGACTGCTTCGCGCACACGGTCGCCGGGCCATACACCTCGGTCAGCCCGTACACGTGCAGCAGGTCGAAGCCGATTTCCTTCATCTTCGCGATCACGGCCGGGGCCGGCGCCGCGCCCGCGACCATCGCGTGCACCGTGTGATCGATGCCTTCGCGGAACTCGGCCGGCGCGTTCGCGATCGCGCTCTGCACGATCGGCGCGCCGCAGTAGTGCGTGATGCGTTCGCGGCGGATCAGGTCGAACACCGTCTTCGCGTCGAACTTGCGCAGGCAGACGTTCACGCCCGCGCGCGCCGCGACGGCCCACGGGAAGCACCAGCCGTTGCAATGGAACATCGGCAGCGTCCACAGGTAGACGGCGTGCTTCGGCATGTCCCATTCGAGGAGGTTGCTGATCGCCGCGAGATACGCGCCGCGATGGTGGTAGACGACGCCCTTCGGGTCGCCGGTCGTGCCGGACGTGTAGTTCAGCGCGATCGCGTCCCATTCGTCGGCGGGCGGGGTCCACGCATAGTCGGCGTCGCCGCTTGCGATGAGCGCCTCATAGTCGGTCGCGCCCGCGAAGCGCGCGGGGTCGGCCGGCATCGCGTCGGCGACGCTGACGATCTTCAGGCCCGGCACCTCGAGCGCCGCGCGATGCGCGAATTCCGCGTATTCGGTATCGACGATCAGCACCTTCGCCTCGCCATGGCGCAACATGAACAGCACCGACGACACGTCGAGCCGCGTGTTGATCGTGTTCAGCACCGCGCCGGCCATCGGCACGCCGAAGTGCGCCTCGACCATCGCCGGGATGTTCGGCAGCATCGCCGCCACCGTGTCGCCACGTTCGATACCAAGGCGCGCGAGCGCGCTCGCCAGTTGCTTCGCGCGCGTGTAGGTCTCGCCCCAGGTGCGCCGCACATCGCCGTGCACGATCGCAAGGCGCTCGCCGTAGACTTCGGCCGTCCTGACCAGGAAGTCGATCGGGGTGAGCGGCACGTAATTGGCGTCGCGGCGGCCGAGTCCGGCCTCGAACATCTGCGTCATGATCCTGTCTCCCTTGTCCTGTCGACCGGGGCGCATCCACCCCGGATCGTTTTGATGTGGTTCAATTGCCGACAGCCTAACGGGCGCTATTGTGAGCCGTCTGTCATCGAAACGACAGAGTGCCTTTCAAGCACCGCGCGTTATCCCTATCCTCGCAAACCCGCACCCATGCACGACCCACTCGCCGCACCGCCCGACGCGCCCGCCGACCCGGCCGACGCCCTGCCCGAACATGGCCCGCTGCCGGCGCTGGCCACGCTGTTCGGCCAGTGCGCATGGTTCCGCACGCTCGCGCCCGAGCACCAGGCGCTCGTGCTCGCGCAGTCGCGCGTCGAGCAGTGCGAAGCCGGCGACGTGATCGCGCATCGGCTCGCGCCGTCCGAATACTGGATCGGCGTGCACCGCGGGCTGCTGAAGCTCGCGATCTTCAATGCATCTGGGCGCGGCTGCACGTTCTCCGGTGTGCCGTCGGGCGGCTGGTTCGGCGAAGGCAGCGTGATCAAGCGCGAGCTGCGCAAGTACGAGGTCGTCGCGATCCAGCGCTCGACCGTGCTGTTCGTGCCGGTCGACACGTTCCACGCGCTGCTCGATACGAGCCTGCCGTTCACGCGCTTCGTGATCCACCAGTTGAACAACCGGATGGGCGAATTCATCGCGTCAATCCAGAACAGCCGTCTGCTGGATGTCGACGCACGCGTCGCGCAGGCGCTCGCGCAGCTTTTCAACCCCGACCTGTACCCGGACACCGGCCCGTCGCTGTCGATCTCGCAGGAGGAACTGGGCATGCTCGTCGGCGTATCGCGGCAGCGAATCAACCAGGCGCTGCAGCAGCTCGAGAAGCTCGGCGCGCTGCGGCTCGCGTACAACCAGATCGACGTCGTCGATCTCGGTGCGCTTGCGCGCGTCGGAATCGAGCAGATCTGAGCGCGGGCCGATGAACGGAATCGCCGTCGACGCAGCTCACACGTCCAGCATGGCGGCCGTGTTCCGGTCGTCACGCCGCGCGGCGTTTCCTCTGCTGATTCGGCAATCGGCCGCCGCGCCCCAACCTGACAATTCCGCCAGTTTCGCGACAGTAACCCGTTCCACGCCGACGCCTATCATTCGGGTTCCATTTACCCACGCCTGATCACCGCCTGTCCCGCTGCCTCCATGTGGATCGTCAATCTCGCGCTCAAGCGCCCCTACACGTTCATCGTGATGGCCATCATGATCGTGCTGGCCACCCCGCTTGCGCTGATGCGCACGCCGGTCGACGTGCTGCCCGCGATCAACATTCCCGTGATCAGCGTCATCTGGAATTACAGCGGCTTCTCCGCGACCGAGATGACGAACCGCATCACGTCCGTGCATGAGCGGATCCTGACGACGACCGTCAACAACATCCAGCACGTCGAATCGACATCGCTGCCCGGCATCGCGGTCGTGAAGGTGTTCCTGCAACCGGGCGCGAACGTGCAGACGGCGATCGCGCAGACGGTCTCGTCCGCGCAGGCGATCGTGCGGCAGATGCCGCAAGGCGCGACGCCGCCGCTCGTGATCACCTACTCCGCGTCGAGCATCCCGGTGATCCAGCTCGGGCTGTCGAGCAAGACACTCAGCGAACAGTCGCTCGCCGACATCGCGCTCAACTTCCTGCGTCCGCAGCTGATCACGGTGCCGGGCGTGCAGATCCCGTTCCCGTACGGCGGCCGCACACGCGTGGTCGCGATCGACCTGGACCCGCAGGCGCTGCTCGCGAAGGGGCTCACGCCTGCCGACATCGTCAACGCGGTCAACGCGCAGAACCTCGTGCTGCCGACCGGCACCGCGAAGATGGGCCAGACCGAATACCGGATCGACACGAACGCGTCGGCCGATACCATCGCCGACATCAGCAGCCTGCCGGTCCAGACCGTCAACGGCGCGACGACCTACCTGCGCGAGGTGGCATCGGTGCGCGACGGCTTCGCGCCGCAGACCAACGTCGTGCGCCAGAACGGCCAGCGCGGCGTGCTCATCTCGATCCTGAAAAGCGGCGACGCGTCGACGCTCAAGGTCGTGTCGGACCTGAAGGCACTGCTGCCGAAGGTGATCCCGACGCTGCCCGAGGGGCTCACGATCACGCCGCTGTTCGACCAGTCGGTGTTCGTCAACGCGGCCGTCCAGGGCGTGATCCACGAGGCGCTGATCGCCGCCGTGCTGACCGCGATGATGATCCTGCTGTTCCTCGGCAACTGGCGCAGCACGCTGATCATCGCGATCTCGATCCCGCTGTCGATCTTCACGTCGCTGATCGCGCTGTCCGCGCTCGGCGAGACCATCAACATCATGACGCTGGGCGGGCTCGCGCTCGCGGTCGGGATCCTGGTGGACGATGCGACGGTGACGATCGAGAACATCGAGCGGCACCTGCATCTCGGCACGAACCTGCACGACGCGATCCTCGAAGGTGCCGGCGAGATCGCGGTGCCCGCGTTCGTGTCGACGCTGTGCATCTGTATCGTGTTCGTGCCGATGTTCTTCCTGACGGGCGTCGCGCGCTTCCTGTTCGTGCCGCTCGCGGAAGCCGTCGTGTTCGCGATGCTCGCGTCGTACGTGCTGTCGCGCACGCTGGTGCCGACGCTCGCGATGCTGCTGTTCCGCCCGCAGCAGGCGAGCACCGGCCCCGACCACTCGACGTCGCGCTTCGCGCGCATCCATCACGCGTTCAACGATGCGTTCGAGCGGCTGCGCGCGTGGTACATCGTGCTGCTCAGCATCCTGCTGGTGCGCCGCCGCTTCTACGCGATGTGCTTCCTCGGCTTCTGCGTGCTGTCGACGGGCCTCGTGTTCGTGCTCGGCCGCGACTTCTTCCCGAATGCCGATTCCGGCAACATCCGGCTGCACATGCGTGCGCCGACCGGCTACCGGATCGAGGAAACCGCGCGCCTCGCGGACCAGGTCGAACGCGTGATCCGCGAAACCGTGCCGCCCGACGAGCTCGGCGCGATCGTCGACAACCTCGGCCTGCCGGTGAGCGGCATCAACCTGTCGTACAGCAACGCCGGCACGATCGGCACGCTCGACGGCGAGCTGCTGATCGCGCTGAAGCCCGGCCACCGCGCGACCCAGCACTACATTCACGCGCTGCGCACGGTGCTGCCCGAGCGCTTCCCGGGCGTGGAGTTCTTCTTCCAGCCGTCGGACATCATCACGCAGATCCTCAACTTCGGCCAACCGGCCGCGATCGACCTGCAGGTGCTCGGCAACGATCTCGCGAGTAACATGACTATCGCGAGCAGCCTGATGAAAAAGATCAGGCAAATCCCCGGCGCCGTCGACGTGCACGTGCTGCAACGCAACGACGAGCCGACCCTGCTGGCCGACATGGACCGTACGCGCATGCAGCAGCTCAACCTCTCCGCGCAGAACGTCGCGCAGAACATGCTGATCTCGCTGTCCGGCAGTTCTCAGACCACGCCGTCGTTCTGGATCAACCCGCGCACCGGCGTCCAGTACCCGCTGCAGATCCAGACCCCGCAATACAGCATCTCGTCGGTTGACGACCTGCTCGGCACGCCGATCTCGGCAAGCGGCCGCACCGGCATGCCGCTGCAACTGCTCGGCAACCTCGTGCAGGTGCGCAGCACCGCGAATCCGGCCGTGATCACGCACTACAACATCCGTCCGGCAATCGACGTGTACGTGAGCGTCGAAGGCCGCGATCTCGGCGCGGTTGCCGGCGAGATCGACCGCATCGTGTCCGACGCGCGCGCGACGCTGCCGCGCGGCACCGAGCTGACGATGCGCGGCCAGATCGAGACGATGCGCACGTCGTACATCGGCCTCGGCGCGGGCGTCGCGATGGCGATCGTGCTGGTCTACCTGCTGATCGTCGTCAATTTCCAGTCGTGGCTCGACCCGCTGATCATCATCAGCGCGATGCCGGCCGCGCTCGCCGGCATCGTCTGGATGCTGTTCATCACCGGCACGCACCTGAGCGTGCCCGCGCTGACGGGCGCGATCATGACGGTGGGCGTCGCGACCGCGAACAGTATTCTGGTCGTGTCGTTCGCGCGCCAGCGTCTCGAGGCCGGCGCGCCGCCGCTCACGGCCGCGCTGGAAGCCGGCGCGACACGGATCCGGCCGGTGCTGATGACGGCGCTCGCGATGATCATCGGGATGGTGCCGATGGCGCTCGGTCTCGGCGAAGGCGCCGAGCAGAATGCGCCGCTCGGCCGCGCGGTGATCGGCGGGCTGCTGTTCGCGACCGTGTCGACCTTGCTGTTCGTGCCGCTCGTGTTCGGCGGCGTACATGCGCGGCTGGCCCGCCGGCGTGCGCGCCAGGCCGGACACTGACTTTCGTCCCACTACCCGGTTGATTTGGTTGAATTCATGGAAGAGAAACATCACAGCTCCGTCGGCATCCAGGTAGACGAACGCGGCATGCACCTGCCGACGCGCACGTCGGTGTCGCGACGCGGGAAAATCGTCCTGATCGTGATCGGCGTGCTGCTGGCCGCCGGCGCCGCACGCACGGTCGTCGTCAACGTGCTGAACCGCAACCGACTCGACGCGGTCGCCGAGCAGAACACGCGCCAGTACGTGACCGTCGTGCACCCGGTCGATGCGGCCACCGGCGGCAAGCTGACGCTGCCCGGCACGCTGCGCGGCTTCGTCGAGGCACCGATCTACGCCCGCGCGAGCGGCTACGTGCTGCGCTGGCAGGCCGACATTGGCGCCCACGTGAAGCAGGGGCAACTGCTCGCCGAGCTCGACACGCCCGAGCTGAACCAGGAACTCGCGCAGGCCACCGCGCAGCGCCAGCAGGCGCAGGCGGCCCTCGCGCTCGCGAAGACGTCGTTCGACCGCGCGCAGCAGTTGCGCCAGCGCGATGCCGTCTCGCAGCAGGAACTCGACGACCGGCAAGGCGCGTTCAACCAGGGCACCGCGAACCTCGCCGCGGCCGATGCGAACATGCGCCGCCTCACCGAGCTGAAAGGCTTCCAGCGGATCGTCGCGCCGATCGACGGGATCGTCACGCAGCGCAACGTCGACGTCGGCGATCTCGTCAGCTCCGGCAACGCCGGACGCTCGCTGTTCACGGTCGTGCAGGCCGACCAGCTGCGTCTCTACGTCCAGGTGCCGCAGGCGTACGCGCAGCAGGTGAAGGTCGGCCAGCACGTGAGCGTCGCGCAGGCCGAGCTGCCGGGCCGCACGTTCGACGGGACGATCACGCGCACGTCCGAGGCGATCGACGTCGCGACGCGCTCGCTGCAGATCGAGATCACGCTGCCGAACCCGGACGGGCGGCTGCTGCCGGGCGCCTACGTGCAGGCGACGCTGCCGATGACGCCGGTCGGGCGCCTGCAGGTGCCGGCCAATACGTTGCTGTTCCGCGCCGAAGGCCCGACGGTCGCGACCGTCGACGCGAACGGCCAGGTGCGCCTGAAATCGGTCACGGTGGTGCGCACGATCGGGCAGACGCTCGAAGTCGACGGCCCGCTCACGCCGAACGACCGCCTCGTCACGAACCCGAGCGATGCGCTCGCGAACGGCGACCAGGTAATCGTCTCGGCACCGGCCGCGAAACCGGCCTCCGGCGCCGCGGAGGCGAAGTCGTGATCGCGATGTGCTTCCGCCGGCGGCCCGCCGCCGTCTCCGTGACCGCCGTTGCGCTCGCCGCCGCGCTCGCCGGCTGCACGGTCGGCCCCGATTACACGCGCCCCGACGTCGCCACGCCGGCCGCGTGGCGGCTCGACCCGGCAGATTCATACTGGCATCCGGCCGCGCCGGCCCGCGCGCCGCTCGACCCGGCATGGTGGACCGCGTTCGGCGATCCGCAGCTCGATGCGCTGGAAGCCGAGGCGCTGCGCAACAACCAGAACCTGAAGGCCGTCGCCGCGCGCTACGACCAGGCGAAGGCGACGCTCGCGTCGGTCGCCTCGGCGCAGTATCCGGCCGTCGGCCTGAATGCGAGCGGCCAGCGCTTCAAGATCTCGGCCGACCGGCCGCAGACCAACTACGCGACGCAAAGCACGTCCACCGTACAGAACGACATCCAGGTCGGCGCGGCCGTCAGCTACGAGCTCGACCTGTTCGGCCGCGTGCGGCGCAGCGTCGAATCGGCGCAGGCGACCACCGAGCAGGCCGGCGACGATTTCGCGAACGCGCGCCTGGTGCTGACCGCCGATCTCGCGTCGAGCTATTTCGCGCTGCGCGAATTCGATACCGAGATCGACGTCGTCAAGCGCTCGATCGACTTGCAGCAGAAGGCGCTCGACTACGTGAGCGCGCGCCACGACCTCGGCGCGGTGTCGGGCCTCGACCTGCTGCAGCAGCGCGCGCAGCTCGACGCGACGCGCACGCAGGCGCAGTTGCTGCTCCAGCAGCGCGTGCAGGTCGAAACCGCGATCGCGACGCTGGTCGGCACGCCGGCCCCCGCCTTCTCGATCGCGCCGCGCGTCGTGCCGATCAACGCGCCGGCGCTGCCGACCGGCCTGCCGAGCGACGTGCTGCAACGGCGCCCCGACGTCGCGTCGGCCGAGCGCGCAATGGCCGCCGCGAATGCACAGATCGGTGTGGCGCGCGCCGCGTATTTCCCGCGCATCATGCTGTCGCCCGATATCGGCTGGGACGCGACGCGATTCGCCAGCCTGTTCACCGTGCCGTCGTTGCTGTGGTCGGTCGGCGGGTCGCTCAGCCAGCCGCTGTTCGAAGGCGGCAAGCTGAAGGCCGGCGTCGATTTCGCGCAGGCCGGCTATGTCGCCGCGCAGGCCAGCTACCGGCAGACGGTGCTCACCGCGTTCCAGGAGGTGCAGAATGCGGTCACGGGATTGTCGGTGCTCGCCGACGCCGCGCAGCAGGCCGCCGCGGCCGTGGACGACGCGCGCAAGCTCGTGTCGCTCGCGCAGGATCGCTACGCGGGCGGCCTGACGCCGTTCATCGACGTGCTGACGGCCGAGCAGCAGTTGTTGACGAGCGAGCGCCAGGCCGTGCAGATCCAGGGCCAGCGCGCGGCGCTCGTCGTGTTTCTCGCGAAGGCGCTGGGCGGCGGCTGGGACGGCCATGCCGCGGGCGGCCCTGCGCCGGCCGAGGTCGCCACCGCAGCCCCGGCGCCGGCGCACCCGAGCCCTTAACCGGATTACCCGGACAACGGATTCGAACATGAAAGTCCTGATCGTCGAAGACGAACCGAAAGTCGTTGAATACCTGAAGAGCGGCCTGACCGAGGAAGGCTGGGTCGTCGACACCGCGCTCGACGGCGAGGACGGCGCGTGGAAAGCCGTCGAGTTCGACTACGACGTGGTCGTGCTCGACGTGATGCTGCCGAAGCTGGACGGCTTCGGCGTGCTGCGTGCATTGCGCGCGCAGAAGCAGACGCCCGTCATCATGCTGACCGCGCGCGACCGCGTCGACGATCGCGTGCGCGGGCTGCGCGGCGGCGCCGACGATTACCTGACCAAGCCGTTCTCGTTCCTCGAGCTGATCGAACGGCTGCGCGCGCTGACGCGCCGCGCGCGCGTGCAGGAATCGACGCTGATCTCGATCGGCGACCTGCGCGTCGACCTGATCGGCCGCCGCGCGACCCGCGACGGCACGCGCCTCGACCTGACCGCGCAGGAATTCCAGCTGCTCGGCGTGCTCGCGCGGCGCAGCGGCGAAGTGCTGTCGAAGACGACGATCGCCGAACTCGTGTGGGACGTGAACTTCGACAGCAACGCGAACGTCGTCGAGACGGCAATCAAGCGCCTGCGCGCGAAACTCGACGGCCCGTTCACGGACAAGCTGCTGCACACGATCCGCGGGATGGGCTACGTGCTCGAGGCGCGCGAGGACGGCGACACCGAGAGGCCGACATGAAGCGCTCGATCGTCCTGCGGCTCTCGGCGATGTTCGGCATCGTGTCGCTGCTCGTGTTCACGCTCGTGGGCTGCGGACTGTTCGTGATGATGGAGCGCCAGCTGTTCGCCGAGCTGCGCGCGACGCTCGACACGCGCACCAAGGTCGCCGAGATGATCGTGTCGCATGCGACCACGGCCATGCGCGGGCGTCTCATGCAGGAAAAGCTCGCCGACCTCGAACCGCCCGACGGCTCGACCCGCTACCAGGTCGACAGCACGAATCCGGACTTCCGCTTCGGCAAGCCCGTCGACGGCGTGCCCGTCGGCGCACCGTTCGGCGCGTTCCAGCAATACGCGCTGAACCACAGCACCTACGACGTGATGACGAAGACCGTCACGGTGGCCGGCAACGGCGAGCGGCCGACGCTGAAGCTGATCGTCGCCAGCTCGTGCGAGCGCACGCAGCGGATGCTGCGCCGCTTCGGCTGGACGCTTGCCGGACTGATCGCGATCGCGACGATCATCACGCTGCTGCTGAGCCGCGCGGTGGCCCGCTTCGGGCTCGCGCCGCTCGACCGGCTGTCGCAGGACGCATCGGCGATCAGCCTCACGAACCGCCGCCAGCGGCTGCAGACCGACGCGCTGCCGGCCGAGCTGCGCGACCTCGCCACCTCGTTCAACGGTGCGCTCGACCGCATCCAGCAAACCTACGCGCGGCTCGAGGCCTTCAACGCGGACGTCGCGCACGAGCTGCGCACGCCGATCAGCATCCTGATCGGCCAGACCCAGGTCGCGCTGACCAGCCGCGACCGCACGGTCGAGCGGATGCAGCAGACGCTGCAGTCGAACCTCGAGGAATTCGAGCGGCTGCGCGTGATCATCAACGACATGCTGTTCCTGTCGCGCAGCGACCGTGGCGAACGCGCGACCGACCTCAAGGACGTGTCGCTCGCCGACGAGGTGCGGCGCATGCTCGACTTCCTCGAAATCCCGCTCGACGAGGCGCAACTGCGCGCCGAGTTGCACGGCGATGCGCGCGCGGCCGTCGATCCGTCGCTGTTCCGCCGCGCGATGACGAATCTGCTGATCAACGCGATCCAGCATTCGGCGCCCGGCGCGACGGTCAGCGTGACGATCGTGCGCCGCGACACGCTCGTCGAAATGTCGGTCGCGAACCCCGGCGAGCCGATCGACCCGGCCCGGCGCTCGCACGTGTTCGAGCGCTTCTACCGGCTCGAGGAAGCCCGCGCGAACAGCAAGGAGAACCACGGGCTCGGGCTGTCGATCGTCAAGGCCGTCGCCGAGATGCACGGCGGCAGCGTATTCGTCGCATGTTCGGGCGGCATCAATACGTTCGGTTTCTCGGTCTCGACGCAACCCTGCGCCGGCGGCCCGCTGCCCGCGGCCGACAGGCGCGAGACCCGGCCGGCGCACGCGCCGCGCGCGTTGCACTGACGGCCGCCGCGCGGCCGCCCGCCGAGGGCAGTTTTCTTCAATACGGGCCGGCGCGGCTCCCGTAGTCTCGATGCGACTTTCGATCTTTCGCATGGAGACATCCAATGAGCATGCTGGTTTCGATGGCCGCGTTCGCGCTCGCCTCGTCGATCCCCCCCGGTCCCGTCAACATCGTCGCGCTCAGTGCGGGCGCGCGCCACGGCCTCGGCGCGAGCCTGCGCTATGCGGCCGGCGCGACGCTCGGCTTCGTCGCGCTGTTCCTGCTGATCGGCCTCGGGCTGCACGCGGCGCTCGCGCGCTGGCCGGTGCTGACGACCGTCACGCAGTGGTCGGGGATTGCGTTCCTGCTGTACATGGCGCTGCGGCTCGCGCTCGATGACGGCCGGCTGTCGGCCGACCCGGACGTGGCCGGCCCGTCGGCGGCGGCCGGCGCGGCGATGCAGTGGCTGAACCCGAAGGCGTGGCTCGCATGCGTCGCCGCGATGGGCGCGTATGCGGCCGATGGCGACCGCGCGCAGGTCTGGCAGTTCGCCGCGCTGTACCTGGTGATCTGTTTCGCGTCGATCGCGTGCTGGTCGTATGCAGGCGCGTCGCTGCGGCACCGGCTGGCGAACGCGCGGCACATGCGCGTGTTCAACCGGCTGATGGCGCTGCTGCTCGCGGGCAGCGCACTCTTCCTGCTCGACGTGTAGCGCTGGCCGTTCAGCTCGTCGCGCTGCGGTACTGGCCGGGCGTCGCCGCCGCGATCCGCCGGAACGCGCGCTGGAAATGCGCCTGGTCGGCAAAGCCCGCGTCGAGCGCGACGTCGGCGATCGGCCGGCCGCGGCGCAGCTCGGTGCGGCCGTACTGCACGCGGCGGTCGATCAGGAACGCGTGCGGCGTCATCCCGTAGCGTGCGTTGAATGCGCGGATCAGGTACGACGGCGACAGATCGGCCGCCGCGCAGATCGCATCGAGCGAGACACCTTCACGGCAATGCGCGGCGATGTAGTCGGCCGCGCGCGCGAGCCTGGCGTTGTCGTCCCCGGCGCGCGGGCCGGGCAGCTCGCGATCGAGCGCGCCGTGCAGCGCCGTGAAGAACTCGACCGCCGCGCTCTCCTTGCCGAGCGGATCGATGCCGGGCGCGACGAGCGTGCGGTAGAAACCGCCAAATTGCGCGAACAGGTCGTGGCGCTCCGTCAACTTCGGCGAAAAGCCGTGAAAATCGCTGTTCGGATCGCGACCCAGCGAATGCTGAAGGCGCGCGAGCCACGGCACGTCGACATAGACCATCCGGTACGCCCATGCGTCGGGGCCGTACGGATTGCACGCATGCACCTGCTCCGGATCGATGATCACCAGCACGCCGCGCCCGACGTGCTCGTTCGTCGCGCCGTTCACGTAGGTGCTCGTGCCGCCGACGATCGCGCCCACCGAAAACGTGTCGTGCGTGTGCTTCGCGTAGCAGATCGCGCGGCCGTCGTCGACGGTGCGCGCCTCGATGAACGGCAGCGCGGCATCCCGCCAGAACGGCGACGGTGCGACGGATCGGTTGGTGGTACGGCTCACGCGGCGGGCTCCCGGTTCGGACGGCGAACGCTCACCGTACAAGACTGTGCGGCGCCGCGCAACCGGATCGCCGGACCGCGGCTTCGACGCCGGATCGCGCCGTTTCGCCTAAGCTTTGAATTCCGTCCGCCGCGACACCTGCGGCGGATCCCGTTCATTCCTCTCCCGTCACGCACATGCATATCGATCTGAAAGGCAAGACCGCGGTCGTCACCGCCTCCACCGCCGGTATCGGGCTCGCGATCGCCGAAGGGCTCGCGCGCGCCGGCGCGCGCGTCGTCGTCAACGGCCGCAGCGATGCGTCGGTGCAGTCCGCGCTCACGCACCTGCGCGCCGCCGTCCCCGATGCGGGCTTCGACGGCATCGCGGCCGACCTGTCCGATGCGGCCGGCGTCGCGCGCATCACGCAGCACACGCCCGCGGCCGACATCCTCGTCAACAACGCGGGCATCTACGGCCTGAAGGCGTTCTTCGACATCGACGATGCCGAATGGGAGCACTATTTCCAGACCAACGTGATGTCCGGCGTGCGCCTCGCGCGGCATTACCTGAAGGGGATGATCGAACGCAATGCCGGGCGCATCGTGTTCATTTCGTCGGAATCCGGCCTGAACATCCCGGTCGACATGATTCACTACGGCTTCACGAAAACCGCGCAGCTGTCGATCGCACGCGGCCTCGCGAAGCTCGCGGCCGGCACCCACGTGACCGTCAACTCGGTGCTGCCGGGGCCGACGATGTCGGACGGCGTGCGGGCGCTGCTGAAGGAAACGGCCGACGAAACCGGCCGCAGCGTCGAAGACGTGGCCGTGGATTTCGTGCGCAACCATCGCTCGAGCTCGATCATCCAGCGGCCGGCGACGCCCGAGGAAGTCGCGAACCTGGTCGTCTACGTGTGCTCGCCGCTCGCTTCGGCGACGACGGGCGCCGCGTTGCGGGTGGACGGCGGCGTGGTCGACACGATCGCTTGACCACGGGCGGGCATGGCCGCCGCGCTAGCGCGACGCGGCCTTGCTCGTCTGGAGCGTGCCCTTGCGGTCGGCGTTCATGCAGGAATCGAAGCCGCGTTGCGTGACGACGCCGGCCTTGTCGAACACGACGAAGTACTCGCGGTGATCGTTGCCGTGCTCGATGAAGTAGTTGTAGCAGACGCCGCTGCCGTTGCGGACCATCCATACGCTGCGCGGATTGCCGGCAGCGCGGACGACATCGGCGCGCGTCGCGCCATGCCGCGACGCGGCCCGCGCAAGCGGCGTGCGCGAATACGAGAACGGCAGCCACGGGTCGAACCACGCGCAACCGTGCAACATCAGGCAGCCGGCGGCCAGGGACAGCGTCGCTGCGGGACGGGACATCGTAATCAATCGCATGCTTGGTGAAATCTGCTGCGCCCTGCCGGCGCGATCGAAAGCCCCATGCTACTCGACCTTTGGGTCCGGATCGAAAAGAAATGTAGAGATCTTTATCCGAATCCTTGCATTGCAGGCTTCGCCACCAGCCGGATCGCCGCCCGTCGCGGCGGCCGATACACGCTTGCACGCGCCTCGGCACCGCCGCGTCATGCCGCAACCTCGGCAGCACGCATCGTCATGCAATCCATTCGGCCCACAGCATCGTCAGCACCGTCATCAGCGCGGGGCCGACGAACAACCCGATCAGGCCGAACGTCTCGGCGCCGCCGAGGATGCCGAACAGCACGAGCAGGAACGGCAGCCGTGCGGAGCTGCCGATCAATACCGGCCGCACGAAGTGTTCGGCGATGAACACGACGACGAAACCGAGCACGGCCACCACGACGGCCCACATGGTCGCACCCTGCACGAACAGCCAGAGTGCCGCGCCGCAGAACACGACGGGCGCGCAGAACGGCAGCATCGCGGCGATCGCCGTGACGAGGCCGAGCAGCGCCGCATGCGGGACGCCGGCCAGCGCATACGCGATGCCGAGCAACGCGCCCTCGCCGAGCCCGACGACGACGAGCCCCGTCACCGTGCCGAACACGGCCGCGACCATCCGCTCGATCAGCTCCGCGCCGCTGCGCCCGAACGCGCGCCGCGCGCCCTGCAGCAACGCCCCCGACAGCTTGTGGCCGGCGCGCAGGATCACGAACAGCGTGACGAGCATGAAGCCGAATTCCAGCAGCGCGTGCGCGAGCTTCGTGCCGAACTGCCGGCCGAACGCGAGGAATTTCTCGCTGTTGACGCCGTGCATCGCGCTGGCCGCATGCAGCGGATGGCCGAGGTTGGCCTGCCACCATTCGGTGACCTGCGCCGCGCCGTAAGGCAGCCGGCCGACCACGTCCGGCACCGGGATGCCGTTGTCCTGGATCGTGCGCAGCCACTCGCGCAGGTCATGCGCCTGCCCGATCGCCTGGGTTGCGGCGACGGCCACCGGCAGCACGACCAGCAACGAGATCGCCGCGGTGATGACGAGCGCGATGAGCGTCGGGCGATTGCGGAACAGCCGGTGCGATTCGAAGCGTTTCAGCATCGGCCACATCGCAATGGCGATCACGCAGGCCCACGCGATGGCGGGAAGAAAATCGCGGATCACCCACAGCGCGATCACCAGCAACGCCGCATACAGCACGGCGCGGGAAACCTGCTGCGTGCGCGGCCGTGCGGCAGGATCGGGAGACGACGGGACATGTGCGCCCATGGCACCTCTGTCGAAATAGAAAAATGGCGGTTCGCGCAGGCAACCGGCCTGCGCGAACCGCCATTCTATCCATCGGCGCCGGATCGGCGGCGCATGTCATGCGCGCGCCGCCCGGGCGCCCCGCCCGCTCAGGCCACCTTGTCGGCGGTCCGGTAACGCTCGAGCCAGTGTGCGTACGGCGCGGGCAGCGTCCACGACGGACGCTCGACGCCGAGCTGCTTGGCCGCGTAGTACGGCCAGTGCGGGTCGGCCAGATGCGCGCGGCCGACCATCACGAGATCGAGCTGCTCTTCCGCCACCACGCGGTTCGCCAGTTGCGGCGTGTCGATCCCCCACGCGGACGACACCGGCAGCCCGGCCTCGCGGCGCACGCGCTCGGCGATCGGCGCGAGGAACGCCGGGCCCCACGGAATCTGCGCGTCTGGCGTCGAGAAACCGACCGACACGCTCAGCATGTCGAGCCCTTCCTGCTTCAGCCGCTGCGTGAGCGCGATCGACTCGGCGAGCGTCTCTTCGTCGCGGCCGTCGTATTCGATCACGCCGAAGCGCGCGGTCAGCGGCAGATGCTCGGGCCATACCTTGCGGACAGCCGCCAGCGTCTCGACGAGGAAGCGGCCGCGGTTCTCGGCCGAACCGCCGTATTCGTCGTCGCGCTGGTTCGCATGCACCGAGAAGAAGCTCTGGCCGAGATAGCCGTGCGCGAAGTGCAGCTCGAGCCATTCGAAGCCCAGGTCACGCGCACGCTTCGCCGACGCAACGAAGTCGGCCTGCACGCGCGCGATGTCGTCGCGCGTCATCGCGCGCGGCGTCTTCGGCAGATGCGCGCCGAACGGGACGGCCGACGGCGCGATGGTCTGCCAGCCGCGCGGATCGCCGTCGGCGATATGGTCGTCGCCTTCCCATGGACGGTTCGCGCTCGCCTTGCGGCCCGCGTGCGCGATCTGGATGCCGGGCACCGCGCCGGCCGCCTTGATCGCCGCGACCGACGGCGCGAACGCTTCGGCCTGCGCATCGTTCCACAACCCCGCGCAGCCCGGCGTGATGCGCCCTTCCGGCGACACGGCCGTCGCCTCGGCGATCACGAGGCCCGCGCCGCCACGCGCGATGCCGGCCAGATGCACGTGATGCCAGTCGTTGACGACGCCATCCTCGGCGACGTACTGGCACATCGGCGGCACCGCGATGCGGTTGCGCAGCGTGACATCCTTGAGTTTGAACGGTTCGAACAGGGCAGACATCCACGACTCCTTTGCTTGGTTCTGCAAAACGACTGGGAACGCGTCGCGCGGTGTGCACGACGGAACGATGAGGCCGTCGACGGGCCGGCCTGCGCCCGGCGACGGAAACGGTACGGCGCCGGCCCGGCCGGCGCGCTCCGCTTAACGGTGGCCGAGCTGCGCGAGCAGCGCCTCGGCCGCAGGCTCCGACGACGCGGGGTTCTGCCCCGTGATCAGCAGCCCGTCGGTCACGACATGCGGCGCCCAGTCGGCGCTGCGCTCGAATTGCGCGCCGTTGGTCTTCAGCATGTCCTCGACGAGGAACGGCACGACTTCGGTCAGTTCGACGGCCGCTTCCTCGCTGTTGGTGAAGCCCGTCGCGCGCTTGCCGCGCACGACCGATTCGCCGGTCTGCGGGTTCTTCACGTGACGCAGCACGCCCGGCGCGTGGCACACCGCCGCGACCGGCTTGCCGGCCGCCAGCGCGCGCTCGATCAGGCCGATCGAATGCAGATCCTCGGCCAGATCCCACAGCGGGCCATGGCCGCCCGGGTAGAACACGGCGTCGTAGTCGTCCACGGACACGTCGGCCAGCTTGCGCGTCGAAGCGAGTTCGGCCTTGACCGCCGCATCGGCTTCGAAGCGGCGCGTCGCGTCGGTCTGGGCCGTCGGATCGTTGCTTTTCGGGTCGAGCGGCGGCTGGCCGCCCTTCGGTGACGCGAGCGTCAGCTCGACGCCCGCATCCTTGAACGTGTAGTACGGCGCGGCCAGTTCCTCGAGCCAGAAGCCGGTCTTCTTGCCGGTGTCGCCGAGCGTGTCGTGCGAGGTCAGGACAACCAGAATCTTCATGATCGGACACTCCTTCGAAAATGGATGACGGGAACGGGGCCGCACTACCGGACAACCCGGCCGGCGCGGCACGCCTGTCGGTTAGTCCGTTATGACGCGTCAACGTGCGACCCGCGTATCCGAATGCGGCATGCGCCTATTAGACCAGTCGTCTAGAACATTTCAAAATAAAACGACGGCGTCTCGCTGCACTGCCAGCATCGCAGCGCGAAATGGCAATTTCGCGTCTTGGTTGCGTGCGCCGCGGACGTCGTCGCATTCATGAAGACGGATGATAGCCTCGGATTAGACCGGTCGTCTAGTAAACGAACAATCGTCCCTGCCGTCGTCATGGCCTTTTCGGCGGAGCGCGATCCGCGAGCGTCGGCTACCGCTCGCGCCCCTCACCTTCCACCGCGCCGGCTAGCCGCGCAACGGGCCGTCCGTGTCGCCTGCCTCGATTGCCGGCGCCTCGAGACGATGCTCGCGCACGCCGTCGCCCAGCAGTCGCAGCATCAGTTCCGCCAGCGCGCGCCCCGACGCGTGGCCGGTCGGCTGCACGACCGCCGTCACGCGATGCGGATGCGCGATGTCCGGCGGCACGCCATCGTAGACGATCAGCGACATGGCCTCGCCCAGGCGCAGCCCGCTGTCCACGAGCGCCCGAAACGCGCCGCCGCCCGCGATATTGTTGTCGACCAGCAGCGCCGTCGGCCGCTCGGGCTGCGCGAGCAGCGCCCGCACCGCCTGCAGCCCGCCGTCGTGCGTAAACGGGCACTCGACGAGCAGCGCCGGATCCGGCTCGATGCCGGCTTCGCGCAGTGCCGACAGATAGCCTGCACGACGCTGCGCGGCGAAATTCAGCGCCAGCGGCGCACTGATCATCGCGATACGCCGATGCCCGAACGCCGTCAGCCGACGCACCGCATCGCGCGCGCCTGCCTCGTTGTCGAAATCGAACCACGCATACGGCTCGGCCACCTGCGTCCGGCCGTAGGCCACGTACGGAAACGCGCTCTCTTGCAGGTACGCGATACGCGGATCGTCGACCAGCGTGCGCGCGACGATCAGGCCATCGACGAGTTTGCCGTCGACGATGCGCCGATAGGTGTCCAGTTCCGCGTTCGGTCGCGCCGACGCGATGATGAAATCGAGATTGCGTTCCGCGAGCCGCTCGGTGATGCCCGCGACGACCTCGCCGAAACGCGGATCGCCGAGATCGCCCGCGCCGAACGGATAGACGATCCCGATCACGTCCGCGCGCCCGGTCGCCAGCCGACGCGCGGTCGGATCCGCCACATAGCCCATTTCCCGGGCAGCCTTTGCCACGCGTTCGCGCGTCGCCTCGCTGACGTCGTCGTAACCGTTCAGCGCGCGGCTGACCGTCGTCCGCGACAGCCCGAGCGCGTCCGATAGCGCCTTCAGATTCACCTTCACCGTCGTTCCTCGCATTCCCTATGCCGCACGGCATACCAATGGGCGGCAATTGTTTCCGTTCGGTAGCGATTACCGTCAAATAATTATCTTTTGACGCCCAAACCGGTTTGAAATAGCATCCAAACCGGTTTGGACATCGATGCCCACTCAGCCGTTCACTTTCACCTTCCCTGGAAACGACGACGAGATGACATACTTTTCCTTTTTCCGCCCGACGGCGGCCCAACGTTTGTTCCTCGCTGGCGGCGCACTCGCCGCCTTCGCGTCCGTCGCGCATGCGCAGTCCGCCGGCACGGGCGCGCCCCTGCCCACGCCCCATACGCAACAGGCCTACGATCCCGAAGGCAACTTCACGATGCGCTGGACGCGGGCGGACATCCGCCAGATCGTCGCGCAGTCGCACACCGCCGGCGCCGACAAGAACTCGCTGCCGCAGGCGCTGACGATGCCGGACATCCCGCAGGATTTCCCGCTGATCAATTCGAACGTGTGGGTGTGGGACACGTGGCCGCTGGCCGACCTGCGCGCGAACCAGCTCAGCTACAAGGGCTGGGAGGTGATCTTCTCGCTCACCGCCGATCCGCATGCGGGCTACACGTTCGACGACCGTCACGTCCATGCGCGCATTGGCTTCTTCTACCGTCGCGCGGGCATCCCCGCGTCGCAGCGCCCCGCGAACGGCGGCTGGACCTGGGGCGGCCACCTGTTCCCCGACGGCGCCAGCGTCAAGGTGTTCGGCACCGCGCCGATGACCAACAACGCCGAATGGTCGGGCTCGGCGCGCCTCACGCACGGCGACAACGTCAGCCTCTACTACACCGCGACGTCGTTCAACCGCTCGGCACCCGGCGGCGCCGACATCACGCCGCCGCAGGCGATCATCACGCGCGCCGACGGCCATATCCACGCCGACGACACGCACGTCTGGTTCAGCGGCTTCGACGATCACAAGGCGCTGCTGCAGCCGGACGGCAACTACTACCAGACCGGCCAGCAGAACACCTACTTCTCGTTCCGCGACCCGTTCGTGTTCACCGATCCCGCGCACCCGGGCAAGACCTACATGGTCTTCGAGGGCAACACGGGCGGCCCGCGCGGCGCGCGCACCTGCACCGAAGCCGACCTCGGCTACGCGCCGAACGATCCGTACAAGGAAGACCTCAACGCGGTGATGAATTCGGGCGCAGTGTATCAAAAGGCCAATGTCGGCCTGGCGATCGCGACGAACCCGCAATTGACCGAGTGGAAGTTCCTGCCGCCGCTCCTGTCGGCGAACTGCGTCGACGACCAGACCGAGCGCCCGCAGATCTACCTGAAGGACGGCAAGTACTACCTGTTCACGATCAGCCACCGCACGACGATGGCGGCCGGCGTCGACGGTCCGGACGGCGTGTACGGCTTCGTCGGCAACGGCATCCGCAGCGACTTCCTGCCGCTGAACGGCGGCAGCGGCCTGGTGCTCGGCAACCCGACCGATTTCTCCGCACCGGCCGGCGCACCGTATTCGCAGGATCCGAACCAGAACCCGCGCGAATTCCAGTCGTATTCGCACTACGTGATGCCGGGCGGGCTCGTCGAGTCGTTCATCGATGCGATCGGCGCGCGTCGCGGCGGCACGCTCGCGCCGACGGTGAAGGTCAACATCAACGCAACGTCGACGGCGGTCGATCGCGCCTATGGACGCGGCGGGCTCGGCGGCTACGGCGACATTCCGGCGAACCTGCCCGCGACCGGTGCCGGTCACAACGGCGGCAACGGCCAGTGAAATCAGGATAACCAACAATAACGAACGCTGGTAAAGGCACGGGGTTACGGAGGCGCGTATCGCGCGTGTCGCGTGCGCGCCTCCTCTTTTTTCTTCCATCCATTGCGCACACCGCCGTTGAACGCGGCTGTGCCCTCCTTTCCCGCTTTGCACAGCGGAGCACGGGACCCCGCATGATATCGACGTCTTTCCGCTTTTCCGTCCGGATCGCCCGGTTGCTGCTCGCCTGCGTGGCCTGTGCCCAGGCCGCTGCCGCGCCTTGCAACGCGCCGGCCGAACACGGCACGCCGCAATGGCGGCCCGCGCTCCACTACGCGCCGCAGCGCAACTGGATGAACGACCCGAACGGGCTCGTCTACGACAACGGCCGCTATCACCTGTTCTATCAATACAATCCGCTTGGCAACGACTGGGGCAACATGTCATGGGGCCACGCGACGAGCACCGATCTCGTCCACTGGCGCGAGCGGCCGGTCGCGATGCGCGCGAACGCGACGGAGGAAATCTTCTCGGGCTCGATCGTCGCCGACACGCTGAATACGTCCGGCCTCGGCAAGCCGGGCCACACGCCGCTCGTCGCGCTTTATACGAGCGTGTACAAGGCGGGCTCCGGTCACGCGCCGGGCATCCAGGCGCAGTCGCTCGCGTACAGCCTCGATCACGGCACGACCTGGCAGCCGTACGCACACAATCCGGTGCTGACGCTCGATCCGGAATCGAAACAATTTCGCGACCCGAAAGTGACGTGGTATGCGCCGGGCGGCTACTGGCTGATGACGACGGTCGTCGCCGACGCGCACGTCGTGAAGCTCTATCGCTCGGACGACCTGATCCACTGGAATTTCCTGAGCGACTTCACGCGGCCGGGTGTGCCGCACGACGGCACGCTGTGGGAAATGCCCGACCTCGTGCCGCTGCCGCTCGACGGCGACCCGGCGCGAATCCGGTGGGTCATGATCGTCAATGTCAACCCGTGGTCGATCGCCGGCGGCTCGGGCGCCATGTACTTCGTCGGCGACTTCGACGGCCGCACCTTTACGCCGGACCACATCGCCCCCGCCGGCTCCGATCCCGCGCAATTCCGCTGGGTCGACCATGGCGCGGACTTCTACGCAGCCGGCACCTTTTCGGGCGCGCCCGGCTCACGGCCTGTCGCGATCGCGTGGATGAGCAACTGGGACTACGCGGCGAAAGTGCCGACCACGCCGTGGCGAGGCGCGACGACCCTGCCGCGCGAACTATCGCTGAAAACGATCGACAGCGAGCCGACGCTCGTCGTCACACCGGCCGCCGCGTTCGACGCATGGGCGGACGGCAGGCCCGCCGTGCATGAAGGCGACCTCACGGTCGACTCCATGACACGCGTGCTGTCGGACGCGACGCGCGGTGTCGTCCAGCGCATCACGGTCACGATCGCGCCGCAGCATGCGGCACAGGCGGGCCTGATCGTCCGGCGCTCGGCGGATGGCTCGGTCGGCACCCGGATCGTGTACGACACGGAGAAGCGCACGCTGACGCTCGACCGCTCGCAGTCCGCCGAAACCGGTTTCGCCGACACGTTCAGCCGCCAACACATCGTGAACCTGCCGCTCGAGCACGGGCAGTTGCGGCTCGAGATCGTCGTCGATCGCGGTTCGGTCGAAGTGTTCGCGAACGGTGGCCGCGTGGCACTCACCGACCTGATCTTTCCGCCGCTCGACGCGGACCGCGTCGCCGTGTTTGCCGAGCACGGCCGCGCGACGTTCTCCGGCCTCACGGTGACGCAGCTCGAAGCCGGTGGTGGCAGGTATGGCGACTGTGCGGCGCGATGACAGATGCGATGGGCGGACGCCATCCGTCCGACAAGTGGCGGGGACTGCCCGCCCGGCGTCATGCCGGTCGGCTGCAATCCCCGCCGGGGCCTCATCGCTCAGAGCAAGCCCATCCCGCCCGACGCGATGATCTCCGCGCCGACGATGAACGCGGATTCCGGCGCGCTGAGATGCAGCACCGTCGACGCGATCTCGTCCGGGGTGCCGAACCGTCCGACCGGCACGAGGCCCTTGATCTTCTCGGCCGTCTCGTCGAGCGTGGCCGCATCGAACCCGAGCTTGCCGTAGAGCGGCGTCTGCACCGGCCCAGGGCTCACGACGTTCACCCGCACGCCATGCGGCAGCAGTTCCGCCGACAGCGTCTTCGCGAACGAATTGACGGCCGCCTTGCTCGCCGCGTACACCGACGAGCCGGGCATCCCGATGTGTGCGTTGATCGAGCCGTTGATCACGATCGACGCACCGCGGTTCAGCAGCGGCACCAGCGACTGGATCTGGAAATACGCGCCCTTCACGTTGGTGTTGAACACGAGATCCCACATGGCCTCGTCGCTGTCGGCGAACGGCGCGAGTTTCGCGACGCCCGCGTTGATGAACACGGCGTCGAGCCGTGCCCCCGCCGACGCGATCGCATCGGCCAGCGCGCGGGCCGACGCGACGCTGCCGGCCTCGTTGCGAATCGCGAGCGCGCCTGCGCCGAGCGTTTGCCGCGCGGCCTCGAGCGTCTGCGCATCGCGCCCGGTGATGATGACGCGCGCACCTTCTGCCGCGAATGCCTTGGCAGCCGCCAGGCCGATGCCGCTGTTGCCACCCGTGACGAGGACCGTCTTTCCTTCGAAGCGTTGCATGATGTTCTCCTGTGAACCGGTGAGTTGACCGTGAACACAGGATGCGCGCGGCGCCCCGCCTTGCCGTACGACGTGCGCGACGAACATGTTCGAAATCGTCGAACGTGTTTGATCGGGCCGGTCCGGGCGCCCTGTTCCGCGCCGCGTCAGCCGGCCACGTCGATGCCGTCGAGCAGGCGCTGCGCGAGCCGCGGTTCGCGCAATTGCTCGAGCCACCATTGCAGCGCGCGGCCGTCGCGGTCGCCATGCCAGGCGACATACAGCAGGTTCGGCTCGCGCGGATCGGCCGTCTGTCTTTCGACGAGTTCGCCGCCCGCGAGCAGCGACGCCACGCGCCGGCGCGGCACCCAGCCGACGCCGAGCCCGTCGCGCTGCGCAAGGATCTTCGCGCGCATCGACGGCACCGCAAGCACGGCTTGCCCGCCGAGCAGGCCATACGCGCGGCCGGCCGCGCGCCGCGACGAATCGGCGACGACGACCGCCCGGTGCTCGCCGATCGCGTCCCGCGTCAGCGCGCCGCTCACGGCGGCCAGCGGATGGCGCGGCGACACCGCGAACACCCACTCCATCGCCCCCAGCTCGAACCACTTGAAGCCGGGAATCGCCGGCGGCTCGTTGGTCGCGCCGATCACCAGATCCGCGCGGCCGTCGCGCAGCGCTTCCCAGGTTCCGCCCAGCACTTCGTGCGTGAACCGCAACGACACGCCGGAGTCGAGCGCATCGAATGCGCGGACGACCGGCAGCAGCGTGTCGAACTCCAGCACCTCGTCGCTGACGATCCACAGCCGGTCTTCCCAGCCGCTCGCGACCTGCCGCACCCGCTGCGTCAGCCGCGCGACGTCCAGCGCCAGCCGCGCCGCCTCGTCGGTGAGCAGCTGTCCGGCCGGCGTGAGCTGCAACCGGTAGCCGCGCCGGTCGAACAGCAGCGCGTCGAAGCGCGTTTCGAGCTGGCGCGCCGCGTGCGACACCGTCGACGGCGCCTTGCCGAGCCGCGCGGCCGCGCGCGACAGGCTGCCGGTGGCGCGGATCGCATCGAGCAGCGCAAGTTCGTCTTCGGACAGCATGGGCTCGCTCCGGTGTGGGGTTGTCGTGGATCGTAAGGCAGCGGCGGGCCGAGGTCCATTCGGGGGAGTCGGCCAGCGAATGCCGGCCACTGCGGTGTCGCGCCCTGTCGGTGCGCCTCGCCTCCCCGATTCCTTGCGCGTTGGCGACCGGTGCACGCGGCCCGCCAAGCGATCGCTTCGACCGACTTCCGGTATGCTGATCGACACGAAATCAACGCAATCGAGGTAACCACTGCGATGGACATCGCGATCCGCATCGAAGGCCGTCACGACCTGACGGGGCAGATCTTCCGGCAACTGCGCACCGCGATCGTCGACGGGCGGCTCGCCGGCGGCGCGCGGCTGCCGTCGACGCGCGACCTCGCGAAGCAGCTCGGCGTGTCGCGCAAGACGACGCTCGACGCGTTCGAGCGTCTCGTCGCCGAGGGCTACCTGAACACGCGCGCAGGCGACGGCACGTTCGTCGCCGACGGCCTCGCGCGCGTGCCGCATGCCGCGGCCATGTCGGCGCCATCGCTCGTCGAGGCCACGCCGCGCGTCGACGCGGTCGATGCGCGCGCGCTGTGGGACGACCTGCCCGACGCGCTCGCGATGCCCACGCCGCAGGATTCGCCCGGCTTCGACTTCCGCGGCGGCGTGACCGACAAGGCGCTGTTCCCGTTCGACGCGTGGCGGCGCTGCCTGCATCACGCGCTGCGCCAGCAGATGCGCGGCCCGGCCCAGTACCACGACCCGGCCGGCGATCCGCAGTTGCGCGGCGCGATCGCGCGCTACGTCGCGTTCAGCCGCGCGGTCGCGTGCGGCTGGGACGACGTGCTCGTCACGCAAGGCGCGCAACAGGCGCTCGACCTGATCGCCCGCGTCGTCGTGCGGCCCGGCGATGTGGTGGCGGTCGAGGATCCCGGCTATCCGCCCGCGCGTGCCGCGTTCGCGTCGCTCGGCGCGACGGTGATCGGCGTGCCGGTCGACGCGCACGGCCTCGTCACCGAACGGCTGCCCGACGACGCACGCCTCGTCTACGTGACGCCGTCGCATCAGTTCCCGCTCGGGATGCCGATGACGCTGGACCGGCGCGTCGCGCTGCTCGAATGGGCGCAGCGCCGCCGCGCGGTGATCATCGAGGACGACTACGACGGCGAGTTCCGCTTCGAAGGCCGGCCGGTGGAATCGTTGAAGAGCCTCGACCGTACGGGCCTCGTCGCGTATGTCGGCACGTTCTCGAAGACGATCTTTCCCGAACTGCGGATCGGCTACGCGATTCCGCCGCGCGCGCTGCGCGGCGCGCTGGCCAAGGCGAAGCAGATCGTCGACTGGCACACGTGCACGCTGACCCAGGCGGCGCTCGCGCGCTTCATGCTCGAAGGCGATTTCGCGCGGCACCTGAAGCGCGTGCAGAAGCACTACGATGCGCGCCGCAAGATGCTGATCGCGCATCTGCGCGGCGAACTCGCGCCGTGGTTCGACGCGATCGTGCCGACCGCCGGCATCCACCTCGCCGCCTACCTGAAGCCGGGGCTCGACGAAGCGGCGCTGGTCCGCGCGGCCCGCGCGCAGGACATCGGCCTGTACGGCATCTCGGCGTTCCATGTCGGCGTGCCGGTCCGTGCGGGCCTGCTGTTCGGTTATGGCGGCATCGACGCGCTGCGCATCGACACGGCGCTCGCGACGCTGGCCGGCCTGCTGGATTCGGGCAGCCTCGGCGGCTCGGCACTGGTTACCTGAATTTTCCGGAAATTGGCCATTCAAGCAGGCCAGCGTGCGTCTTAAAGTGGGTCCTGTCGCGCCACCGTGCGCTCCCACCGAAAGAGGACCTGCCATGCAACCGCGCCTGAACTTCTATGCCGCCAGCCCGAATGCGATCAAGGTGATGCGCAACGCCGAGGAATTCCTCGCGAAGAGCTCGATCGAGAAGCCGCTCGCCGAACTCGTCCGGCTGCGCGCGTCGCAGATCAACGGCTGCGCGTTCTGCGTCGACATGCACACGACCGACGCGCGCAAGGGCGGCGAAACCGACCGCCGCCTGGCCACCGTCGTCACGTGGCGCGAGACGCCGTTCTTCACCGAGCGCGAACGCGCAGCGCTGGAATGGACCGAGGCGCTGACGCTGGTCGCCAGCAACCACGTGCCCGACGCCGTCTGGGAAGCCGTGAAGCCGCACTTCACCGACGAAGAACTGTTCGACCTGTCGATGCTGATCGCGACGATCAATTCGTGGAACCGCCTCGCGATCGCGTTCCGCAAGATGCCCGAGTAAGGAGACGACGATGACTGACGCTACGCTCCGTCGCGCCGCCCTGTGCGCATCGCTCGCCGCTGCCGCCGCGCTGCTGCCGGCCGCCGCCCGGGCACACGACACCGGCGACAACGTGCATACGATCATGCAACAGGCCGTGCCCGAAGCGCCCGGCAAGCTCGCGGTCGTCGCGACCGTCGACTATGCGCCCGGCCAGGCGTCCGCAGCGCACCGGCATCTCGGTTCGGTGTTCGCGGTCGTGTCGAAAGGTGAAGTGCTGTCGCAGGTGAACGGCGGCCCGCTGCACCGCTACCACGCGGGCGAAGGCTGGTACGAGGCGCCCGGCTCGCGCCACCAGGTGTCGCGCAACGCGAGCGCGACCGAGCCCGCGCAGCTCATCGTGTTCGGGCTGACCGGCGAACACGTGCCGCTGACGTCGCCGATCGATCAGTGAACGTCGCGGGCGGCGGCACGCCGAGCAGCCCGCGAATCGGGCTGTCGGCCGGCCCGCGCGGGGGCTGCGTCAATACACCCGGCCGCCGACCGTGGCCGATTCCAGTTCCCGCGTCAGGGTGTCGATCCCGCCGACGGCCGCCACCGTTTTGACCACGCCGACGCCGGGTGCCCGCCACTCGTCGGCGACGGTCGTCACCTGGCCGTCCGGATCGACCGCGACCTGCGTAACACGGTAATGGCACGCGGCGGCGAACGTCTTGCCGTTCCGCAGGCGCACGGTGTCGCGCCCGACATAGGCACGCCGCGTCGATACCACCGTTTGCTGGCCGTCAGCCGGAACGACGACCGTATCGCGATAATGCGTCGATTCGTTTCCTTCGAGGCTGATCGCCTCGGCATAGGGCGGCGCATAAATGTCACGCAGCATCAATTTGCCGGCGATCGTCTGATCCTCGCCATAGTACGTGCGCGCGCCATTGCCGACGTGATAGTAGCGATGCGTCTGCACGATCGAATCGGCCGAGGCTTCGGTCTCCCGCGTCATCGACATGCCTTGAAAGGTGGCCGGCAAATACGTCCGCGTCACGACGCCGTCGTCGGCAATCGGGCTGTGCGCCGATGCGCGCACATACACATGCAGGCTGACGGTATCGCCTTCGCGATAAACCGGATCGCATTCGGCATTGGCTACATCGGCCTCGTTCACGCGGCTGCCTGCCGCATCCGGCGCCGGCCGGTCCTGCCCCCCGCACGCGGGCAGGAGCAGACAGGCCAGCGCCGCCGTCGACACCCCGGCCCATCGTTTTTTCGTCATGGCTGCCCCCGGATACCGACTCGAATAAACGGCCGGTTCCCGACTGTTCTTTTTGCACGGCCCTCGGTACTGCTTTTAATGTGTGTCTGTCGTGGTTCAAGCGTGTTTCGGGCCGATGATATGATGGCTCGCGCGATGACAGGTGTCTGTGCGTCTCTATTTGGTGCATTTCCGTCCAGCGTGCCGGGATCGCCCGGTTCCGGTCGACCGTCACCGCAATTGCCGTTTTCCTGTTTCCGGGAACGAACGGAACGGCGTCTTCCCTACCCGAAGGGCAAGCAATGGATAGCCCGTCCGTACTGGACACCTATCGCTTTTCCACCCTCGATGCGCCGCCCGCCGAGCGGTTCGACGCATGGGTCGCCACCAGCGGCAGCTGGTCGTTCGTCGCCCCCGACGACCGCTCCGTGCCGTTCGACTGCCGGTTCGACGCAACGCGCGTCGGGCCGTTCACGATGGGCCGGCGCACCTGGCTGAATCCCGAGCGCAACGTCGCCTACGGGATGGCGCGCACCGCGCGGCAGATCCGCGCCGACGGGCTGGATCACTACTACCTGCTGCTGCATCTCGGCGGCAGCATCACCTGGCAATTCGGCAAACGGACGGTCGACATGCGCCCGGGCGGCCTGTACCTGATCGACACGGCCCACGCGTTCGACTGCATCGTCAGGACCGGCGACACGGTCATCGTGACCCTGCCGCGCGACCTGTTCCATCCGGATACCGCGAAGCTGCACGGCTGTGCGATGGCGCCGGCGATGGGCGGCATCCTTGCAGACTACCTGCTCGCATTTCACGACAACCTGTCGGGATTGTCCGCCGCGCAGGTGCCCTACCTGACGCAGGCGACCACGAACCTGCTGCACGCATGCGTGCAGCCCTGCCCCGACACGCTGATCCAGGCCGGCACGGAGATCGACGCCGCGCTGCGCGAGCGCGCCCGAAGCTACATCGAGCAGCACCTGACCGACCCCGATCTGTGTCCGGACGCGATCTGCAAGGCGATCGGTGTTTCGCGCCCGAAGCTGTACCGGCTGTTCCAGCCGGACGGCGGCGTGATGAAGCTCGTGCAACGCACGCGACTCCTGCGTATCCGGAACATGCTCGCGGACCCGACCCGTCCCCGAACCCGCATTGCGGATCTCGCATGGCGCTACGGATTCGCCAGCGACAAGCACTTCAGCCGGTGTTTCAAGGCCGAATTCGGGCACAGCCCGCGTGAAACGATCGAGCAGTCCCCTCGGCGTTCCGACGAAGCTTCGCTGGCCTCGATGGCGGCCGCGCCGCGCGGCGAGCCGGCGGACGCGACCTTCAGCGACTGGATCGTCAAAGGCAACCGGCGCGCGGCCTGAGCGCGCGACATCCGCGTTCGCACGCCTCGCCTCTTCTGTAGCCGCTTCCTTCATTCGAACGTCGCGTGACGGTGCCTGACCGTCTCGAAACCGCGCTCGTCCGTGCCGCGATTCACGCCGCCCCTGATCCCGGTCAACGCCAGCGGAAACCCTTCCTTGAAATTAACTAACTCATCAATTAGCGTCGATTTCATGAACGCGAAATCCACCGTCGCCAGGCCACGCGGGCGCCGCCCGTCGGTCGACGATTTCGACCTGCGCGACCACATGCTCGACGTCGCGATGCAGCTGTTCGCCGAGCGCGGCATCGCCGCGACGACCGTCGCGCAGATCGCCGCCGCCGCCGGCGTCACGTCGGCGATGGTCCACTACTACTTCACGAATCGCGAGCAGCTGCTCGACGCAATCGTCGAGGAGCGGCTCGCGCAGGCCATCGCGTTCGTGTGGCGGCCGACCGAGCCGCAGATCGAAAACGATCCGTTCGCGCTCGTCGCCGAACTCGTCGACCGCTTCTTCGACGTCACGCAGCGCATGCCGTGGCTGCCGTCGATCTGGCTGCGGGAGATCATTCATGAGGGCGGGCTGCTGCGCGAGCGGATGGTCCGGCGCATTCCGCTCGAACATGTCGGGCGCTTCGCCGAACGCATCCGCGGCGCGCAGCAGGCCGGCACGCTGAACCCCGCGCTCGAACCGGCGTTCCTGTTCCATTCGATCATCGCGCTGGTGATGCTGCCGCTCGCGACCGCGAAACTTTGGCAAAGCGCGCGCGGCCTGCCGCCGATCGACCGCGACGTGCTGCATCGCCACGTCCGCGCGCTGCTCGGTTCGGGCATGCAGCCGCCGGCCGCCGCGCCGCGCGCGCGGGCCCGCTCACCACGGAGGCCATCGTGAACGCGGCCCGCGCGCTGCCGCTCGCGCTGGCCGCCGCCGTCGCGCTGCTTGCCGGTTGCGGACGGTCGGCCGGCAACGGCACCACCTACCAGGGCTACGTCGAAGGCGAATTCGTGTACCTGTCGTCGTCGCAATCGGGCACGCTGACGCAGCTGTCGGTCGCGCGCGGCCAGACCCTCGCTGCCGGCGCACCCGCGTTCTCGCTCGAAGCCGTCAGTGAAACGGCCGCGCTGCTGCAGGCGCAGCACCAGCTCGCAGCCGCCCGCGCACAACTTGCCGACCTGCAGACCGGCAAGCGCCCGCCCGAAATCGCGGTCACGCAAGCGCAGCTCGCGCAGGCCACCGCGCAGGCCGCGCGAGCCGCCGCACAACTCACTCGCGATGAAAGCCAGTACGCGGCCGGCGGCCTGTCGAAGCAGCAGCTCGACGATTCGCGCACGTCCGCGCAAACCACCGCCGCGCAGATGCGCGAACTGCAGAAACAGGTCGATGTCGCGCGCCTGCCGGGCCGTGCGCAGCAAGTTACCGCGCAGGCCGCGCAGGTCGACGCCGCACAGGCGGCGGTCGCCGAGGCGCAATGGAAGCTCGACCAGAAACGCGTCGCCGCGCCCGCCGCCGGGCGCGTGTACGACACGCTGTACCGCGTCGGCGAATGGGTGCAGGCCGGCAATCCGGTCGTGCAGATGCTGCCGCCGCAAAACCTGAAGGTGCGCTTCTTCGTGCCGGAGGCCGCCGTCGCATCGCTCGTGCCGGGGCGCACGGTCGCGATCCACTGCGACGGCTGTGCGACCGACGTGCCCGCGCGCATCACCTACGTGTCGAGCGAGGCCGAATACACGCCGCCCGTGATCTACAGCAACGAGAGCCGGACCAAGCTCGTGTTCATGATCGAGGCGCGCCCCGCCGTCGCCGACGCGCCGAAGCTGCACCCGGGCCAGCCCGTCGCCGTGAGGGTGCCATGAACGCGCCGCCCGCGCCGTACGCGATCGACGTCGATCGCCTGAACAAGCATTTCGGCGACAAGCATGTCGTGAAGGACGTGTCGCTGCGCGTCGCGCGCGGCGAGATCTTCGGCTTTCTCGGGCCGAACGGCAGCGGCAAGACCACGTCGATCCGGATGATGTGCGGGCTGCTCACGCCCGACTCGGGCAGCGGCACGTGCCTCGGCTACGACATCGTGCGCGACAGCGCGCAGATCAAGCGCCGCGTCGGCTACATGACGCAGCGCTTCTCGTACTGGGAAGACCTGTCGATCCGCGAGAACCTCGACTTCGTCGCCCGCGTGTACGGGATGCCGGACCGCAAGGCCGCCGTCTCGCGCGCACTCGACGGGCTCGGCCTCGCGAGCCGCGCGGATCAACTCACCGGCGCGCTGTCGGGCGGCTGGAAGCAGCGCCTCGCGCTGGCCGCCTGCATGCTGCACGAGCCGGCGCTGCTGCTGCTCGACGAGCCGACGGCCGGCGTCGACCCGGCCGCGCGCCGCGACTTCTGGGAAGAGCTGCACCGGCTGGCGGCACAAGGGATCTCGGTGCTCGTCAGCACGCACTACATGGACGAAGCCGAGCGCTGCCACAAGCTCGCGTACATCGCGTACGGCGAGCTGCTCGCGCAGGGCACGTCGGCGGAGATCGTCGCGTCGCAGGGGCTCGCGACCCGCGCGATCACCGGCACGCATCTGAGCGAACTGTCCGCGCGGCTGCGCACGATGCCGGGCGTCGACCAGACGGTCGTGTTCGGCTCGGCGCTGCATGTGAGCGGCCGCGATCGCGCGCTGCTCGACGCGACGCTCGCACAGGTCGCGGCGCAGGCAGACGGGCCTGCCGCGCTGCAGGTCGCGCCGATCGACACCGGGCTCGAAGACGTCTTCATCTACATGATGGGCCGCGCATCCGGGGCGCCCGGCGGAGCGTCGTCATGAACGCATGGGCGCGCCTGCGCGATTCGTTCTCGGTCGCGCGCTGGTGGAGCATCGTGCTGAAGGAATTCCTGCAGCTGCGGCGCGACCGCGTGACGTTCGCGATGATCGTCGGCGTGCCGATCATCCAGCTCACGCTGTTCGGCTTCGCGATCAACACCGATCCGAAGCACCTGCCCACGGCCGTGATCGTCGCCGATGCGAGCCCGTTCGCGCGCAGCTTCGTCGCCGCGATGCGCAATTCCGCGTACTTCGACATCGTCGAGACGCTGCCCGACGAGGCGGCCGGCCGGCATGCGCTCGCCCGCGGCGACGTGCAGTTCGTGCTGAACGTGCCGGCCGATTTCTCGCGGCGGCTGCTGCGCGGCGAGCGTCCGTCGCTGCTCGTCGAGGCGGACGCGACCGATCCCGTCGCGACCGCGTCGGCGATCGCCGCGCTGCCGGGCCTCGTGCAGCCCGTCGCGGACAAGGACCTGACGGGCCCGCTCGCCTTCCTGAACGGCCGCCCGGCCGCGTTCGACGTCGTGCTGCACCGGCTGTATAACCCCGAGGGCATCACGCAATACAACGTCGTACCGGGCCTGATGGGCGTGATCCTGACGATGACGATGGTGATGATGACGGGCCTTGCGATCACCCGTGAACGCGAGCGCGGCACGATGGAAAACCTGCTCGCGACGCCCGTGCGGCCGCTCGAAGTGATGACGGGCAAGATCGTCCCGTACGTGCTGATCGGGCTGATCCAGGTGTCGATCATCGTCGCCGCGGCGCGCTTCGTGTTCGACGTGCCGTTCGTCGGCGGAGTGTTCGCGATTTACCTGTCCGCGCTGCTGTTCATCGCCGCGAACCTGACGGTCGGCATCACGCTGTCGTCGCTCGCGCAGAACCAGTTGCAGGCCATGCAGCTCGCGGTGTTCTACTTCCTGCCGAACATCCTGCTGTCGGGCTTCATGTTCCCGTTCGCCGGGATGCCGAAGTGGGCGCAGATCATCGGCAACCTGCTGCCGCTCACCTACTTCAACCGCCTCGTGCGCGGCATCCTGCTGAAAGGCAACGGCTGGAGCGACCTGTGGCCGTCGGTGTGGCCGGTCGCGCTGTTCACCGTCGTCGTGATGGGCGTCGCGCTGCGCTTCTACCGGCGCACGCTCGACTAGGCGCGACACCATGAAACCGGCTTCGCGTCGCCTTTCCCACGCCGCCCGCGGTTGTACGCTAGGCGCCGCCGCACTGCTCGTCGCCGGATGCGCGGTCGGGCCGGATTTCCACGCGCCTGACGCGCCCGCCACGCAGCACTACACACGCGGCGAGCCGCCCGCGACGACGGCCGACGCTGCCGGCCCGACCGGCGGCGCGCAGACGTTCGCACCGGCTGCACACACACCGCAACGCTGGTGGACGCAGTTCGGCTCCGAACCGCTGAACCGGCTCGTCGATACCGCGTGGCACAACAGCCCGACGCTTGCCGAGGCCCGCGCGCGGCTCGACGAAGCACGTCAGAACCATGCGGCCGAAGCCGGCGCAACGATGCTGCCGAGCATCGACGCGAACCTGTCCGCCACGCGCCAGCGCGTCGACACGACCGCATTCGGCCTGCCCGCCAATGTGCCCAGCCCGGGGCCGTTCACGCTGTATGACGCGTCGGTGAGCGTGTCGTACGTGCTCGACGTGTTCGGCGGCAACCGGCGCGCGCTCGAAGCGCTACGCGCGCAGGTCGACTACCAGGCGTACACGTTCGACGCTGCGCGCCTGACGCTCGCGGGCAACGTCGTCGCGACCGCGATCCTGCGCGCGTCGCTCGCGCAGCAGGTCGCGCTCACGCGGCAGCTGATCGACGCGCAGGCGCAGCAGTTGCGCATCGTCGAAGCGCGCTTCACGGCGGGCGGCGTATCGCAGGCCGACGTGCATGCGCAGCGCGCGCTGCTCGCCCAGACGCAGGCATCGCTGCCGCCGCTCGCGGCCCGCCTCGCGCAGTCCGGCCACCGGCTCGCGATCCTGCTCGGCGTGCCGCCGTCCGAGGCCGTGCTGCCCGACCTCACGCTCGATACGCTCGCGCTGCCGCGCACGCTCCCTGTCGCATTGCCGTCGACGCTCGCGCGCGAACGCCCCGACATCCGCGCGGCCGAAGCCGTGCTGCACCAGGCGAGCGCGAACGTCGGCGTGGCCACCGCGAACCTGTATCCGCGCTTCTCGATTTCGGCGGGGATCGGCTCGGAGCGCACGCGCGTCGCGGATCTCGTGAGCGGGCTCAATGTGTGGAATGTCGGCCTCGGTCTGACGCAACCGCTCTTTCACGGCGGTGAACTGCGCGCAAAGAAACGTGCGGCCGAAGCGGCGTACGACGCGGCGTTCGCGAGTTACCGGGAAACCGTGCTCGACGCGCTGCAGCAGGTGGCCGATGCAATGCGCGCGGTCGAGCACGACGCGGCTGCACTGCAGGCGAGAGACACCGCCGCGCAGGAAGCGGCGGCCAGCGGCCGGATTGCCGGCGACCGCTACGCGGCGGGCGGGATCAGCACGTTCGACCTGCTCGATGCGCAGCGGCAGACGCTGCAGACGGCGCTCGACCGTACGCGCGCGCAGGCCGACCGGCTTGCCGATACGGCGGCGCTGTTTCAGGCGCTCGCGGGAAGCTGGACGGATGGCGCGGCGGAGTGATCGGTTGGACGGCATTGGCACGGGCCTGACGCTGCCGTCTGCACGCCAGCACCCCGTGAGCGATGCGCTTGTCAGGCGCGGCTCTCGTCGCCCTCCGCATCCGGTCGATGCCGGCCGGTAACGGAACCGGAATACGCGCAATACCAATACGTACCGCACATAAAAAAACCGGCCCGAAGGCCGGTTCTTCAACCGCATGCCGCAAGCGGCGCTCGCGCGCCGCGCGACATCAGAAGCGGTGGATCATGCCGACGCCGACGCCGATCTGGTTCTGCTTCGAACCTGCGCCCACGCCGTCGCCGATCGACGTCGTTGCAGCGATGATCTTGCCGCCGTTCAGCGTGTTGCCGCTCGAATGCTGGTAAGCCTCAACTGCGTAGAGGCCCGTGCGCTTCGACAGGCTGTAGTACTGCGACAGCGTGACCTGGTGGTACTTGGCCGAGCTGGTGATGCCGTTCGACTGCGTGGCTGCCGTGTACGAGTAGCCCGCTGCGAAGTCCCACTGAGCGGCTGCCTTCCAGTGCAGCACGGCGCCTGCCGTGTTGAAGATGGCCGTGTTGCGGAACGCCGAACCCGTGCCCGGCGTGTACTGGACGTTCGAGTACGATGCCGAAATGTCCCATGCCGGCGTGAACTGGTAGCCAGCCGTCACAGCGATACGCTGCTGCGATTGCGCGGTAGCGTAGCCGTTGTTGATCGACGACACTGCCGGCTGCGCGCCGTTGCCGTTCGCATCGAGGCCGTTCTGGACCGTCGAGTTCGCGCCCCACACGCCGCCGCCGAGCGTTGCGTTGTTGATCTTCTGATAGCCGACTGCGATGCCTGCCGGGCCGTTCAGGTACTGGATCGCCGCGCTCCACGTCGAGCCGCGGTTCGTCGCGCCTGCCACGCCGCCGAACGAGTACGAACCGCCGACCGTGAAGCCGTAGAACTTCGGCGACATGTAGACGAGCGAGTTGTTCGAGCGGTAGCTGGTATCCAGCGAGTCGATATCGCCCGGGTGCGCGCCGTAGTAGCCGGTCAGCCAGGTCGTCGGGCTGTACGGCGACAGCAGCGTGTAGTACGCGGTGTACTGGCGGCCGGCCGTCAGCGTACCGTACGTGTTGTTGGTCAGGCCAACCCACGCCTGACGCGTGAAGATGCCGTTGGTCCACTGCGACGAGCCGTTAGCCGTGTTGACGCCGGCTTCCAACTGGAAAATCGCCTTCGTGCCGCCGCCGAGATCTTCGCTGCCCTTCAGGCCGAAGCGGCTGCCTGCCCACACGCCGGTGGACATCTGCACCTTCGAGTGACCACCCGAGGTAGCACCGACTGCCGACGAGTTGTTCTGGTAAGCCAGACCGTTATCGACGATACCGTACAGGGTCACGCTGCTTTGAGCGTGGGCGGCGGTAGCGGCTGCAAGGCCAGCTGCCGTCATGGCGACAGCGACGCGCTTTTTCATTGATTCTCCGTCCTCAAAGAATGATTTCTTTTGTGGTGTGGTTTTATGACCTGACACATGTGCGAGTACATGCCGGCGCAATTCTGACGGATTACCGATTATTTCCCAACACGCACAGTCGGTCGTCGTATGATCGACGCAACGCACGGGTTCACCAAGCGGTTACATAACACCTGAAAACGCTTACGCAGCGGGCCTTTCCGGCATTTCCCGGTGAAAACCCTAGCTTTACATTTTTACGGGTGCAACGCGACCGTCGGATGTCGTCAGATGCCTTCGGCAAAATACGTCTTACAAATGCGCGACCGTAGCTGACACCACGATTCACGCCGCCGCGAAGGATCGCTGACGTTCATGACACCCACGTTTCGCGAAACGAAATAATGAAAACGTTTTTAGTCGACGCGCGGGAGATGAGCGGGAGCGGCCCGGCGAACGCGGGCCGAGGGGCGATGCCGGCGCCTGTCGCGCCGGCATCGTTCAGTGCGAATCAGCGCGTGGCCGGCTGCACGAGATGCGCGCTCACGGCATCGGCGAGCGCGGTCAGGCGCGCACGAATCGCGGCGTTCGAACCGACCAGCGCGAGCGACGACGCCATGATCCGGTAGACGCGCTTTCTCGGCACCTTGGCCGGCTTCGCCGGATCGAGCCACGCCGCATGGCCGGCCAGCAGTTCGAGCGTTTCGAGGCCGATCATGATCGGCCACAGGCACGCGAGCCGCAGCCGCACGAAACGGCGCGGGATCGCGAGCGTATACAGGCACGCGTCGCGATACTGGTCGAGCGTCACGCGCAGCAGTTCGACGAGTACGCCGCGCGCGCGCGCCGACGCATCGGGCGACATCAGGTCGGCGACACCGAGCCCGTGCGCGCCCAGCACGTCGTCGGGCAGGTAGCAGCGGCCGATGCGCAGATCCTTCCCGCAGTCGCGCAGGATGTTGGTCATCTGCAGCGCCTTGCCGAAACGGATGCCCTTCTCGCACATGTCCGGCAGATTCCAGCCTCGCGCGGCCGGCGTGTGCATGCCCGTCATGTCGGTCCAGAACTCGCCCACGCAGCCGGCGACGAGATACGTGTAGCGGTCGAGTTCGGCGCGCGTCGGCAGCGACGCGACCTGCCCCGATTGCTCGTCGGGGAACGTGCGCAGGTCGAATACCATCCCCGCCGTCAGCGTCGCGACCACCTTGCGGATCGAAGCGCGATCGGCGTCCGGCTGCGTGCGCAGCAGCGCGAGCATCGGCTCCATCGAGCCGAGCAGCACATGTTCGTGCGAATCGGTCTGCATCCGCGTCACGTCCTCGAGTGCACGCGACAGCGCGACGCCGTCGCCGAGCCGCTCGACCTCGTCGCGCAGGTCGGTCAGCAACGCCGCCCGGCGATCGGGGGCGACGAGCGCCGTGTCGGCGATCGTGTCGGCCGCGCGCGCGAGCAGGTACGCGAGGCCGACCGGGTCGCGCATGCCGTCGGGCAGCACGCGCAGCGTCAGGTAGAAGGAGCGGGAAACGTTCTTCAGCAGGTTGCCGAGCAGGAAAGCGGAATCGGTTCGAGTCGTCATGGGTCGGGAAAAATCGGTCGGCCCGGGCCCGGACGCACACGGGCCTCCGGCACCCGCGCCGGCCCGCGAGTCGCCGCATCGTCGCGTCAGGCGGGCGTCGGCCCCGGCACGGCGATGCAAAATTCCCGCAAGTTTAGTGCATCCGGCGCACGGCCTGCCCGAGACGGGCGGAATGCGGCCTGCGCCAGGCCGCCGCCAGCGGTCCCGCCGCCTGCATCGCGCCCTGAAAACATTGAATGGAAAGGTCGAAGTAATACATATGTAATTATTCGGTGCGACGATCCCGTCCCATTCGACTCCGTGCGACCCGGCACGACAGCCGCACCGCCGGAGCGACCGCCCCTTTCCGACTCTCGTTTCGAAGGTTCACCGACATGCTATTCAAGCGCCCGACCTCCCTGCGCTACGTCCCGTTCGCCTGTGCCGCCGCGTTCCTGCTCGCCGCGTGCGGCGGTGACGACGACGTCGCGTCCGATCCCACCCAGCCGATTTCCGCGAAGGTCCAGGTGGTCGGCCATCGCGGCGCGAGCGCGCTGCGCCCCGAACACACGCTCGCGTCGTACCGCAAGGCGGTCGAGGACGGCGCGGACGTGATCGAGCCCGACCTCGTGTCGACCCGCGACGGCGTGCTCGTCGCGCGCCACGAGAACGAGATTTCCGGCACGACGAACGTGTCGACGCTGCCGCAGTTCGCGAGCCGCAAGGCGACCAAGACGATCGACGGCGCGGAGCTGACGGGCTGGTTCACCGAGGATTTCACGCTCGCCGAGCTGAAGACGCTGCGCGCCCGCGAGCGCATTCCGCAGGTCCGCCCCGCGAACACCGCGTACAACGACCAGTTCGAGATTCCGACCTTTGACGAGATCGTCGCGCTCGCGAAGCAGATGTCCGCGCAGACCGGCCGCACGATCCACCTGTATCCGGAAACCAAGCATCCGACCTACTTCCAGTCGATCGGCCTGCCGCTCGAGGACCGTCTCGTCGATGCACTGCTGAAGGATTCGTACACGGCACGCACGGCGACCATCTACATCCAGTCGTTCGAAGTCGCGAACCTGAAGACGATCCGCAACCGGATCAAGGCGAGCCAGCCGAACTGGAAGCTCGTGCAGCTGATGGACGAAGCCGGCCAGCGCCCGTACGACTTCGTGAAGGCGAACGACAAGCGCACCTACGGCGACCTGTCGACACGCGACGGCATGCGCGAGATCGCGACCTACGCAAACGGCGTCGGCCCGTACAAGACGTCGATCATCGCCGTCGCCGCGGACGGCACGCTGCAACAGCCGACGCCGTACGTGCGCTACGCGCACGAAGCCGGCCTCGTCGTGCATCCGTACACGTTCCGCCCCGAGAACAACTTCCTGCCCGCATCGCTGAAGGATGGCGGCACGCCGGCCACGCGCAACACCGCGGGCTCGGTGCGCGAGATCCAGGCGTACCTGCGTGCGGGCATCGACGGCTTCTTCACCGACGATCCGGCCGTCGGTCGCACGGCTGTCGACACGTTCAAGCGCTGACCCGCGCAGAACGTGCCCGTCGTGCGGTAACGGGGCGCGGCGCACTGCGTGCCGCTGCGCCCCGTTACGCCGCGTCGGTCAGATCACGTTGAAGTGATGCGTGCCGTCCCGCTTCAACTGATCGACCAGCCCGTATTCCCAGTCGAGATACGCCTGCATCGCGGCCGCCGCGTTGTCGGTGCCTTCGTACGGGCGCCGGTAGCGATCGACGCGCGGTGACGCGAGATGCGTCTCGCCGCTTTCGAGCGGCAGCCCGCCCTCGATCCACGCGGCCGTTCCGCCGGTCAGCACCGAGATCTCGGCCGAAGCCGGCAGCAGCGCACGTGCGTCGTCCGCTGCGAACCGCGCCAGCAGGCTCGATCCGCACGTGAACACATAGCGCTTCGCGGGCGGAATCGCCGCGAGCGCGTCGCGCAACTGCGCACGCACGGCAAACCACGCGCCCGGGATATGGCGCTTCACGTAGTTCGCGCTGGCCGTCACGTCGACGATCGCCAGCTCGCCCGGCGCGGCCTCCTTCAACCAGCCTGCGAGCGTCGCGGGCGATACGTCCGTCACGGTCGGCGTCGCCGGCACGTCGCGCGGCGGCTGGCCGCGCTCGCCGAACGTCGCCGTGCCGCCCTCCGGTTCGACGACGCGCACGTCCCAGCCCATCTGCGCGAGCCACGACGCGGTCATGTCGGCGCGCACGCCGTCGTCGTCGGCGAGCACGATCCGCGCGCCGCGCACGGCCGCGTGATGGTCGGTTTCCTGCACGAGCTGACCGCCAGGCGTGCTCAGGAAGCCCGGCAGGTGGCCGGCTTCATATTCCTCCGGCGTGCGCACGTCGAAGCGGTACAGCGTGCGGCCCGGCTCGTCGAGCGCCGCGACATCCGCGAGCGCGATGCGCGGCACGCCCGCCCGTTCGGCCACCGAGCGCGCCGCCTGGCGCGCGTCGGCGCGCTGCGTCGCGTCGATGTCGTCCGGGAAGCGCCGCGCGGCGCCGCGTTCGAGCGTCTGCCCGGCAAGCGTCCAGCCGATCGTGCCGTTGCGCAGCGCGGCAACCGGATTCGGCAGCCCCGCGTTGACCAGCGACTGCGTGCCGATGATGCTGCGCGTGCGGCCCGCGCAGTTGACGATCACCTGCGTCGCCGGGTTCGGCGCGAGCGCGCGCACGCGCAGCACGAGTTCCGCGCCCGGCACGCTCGTCGAGGTCGGGATGTTCATCGTCTGGTACTCGTCGAAACGGCGCGCGTCGACGATCACGACATCGGCCTTCGCATCGATCAGCGCCTGCACCTCCTGCGCGGACCGCGACGGCGTATGCCGCTCGGCCTCGACCCACTCGCCGAACGACTTGCTCGGCACGTTCACGTCGATGAACAGTTCGCCGCCCGCGGCGAGCCAGCCCGCGAGGCCGCCGTCGAGCAGCCGCACATCGGTGTAGCCGAGCTGCGCGAGCTTCGCGGCCGCGCGCGGCGCGAGATCCTCGCCGCCCGCTTCGCCGAACACGACGATCGGCGTGTCGCGGCGCGGAATCCGCGTCCAGGCGTCGAGTTCGAGTTTCGACAGCGGAAAGTTGGCGGCCCACAGCGGATGGCCCTGCGCGTACGGATCTTCCTCGCGTACGTCGATCAGCGCGATCTCGTCGCGGGCAAGCAGGCGGGCGCGCACGTCCTGGTACGACGCGACGGGAAAGCGGGAGGTGGAATCGGCGGATTGCGTCACGGTGTCTCTGTCTCGAATGCGTTGAAGTCGGTGAAGAAAGCGGAACGGATGAATCTTGGGCCTGCCGGCGCGTGACGGCAACCGGCCGCGCCTGCGGGCGTTGCATCAGGCATCAGGCATTCGAATAACCCGACACGAACGGCTTCACGGTCCCGTCGTCCAGGAACACCGCGCGCTCGACCTTGCCGATGTTCGCGCCGTACACGTGGATGCTGATCGATACCTGATCGTCGAACGCGTTGGTCACGCGATGGACGTCGCCGATGCGCGGCGACACGGCCTCGATTTCGCCCGGCTGCAGCCGCGCGGCTGCGCCGGACGGCACGGGCAGGCCCGCTGCGTCGAACCCGTACGGCTGCGAGATTTCGCCGCCGCGCAGCATCCCGATCAGCCCCCACACCGTGTGGTTGTGGATCGGCGTCGTCTGGCCCGGCCCCCACACGAAGCTGACGACCGAGAACCGCTCGTCCGGGTCGAGATGCAGCAGGTACTGCCGATAGCGCGCGGGGTCGGGCTGCGCGAATGCGTCGGGCAACCAGTCGTCGTGTTCGACGAGCGCGGCAAGCAGCGCGCCGCCCTCGTCGAGGATGCGCGCCTCGTTCGCGCCGGACGCGAGCAGCGCGCCCAGACCGTCGACGAACGGCCGCAGCGGCGTCTGATGCAACGAAAGCGTACTCATCGGCTGGCTCCTCGAATATGATGCCGAATATGTTGGATCGTCATGATGCACCTGAAAGACCATGCAGAACAAACATGAAAATTAGCGATATCGACGCTTTTGCAGCGGTCGTCCGCTGCCAGACCCTGAGCCAGGCCGCGGCCAAGCTCGGGATGACGCAGCCCGCGATCACGCGGCGCGTCCAGAATCTCGAGGAAGCGCTCGGCGTGATCCTGCTCGATCGCAACACCAAGCCGCCACGCCCGACCGACATCGGCCGGCAGGTATTCGAGCAGTGTCGCGCGATCCTGCGCGAAGTCGATGCGCTGCGCGAACTGACGGCCGGCGAGCAGCCGCCCGCCGGCGAATTCCGGATCGGGCTCACGCAGGGCCTCGGCGAGCTGATGCTGCCCTCTCTGATCGCCGAACTCGCCGCGCAGTGGCCCGCACTCGCGACGCAGGTCACGACCGCGTGGGGCGGCATGCTCGTCGAACGCGTCGCCCGCCGCGAGCTCGACGCGGCACTCGTGTTCCTCGCGCGCGAGATGGTGCTGCCGGCGCAGGTCGAGGGTGAACGGCTGCTGGCCACGCGGCTCGTCGCGGTCGGCCGCAAGGGCGACTGGCCGCGCCGCAGCTACCGGCTTGCCGATTGCCATGCGCATGGTTGGGTGCTCAATCCCGACGGCTGCGGTTTTCGCGCGGGCTTGCGGCGCGCACTCGACGCGCAGGGCCTGCCGATGCCGGTCACGCTCGACACCTACGGCCGCGACCTGCAACTGCAGAGCGTCGCGAACGGCTTCGGTATCGGGCTGATGCCGCTGCCGCTCGTCGAAGGCAGCCCGCTGCGGGAGGCGCTCGACATCGTGCCGCTCACCGATTTCAAGCCGCAGATCGATCTGTGGCTGTTGCGCCGGCACGATGCGGCCCGCTTCGACGCACCGCTCGCAGCCGTTGCCGCGCATGCGCGCACGGCGTTCGCGTTGCCCGAGCAGACGCACGGCAAGGCTGCGTGACCGTTCCGGGCGGCGGCGGTATCGCGCCGCCCGATCGACGCCCACGTGCGCCCTGCTCCGTTCACGCATCGCTGCGGCCGTGTCCGGTCTCGTCGACCGAGGCCCCGCGCGTCTCCGTTTCGCTCTTCGTTTCGCTCTTCGTTTCGCTCTTCGTTTCGCTCTTCGTTTCGCTCTTCGTCTCACCCCGGCTCGCCGCTTCGAGTACCTCACGCCCCGCCGCCACCGCGATCGCATCGTCCTGCGGCGTATGTACGCGGCTGCACAGCACGTCGCGGTAGTGGCGTTCAAGCGGATTGGCGCGGCTCAGCCCGTGATTGCCCGACAGCTTCAGCGCCTGCTCGACCACGCGGATCGCGTGCTCGGTCACGGTGCGCTTGACCAGGCCGCTCGTCGTCACCGCCGGCGCATTGCCCGCGTCGGTACGCGCGATGTGATCATCGAGCAGCACGCGGTTCGCATGCAGCCAGCCCTCGATTTCGCCGACCGCTTCCTGCACGCGCGGCAACGTCGCAAGCGGAGCGCCCAGCCCGCTCGGCGCACGCGTCGTCGCGAAGCCGACCAGCCAGTCGCGCGACGCACGCGCCACCGCGTCGTACAGGCTGCCGAGCAGCGCGACCATCCACGCCTGCTGGTCGGCCTGCGCGTCGGCATCCGCATGGGTCGCGGCCGACACGGCCCATGCCTGCGGTACGCGCACGTCGACCGCGTGATCGGCCGGCAGCCGCACGTCGTCGAACACGACCTCGTGGCTGCCTGACGCACGCAGGCCAAGGTGATTCCAGCTCTCGATCACGCGGATGCGGTCGCCATCCGCATCGGGATCGCGCGCCACGAGAAACACGCCGACCCGAGGTACCGGCTCATCGGTGCGCGCCCACACGGCCAGCCAGCGCAGCGCCGGAATCCCGGTGCTGTACAGCTTGTGGCCGGACAATCGCCAGCCGTCGCCGTCGCGCCGCGCAATGGTTTCCGGCAGGCCGCCGCGCGACGGCGAACCGAGCGCAGGCTCGACGCGCAGCGCATTGATCAGCGCACCGTGCGTGACCGCGCTGTCGAACACCGCGCGCCGCACCTGCGCCGGCCAGCGATTGTCGGCGCGGCCGAGCGCGCGATGTTGCAGATAGGTCATGGTCAGCACCAGCGCGGTCGCCGGATCGGCCAGCGCGACGGCGGCCACGATCCGGCTCGCCTGCGCGAGCGTCGCACCGGCACCGCCATGCTCGCGCGGCACGACCTGCGCGATCAGCCCCGCGCGATGCAGCCGCGCGAAGTTCTCGTGCGGAAAGCGGCCGTCGACATCGTTGCGAGCGGCATCGGCGGCCAGCGCCGGCACGAGGCGGTCGAGCAGCGCGGCGACGCGTGCGTCGTCGGCGTCGGCATCTTCGGTGGGCAGGAGGCGCAGCGAAGGCGGCTGCGGCGACGGCGAGGAAGCGGCAAGGCTGGCGGACATCGAAACGGATTCCCTGGGTAATACGGAAAGTCATGCGGAAAAGCGGCAACCGCGGCAATCGATCGCCACGCGGCGCGGCGTCTCATGAAGCCGGCGATCTGGCGCTCACGGCACTGGATTCGCCAGCACCCGCGCGCCCGATCGTTCGCGAGCCCACAGCGTATGCGCAGCCCACCCCCGCCCAAACCATGCAAATCTGATATTCAAATCGGGATTGATTATTTCCATTCCGCATGATCCCGGCGTTAACCTGCGCTCCATTCCTGCCCGGCCGCGTGCCGGGACATCCCTGCACCGGAGACCCAGATGAGCGTCGAATTCATCGGCATGATCCAGAGCCAGAAGCAGTCGGAAATCCACCCGCCGTCCGGCCCTGTCGTCGATCCCGACTACGTGCGCGACTTTGCACGCGCCCACGAGACGGCCGGCTTCGACCGGATCCTCGTGCCGCACCACTCGACCGGCCCGTCGGCCACGCTGACGATCGCGTTCGCGGCGGCCGCGACCGAGCGCATCCACTTCATGCTCGCGCACCGCCCGGGCTTCACCGCACCGACGCTCGCCGCGCGCCAGATCGCGACGCTCGACCAGTTCAGCCGCGGCCGGCTCGCCGTGCACTTCATCTCCGGCGGCTCGGACAGCGAACAGCAGCGCGACGGCGATTTCCTCGATCACGACGCGCGCTATGCGCGCACCGACGAATACCTCGGCATCCTGCGACGGATCTGGACCGAAGCGCAGCCGTTCGATCATGACGGCCCGCACTACCGGTTCAAGCAGGGCTTTTCGGAAGTGAAGCCGTTCCAGCAGCCGCATGTGCCGATCTATTTCGGCGGCGCGTCGGAGGCCGCGCTCGAAGTGGCCGGCAAGCACGCGGACGTCTACGCGCTGTGGGGCGAATCGCTCGACCAGGTGCGCGACCTGACGACACGCGTGCGCGCCGAAGCGGCGAAGCACGGCCGGCAGGTGCGCTTCTCCGTGTCGTTCCGTCCGATCCTCGCCACAACGGAAGACGAAGCGTGGACGCGCGCGCATCGCATCCTCGACGAAACGCGCCGGCTGCGCGAAGCGGCCGGCGTCGGCGCCGGCGGCCCGCAACAGAGCGAAGGCGCGCGCCGCCTGCTGGCCGCGGCCGAACGCGGCTCGTGCGTCGACAAGCGGCTGTGGACCGAGATCGCGAAGCTCACCGGCGCGCGCTCGAATTCGACGGCGCTCGTCGGCACGCCCGAGCAGGTCGCCGACGCACTGCTCGACTACTACGACCTCGGCGTCACGACGTTCCTGATCCGCGGCTTCGATCCGCTGGAAGACGCGATCGACTACGGCCGCGAACTGATTCCGCGCGTGCGCAGCGCCGTCGCCGCCCGCGACGCGGCGCGCCGCGCGGCCTGACGCAACCTGGGAGACCCATCCGATGTCCGCCGTTCTGTCCACGCCCGAACGCACTGCGTCGGGCCTCACGCTCGCCGCGTCGCCGCGCCAGCATTTCTGGTTCGATCCGCCGGCGCCGCGCATCGACGTCGCCGCCGAGCGCCGTCACCGTCAGGAACGGCTCGCGGCCGCGTTCCGCCTGTTCGCGCGCTTCGGCTTCGCGCAGGGGCTCGCCGGTCACATCACCGCACGCGACCCCGAGCTCCCCGACCACTTCTGGGTGAATCCGCTCGGCGTGCATTTCTCGCAGATCAAGGTGTCCGACCTGCTGCTCGTCAACGCGCGCGGCGAAACCGCGATCGGCACGCAGCCGCTGAACAAGGCCGCGTTCGCGATCCATGCGGCGATCCATGAAGCGCATCCGCACATCGTCGCCGCCGCGCATACGCATTCGACCTACGGCAAGGCGTGGTCGACGCTCGGCCGCCCGCTCGATCCGCTCACGCAGGACGCCTGCGTGTTCTACGAAGACCACGCGCTGTTCGACGATTTCACGGGGATGGTCGTCGACACGAGCGAAGGCGCACGGATCGCGGATGCGCTTGCGAAGCCGGACGGCACCACGCACAAGGGCGCGATCCTGAAGAACCACGGGATCCTGACCGCCGGCCCGACGGTCGAGGCCGCCGCATGGTGGTACATCGCGCTCGACAACGCCGCGCACACGCAATTGCTGGCCGAGGCGGCCGGCACGCCGCAACCGATCGATCACGCGACCGCGCGCCATACGCACGGCCAGATCGGCGGCCCCGAGGGTGCGCTGCATGCATTCGACAGCCTGTTCGCGCGCGTCGTCGCCGACGAACCCGACCTGCTCGACTGAGCGCCTTTCCGCACGACCGGAGACCAGACCACATGACCCGAACCACCGCACCCGCACCCGCGCCCGCCGACGCGCACGACGACAAACGCCGCAAGCTGCTGCGTGCAGCCGGCGCCGCCGCGCTCGCCGCGCCCGCGATCACGCTCGGCCGCAAGGCCTGGTCCGCGCCGCCGCTGAAGAAGCTCACGTTCGCGTGGAACCAGAACGCGTTCTGCCTGACGCCGATCGTCGTCGCGCAGGAGCGCGGCTTCTTCGAGAAGAACGGCCTGAAGGTCGAGCTGATCAACTACAGCGGCTCGACCGACCAGTTGCTCGAATCGATCGCGACCGGCAAGGCCGATGCGGCGGTCGGGATGATCCATCGCTGGCTGAAGCCGCTCGAAGCCGGCTTCGACGTGAAGATCATCGGCAGCTCGCACGGCGGCTGCGTGCGGCTGCTCGGCGCGAAGGCGGCCGGCGTGACGACGCTGCAGGCATTGAAGGGCAAGACGGTCGGCGTCAGCGACCTGGCCGCGCCCGGCAAGCATTTCTTCTCGATCCTGCTCGCGAAGAACGGGATCGATCCCGAGCGCGACATCACGTGGCGGCAGTATCCGGCCGACCTGCTCGGCGTGGCGGTCGACAAGGGCGAGATCCACGCGATCGCCGACGGCGACCCGAATCTCTATCTGCTCGAGAAGCGCAGCAATGGGGCATATGCGGAGCTCGCGACGAACCTGTCCGGCGAATACGCGCGCAAGGTGTGCTGCGTGATCGGCGCGCGCGGCGACCTCGTGCGCAACGACCGGCCGTCGGCCGCCGCGCTCGCGCGCTCGATCGTGCAGGCCACCGAGTTCACGCACGACAACCCGAACGAAGCCGCGAAAGTATTCGCGAAGTACTCGCCGAAGATCAGCCCCGACGACCTGCGCAAGCTCTACGCGACGCTCACCTACAACCACCACCCGACCAACGTCGACCTGCAGCAGGAAATCGCGTTCTACGCGGACGACTTCCGCCGCATCAGCGTGCTGAAGAAGAGCACCGACCCGCAGCGCTTCGCGCAGCAGGTCTATGCGAACGTGCTGGGGTGACGCGATGTCGACGATCGAACACGCGCCCTCCGCACGCACCGCGTCCGCCCCTTCCGGCGGCAATGCCGCCGCATCCGCGCCCGCGTCGCGCGTCACCTGCACGGCGTGCGAAGCCTCGCTGGCCGCCGAAGCCCGCCGCGCACGCGTCTGGCCGACCGGCATCGCCGCCGCGCTCGCGTGGGCCGCACTCGGCGCGCTCACGCAACTGTGGCCGAACCGCGTCGTCGGTTTCAGCGACTGGGCGTACACCGACGAATTCGCCGTCGGCGCGTGGACGGTCGCCGCACTGTTGCTCGCCGCCGCGACGCTCGGCCATCTCGTCCCCGCGATGCGCACGCGGCTCGCACGCGTACGCCCGGCCGGCCCGTGGCTCGTCGCGCTGCCGCTCGTGCTCGCCGCGTGGGAAGTCGTCACCGCGAAAACCGGCTGGCTGCCGACGCCGTTCTTCGCGCCGCCGCAGGCGCTGATCGAGGTCTACGTCGACGACTGGCCGCGCCTCGCCGGCAGCGCCGGCAACACGCTGAAGCTGCTCGCGCTCGGCTTTGCGTACGGCGTCGCGGTCGGTTTCGCGGTCGGCGTGTCGATCGGCTGGTCGCGCCGGATCGGCTACTGGGTGCATCCGGTGCTGCGCGTGCTCGGCCCCGTGCCGGCCACCGCGCTGCTGCCGCTCACGTTCTACTTCTTCCCGTCGAGCTATTCCGCGGCCGCGTTCCTGATCGCGCTCGCGACCGGCTTCCCGGTCGCGGTGCTCACGTGGTCGGGCGTCGCGAGCGTCAACAAGCAGTATTACGACGTCGCGCGCACGCTCGGTGCGAACGCGCGCTTCCTCGTGCTGCGCGTCGCGATCCCGGCCGCGCTGCCGCACGTGTTCGTCGGCATCTTCATGGGGCTGAGCGCATCGTTCACGGTGCTGGTCGTCGCCGAGATGATGGGCGTCAAGTCGGGGCTCGGGTGGTACCTGAGCTGGGCGCAGGGCTGGGCATCGTACGTGAACATGTATGCGGCGCTGATCGTGATGGCGCTGCTGTTTTCCGGGCTGATCGCGCTGCTGTTCGCGGTGCGCGACCGCGTGCTCGCGTGGCAGAAAGGAACCGTCAAATGGTGAGCACCGCCGTACTCGAATCGTCCGTTGCCGCTGCACCCGCCGTCACGGCGCCGCGCGGCGCGCGCATCGACATCCGCCGCGTGAGCCATGCGTTCGACGGCCCCGGCGGCGCGCTGCCGGTGCTCGACGACGTCACGCTGTCGGTCGCGGCCGGTGAATTCGTCGCGCTGCTCGGCCCGAGCGGCTGCGGGAAGTCGACGCTGCTGCGCCTCGTCGCGGGCCTCGACGCCGCGCGGCAAGGCACGATCGCACAGGACGGCGTGCCGATCGAGCAGCCCGATCCGTCGCGCATCGTCGTGTTCCAGGACCCGACGCTGTACCCGTGGCGGCGCGTGCGCGCAAACGTCGCGCTCGGCCTCGAGGCGCGCGGCGTGGCGCGCGTATCGCAGCATCGCGTCGACGATGCGCTCGCGCGCGTCGGGCTGCAGGAATTCTCGAACGTGTTCCCGCATCAGTTGTCCGGCGGGATGGCGCAGCGGGTCGCGCTGGCCCGTGCACTCGTCAACGATCCGCGCCTGCTGATTCTCGACGAGCCGCTCGGCAAGCTCGATTCGCTGACGCGGCTCACGATGCAGGCCGAGCTCACCGCGCTGTGGCAACGCGACGGTTTCTCCGCGCTGCTCGTCACGCACGATGTCGAGGAGGCGCTGTTCCTCGCGCAGCGCGTGATCGTGTTCGGGCCGCGTCCCGCGCGGATCGTCGCCGAATTGCACGTCGACCTGCCCTACCCGCGCCATCGCGGCGACCCGCGCCTCGCCGAGCTGCGTCACGACGCGCTGCGGCATCTCGGGCTCGATGCGAGCTGGTAGATGCGCGGTGCCGTTCGACGAGGAGCCGCCATGCGGCGGGCACGTAGCCGATGAACGCGCCGACGTTCGCCGACTGGGCGCTCATGTTTCTGCAAGGGCTGTATCGCGTGCAAACCGTGCTGTCGCGCGTGCTGCATGCGATCGGGCTGACGGGCGACGCCGATGGTCAGGCCGCGTGGCCATGGGCCCATCGCATCGCGCTCGAAACGCTGCGCATCGACGCAGGACTCACGCGACAACTCGCGTTCGCTGCTGCTGCGACGGCGCTGGCCGTCGTGCTCGCGTGCATCGCGCTCGCTTCGCGCAAGTGGCGTGTCGCGTCGGCGCTCGCCGCGCTGGCCGTTGCGTGGTTCGCGCCGTGGCCGCCGTCTTCGCTGTGGCTCTCGCCCGCCGTGCCGACGAGTTTCCAGCGTGACCCCGCGCCGTTTTCGGTCTCGAACGTGATGCGCGGCGCGCACCTGTATGCGCAACACTGCGCGGCGTGCCACGGCGCGGACGGACGCGGCGAAGGGCCGCTCGCGGCCACGCTCCCCCACTGGCCGCCGACCTTCGCCGGCACGCTGCTCGCCCGTCGTCTCGACGGCGAACTGTTCTGGCGCGTGCGCCACGGCACGCGCGATGAACACGGTGTGTCGACGATGCCCGGCTTCGCCGCGACGCTCGGCCCCCGGGACACCTGGGCCGTGCTCGACTACCTGAAAGCGCTCGCCGCGGGCAGCGGCGCGCAAGGTGAAGGCGCGTGGCCCGTACCCGTCCCGCTGCCGGCGCTCGACGTGCGATGCGGCACCGCCGCGCCCCAGCCGCTCGAGCGCTGGCGCGAAGGCCAGCGCGTGCGCATCGTTGCACTCGCGCCTGGCGCGACACCCCCGCCCGAAGACGCGCGCTGGCAAACCCTGCTCGTCACGGCAAGCGGTGCGCCCGTGGCGCAGGCGAGCGGCACCGCGCGTGCCGATTGCGTCGCGTCGACGCCCGATGCATGGCTCGCTTTCGCGACGATCGCCGGCGTGGCGCCCGACGTGCTCGCGGGCACGCAGCTGCTCGCCGATCGCCGCGGCTGGCTGCGGGCGCGCGCGTTGCCGGGCAGCGCCGGCTGGTCGGATGCAGACCTGCTGTGCCGATCCGACGCCATTGCACGACCAGCCGGATCGGCAGCGAACGGCGATCCGCTGACCGCGCTGCTGCTGCGCGTCGACGTTGAACCCGTACGCGACGTGCAGGCCGGGCTCCCGCACTGAATGAATCCCTGAACCGCTCTTCCGACCCAACTTCACGATGAATCCAACCCGACGCCATTTCCTCGCGCAAGCGAGCGCCCTCGCCACGATCGCCGCGGCCCCGGCTGCACTACGCGCGCAATCGGGCACACGGCCGCTGCTGCGCGCCGGCGACCAGAAAGGCGGGCTGCGCGCGCTGCTCGAAGCGGCCCGCGAACTGAACGGCCTCTCATACGACATCGCTTGGACCGAGTTCCCGGCCGCCGCGCCGCTCGCCGAGGCGCTGAACGCGGCCGCCGTCGACTGCGGGCCGATCGGCGATGCGCCGGTGATCTTCGCGCTCGCGTCGGGTGCCCGCATCAAGGTGATCGGCGCGAACCGTTCCGACCCGTATGGCACGGCCGTGCTCGTGCGGCCCGATGCGGCGCTGAAAGGCGCGGCCGACCTGAAGGGCAAGCGCATCGGCACCACGCGCGGCTCGATCGGCCATTTCGTCACGCTGAAGGCACTGGACGCGGCCGGCCTGCCGCCCGACGCCGTATCGTTCCGGTTCCTGCCGCCGGCCGACACGATGCTTGCGCTCGCAACCGGTTCGATCGACGCGTGGGCGACCTGGGAACCCTATACCGCGCTCGCCGAAACGAGCGGCCGCGCGCGCGTGCTCGTCAACGGCCGCGGGCTGTGGTCGGGCCTCAGCTACATCGCGGCGACCGACACGGCGATCGCGTCGAAGCGCGACGTGCTGCACGATTTCCTGCGTCGCGTCGTGCGCGCGCAGGCCTGGTCGTACCGGCATGCCGACGCGTATTCCGCCGCACTCGCGCGCATCATCGGCATTCCGCCGGCGGCCGCGAAGCTGCAGTTCGAGCGCCGCAACACGCGCTGGTTGCCGATCGACGCGACGGTGATCGCCGAACAACAGCGCACGGCCGACTTCTACCTGAAGGCGGGGCTATTGCGCCAGCCGCTCGACGTGCGCACGACGTTCGATCCGGGCTTCCCGCTCGCATGACCGGCCGCGCAACGGCAAGCAACCGTCCAAACGGCTTCGGCACGATCTGGCACAATCGCAGTCTCGCCATCCGCCTTCAGCCAGCGTCATGCCAGCCATCGCCGAACTCTTCGTCTACCCGATCAAATCCTGCGCCGGCATCGCGCTGTCGCGCGCGCAACTGCTCGAAACGGGCCTGGCGTACGACCGCCACTGGCTGATTACCGACCCCAACGGGCAGATGATCACGCAGCGCACACACCCGCGCCTCGCGCTGATCCGCACCGCGCTCGACAGCGATGCGCTCGTGCTGAATGCGCCGGGCATGCGCGAGATCCGCACGCCGCTCGACGGCGACGTAACGCCCGCCACGCCGAAAATGGCCGCCACCGTGTGGCGCGACACCGTCGACGCGATCGACACCGGCGCCGAAACGGCCGCATGGCTCACCGAATTTCTCGGCATGCCCACGAAGCTCGCGCGCTTCGGGCCCGACGCGCGCCGCGGCTGCAACCGCAAATGGACCGGCGAGATCGATACGCACACGCAGTTCGCGGACGGCTACCCGCTGCTCGTGATCGGCCAGTCGTCGCTCGACGACCTAAACGCGCGGCTCGCCGCCAAAGGCGCGCCGGCGATCCCGATGAACCGCTTCCGCCCGAACATCGTGGTGTCGGATCTCGACGCGTTCGAAGAGGATTTCATCGAACATCTCGACACGGACGGCACGACGCCCGTGCGGCTGCGCCTCGTGAAGCTGTGCACGCGCTGCCCGATGCCGACGATCGACCAGGTCACCGGCGCGCCCGATCCCGCGTGGCCGCACGAGCCGACCGACACGATGCAGACGTATCGCGCGAACCCGAACTTCAACGGCGAACTGACGTTCGGCATCAATGCGATCGTCGTGCGCGGCGCGGGCAGTTTCCTGGAAATCGGGCAGGCGCTCGACGCGGAAATCGGCTTCGGCGACTGATAGACCTGCCGTGCAAACTGCCAGGCCTGCATGCACACGCGCCGGCAGATCGAGCCTGCCGCTCGCCATCAACAAAGTGCCTGACCAAGGGCGAAGGCGTGCACGTCGTCTACGACGGCTCGGGGCCGAAGACCTTTCAGGGATCGCTCGACGTGCTGTGCCGGACGGGAACCTTCCGCCGGTACGTTCCGGTGCTCGGCGGGCCGGGGCCGATCGACCTCATGGGCCTGTCGACGCGCACGCGCATGCCGACATGGCAAGCCGCAAGAGCGTCGGGCAAGCTGCTGCTGAAGCCGTGAGCGCCGGGGGCGTGATCGTCGTCGACGGGGCCCGCGGCATCGGTGCGCTGCCCCATGTTCCGCAGTATGGCCGGGCCAGCCATCGATTTGAAATGTGACGCACGTGGCAATTATCCGCAGTGCGTCACCGGGACAAAATGATTTAACCCCGAAATTCGGCTGATGTTTTATTTTTAAATAATGCCGATCATTTATTTCTGAATCGACAATTCAGTGAGCACTGCATCGCTCACCGTGATCGTTTCATCCGGAATTTTCGGATCGAGATAGATCGTATAGTTCGCCGTTCCGGTTTTCGAATTCCGCGGCGTAACCGAGGTCAAATCCAGCAACGGGAATGCCGCCGGCGGAATGCCATGCCAGTTGGTGACGGAAACCAGTCCGATGTAACCGTGCAGGTGCATCCAGAAGGTCCGAACCAGATTGGTGTGCGCCCCGTCTTCCTTCGACGGAAAGTTCCAGTAATTCCCGCGAATCGCGATTTTTGTCGGCGCCGGCCGTTGCGGCCAGACAACCGCACCCGGACCGTGCACCGAGCCGGTACCCTCCGGCAGTGAGGCTTGCACGCCTTCCGTATTGAAAGCAGCGGCGAAGGTGATGAGCGGTGCCTTTCCGTTCCCGGACGTGACCTGCCCTCCACTTACCTTGAACTTCACGACAACAATTTCCGGCAGAACGTCTTCATCGAGTACTGTAGCCATGATATATTTCCCTTTCAATAATCTGAAATTATGATTCACCCCTAAATAATAAAGACGAGGCCGTGCATTAGACGGCCCATTTATCGTAGGTACAAAGATTCCGATTTTGTAGCTGTCAAAAATAGCAGCGTGTTACGACGACATTAAAATAGCCGTTGAATTATCAATTTAATTGTTTTTATTTCTGCAGCTCTGCATCGCTCGCCACCGGCAGCCACGCCGTCACGACCAACCCGCCGCCGGGCGCATCGCCCAGCGCCACTCTCCCCTGATGCACGCGCGCGATCTCGCGCACGATCGACAGCCCGAGCCCCGTCCCTTCGACCGTCTGCGTCTTGCTGCCGCGATGGAAGCGCTCGAACACCGCGTCGCGCTCGTCCGCCGGAATGCCCGGCCCGTTGTCGATGACGTCGAGCCGCGCGTGCTCGCCATCGCTCGACACGCGCACCGTAATTACCGCGCGATCGCCCGCATAGCGGATTGCGTTGTCGATCAGGTTGCCGATCAGCTCGCCGAGCAGGTCGGCCTGCCCGTGCACGTCGATGTCGGCCTCGTGCTCGAAACCGAGATCGATGTCGCGCGCGCGTGCGACCGGCGACCAGTCGAGCGTGACGCTGCGCGCGAGCCGGTGCAGCGCGACCGGCTTATGCGCGACCGCATGGCCGCTGTCCGAATCGAGCCGCGACAGCGACAGCAGTTGCTGGACGATCTTCGCGGCCTGCCGCACCGCGCCGTTCGCACGCCGCAAATGCCCGTTCGCGCGCGGCTGCTCGTCGGGCCGCAGCGCGAGCTCGACGCCGGCCTGCACGGCCGCGAGCGGCGTCTTCAATTGATGGGCCGCATCGGCGAAGAAGCGGCGCCGCGCAATCTGCATCCGCTGCGTGCGGCCGATGTACTGGTTGATCGACTCGACGAGCGGCGCGAGTTCGCTCGGCATCGCGCCGGTATCGAGCGGCGTCGTATCGTCCTCGCTGCGCGCGGCGACCGTCGCCGACAGCCGGTTCAGCGGCCGCAGCCCGCGCCCGACGCCGAGCCACACGATGCCGAGCGCAAGCACGACGAGCAATCCCTCCTGCAGCAGCGACCCTACGAGGATCTCGCGCGCGAGCGCCTGGCGCGCCTCGATCGTCTCGCCGACCATCACCCACACGATGCGCGACTGCGCGGTCGGCACGTCGTGCACCGGGATGCGCAGCGCGGCCATCCGCAACTGCTCGCCGCGATAGACGACGTCGTAGTAGCGCGTGACGAACAGCGCGCCGTCGCCCGCATCGCGCCCCTGCGGCAGCGGCAGGTCCGGGTAGCCGGTGATCGTGTGGCCGTTGTCCTCGCGGATCAGGTAGTAGATCTTGCCGCCGTCGCTCGATTCGAGCATTTCGAGCGCGAGATACGGCAGGTCGACCTCGATCTCGCCGTCGTTGAGCCGCACGCCTTCGCGGATCGACTTCAGCGACGACGACAGCGTGCGGTCGAACGCGACGTGCGCGGCGCTCATCGCGCGCTGGTACGTGAGCCACGAGTCGAGCGCGAGCAGGCCGAGCAGCGGCAGCAGCAGCCACAGCGCGACCTGGGTGCGCAGGTTCGGGCGGGTCACTCGCCCCCCCGCCAGGCCGCCCCATTAGGCACGGCGGAGCATGCACGGCGCACCGTTCGGCGCCCGCGCGGTCGGCCGTGAATGGCAAACGCCCGCGAACGTGCTGAACCGGCGTAGCGCGTCAGCGCGTACACCGGTCCCGTACAAGGATCGTGAGCACGCAGGGGGCTCATTCAGCCGTCTCCGCCTTCGCTTCCAGCAGATAGCCGAGCCCGCGCAGCGTGACGATCGCGACACCCGTGTTCTCGAGCTTCTTGCGCAGCCGGTACACGTAGATCTCGATCGCATCGGCATTGACCGACTCGTCGAGCCCGAAGATCTTCTCCGACAGCGTTTCCTTGTTGATTGCGCGGCCGTTGCGCAGGATCAGCACCTCGAGCACCGAGCGCTCGCGCGGCGTGAGCGACAGCGGCTCGCCCGCGAGATGGAAGCTGCGGTCGATACTGTCGTACGAAAGCGGACCGCATTCGACCCGCGAATGCTCGTGGCCGAGGCTGCGGCGGATCAGCGCGCGGGCGCGCGCCTCCAGCTCGGTCAGTTCGAACGGCTTCGCGAGATAGTCGTCGGCGCCGAGATCGAGCCCCTTCACGCGATCCTCGACCGACCCGTGCGCGGTCAGGATCAGCACCGGCACCGGATTGCGGCGCGCGCGCAGCCGCCGCAGCACTTCCAGCCCGTCGAGCTTCGGCAGCCCGAGATCGAGGATCACCAGCGCGTAATCCTGCGTGCGCAGCACGTGGTCGGCTGCCTCGCCGTCCGCCATGTGGTCGACCGCGAAGCGCGCCGCGCTCAGCGCGTCGTTCAGCGACTGGGCGAGGTTCGGATTGTCTTCGACGAGCAGCACACGCATGGGGATTCCGTAAGGTCAGCGACAGGCCGCTACATTACATGATCCTTTCCATCGCGACGCCTCGCGGAAACACGGGTTGCGCCGCCGGCGCGCTCGCGCGTCGGCCGGGCCGCCGACCCATCGCTCAACGCTCGGCGGCGGGCCGGTTCCGCGTCGCGAAGCGCGAACCGTCGCCGGCGCGCCGCCGCTCGCGCAGGCCGACCGCCACTGCCAGGAACGCGACGCTCGCGCCGGCCGTGACCACGATCATCGGGCGCGCGGTGCCGTCCGACAGCCACGCCAGCACCCCGCCGCACGCAGCCGTGATCGCCATCTGGATAAAGAAGAACAGCCCGGACGCCGTCCCGGCGATCGTCGTGTACGGCTGCATCACCGCGAACTGGCAGGCCGGGATCGCGATCCCGACCGCAATCATCACGAAGAACATCGGGACGACGAGCGCCGCCACCGCCGTCGGCGCGATCGCACCGCCGATCCACAACACGGCGGCGCTGGCCAGATTGACGCCTGCCGCCGCCGCGATGACCGAATCGGCCTTCCAGCGCGTGCCGGTCCGCGCGAACAGGTTCGAGCCGATCAGGTAGCCGAGCACGGTCAGGCCGAAGATCGCGGCATACACCGGGCCGGATACACCGCGTTGCCGCTGGAACAGCGTCGACGATTCCGCGATGAACGGGTAGTACGTGCAGTACGCGAAACTGATGGCGAGCGAGTAGCGCAGGAAACTGCGTTCGCGCAGCAGGCCCGCGTACGTCCGAAGGAGCCCCGCGCCTCGCGCCGGCCGCGCGTCGCGTTCGCGGGTCTCCGGCAGGTAGCGCAGCACCATCGCCGTTGCGACGAGGCCGCCCGCCGCCAGCAAGCCGAACACGCCGCGCCAGCCGAGCCACGCGGCGACCGCGCTGCCGGCCAGCGGCGCAATCACCGGCGACAACGCCATGCCGGCCGAGATCCTCCCCAGCATCGTGGCCTGCATCGCGGTCGGGAAGCGCTCGCGCACGATCACCCGCCCGATCACTGTTCCGCTGCAACCGCCCAACGCCTGGAAGATGCGTGCGGCGACGATCGCCGCGATGCTGGTCGACCACGCGCAGGCGACGCTCGCGATCACGTAGAGGCACAGGCCACCGAGCAGGACGGGACGGCGGCCGTAACGGTCGGACAACGGCCCCGACACCAGCATCGACAGTGCGTAGCCGACCATGTAGAGGGTCAGCGTGAGCTGCAGCTGGGCATCGGTGCCGTGCAGCGAGTCGGCCATCGCCGGCAGCGACGGCAGGTAGGCATCGATCGTGACCCGCGGCAGGCACACGACGAGCATCAACAGGAGCAGCCAGCCCCACTGGGGTAAGGAACGCGTTTTCATGCGGTGAGCCCGTATCAGGTCGGATTGATGTGGTCGACAGCAATCTAAGGTCAAAGTGATATAAGCTGAAGGGCCATTAAATCCACCCCTGACTGGACCACTATGCCGCGAGGCAAAGCCGCGATTCCGCTCGATCTGCCGAGCCCTGCCGGGCTGTCCACGGGCAGTCCGCAGTCGAAGCAGGAGTGCATTGCCGACGCGCTGCGCGATGCGATCCTGAAGCGCCTGCTTCCCGGCGACAGCCCGCTGCCGTCCAGCCGCACGCTCGCCGCGCGCTGGGGCGTCGCCCGGGGCACTGTCGAAGCGGCGTACGACCGGCTGTGCGCCGAGGGCTACATCGCCCGCACGCAAGGGTCGGGGTCGCGGGTATGCGCCGTGGTGCCGGACAGCTATCTGCGCGCGGCCGCCCAATCGCGCGACAACGACCTTCCGCCTTCCAGCGCCGGCCCCGCGCCGGCGCGTGCGACCGACACCGCCGCGCCGGAACAAGGCGTGCGCCCGGGCGTCCCGTTCGTCGCGCGGCTGGCCGATCCCGGCCTGCTGCCGATGCAGCAATGGAAAAAGGCACTCGGGGCCAGCCTGCTTGCCGCGACCGCGAACGACCTCGGGGCCACGCCGGCGCAAGGCGTCGAGAGCCTGCGCGACGAAATCGCCACGTACCTGCGGGAATACCGCGGCATCCCGTGCGACGCCGGCGACATCTTCATCACGACCGGCATCCGCCATTCGATCGATCTCGTCGCGCGCACGCTGCTCGCGCCCGGCTCGACGGTGCTGATGGAGGATCCCGGCTATGCGTCGGCCTGGCAGATTTTCACGATCGCGGGCGCGACCGTGATCGACGTGCCGGTCGATCGCGAAGGGATCGACACGGCGGCGCTGGAGCGGCATCCCGAGGCGCGCGCGGCCTACGTGACGCCTGCCCACCAGGCGCCGCTCGGCATCACGATGTCGGTGTCGCGCCGGCTCGAACTGCTCGACTGGGCGCAGCGCACCCGCGCGTGGATCATCGAGGACGACTACGACGGCGAATTCAGCTACCAGACCGCCCCGCTGCCCGCGCTGAAATCGCTCGACGCGTGCGATCGCGTGATCTACTGCGGCTCGTTCAACAAGACGCTGTTCTCGGGCCTGCGCATCGGCTTCATGGTCGTGCCGGCAGCGCTGCGGCCGGCGCTGTCGGCGGTGTGGCATGCGACCGCGCGCTCGGTCGGCGTGGCGCCCCAGCTGGCGCTGGCCCGCTTCATCGCGCACGGCGATTTTGCGAAGCACCTGCGCGCCGCGCGTCACGCGTACCGCCAACGGCGCGACATCGTGCTCGACCAGTTGGCGAAACACGCCGGCGGCAGGTACACGGTGTCCGGCGAGCACGCGGGCTTTCATTTCGTGCTGTGGCTGCCGCCCGGGATGGACGACGCAACCTACGTCGCGCAAGCCCAAACGGCCGGCATCGAATTGCAGCCGATCCGCGGATTCTGTCGAAGCGCCCGGTGCGAAACGGGCGTCGTCGTCGGGTACGCCGCGCTGACGGCCGCGCACGCGCGGCACGGCGGCCGGCTGCTCGGCAAGCTGCTCGCGCCTCCCGCCTAGCCGCCCCCTGCCACGCTTGCCGCACCCGCCGGCAACCCGCTTCCCGCCCTTGCCCGATCGTGCCGCGCGCCGTGAAGCGCGCGGCCGCCGCCGCTTCGACCTCGGGAAATCCATGACACAAACGACGCGATTGTGAACGGAAATGAAAGCAGGCTGAAAGTACGCCGCAATTAACATCCGCTCCACTCGAACAACACCTAGACGTAACTGGAGGAAGACATGCCGTTTGCACCGAAGCACCTCGCCGCCGCGCTGGCGGTCGTTCTGGGCACTGCCGCCGGCAGCGCCGCCGCGCAGGTTCCGGCCGGGTATCCGGGGAGTTACCAGGGCGTGATCGACGCCGCGAAGAAGGAAGGCAAGCTGATCGTCTACTCGACGACCGACACGGGCCTCGTGCGCCCGCTGATCAAGGACTTCGAAAGCCTGTACGGCGTGAAGGTCGAGTACAACGACATGAACAGCACCGAGCTGTACAACCGCTACATCAGCGAGAACGCGGCGAGCAGCACCAGCGCCGACGTGCTGTGGAGCTCGGCGATGGACCTGCAGGTCAAGCTCGTCAACGACGGCCTGATGGCGTCCTACGATTCGCCCGAAAGCCCAAACCTGCCGCAATGGTCGCAGTACCAGAAGCAGGCCTACGGCACGACGTTCGAGCCGCTCGCGATCGTCTACAACAAGCGCCTGATCCCCGAGAACGAAGTGCCGACCACGCGCGCCGACCTGATCAAGCTGCTCACCACGCAGGGCGACAAGTTCAAGGGCAAGGTCACGACCTACGACATCGAGAAATCGGGCGTCGGCTTCAACTACCTGACGCAGGACGCGCACGTGAACGAGAAGGTCACGTGGGAGCTCGTGAAGGCGATCGGCGCGACCGGCCCGAAGCTGCAGTCGAGCACGGGCGCGATGATGGAGCGCATCTCGTCGGGCGAGAACCTGATCGGCTACAACATCATCGGTTCGTACGCGTATGCGAAGGCAAAGAAGGACAAGTCGATCGGCTATGTGTTTCCGAAGGACTACACCCAGGTCGTGAGCCGCCTCGCCACGGTGTCGAAGAAGGCGAAGAACCCGAACGCCGCGAAGCTGTGGGTCGACTACCTGCTGTCGAAGCGCGGCCAGACGCTGATCGCGAACCAGGCGAACCTGTACGCGATCCGCGCGGACGTGACCGGCGAAACGTCGGCCGCGAGCCTGTCGAAAGAGCTCGGCGATTCGCTGAAGCCGATCCAGATCGGCACCGGCCTGCTCGTCTATCTCGACCAGTCGAAGCGCCTCGCTTTCCTGAAGCAATGGCAGCAGGCGATCAAGCGCTGATCCGCTGACTGACAGCCGCCCGCCGCACACGGCGCGGGCGGCCCCTTCCCCTTACCGACTTCCTTGAGGCGGCCATCCGGATGGCCGCAGGGGCGAACTCATGCTTTCAACCAGTACACGCGGAACGGCACCGGCCGTTTCGCCCACCACCGGCCCGCGCGACGCCATGCCCGCGCTGCCGGTCAACAGCCTGCAGCCGCTCGCCGGCATGCTGCGCTGGATCGTCGTCGCGGTGCTGACCATCGCGGTCGCGCTGCCGCTCGGCTTCATCCTGTTCCAGAGCTTTCTGTCCGCGCCGTTCTTCGACGCGAACAAGACGCTCGGCATCGAAGGCTTCCGCTTCATCTTCACCGATCCCGACTTCTGGTCGGCCGTGAAGAACTCGTTCATCATCGCCGGCGGGATGCTGTTCATCTCGATCCCGCTCGGCGGCATCCTCGCGTTCCTGATGGTGCGCACCGACCTGCCCGGCCGCCGCTGGCTCGAACCGCTGCTGCTCACGCCGGTGTTCGTGTCGCCGATGGTGCTCGCGTTCGGCTACGTGGTCGCGGCCGGCCCGGTCGGCTTCTACTCGGTGTGGTTCAAGGAACTGTTCGGGGTGCAAAACGTGCCCTGGAACGTGTACTCGATCTTCGCGATCACGGTGATCGTCGGCCTCACGCACGTGCCGCACGTGTACCTGTACTCGTCGGCCGCGCTGCGCAACCTCGGGTCGGACGTCGAGGAAGCCGCGCGCGTGACGGGCGCCCGCCCGTTCCGCGTCGCGCTCGACGTGAGCCTGCCGATGACGATGCCCGCGCTGCTGTTCGCCGGCGTGCTCGTGTTCTTCCTCGGCTTCGAGGTGTTCGGGCTGCCGCTCGTGCTCGGCGATCCGGAAGGCCACCTCGTGCTCGCGACCTACCTGTACAAGCTGACCAACAAGCTCGGCGTGCCGTCGTATCACCTGATGGCCGCGGTCGCGGTGTGCATCGTCGCGATCACGTTCCCGCTCGTGCTGCTGCAGCGCCGGTTGCTGAAGACCGCGAACCGCTTCGTCACCGTGAAGGGCAAGGCCTGCCGCGCGACGGTGCTGCCGCTCGGCGTATGGCGCTGGGTCGCGCTCGCGATCGTCGCGCTGTGGCTGATGCTGACGGTGATCGTGCCGATCTCGGGCATCGTGCTGCGCGCGTTCGTGACCAACTGGGGCGAAGGCGTCGCGCTCGCCGAGGTGCTCACGCTGTCGAACTTCATCGAGCTGTTCGAGCAGGACAACCTGGTGCGCGCGATCGTCAACACGCTCGGCATCGGCGTGATCGGCGGCGCGCTCGCGATTGGCTTCTACTCGCTCGTCGCGTTCGCCGGCCATCGTCGCCCCGACTGGGCCACCAAGCTGCTCGACTACCTCGTGCTGCTGCCGCGCGCGGTGCCGGGCCTGCTCGCCGGTCTCGCGTTTCTGTGGATCTTCCTGTTCGTCCCCGGCCTGCGCGAGCTGAAGAACTCGATGTGGAGCATCTGGATCGCGTACACGGTCGTGTGGCTCGCGTACGGGATGCGGCTCATCCAGAGCGCGCTGCTGCAGGTCGGCCCCGAACTCGAGGAAGCCGGCCGCAGCGTCGGCGCGACGCGCAGCCGCGTGTCGCTCGACGTGACGCTGCCGCTCGTGCGTTTCGGCCTGCTCGCCGCGTGGCTCCTGATCTTCATGATCTTCGAGCGCGAATACTCGACGGCCGTCTATCTGCTGTCGCCCGGCACCGAAGTGATCGGCGCGCTGCTCGTGTCGCTGTGGGCGACCGGCGCCGTCGACCAGGTCGCCGCGCTCTCTGTCATCAACATTGCGATGGTCGGCGCCGGTCTCGGCGTGGCCCTGCGTTTCGGAGTGAAACTTCATGGATAAGCTAATCGTCGACGACCTGCACCTCAGCTACGGCACCAATCCGATCCTCAAGGGCGTGTCGTTCGAACTGAAGGCCGGCGAAGTCGTGTGCCTGCTCGGCGCGTCGGGCAGCGGCAAGACCACGCTGCTGCGTGCGGTGGCCGGCCTCGAACAGCCGTCCGACGGCCGTATCCAGCTCGACGACCGCGTGTTCTTCGACGGCACGCAACGCGTCGACCTGCCCGTCGAGCAGCGCTCGCTCGGCCTCGTGTTCCAGTCTTACGCACTGTGGCCGCACCGCACCGTCGCCGACAACGTCGGCTACGGGCTGAAGCTGCGCCGCGTAGCGCCTGCCGAACAGAAGCGCCGCGTGCAGGCCGCGCTCGACCAGCTCGGCCTCGGCCACCTCGCGGAACGCTTTCCGCACCAGTTGTCGGGCGGCCAGCAGCAGCGCGTCGCGATTGCGCGCGCGCTCGTCTACAACCCGCCGGTGATCCTGCTCGACGAGCCGCTGTCGAACCTCGACGCGAAACTGCGCGAGGAAGCGCGTGCATGGCTGCGCGAGCTGATCGTGTCGCTCGGGCTGTCGGCCCTGTGCGTCACGCACGACCAGACCGAGGCAATGGCGATGTCCGACCGCATCCTGCTGCTGCGCAACGGCCGCATCGAGCAGGAAGGCACGCCGGCCGAGCTGTACGGCGCGCCGCGCTCGCTGTACACGGCCGAGTTCATGGGCAGCAACAACCGGATCGATGCGCGCGTCGCGGCTGTCGACGGCGAACGCGTGACGCTCGCCGGCGACGGCTGGGAACTGCAGGCGCTCGCCCGCGACACGTTCGCGCCGGGCCAGGACGCACAGGCCGTGATCCGCCTCGAGCGCGTGCAGGTCGCCGACGGCCCGGGCGCGAACCGGCTGCAGGCCGACCTCGTCACGTCGATGTATCTCGGCGACCGCTGGGAGTACCTGTTCCATTGCGGCGAGATGCGCCTGCGCGCGTTCGGTCACGTGCCGCGCTCGGCGGGCAAGCACTGGATCGAATTCCCGACCAACGACTGCTGGGCGTTCGCGAAAGCGGGCTGACCCGCGCGGCGGGCCCGCCCGCCACCCGCGCGCTTTCCGCCATGTCATGACAGGCATGTCCGGTGGACGTCTTCGGGCGTCCGCCGCGGCGTGCTGCGCGCCGGATCCGCTCCACCCTGTTTCACCCACTCACAAGAACCAAGGAGACACCGTCAATGAAGTCACGCGCAGAACGTTCCCTTCGCGCCGCCGTCCTGACCGGCTCGGCCGCCGTCGCCGGCCTCACCGCCGGCGCCGCGCACGCGCAGTCGTCGGTCACGATGTACGGGATCATGGATGCCGGCATCGAGTTCGCCAACCACGCGGCGCCGGAAGGCGGCAATTCGTACAAGCTCAAGTCCGGCAACAAGAACACGTCGCGCTGGGGCCTGCGCGGCGTCGAGGATCTCGGCGGCGGGCTGAAGGCCGTATTCCGCCTCGAAAGCGGGATCGATCTCGCGAACGGCGCGTCCGACGACGGCCCCGACTCGATCTTCGGGCGCCGCGCCACCGTCGGCCTGAAAGGCAAGTGGGGCGAGATCTCGCTCGGGCGCAACTTCACCGTCACCTACGACTACATGCTGCCGTTCGACCCGATGGGTTATGCGCAGAACTACTCGTGGGCGACGTCGTCGATGGCGACCGGCGGCCGCAAGGACGGCATGTTCACGCGCTCGTCGAACGCGGTGCGCTACGACGGCGAATTCAGCGGCTTCAAGTTCGGCGCGATGTACGGCTTCGGCAACGTGCCGGGCAGCGTGAAGACCAGCTCGAAGTACGACGCGGCGATCGGCTACGAGGGCGGCCCGTTCGCGGCAGTGGTCGCATTCGACCGGCAGAACGGCGCGTCCGACAGTGTGACGCCGGCCGATCCGGTCAACTACATCCAGGGGATTCATGCGGGCCTGAGCTACGACTTCGGCAACCTGAAGACGATGGCCGGCTACCGCAACTACAAGCGCACGTATCGCACGAGCGCCGCGAACCAGTTGAGCGACATGTATTGGGTCGGCGGCTCGTACCAGTTCACGCCGACGTTCTCGTTGATCGGCGCCGTGTATCACCAGAACATCAAAGGCGGCACGGATGCCGATCCGACGCTCGTGTCGATGCGCGCGCAATACGCGCTGTCGAAGCGCACGGTGCTGTACGCGGCCGGTGCGTTTGCGATCGGGCAGCATGGACAGAAGGTCGGCGTGTCGCGTGATGTCAACGGGTACGGCACCACGCAGGTCGGGGTGACGGCCGGGATTCAGCAGCGGTTCTGAGCCCGACGGCGGGTGGCGGCGCGCGCGTTGCGCGCCGCATCGACGGCCCGCCCGCGACGGCTCACCCTACCCTTGGTCGTTGCACGAAGCGGCCCGCCGGACCCATCGGTATCCTGAAGAGATCGCGTGCGCAAACGGCGCCCACCGTGCATGCGGCCACGCGGCGCGCCGCCTCTTCATCATCTGCCCTCGCCCATCGTGAACACCGGCCGCACCAGGCTGCTCGTGTCGTCCCAATAGGCGCCGACGTCCGCCAGCGGCACCGCCCGCGTCTCGATTGCCAGGCCTGCCGGCCCGGCCGCGTCGAATACGCCACGCACCGAGGCCAGCAGGCGCGGCAGCGACACGCTGCCAAGGCCGCTGCCCATCAGCTCGATCGCAGTCGCCCGCAGCACCGCGCCCGGCAACAGCACGTCCGCACCGCCGATCGAGCCGATCTGGACGAAACGCAGCGGGCGGCCGTCGGGCGTCGCCTTCGCGGCGGCCACCAGCAGCGTCTGCGCGCTGGCGCCCCACAAGTAATCGAGCACGACATCGACGCCCGCGCGGAAATGCGGTTCGAGCGCTCGAGCCAGGTGTGCATCGTCCTGCTGCAGCGACACGACGGCATCCGCGCCCGCGCTCAGCAATGCCTGCAGCGCGGCAGCGTTGCGCCCGGTTGCGATCACCTTCGCGGCGCCGAGATGCTTCGCGATCCGCACCGCCAGCCGCCCAGACGTACCGGTCGCGCCGTTGACGAGCACCGTCTCGCCCGCGACGAGCCGCGCACGCTCGGTCAGTGCAGCCCACGACGACATCCCGGGAATCGCGATCGCCGCGGCCGTGACGTCGTCGAGCCCGTCGGGCAACGGCACGCACCGCGTATCGGGCACGATCGTGCGCTCGGCCACCGCGCCGAACGGTGCGGGTGCGCCGAAGAAATAGACGCGCTGCCCGTCGTCGAGACGGCCGACACCGTCGACACCAACGACGAACGGATAACGTCCGTCCGACGAATAATGCGTACCGGACGCACGCCCCTGCGCGATCCGGCTCAACGCGGACGCCGTCACGTCGATCAGGCGGTGGCCCGGCATCGCGCTCGGCGCTTCGAATTCCATATGGACGGGACGCTCGCCGGCACCCGTCACGACTGCTGCTTTCATGGCGACTCCTTGAATCGGGGATCTCGATCGACGGTTCCGGTGCGCATCAGCACGCATCGAGCCACGCGCGCAGCTCGGAATCGCGCACTTCCAGCACGTCGAACAGGCCAAGCGCGCGCAACGCGGGCAATGCGTCGATCGTGTCGGCTTCCGCGCGCGCCCGGTCGGCGGGTGCGGCGTTCGGGTCGGTCAGCACCCGCGCGTTGACCAGAAACGCGCCGACGGTCCCCTTGCGGATCGTCGTTCCGCCGGTTTCGATCCGGTCGGCATGGTCGGGAAGCATCTGTTCGGCTCGCATCGTGTCGTACTCCGGTTGTCATCGATGGACCCAGTGTAGGCGTGCGAAACCGGCCGATCTCCGGTATAACGGCCATTCGATACCGATATCCGGCCATGTCCGATCCACTTCTTCCCGCCCGATTCGTCACGTCCGACGACGGCCCGTTCGTCGTCGCTGCCGTCCTGTCGCAACGCGACCCGCGCGTGACGCCATCCCACTCGCATGCGCGCGGCCAACTCGTCGGCGCGCTGAGCGGGCTGCTGACGATCGGGCTCGACGATCAGGACTGGGTCGTGCCGGCCATTCACGCGATCTGGATTCCGCCGCATTGCCGGCATTCGTTGCGCTCGTTCGGGCCGATTTCCGGCTGGTCGGCGTTCGTCGCCGAAACGCGCTGCGCGGCACTGCCGGATACGCCGCGTGCGATCCGCACGACGCCGCTTCTGCGCGAAGCCGTGCAGCGTGCGGCGAGCTGGGATGGTTCGGCGCTGGATGCCGCGCGCATGCGGATCGCCGACGTGATCCTCGATGAAATTGCGTCGTCGGAAGTCGAGGCGCTGGGGCTGGTGCGGCCGAAGGACTCGCGGCTTGTGAAGATCACCGATGCGCTTGCCGCGGATCTCGCGGACAACCGGCGGCTGGAGGAATGGGCCGAATGGGCCGGCATCAGCGCGCGGACGATGAGCCGCCGCTTCGTCGCGGAGACGGGGCTGACGTTCGCGCAGTGGCGTCAGCAGGCCCGGCTGCTGCGGGCGCTGGAAAGGATTGCCGACGGCGTGCCGGTGACGACGATCGCGCTCGATCTCGGATATGACAATGTGAGCGCGTTCATCGAGATGTTCCGGCGGGCGTTGGGGACGACGCCGGGGAGGTATATGGAGGTTGGGCCGCCGACTCCACGCTCGGCATAGCGAGTAATTCGCGTGTCGCATCGAACCAACTCATCGTACAACAGCAGTCCAATGGATTTCCCGATAGGCTTTAAGCACCTTGCATGTCTGAACCCTGCCCCCTGGCGTTGCAGGTTATCGAGATACCTGCATTGGGCATCACTCGATCCATCAGACATGATGTCCGCTCGAGCTGCTCGGCGAGCAAATCGCAACGATTGCGCAGCAAGCGCACTCGCCGAGAATGTGTACGCGTTAGCGTCTACGACATCAGAAAATCACGAAGCGGCTTCACGGGCCCGGGACCTCTTCTTTGCCAGGTCACCGACAGCTACGGCAACATAGCCGTGAATCGATCGAAATGTGTAGGCGGAAGCTTAATCTCGCCATCCCTATCAACAGCTGTATCAAATATCAAGGATCTCTTAGTCCACACCAAGCGGACGGCATCCGGATACTCATAAGTCCGCTCGGCAAGCAATCGCATGTCAGATGTCCGGTAGAGTCGCAAAAGGATCCGATCTCTTCCCAGGTACGCGTATTGCGCCGTGTAGCGGCCCCCATCGTTCCTCGATCGCTCGGTATCAAACAGTGTCGCACGGGCACGTATGCGCGCATCCTGATAGTAAGAACCGGCCCCGCACAGAAAAGTGACAAATAGCAGAGCGAAACTTAGCGCCTTCATTCCCGATTTCATTCGTGTGTCACGCCCCTCTTTATGCGACATTCCATACAAAAACCATCAGAAGACATACAATTACCGCAAACACCACAAATTCCGCGAGCAGAACAATCTCCACCCCTTGCGTAGCAGCCGCCAATCCGCTCATTCAAAAATACACCGTTATTGGCTTAGCCAGCATGATTGGTTTATAGTTTGAAAAAATTATAAAATCCCCACCTCGGCGGTATTTCGCTTGCCACTCCCGGAACGAGCGATTTCGAACCGGATAGTATGTTTTACCAGGTTTATAGAGATTCGCGGCCGTGCCACCTGCCACTATGGGAAAATCAAACCACGGCTGATCTGCGAGATTCGCCGCCGCGTAAATCGGCACAATTACCACGCCACTTCCCCCCCAAATGGCCTAGATACTGCGACCGCGAATCCGCAGGCCCCTCAAAGGAATAACCATCCCTCACGTATACGACAATGTGCGTAACCGTAGCGCTCTTATTTTCAGTATCGAAAGTAACGCGAGCGACCGCCGCATAAAGATTGAATGCCCCCAGTGCACCTGTCAGATCGTCGGGAACACCACCTTCCGGAAACCGCCGAACAGCCTGCAACGCTTTCTGTTCAAAGGATCTCTCTACCGCCGCTCGCTGAAACTGGAATTTCTTGTGTAGTTTTCGGATATCGTTTCCGCTTACCGCCCAGGGTGATACACCCCCGCGACTGCTGTAGCGACCAAGAATATCCTTAAGGACTTCATATGCACGTGGGCTATATATGGCGGTATTTATGAGATTGTCGTATTGTATTTTTGCACGCGCATGCCTAAGAACCCAATCTAGCTTGATGGTGGTTCGATCGACCATCGACTCAGGGTAGAGCTCACCATTCTGGTTGATCTCGTTCTGCTGATCCTTTGGTGTGGCCGAGTAGTTAAGCTCTCCAGAAAACCATCGCTCCATCAGTTTCGCCGAAACTGGCATATGCTCCTTGCGCATGGCGTCAGGGATTTGCTGAATATCGAAAGGCGGCACTTCCTTTTCCTTCTCCGCCGGTTTCGGTTGCTTGGGCGGATCAGGCGCATCCAACCATTTCTTGAAGCGTGAAAATGTATCCGCGATCCTTTCGATGTCGTCCACCATCTTATCGAGCGAATCCCTCTTGTCGGCCCGCGCAACGAACGTCGATGGATTGACTGGCGACCTCTTCACCGGGGGAGCCATTGACATTGATAGGCCGACATGACATACAGGGATGCCCCCATCGTCCCCCTCGCATTACTTCCATCTCCACACGAGCTTGTTGATCTTGAAGTATGGAATCCTATCGTTATAGTGCGTCATGCTGTCACTCGGATTGTAGAATCCTCGACCTTACAATGCCGCACAAAGCCTAACAATGCCGCGCACCTACCGCGTATCAACAGTATCTCATCGGCGAGTCACAAAAAACCTGTAGAAGCACTTGTCGCACTTGCCCATCACAGGCCAGATGGTGGAACGCAATCCTTCCAGGCCATTGTAGACAACTGCAAACGACGAATTCGTCATTCGTAGCCCATCCGAAGTTCCTGCGCCTGTCTGCTCAACTCATTCATTGCATCGACGCTCGCCCGATCGCGCTCCACCTTGTAGCGCATCAGATCGGAAGAACGTATGTGTCTATGCCTGCCTGTCCGGTGATATGGCAACGCATTCGATTCAAGCAACTTGATCAGGTGAGGACGATAGACGTTGAGCAGGTCTGCCGCTTCCTGAGTCGTCAATTCCGCATGGACGGGAATGACCTTGACCACATTGCCGTCGGCCAACCCCGCGAGGATATCGACCAACAGACGCAGCGCGGATGTCGGGAGCTCAACTTGATGCGCGCGATTCTCGTCGTCAAAGATCTGAATGCGCTGCGTATCGGTTTGCGTTGCGAGATAAGCCGCCAGCGTGCGTCGCCCTTCGACAGCCGCCCGCATCTCGCGCTCGACAGGCAAGATCATGTCAGGTGTCGTGGTATGAGGCATCGCGCGCTCCAATCGGGATTTCGGGAGCGCATCAGCTTATTCGAAATAAACGAAATATAATCAATCCGCCAGTATTTCAAGGCTCCGCTTCGCTTAGTACGTCCCATCCCCCTTCTTCGCGGCCTCTTCACCCTTCCCCTTGAACTGCGCAGCCAACCGCTCCGCGCTCCTCGCCAGCAGCGTCGTATCCACACCGACCGCGACGAACAGCGCCCCCGCTTCCAGATAACGCCGCGCGGCCGCCTCATCCGCGCTCAGAATCCCCGGCGCCTTGCCGGCCGCCTTGATCGTCCGGATCGCGCCGTCGATTGCCGCCTGCACATCCGGATGCCCCGGATTGCCGAGATGCCCAAGGTCTGCGGCCAGATCCGCCGGCCCGATGAACACGCCGTCAACCCCTTCGACCCGCGCAATCGCATCGATCGCATCGAGCCCCGCCCGCGTCTCGACCTGCACGAGCACGGCCATCTCGTCGTTCGCGCGATGCAGGTAGTCGCCAACACGATTCCACCGCGACGCACGCGCCAGCGCACTGCCGACACCACGAATGCCATGCGGCGGATAACGCGTCGCCGCCACCGCCGCGCGCGCTTCATCCGCGCTCTGCACCATCGGCACGAGCAACGTCTGCGCGCCGAGATCGAGCACCTGCTTGACGATCACCGGATCGTTCCACGGCACGCGCACGACCGGATGCGACGGATACGGCGCGATCGCCTGCAGTTGCGCGAGGATCGTCGGCACCGTGTTCGGCGCATGCTCGCCGTCGATCAGCAGCCAGTCGAAACCGGCGCCCGCGACGACTTCGGCGCTGTACGGATTCGCGAGCCCGAGCCACAGCCCGACCTGCGCGTCGCCGCGCGCAAGCGCGGCCTTGAAGACATTCGAAGGAATCTGCATCGTTCGCTCACCTCATTCGAAGTAGCACTGGATCGTCCCGAGCGGGCCGTAGTCGACGCTGAACGTGTCGCCCGGCCGCGCCGCGCACGGCCGCGTGAACGAACCGCCGAGCACGATCTGCCCCGGCTCCAGCGCGACGTCGAAGCGCGCCAGCCGGTTCGCAAGCCACGCAACGCCGTTCGCCGGATGATTCAGCACGCCGGCCGCGACGCCCGTTTCCTCGACCACACCGTTGCGCGACATGATCGCCGCAACCCAGCGCAGGTCGACGTCCTGCGGCTTCACGGGCCGCCCGCCGATCACGACGCCCGCGTTCGCCGCGTTGTCGGCGATCGTGTCGAACACCTTGCGCGGCCGTTTCGTATCGGGGTCGATCGACTGGCTGCGCGCGTCGATGATCTCCAGCGCCGGCACCACATAGTCGACCGCGTCGTACACGTCGAAGATCGTGCAGTCCGGGCCGGTGAGCCGCTTGCCGAGCACGAACGCGAGTTCGACCTCGACGCGCGGCACGATGAAGCGGCCGGTGGGAATCGTGCCGCCGTCGGCGAAGAACATGTCGTCGAGCAGCGCGCCGTAGTCGGGCTCGTCGATCTGCGACGTGTTCTGCATCGCCTTCGACGTGAGGCCGATCTTGTGGCCCTTCAGCGTGCGGCCTTCCGCAAGCTTGAGGGCCACCCACGCGCGCTGGATCGCATACGCGTCGTCGATCGTGATGTCGGGATGGTCAAGCGAGATCTGGCGGATCTGCTTGCGCTCGCGCTCGGCGTCGTGCAGACGCTGCGCGAGCTGGTCGATGATGGCGGGTTCGAGCATGGTCGGATCGGGAATGGGGTTCAGCCGGCCCGCTTGTAGCGGGCGTGGATGTTGTTGTGCTTGTACGAGCCGCTTTCGCTGAACTCGGTCAGCTCCATCGACAGCGCGAGGTAGCGTTTCGCATACAGCTCCGCGAAGTGCGCCTTGACCGCGTCGAACAGCGCGTCGCACGCGGTCTTCTTCTGCGCGTCGGTGCGGCCCGAACCGATCTTCAGCGTCACGTGGACGAATGCGTCGTCCTCCGTGCCGTCGGCCACGCAATAGTCCTGCAGCTCGATCGCGCGCGAGCGGATTCCGCCTGTCGGGAACACGCCGCCCTGTGCGATCAGCGTGGCGTTGATCGTACGCAGCAGCACGGGAATGCGCGCGTCGTCGCGGATGTTCGCGGTGTATTCGACGACGATATGTGGCATGGCTTGTCTCCTGTCGAATGCGTGGCGCAGCGATCAGGACAACGGAAAGATCGCATTGATCTGCCCGGTTCCAGAACTTGCAAAATAGTCGGTAACGATTTCGACGGGTTTATCGTAGCGATCCCAGCCGAGCAAGCCGAGCAGCATCGCCGTATCGTGCATCCCGCCTTCGCCGTGGCAATGCGTGTTGTACTCGGGCAGCATCGCGCAGAAGGTCTTGAAATCGCCCTGCTTCCACAACTCGACCACGCGCAGGTCGACCTGCCGGAAGAATTCGCGGCTGATCTCGTGGATCGATTCCTCGGGGCTGCCGTTGTCGTTGAAGCGGTGCGACAGCGACCCGCTCGCGAGGAACGCGACGTTCGAATCGCTCTTCTCGATCGCTTCGAGCAGCGCCTCGCCGAAGCGCCGGCTTTCGTCGAGCTGATGCCACATGCACCAGCCTGCGATCGACACGACCTTGAAGTGCTGGTCGGCGTTCATGTAGCGCATCGGCACGAGCGTGCCGTATTCGAGTTCGAGGCTGTCGATCTCGTGCGCACGGGTCGCGATCCCGCGCTCGGTAGCCGTCTCGGCGATCAGCCGGCCGAGCGCCGGGTTGCCCGAATACGCGTACTGCATGTCGCGGATGAAGTGCGGCAGCTCGTTGCTCGTGTACGTGCCGGAAAACTGCGCATTGCAGTTCACGTGATAGCCGGCGTTGACGAGCCAGTGCACGTCCGACACGACGATCGTGTCGACGCCGAGCGCACGGCAGCGCTCGCCGATCAGTTGATGGCCGCGGATCGCCGCTTCGCGGCAGCCGTGATGCCTGCCGGGCAATTCCGACAGGTACATCGACGGCACGTGCGTGATCTTCGCGGCGAGGGACAGTTTGCCCATCGTTCAAGTCTCCGTATGGTTCTTTCGTGCTGCCAGACGACCCGCGCCCGTCACACGCCCCAGCGCGGAATGTGGTGCGAACCCATCGAGATGCACACGTTCTTGATCTCCGCGAACACCTCGAAACTGTACTCGCCGCCCTCGCGCCCGGTACCCGATTCCTTCACGCCGCCGAACGGCTGACGCAGGTCGCGCACGTTCTGGCTGTTCACGAACACCATCCCGGCCTCGATGCCGCGCGCGAGGCGATGCACCTTGCCGACGTCCTGCGTCCAGATGTACGAAGCAAGCCCATACGCGGTGTCGTTCGCGAGCCGCAGCCCTTCGTCTTCGTCCTCGAACGGGATGATGCATGCGACCGGCCCGAAGATCTCTTCCTGCGCGACGCGCATCCGGTTGTCGACGTCGGCCAGCACGGTCGGCCGCACGAAGTTGCCGTTGCGCAGATGGTCGGGCAGGCCCGCCGGCTTGTCCGCGCCGCCCGCGACCACGCGCGCGCCTTCCTGCTCACCGATGCGGATATAGCCCGTCACCTTCTCCCAGTGCTGGCGCGTGATCATCGCGCCGAGATTCGTGGCCGGATCGGACGGATCGCCGACCACCAGGTTGTTCGCGCGGCGCGCGAACTCCTGCACGAAGCGGTCGTAGATCGTGCGCTGCACGAAAATTCGCGAGCCGGCCGTGCAGCGTTCGCCGTTGATCGAGAAGATCGTGAACAGCGATGCGTCGAGCGCGCGGTCGAAGTCGGCATCGTCGAAGATCAGCACCGGCGACTTTCCGCCGAGTTCCATCGAATACTTCTTGAGACCGGCACGCTCCATGATCCGCTTGCCGGTGACGGTGCCGCCGGTGAACGACACCGCGCGCACGTCCGGATGGCGCACCAGCGCATCGCCGGCCGTCGCGCCATAGCCCTGCACGACGTTCAGCACGCCCGGCGGAATGCCGGCTTCGAGCGCGAGGCGGCCCAGTTGGTCGGCCGTCAGCGGCGACAGCTCCGACATCTTCAGCACGGCGGTGTTGCCGAGCGCGAGACACGGCGCCGTCTTCCACGTCGCGGTCATAAACGGCACGTTCCACGGCGACACCAGCGCGCACACGCCGACCGGCTGGTACAGCGTGTAGTTCAGCATCTGGTCGTCGACCGGATAGGTGCGACCGTTCATCTGCACGCACACTTCCGCGAAGAAGTTGAAGTTCTCGGACGCACGCGGAATCAGCTGCTTGCTCGTCTGCGCGATCGGCAGGCCCGTATCCTGCGTCTCCAGCGCCGCGAGCATCGGCACGTTCTTCTCGATCAGCTCGCCGAGCTTGCGCATCAGCTTCGCGCGCTCCTTGGCGGGCGTGTTCGCCCATTTCGGGAACGCTTCCTTCGCGGCGCGCACGGCCGCGTCGACCTCGGCCTCGCCGCCCGATGCGACGTCTGTGATGACATCGCCCGTCGCGGGATTCAGCGTCGTGAACGTCTCGCGGCTCTCGACTTCGCGGCCGTCGATCCAGTGCTTGATGGTCATGCTCTCTCCTTGGGCGACGGGCTCAGCCGGCGCGATAGTAGTCTGCTTCGCCGACGATCGTGTTCACGAGCCGGCCAATCCCCTCGATTTCGGTCACGACCTCGTCGCCCGGCTTCGTGTCCGCCAGCCCCTCGGGCGTGCCGGTCAGGATCAGGTCACCCGGCGAGAGCGTCATGAAGCCGCTGATGTGCTCGATCAGCGCGGGCACGTCGAAGATCATGTCGCGCGTGCTGCCGCGCTGCGTCTCCTGGCCGTTCACCGTCGTGCGCAGCGTCAGGTCGCCCGCATCGCCGATCTCGTCGCGGCTGACGAACCATGGCCCGAGCGGCGTGCAGGTGTCGCGGTTCTTCACGCGCAGGTTCGGGCGGTAGTAGTTCTCGAGATAGTCGCGGATCGCGTAGTCGTTCGCGACCGTATAGCCGGCCACGTAGTCGAGCGCCTGCGCGCGGCTCACGTTGCGCGCGGGCCGGCCGATCACGACGGCCAGCTCGCACTCGTAATGCATGTGGGTGGCATCCGCCGGGCGCACGGTGCGCGACCGGTGGCCGATGAACGTGTTCGGCCCCTTCAGGAAGATCAGCGGCTCGCTCGGCGCCTTGAACGCGAGTTCCTTCGCGTGGTCGGCGTAGTTGAGGCCCAGCGCGAACGTCGTGCGCGGTGCGACGGGCGGCAGCCATTCGACCCGCTCTTCCGCGACCACGCGCCCCGTATCCAGGCGGATCGCGCCGTCGCCGGCCGGTTCCGCCGCATGCAGGGCGCCGTTGTAAATGACACGTGCGGTTTTCATCGTGCTTCCTCCGCGATCAGCGTGTGCCGCAACGTGCCGATACCGGCGGCGGCGATCTCGATCGTGCTGCCCGCGCGGGCGCGCGGTGCGCCGCCCGCGACGCCGAGCAGCAGGACATCGCCCGCGTCGAACGACATGAAGGCCGTCACGTCGGCAATCAGCTCGCGCACCGGGCGAATCAGCGTGGCCGTCGAAGCGGACACCGCCGCCTCGCCGTCGATCCGCACGGTCAGGCCGATCGCGTCGACATCGCCCAGCGCGGCGGCCGGCACGATCGCCGGGCCCAGCGGGCAGAAACCATCGCGGCACTTGAAGCGCACGGCCGGACGGTAGTAATCGGGATGCGGCACCGACACGTCGCTCGCGAGCGTGAAGCCGTGCAGGTAGTCGAGCGCCCGTTCGGCCGGCACGCGGGTCGCACGGTGCGAAAACACGACGGCCACCGACGCGCCGATCTCCAGCGCGTCGACGCCGGCCGGCACGACGACAGTCGCGCCGTCGGCCGCATGCGTGTTGGCGGGCTTGATGTACAGGATCGGCGCCTGCGGCTGGCGGCCGTAAGGCGGTGCGTTCACGGCATCGCCGAGCGCGTCGAGCGCCGCGCGCTCGTTGAGCAGCGCACCGTAGACGGTACCGATGGCGACCGGCAACGGCGCCGCCGCGGCGGTCGTGCAAGACAGCTCCATGCGTCATTCCCCTGCCGCGCGTCGCGGCGCATCGTCAATAGTTAATATCTTAAGTAAACAATCGGGCGCTGGCAACCTCGATTACCCTGATATGCGAAATTCACCACCTGCGGCTGTTAAGATTGATGCGTCCCCGTCCACTGCCCACCCCGATGAACCGTACGCTCGACCATCGCAACCTGGCCATGCTGCTGCTCGAGGCCCGCGAAACGCTGATGGGTCTGTTTCGCCCCATTCTCAAGGAATTCGCGCTGACCGAACAGCAATGGCGGATCATCCGCGTGCTCGACGGCGAACCGGCGCATGCGCTCGAAGCGGGACAGATCGCGCGGCGCTGCTGCATCCTGAGCCCGAGCCTCACGGGCGTGCTGGAACGGATGGAGCGCGACGGCCTGATCACGCGCACGCGCGCGCAGGAAGATCAGCGCCGGCTGCTGGTCAGCCTGACGCCGCAAAGCAGGAAACTGGTCACGGAAATCGGTCCGCGGATCGACGAGCAGTACCGGCAGCTCGAATCGCGGTTCGGCCAGGACGGCCTCGAAGACATCTATCGCGCGCTCGACCGGCTCATCGAACTCGGCGGCAACACGTGATGACGGCACCCGTTCCCGCCAGGCGCGGGAACGGGTGCCGGTGCAGCGCGGACGGTCAATGCACCGCGCCGCGCATCAGCTCGGTCACGGCCACGCCGCGCGACGTGCGCATGCATTCCTCGACGTAATCGATGAACGGCAACGGTTCGAAATCGATTTCGTCGCGCACGCGGCGGTTGTCGAACACGCGATCGACCGTCGCGAATTCCCCGCAGCGCTGCAGCGCCCGGCCGATCACGCGTTCGAGGGCCGGATCGGTCCGCCCGAGCACGTCGCGCACCACCAGCGGCAATTCGGCCGGTGCACACGCCGCGTAGCGCGGTGCGCCCGTCATCCCCGCCGCCTCGTCCATCGCACGCACGATCTGTGCGACCTGCGGTGCCTCGTCGCCGGCCGACACGTGATACAGGTCGTGCGCAAGCGTCGGCTTGACGGCCAGCAGCATCGTCGCACGCGCCACGTCGTCCACCGACACGATGTCGATGCGCGTCATCGGCCGCGCGGTGAAGCGGCGCGCGGCATGCGCCAGCCGGAACATCCAGAACGAATTCGGCGCGGGCCGCGTACCGAGCACCGTGTGGCCGACCACATGCGACGGCCGCACCACGACGAGCGGCAGTCCGAGCCCGCGCAAGCGCTGCTCGGTCTCCGCCTTCGCGTGCAGGTAATCGGCCGCGAGTACCGCGCCCGGCAGGCCTTCTTCGTCGCGCGTGACGTCGTTCGCCGTGTCGCCCGCGGCCTCTTCCTGCACGATCCCGCCGCGGCCCGCGTGCGCATAGGCCGTGCCGACGTACACGAAGCGCTGCAGGCGCGGCGCCCGAGCAAAGCGTTCGGCGAAGCGCACCGCATCGGCGATGTCGGCCTGCAGGTGCGCGCCGTCGGCCGGCGACGCATGGCCCGCGCAATGAATCACGTGCGTCGCGGCGGCGAGGCGCGGCGCCTCGGCGCCCTGCCACACGTCGCCGAGCGCACCGACGATCACGTTCGCATCGGTCAGGCGCGACGCCCAGTACGGCGCAAGCCCCGCGCGCAGCGCCGCTTCGCGCAGCCGCGCGACGGCGTGGCCGCGGTTCTGCGCGCGCACGACGCAAACGATGCGGTCGAGCAGCCCCGCATTGACGAGCGCCGTCAGCACGGTACTGCCGATGAAGCCGGTTGCGCCGGTCAGCACCAGCCGCCCGACGTTCGCCGCCGCGACCGGTGCGCTGGCCGGCGACACGAGGCTCGTCCGCCAGTTGAGCGACAACGCGGTTTTCCAGATCAGCACGATAGTCTCCTTCGAAGAGTCGGCCGGGCGGCGCGGCGCCCGCGGTTGCGGGCTGCGCACGGCTCACCGGCCGGGCCGGGGCCTGACGCGCGCCCCGGCAGTCCCGATCGGGCGTGCGGCCCGCGATCGCGTCGATCGCGTCTCTGGCACGAGGCGGCGGCAGCCGCCGAGGACGGGCGTCCGCGGCACTGGATCGGGAAGATCCCAGTGTGGGGCCCGACCGCAGGCAAGTCTGTCCCGAAAGTTTCGTGAAAGTGTGCCGATTTGTATGGGATTGTCGGAGTCTGTCGTACCGGGCGCGCCGTCAAAACGCCGCAACATCCGGTCGGGCCGCTTTCCGACGATGCGGTGCCGCCCCGGTCGGCCCGGTTTCCGCCGCCGGTCGCACGCGACAGATCGACGCGCCTCGCCGGCATGTCATCCCATGTCTCGACGATCGGCCCGCCTCCCATCGGCACCGCGATCGCCAGTACGCGCGGGTTTGCGCGCGCCGTCGGAATAACCATGAATCGTCAGACATCGTTCCATCAGAAACCGCAATGTACTCAATACGGATTTATTGCGGTTTATCACTTGCGTTTCACACCAGTCTATCTAGACTGTTCAAGTCTAAACGGTCGAATGTGTCAATTTTTTAGGAGACGATCACAATGCGCCTCACCATTCGGATTAATGGCAGCGAATCGGCAACCCGGCATTCCTTTGCGGTACTGTGGGTCGATACCGACGAGGGGCTGTGGTCGCGCGAGGCACATCAAGGCATGGATCTTCCGACCTGGGGCAAGGTCCGCGATGTCGAGGGCGCAATGGCGCTCTGCGCGGCCGACGGCGGGAATGCCGTGTGCCAGCTGAAGGGACTGTCGTTCGATGCAACGCAGCGCGAACAGGGCCCGGCCGTCCTCGCCGGCGATCATCCCGGCGCGTGGCGGCTGCAGGCTGTCGATCGTTGCACGAGCGAGCCGGAATATCGGGAATTCATTTCCGTCGCCCGATAGAAACTATCGATGTAATTCGTCTGCGGTTTTCGGGTTTATTCTGGTTTCAGCGATATTCATTTCGATATTCAGCATTAACGGCGCCCCAATTCGGGGCGCTTTTCATTTTCCGGCTTAAAGAAATAACCGCAGGCCGGTCAATTGATCGCACACCGGGGACGGTCGGCATCGGCCGTCCCCGGGATCGCGTGCCCGGGATCGACACGCAGCGAATCGCCCGACATCCGTCGCCGGCTGCGACGGTGAAATCGGTTTCCGCCCCGCCTTTCCTTCCCCTTTTCCGCGCCGTGCCAGAGGGCCCACACCTGCTTTTTCTCGGGGCCGGAACATACTTTCCCCACACGGCGTTTACTCATTTATTACAATCGCATTATTCAGACTGACTCGCCGCCCTTCGGCGGCCCGACCCGGCCATTGCATGAGCGTGAAAAAGAAGACCCACCCCGCCGATCCGTACGCGGCCGCGACCAAGAACCCCATGCTCGCGTCGCGCCTGCCGATGTGGCGCTCGAAGCTGATCGTGATCATCGTGTTCCTCGCGTTCGCCGCGCTGATCGGCCGCGCGTTCTGGGTGCAGGTGGCGAACAAGGAGTTCTACGTCGGCCAGGGCCAGAAACGCTACCAGCGCACGATCGAGCTCGACGCGACGCGCGGCAGCATCGTCGACCGCAACGGCGCGATGCTCGCCGTCAGCCTGTCGACCTATGAAATCTGGGCGAACCCGAAGCAGGTTGCCGACACCGACTACCCGCAGATCTCGAAACTGCTCGACATGCCGCTCGTCGAGGTCAAGCGGCGCCTCGGCAACGACAAGACGTTCGTGCTGCTCAAGCGGCAGGTCGACGCGGACACCGCGGGCAAGCTCGACAAGCTCGCGATCGACGGCATCACGCAGATCGCCGATTCGAAGCGCTTCTACCCGGAAGGCGAATCGGCCGCCCACGTGGTCGGCTTCACGAACATCGAGGACAAGGGCCAGGAAGGCGTCGAGCTTGCGGCGAATGCACGCCTGGTGGGCACCTCCGGGCAGCGCGAGGTGATTCGCGACCGGCTCGGCCGCATCGTGTCGGACACGCGCCCGCTCGTCCCGGCGCAGCACGGTGCGACGATCGAACTGACGATCGACCGCCGCATCCAGCAGCTCGCGTTCAGCCAGCTCAAGGCGGCCGTGGTCGAGAACAACGCGATGGCCGGCAGTGTCGTCGTGCTCGACGCGCAGAACGGCGAGATCCTCGCGCTCGCGAACTACCCGACCTTCGACCCGAACGACCGCGCGCGCCTCACCGGCCAGCAGTTGCGCAACCGTGCAGTGATCGACACGTTCGAACCGGGCTCGACGATCAAGCCGCTCGTCGTCGCGCTGTCGATCGACGAGCGCAAGGTCACGCCGAACACGATCATCAACACGTCGCCGGGCACCTACAAGATCGGCCCGGCCGTGATCCACGACACGTCGAACCACGGCTCGCTGACGGTATCGCAGGCGCTGCAGAAGTCGAGCAACGTCGCGCTCGCGAAGCTCGCGCTGAACCTGCCTGCCGAAACGATCTGGAACAAATACCAGGAATACGGGATCGGCCGCGCGCCGGAACTGACGTTCCCGGGCGTCGCGTCGGGCCGGCTGCGCGGCTACAAGCGCTGGCGGCCGATCGAGCAGGCGACGATGGCATACGGCTACGGCCTGTCGATGTCGCTGCTGCAGATCGCGCAAACCTACACGGCCTATGCCGGCGACGGCACGCTGCACCCTGTGTCGCTGCTGAAGAACGGTACCGACCAGCAGACGATCGACGCGCATCGCGGCCACCGCGTGACGTCGGCGCAGACGGCCGCGTCGATCCGCTCGATGCTCGAGATGGCGGTCGGCGAAGGCGGCACGGGGCGCCGCGCGCGCGTCGACGGCTACCGGATCGGCGGCAAGACGGGTACCGCGCGCAAGCAGGTCGGCGCGACCTATGCGAAGGGCAAGTACCGTGCGCTGTTCGCGGGGATGGCGCCGATGAGCAACCCGCGCCTGATCGTCGCGGTGATGATCGACGAGCCGCGCGGCAAGGGCTACTACGGCGGCACGGTGGCCGGCCCGGTGTTCGCGTCGGTCACGAGCGGCTCGCTGCAGCTGCTCGGCGTGCCGCCCGACGCACCGATCGAGCCCGAGAAGACGCCGCCGGCGAAGGCCGTTGCGCCGCAGAAGACGGTGGCTGCACCGAAAGCGGCGGCGACGCATGCAAAGACGGCCGCTGCGCCGAAAACCGCCGCACCGCTGAAGACAGCCGCGCCGTCGAGAGCGCCGGCGCAGGCAAACACGGCGGCGGGCTGATCGACGCGCCGCCCTCCGGCGCGCGCGTCACGCCCCGACAGCCTCGTCGCCTCTTCACACTTCCCCGCCATCGGGCACCGTCCCACTTTCTAGGAACGCCGCGCATCATTTGAGCGTTCCCGCTGCCTGCTCCTACAATTTTTCCGCGCGCCGGGCAGCCCTGCCCGCGTGCGCGACTACAACAAAGGAGAGAGACGCATGCGATTCCACTGGAAGACGCTCGCACTGGCCATGGCGAGCGCGGCGCTGGTCGGCGGGGTGCCCGCCCATGCCGCCGACCCCGCCGACGTGAAAATCGGCTTCCTCGTCAAACAGCCGGACGATCCGTGGTTCCAGGACGAATGGCGCTTCGCCGACCAGGCGGCGAAGGAAAAGCATTTCACGCTGATCAAGATCGCGACGCCGAGCGGCGAAAAGGTATCGACCGCGCTCGACAGCCTCGCCGCGCAAAAGGCGCAAGGCGTGATCATCTGCGCACCGGACGTGAAGCTCGGCCCCGGCATCGCGGCAAAGGCGAAGCGCGCGGGCATCAAGCTGATGTCGGTCGACGACCAGCTCGTCGACGGCCACGGCGCGCCGCTCCCGGGCGTGCCGCACATGGGCATCTCCGCGTACAAGATCGGCCAGCAGGTCGGCCAGGCGATCGCGGACGAGACGAAGCGGCGCGGCTGGAACCCGGCCGAGGTCGGCATCATCCGAATCGCGTACGACCAGTTGCCGACCGCGAAAGAGCGCACGACGGGCGCGGTCGACGCGCTCAAGGCGGCCGGCTTCCCGGCCGCGAACGTGATCGACGCACCCGAAATGACGGCCGACACCGAAGGCGCGTTCAACGCGGCGAACATCGCGCTCACCAAGCATGCGAATTTCAAGCGCTGGGTCGCATTCGGCTCGAACGACGACACGACGGTCGGCGCGGTACGCGCCGCCGAGGGGCGCGGCATCGGCGCCGACGCGATGGTCGCGGTCGGCATCAACGGCAGCCAGGTCGCGCTCAACGAATTCGCGAAACCGAAGCCGACGGGCTTCTACGGCTCGATCCTGCTGAATCCGCGCCAGCACGGCTACCAGACGAGCATCAACATGTATGACTGGATCACGAAGAACCAGGCGCCGCCGCCGCTCGTGCTGACGTCCGGCACGCTGATCACGCGCGACAACGAGAAGCAGGCGCGCGCCGCGCTCGGTCTGTGAACCAGCACAAGGAGCCGACATGACACGCACCACCCTCGTCACGGGCGCCGCCGGCGGCATCGGCCAGGCGCTGTGCCGCACCTTCCTTGCAGCGGGCGACCGCGTGCTCGCGCTCGATCGCGACCGCGCGGCGCTCGACCGCTTCCTCGACACGCTCGGCGACGCGCGCGTCACGCCGGTCGTCGACGACCTGACCGACGCCGAGCGGCTGCATTCGATGCTCGAATCGCATCCGCCAGTCGACGTGCTCGTCGCGAACGCGGGCACCGCTGCATCGACCACGCTGCGCGACACGACGCCCACCACGTGGCGCACGGATCTCGACGCGAACCTGACCGCTACCTACGTGAGCGTCGAAGCCGTGCTGCCCGGCATGCGCGCACGCGGGCGCGGCGCGATCGCGATCATCGGTTCGGTCAACGGCGTACATGCGCTCGGGCATCCGGCATACAGCGCCGCAAAGGCCGGGCTGATCAGCTACACGAAATCGCTCGCGATCGAATACGGCCGCGACGGCGTGCGCGCGAACATCGTGCTGCCGGGCACCGTGAAGACACCCGCGTGGGAAGCACGCGTGGAGCGCAACCCGCAGGTGTTCGAACAATTGAGGAAGTGGTATCCGCTCGACGATTTCGCGACGCCCGACGACGTCGCGCAGGCCGCGCTGTTCCTGTGCTCGCCGGCCGCGCGGATCATCACCGGTGTGGCGCTGCCCGTCGATGGCGGCCTGCTGGCCGGCAATCGCGTGATGGCGCAGGAACTGACGCTCGAGACGTTCTACTGAAACTGAAGCACGCAGGGCCGGCGGCCGCCCGGGCCGCCGCGCCCTGCCCGGTGCGCAGCGCGATGCCGCGCGCCCTTAATGCGCGGCCGCGGCCGGCTTCGTCATCCTGCCGAGCACGTGCTCGGTCATTCCGCGCGCGAGTTCGGACTCGCCCATGAACACCGTGCCGATGCCCTCGTTCGACAGCAGCGCAGCCTCGTCGCCGCTGTTCGTGCACAGCACGACCTCGAGCGCCGGGTTGAGCGTGCGCGAGATCTCGACGATTTGCCGCACGTCGAACACGTCGGGCAGCGTGACGACCAGCATCCCGGCGCGCGCGATATGCGCCTGCACGAGCACGATCGGCTCGATCGCGTCGCCCGACACGGCCGCGACGCCGTCCGCGCGCAGCTTCTCGACGAGCTCGCGATTCTGCTCGACGACGACATACGCAATGCCGCGCTCGTCCAGCGCATGCGCGATCCGCGTACCGACCTTGCCGTAGCCGACGATCACGACCTGCCCGGTCAGGTGCGTCTGCGGCGTCGACATCGGCAGCGCGGCGAGCGGATCGTCGCGCGCCTCGAGCTTGCGCGCGAACGCCGAATGCTTGCGGATCCACGCGAGCGCCGGATCGATCATCGCGAACAGCAGCGTGTTCATCGCGATCGAGATCAGCGCGACTGCCAGAATCAGGCTCTGCCCTTCGGCCGACAGCAACCCGAGCGCACGGCCGAGCCCCGCGAGGATGAACGAGAATTCGCCGATCTGTGCGAGCCCCGCGCCGACCGTCAGCGCGGTGTTCAGCGGATAGCGGAACGCGATCACGAGTGCGACCGCCGCGAGCGTCTTGCCGATCACCACGATCGCCGCGACCTCGATCACGTGCAGCGGCTCCGCGAGCAGGATCTTCGGGTCGAACAGCATCCCGACCGAAATGAAGAACAGCACCGAGAACGCGTCGCGCAGCGGCAGCGTCTCGTCGGCCGCGCGCCGGCTGAATTCCGACTCGCGCATCATCATCCCGGCGAAGAACGCGCCGAGCGCGAACGACACGTCGAACAGCTTCGCCGCGCCGAACGCGATGCCGACCGCGGCCGCGATCATGCACAGCGTGAACAGCTCGCGCGAGCCCGTGCGCGCGACGAGCCACAGAATGCGCGGAAACACGCGCTTGCCGACCACCAGCATCAAGGCGATGAACGCCGCGACCTTCAGCATCGTGACGCCGAGCGTGCCCCACACGCTGCCGCCGGCCGCGTGCGCGTCGCCGGGCGGCGTGCCGCCGAGCAGCCCCGCGACGGGCGGCAGCAGCACCAGCACGAGCACCATCACGAGATCCTCGACGACGAGCCAGCCGACCGCGATGCGCCCGTTGACCGTCTCGACCAGCCCGCGCCCTTCGAGCGCACGCAGCAGCACGACGGTACTCGCGACCGACAGCGCCAGCCCGAACACGAGCGCCGCCCCGACGCTCCAGCCCCAGGTGAGCGCGAGCCCGCCGCCGAGCAGCGTGGCCACCGTAATCTGGACGATCGCGCCCGGCAGCGCGATCTTGCGCACCGCGAGCAGATCGCCGAGCGAGAAATGCAGGCCGACGCCGAACATCAGCAGCATCACGCCGACTTCGGCGAGCTGCTGCGCGAGCGACAGGTCGCCGACGAAGCCGGGCGTGCCGGGGCCGATCACGATCCCGGCGAGCAGATAGCCGACGAGCGGCGGCATTTTCAACAGCGACGCGAAATAACCGAAGACCATCGCGAGACCGAAACCGGCCGCGAGCAACGCAATCAGGCTGACGTCATGAGGCATCCCCCCTCCCGAAGTTCTTGTAACTATTTAGTAAGGTTCAAGAACGAAAGGATAAGGGATGAGGCGGAAAAATGGCGCGCCGCCGCGAAAATTTCACCTGTTGGCGCGCCTTGGCGGGGTGCAACCCCGGCGAAACGAAAGGCGCCGCGCGGGTGCGGCGGCGCCTCGAAGCACATCGGACAGGCGGGGCTGGCGCCCCGCCGCCCCGTCAGCGTGACGCTTGCGGGAACCGTGCGCCCGGCGGCGGTTCGGGTCGCGTCGACGGCACGCTCTTGCGCACCTTCGCGACCTGCGCGGCCGTCACCGGCGCGCCCGTGTTGCCCCAGCTCGTGCGCACGAAGTTCGACACGTCCGCGACTTCCTGGTCCGACAGGCGCCAGCCGAACGGCGGCATCGTGAACGTCGACGGCGCGGTGCGCGTGCCCTCCAGCGCGCTGCCTTCCAGCACCACGTGGATCAGCGAGGTCGGATCGTCGCCCTGCACGACCGGGTTGCCGGCGAGCGCCGGGAACACGCGCGTGTAGCCGTGGCCGTCGCTGCGGTGGCACGCCGTACAGTTGTCGCGATAGACGGCCGCGCCGGGCTTGCTCGCGTCGCCCGCCTGCAGCGCCTTCGCGGCAGCCGCGTCGTACACGTGCGGCTGCTCGCCCTGCACGCGCGGCGGCAGCGTCTTCAGGTAACGCGCGATCGCGTTCAGGTCGTCGTCGGTCATGTGCTGCATGCTGTGGCCGACCACGTCCGTCATCCCGCCGAACGCAGCCGTGCGCAGCGTGCGGCCCGTCTTCAGGAACTGCACGATCTCGGTTTCCGTCCACGTGCCGAGGCCCGTGCGCGGCTCGCCGCGCAGGCTCGTCGGCACCCAGCCGTCGATGGCCGCGCCGCCGGCCAGGAAGTCCGGGCCGTCCGCGTCGGTCAGCCCGCGCTCCTGCATGGTCGGCGCGCGCGGCGTATGGCACGCGCCGCAGTGGCCGAGACCCTGCACGAGATACGCACCGCGCGCGACCACCGGATCGGTGTACGGCGCCGCGTCGAACGGCTTCGGTTTCGGCGCGAACATCTTGCGCCAGATCTCGAGCGGCCAGCGCATCGACAGCGGCCACACGATGTCGACCGCGCGGTTCTCGTGCTCGACGGGCGCGACACCGTGCATGAAGTACGCGTACAGCGCCTTCATGTCGTCGTCGGTCAGGCGCGCGTAGGACGGGAACGGCATGGCCGGATACATCGTGTCGCCGTTCTTGCGCACGCCTTCGCGCACCGCGCGCGTGAAGTCCTCGACGGTCCAGCCGCCCAGGCCCGTTTTCGGATCCGGCGTGATGTTCGTCGAGTAGATCGCGCCGATCGGCGTGTCGAATTTCAGCCCGCCCGCGAACGGCTTGCCGCCGCTCGCGGTGTGGCACGCGATGCAATCGCCTGCCCGCGCGAGGTATTCGCCGCGCTTGATCAGGGCCGCGTCGGCGGATTGGGCCGCGGGCGCAGCCGCCGGGCCGGAAGCCGCCGCGGGCGCTGCGGGCTGCGCGAACGCCGATCCGCCGACGAGACCGAACGCCCCCCATACCGTGCCGATCGCCAGTGCGCGTCGCAGCTGGGCAATGCGGTGCGCGGCGTTGTGGTGGTTCATCACGAATTGCTCCGAGAAACCCCGCCATTGATGGCGGGAAGGAAATGAATGCTGTTGACAGGCAGCTTCTTCCGCGGGTTAGGCTCAACGGTATGATTCTTGTCTACCGCTACCGGGTGAAATCGCTCAACGGACTGCTTAACAAGCAAAGCCGTGCGGTGAACTACGTCTGGAACTTTTGCAACGACACGCAGAAGCACGCGCTTAAATGGAACAAGAGGTGGCCGACCGGCTTCGACCTGAACGTGCTGACGACCGGCACTAGCAAGGAGCTCGGCATCCACTCCGGCACGGTCAACGCAACTTGCGAGCAATTCGCGAAGTCGCGCAGTCAGCACCGACGCCGTTACCTGCGCTATCGCGGCAGGAAATCTCTTGGCTGGGTACCGCTGAAAGGCCGCGACCTGAAGCGCGAAGGCGACGCGTTTCGCTTTGGTGGCAACACCTTTCGCGTGTTCAATAGCCGCCCCCTTCCCGAAGGCAAGATCAAGGACGGAACCAACTTCGCGCAGGATGCGCGCGGCAATTGGTTCTTGAACATCGTGATCGAGATACCCGATATTCAGGCCCGACCGATCCGTTCCGGCGTCGGCATCGATCTCGGTCTGAAAGACTTCGCCACACTTTCGACCGGTGAAAAGCTGCCTAACGACCGGTTTGGTCAACGTGCGGCTGAAAAGCTGGCGAAAGCTCAACGCGCGCGAAAGCACAAGCGGTGTATCGCGAAACTGCACGCCAAGGTGGCGAATGCCCGCGCCGATTTCCAGCACAAGCTCGCGCTCGATCTGGTGCGACGCTTTGATTACATCGCGGTCGGCAACGTGTCGGCCGCCAAACTCGCCAAGACTAGGATGGCGCAAAGCGTCTACGACGCATCCTGGTCCTCCTTCCGGGACAAGCTCCGTTACAAGGCGATGGCGCACGGGGCCACATTCGAGGAAGTCGACGAAAGCGGTTCTACCCAGTCCTGTTCGGCGTGTGGGTCGAGAGACAGCACGACGCGGCCGAAAGGTATCGCGGGACTGCGAATAAGAGAGTGGACCTGCAGTGTGTGCGGTGTCTTGCATGATCGAGATACCAACGCTGCGCTGAACATTCTCCGATGCGGACGTGCATCGCCAGGTGTGGGAATCCTCCCCCTTTAGGCAGGCGGAGGAGGACGTCAAACGGTCACCAGCGGGGCGGGATTTTTCAGGTATTGCTCGCGGATCGCACGTGCCGACCAGTAGGCCAGCGCCGCGATGATCCCGGTCGGGTTGTAGCCGATGCCCTGCGGCAGCGCCGATGCGCCCATCACGAACACGTTGTGCACGTCCCAGCACTGCAGGTAGCGGTTCAGCACGCTCGTCTTCGGGTCGGTGCCCATGATCGCGCCGCCGACGAGGTGGGTCGTCTGGTATGCGCGCGAATCGAAGTGCTTGCCGAATTCGCGCGTCGACACGCCGATCGCCTTCGGGCCCATCGCCTCCGCGATCTTCTTCATCTGCCCGGTCACGTACTGCGCCATCTTGATGTCGTTGTCCTTCCAGTCGAAGGTCATCCGCAACAGCGGCTGGCCGTACGAATCGCGATAGGTCGGATCGAGGTCGAGATACACGTCGCGGTACGACATGTTGGTGCCGTGCGCGTCCATCGAGATCGTGTGCGCGTAGTTGTCCTTGACCGCCTTCTTCCATGCCGAGCCCCACTGCGGCGTGCCGGGCGGCGTCGCGATGCCGCTGATCGGCTTCACGCCGGCCTGGTTCACCCACAGCGGCGAGCCGCCGACGAAGCCGAGCGGGCCGTGGTCGAAGTTGTCCGCGTTGAAATCGTCCACCGCGACGCCGTTGCCGCCCGCGCCGATGAACGGATTCGTGTAGGTGTCCTTGTCGAAGAACGCCTTGATCGTCGACAGGTTCTGGTACGCGAAATTGCGGCCCACGACACCTTCGCCCGAGATCGGGTCGTACGGCTTGCCGATGCCCGACAGCAGCAGCAGGTGCACGTTGTGGTACTGGAACGCGGCCACGATCACGAGATCGGCCGGCTGGTGCACTTCACGACCGGCCGGGTCGACGTAGGTCACGCCCGTCGCGCGCTTCTTCGTATCGTCGAGGTCCACGCGCAGCACGTGGCACTTCGAGCGCAGCTCGAAGTTCGGCGCCTGCTTCAGCGCAGGCAGGATGTTCAGGTTCGGCGACGCCTTCGAGTACATGTAGCACGCGTAGCCGCTGCAGTAGCCGCAGAAGTTGCACGGGCCCATCTGCACGCCGTACGGGTTCGTGTACGGGCCCGACGTGTTCGCCGACGGTAGCCGGTACGGATGCAGGCCGAGCGATTTCGCCGCGTCGGAGAAGCGCTGCGCCGAATAGGTGTTGAGCTGCGCGGGCAACGGGAAGTTGTCGCTGCGGTTCGCTTCGAACACGTTGCCGTCGCCGACCACCTTGCCGCCGACCTTGTACGCCTGCCCCGACGTGCCGAACACCTTCTCGGCGAAGTCGAAATGCGGCTCGAGCTCGTCGTAGGTCACGCCCGTGTCCTGGATCGTCATCCCTTCGGGGATGAACTTCTTGCCGTAGCGCTCTTCATAGTGGCTGCGCAGGCGCAGCTCTTCCGGCGTGATCCGGAAATGCACGCCCGACCAGTGCAGCCCCGCGCCGCCGACGCCTTCGCCCGGCAGGAACGCGGCGAGCTGCCGGTACGGCAGCGCGGTGTCCTGCAGGCCGTGGCGGATCGACACGGTCGTCTTCGACAGGTCGAGGAACAGCTTCTTGCGGATGTTGTAGGTCAGCTCGTCGATCGTGTTCGGATACGCGCCGTCCGGATAGGTGTCGCGATACTCGCCGCGCTCGAGCGCGACCACGTTCAGGCCCGCTTCGGTCAGTTCCTTCGCGAGAATCGCGCCGGTCCAGCCGAAGCCGACGATCACCGCATCGACATGCGGCTTTTTCTCTGCGGCCATCAGCTGCGCTCCCCGTTGATCGAGACGGGGCCGTACGGATAGGGCTTGCCGCTCTGGTTGACGAAATCCATGAAGTCCGCGCGCGCGCCCGGAAAGCCGATCATCTTCCACGCGGCCATGTCGTGATTGCCGCCATGCACCGGATCGCAGAAGTAGCCTTCGCGCGTGTTCTGCAGCAACTGGCCGAAGAACACGCCGGGCGGCACGTCGTCGATCTGCGCACCGCCCTTCTCCAGCGCGCCGAGCACCGTGTCGCGCGTCGGCGCGTCGAGATCCGCGAACGCCTTGCCGTGGGTCTTCTCGCAATAGCGGTTGACCGCCGCGATGCCGAGCCGGTAGATGTCGCGCGGCACCAGCTTCAGCTGGTAGCCGAGCTCGGGCACGCCCTGCTGGAACGGCCCCTGCATGTACCAGGTGGCGCCGTGCGCATACGGCGTCTCCATCTGGCGGTCGATGAATTCGGGCACGCCCGATTCGAGCGCGCCGGGGCCTTCTGCATCGGCCGGAATCAAGCGGTCGACGGCGGCCTGGACGAACGCCCACTCCTTCGCATCGAAGAAGGTCGGCTTGTACGGGGCGCGTTCGGCGTTGGCCGATGCACCGGGCGCGTTGCCGGTCGTCGCGGAAGGCGACGACGAGCGCAGGTCGCAGCCGGCGACCGACGCGATCGGCACGAGCGCGACCGACGTGCGCAGGAAACGGCGGCGCGAGTTGGGTTTGTCAGGTGGCGTGGACATGGTCGGATGTTGATCGTTGGGGATCGGGGCCCGGACGCGCGCATTCCGCATGCGGCGTGTCCGGCATGGCAGCCATGCCGCACGCGGCTGGCCGTCCTGTTCTTTCGTCTGTTGCGAACAACCTCGCTGCAGGCGCCGCCCGTGCCACGCACGGCAGCGCCTTCATGCAGCCGCGCATCGCGCCGGTTCAGGCTGCGCCGCACGGATCGGCTTCTTTGTGAGCCTTATCGTCTGACAAATGCCGACATCTGCCCGCATCTGCCCCTCATCGCTCATGACCCTCATTCAACTTAGACGCCGCGTTTGCCGACAGCAAGCGCGACGTGCACGACCCTCTTTCGGGTCCGACGACAAGTGCCGCGAATTATATATGGAACCGGTTCCATTAAAAGTTGCTCCAATGCAATTCAATGCATCGAAAATCGCAACAATTGAAAAATCCGGGAGCCGGAACGCACAAGGATCGTGCGATTACCGGTCGAGGCGGGTGTCAGGGAGAGGATTGTTGTGTGGCGCGCCGCGTCGAAGGCTGTCTCTTTCCAGCCACGCGGCGCACGCGCGCGTGCCGGTTTGCATGGCGGTCTGGTAGCCTCCGCGTCTCATGAGCACACAGAAGAATGAACTGCCGGCGCCCGACGCGACCCGCATCAGCCGATATCTCAACTACCTGCTGCGGCACGCGCCGCAGACGATCGGGCTGCAACTCGACCCGGAAGGCTGGGCCGACATCGACGAACTGATCGCCGGTGCCGCCCGCGACGGGCACCCACTCGATCGCGCGACGCTCGAAACCGTCTGCTCGACCAACGACAAGCAGCGCTTCGCCCTTTCCGACGACGGCCGTCGTATCCGTGCGGTACAAGGGCATTCGACGCCCGTCGTGCAGCGCAGCTATCCGGCCGCGCAGCCGCCCGAGCGCCTCTATCACGGTACCGCGACCCGCTTCCTGGATTCGATTCGGGCGCAAGGACTGAAACCCGGCACCCGTCATCACGTCCATCTGTCGCCGGACATCCGGACGGCGCAGGCAGTCGGCACGCGCTACGGCGTGCCCGTGATACTCGAGGTCGATGCGCGGCGCATGCATCGGCAAGGCCACACGTTCTTCGTTGCCGAAAACGGCGTATGGCTGACCGACGCTGTGCCGACAGAATTCCTTACCGGGATCGACAGTCCCGCGCGCTGAGACGCGCGCTCACCACGGCCAGAACATCGACGCGATGGACAGCGCCAGCGCCGCGCAAAGCGGCGAGTAATACAGCGTGTCCATCCGCGCGAAACGCGACCCGCGAATCCGCTTGAAAAAGCCGACGTAACGGAAATCGCCGACGGCCCGCACCGCGAAGATCAGTGCGAGCGCAACGACCGCAAACGAGATCGAGCCGTGATACGCGTTCGGCCCCAGCCAGCCGGCTCGCGCGGCCACCACGCACGCGCCGCCCAGCAACGCCACCGCGACGGCAAACGTGCCGATGGCGGTCGGCCGCAGCAGCGGCTCGCCGTCCTGCTCCGGAATGGCCGCTCCTTTGCCGCGCCGCCCGCCCAACGCCCAGTAGACGTGAATGAGCGCGATTGCGCAAAGCGTCGGCACGCTGAAATACGCTCCGGTCATGTCGGTCAATACCCTCGTCTCGTTGTGTCGTTATCTCGATGTGTTGCCGGCAAGGTGCCGGCACGCGGCCCAGGCCCGCGACACACGTGACGATACCGAAACCCGGCAACACGTGCATTGCGACGTCCGGTCGCAACCCGTCACCACGCATGGTGCGATGCAATGCGCGCGCCGGCGTGCGCGGGCCGGCCGCTTGACTTCCCTCCGCGCACTACTACCCTGTTATTCCAGTACTGCGGTCGATACGCCCCTGTGCGATCGGCACGCACGTGCATCGTGCGCCGCATCGCGCACCTGCACGACAACGATGACGAAGGCCATGGAGGCGACTCATGCTGATCGGTGTGCCGAAAGAGATCAAGAACCACGAATATCGCGTGGGCCTCACGCCGGCCGGCGCGCACGAACTGACGCGGCACGGCCATCGCGTGCTGGTGCAGCGCGGCGCGGGCACCGCGATCGGCCTGCTCGACAACGACTACACGGCCGCGGGCGCATCGCTCTGCGACGGCGCCGACGAAGTCTTCGCGCGCGCCGACATGATCATCAAGGTCAAGGAGCCGCAACCGGCAGAATGCGCGATGTTGCGGCGCGGGCAGATCCTCTACACGTACCTGCATCTCGCGCCCGATCCCGACCAGGCGGCCGCGCTCGTGAAGTCCGGCGCCGTCTGCATCGCATACGAAACCGTGACCGGCCCGGGCGGTGGCCTGCCGCTGCTCGCGCCGATGAGCGAGGTGGCCGGGCGCATGTCGATCCAGGTCGCGGCAACCCACCTCGAAAGCCCGCGCGGCGGGCGCGGCCTGCTGATGGCCGGGGTGCCCGGCGTGCCGGCCGCGCATGTCGTCGTGCTCGGCGCGGGCGTGGTGGGCACCGGTGCGCTGCAGATGGCGGTCGGCCTCGGCGCACGCGTCACCGTGCTCGACACCAACGTGAACCGGCTGCGCCAGCTCGACCTCGTCTTCGCCAACCGGATCACGACCGTCTGCTCGAATGCGCACACGATCGACGAAGCCGTGCGCGATGCCGATGTCGTGATCGGCGCCGTGCTCGTGCCGGGCGCATCGGCGCCGCGGCTCGTCACGCGCGACATGATCGCGACGATGCGGACGGGGGCCGTCGTCGTCGACGTCGCAATCGACCAGGGCGGCTGTTTCGAGACCTCGCATGCGACGACTCACGCCGATCCGACCTTCGTCGTCGACGGCGTCGTGCACTACTGCGTCGCGAACATGCCCGGCGCAGTCGCACGCACGTCGACCTTCGCGCTGAACAACGCGACGCTTGGGGCTGCGCTCGCGCTCGCCGACAAGGGCTGGAAGCAGGCGATGACCGACGACCCGCATCTGCGCGCGGGGCTGAACGTATGCGACGGACACATCACGTACGAAGCGGTCGCGCTCGCACTCGGCCTGCCGTATGTGCCGGCGACGAGCGTGCTGGCATGACGTGAGCGCATTCACGCACGGTCGGCGGCTGGCGGCCCGTGCCGCCGGCCGCGTTCACGCGCCCTTCGCGCCGCCGCTGCGCTTCGACGCGCCATCCGCTCCCATCGTGCGCGCCAGCAGCGGCTTCAATTGCGCAAGCGTGCGTGTGTTCAGCACATCGGACCGCGTGAGCCAGCCGCGTCGCGCCTGATCGACGCCGTACGCGAGATTGTCGAGTTCATCCGCACCGCACGCATCCGAGCCGATCGCCACCGGCACGCCGGCCTTCGCGGCCTCGCGACACCAGATGTCCGGCAGGTCGAGCCGCCTCGGCTGCGCATCGAGTTCGACGAAGCAGCCGCGCGCCGCGGCGTGCGCGATCACGCGCGGCACGTCGAGTTCGCATGCGTCGCGCTCGCCGAGCACGCGCCCCGTCGGGTGCGCGAGAATCGTGAAATGCGGGTGGTCCATCGCGCGCAGCATGCGCGTGGTCTGCGCGTCGCGTGACAGCTCGAAGCCATCGCGTACCGCACCGACCACGAGATCGAGCCGGCCAAGCATCGCGTCGGGCACGTCGAGACTGCCGTCCTCGCGAATCCCGGCCTCCACGCCCTTGAGCAGCACGAAATCGTCGAACGACGCGTTGAGGCAATCGATCTCGTCGAGCTGTCGGGCAAGCCAGTCGAAGCCGTTGCGGCCGCCGCCGGCTTGCGGTGCCCGGTCGGTGATGGCCAGGTACGCGAACCCGCGTGCGCGCGCCGCATCGGCCATCGCGCGCAGGCTGTCGCGGCCAGCCGATGCGTCGGTATGCGCATGCAGGTCGCCGTGGACGTGCTTGCGCTCGACCAGCGCCGGCAGCGTGCCTGCGCGCGCTGCGTCGATCTCGCCGCGGTCCTCGCGCAACTCGGGCGGCACGTCGTGCAGCCCGATCGCCGCATAGATCGACGCCTCGGTCTCACCGGCAATCCGTTCGTCGCCGCGAAACACGCCGTATTCGTTGATCTTCAGCCCGCCGGCCTGCGCGATCCTGCGCAACGCGATGTTGTGCGCCTTCGATCCCGTGAAGTAGACGAGCGCCGCGCCGAACGCGTCGGCATCGACGACGCGCAAGTCGACCTGCAATCCGCTGGCGAGCACGACGCTCGACTTCGTCTTGCCGTGCGCAAGCACGCGCGCCACCTCGGCATAGCCGACGAATGCTTCGGCGACGGCCACCGGATCGCGCGCGGTGACGAGGATGTCGAGATCGCCGACCGTCTCGCGGCGGCGGCGGAAACTGCCGGCCGGCACGGCCTTGCCGACGCCCGCGATCGCGCGCAGGCGTTCGAGCAGCGGCAACAGCGAGTGCGCCGCATCCGGCAACAGGAAGCGTTGGGGTTCGCGTTTCAGCCGGTCGTCGATCGCTTCGAGCAGATGCGCTTCGGTTTTCGCGCCGAAGCCCGGCAGCTCGCGCACGTGCCCGCTCTTCGCTTCCGCGCGCAGCTGCTCGAGCGAATCGACGTGCAGCGCGTCATGCAGCGCCTTCACGCGTTTCGCGCCGAGCCCCGGCACGTCGAGCAGCTCGACGATCGCGCCCGGCAGCGCGTGACGCAGCGTTTGCTGCAGTTCGCAGGTGCCGGTCGCGGCAATCTCGCGCAGCTTCGACGCGAGATCCGGCCCGATCGATGGAATCTTCCCGAGATCGTCACCGTTCGCGATCATCGTCGGGATATCGCGTCCGTAATCGGCAATCGTCCGTGCGGCGTTGCGGTAGGCACGCACACGGAACGGATTGGCGCCCTGGATCTCGAGCATGTCGGCGATCTCGGCGAACACGGCCGCGCACCCGGCATTGTGGATCGGCATGATCGGCGTGGCTCCCTTCCACGTGGATGGCGCCGCGCGCGTGCGACGGCGTCTGCCTGCCCGGCGCAGCATGCTGATGCCGCCAGGCGCCCGTTCATCATCGTACGCCGGCTGCGCCGCGCGTGCGGCGCCGTCGGCGCGACGACGTCGGAGTCAGAGGGAAGCGCGCGGCGTCGTGGCGTATTGCCGCTCGTAGATCGACTGGCAATGCGTGCAGCGTTCAGCGGCCGGGCGTGCCAGCAGGCGCTCGTAGCCGACCGAGCCGTCGCAGTCGATGCATTCTCCGTAGCTGCCGTCGCGCATCCGCTGCTGGGCGCGGGCGATCGCGCGCAATTCGGTCAGCTTCATGCCGATCAACGCATGATCGACATCGACGAACAGATCCGCATTCGCTTCGTCGCCCTCGTCCGGCGCCGCGCCGGCGAGGTCCGCATAGGATTCCGACGCCCGCTGGTCTTCGCTCGTGCGGATCTCCGCACGCAACGTCTGCTCGCTCTCGTTCAGCCGCTGTTTCAGCGTCTGCCGTTGTTGTTGGTCGAGCGCCATGGCCGTCTCTCCTGTTCCGGGTTCCGCGCGGAGCGTTGCGGCGCGCGGTGTCGCGCCGGTGCGCGGCGGGCAGGCATGGTCGCCGCCACCGTGTCCGGATGTGCGCCCGGAGACAAGAAACACCGGACGCATGCGACGCAGGATAAACCCAATGAACGCGCATGTGTTGACTGGAATCAGCGTGGCGTCCGGCGCGCGCGAAAGGTAGGCGGAAAATGGGGACGGACGTGAAAGAAATCGCAACGTCGTCGAATGGGGTTATCGCAGACACCGCCGGGATCGCCCGACCCGTGCGCAACGCTGCGTCATCGCGCGTCAGGCATCGCCCCGGACGATGTCGATCAACGTGCGCGCCGAGCGCTGCCAGCTGTACCGCTGCGCGTGCTCGCGGCCCAGAGTGCGCAGGCGTGCCCGCAGTTCGGGATCGTCCATGACGCGAGCGATCGATACGGCGATATCCGGCGGTGAATACGCATCGCAGAACAGCGCTGCACCGCCGCAGACTTCCGGAAGCGCCCCTTCGTGCGACACGATGACCGGGCAGCCACACCGCATCGCCTCGAGCGGCGGCAACCCGAATCCTTCGTAAAGCGACGGAAACACGAAACAGCCCGCATGCGCGTACAGCGCCTTCAGCTCGCCGTCGGTCACGTAACCGGCCCATGTGACGTACGGATCGTCTTCGCGCAGGCCCGCCGCCCGTGTGCCGAAGACCTTCGCATTGGCGCCCCCCGCGATCACGAAGCGCAACGTCGGGTGCGACTCGCGCATCAGTGCCACCGCAGCCAGCGCACGCACGAGATTCTTGCCGGGCGCGAGCGACCCGACGAACAACACGTAGCGATCCGTCTCGAGATTCAGGCGCGACAGCACGCCGGGATCGGCATCGATGCGGTCGATATGATCGACCGCACCCGGCACGACCGACAGGCGTGCAGGCGGCACGCCCAGCCGCGCGGCCAGCCGCGCCCGCGAAAAATGCGAGACCGTCACGATATGGCGCGCACGTCGCTTCATGATCGAGAACGCGAAGCGGTACCAGAGGCGAAACGCCATCGAATAGCCGTCCGGCAGATCGAAAATCGCCGCGTCATGAATCATCAGCAATTGATCGCGCTTGACCAGCGGGCCAATGTTGCACAGGCTCAGCAAGGTCCGGCCGCGCGTCGTGCGCGGCAGCGTCCATTGTTCCCACAGCGTGCCGTGCCGGCGCCCGGACGTCAGCGACCGCGCGCCGGCCGGCATGGCCGCCGGATCGTGATCGGACGGCACGACGAGCGACGGTGCATCGTCGGCACTCGCGATCCGCGCGAGTTCGGCCGTCAGTTCGTATGCCGCGCGCTGAACGCCCGTCATGCGCTGCGCGGTGAATTTCCCGTTGATTGCGAGCCGGCACGGCCGCGCGGTATACGCGGCCGCGTCGACGCCCCGCTCCGCGCGCGCTTCCTGCAGTACCGGTGCGCTCCGCTCTCGAATCGACGTTGACATGATCGTGACCATTCCGATGGCTGCGGCGCACCTTTGCGCCGCCGGACACCCCGTTGCGCGGGATGCTGCTGTGCCGTCAGTGTGTCCGTCACCTGCGCTCCGGTCGGTACGTTCGACCGCACAACGCGCCGCTTTCCGGATGATTCGCGATCCTTAGAATGCATTGCGCCCGATGAACCCGCGCACGACCGTCAACAGGATGATCTTCATGTCGAACCAGAAGCTCCAGTTCTGCATGTAAAACAGATCGAACTTCACGCGCGCTTCCATCGCCTCGACCTTGCGCGTCTCGCCGCGATAGCCGTTCACCTGCGCCCATCCGGTGATGCCCGGCCGCACGCGGTAGCGGTACATGTAGCAGTCGATCAGTTGCCGGTAGAAGTCGTCGTGCTCGATCGCATGCGGGCGCGGGCCGACGACCGACATCTGCCCGAACAGCACGTTGAAGAACTGCGGCAGCTCGTCGAGCGACGTGCGCCGCAGGAACGCGCCGACGCGCGTGATCCGCGCATCGTTGCGCGACGCCTGCCGCACGACACCCGGCTGGTCGCGATGCACGCGCATCGTCCTGAACTTGAGAATGTCGAACTCCCGGCCGTCGACACCCTTGCGGCGCTGCCTGAACAGCACCGGCCCCGGCGACGACAGCTTGACCGCGATCGCCAGCATCGACAGCAGCGGCAGCAACGGAATCAGCACGCCGAATGCGAACAGCCGGTCGAACGCGAACTTCGCCCACAGCTCCGGCGCCGAGCGCGGCGTCGTCGCGAGATTGATCGCCGGCATGCCGAGCACGTCGGTCGCCGAACGATCGACCACCGCCATCTGCCGCACGTCCGGCAACAGCCGCAATTCCACGAACTCGTCGCGCAACTCGCGGACGATGCGCTGGATCCGCCACTCGTGCGACATCGGCAGCGTGAGCCATACCTCGTCGACCTCGCCGCCGCGAATCAGGTCGCGCAACGCGTCCCAGTCGTCGATCACCGGCACGCCGCCAATGCCGCCGGAGGCAGCCGCTGCATCGTCATCGAATACGCACGCCGCCACGAATGGGCCGTGCGGCGCGAGCTGCATCCGCTCGACCGCGACTCGCCCGTACGCCGTTGCGCCGACCACCGCGACGCGGCGCTGCCGCGCACGCGGGTCGTCGCGCGTCAGCACGAGCGCCAGCAGCGCGGTACGGCCGAGCAGCAGCGCGGCGTCGCCGGCCAGCACCGTGCGCACGATCCAGCGGGTCGTGACCGTGCCGCCGCGGTTCATGATCCACATCGCGGCGGCCACCGTCAGCACGCTTGCGCAGACGAGCGCCACCCCCGTTTGCGTCAGCACGTGCGTGCCACCTTGCGGCGCCACGCTGCCGCGCACGGTGCGCAGGTAGCGCGGCAGCAAGGCCACGGTCAGCACGCACAGCAGCGCGATCGCGCCGCGCTGCGCGTCGGACAGCTCGCGCCACGCGAGGCCCGACGCCGCCTGCGCCGCGAGCGCGCCGGCCAGCACGAGCACGACATCGGTCGCCGCGATCGCGGCACGCCGCATCGCATTCGTTCCACCGGACCTCGACTGCATCGTCACGCACCGTGTGCCGGGAACCCGCGATGCGCGTCCGGCATGCGAGGACGAACCGGCGTGGGCCGGGCGGTCCCGCGTGTGCCGAGCAACCTGCGATAGTCAGCGCGAATCAGGTCGTAGCATTCACATGCGTGATGTTCGAGGCCGTCGCGGTCGATCACCGTGATTCGGCCGCGGCGCTGCCGGATCAGCCCGGCTTCCTGCAGGTTGCCTGCCGCTTCCGTCACGCCTTCGCGCCGCACGCCGAGCATGTTCGCGATCGTCTGCTGCGTCACGGCCAGTTCGTCACCGTCGATGCGGTCGTGCGCAAGCAGCAGCCAGCGGCTGAGCTGCTCGCTGACCGAGTGATGCCGGTTGCACAGCGCGCTGCGCGAGATCTGCGCCATCGTCGCCTGGCAGTAGTTGAGCAGCAGCCGGTAAGTCGCCGGCGATCGCTCGAATTCGGCGCGCATCACGCAGCTCGGCACGCGATAGGCCATCCCGCCGATGCGGACCTCGACCCGGTGCGACGCCGCGGCGCCACCGACCATCGTCGCCAGTCCGACCACCCCCTCGCGGCCAACCTGCGCCACCTCGACCATCGCACCGTCCTCCATCAGGTGCTGCACCGACATCATCGACGTCGTCGGGAAATGCACGTGACGCATCGGCTCGCCGACCCGGTCGAGCATCCCGGCCTTGATCCTGACCAGTTCGAGATGCGGTGCGATGGTGCGGATGCTGTCCTCGGGGAGGGCATCGAGGATGGCATTCGCCGAGTAGCTCGAGTGAAGATGAAGCATGTCTGTATCCCTTTTATCGTCCGCGCCGCCTGCAGCCGCGTGCACGGAACTCGTTATCGCGATGCGCGCCTGGACGTTGACAGGGGTTGCGGCCACAACCCTGATTCCGACCGACCGTCGGCTTGTCGCCGCCGGATCGCGTCGGCCGTCCCGTTTCGACACGCCAGCCCGAATAAGCGATTTACGTGCCAATACATGCCCATCCTTAATATATGAATCACGCCGGATTTAGATCGACCGAATAACCGGCCAAAAAACAAAAAAAACGTCTCATTTCCGGACACCCTTCCCTGCGATGGACACTGCATGCGATTTGACTGATCATTTCACCCGCATCGCGCCGAAGCAGTCGCGCCGAGGCCGCGAGGCTTGTCGTTCAAATACTTACAGGCGATTTTCAATTGTTTCCATGATGGTCCGCGCAGCACTTCGCTGCGGCTTTACGCCTCACACGGTTGTTTGAAACTGTCTCAAACTTGAATCGACACACTAATTTCCGGCTTTGTCACCTACCGCACACTTCCCCGGCAAGGCGTTGATTTGCATGACAAATCTTGCGCGCACCATTAATTTGTCAAAGAATGTTCAATGCCTGCCAGCCACTTTCGTTACACGACGCACATTGCCGCCGGATTGATTCCCGGTTGACATCGAATGAATGCGGGGCACCGTATTCAGTTTACGGATGATTAATTCCACGGATATGAATCATTAAATCCGGATAACGTTTGCACCCGACGAAAATCGTCAAACTTTGTGAAATGACACAATATGCAATTGATCGAATTCAATGGCGTGCTAGCCTTTTTGCCAGTATCGTCACTCCATTTTTGACGAACACTAGTCCGCACGATCGTGCGAATTCCCCACTTCCGGGGTATCGCAACGACGACGCGCGACCGCCACCCTACGAGGATGTGCCGTGACTCACCAGGCCCCTGACGCCGTCGCGTACGCGAACGGCATGATCGAGCTTTCCCACAGCTTCGATGCGAACCGGTTTCTCGCGGCCATCGACCGCGACGAACTCGCGACGCTGGTCCCCCACCTTCAACTCGTCCACCTGAAATCGGGGCAAGTGCTCTGCGAGCCCGGTGAAATGCTCACCGCGGTCTACCTGCCCGTCACAACCGCGATTTCGCTGCAATACGTGTCGTCCGGCGGCATGACGCTGGAGGTCGCGGAGATCGGCAGCGAGAGCGTGGTGTGCGACGACGTGATCGGCGGCAGCGGCCGGATGCCCTGCCGGGCCGTCGCCTGCCGCGACGGTTTCGTCTACCGGCTCGACCGGCGCGTGTTCGCCGCCGCGTTCGACGCGTCGCCGGTGATCCGGCATCTCGTGTTCGTCTGCGTGCGGCTGCTGATGGCGCAGGTCTCGCAGATCACGTTCTGCAGCCGTCATCACGTGCTCAAACATCAGTTATGCAGATGGTTCCTGCTCGCGTACGACCGGACGCGCAGCATCGAGATCCAGGTGACGCACAGCATGCTCGCGCAGATGCTCGGCGTGCGACGCGAAACGGTCACCGATGCCGCGGGAGAAATCCAGAAACTCGGCCTGATCCGGCAATACCGGAGCTCGATCGAGCTCGCCGACCTCGGCGGCCTCGAAAAAATGTCGTGCGGCTGCCGCGCGATCGTGCGCGACGAGATGAAGCGCATCCTGTCGGCCGATTCGGGCGTGCCGGCCGCGTCGCGCGCCTGATCGGCCTGCCCGCCCCGTGTGACACTTCGATACGCGGGGTCAGCTGTTTGTAGGGTGGCGAACAGAACGCCGTGCCTGCCGATGGTCTACTGATGCCGGACTGCCGGGGGGACGTCAGCGCGTTTCGCGCGTCTGCCCGAGCGGACGACACCACGCACGCCGGAGCAGCACGTGAAAAACGAAATCAGAACCATCCTGAAGCATGTCGCCCATCTCGAAGCCGCGATCGACTCGATCGGCGACGGGGACGACCTCTACGACGCGGGCCTCTCCTCGCTCGACACGATCCAGCTGATGCTCGCGATCGAGAAACAATTCAACATCGAGATTCCCGACGAGATGCTGAACCGCAACCTGTTCCGCAGCATCGACGCGCTCGCGGACACGATCACCACGCTGCAACGCACCGAGCATTCCGCATGAGCGCGCTGCTTCCGGAACTCGCGGCCGACAGCGATACGCGTCGGCTCGACGAGGCCGCGCATGCCGTCGCCCAGATCGCCGCGCAGCATGCGGATGCGGTCGATCGCGACGCGCGCTGCCCCGTCGAGGCGATCGAGGCGATGCGTGCGCGCCGGCTGCTCGGCGCAATGGTGCCGACGCACCTCGGCGGCGCGGGCGCGTCGCTGGAGGAGATCGCGTCGGCCTGCTCGATCCTCGGCAAGGCGTGCGCATCGTCCGCCATGGTGTTCGCGATGCACCAGATCCAGGTCGCCTGCATCGTCAATCACGCCGCCGACCAGGGCTGGCACCGACTGTTCCTGCAGCAGCTCGCGCGCCACCAGTGGCTTCTGGCGTCGGCCACGTCGGAAAACGGCGTCGGCGGCAACCTGCGCGCGAGCCAGTGCGCGCTCGAAACCGACGGCGGCGAGTTCCGGCTGCGCAAATCCGCGCCGACGATCTCGTACGGCGACTATGCGGACGGCATCCTCGCGACCGCACGACGCGATGCGGACGCACCCGCTTCCGAGCAGGTGCTCGTGACGCTGCTGCGCGACGGCTACACGCTCACGCGCCACGGCGAATGGGACACGCTCGGGATGCGCGGCACCTGCAGCAACGGTTTCGAGCTCGACGCGCAAGGCGCCGCCGTCCAGTGCCTGCCGGTGCCGTTCGCGACGATCGCCGAGGAAACGATGGTGCCGGTGTCGCACATCCTGTGGGCCGCGGTATGGATCGGCGTGGCCGGCGACGCGTTCCATCGCGCGCACCAGTTCTTCCGTGCGCAGGCACGCCAGACCGACGGCGCGCCATCGCCCGCGTCGCGGCGCATCGCCGAATCGCTCGCGCTGATGCAGGCGATGCAGGCCCGCGTCGACAGCGTGCTGCGCCTTCAGGCGAACGGGACGGCGCGCTCGTGGTCGGCAGGCATGGCCTGGGCCGCCGAGATCAACACGCTGAAGACCTACGTGTCGACGACCGCACTGGAAGTCGCGCACCAGGCCATGATGATCTGCGGGATGGCCGGCTACAAGCAAGGCACGCCGTTCAGCATCGGCCGCCACATTCGCGACCTGCACGCGGCGCCGCTGATGATCAGCAACGACCGCATTGCCGCCAACACTGCGAGCCTGCTGCTCGCGCTGCGTCCTGCGACGCTGGAGAAACATACGTGAACGATCGCCTCGCCGTGCCCTCCGCCGCCTCCGCTCCCGCCGATGCACCGCTCGACCGCGCGGGCGTCAACCCGTTGCGCGACGAACTGATCGACGCGGGCCTGCTGGTCTCGACCGGCATTCAGGGCCTGTTCGGCCGCAGCGAACGGTTCGAGCGCGTCGTCGAAGCGCTCGACGCGTTCGTCACGCGTCTCGGTGCCGACCAGCAGGCGGAAGTGCTGCGCTTCCCGCCGGCGATGAGCCGCACCGAGTTCGAGCGCAGCGAATACATGAAGAGCTTCCCGCAGCTCGCAGGCAGCGTGCATGCGTTCTGCGGCGACGAACACCAGCACCAGCGCGTACTGCAGTGCCTGGATCGCGGCGACGACTGGACGGAAAGCCAGAAACCAACCTACGTCGTGATGACGCCGGCCGCGTGCTACCCCGTCTACCCTGTCGTGGCACGCGCGGGCGCGCTGCCGGCCGACGGCCGGATCGTCGACGTCTTCTCGTACTGCTTCCGCCACGAGCCGTCGCTCGATCCGACCCGCATGCAGCTGTTCCGGATGCGCGAGTACGTGCGGATCGGCACGCCCGAGCAGATCGTGTCGTTCCGCGAAACCTGGATCGAACGCGGCACGCGGATGATCGAGGCGCTGCGCCTGCCCAATGCGATCGATCTCGCGAACGATCCGTTCTTCGGGCGCGGCGGCAAGATCGTCGCGAACAGCCAGCGCGAGCAGAACCTGAAGTTCGAGCTGCTGATCCCGATCGAGCACGACAATCGACAGACCGCGTGCCTGAGCTTCAACTACCACATGGACCATTTCGGGCTGCTGTGGGACATCCGCACCGCGACGGGCGACGTCGCGCACACGGGCTGCGTCGGCTTCGGCCTCGAACGGCTCACGCTCGCGCTGTTCCGCCATCACGGCTTCGACATCGACGCATGGCCGCGCGACGTCCGCGACGTGCTGTGGGGCACGCCATGAGATTCGTGTCCCGCGGCGGCGAAGAAGCGTCGTTCGAGGATGTGCGCCACCGCGCGCGCCACTACCGGCCGCACCCGCTGCACAGCCAGGAGATGGTCTGGAAGCAGACCAACTGCTACGTCGACATGTGGCTCGAGGTGCTCCGGTGGTGGGGCTTCAATCCGTACGCGGCGCTGCCGTTCACGATCGCGCTCGATTTCGAGGGTGACCAGTTCACGTTCTTCAAGTTTCCGCACGACGAACTGGAGCGGCTGTACGGCATCGTCGTGCAGGAGCATTCGATCTACGAGCCGCTCGACCAGCACATCGAGACGCAGGTCGCGCGCGGCCACCTGATGATCGTCGAGGTCGACGCGTGGTTCCTGCCCGATACGCGCGGCAGCAGCTACCGCACGCAGCACACGAAGACGACGATCGGCATCGACGCGATCGACCGCGCGAAACGCCAGATCGGCTACTTCCACAACAGCGGCTATTACGTGGCCGAGGATTTCGACTACAACGGGCTCGTCGGCGGCAGCTCGCCGATGACGCTGCCGCCGTACGTCGAATGCGCGAAGCGGCGCTTTGCGCCGCTCGACGAGCGCGCACTGTGCGAAACGTCGCTCGCCGCGCTGCAGCGCCACCTCCGGCGCCTGCCGGTCGTCAACCCGATCGCCGCGTTCCGGCGGCAGTTGCAGACCGACGCGCGGACGCTCGCCGATTCGCCGCTCGAGCATTTCCATGCTTATTCGTTCAATTCGGTGCGGCAGCTCGGCGCGAATTTCGAGCTGTTCGGCCATTACGCGCGCTGGCTGCAGGCCAGCGGCTGCGTCGGGCCGTTCGCCGAGATCCGCGCCGCCTGCGATCGCATCGCATCCGAAGCGATGGTGCTGGAATTCCGGCTCGCGCGCGCCTGCGCACGCGGCAAGGAGGAGCGCGGCGACTCGACGCTCGAAGCCATCGAGGCCGCGTACGCGGATGTGGTCGCCTGCGCGCGGCAGATCGGCTCGCCGCTGCGGCACGTGACGCCCGTGCGCAGCGACATCGCGGCACCCGTGCCGGTCATGCGGTGACGCGCACGCGTGCCCTGCCCGCGTGGTCGATGCGGGCGACGGCCGCGGGTGCCGTACAGGAGCCGCGCGAGCTCCCGGCCGGCAGCGACGGCTGGATTCCGGCCATCGTGCCCGGCACGGTCGCGCAGTCGCTCGCGCGCGCCGGCCGCCTCGACGAAGCCGAATCGCTCGACGAGCGCGACCACTGGTACCGGATCGAGCTGCGCGGACACGGGCCGCGTGTATTGCGCTTTCACGGCCTCGCGACGCTCGCGCAAGCGTGGCTCGACGACACGCCGATCCTTCGCTCCGACAGCATGTTCGTCACGCACGACCTATCCGTGTCGCTCGACGGCACGCACCGGCTGACCCTCTGTTTCCGCGCACTCGCCCCGCACCTGCGCGACACGCGCGCACCGCGCCGGGCGCGCTGGCGCACGCGGCTGGCCGAGCCGGCGGCACTGCGCACGATCCGCACGTCGCTGTTCGGGCACATGCCGGGCTGGTTTCCGCCCTACGTGCCAACCGGCCCATGGCGGCCCGTGGTCGTGCTCGATCCGGCCGACGGGCCCGTTCTCGTCGATTGCGACCTGCGCGCACGCATCGAAGGCGACACGGGCTGGCTCGACGCGGCGCTGACGTTCGCCGCCCCGCTGCCCGACACGCTCGCGGCGCGGCTGTCGTGCGGCAAGCACCACGCCACGCTCGAACGTGCCGGTGCCGACCGTCTGCGCGCGAGCGTCGCGGTGCCCAACGTGTGCCGCTGGTGGCCGCATACACACGGCGAGCCGGTGCTGTACGACGTTGCGCTGCATCTCGGCGACGAGCAGCGACCGCTCGGCGCAACGGGCTTCCGCACGATCGAGGTCGACGCCGGCGCCGACGGCAAGGGCTTCGGCCTGCGCATCAACGGCGTGCCCGTATTCGCGCGCGGCGCGTGCTGGAGCAGCGCAGCGCCGCTTTCATTGCACGCGGACGACGCCACCTACGCCCGCCTGCTCGGGCTCGCGCGCGACGCCGGTTTCAACATGATCCGCGTCGGCGGCACGATGACCTACGAGGCCGATGCGTTTCACGCGTGGTGCGACCGGCTCGGGCTGCTGGTCTGGCAGGATTTCATGTTCGCGAACTTCGACTATGCGCTCGACGATCCCGCGTTCGCGGACAACGTCGATCGCGAAGCCCGGCAATTCCTGTCGCGTCACAGCGCCTCGCCGTCGCTCGCCGTACTGTGCGGCGGCAGCGAGATCGCGCAACAGGCCGCGATGTCCGGGCTCGGGCCGAAGCAGCGCTTCCTCGAGCTGACCGCCGACCGGCTGGCCGGCCATGCGGCCGCGTGCCGGCCCGACGTCCCGTATGTGCCCGATTCGCCCGACGGCGGCGTGCTGCCGTTCGCGCCACGCGAACGCGTGTCGCACTACTACGGTGTCGGTGCGTACCTGCGCCCGCTCGACGACGCGCGCCGCGCGGACGTCCGCTTCGCGAGCGAGTGCCTCGCGTTCTCGAACGTACCGTGCGACGCGACGCTCGCCGAACTCGGCTGGCCCGGCGTGCACGAGCCGCGCTGGAAGGCCGCCGTGCCGCGCGACCCCGGCACGTCCTGGGATTTCGAGGACATTCGCGACCACTATCTGCAGGCGCTCTACGACGTCGTACCCGACCGGTTGCGGCGCGAGGATCCGGCGCGCTACTTCGAGCTGTCGCGCGCGGTGATCGCGGACCTGATGCGCGAAACGTTTTCGGAATGGCGGCGCACCGGCTCGCGCTGCGCCGGCGCGCTCGTCTGGCAGTTCCTGGACGTGATGCCGGGCGCCGGCTGGGGGGTGATCGACGCCGCGCACCGGCCGAAATCGGCGTGGCATGCGCTGCGCCAGATCCTGCAGCCCGTGCAGGTGCTGCTCGTCGACGAAGGCTTGAACGGGCTCGACGTGCACGTCGTCAACGAACGCCCCGCGCCGCTGGCGGCGGCGCTCGAACTGGTCGCGCTGCGCGACGGCCGCACGCCTGTCGCGCGTGCCGGCTGCCCGGTGCGGATCGCGGCGCACGATACGGTGCGGATCGGCTCGGCCGAGCTGCTCGGCCGGTTCTTCGACTGGACCTACGCGTACCGCTTCGGCCCCTGCGAGCACGACACCGTTGTCGCGACATTGCGCGCCGACGACGGCACGTTGCTGTCGCAGGCGTTCCATTTCCCGTCGCGCACGCATCCGGCCGTGCTGGCACGTCGTGAACTCGGGCTGGAGGCGTGCGTGTCGCGCACCGGCGACACGTGGCACGTCGACATCGACACGCGGCACGTCGCGCGCCATGTGCAGATCGATGCGCCGGGCTATATGCCGCGCGACGACTGGTTCCATCTTGCGCCCGGCACGCCGGCGCGTGTCGCGCTCGTTCCGCTTGAAATGACCGGGAAGAACGGGGCCGCGACCGACGAGCCGCCGGCCGTGGAAATCCGGGCAGTGAACGCCGCGCGCACGGTGCGCGCCACGCAGGCCGGTTGACGCGACGCTCGCGGCTGAAAGCCGCGAGCGCCGCTTGTCGAATCTCAGTCGGACGAGCCCGTCCCGCGTGGCCGCTCGATCCCGTATGCCTCCATCCAGCGATACAGCGTCGCGCGCGACACGCCGAGTTCGCGTGCCGACGCCGCGACGCGCCCGCGCGTGCGCAGCAGCGCGGTTTCGATCGCCTCGCGCTCGATCGACTTGCGGATGTCGGCCACCGACGGTGACGCGGCATCGAGACAGTATTCGAGTTCGAGATCCTGCGCGGTAATCAGGCGCCCTTCCGTCATCACGACCGCGCGGCGCACGCGGTTGATCAGCTCGCGGACATTACCGGGCCAGTCGTGCTTGTAGAGTGCCGTGATCGCATCCGTCGAGAAGCCGCGCACGCGATGGCGCGCGTCGCCGCGGAAGCGTTCGAGCATGTGATGCGCGAGCAGTTCGATGTCCTTGCCGCGCGCGCGCAGCGGCGGCTGGTCGATGCGCATCACGCACAGACGGTGGAACAGGTCTGCCCGGAAGCGCCCTTCCGCCATCGCGTCGCGCAGGTCGACGTGCGTCGCCGATACGATCCGGACATCGACCGGCACCGGATCGCTGCCGCCCAGGCGATGAATGGCGCGCTCCTGCAGAAAACGCAGCAGGCTCGCCTGGCTCTCGTGCGGCAGATCGCCGATCTCGTCGAGCAGCAGCGTGCCGCCGTTTGCCGCTTCGACATAGCCGATCTTGCGCGCGTTCGCGCCGGTAAACGCGCCGCGCTCATAGCCGAACAGTTCGGATTGCAGCAGATGCGGCGGAATGGCACCGCAGTTGACCGCGACGAACGGGCCGTTGCGGCGCTCCGAATGGCGATGGATCGCGACAGCCGTCAATTCCTTGCCGGTTCCCGTTTCGCCGAACACGAACACCGGTGCATCCGTGCGCGCGAAGCGCCGCACCGTATCGAACAGCCGCAGCATCGCGCTGCAGGTGCCGACGATGCCTTTCTCCTCCGATTCGAGCCGCTCGCGGTCGCGCGCGAACAGGCATTCCATGCCGTACGCGTGGCCGACCGTATCGGCAATCCGCTGGTGCGATGCGGGCAACGTGACGTAATCGAAGCAATAGTCGCGCAACAGCGCGCGCACGTTCGGCGAAGCGGTCTGGCCGACGTCGACGAGTGCGACCCAGACGACGTCGCGCATCGACGCGCAGGTCGACGCGATGCTGCCGATCGCATCGGCATGGCCGCCGCTCAGGTCGAGGATGCCGCAGGTGATTTCGCCGGACGTGTCGCGCAGCTCGCTTGCCTGCGCAACGATCGACACTTTCCAGTCGCGTCGCGCCAGTTCCTTTCGCAGCATGACGGACGGCGACTGCGTCCAGTAAATCAGCGGACGCTGCCCGTTCCCGCTCCCCGCGCCGGCGCTCTTATCGCGCGTTATTGGCATATTCATAACGAACCATCACTTTCTCCACTCCGCGAACCGTTCGCGTGCGCTGCGGCCGGCGGCGCATGGCCGCCTTTCCGCGCTGCGTTTCCGCAGCCTTGGCGAAGATCGAAACTGCACACGGCGAGAGCCCCCGGAGGTCGAGCCGGATGTCATCCGGCCTCGTTGTCATCGAACTCGAAGGGAACGCGCGGCTGCGGGAGCCACGACGTTCCCGCTTTGACGCGATCCGCCGTCAAGGCGGAGCGCGTCGGCAGACGGGAATGCCGTCGGCATGTGCGTCACGTCGTACACGACCGTTGCGCCCGATGCTGAACCGGATGGCCGCCAACCCGCTCCCGGAATGACAGCCGCATTTCATCCGTTCCTGAATTTACACCTCGTTTCGAGATGGTCTTGTTACCAAAAGATAAACCTGAATCAACCGGTTACGCGACCCGTCGCCCCGCACCACGAACGTTTGACTACTGAGATTTGATTATCTATGAGCATTGCAGTCAATCGGTGGCAAATACTACTTTTCCGCAAAATAGCGGCGGTCGATTGCCTGTGAATTCCTCCGAAATGCCCGGGAAAGGCCGGCACCGCATTCCACTCGCCGCATAATCGGGCGTACCGCCGGGCGGCCGCATGGAATCGACACCGTGCACGGGTCGCTCGGCCGTTACACGCCGTAATCAACCGGCGCGATCGCCGCTCAGGTTCGCAGCGCCGTCTCGCCATCCCGGACCGGCCGATCGTGCATGCCGTCCTCGGTCGCGGCATCGCCGTCCGCCATGAAACCGGCGGGACAGGCCATCTCCTCCTGCAACGCAGCATAGCCCTCCATCACGAAGCGCATGAACTCGTCCCGAAAGCGCGCCGCGCTGAAGAACTCCGCATTCGCGCGACACGCGTGCGGATCGATCGTCCCGCGCGGCAGCGCTTCGAATCTGGCGAGCGCATCGACCAGTGCGTCGACGGTCTGTGCGCGGTAGAACAGGCCCGTTGCACGGGCGCACGGCCACGCACGCACCGACTCGCGCACGCCGCCCTTCCCGTATGCGATCACGGGCGTGCCGCACGCCTGCGCCTCGACCGGAGAAATGCCGAAGTCCTCTTCCGCAGCGAACACGAATGCGCGCGCACGCTGCAGGTGGTCGTGCAGCACGTCGAACGGCTGGTAGCCGAGCAGCGTGACGTTCGGACCGGCCAGCGCGCGGATCTTCGCCATCTCCGGCCCGTCGCCGATCACGACGAGGCGGCGTTCCGGCGTACGCGAGAACGCGTCGACGATCAGGTCGATCCGCTTGTACGGCACGAGCCGCGACGCGGTCAGGTAGAACGCCTCCTTGTCCGGGCGTAGCGACAGGTGGTCGACGTCGACCGGCGGATAGATCACGGTCGCATCGCGCCGGTAGGTCTTGCGGATGCGGCGTGCGATGAAGTGCGAATTGGCGGCCACGCGATCGACGCCGTTCGCCGAACGCGCATCCCAGTTGCGGATGTAATGCAGCAGCGCGCGCGCGATGGCCGATTTCGGCCCGCGTGCGAGCCCGGCCTCGTTCAGGTACTGGTGTTGCAGGTCCCACGCGTAGCGCACCGGCGAATGCACGTAGCTGGCGTGGAACTGGTCCGGGCCGCTGAGCACGCCCTTCGCAACCGCATACGAGCTCGACAGCACGACGTCGTATGCCGACAGGTCGAACTGTTCGATGGCCAGCGGAAACAACGGCAGGTAGCTGCGGTAGCGCGTGCGCGCGAACGGCAGCTTCTGGATGAAGGACGTGCGCACCGCGCGGCCGCGCAGGCAGTCCCGATCCTCGAGGAAATCGACGAGGCTGTAGACATCGGCCTGCGGAAAGCAGTCGATCATGTGCGCCAGCACGCGTTCGGCGCCGCCAGGCACGACCAGCCAGTCGTGAACGATTGCAATCTTCAAGTACCGCTCCCGATTCTCCATTGATGTTCGATAGGGCTGAGCCGCGCAACGCGGCCGCCATGCCGTGGCAATTATCGGAAAGCACCGGCCCTGCCGATGTGTGCTAGCGGACACTACGGCGCTGTTGGCACACGACGCCTCGCTCGTGCGAACCCCGAGCGTGGGTAAGCTTTCGAACAGACCGGCGCGCGCAGCATCCGCATCATGATCATCGCCGCTTCGCACCGGACGAACGTGTTCGTGCGGCACGGCGTGCTGAAGGTTTCACGCGAGGACCGCATCATGGAATGGCATTGTTGTGAATTCGAACATCTGAGCGCCGTCGATCTCTATGCAATCCTGCGCGCGCGCAACGCCGTGCTGGTCGTCGAGGATGCGCATACCCATCTCGACATCGACGGCAAGGACGCGGGCGCATTGCACGTCTATGCAACCGTGCGCAACGGCGACGCGGCGGAAGTCGCGGCTTACGCACGGCTCCTGCCCGGCGACGACATCGATCCGGACGTCGTGATCGACAAGGTACTGACGAGCGAAGCGTGCCGCGACGGCGATACGCTCGAACACCTGCTCCAACGTGCACTGACCGCCGCGCTGGCCGCATGGCCGGACGCCGCGCTGCGCATGCACGTTCCCGCGCCGCGCCAGGCGTTCTACAAACGTTTCGGATTCCGCAAGGCATACGGACCGTATCTCGAACAGGGTGCGCCTTTCGTCGGCATGATCCGGCCCGCAGACCGCACCGCCGGCGCGCTGCGCCAGCTGCTGTCCCGGACCGTTTCGACGACCCGGCCCCGCAACGAAGACGCGCGTGCCGACGGACGCGTACACAACCGGCTGCCCGCCGATACCGGAGCCAACCGATGACACGCACCCTACGCCCGGTTCCCGCACCCGACCTTCCACGCATCCTGCCGGTCATCCTCGCCGGTGGTTCCGGTACGCGTCTCTGGCCGCTGTCGCGCGAACAGTTTCCGAAGCAGCTGATCGAGCTGACCTCGAACGAATCCCCGTTGTCCGCGACGGCGCGCCGCCTGAACGGCATCGCGAACGCGGTGCTGGGCGACAAGCTGTTGCTGGTGTGCGGCGAACAGCATCGCATCATGAGCGCCGCGCAAGTGATCGACCGTGCCGCGCCCGCCCGCATCCTGCTCGAACCCGCTGCGCGCAACACGGCTCCGGCGCTCACGCTTGCTGCGCTCGACGCCGGCGTGTTCGACGACGACCCCGTGCTCGCAGTGATGCCGGCCGATCACGTGATCGCCGATGTCGGCGCGTTCCAGGACGCGATTGCGCGCGCGGCACGCTATGCTCAGGAAGGCGCGATCGTGACGCTCGGTGTGCTGCCGCGCCGTGCGGAAACGGGCTACGGCTATATCCGGGTCGGCGAGCCGCGTACGAGCCGCCACGGCGGGCAAGGCGGCTATTCGATCGGACGCTTCGTCGAGAAACCCGACGCGGCGCTCGCCGAGCGCTACCTGCAGTCGGGCGACTACTGGTGGAACAGCGGCATTTTCGTCACGCGCGCCTCGGTCTGGCTCAAGGCAATTCGCGCACTGGCGCCCGAGATCCATGAAGCCTGCGAGTCGGCGTGGCGCGCGGGCGTCGCCGACGAGCCGTTCTTCCGGATCGACGCCGCGGCCTTCGACGCCTGCCCGTCCGACTCGATCGACTATGCGGTCATGGAGCGCCTTGCCGACAGCAGCGAACTCGGCATCGAAGGCATCGTGGTGCCGCTCTCGGCCGGCTGGTCGGACGTCGGCACGTGGGATGCGATCTGGGAAATCATGCCGAAGGACGACCACGGCAACGTGGCCCGCGGCCCGATCGTGCTCGAGGATACGCAGGACAGCCTCGTGCGTTCGGAAGGCCGTCTCGTCGCGTGCGTCGGCATGAAGGATGTCGTCGTGATCGAAACGCCCGACGCGGTACTCGTCGCGAACAAGCACGACGTGCAGCGCGTGAAGAACATCGTCACGCGCCTGAAGAGCGACCAGCGCCCCCAGGCGAGCGAACACCGCAAGGTGCAGCGTCCGTGGGGGCATTACGACTCGATCGATCTCGGCGAGCGGTTTCAGGTGAAGCGGATCGTCGTTGAACCGGGCAAGCGGCTGTCGCTGCAGATGCACTATCACCGCGCCGAGCACTGGATCGTCGTGAGCGGCACCGCGAAGGTGACGCGCGGCAACGAGATCTTCCTGCTCAGCGAGAACGAGTCGACCTATATCGCCGTCGGCGAAGTCCATCGCCTCGAGAATCCCGGCCGCATTCCGCTCGAAATCATCGAAGTGCAATCGGGCAACTATCTCGGCGAAGACGATATCGTGCGCTTCGACGACCAGTACGGGCGCCCGGTCGTCGACACGCTGCCGGAACAGCACGCAGTGCCGCTCGGTGCACGGGAACCGCACGCGCAGGTCGTAGAGGGAAACGTCGCGCGGTAATCGCGTGCTGCGCACGCCGGCGCGTACATCGATTCGTCAATCGATGCCGCGCTGCGGCGGGCGCGCCTGCCTGAGCGCTTCGCGCACATGCGGCAACGCCGACGTGTCGGCCCCGACCGCGTCGATCGACGCGGGCTGCGCGACCGGCGCCCCGGACTGCGCGGCCTTCGCGCCGCCCGCGGTACAGCACCCGCCCCCACCCACCTGCACCGGCATCCCGCCGATCGCGGACAACCGGTTATCCGCGATCCGGTACTGCGACACGTTTCCCCACACGCGAATGCCGGCAAACCGCGCGCGCGACACGCGGTTGCCGATCACGACCACGCGCGTCACCGAGCCCGACCACGTACTGACGTCGATCGCGGCCTGCTGTGTCAGCGGGCGCGGATCGGTCCGGCCGGCCGCGTTCTGGATATCGGAAATCTCGTTGTTCTCGACCAGCACGCCGGACGCGCCGTAGGTCCGTGAACTGTCCTCCTGCGCGACGAGAATGCCCGCACTCACCTGCACGTTGCGCACGACATTGTTCGCGATCGTCACGTCTGCCCCACCGACCACCGTGATGCCACGCCCCCACGCGTTGCCCTCGAGCGAGTTGTCGGCGATCAGCACGTTGCGGCTGAGCACGCCGTCGCCCTGATAGCTCACCACGGCAATCATGTCGTCGCCGGTGCCGCGCACGACGTTGCCCCGCACGAGCACATTGCGCGCACCGTGCGTGATGTGGATGCCGTCCGCCAGCGTCGCCTGCACCTCGTTGCCGACGATCGCGACATCCGTTCCGCCGAACACGAAAATGCCGCCGCCACCGCCGACGATCGCGTTGTCGAGCACCTGCACGTCGCGCCCCGTCACTTCGATCTTGGTCGACCTGGGTGTGCCCATCCGCGTCGAGCCCGTTCCCGCCAGCCGGAATCCGGCGATCGTCGTGCCCGTGCCGCGCATTTCGATCGTCTGGTCGTCCGGCACTGTCGCACTCAGCGTCGCGCCATAGCCCGACAGCACGACCTGCGCTTGCCGGACGACGAGCGAACGGCCGACGAGGTAGCGCCCCGGCGCGAACACAAGTCGCTGGCCCGGCTGCAGCGCGTCCAGCGCGCGTTGCAGTGCGTCTGCCTGATCGGCGCCGTCGGAGGTCGGGGCGACATGGGCATCCGGCGCGCTCGCGTGGATCGTCGCCTGCGCCGCCTGAGGCGCGTGGGCCACCTTCTCGGCGGGTGTCGCGACGGCGGGACCGGCGCTCATCCACATGCCGAGCATCGCGCAGCAAAGACGGGAAAGGCATCGGCGTCCAGTCATGCGGGCTACGTCCACGCGTGTCATGCCGGTTGCGGCCGCACGGCCGCTCGGCGCCCCGGCCATGCCGGGAATCCGGCGACGCGCGCGGTGCCCGTGCGCAGCGCAATCCGGTAAGCCGCCATCGGCACCGCCACGCCGGCAAGCGTGCCGATCGCGAGGTGCGTCGCGAGACTGCCGACGCCGACGCGCATCAACACGATGCGCACGCCGGCCATCACCAGGATGTGCATCAGGTAGATCGGCATCGACGCGTACCCGATCGCCGCGAGCCAGCCGGCACGCGCGGGCGACGATGCATGGCGATAGGCCAGCTGCAGCATCAGCGCGATGCCGGCGAACGCAGCGGGAACGGCCCAGACGCTCGTTGCGCTCCCGACGCCGTGCGCGAAGGCCACCGCCACGACGAAGCCCGTCGCCGTCAGCGCGCACGCCGCACGATGACTGTGGCGCTCGAGCCAGCCCGGCAACGCACGCGACGCAACGACGCCGGCCACGAAGAACGGCCAGTTCATCAGCGTGGTCGACACGATGCCCCACTGCGTCGCCGCGCCGATCGCGAGTCCGAGCATCGCGCTTGCCACGAGCGCGCCGCGGACGCGCGGCGGTATCGGCGTCTGCAGGAAGGCAGGCACGCATCGCGCAAGCAGCCATGCACCGATCATGCAAAGCATCAGCGCGTACAGGAACCAGAACTGCGCGAACGGCCGCCAGCCAATCGCCAGCAGGTCGCCGACCGTGAACGGATGATTGGTACCGTGCGATGCCATCGCAATCTGCACGCCGCCTTGCAGGATCGACCACAGCAGGTACGGATAGACGATCGTGCGTACTTTCGCCCCCATGAACCGCTGCGGCGCGCCGCGCAACGAGCTGCACACGTGCAGCCCGGACAGGAAGAAGAACAGCGGCATGTGAAACGTGTAGATCACGTAGTCGACCCAGGCCAACACGGTCTCGGGTACGCCGGCCGGCACGAGGCCCGACGACACGGCGCCGCGCAATACGTGCCCGTAGACGACGAGAATGATCCCCGCGCCGCGGGCGACGTCGAGGCTGGTTTCGCGTGCAGTCGTAGTCATGTGGAGGTCGATGCGGCTGCCCCGTCAGGGCCCGCGTGCATGGCAAGTGGTCGTGAGAGGCTCCACTTTATGCATCCCGGCCACGGAAGACTGTGGGCTGGGCGACAGTTAGCCGATGTCGGGCGTATGCCGGATCGCGACGCCGCTCGCGGCGGCGGTCGACGCCCGTTCCGGCCGCTTCACGAACCCTCTGAACACGACGATCAGCAGCACGACCGGCACGAAGTCCCGGCCGCTGAACAGGTTCGGAATTCGCAGGATTTCCATCAGCGACACATAAAGCACCGCGTGCGCACAGCACCAGAAGCCGCTTCCTCTGCGCCACCCCGCATAGCCGCGCCCGAACACCCAGCCGGCAAACGCCGCGTTCAGCAGACCGAACCAGCCCCATTCGTAGAAATGGACGAAGATGCCCGACGGGTTGTTGAACTCGGGATCGGCATAGCTTTTCAGGAACAGGTCGACACTGTCGCCCGAGTCGAGCCACGGCTGGAGCGTCGAGCCGATCACCGGGAAGTGCAGCAGCCAGTCGAACGTGAACATCGGATGCCCGTTGCCCCAGCCGAGCACGTTGAGGATCCCGGCGCCATTGTTCAGCGATGTCGAGTAGTACAGGCCCAGGCGTTCGAGCGCGAAATCGAAGATGTTGTCGTAGATGTTGATGTAGTAGGTTTCCCACGACCGGTTGTATTCGTTCACGATGAACAGGCCGAGCAGCAGCGGGATCGCCGCATACGGCCCGAGCGCCAGCAGCCGCAGCCGCTTGCGGCCGAGCCGGAACCGCACGACCATCAATGCGAACGGCAATGCGATCTCGATGACCGCGAGCCGCTCCGCGAAGATGAAGCTGCGCAACAACGTCAGCACGACCAGTACGGCCAGGTATGCCTTGTAGCGATTGAAGCCCTTGACCGGCGTCCTGAACACGTAGAAATACAGTGCGACGAACGGCGCCGTCGCCTGCGTGAACGAACTCAGGCCCGTGACGCGTCCTTTCAGTTCGATCAGCTCGAACGTGTTCGCCGTGCCGGTCAGGAACTGCAGCAGGACGGCCGGATGCGCGAGCACGCCGCTCATCATCACGAGATAGCCGAACAGCGCGAGCGCGAACACGAAATCGAGCACGCGCGGCGACAGCTCGGCCGGCCCGTCGTCCGCCACCCGCCGGACCTGCGCGTCGGTCGTCGCGAACCACGCGGCGGCCGTCAGCACCAGCAGGAACAGGCCGCCCGCGAACGCCGAATATCCGTCGAAATAGAGGCGCGCAATCGACTTCTGGTCGCCGAGCAGGCTCATGGACAGCAGCCCGTACAACGGCAGGATGAAGAGCAGCACGAGCCGTGCCGGATCTTCCCACCAGTAACCCGCGTAACCGTCCGCGCGGCCCGCGCGAACCGCCCGGCGGCGCATCGCCGGCTGCCGCAGCCGCATGCGCGAGCGGGCCGCCACTCGATTGTTCATGATGTCCGTTCCATTGCTTCGCCTGTGCGTACCTTGTCGCGTGGCGCCACGCGCTCGCCGCTCAGCCGGCCGGGCCGCGCGCACCCATCACGCCTGCGTAGCCGGATGCCGCCTGATGGGTGTTCGCCTCCGTGTAACCGTAGTCGTAGCGCCCCGGCGCGCCCTTGAAGTCGTTCAGGATCACGCCGCGTACGTCGATGTGCGCGTGCTCGAGCCGCCGCGCGCTTTCGTCGAGTTCCGTCAGCGTCGTCACGCCGCTGCGCGCGACGAGGAACACGGTTCCGGCCAGGCGCCCGAGCACCAGCGCGTCGGCCACCGGCAGCAGCGGCGGACTGTCGATCACGACCATGTCGTAGCGCGCCGCGACGCGCTCGATCAGTTCGGCGAACGCGGGCTGCAGCAGCAATTCGCCCGGATCTGGCACGACGTTGCCCATCGGCATGAAATCGAGGCCGGGCATCACATCGCGCTTGATCGCCTGGTCGAACCCGTGCGAGCCGCCCACGACGTCCGACAGGCCCGGCGCGCGGGTGAAGCGAAACCGCTCGTGCAGCGAGCCCTTGCGCAGGTCCGCGTCGATCAGCAGCACGCGGCGCTTCGCTGCGCCCACCAGCGACGCGAGATTCGCCGCGACGAACGACTTGCCGACGCCCGTCGTCGGCCCCGAGATCAGCACGACGCGGTTCGGCGCGTCGGGCATCGCCAGTTGCAGCGCCGTGCGGAAATTGCGCAGGCTTTCGAGCGCCGCGCCCTCCGGTGCCACCGGCAGCGCCGGCTTGCGTCCGGCACGGCGCCGCGCGGCCTCCGACGGCGACACGCTCTGTTCAGACGGCGGGCTGTGCGGCACCGCCGCGAACACCGGCAATCCCGTCGACCATTCGATTTCCTCGGCGTCGCCGACCGTGCCGGCAAGCCGCTGTCGCACGATCACGACCGCGACGCCAGCCAGCAGGCCGAGGAGCAGCGACGCGATCACCGCCATCCCGCGATGCGGCCCGGTGGGCGTCTCCGCGATCTTCGCCGCGTCGACGATCCGCACGGTACCGGTCTTGCTGGCCCGCGCGAGGATCATCTGCTGACGTGTGTTGAGCAGGTTCGTGTAGAGCGCGGTATCGACGGCCACGTCGCGCTGCAGTTGCAGCACGCCCTGCTCGACGGTCGGCAGCTGCTGGATCTGCTTGCGCACGGTGTCGAGCGAATGCTGCGCATCGGCGAGCTGCGCGTCGACCGCCACGACGGCCGGATGCTTGGGCATGAACCGCGTCAGCAGTTCCTCGCGGCGCTGCTGCAGCGTCTGCACGCGCGTCTCGATGTCGACCGACTGCTGACGCAGCGCGAGCCCTTCGTCGCTCGTATTGACCGTGCCGTGCGATGCACGGAACGCATTGAAGCGGCTTTCGGCCTTTTCGAGCTGCGCCTTCAGTTGCGGCAGCTGCGCATCCATGAAGCGGATCAGCTTGTCGGCCGCTTCGGACTTGCGCTGCGTGTTCTGCGCCAGATATGCGTCGCCAACCGCGTTCAGCACGCGGCTGTCGTGCACGGGATCGGGGCCGTCGAGCGTCACGCCGATCATGTTCGACTGCTTGCCGCGTTCCGAGATCAGCGCGTTCTTCTGCAGCCACGCGGTCGCCTCTTCGTCGCCGTAGCGCGTCAGGTCGAAGCGTGCGCCGGGCTCGCCAGCCACGTCGCGCACGAATACGTCGAGCGGCCCCTGCGGCGTCTCGACGTGCAGCGGCTGGCCGATCCTGCCTTGCCAGACGGGCCCGGTCCTGCCGAGCAACCCCGTGCGTTGCAGCGTATAGGTGCCGCCGTTGCCCACGACGAGCGCGAAATGCTTGCCGACGAAACGCTTCGGCACGTCGAAGGTCGGGACGTCGATGCGCTCCGTGCCGTACACGTAACCGCCCGGCAGCGGCGACGACAACCCGTCGGCCGCGTTCACGAACCGCCAGCCGATGACCGGCAGGTAATGCGGCCGTGCATCGATGGCCAGGTTGGTATCGTCGACCGCGCGCGCCATCACCGCGCGCGATTTCAGCACCTCGATCTCGGTCGACGCATCCGTCTTCAGGTCGAATACCGACGACGGATCGCCCGGCGGCGAGTTCGTTTTCGACTCGGTCGGGCTCTGCTCGACCTGGAACAGGATATCGGTCCGGTAGACCGGGCGCGCGCAGAGCGCGTAGAGCGTCCCGGCCAGCGCGCCGGCGAGCGCCGCGCACAGGATCAGCCGCCGGCCGCCATGGAGCATGGCCCAGTAGCGGCGGTATGGATAGGACGGCCGCAGCGCGGGCCCGTCGTGCGGGTCAGGGAGAGTCTGGGCGTTCATACAGGTCGGTCCCGTAGACGCGACGCATCGCAATTGCGCGATCCGTCACGAGGTTCACGGCGAAATGGCCTTGGCCGTCAGCGCACCCTGCGCGGACGACGGAATCAGCAGGTTGACGACGCGGCTCCAGCGCACCAGCGACGACGCATCGACGAACACCACGTCGCGACGCTCGAGCGGAAACCGGTCGGCGAGCGCGAACGAAGCCGGCGAACGCCCGTCGAGGTGATAGACCTGCGGCCGGTTACCTGGCCCGCGCCGCACCACGAACACCTGACGCGCATCGGCCGTGTACTGGCTGACGCCGCCCGTATCGCCGAGGGCTTCGCCAAGGCTCATGCGGCCGTCGGTCAGCGTCAGCGTCGCCGGACGCGACACCTCGCCGAGCACGAACACCTTGCTGTCGCTCGCCGCGCGCACACGCACCAGATCGCCGTCGCGCAGCAGGATGCTCGTCGGGTTGATGCCCGCCCGCAGCATTGCCGGCAGGCTTACCATCACGGTCTTGTTGCCGCGCGTCACCGACACCTGCGAGCGGTCGGCCGTCGCGGTGAAACCACCTGCGCGGTCGATCGCCTCGGGCAGCGTCATCGGCAGGTCGTTGACGATCTGCAGCCCCGGGGTGCGCACTTCGCCGTCGAGATAGACGCGCTTGCTGCGGTATGCCTGGACGCGCACCGCGATCTGCGGCTTGCGCACGTATTCGCCGAGCCGCTTCGTCAGCACCGCGCGCGCCTGCGCCTCGGTCAGTCCCGCCACGTGCACGAGGCCCGCATACGCGAACTGCACGCTGCCGCTCGCGTCCACCGTGTAGCCGGTCGCGACCGAACTGGCACCCACACCATCGCCGCCGCCCGTCGTCTGGGTCGTCGGCAGGTTCAGCTCGGGGTGATCCCACACGACGATGTTCAGCACGTCGCCGGGACCGATCACGTAGGGCTTCGGCGTGCCGAACAACTGGCGGATCTCGGCGTCGACGTTCGCATGCTGTGCCGCATCATGCTGCTCGACGAACGCCGGCGTGATCTCGATCAGGTCTTCGCTCGACACGTTCTGCACGCCGTCGAGGCCGCCCGCGCCCGAAGCGTCGGCGCTCACGCGCGCATTCGCGTCGCGCTCGGCCGGCGGGTGATACGTCATGCCCGGTGAGAACGCACACGCGCTCAGCGTGCACACGGTCGCCGCCAGCGCCACGCGCGACAGCCAGCGCGTGCATGGCTGCCGCATCGCGCGTGTCGATTCCTTTTGCGTCGTCGTTGACATGATGTCCTTCCGATACTGTGCGGTAACCCGCCGAACGCGGCGGGCTCCGGCATTACGCTTGCCTGCGCGGCTCGCATTGCGGCGCCGCGCTTCCCTCGTCACCGCACGTCATTCCGTACGATTCGTCATGAACTGCTCCTTGTCGCTTTCGTCGCTCGTCTGCATCCTGTCGGCCGGCTTCGCCTGCACCGCCGATGCGCAAACGCTGCGCGCCGACCCGGCCGATACGCCGGCCTTCACCTCGCCGGCGGCGATCGTGCCGACCGTGCCGGTCCCGCGGCAGCGTTCGGCGCAGACCGCGACGGTCGGCGCCGCGACGCCGGCTTCCGATTCGGCCGCGCCGGGCCTTGCGTTTCCCGGCACCAGCGCCGACGCGGAACCGGAATCGCGTGCCCGCGGCGTGCTGCGCCGGCCGCTCGCGCCGAGCCGGCCGGGCCGCCCGAAAGCAGCCAGCGCATCCGGCGACGGTGCGTGGGATACCGGCACGCTGTACGCATCGCCGTACACCACGTCGCCCTACGCGCAGCCGGGTGACACGGACTGACGCCGCCGCCCGGTCCTGCGCCGGTGCAACCACGCATGCACCGATACGGGATTGGACACCGGGGCGACGGGCGCGTCTGTGAGCAATCCCACCGAACGCCGATCTTCATTTGAACGGAGATCGCACCCGGCCCTGCCAACCGCCGAACCTCGCGCGGCGCGCATCAGGAACTTCCGACCGACACGTTCGCGTAGGGCCGACCGGCCGCGTCCGGTGCCGACGGATCGGAAACACGTACGACGGTCCACCCCGAGTCGCCGCTCAACACCTGCGTGCAGAGATCGATCACGGCCGCGGTTCCCGCGATGCCGTATAGCGCGTGGTCGACCTGCGGCATCAGGTGCAGGCGCACATGGCGCGAGCGCCGGAACGCGTGTTCGACCGCACCGAAGTGACGCCGGACGTCGTCGATGCCTGGATCGAGCGCACCGTAGACGAGCATTGTCCGGACGTTGCGCTGCGCGAGTTCGCGCATCACGCCGCGCGGCGTATCGGCGCGCGGCTTCCAGCCGATACGCGCGGCCACCCGCTTCACGGGCACGCTGATCCGTGCGATCCCGTTCGCGGCCACCGCGCGCAGGATCGGGCGCACGTCGCGCCGTTCGAGGACGAGCCGCTTCCAGCGACGCCAGTCGCGCACCGACAGCCAGTAGCCGCGCACCGAGTTGATCCGCTGCTTCTGCGCCGCTTCGAGCGTGAGCCCGGCGGGCCACACAAAGCGTGCGAGGTTGATCGCGATCACGCCGCCGAGCGACGTCGTTTTCACCGCTGCATGCAACGCCGCGTAGGCACCCGAACAGATACCGGCCGCGACCACGTCCGGATGACCCAGCGCGCGCAACCAGTCGGCGGCCGCCGCGACGTCGTCGATTGCCTGCGGCGAATACACGACGCCCGACTGGTCGTCCGGTGCATCGGGCCCGCTGTCGCCCACGCCGTTCACGTCGATCCGCAACGTCGTCACGCCGGCCCGGGCCAGCGTGCGGGCCAGACGCACGCCGAAGCGCCCTTCGCCGCTGCGCGGATTCGTCGACGTATTCGCAATCACGAGCGCCGGACCGGCCGGCGTCGGCGGCCGTGTGTCGGCCGGGCGGCACAGCACGCCGACCAGCCGGTTCGGGCCGACCGCGACGATCTGCTCCGTCATGTCGCCCATGTCGAGCGCCGCCGCCGACTCGCCGCTCCATGCATGGACGGCGCGCGGCGGAACGCCGGCTGCTGCCGCGGCGGCGTCACGGCTCGGTGCGCGCGCGACGATCCAGTCCACCAGCGTGTCGATCGCCGCGTGCGGCAGGTGCGAACGCGTGCCGTCGAGCATCGTCGTCGGCCATTCGCGGAACGAATCGCACGTCACTTCCACGCCGCGCGCCACGAGTGCGTCGCGCAACGCCTGCCCGTCGCCCTGCTCCGGCTGGATCAGCAGCATCGCGCCGGGCAGCGCCGACGCATCGCGCACGACGTCGCACAGATCGACGGCCTTCAGCGCCTCGACGAATTCGGCCGGGAAGCGATGCCCGAGCACGTTCTTGCACGGTTCGTCGCGGTGCGCGGCGCGGGTCGCGGGCGGCATCGTGTCGAGCCACTGACGATGCACGAACGACAGCTCGCGCAGGTACGCACGGCCGCGCACGACCGGCGACAGCGCCACCATCGCATCGACACGCGGCGACGTGCGCCGACCTGCCGCTGCCAGCATCGCGAACAACGCGCCCGCACGGATGCCGACGAGCGTCAGCGCAGTCACGCCGGCCGCGTCGCGCAACAGGTCGATCGCATGATGAATGCTGTCGACGCTGGCGGCATACCGTCCGGCGTCGAGATCGTCGCCGGCCGAATCGCCGGCGCTTGGGTAGTTGAACCGCAACACCGTGATGCCCGCGTGGGCGAGGCGCTCCGCGACGGCCCGCAAGAGCTTGTGCGTCCATGCAGCCTCATGGCCAAGCGATTCGCACAGGATCACGCCCTGTTCCGTCTGTCCTTCGTGCAGCCACCCGACGCAGCTGCCGAACGTTATCGGCTTCACTCGGTACTCCTCGGATCGGTATTTGTTTTTCCGTGCACAACCGCGCCGGTGGCTCCGCCGGAATGTGCGATGGCGCACTTCCAGCCGCAGGCCGGCGCTGGCAGGAACCGGCTGCAGCCATCCGCCGCGCCCCTGCGCGGCCCGCTCGCCGTATTCCATGCGCCCAATTAAATCATCGGGCCCGACCGGCCTTCGGTGCGCCAGCTTACAAATGCATTCATCACCGACACGACACAACGCCGTGCCCCCTTTCGCGATTCATTCCGTCATGCGAACCGAATCCGCGAACGGTAGGCTCGCGAACAATGCCCCGTTGCCCGGCCCGTATCATGGCCGCCATACGATGTGGCCGTGCCGGCAACGCCGGTCGACACCGGCAGTGCCGGAACGGGGCGCGAATCCCCGCAGCCGGGTCAGCGCCGACCGGCCGCGCATCCGTACGGCAACACGTTACCCGCCGCCCTGCGATACCCAACGGCGCCGACCGAGCGAATGTCAAACCTCAAGAAAAACTTCCTGCTGCTGCTGACGTTGCAGATTTCGATGTATGCGGTGCCGCTGCTGATCGCGCCGCTGCTGACACACGCGCTGGGCCCGGAAGGCTACGGCCAGCTCGCGTTCTCGCTTGCGGTGATCGCGTACCTCACCAACTGCACGAGCTACAGCTTCGACCTGACCGCCACCCCGCGCATCGCGCTTGCACGCGACGACCGCGCCGAACGCTCCCGCATCTTCTGGGCGACGCTGTATGCGCAGATCGGGATCGCGCTCATCTGTTTCGTCGTGCTGGTGGTACTGACCCTGCTGATCGGGCGTTTCGGCGAGGATCGCGACCTGCTGCTGATCGGCTTCGGCATGGTGGCCGGCGTCGCCTTCACGCCCGGCTGGTATTTCCAGGGGATGGAAAAGCTGCGCGCACTCAGCGTGATCCTGTTCGTCGGCCGTGTACTGAGCCTGCCCGCGATGTTCGCGCTCGTGCACAGCCCGGAGGACATCGATCGAGCGATGATCGTCAACGCCGCGGTGCCCGTGCTGTCGGCGATCGCACTGGCCGTCTACCTGTACTTCCATCGCGAAATCGACTTCGTCCGCGTCGGCGTGGCCGACATCGCCGAATCGCTGAAAGGCGGCTGGCAGGTGTTTCTCGCGTCGACGTCGATTGCGTTCTATGCATCGACCAACACGGTGCTGCTCGGCTTCGTGTCGGGCAACGTCGCGGCCGGCTACTTCGCCGCCGGCGACAAGCTGATCCGCGCGGCGCTCAGCCTGCTCCAGCCGCTGAAGGCCGCCACCTATCCGCGCATCAGCTACCTGATGCGGCACGCGCGCAACGACGCGTTCTCGTTCCTGCGCAAGCTGTTCGTCGTGCAGGTCGTGATGGTACTCGGCATCTCGCTCGTGATCTTCTTCGGCGCCCCGCTGGCCGTGCGCGTCCTGTACGGCCCGTCGTACGAACCGACGGTTCACGTGCTGCGCTGGATGGCGTTCATCCCGTTCATGGCTGGCATGACCGACCTGTTCGGCGTGCAGACCATGCTACCGCTCGGCATGAAGACGGCTTTCACGCGCATCCTTATGTCATCCGGCATCCTGAACATCGTGCTGCTTCCCGTGCTCGCGAAGTACTTCGCGGAACTGGGTGCCGCGGCCGCCGTACTGCTCGCGGAGGCCGCGGTCGCCGCCGCGCTCGCGGCGGTCGTCTATCGCGCCGGCATTCCGCTGCCCGGCAGCTCCATTGCGCGCCGCTAGCATCCGGCCGCACGACGGCGCGCTGCCGGTTACCCGCGCCGAGAAGCCCGAACCCAGTTCATGCGGGAACCGCTCATGGCAGACCTGACCATCGCAATCTGCAACTACAACCACGGCGCCTATCTGCGCGCCGCGATCGACTCCGCGCTCACCCAGACCGCCGAAGATATCCGCGTCCTGGTGGTCGACGACGGTTCGACCGACGACTCCCGCGACATCGTCCGCTCGTACGGGGAGCGCATCGCAGCGGTCTTCCAGGAGAATCGCGGGCAGGTCGCTGCATACAACCGCGCGCTGGAGCACGTCGCGACCCGCTATGTGCTGCTGCTCGACGCGGACGACCGGCTTTACCCCGACGCGGCCGCCCGCGTGCTGACCGCGTTCGCCTCCGGCGACTTCGTGAAGGTGCATTACCGGCTCGACGTGATCACGCGGGAAGGTGTCGCGACGGGCGTCACGGTCCCGCAGTCGGGCGTGGCCACCGATTGCGGCCGCCTGCTGCGCGCGGGCTGGCTGTATCCGTCGCCGCCCGCGTCGGGCAACGCGTACCGGAGCGACGCGCTGCGGCGCATCTTCCCGGTGCCCGTCACACCCGACAACCTGCACGGCGCCGATTTCTATGCAATCTACGGGATCGCGCTGCTCGGCGCGGTTCACATGATCGATGCGACGCTCGGCGGCTATCGCGTTCACCCGCCGGCCGCCCCTGCCGCCGGCAACGCCGACCGCGGCACGGCCGATCTTGCGTTCGCCAATGCTGAGGATGCAGCCACCGGTGCGCTGAAGTCCGCGCGCCGATGGTCGACGCTGCGCATGATTGCCGGCACGCGGCTACACGAGGCGCTGCCGGCCGAACCGTTCGACTTCTCGATCGAAAAGGCGCGCTTCGCGAGCACGCTGTACCGCGCGCCGCTCGCGCGCCGCTGGCGCTGGTTCCTGTCCGATTCGGGCCGCTACTGGCATACCGTGCTGCGCAATCCGTTCTGGCGGCCGTTCAAGAAGCTGGCCGTCACCGGACTGTCGCTCGCGTGCCTGCTGCCGTCATCGACGCTCAGCGACCGCGCGATTCGCTACATCGCCAATCCGCTCGCGCGCGCCCGCCCGTCGACCGATCCAGGAACCGCGGCCCGCGCCGCCCGATAACGACGGGCGTACGCGAGCCATTTGATGCGTTCGCAACGAGCCGGGCTGCCCGCGTCACCGCAACTCCGCGCGAAACACCTGTATTCAGGTACTTCTTACGCTGCCGCACGATCGAGATCGGGAACGATGACCGCCTTTTCATCCCGCTGCGCGACCGTGCCGAAGAAAGATCCGACATATCGGTATAAACACCGATGCTGTAGTCAAACTACATTCATACCATTAGTCGCTGCAGAGAATCGCTACATCCGATTCGGCAGTGTCGGGCGGCCCGTGCGTCGCCGCCCGCGTGCGCCGGTCGGGCCCAACCGGCCGTAACGATTCCCCGCCTGACCTGGCATGCCGACGCGCAACCACCCAGCATTGCCAGCCGTATGCGTCCGGTGCGAATCCACCGGACGTGCGCAGCTCCAGACATCATCCGAACAACCGGCAATACGATCATGGAGAGCAACATGCGGGACACCCTCTGGCCGGCCGTCGTGCTGGCAGCGACCCTCTGCACCACCGCCTACGCGGGCGATGCCGATTTCAATGCGCAAGGCGACGCCACCGATGCGTTTGCGTCGGCCGCGGCGGTTCGGCGCGCCGACGTGCTCGTGCGCAAGATGACGCTCGACGAAAAACTTCAGTTCATTCATTCGCAATACGAAATGTCCAAAGTGCCGGGCGGCGGTGCCGGCTACATCCAGGGCGTGCCGCGGCTCGGCATCCCCGACCTGAACATGGTCGATTCGGCGACGGGTTCCGGCAGCACGTCGCAGGCCAGCACGACGTTCCCCGCGACGATCGCCGTCGCCGCGAGCTGGGATCGCCGCCTGTCGTACGACTACGGCAAGCAGGTCGCGATCCAGTTGCGCGCGCAAGGGTTCGGCATGGGTCTCGGCGGCGGCACCAATCTCGCACGCGAGCCGCGCGGCGGGCGCCTGTTCGAGTATCTCGGCGAGGATCCGCTGCTGGCCGGCGACCTGCTCGCCGAACGCACGCTCGCCACGCAGCGGCAGAAAGTCATCGCGACCATCAAGCACTACGCCGGCAACGAACAGGAGCACGGCCGGATGGGCGGCAACACGCAGATCGACGAGCGCACGCTGCGCGAGCTCTACCTGCTGCCGTTCGAGATCGCCGCGAAGCGCGGGCGGCCCGGCAGCGTGATGTGCAGCTACAACCGCCTGAACGGCGCGTATGCCTGCGAGAACCCTCACCTGCTGAACGACGTGCTGAAGAACGAATGGGGCTTCCAGGGCCAGGTGCAGTCCGACTGGGGCGCGACGCACAGCACCGCTGCCGCGATCAACGCCGGGCTCGACGAGGAAGAAGACGTCGGATCGACCGTGTACCTGACGCCGGCGGCCGTCAAGCAGGCCATCGCGAACGGCTCGGTGTCGACGACACGACTCGACGACATGGTGCGGCGCAAGCTCGCGGTGATGATCCGTGTCGGCGTGATGGACGATCCGGCCAAGGGCGGCGGCACGATCGATTTCGCGGCCGCGAACCGGTTCTCTCAGGCCGCTTCCGAGCAGTCGATCGTGCTGCTGAAGAACGACGGCAACCAGTTGCCGCTCGCCGCGTCGGCGCTGTCGCGCATCGCGGTGATCGGCGGCCATGCCGATGCGGCCGTGCTGTCGGGCGGCGGCTCGGGCAACACGCGCGACCCCGTATCGGGATCGTTCGCGGGTTGCGGCGGCCTGACGTTCGGGTCATCGACGGGATGCAGCTGGTGGCGCAATCCGTGGCTGAAGGTCGACGTGCCGATCGTCGCGGCAATCCGCGCGCTCGCGCCGGCCGCGCAGGTCACATATGCGGGCAACAGCGACCAGCAGTCGCCGTTCCGCGCGTACACGCAGCAGGAGATCGACCAGGCCGCGGCACTCGCGGGCCGTTCGGACGTCGCGATCGTCGTGGTCGCACAGCCGGCCGGCGAGGATTTCGGTGATCTCCAGAGCCTGAGCCTCGCGAACCCGTCGAACCAGGATGCGCTCGTCGAAGCCGTCGCACGCGCGAATCCGCACACGATCGTCGTGGTCCAGAGCGGCAACCCGGTGCTGATGCCGTGGAAGGACCAGGTCTCCGCGATCGTCGAGGCGTGGTACCCGGGCGAAGCCGGCGGCAAGGCGATCGCGAACGTGCTGTTCGGTGCAGTCAATCCGTCCGGCAAGCTGCCCGTCACGTTCCCCGCGCGCGATCAGGATTCGCCGACCTGGGGGCAAAACGGTGCGTTCGACAACGATCCCGTCTATGCGGAAAAGCTGAACATGGGCTATCGCTGGTATGACGCGCACAACATCAAGCCGATGTTCGAGTTCGGCTATGGGCTGTCGTACACGCACTTCGCGTATTCGGGGCTGTCGGTGTCAAAGCAATGGGACGGTGCGCTGAGCGTCGCATTCACGGTGCGTAACGACGGGCGCGTCGCCGGCGCGGAAACGCCGCAGGTCTATCTGGGCGTGCCGTACAAGGACGAACCGCCGAAGCGCCTGGTCGGCTGGGAGAAGATCCGGCTGAATCCGGGCGAGACGCGGCGCGTGCGCGTGACCGTATCGCCGCGGATGCAGAGCGTGTGGGATACGTCGCGTAACGGCTGGCGAGTGGTGCCGGGCGGGACGGTGTATGTCGGCGCGTCGTCGCGGGATATCCGGTTGCAGGGGAACTGAGCGGTAGTTACCCAATGGAAGAGCCGCGCGCGTCGTGCCCGGCTCTTCCGTATTCGCCCATCCGCATCACCGGCGATCGTTACCGGAAAAGCAGCGCCAGCAACGTCGCAAGCATGACGATCGCGGCGATTCCCGCCGCCATCCCGAACAGGTGCGCGGTGATCGCCAGGCCGGCCGGCAATCGCGCAGATGCCGCACCGCTCGCCGGCACGGCCCGCGATCGCGCCGCGACACCGGCCATCACCCCCCGCTCCCTTCGAGCGTATCGAGCAACGGCCTGGCCAGATGCAGGACCTGATACACCGTGCCCGCGCCGCCGTCGCCCGGTTCGTGTTCCGATACGAGCACGCGCGTCAGCCGCCAGCGCAGCGGATCGAGGCTGACGGCGGCCGCGACCGTACCCTGCCGCGCCGCCGCTTCGCGATTGCGCTCGACCTCTTGCGCCAGCGTCGCATCGAGGTCGGCGTCCGCCGGAATATCGACGGCTTCCAGACGCACGAAGCGCCCCGTCGACGCACTGCCCTTGCGCGCATCCAGCGCGACCTGCACGTCGATCGGCGCGCGTCCGAAACTGTCCGTCACGACCCGGTAGCGGCCGTCCGTGACGAACCCGGCGAACGCCTGTTCGTTGCGCCACAGATAAAGCGACGCGTAGCCGTTTTCCGTTGCACCGTAGCACCCCGCCTCGCGCAGCAGGAACCCCTTGAACACGAGATCCGGCGTGTCGTCCCAGAGCCTGCCGCGCTCACGCACGCGATTGCGGATGATGTCGAGGTCGTAGTCCGCCGGCAGGCGGTGCACGTAGTACGCGGTCAGCATGATCGACTCCTGGAAAAGAAAAGGGAGATTCCGAACGGCTGAGAACAGCGTAGAAGACCTTGAATCATTTGAAAAGACGATGGCAGAATATTTCAATGATTCGATTCATAAATGGATGAGTGCGCGATGAAAACGCTCGACATCGAAGCCGTGCAGGCATTCGTGCTGACCGCCGACCTCAAGAGCTTCACACGGGCCGCCGAGGCGATGGACACGACGCAGTCCGCGGTGAGCCTGAAGATCAAGCGGCTTGAAGACGGCCTCGGCCGCCGCCTGCTGGAACGCACGCCGCGGCAGGTTCGCCTGTCGGCCGACGGCACCGCGTTCCTGGAACCGGCGCGCGAGCTCGTGGCGGCTCACCAGGGTGCGGTCGGCGCATTCGGCGCCGGCCAGCGGCGGCTCGTGATCGGCGTGAGCCATCATGTCGTCGGCGCCGATCTTCCGATGCTGCTTCGGCGCATGAGCGAAGCGGAACCGGGGCTCGTGCTGGAGATCCGGGTCGCCGCGTCGCGCGACGTGCTCGAGGCGTTCGACCGCGGCCAGCTCGACGCCGCCGTCGCGCTCCAGCACGACAGCCGGCGGCTCGACGGGGAACCCCTTCTGTCGGAATCGTTCGGCTGGATGGCCGCGACCGACTTCGAGTACCATCCGCCGCAACCGCTGCGGCTCGCGACGCAGGCCGAGCCGTGCAGCGTGCGACGCATGGCGATCGGTGCGCTGGACGAAGCCGGTGTCGCGTGGACGGAAGTGTTCGTCGGCGGCGGCGTGGCGACGATCGGCGCGGCGGTGTCCGCCGGGCTGGCCGTCGCCGCGCTCGGGCATCGCGTGGCGCCCGTCGGGACGGTCGACGTGGGCGCGCGATACGGGCTGCCGCCCTTGCCGACACGCGACGTGGTGCTCTACTCGAACTTGACCGATGCGCGGGCCCGGCAGGCACTGCGCACGCTGGGCGCGGCGCTGCGGTCGTCGGTCGGCGTGCGGTGATGCCGCGCTTGAACCACCCCGGAGAAAAACCATGCGCCCGCTGGACGAACTGGTAAACGAACGCGAGTCCGCGCTCCCCGCTTTGATCGAATGGGCCGCCGCAGCCCGTCACCGTTGCGAAATACTGCCCGCGTCCGACCGGTGTGGCGAAGTTCTGTCAGCGCTTCAGGTATCGACCCGATCGACCTTGGGAACAATCGCTTATTCGACCGGCGGCATCCTCGTGGACGGCGGCTACCTTCGTTTGCTCGGGTCCGGCCATCCCAGGCTGCCCAGAGACATCGTCGGCTGGAATAGCGGGCGATCGTCCGGTTTTCTGTTGATCGCGGATGACGCTGTCGGCGGATTCTTCGCGTTGAACGGAGGCGCACTCGGGGACGACACGGGGTCGGTGTACTACTTTGCACCCGACACCTTGGAATGGGAGCCCCTCGAGATCGGGTATGGCGACTTCGTGCGCTGGTCGCTCGGCGAGAAGCTGCATGACTTCTATGCGAACTTGCGTTGGCCGGGCTGGCAAGCTGAGGTCCGGCATATGACGACGGAGCAATGCTTCAGCTTTTATCCGTTCCTGTGGACGACAGAAGGATCGGTCGAACACAGCAGCCGCAAGGCGGCAAGCGTGTCCGAGCTGTATGCGCTTCATGTCAGTCCGGGATCCACGGCGGCACGGCAACCGTGATCGGGCGCCAGCCATCGAATAGCCGCCACCCGCTAATTCGGCAGTTGCCATAAATTCCTGTCGCGCAGACAGCGCCCCTTGGCATGATGGCGCGCCCGACGGGCTCGAGGCGAGGCCCACGATCCAGGCGCGCCATCCGGCAGGCGCCGCAAATCGGTGGGTATCTCGTGCTCGCCACCACCGCACCGTTCACGTCGAAGCACCTTGTCACGCTGTTTCCGGGACATCGCCCGGATCGTGTCCTGGCGGCATTGAAAGGCATCGACGCGCGCCACGGTAAAATTCTGTCTTCATCCCGCCCATGCAGTTGACCCACGCCTGCACGGGTGAGCATCAAAAGAACCGACACGCCATCATCATCTTGATTTCCCTACACTTTTCCCGTCGCGACGCATGATGTACTCGCTCGCCACCACCTACATCCGCGAACTCGAGATCCGCAAGAGCCGCTTCATCGCGTACGCGATTCCCGTCGACGACCGCGACGCCGCGATGCAGGCGCTGCAGCGCCTGCGCGACGAACATCCGACCGCCACGCATGTGTGCTGGGCACTGCTGGCGGGCGGTCAATCGGGGATGTCGGACGACGGCGAGCCGTCGGGCACGGCGGGACGCCCGATCCTGGAAGTGCTGCGCCATCACGATCTCGATGGCGTGCTCGGCGCGGTCGTGCGCTACTACGGTGGCGTGAAGCTCGGCGCGGGCGGCCTGGTGCGTGCGTATACCGATGCAATCGCGTCGGCGCTGCTCGATGCCGAGCGCATCGAGCGCATCCGCTACACGCGGCTCGCGATCGAGATCGGCTATCCCGAGGAGGCGCGCGTGCGCCGCTGGATCGAACAGGCCGGTTACGAGCTGGTGGACAGTGCGTACGGGATGACGGTCAAGCTCGTGATCAAGCTGCCCGAGACCGCCGACGCGAATGCGCGCGCCGAGTTGTTCGACCTGACGCAAGGGCGATCGGGCTTTCCCGATCTGTGACGAACGGCAACCATCTTCCCTGTCCCGTCATCCCGGCTGCCGGCAAACTCCGCCGAAAAATCAGATACGTCCGATAGAAAAACCGCACACCGCCACTTAATCTCATCGGGTTCCCGGCGACTCGCGCCGCATACGTTCTACCTGCAGGCCGGCACCGGCAGCACGCAACCGCCACCGGCCGAGGCGGCACGCCAGGGCCAGGCGTGCTGACGTGCGGCTCACCACGCGTCGCCAATAATCAAAACTCGACTTCGGGATAACGGACGCATGCATCAAGTGAAGACACTGCAAGCCCAGCTTGCGGAACTCGATCGGCGCATCAAGACGGCACGGAGCCGTGAACGCAACGCGGTGCTGGCGCAGGTACGCGAGCTCGTCACCAGCTACGCGCTGACCGCGCGGGAAATCTTCGGGCAGGGTTACAGCGATCGCGCGAAGCTGTTCACCGTCGGCGTGAAGTATCGCGACCCGGCAACCGGCGCGACATGGAGCGGGCGCGGCCGCGCACCCGCATGGATCGTCGGGCGCGACCGCACCGCGTTCCTGATCCGGGAGTAACGCGCGCCGCGTTGCACGGCGCGCCCTTTCACCGGATCGAACCCACCTTGGCCACTTAGTAAGTGTCCGGCACGATCATGGTGTCCGGCACCTGCCGGCGGATGTAATCCTCGTGATGCTCGCGCGGCGGCAGGTCGATCGGCGCGTGCGGCACCTCGTGATACGGCACCTGCTGCAACAGATGGTGAATGCAGTTCAGCCGCGCGCGCTTCTTGTCGACGGCCTGCACGACCCACCACGGCGCTTCCGGAATGTGCGTGCGCTGGAGCATTTCTTCCTTCGCGGCCGTATAGGCTTCCCAGCGGCGGCGGCTCTCGAGATCCATCGGGCTCAGCTTCCACTGCTTGAGCGGATCGTCGATCCGGCTCTGGAAACGCACTTCCTGCTCGTGATCGGTGATCGAGAACCAGTACTTGACGATCTGGATCCCGCTGCGCACCAGCATCTTCTCGAACTCGGGCACCGAACGGAAAAACTCCTCGTATTCCTCGTCGGTACAGAAGTTCATCACGCGCTCGACGCCCGCGCGGTTGTACCAGCTGCGATCGAACAGCACGATCTCGCCGCCGGCCGGCAGGTGCGCGACATAGCGCTGGAAATACCATTGCGTGCGCTCGCGGTTGCTCGGTGCGGGCAGCGCGGCAACCCGGCAGACACGCGGGTTCAGCCGCTGCGTGATGCGCTTGATCGCGCCGCCCTTGCCGGCCGCGTCGCGCCCCTCGAAAATGACGACGAGCCGGTGCCCGGTGCTCACGACCCAGTCCTGCAGCTTGACGAGCTCGCCCTGCAGCCGGAACAGCTCGCGAAAATACTCCTTGCGCGCCTCGCGGCGCTCCTGCGAAAACAGCAGGTCGTCGTTGTCGTCGAAGCGGCGATCGTCGAGCTCCATCTCGAGCTCTTCGTCGTAGGCGTCGACCAGATCTTCCTCGAAGCGGCGCTGGCGCGCCTCCATCGATTCCATCGACTCCATATCGGTGCGGTTGTCGGTCTCGGTACGGGTATCGTTGTCGCCCATGGGGCCTCCTTCCATCAATGACGCAGCCAAACTCCGACATTATCCCAGTGTCGCGCGTCAAATTCATGAAAAAAGGGGCCGGCCTGCCAGTCAGAAGCGGAATGCAAGCAGCACGCTGGCCAGCACGGGGTTCGCGGATATATCGAACGTGTTCGACGCGAGCTGGCGGTTCGGCTGGTCGATGTCCAGCGTAATCTTCGTACGTAACGGGATGTAGGTCACCATGCCGGTGATCCAGAACTGGCGCGTGATCTGGTAGCTCGCGCCGACGGTGAACACCGGCTCCCACACGCTCTTCACCTTGGCCGACACGTTGGTCTTCCCCGACAGCAGCAGGTCGCCGCCGGCATCCCAGATGCGCTGGAACAGCGACGGGTCGAGCAGCAGCGACTGCAGGCTGCCGATGTCCGAGCCCGCCGCGAGCAGCCCGCCGAGCGACGCGAGCTTGCGCTGGAACACGGGATTCAGGTTCGTGTTCGTGAAGCGCGTATAGCTGATGCCGATGCCCGCGAACGGGCGGAATCGATCGTCGCGCTCGCCGAGGTAATACTTGAACACGACGGATCCGAGCCACGCGCGGGTGGTCGCGAGCGGGTTGCTTTGCGTGTTCGCGAGATCGATCAGCGGAAACCGCCCCTGGACGCCGGAAAAAATCCGGTCGAGCGGCAGCGCGATGCTGCCGTGCCCGCGCAGCGTCAGCACCGGCGGAATGCCCCCGCCGAGTTCGGCCGCCCAGTTCTCCGAGAAAAAGTGGGTAAACGTAAAGGCCAGCGTGTTGGTATTGCTGAGCGACAGGCTCGAACCCTGGTTCTGGAAGCTGTTCAGCCCGAGTGCATCCGTATGCGTCGTCACGGGCGTCGATCGGCCGGTCGTGCCGATGAAGTGCCAGCCGAGGGCGACCATGTTGCGGTCGTCGCCCATCAGCTGCGTCAGCAGCGGCGGCGCCTGGGCGGCCGGCAGATCGGGCAGCCGCGACGGGTCGATCGGATGCAGTTCGTACGGCATCCGGTCGGCGTGGACGACACCGCCGGCCGGTGCGTCATCCGCCGTTGCATCGCGTGTCGCGGCCGGATCGCAGCCGCCGGCGGCGCCGTTGTCGTCGAAGCCGATACCTTCCGTGCCGTCGTCGCGCGCTGCCGCGCAGGCGCGCCCCGCCCCACTGGTTCGCTGGCCGAGCGTGATCTTGCGCGCGGTGAACGGTACGGCGTCGGGTGGCGGCCCGTCGACCGAAGCGTCGCGCCCGCGGCGGGCCGGCCCCGCATCGGTCGCCCACGCGCTCGCATCGAACCCGTCTGCGTCGCCGCCCGGCCAGAAGCCGATCCCGTCCGCGCCGGCCTGCCAGCGTGGCTCGGCGTC